>NZ_JBFAJH010000057.1:0-41099 GCF_040655115.1 Streptomyces atratus | reverse complement strand
CGGAAGCCGGACAGAACAACCGGAGGACAGCCCAGCAGGGCGTCAGTCAGTGGTGGAGCCACGACCACCGGAACCCACTTACGAGTATCAATGTCTGTGGTTGGTGATCGTAGGCGGTCAGTGAGCGAAAGACGGTCGGGCCGGTGTGGTCGTTGGGCCAGACTGCGGCGGTCAGCGGCTCGAGGCCTTCTCCGTCAGCTGCTGCAGCAGCCCGCCCTCGCCGGTCGGCTTGATCCCACCCGCCTTGGCCCTAATAAGTCCTACCGAGGCTCCATCCGGCAGACTCGGCGCCTGGTAGCCGCCAGCAGGTGAGCACTCTCTTTTCCCTGGACATCGAGTCCTGTTGACAGATCGTGCCCCTGCCGGTCGGCCAGGAGCGAAATCGCTGATGGCATGCCGTGCCCGCCCAGTTGTGGCGTGAGCACAGCCTTATTAGGTCGCTGATGGTTCTCCTGCGGGCTACTGCCGATCGAGGTCAATGACGGAGGACAAGTTGCTGTTCCTTGTGGATGACTGGGCCCAGGACCACCACGACGTCGAGTTGATGGACGCCGCAGGCCACCGGGTGTCCAAGGCCCGGCTGCCGGAGGGCGTGGCCGGCATCGAACGGCTGCACGCGATGATCGGTGCAGAGCTCGGCGAGAACAGCGAGGCCGCCGTGGTGATCGGGATCGAGACTGATCGCGGTCCGTCGGTGCAGGCACTCGTCGCCGCTGGCTACACGGTGTACGCGGTCAACCCACTGCAGGCTTCCCTGTGCAGGCAACGCCTGGCGGTGTCAGGAGCCAAGAGCGACGGGGCCGACGCGCACATGCTCGCTGACATGGTGCGCACAGACTCCCACCAGCTCCGCCCGATCTCCGGGGACACCGCTGACGCCGAAGCGGTCAAAGTGGTGACGCGCACGCATAAGACCCTGATCTGGGAACGTACTCGCACCACACAGCGGCTGCGGCACGCCCTGCTCGACTACTTCCCCGCCGCCCTGGAGGCGTTCGAGGACGTGGACGCCCCCGACACCCTGGAACTGCTGGCCAAGGCACCTGATCCTGTAGCCGCTGCGAAGCTGACGACCACGCAGATCAGCGCCGCCCTCAAGCGCGCCCGCCGACGCAACATCCCCGACAAGACCACCAAGATCCAAGCCGTACTGCGCGCCAAGCACCTGGGCAAGCCCGCCGTTGTCACTGCGACCTACGCCGCCTCCGTACGCGTGCTCATCGCGATGCTGGTCAGCAGGTCAACTTCTTGCACGGGCAGGTCGAGGATTACTTCGCCCGGGTGCTCGCAGAATTCGGCGACGACCCTCACCGGTACGCCAGTGCCAAGGCCCGCAAGAACTACGCCGGCACCAGCCCGATCACCCGCGCCTCCGGTAAGAAGAAGGTCGTGACCGCGCGGTTCGTCCGCAACGACCGGCTCATCGACGCCCTGATCGCCCAGGCCTTCTCCGCGCTACGGGTCTCCTCCGGCGCCAGGGCCTACTACGAGCAGCAACGGGTCGGCGGTATCGAGTTCAACGCCGCCCTACGCCAACTCGCCAACCGGCTCGTCGGCATCCTGCATGGCTGCCTCAAAACCGGTACGCCGTACGACGAGGCGATCGCCTGGTCCCACCGAGCCCACGCACTCGCCGCTTGACGCTCCAGCTCATGGGAAGGGCCGATCCTCTTGGATCGGTGGCCGTGTTGCCGCGAAGTGCCCTCGGCTACAGCTCGGGCAACAGGTCATCGGGGACGGGAGACTGTCGCTCCTCCAGCCAGTAGAGGTAGATCCGTAGGTCAGATGCCAGCCCTGCGGCGATGTAGGACTCGAAGTCGCGGACGGCGGCGGCCACGTTCTGGCGCGCTGCGGCATCGCTCTCATCCCACGTGCTCCGCTGGTCGGACAGGTACTGCACGACCTGGCCGCGGTTGCGCCACCACTCCCGGACCGTATCCGGCGTCCATCGCGAGTCGCCGTCACAGCCGTACCCGAGGAACGGGTCGCTGTCTGCAGCTTCGACCAGCAGGGCGGTGTCCGCAGACGTCCTGGGCTGGCGATAGACGTACTCGCTGAGGTACTCGCCCCCGTAGAGAACGTGGGCGGGCGCTGAAAGCCGTCCCGTCCAGCAGGTGTCGGTCTCCCCGCCGTAGAAGGGCCCGGGAACGTTGAGCCACAGCCGGTCCTCCCAACGGCCCCGAAAGGCCTCGCGGTCGTTGCCGAGGATTGCCAGGGGATCGAAGTAGAGCGTCACCTGCCGAGGCTAGGGCATCCGTTCGAGCTGAGCGACCGGCAGCCGTGCGACGGGGCGACCGCCTGGTCCCGCCGGGCCCACGCACTTGCTGTTTGACACGCCAGCTCATGGGATGTCTGTCAACCAGATGGCTGATCAGCTGATCGTCCGGAGCCTCCGGCTTCAGCCCCGCAGGCTGTACTTCCTCCACGGCCCAGCCGACACGGTCACGCCTGCCATCAGGTGTCACCTCCTACTCGAAGACACACCGTTGACGTACAGACCCACAACTGGGGATGTTCACCGGTCTCGTCGGGTTCTGCAAGCACCACGTCACACAGGTGGTATACGGCCTGCGAGCGAGCCGCGGCTGCGGCTCAGATGCGGGGTGGGTCGACCGGGCTCAGCTCATCGACCAGTCCCCAGCTCAGCGCGCGGTCGGCGACCGTGTTCGAGCTGGAGCAGGACGAGGGCAGCTCGGGCGATCCGGGTGATGGCCGCGGGGTCGAGACTGACCCTGCTCAGGGCCTTGAAAGTGACCTTCAGCAGGGCGTTGGCACGTTCGGCGACAGCGTGGACGGCGTGGACTGCTCGGATCACGGCGTTGAACGCCTGGTCGGGCTCGGCAAGTTCACCGGAGCTCGGGCTCGTGACGATTCCCGCAGGGCTTGCCCACGACTGGCCCTGGTTGTGCGTGGCCGTTGTCGGCACCGGGTTTCTCACCGCGCCGACCCTTTCCGCGGTGGCCGACGCGGTGAGCCGACTGGCGCCGGCCAGCGTGCGGGGTGAGGCGACAGGTCTGCAATCCTCGGCGCAGAGTGCGGGTTTCGCGCTCGGATCCCCGATCGTCGGGGTGGCAATCGACCTCTCCGTGCCAGCGGGCGGCTTCGCGGCGGCCGGGCTGGCCGGCCTCGCCGCCGCGCTGACTGGATGCCTGCTGTCCCGCCGCTGTCCAGCACCTCGGAACGCCGCATCAGGCAGGCTCTTGATCCTCATCATCCGGGGTCAGTCATACCTCGGTCGGCCGGGTGGCATAGAAGGCGACAGCCGAGGCAGCGGCCACGTTCAGGGAGTCGACACCGGCATCCATCGGGATGCGTACATGCTCGTCGGCAGCCAGTAGCGCTCCGGCCGACAACCCCTCCCCCTCCGTGCCCAACATCAGCGCAAGCTTCTCGTAACGGCGACCGGCGAGCTCGTCGAGAGTAATGGACCTTCCCGAGAGGCAGAGGGCCGCAAGCACGAAGCCGTCCTTCCGGACGACATCGGCGTCACGCGGCCATGACTCAAACCTGGCGTACGGGACCGCGAGGACAGCCCCCATGGACACCTTCACGGCCCGCCTGTAAAGGGGGTCGGCACAACGCGGGGTGAGGAATACGGCATCCACTCCCAAAGCCGCCGCACTGCGGAAGGCCGCACCCAGATTGGCGTGATCAACGATATCCTCGAAGATCGCAATACGACATTGACCAGCACGCTCTTGTAGACCCAAAGGCAACACCGCGCCGATGTTGGTGTGGTCGTTGACCGCCTCCATGACGACGACGCGGCGGGTCGTCGCCAGCAGCTCCTCGGCCGTCGGCAGCGGCTTGCGCTGAATGGAGGCGAGCGCGCCGCGGTGCACGTGGTAGCCGGTGACGCGTTCGGCGAGCTCCGGGCTGACCGCGTACACGGGGGCCGGGACCTCGTCGATGACGTCGCGCATGACATCGACCCACTTCGCCGAGAGCAGCATGGACCGCATCTCGTACCCTGCGTGCCGGGCGCGTCTGATCACCTTCTCGCCCTCGGCGATGAAGAGGCCTTCGGCCGGCTCCCGCCTGCGTCGGAGTTCGACGTCGGTCAGGCCCGTGTAGTCGCGCAGGCGGGGGTCGTCGGGGTCGTCGACGGTGATGAGATCTGCCACAGGTTGATACTGCCTTGTCCGGTGTGTGGTGCCAACGGATTGGAAAAAGATCCGTTACCGCTGGTTACTCGGCGGGGTTCGGGCCGGTGTCCGTACCGACCGCGACGACGTCGCCGATGACGATCACGGCCGGGGGCCGTACCTCTTCGGCGACGGCTCGTTCGCCGACGGTCGCGAGGGTCGCGTCGACGCGGCGCTGGGATGCCGTGGTGCCCTCCTGGACCAGGGCGACCGGGGTGTCCGGGGACTTGCCGTGGGCGATGAGGGCCTCGGCAATGGCGCCGATCTTGTCGACGGCCATCAGCAGCACGAGGGTGCCGCGCAGCCGTGCGAGCGCCGCCCAGTCGACCAGTGAACGCTCGTCGTCGGGGGCGACATGACCGCTGACGACGGTGAACTCATGGGCGACCCCGCGGTGGGTGACGGGGATTCCGGCCGCGCCGGGTACGGAGATCGAGCTGGAGATGCCGGGGACGACGGTGCACGGGATGCCCTCGGCGGCGAGCGCCTGCGCCTCCTCCATGCCCCGGCCGAAGACGAACGGGTCGCCTCCCTTGAGCCGGACGACGGCCTTGCCCGCCTTGGCGTGCTCGATGAGCGCCTGGTTGATCGCCTCCTGCGCCATGAAGCGGCCGTACGGGATCTTCGCCGCGTCGATCACCTCGACGTGCGGCGGCAGTTCGTCGAGCAGGTCACGCGGACCGAGCCGGTCGGCGATGACGACATCGGCCTCGGCAAGGAGGCGACGGCCGCGCACGGTGATCAGGTCGGGGTCACCGGGTCCGCCACCGACCAGGGAGACACCGGGGGCGGGCCGGGTGCGGTGGTGCGGGGCGGCGAGCGTGCCGTCGCGCAGGCCCTCGACGATGGCGTCGCGGACGGCGGCGGAGTGGCGTGGGTCGCGGCCCTGGGCGTCCGTGGAGAGGACGGCGACGGTCACGCCCTCGCTGCGGCCGGTGGCCGGGGTCCAGGCGGTGGCCACGTCGGCGTTGTCGCTGCGCACGCACCAGGTGCGGGTGCGCTCGGCCTCGGCGGACGCGGCGTCGTTCGCGGCGGCGTCGTCGGAGGCGATGAGCGCGTACCAGGTGTCGGTCAGGTCCCCGTCCTCGTACCGGCGGCGCTCCCAGCGGATCTCACCGGCGTCGGCCATCGCCTCGACGGACGGGGTCGCGGACGGCGATACGAGGGTGATGTCGGCACCCGCCGCGATGAGCGCGGGGAGGCGGCGCTGCGCGACCTGGCCGCCGCCGACGACGACGACGCGGCGCCCGCTCAGGCGCAGTCCGACGGGGTACGCGGGGTGATCGGCGTGCTCGGCCATGGCGGTGCGTGCTCCTCGTGCAATGCGGGGTGCGGGCCGCTGCGGCGGTGGAGCGGCTGTGACGTGCGGCTTTGTGGCGCGTGGGTCCACGATACGGGGTGCGTCGGGGCGCGGGGCGGGCCGGTGGGGCGGGTGGGGGCCGCTGCACGGAGCTGCCCCCTGCCCGCCCCTGCCCGGAACCGTGGTTCCGCCCCGGACCCGCGCCCGGGGCGCGGGCCGGGCCGACCGTGTCCGCGCGCTACTTCTCGGAGACGCCTGCCGAGTCGAACGTCGCCACCTCGTGCATCGCCCTCGCCGCGCTCTGGACGATCGGAAGCGCCAGCAGCGCGCCCGTTCCTTCGCCGAGGCGCAGGTCGAGGTCGACCAGCGGGCGCAGACCCAGCTTGTTGAGCGCGGCTACGTGGCCGGGCTCGGCACTGCGGTGGCCGGCGATGCATGCGGCGAGGGCCTCGGGGGCGATCGCCCGGGCCACCAGGGCCGCGGCGCCCGCGCTCACGCCGTCCAGGATGACGGGCGTGCGGAGTGAGGCGCCGCCGAGCAGGAAGCCCGCCATCGCGGCGTGCTCCAGGCCGCCGACCGCGGCCAGTACACCGATCGGGTCGGCCGGGTCGGGCTGGTGCAGTTCGAGGGCCCGGCGGACCACGTCGACCTTGCGGGCGTGCATCTCGTCGTTGATGCCGGTGCCGCGACCGGTCACCTCGGCCGGGTCCATGCCGGTGTACACGCAGATCAGTGCGGCGGACGCGGTGGTGTTGGCGATGCCCATCTCGCCGGTGAGCAGGCCCTTGTTGCCCGCCGCGACCAGGTCGCGGGCGGTCTCGATGCCGACCTCGATGGCCGAGAGGACCTCCTCACGGGTGAGGGCGGGTCCGGTGGTGAAGTCGGCCGTGCCGGCGCGCACCTTGCGGGGCAGCAGGCCGGGTGTCGCGGGCAGCTCCGTGGCGACGCCGACGTCGACCACGCACACTTCGGCGCCGACCTGGGACGCGAACGCGTTGCAGACCGCGCCGCCGCCGAGGAAGTTGGCGACCATCTGGCCGGTGACCTCCTGCGGCCACGCGGTGACGCCCTGGGCGTGCACCCCGTGGTCCCCTGCGAAGATCGCGACGGCCGCGGGCTCCGGGATGGGCGGCGGGCACATCCGGGACAGACCCGAGAGCTGTGCGGAGATGATCTCCAGCATGCCGAGCGCACCGGCCGGCTTGGTCATCCGCTTCTGGCGTTCCCAGGCCTCGCCGAGCGCCTTGGCGTCCAGCGGGCGGATGTTGGAGATGGTCTCCTGCAGCAGGTCGTGCGGTTCCTCGCCGGGCAGGGCGCGGCGGCCGTACGTCTCCTCGTGGACGACCCAGGACAGCGGGCGGCGCTTGGACCAGCCCGCCTGCATCAGTTCGGGCTCCTCGGGGAACTCGTCGACATATCCGACACAGAGATAGGCGACGACTTCCAAGTGCTCGGGCAGGCCCAGGGCGCGGACCATCTCGCGCTCGTCGAAGAAGCTGACCCAGCCGACGCCGAGGCCCTCCGCGCGGGCGGCGAGCCACAGGTTCTCGACGGCGAGGGCCGAGGAGTACGGGGCCATCTGCGGCTGGGTGTGCCGGCCGAGCGTGTGGCGGCCGCCGCGGGTGGGGTCGGCGGTGACGACGATGTTGACCGGGGTGTCGAGGATCGCCTCGATCTTCAGTTCCTTGAACTGCTTGGCCCGGCCCTTGGGCAGCGACTTGGCGTAGGCGTCGCGCTGACGCTGCGCCAGTTCGTGCATGGAGCGGCGGGTCTCCGCGGACCGGATGACGACGAAGTCCCAGGGCTGCGAGTGGCCGACGCTGGGCGCCGTGTGCGCCGCTTCGAGAACGCGGAGCAGTACCTCGTGCGGGATGGGGTCGCTGCGGAAGCCGTTGCGGATGTCGCGGCGTTCGCGCATCACGCGGAGCACGGCTTCGCGCTCGGCGTCGTCGTAACCGGGGGCGGGTGCGGAGGCGGGAGCCGAGGTCTCCGCGGCGGCCTCCACGGTCTCGGGCTCTGCCGCGGCGGGGGCCCGGACCGGTTCGACGGGCCGCTGGTCCGCGTCGGGCTCCGTGTCCGCCGACTCCGTGTGCCCGGAGACCTCTGCGGACTCGGCGGCCACTGCGGGGGCCACGGGGGCCGTGAGGTCCGGGGTCTCGATGACCTCGGGGCCGGCTTCGGGCTCCGATTCGGGAGCGGTCACCGTCGCGGGCGCGGCCTCGGCCACGAGGACGGGTACGGGGGCGGGTTTCTCCGCAGCGGCGGCCGGCTCGGGGACGACGGTCGGCTCGGAGACCACGGCCGGCTCGGGGACCACAGCCGGCTCGGGGACAGCGACCGGCTCGGGGACAGCGACCGGCTCGGGCGCCGGTGCGTCGACCGCCTCGACCGGGTGGACGGTCTCGGTGGTCCCGGGGGTCTCGGTGGTCCCGGGGGTCTCGATGACCGGAGCGGGTGCGGACTCGACGGCGCTCGCCACGCGCTCGGGCTGGGGCTCGGGTGCGGGCTCGAATGCCGCGACCGGCTCCGCGACCGGCGTCGGGGCCAGATGCGGGGTGGTCGGCACCGACCCCTGCACGGGCACGAACTGGCCCGCGGTCGCTGCTTCCACCGGCGTCTCCACCTGAGCGGGAGCCTCCACGGACTGCTCGACCGGAACCTCGGCCGCAGCCGTCACGGCGGCCTGCTCGGCCACCGGCTCTGCAGTCGGTTCGGCGACCGGGGCGGGCTCGACGAACTCCGGAACGACCGTTTCTGCGACGGATTCCGCGGCCACGGGCGCCGCGACCTGCTCCGGTGCGTGGGCCGCCCACGGACTCCCGCCCTGCGGCGGGATCTCGCCGAGCTGCGGGCCCGGCAGTACAGCCGCTTCGGCGCCCGGCTGGTCGAAGTACTCGGGACCGGTGGTGGGCGGTCCCGCGTGCCGTGTGGGCACCGGGGTCTGCGGCGCGCCCGCGGGTCCGCGGTCGGCGAGCGAACGGACCACTCCGCCGGTCGGCGTCCCGCCGTACGACGGCGTCGACTCGCCCGAGGCCGGACCGCGGTGCAGCGGTCGGCGTACGGGTGCCGCGCCCTGCGCCACCGCAGCCTGTGCGGGAACGGGGACCTGTGCCGGCATACGTACGCCATTGAGATCGACGGCGCCCGAGTCGCGGCCGCCGGACTCGTGCGTACCCTGCCCGGTCACAGACATCGCCCCGGCCACCGCCTGCTGCACGGCGTACACAGCGGGGTCCGGCGTCTGGACCTGCACGGGCCCCTGGGCCTGTACGGCCTGCATGGCGGGCCGACCCTGCGGCTGCTCCCGGTAGGCGGCCTGCTCGACCACGGGCGCCTGGGCCTGCACGGCCCCGCCGTCCGCCGGCTGACCGGGGGCCGGGGCCACCTGCTGGTCGCTCCAGGCGCCCTGCGGGCTCGGCATCAGCAGGAGATCGTCGTCCTCGGACGCATGCTCGGAGGGATCGAGGAAGGTGTACGCACCCGGGGCGGGGACGCCCGGCTGCTCCACCATGCCTGCGTTCTCCGGCAGTCCCTCGCCCGGGATCTGGCCGGTGTCACTCATGCGTACCCCTCGCCCATCGTCAGTGCTCCTTCGGCCCTTCGCCCGGGACGCCCGAACACGGCACGCCGGTGCTCGTCATGAAGAACGAGCGGGCTCGCCGCGCGGCACGAATCGGACGCGGACGTACATCATTCTCGCGGCCGTTCGCCGCCGCGGCAGGTAGTTCTGCCACGGCTCGCTGTGGGCTGCGCCACGTTGCGCGTCCCCCGGAGTTTGCCGTACCACAACGAGGCCCAAAACGGTCCCCTTTTCCGGACATTGACGAACGAACCGACGAACGTCCAGGTGCGGTGCAACGATCGGCCAGCCTACCTCGCGCAGTAAGCCGACCCGGTCAGGGGGCAAGGTCCGATCGCACCGCCGAGAGCAGAAACACGACCGAGCGTTCGCGCTCCGACCATGCGGACGTGTCGAGTTCGACGGACTGGAGGAGTGCGCACCCGACCGTGTATCCGTTCTCGGTGAGTGCGGCCCCGAGTGCTTCGGCCTCGTCACGGGTCGAGGCATGGGTGACGATCCGTTCGGGCCGGCGGTCGGCGACGGCGGTGACGACGGGGACGCCGCCGCCCCCGATCCGTACGACATCCGGCTCGGGCAGCCGTTCCAGCACATGGGGTGCGCGGCCCTGGACGACCTGGAGCTGTACGCCGAAGGCCCGGGCGGCGGCGGCCGTCCGGGCGCAGGCGTCCGGGTCGCTGTCGACCGCCAGGACCGCCGCACCGAACCGCGCGGCCTCCACGGAGAGGGCACCGCTGCCGGAGCCGACGTCCCAGACGAGGTCACCGGTACGCGGGCCGAGGCGGGCGAGTTGGGCGGCGCGCAGCCCCGGGGACTCGCCCTCGGGGGCGGTGGCCCTGTCCGGGTAGGCGTCGGAGGGCAGCGCCCAGCCCCGTACGCCGTGCGGGTGGCGGCCCGAGATCCAGGCGCCGACGGTCTGCTGTTCGGGTCCGCCGCCGATGACGATCACCACGTTCGGGTCGCGCCAGACGTGATCGGCGGCCTTGTCGGAGGTGAGGACGGTGACCTGTTCGCGTGCGGTGCCGAGTTCCTCGCAGATGACGAAGGTGCGGTGGACTCCGTCGAGGAGCAGGGCGAGTTCGGCGGGGCCCGCACCGGGCGAGGTGAGGACGGCGACCTTGTGGTGGGCGCGGCAGACGTTGACGGCGCGGCGCAGGGTGCGGGGGTGGGCGACGACGATCTGGGCGTCCTCCCAGGGCATGCCGGCGCGGGCGAACGCGGTGGCCACGGCCGACACGGCGGGCACGACTTCGACCTCCAGGCCGTGTTCGGGTGCGCGGAGGTTGCGTACGACCCCGAAGAAGCCGGGGTCGCCGTCGGCGAGGACCACGGCGCTGCCGCGGTGGCCGGCGATCCTGCGGGCTGCCAGGTCGATGGAGCCGAGACGGATCCGCTCGGCGGCTGCCGGGACTTCGGGGAGAGCGAGGTGGTGGGCGGCGCCCGCGACGAGGGTGGCGGCCGAGAGCGCGGCCGTGGCCACCGCGGTCAGTGGCGAGCCGTCCCAGCCGATCACCGTGACCCGGTCGGCCATCTGTCGTCAGTCTCCTGGAGTTGTCGCAGGCGGGCTGCCCGCGAGAGGGCGGGCAGGGTGAGAGTATCCGGTCGCTGCGCGGTCCGGACCAGTGGTACCCGGCGTCAGTTCCAGTCGCTGTGGGTGCCGTAGCCGCCCGCGTCGGCCAACTGCTCGGCGACTCCGTCGAGGTCCTCGGGGAGCAGGCCCCAGACGATCAGGTCGGTCCTGATGTCGGTCCAGCCGCCGTCCTCGGTCTGAGTGCGCGCTATCCGGGCGTTGCGCAGGATGCCCTCGCTGATGCAGCCGAGCTTCTGGGCGACCTGCTGGGAGGCGGTGTTGTCGGCGGCGGTGCGCAGTTCGATGCGTTCGAAGCCCTGGTCGCGGAAGAGCCACTGGGCGACGGCCAGGACGGACTCGGTGGCGTATCCCTCGCCGCGGGCCCAGGGTGCCGTGATGTAGGCGGCCTCGGTGGCGCGGGTGCGCCAGTCGGTGTTCTGCAGCCGCATCGAGCCGACGAGGCGCTGGGTGAGGAATTCGGTGACGGCGAAGACGATGCCGTCACCGCTCGTTCGCTGGGCAGGAGCGATCCTGCGGACCCAGCGTTCGGCGTCGACCTGGGTGTAGGGGTGGGGTGCCTCGGTCCAGGCGGTGACGAGTTCGTCGTTCATCATCTCGACGTACGCGGGGACGTCGGCCATGTCGAAGGGGCGCAGCACCAACCGATCCGTGCTGATGGAGATGGACGGAAAGGTGGAAGTCATGCGCAGCTCCATGCCGAAGACCGTGTAAAGGCACAGCATGCAGCATCGGACCGACCTTGTGCATGGCCGGGTCCGCACGGCGGAGCCCCGCGCACCCGGTGGGGTGCGCGGGGCTCGGCCACGCAGGTGCGGTACGGGGTCAGGAGTTCCCGAGGGCACCGAACGCGGGGATGACCGCGCCCTGGTAGGTGTCCTCGATGAACTTCTTGACCTCGTCGGAGTGGAGGAGCTTGACGAGCTTCTGGACGCGGGCGTCCTTCTCGTTGCCCTCCTTCACGGCGAGGATGTTGGCGTACGGGTTGCCGTCGGCCTTCTCCAGCACGAGGGCGTCCTTGGCGGGCTTGAGCTTGGCCTCGATGGCGTAGTTGCCGTTGATGACGGCGGCGTCGACATCGTTCAGGGCGCGGGGGACGGTCGCCGCCTCCAGCTCCTTGAACTCCAGGCCCTTCTTGTCCGTGATGTCGCTGAGCTTGGCGTTGGTGCCGACGCCGTCCTTGACGGTGATCAGGCCGTTCGCGGCGAGGAGCTGGAGGGCGCGGCCCTCGTTGGTGGTGTCGTTCGGTACGGCGATGGTCTGGCCGGCCTTGATGTCCTTGAGGTCCTTGACCTTCTTGGAGTAGAGGCCGAGCGGCTCCAGGTGCACGTTGGCGACCGCGACGATGTGGGTGTTGTTCTTCTTGTTGAAGTCGTCAAGGTACGGCTGGTGCTGGAAGAAGTTGGCGTCGACCTGGCCGTTCTCGGTGGCGGTGTTCGGCAGGACGTAGTCCGTGAACTCCTTGACCTCGAGCTTGAGCCCCGCCTTGGCCGCCAGGTTCTTCTTGACGAAGTTCAGGATGTCGGCGTGCGGCGTCGGGGACGCGGCGACGACGAGCGCCTTGGAGGTGTCGGCCTTGGCGCCGGTCTCGCTCTTGGAGGCCGGGTCGGACGACGTACCGCAGGCGGTGAGGCCGAAGGCAAGGGCGGCGGTGGCGGCGGCAGCTGCGGTGATCTTGATGTTCTTACGCACGAAAAGTGCCTCTTTCTGGTGGTGAGGTGGTGCGCCCGGACAAGGAGTTCGGGCTTGCGAGCGGAGAGAAAGTCTCAGGAGGCGGTGCGGCCCCGGCGGGCCAGCAGGCGCACGGCGATGTCGCCGATGAGCTGGACCGCGGTCACGATGACGATGAGCAGCGCGACGGTGATGAGCATGAACCGGTTGTCGAAGCGCTGGAATCCGTAGGTGACAGCTTTGGATCCGAGCCCCTCGCCGCCGACCGCGCCGGCCATCGCGGAGTACCCGATGAGCACGATGACGGTGGTGGTGATCCCGGAGACGAGCGACGGGAGTGCCTGGGGCAGCAGGACCTTGCGGACGATCGTCGGGATGGATCCGCCCATCGACTGGACGGCCTCGACGAGCCCGTGGTCGACCTCACGGATCGACGTCTCGACGAGCCGGGCGAAGAACGGGACGGCGCCGACGGCGAGCGGCACGATCATCGCGGTCGGGCCGATGAAGGTGCCGACGACCCAGGTGGTGAAGGGGATCAGGGCGATCAGCAGGATGATGAACGGCAGCGAGCGGCCGATGTTCACGATCACGCCGATGACCTTGTTCACCACGGTGTTCCGGAGCAGTCCACCCTTGTCGGTGAGGACCAGCAGCACGCCGAGGGGCAGTCCGACGAGGACCGTGACGAGCGCGGACCACAACACCATGTAGAGGGTGTCGACGGTTCCCTGGGACAGCAGCGGCTGCATTTCGGACCAGGTCACTTGGCCACCTCCTTGGTGAGCGGGGTCCGGGTGAGCGGGGCGGGCGTCTGCACGGGGATGCTGCCGGCGGCGGCCGTGTCCACGACCTCGGCCTGCAGGCCCTGCTCGCGCAGGAAGCCGATGGGTACGACGTTCTCCTCGAAGCGGCCGGGCAGCTCGATCCGCATCCGGCCGATCTGGTTGCCGCCGACGGTGTCCATCGCGGCGCCCAGGATCGAGATGTCGATGTTGTACGTACGGGAAAGCTGGGAGATCACCGGCTGGGACGCCGCCTCACCGTGGAAGGTGACGTCGACGACCGTGCGGTCGGGGCCGGAGGCCGTACCGCCGACCGGGAACAGCTCGTGGGCCAGTTCGGAGCCGGGGGTGGCGAGCAGTTCGCCGACGGTGCCGGACTCGACGATGCGGCCCTTCTGCATGAGCGCGGCCGAGTCGCAGATCGTCTTGACGACGTCCATCTCGTGCGTGATCAGCAGGACGGTCAGGCCGAGCTGCTGATTGAGGTCGCGCAGCAGCTGGAGGATGGAGCGGGTGGTCTCGGGGTCGAGGGCGGAGGTCGCCTCGTCGGAGAGCAGCACCTTGGGATCCCCGGCGAGGGCGCGGGCGATGCCGACGCGCTGCTTCTGACCGCCGGAGAGCTGGCCGGGGTACGCCTTCGCCTTGTCGGCGAGGCCGACCAGGTCGAGGAGTTCGAGGGCCTTGCGGGTGCGCTCCCGGCCCTGGACGCCGAGGATCTCCAGCGGCAGCTCGATGTTGTCCTGGACGTTGCGCGAGGCCAGCAGGTTGAAGTGCTGGAAGACCATGCCGATACGGCTGCGCGCCTCGCGCAGCTCCTTGCCGGCCCGGCGGCCTCGGCCCGCGAGGGCGGTGAGGTCCTGGCCGGCCACGGTAACGGTGCCGGAGGTGGGGCGTTCGAGCAGGTTGATGCAGCGGATCAAAGAGGATTTACCGGCGCCGCTCTGTCCGATGACGCCGTACACCTCACCCTCGCGGACGTGCAGGTCGACGCCGTCCAGGGCGGTGACCTCACGGCCGCGCGACTGGTAGACCTTCGTGAGGCCCGTAGTGGTGATCACAGGGTTTCCGTCACTGTCGAGTGCACGGCGCGGTGTCCGCCGGGCACGGGGCGTTCGTCTGATGAGACGGTTCGGACTCGGATGTTCGGGCCCGTGGGTCTCGGCAGGGCTGCGGGCGGCAGGTGACCGGTGGCAGCGCATGCGGGGGCAGGCTCGTTCCGCTGGGTGCGGACGGCAGGGGCTCGGTCTCGCTTCGGGGCGCGAGGCTCAGGCGGGGGCCCTCAGAAGGCGCGCATTCGACACATACAACGGGCACCGGGCGCGGTGATCGCCTCGGTCGCAAGGATGCGGCTGCTCGTCGTGGTCATGGGGCAAGTAAAACAGACGTCGCGTTCCCCCCAGTCCGCCTGTCCGAATAGCGGACAGCCCTGGTCGGTCCGTGGACCGCCGCGTCGAACGGCCGTGATCCCGGCGGCACCGTCCGCGACCTGCGCCGATACGGCGGCTGGGCGATGGGGCCGCATCCGCGATCGGCCCGGACCGGTCCTGCGTTGTGGCCAAGGCCACGGCCTTGATCGCCGGCGTCGGAAGCAGCACCCGGGCATGGACCTTCACGCGCGTCCGCACCGGCAGTCCGGGCGTGGGGGCGCACACAGGACACCGTTCGGTCCGTAATACCCTCGCCTCATGCTTGTCGCCCTGACGGTCGCGGTCGCCGTGGCCGCGCTCGCCCTCGCCGCCTGGTGCGGTTTCGCCGCCTACCGGGACCAGCCGACCAAGGACTGGCACTTCATCGGAATGGCCGCGGTGTCGCTGCTGGCGCTGGCCCAGTTGGCGGTGGGGATCGTGCTGCTGGCCCGGGGCGAGCGGCCGGAGCAGGGCATGACGATCTTCATCTGTTATCTGCTCGGCGCCTTCGCGGCCGTGCCCGCAGCGGGGTTCCTCTCGCTGACGGAGCGGACCCGCTGGGGATCGGTGACGGTGGCGGCGGGTGCGGTCGTACTGGCCGTCCTGGAAGTACGGCTCTACGACATCTGGGGAAGCTGACGTGACCGACACCGATCGCCGCGCCGCCCGCGAGAAGACCGGCTTCCAGTTGGGCACCGGACCCGGCCGCGTCCTGGTCTGGTTCTACGGAGTGTTCACCGTGGCCGCCGCCTCCCGCGCGATCGTCCAGATGATCCTGGACTTCGGCAGAGCGCCGCTCGCCTATGTGCTGTCGGCCGTCGCCGCCCTGGTGTACGGCTTCATCACGTACTCGCTGGTGCGCGGTGGCGAGAAGGCGCGCAGGACGGCGCTGGTGTGCTGCGCCGCCGAGCTCGCGGGCGTACTGATCGTCGGTACGTGGACACTGATCGAGCCGTCCGCCTTCGCGGACGCCACCGTCTGGTCGTACCTCGGCAGGGACTACCTGTTCATCCCGGTGATCCTGCCGGTCACCGGGATGATCTGGCTGCGTCGCGCGAAGAACGCGTAACGTCCGCGCTCTGGCTAGGCGCTGGCGACGAAGGCCTTCGCGGCAGCGTCCTTCTCCAACAGGATCAGCCGGACACCGTCCTGGCCGGTGGCGCTGCCCACGGGTGCGTAACCCGCTCGCCGGTAGAGCCGCAGATTGGTCTCGCCGCGGTGCCCGGTGTGCAGCCGGAAGCGGGTGGCCGACCTCTGGTCGGCGAGTGCGGACTCCGCGGCGCTCAGCAGCCGGGCGCCGAGCCCGTGCCTCTGGAGCCGGGGGTGCACACAGAGCTTCCCTATTTCTCCGGTGCCGTCCGGATCGGTGGATCCACGTACCGAACCGACGACTTCGTCACCGAGCCGTGCCACGAACACCAGGTTCGCGGCCACTTCGTCACGGACCGAGTCGAGGGTCTGCACCAGCGGGTCGATGCGGTAATTCCCGTAGAGCTCCGCCTCGCTCTGAAAACAGAGGTACTGGAGCTTCAGTATCTGTTCGGCGTCCTCCGCGGTCGCCGCCGAGATGATCACACTCATGCCCATGTGTGCATGCCTCCCGCTCACCTGTCCACCGGTTGTCCCCTGCTCCTATCCCCGCGGTTCAGGAACGACAACCTCCGCCGCGAGCATTCTGCGCAGACATCCAAGGCATCGGGAACGGACCGGCCCCAAACTGCCTTGTGACATACCCAACTTCCCTGCGATTTCCTTATACGTGGAGTCGCCCGGGGCGAGCATCGCCGCCAGCAGGCTCGCGCACCGTCCGGGCAGCCGCTCCACCGCGGCGTGCAGCGCGCGGCGTTCGTCGGCGCCGACCGCGGACCGCTCGGGGCAGTCGGCCGGATCCGGGATGGTCCCGTCGGCGTACGGACGTTCGCGCCGCGCGGTACGGCGGGCGCGGCGCGCCTCCTCCCGTACGGTGTCGCGGACCCAGCGGGCGGGGTCGGCCGGCGGTGTCCGGTCCGCGAGGAGTTCCAGCAGCCGCAGCCAGACGGTCTGTTCGAGATCAGCGGGTTCGACGGCCGCACCCGCTGCCGCACAGCCGGCCTCGGCCGTCGCCTCGGCGCTGACGAGTGGGTACAGGGCGTGCACGACGGCGGCCGGGGCGTCTGCGGGAAGCGTCATGCCTCACCCGACGCGCCGCCACGGACGGTCGGTTGCCGTCCGCGGGGCGCGTCACCCGACCGGGGCATGCCCGGCCGGGTGCTGACGCGGGCGGTGTGTCAGTTCTTCGTGAACTCCTCGGCGGCGAGCAGAGCGGTGTCCGGGTTGTCGGAGAAGATCCCGTCGATACCGGTCGCGAAGTACGTCCGGAACGCGCCGAATGCGTCGCCGTACGCGTTGGGGTCGGTGCCTCGCCGGAAGTCGGCGGGCAGGAAGGAGTTCTCGTTGCGCATCGTGTACGGGTGCAGGATCAGGCCCTGCTCGTGCGCGTCCCGCACGAGGGAGGTCGGTGTGGTGAGCCGGCCCGACGCGTCCTTGGGGATGATCAGGTCCAGCGTGGGGCCGATGCCCTGCGCGAAGGACGCCATCCACTGCAGTCCCGCGGGGGTCACCAGGTCGTCGACCGTGCGCGGGTCGCCGGCCGCCACGAAGTCCCAGGGCCGCGATCCGGCGCCGGAGAGCAGGACGACGCGCGGGGAGGCGACGAGCTTCGCCAGCCGCTGGATGCTGCTGGGCTCGAAGGACTGCAGGATCAGCGGCGACTGCGTGCGGTGGCGGCTGTAGCGGCGCAGCAGCTTGGCGAGCGGCTCCTCCAGGCCGAGCCCGAGGCCGCGGAAGTAGGTGGGGTGCTTGGTCTCGACGTACAGCCAGATCTGCTTGCCGCGCCTGCGGCCCTCGCGGTCGGCCCACTGGAGCACCTCTTCGAAGGTGGGGACCTCCCAGCGACCGTCGTAAAGGGTGTTCTTCTGGCGGTTGCCCGGGATGCGCTCCTTGGCGCGCAGCGTCTTCAGCTCCGCGAGGGTGAAGTCCTCGGTGAACCAGCCGGTCAGGGAGACCCCGTCGACCTTCTTGGTGGTCCTGCGGCTTGCGAACTCCGGGTGGGCCGATACATCGGTGGTGGCGGTGATGTCGTTCTCGTGGCGGCAGACGAGATGACCGTCCTTGGTCGGGACCAGGTCCTGCTCGATGACGTGCGCGCCCATGTCGAGGGCCAGCTGGTACGAACCGAGGGTGTGCTCGGGCCGGTAGCCACTCGTCCCGCGGTGGCCGATGACGGTCGGCACGGGAAGGTCCAGCCGGTCGCCGTGGCCGCCGCCGTCGCCACCGGACCGCTCGGCGGCGTCCGCCGTGCCGGGAAGTCCGAGCGCGGCCGTGCCGAGTACGGCCGCTCCCGCTCCCAGGACGGTCCGCCGACCGGGATTCGCCTGCGCACGCTCTGTCATGAATGCTCCCTCGCATGTGATGTGTGGCACCGTCGAGCGAGGCCCGATCGTAGGCAGCCACACCGTCGGGAGGGCAGCTCATGGACGAACATGGCGGAAACACACGTCAACACTGCGTGTCGACTCGATGAACCCGATGTGCGATCAGCGAGTACCCGCGAGTATCGTCCTCACCTGCATGGACCGTCACCATCCCGCGCCTCGGCCGGCCCGGCCACTACACCGGAGGAACCGTTGTCCCGACACGCACTCATCAAGGCAGTGCTCGGACCGATCTTGCGCCTGATGTTCCGCCCCCAGGTGGAGGGCGTGGAGAACATTCCGGGCGACGGTCCGGTGATCCTCGCGGGCAACCATCTGACGTTCATCGACTCGATGATCATGCCGATCTGCTGCGACCGGCCGGTGTTCTACATCGGCAAGGACGAGTACGTGACGGGCAAGGGCCTCAAGGGCCGGCTGATGGCCTGGTTCTTCACCGGCTGCGGCATGATCCCGGTGGACCGGGACGGCGGACGCGGCGGTGTCGCGGCGCTGATGACGGGCCGTCGGGTGCTGGAGGAGGGCAAGGCGTTCGCCATCTACCCGGAGGGCACCCGCTCCCCCGACGGCCGCCTCTACCGCGGTCGTACGGGCATCGCACGGCTGACGCTGATGACGGGCGCGCCGGTGGTGCCGTTCGCGATGATCGGCACGGACAAGCTGCAGCCCGGTGGTGCCGGTCTGCCCCGTCCCGGCAAGGTGACGGTCCGCTTCGGCGAGCAGATGGAGTTCTCCCGGTACGAGGGCATGGACCGCGACCGCTATGTGCTGCGGGCGGTGACGGACTCCGTGATGGCCGAGGTGATGCGGCTGTCCGGCCAGGAGTACGTCGACATGTATGCGACGAAGGCGAAGGCCGCCTGATCCGCACGACGTGTGGAAGGGCCCGTACCGCGTTCGGCGGTACGGGCCCTTCCGTATCTCAGGACAACCCGAATGGCCGCAGGGGCAAGGGGGTCCCGGACAGCGCTACGGGTGTTCGATCTCCTCCTCCAGCGCCTGACCGCGCAGCAGGAACCAGGAGGCGACGGCCGTCGCCAGCAGGACCACCGCGCCGATGCCCGCGGCGATGTGCAGCCCGTCGACGAACGCGTCCTGCGCGGCGGAGACCAGTGCGTTCCCCTGCGCCTCCGGCAGGCCGTGGGCCGCTTCGACCGCGCCGCCCAGTGACTCGTGGGCGGCCGCGGCGTTCTCGGCCGGGACGCCGTTCGGGGTGACGAAGTCCTGGTAGACGCCGGTGACGATGGAGCCGAGCAGAGCGATACCGAGGGCCGCGCCGAGTTCGTACGCCGTCTCGGAGACCGCCGACGCGGAGCCCGCGTGCTCCTTCGGGACGCTGGAGAGGATCACGTCGGAGGTCACGGTGAAAGCGAAGCCCGCACCGATACCGACGACCAGCAGCAGCAGACCGATCAGCGGATAGCCGGTCTCCTGGTGGACGAAGGTGACGGCGGCGAGCGCGACGCCGACCGCCGCCAGCCCCGCGGTTACCACGGACCGAACCGAGAAACGGCGAGCGGTCATGCCTGCGATCAGACCGCAGGCGACCGCGCCGACGGCCGCGGGCAGTTCGGCGAGCCCGGCCTCCAGCGGTCCACGCCCCTGGACCAGTTGCAGGAACTGGGAGAGGAAGAAGACAAGTCCGGACAGGCCGAGGATGGTGAGCAGGTCGGCGAGGACCGCACCCGAGAAGCCCCGGTGGTGGAAGAGCCGCATGTCCAGCAGCGGCGCGGGGAGCTTCAGCTGCCTGCGGACGAACCAGTACAGCGCGCCCGCACCACCGATGCCGGAGACGGCGACCTCCCAGCTCACCCCGTGCGCTGCCAGCTCCTTGATCGCGTACACGACACCGATCATGCCGACCAGGGAGAGCGCCACACTGACCAGGTCCCAGGGGCCGGGCGCCGGGTTCTTCGACTCGGGGATCATGCGGATGCCAACGACCACGAGGACCACCATCACCGGCAGATTGATCAGGAAGACCGAGCCCCACCAGAAATGCTGGAGCAGGAATCCGCCGACGACGGGACCCACGGCCGCGCCCGCCGATGCCATGGCCCCCCAGACGCCGATGGCGAAGCTGCGCTCGCGCGGGTCGTTGAAGAGGTTGCGGATCAGGGCGAGGGTGGACGGCATCAGGGTGGCGCCCGCGACCCCGAGCAGCGCCCGCGCCAGAATCATCATCTCGGGGCTGCTCGCGTACGCGTTCAGCACGGAGACCGCACCGAACGCGGTGGCGCCGCTCAGCAGCAGCTTCTTGCGGCCGATGCGGTCACCGAGGCTGCCCATGGAGACCAGGAGTCCGGCGATGACGAACGAGTAGACATCGCCGATCCAGAGGAGCTGGGTGCCGGTCGGCTTGAGATCCTCGGTGAGGAACGGTGTCGCCAGACCGAGGACCGTGGCGTCGACGGCCACCAGCAGCACGGCGAGGACGAGGACGGCCAGCGCGATCCACCGCCCGGGGCGGCGCAGTTCGTCCGAGGTCTCCGTGTGCTGGTCGATGCCGGTCATTGCTCCACGCTCCGGCGTGCTCCGCCGAGCAGCAACTCGACGATCATGTACTGGAAGTCCTGTCCGGCGACCCGGCCCACCTGGACGGCCCAGGCGCCGGTGGAGACGAGTCCGTAGAGGGCCTCGGTCAACCACGCCGGGGTCAGGTCGATCCTGAACTCGCCGCGCTCCTGACCGCGCCGGAAGAAGGCGGAGACCCGCGCGTCCAGCCGGTTCCAGCCGTCGTTCACCTCCTCGCCCTCGAAGAGCTGGTTCTCGGTGACGAGGAAGGACAGCAGTCCGCCGCTCGGTTCGACGGCCGCGATCAGCCGGCGCAGCGCCTCCTCCGATGTTCCTTCGTCGAGCACGGCGGCGTCCAGGGCCGCTTCGAACTCCTGGATCCCCAGGTTCTCCAATGCCCTGACCAGGGCGTCCCGTCCGGAGAAATGCCGGTGCAGGGTGGCGCGCCCGATACCCGCCGCCCGGGCGACCTCGTCCATGGTGGCGGTCGATCTGCGGGTCAGCAGGGCGGCGGCGCTGCGCAGCACCCGCTCACGGTCAAAAGTCATAAGACGACACTAACCCATATGAGACACGAATGTCTCACTGAATAATGCGTCGCCCCTCCCCGCGGGAAGGCGGGACCATGCGCGCCATGAGTGAGAACCGGAGGACTTGATCGAGGCCTGGACGCCGCTGGAGGAGGACCAGGACCGGCTCCGGAACAAGTCGGGGGCGAACCGGCTGGGCTTCGCGCTGCTGCTGAAGTCCTTCGAGGTGGAGGTGCGCTTTCCGGAGGCCGCCGATTCCGACGACCGCCATGCACCGCATGATCGCCCTGGCCACTGCGCGCCCCTGACACCCTTGCGAACAAGCGGTCGCCTGGGTCTGCCGATCCCGGCGAAAGCGACGCTGCGCCTGCGCGTCTGACTAGGCTGCGGGCATGACAGGGCACCCCGGTTTCAGCGTGATGCTGGCGTGGCTGCTGGACCACAGAGAGCTCAGCGTGCAGGAGCTGGCCGATCGCGCCGGGTTGACGGCAAACGAGGTCCGAGCGGTGCTCGCGGGGGAAGCCCCAAGCGAGGGGCTGCTGCGACGGATCGCGCCCGCTATGGGATTCCACACCGTCGATCTGATCATCCTCGCGGGACAGGCGGTCCCGGACGACATGGCACCGTTGGACGCCGGGGCCGAGCGGTGGGCACCGTACATCGTGATGGACGCAGCGCGCCTCCCAGTAACGGCACGGCGCGAACTCCTGCAGCTCATCCGTTCACTGCCGCAGGAGAAACGACTTTCCGTCTTCGCCCCGAAGCGGCTCGCACCCCTTGCCGATCCGGGCGGTTCGGTCATCCGCATGCTCCAGTACCGCAATCTGAGCTGGACGGGCATGGGGAAGACCTTGGCGGTCGTGACGCCCACTCACCTGTCGGCGTCCACCTACGGTGTGATCGGCTCCGGTCGCAAGGAGTTGACGCCCCGCTTGGTGATCGACTTCGCAGCCTTGTTGGGGATCGACGCCCAGGAACTGGCTGTGCTGACGGGCGTCTACCTGTGTGAGGTGCCACCACCCCCGGCCCCGCAGGCGGTCGACGCCGCGGCTCTGCTGTGGGAGGCGCGGCGCCTCTCCGCCGCCCAGGCAAGGCACGTCTCCGAGCTGGCGCGCTCCATGCGCGGGGACTCCTCCAACGGTTACATCATCAACCTGCCTGGGGCCTGATAGCTGCAAACCACCCGCAAGGGCCGCCGCGACCGGCTGCACGCCGCGGGCACCGCCCTGCGCCTGGTCGCCGATGGGACCATCATCGCTTCCGGCCGCCTCGCCTCCACGCTGCGGCCGGAGCACCGGCACATCTACGAAAGCGACCGGCCTGCACAGCATCGCAGTTCCTGGCAGGAGGCCATGACTCAGATGGAGGCGGCACTCGCCCTGGCGCGTAAAGACCGTGACGCCGCCCGGCAGCTCCTGGTCCTGCTCACCCTCGGCTGCCGCGCCCTCGACCGGTTCAAGAACAGCGCGCCTTCCTGTTCGGCGTCGGCGTCCCCGCCGGCTTCCTTCCCAGCGCCCGTGAACTCGGCCGCGTGGATCTTACCTGACCCCGCGTTCCACATCCTTGGAAGTGGAACGGGACATCATACGCCCCGTCAGACGGCTTGCGTCCTGGGCCGATCGCACCGCCAAACGTTCCGGAAGTCGTTCCACAAGAAGTGTTCCGGAAGGCTCGTACGGAGCCGGTTTCCGGTACGGTTCGAGCCCATGGGAACCGACAACCGTCACCCCTCCGGCGGCCTCGAACTGGGGTACGCCCGCGTCTCCACCACCAAACAGAGTCTGGAGCGCCAACTCGACGTCCTCGGGGCAGCAGGCATCCCGGACCAACAGATCTACGCCGACAAGAAGAGCGGGGCCACCGTCGAGCGCCCCGGCTTGACCGAGCTGCTCGCCTACGCCCGTCCCGGTGACACGATCGTGGTCTACACGCTCGACAGGTTCGGAAGGAACCTGCGCGAAGTCCTCAACCTCGTCTACGAGCTCAACGAGAAGCAGATCGGGGTCCGTTCACTGGCCGACCCCCTGCCGATCAACACCGCCGACGAGGGCTTGGGCCGCATCGCCTTCCTCTTGCTGGCCCTGTTCGCCGAGATGGAGCGCACCTTCACCGCCGAGCGCGCCGCCCACGCCCGCGCCGTCGCCGAAGCAGCTGGGCGCCGCATCGGCCGCCCCGTCGCCCACCCGGCCGACAAGATCGAGTACGCGCGGCTGCTGAAGCAGCAAGGCAGCAGCCTCGGCGAGATCGCGGGCAAGACCGGCATCCCCAAGACCTCCCTGCACCGCTACCTGGCGGAAGTGAACCCCGCCGCCTCGACCGAGGGATCGTGATGACCGTGTCGGACCCCTTTCTTTACGCTGGTCACTGGGCTATGAGGCGGGATCGATCTCCGGTACTGCCGCCCGGCGAGGAGTGTCCACAGTTGTCAGATCTCATGCTGGGGTTGCCGCCGGGATACCGAGCGCGCCCGACCACTGCCGACGACCTCGGCGATATCCATCGCTTGGTCACGGTTTGCGAGCGGGAGCTCTACGGGCAGGCGCATACCGATCTCGGCCGCATCGCCGCCGACTTGGCCAGACCGGGTCTGGCCCCAGAGCTGGATACCCGACTGATCCACGACCGGGCAGGGCAGCTGGCCGCTCGGGCTTGGGTGAACCGGCGCTCGGAGGTGGACGTCCACCCCGAGCACCGCGGCCGCGGTCTGGGTGGTGCGCTCCTGGACTGGGCCGAGGCCCGCGCCCGGCAGACGGGTAGCACGCGAATCGTCCAGACCGTCCCGGACAACGACAGAAATGCTGTCGCACTGCTGCGCTCGCGCGGTTACGAGCCGATGGTGACCGAATGGCTGCTGGAGTTCCGCATGCCGGAGGAACCGACCGTGCCTGAGCCTCCCGCAGGCATCACGGTCCGGCCGTTCGGCCCTGGCGACGAGCACGACGCACACCAAGTTGTCGAGGATGCCTTCGACGAATGGCAGCAGCGGCGCAAGACCTACCAGGAGTGGGCCCGGCACACCGTCGAACGCCCCACCTTCGCCCCCGCGATGTCAGCGCTGGCGTTCGCCGATGGCCAACTGGTCGGCGTTGCGATCTCGCTGGATCTCCCAGACACCGGCGAGGGCTGCATCGAGCAAGTCGCGGTCCGCCGCGATCACCGCAACCGGGGCATCGCCCGTCTCCTGCTCCACACCGCGTTCCGCAGCTTCCATCAGCAGGGACGGCAGGCGTGCACCCTCGGGACGCACTCAGAAACCGGCGCACTCAACTTGTACCTGAGCGTGGGTATGGGAGTCCGGCACAGCTCTACGGTCTTCCAAAAGAATCTACTGGCGGAGTAATGATCAGCCACGAGACCGCAGTGCATGGAACTGCGGACATCCGCGCAGCCGACTTCGAATACTGACATCAGGGGAACGCATGGGATGTAGCGCACACTCTGCAGCCCAGATCACTGCTCGCCGAACCTGACGGCAACGCCGGTGTTCTGCGCCGCCCCTACCGGCCCTCCAACTCCTCCGTCACCGCATTGGCTAGCCCGCGGAGATCATCGGTTGGGCGCGTGAGTGTGCCCAGTACGGCGATGCCTGCCGCCAGTGCTGCACGCGCGGTCGCGGACAGCCCCGTCGCTACTGCGGCGCGCGCGACGAGGAAGTGCTCCTCAGCAGCTCTATGGCCAAGCCGGAGGCCGCGCCAGGCAACGGTGCGGCGCTCCTGCTCATGGAGGTTCAGGTCCAGTGCGAGTTGGTCGGTAGGGGGCGTTGGCGGAGGACCGTCGAGCTCCGCGACGGCACGCTGCAACGACTTCCAGGCCGCTTCGGCATCGCCGGCCCGTCGTTGCAGCGTGGCGAGGCTGAGCATCGAGGCCCCACGTTGCTGCGGGTCGTCCTGGAGGGAGGCATGCAGCTTCCGCGCGCGTGCAGCCTGGATGAAGTCCCCGAGCCTCGTGAACTGTCCGGCGAGGTGCCCGAGGAGCGGTGCGTCACGCGGTCCCGCATCATCCAGCAGTCGTAGCAGGATGCTGCGGGCCAGCTCGGTTCGGCCCTGGCGACGGGCCAGCTCGGCCCAAGCGAGCTCATCCTCTTCCGCCGGGTCTTGACCATGGTTGGAGACATCGAACGCGGTCGCCCACGCGCTCAAGTCCTGTGCCGCCTCCGGGAAGCCCCCCAGCCCGTAGTAGACGTCCGAGTTGGCCATACGGAGCGACTGGATCAGCTCGTAGTCCTCGGCGTGCCCGTGCAGACCTACCAGAACCGCAGCCAGACGTAGCTCTTCGGTGTGGCCGAGCTGGGCCTCGGCTCGGAGCACCTCCCGCAGAAGCGGGAGGTCGGTGGTTTGGCGGTCGTACTGGGCCGCTCGAAGCAAGGTTGCGCGGCGCGCCGGATCGTCCGCGACCTCGGCCCAGCGGGTGCGGTCCGAGCGAAGCATGACGAGATCTGCTCGCCCAGGAGCGAGGGCGGTTTTCCAAAGAGGCGGGCGCGGGAGCCGGTCAAGCAGGGCATAGGCGCACCCCTCGTCCGCATTGAGCAGTATGAAGTCCGGCTCAGTGCGAAGTAGTGACCGGTGCAGCCGCCGGATCAGTTCCAGCTGCGGGAGCTGGCGAAGTCCAAGCCCGGCCAGAAGTCGGCTGCGATCGAGATCGAGCTGCGAGGCGTAGGAGCCACGGATGCTTTCCTCGGTCCGGGCAACGGCAGCCTCCAGCTCAGCAATGTCGGCGTGGAGGTCGAGGTCTGTGTAGTCCCGCCAGCCCGGTAGGCCGATCAATACTTCGAGGGCCTCGTCCACACTGTCGCCGACCAGGCCGGCCTCGCCCTCGGAGCTGGCATAGAGAACTTCACCGTTCGAGCACACGAAGTAGCTCCCACCGGTGTCGTCTCCAGCCACCACCTGGAGAGCCGTCCCGGATGCCAGCCGCACCGCCTCGCCGTGCTCGGCGCGATCGAGGTCGAAGTCGAACGGGAATGCCGCGACACCAGCCAGCGCCGAGTGTTGACGCAGAAGCTCCAAGGCGCGATCACGGCGAGTCATGACAGGACCGTAACAGCCATGAACGACCTTGATGGCAGCATGGGTGCTGACATAACAAATGCGGTGCTCAGGAACCGAGTACCGAGCTCCGCTGGTTACGTAGAGCTACTTGTCAGTTCGCGGCAGCTTCGGGAGTGCAGGGCCGAGGACGAGGCCAACGAGTGGATCGGCCCGCATCTCGGGCTGCCGCCGCTGCCGTACATCGACTGGCCGGCGATACACGGCAGTGCGCCGGACGGCACGCTCCGGAAGACGCAGTACGTCGTGGAGTACGCGGCCGGGCGGCCGTTCGCGTGGGTCGACGACGAGATGACCGAGCGGGACCGGGCGTGGATCGACCGACAGGGACCGGGCCGGTCGCTGCTGCTCCGGATCGATCCGCGGATCGGGCTGGAACGCGCCGACTTCGACGCGCTCGCACGGTGGGCGGCGGACCGGGACGAGAACTGAGCCCCGGTCCGCCCCCGGGCCTTGCTCAGTCGTTGAGCACGGTCAGATCCAGCTCCGGAAGCCGGGCCGGGTCGTTGATCACGTACAGCTCGGTGACCCTGCCGCGCTCGATCGTGAACCGCATGACCGAGAACCGCTGTCCCTCGCTGGTCGAGATGACCGCGAGGGCCCCGTCGACGAGAGCCATCTGCGAGGACCGGACGAAGGGCGCGAACATCATCGCCTGGCGGGCCACCGACGCGGCTCCGCGCACCAGCGACGGGGCACCCGCGCCACCCGCGCCGCCGTCGGACCCTGCCACCACGTCCGGGTCGAGCACGGCGACGAGTGCGTCGAAGTCGCCGCCCCGGGCGGCGGCCAGGAACGCCTCGACGACCTCGCGCCCGCGGTTGAGATCGGGGTCGGGCACCAGGTCCACGCCCTGGACCCGGCGCCGCGCCCGGCTGGCGAGCTGACGGGCCGCGGCCGGGGTGCGGTCCACCATGCGCCCGATCTCGTCGAACGGCACCGCGAACATGTCGTGCAGCACGAACGCCAGCCGCTCGGCGGGGTCCAGCGTCTCCAGCACCACGAGCAGTGCGAGTCCGACCGAGTCGGCGATCAGCGCCTGCTGCTCGGGGTCGCTGCCTGGCTGCGGGCCGAGGACCGGATCGGGGGTGTGCCCGTCGGGTGTCTGTGCCTCCAGCGGCTCCTCGCGCCGGGACCGACGGGAACGCAGCATGTCCAGGCAGACCCGGCCGACGACGGTGGTCAGCCAGCCGCCCAGGTTGTCGATCTGCCGGTCGTCGGAGCGGCTGAGCCGGATCCATGCCTCCTGGACGGCATCCTCCGCCTCGCTCAGCGAGCCGAGCATGCGGTAGGCCACGGCCTTCAGATGGGGCCGGTTCTCCTCGAAGCGTGCTGCCAGAAACTCGTTCTCGTCCACAGACCCGTTCCTCCGTCGCGTGCCGTCACCGCGTTGACGCATGGAACGGCGCCGATGTGACAGAACGGCCGGTGATCAAGGAATCGGCAGGTGCGCCGCCGGTCAGCTCAAGGGCAGCCCGGCGCGGTGGCGCCAGTACGCCTCGGGCTCCTCGACCAGCGCGTCGAGCTGAGACCGGCGCTCCTCGTCGAGGCCGAGGAGCGGGGCGTGAAGGTTGCCGGCGAGCTGGGTGACCGTCGCCGCGCCGGAGAGCACGACGCCGGCCCACGGCTGGTGCAGTACCAGCGCGAGCGCGACCGCGTCACTTCCGAGGCCCGCCTCGGCCGCGATCTCCTGGACGATCGCGGGGGCATCCGTTCCGGCGAGGCGGCCGTTGGCCATGGCTTCCTTGACGATCACGGTCAGCCCGGCGTCGTGCGCCTCGGCGAGCGCAGGACCGGCCGAGGTCTCCAGGGCGTTGAAGGTGGCCTGGACGGTACGGAAGAGGGGTTCGCCGCCGACCCTGACGGTGAGCGCGGCACGGATGGCGTCCGCCTGGGCGGGGCCGCTGGTGGAGAGGCCGACGCTGACTCCGCCGGCCGCGAGCTCGGCGAGCCGCGCGTGGAGATCCTTGTCGGTGAGGGCCGGGCTGTCGGCCGTCACGGAGTGGATCTGGTAGAGGTCGAGCCGGTCACCGAGCAGCGCCTCGGTCTCGGCGCGCTGGCGCTCGAACGTGGCGAGGCTGTGGTCCTTGACCTCGTGCGCCTCGGCGTCGATGCTCCAGTCGGCGGTGTAGGTGTAGCCCCACTTGCTGCCGACGACGACATCACGTACCTCGGGACGGGCGGCCAGCCAGGCGCCGAGGAACTCCTCGGAGCGGCCGTAGGAGCGCGCGGCGTCGAAGTAGCGGACGCCCTGGGCATAGGCGGCGTCGAGCAGTTCATGGGTGCGCTCGCGCAGAGCCTCGACGCTCCGGTCCTCGGGCAGGTCCCGGTCGCGGTGGAGATTGATGTAGCCGGGCCTGCCGACCGCGGCCAGGCCGAGCCCGATATGGGCGGTCGGGGTCGTGGCCGAGGCCAGGCGTCCGAAGGGCATCGTGGGCTCCTCGTCGATGGGGTGCTCCCCGCCAACCTAACTCAGCCGGATTCGCGTACGTCCAGCCGCGGGACACGGTCGACCGGGCCTTCGCCGGACGGGAGCGGGCCGGTCCGGCCATGACCTCGCCCCTCGGATCTGCGGAGACCCGGTCGGGGCCGGCCGGCAGGGCAGCTTCCCTGCCGCCCGGGAGTTTCGGCCGGACGGGGCACCGGCGGGAGCGGACCGATGCTCATCGGCCCGGCGAGTTGCGGGTGTCGGCGTCCTCACCGTTCGGCGGTGACGTGGTGGTCGGCCACACCCCGGACCCCCGCGTCGCCGTTCGGTCGCCCGCCCCTACGGACGCGACGAGGCGGGGAGCGCACGACCGCTCCCCACCTCGTCGCCCGCGCTCGGGCCGCGGTCAGCTCTTCGCGGTCGCCCATGCGTGCTGGACGGCGAGGTCGGCCTTGACCTCGACGAGCTGGGCGGCGACGGCCGACGGGGCCGTACCGCCGCGTCCGTTGCGGGAGGCCAGCGCGCCCTGCACGTTGAGGACCGTGCGGACCTCGGGGGTGAGGTGCTCGGAGATCTTCGCGAACTGCGCGTCGGTGAGTTCGTCGAGTTCGATGCCCTGCTGCTCGCACTCCTTGACGCACTCCCCCGCGACCTCGTGCGCGACACGGAACGGGACGCCCTGCTTGACCAGCCACTCGGCGATGTCCGTGGCGAGCGAGAAGCCGGCCGGTGCGAGCTCCTCCATCCGTTCGCGGTTGACGGTGAGCGTGGCCATCATGCCGGTGAAGGCGGGCAGCAGGACCTCGAGCTGGTCGCAGGAGTCGAAGACCGGTTCCTTGTCCTCCTGGAGGTCGCGGTTGTACGCGAGCGGGAGGGCCTTCAACGTGGCCATCAGGCCCGTCAGGTTGCCGATGAGCCGACCGGACTTGCCGCGGGCCAGCTCCGCGATGTCCGGGTTCTTCTTCTGCGGCATGATCGACGAGCCGGTGGAGAAGGCGTCGTGCAGCGTGACGAAGGAGAACTCCTTCGTGTTCCAGATGATGACCTCCTCCGCGATCCGCGAGAGGTTGACGCCGATCATCGCCGTGATGAACGCGAACTCGGCGACGAAGTCGCGGGAGGCCGTGCCGTCGATGGAGTTGGCGACGGAACCGTGCTCGAAGCCGAGGTCGGCGGCGACCGCCTCCGGGTCGAGCCCCAGGGACGAACCGGCGAGTGCGCCGGAGCCGTACGGGGAGACAGCCGTGCGCTCGTCCCACTGCCGCAGCCGCTCGGCGTCCCGGGACAGGGACTGCACATGGGCCAGGACGTGGTGGGCGAAAAGGACGGGCTGGGCGTGCTGGAGGTGCGTACGCCCCGGCATGGCTACGTCCGGGTGGGCTTCGGCGAGACCGACCAGGGCGTCCTGGAGCTCGGCGATCAGACCGCCGATGATCCGGGCGTGGTCGCGCAGGTACATCCGGAAGAGCGTGGCGACCTGGTCGTTGCGGGACCGGCCGGCGCGCAGCTTGCCGCCGAGGTCCTTGCCGAGGCGCTCCAGCAGGCCGCGCTCCAGCGCGGTGTGGACGTCCTCGTCGGCGATGGTGCCGGTGAAGGAGCCGTCGGCGACATCGGCTTCGAGCTGGTCGAGACCGGCGATCATGCGGGTCAGTTCGTCCGCGGTGAGCAGGCCCGCCTTGTTGAGGACACGCGCGTGGGCGCGGGAGCCGGCGATGTCGTACGGCGCGAGCCGCCAGTCGAAGTGGACGGAGGCGGACAGCTTGGCCAGCGCCTCGGCCGGGCCGTCGGCGAAACGGCCGCCCCAGAGGCGTACGTCGCTGTTGCCGGTGCCGTTGCTCACTGCGTGCTCCTCGGAAATGCAAGGGGGTGGATGTGCGACCGCCTCCCCGCACGGAGGGTCGGGGAGGCGGTGACGTAACTACTGGGGGTCAGGAGAGGTCACGCTTCGCGGCGATCTTCGACGAGAGGCCGAAGATCTCGATGAAGCCCTGCGCCTTGGACTGGTCGAACGTGTCGCCCGAGTCGTAGGTGGCGAGGTTGAAGTCGTACAGCGACTCGCTGGACTTCCGGCCGGTGACGACGGCGCGGCCGGCGTGCATCGTCATCCGGATGTCGCCGGTGACGTGCTGGTTGGCCTCGTCGATGAAGCCGTCCAGGGCGCGCTTGAGCGGGGAGAACCACAGGCCGTCGTAGACCAGCTCGCCCCAGCGCTGCTCGACCTGCCGCTTGTAGCGGGCCAGCTCGCGCTCGACGGTGACGTTCTCCAGCTCCTGGTGGGCGGTGATCAGTGCGATCGCGCCCGGGGCCTCGTACACCTCGCGGGACTTGATGCCGACGAGGCGGTCCTCGACCATGTCGATCCGGCCGATGCCCTGGGCGCCGGCCCGCTGGTTGAGCTGCTGGATCGCCTGGAGGACGGTGACGGGCTTGCCGTCGATGGCGACCGGGACGCCTTCCTTGAAGGAGATGACGACCTCGTCGGCCTCGCGCGGGGCGGCCGGGTTCTCGGTGTACTCGTAGATGTCCTCGATCGGCGCGTTCCAGATGTCCTCCAGGAAGCCCGTCTCGACGGCGCGTCCGAAGACGTTCTGGTCGATGGAGTACGGGGACTTCTTGGTGGTCGCGATCGGGAGGTTCTTCTCCTCGCAGAAGGCGATCGCCTTGTCCCGGGTCATCGCGTAGTCGCGGACCGGTGCGATGCACTTCAGGTCGGGGCCGAGGGCGGAGATGCCCGCCTCGAAGCGAACCTGGTCGTTGCCCTTGCCGGTGCAGCCGTGGGCGACGATGCCGGCGTTGTGCTTGTTGGCGGCGGCGACGAGGTGCTTGACGATGGTCGGCCGGGAGAGTGCGGAGACCAGCGGGTAGCGGTCCATGTACAGGGCGTTGGCCTTGATCGCCGGGAGGCAGTACTCCTCGGCGAACTCGTCCTTGGCGTCCGCGACCTCGGCCTCGACGGCACCGCAGGCGAGCGCGCGCTTGCGGATGACATCCAGGTCCTCGCCGCCCTGGCCGACATCCACGGCAACGGCGATGACCTCGGCGCCCGTCTCCTCGGCGATCCAGCCGATGGCGACGGAGGTGTCCAGGCCGCCCGAGTAGGCGAGTACGACGCGCTCGGTCACGGGTTTCTCCTTACGGTGCAATCACTGATGGGTATAACTATGCAGTCCTCCGTATGGTTTGTCAAAGGTATCGATCGGCGGCGCGCCACCGGGCCGCCCAGGAGGCGACGAGGGACGCGTCCCACGCCCTGAAATACCCCCGCCACCCGCCGACGCGGCGACAATAATCGCCCCATGGGAAAGACGTACGAACGCATCGACGGTCGGCTCAGGACCTTCATCGAGGAGCAGCACATCTTCTTCACGGCGACCGCGCCCCTCGACGGGAACGGCACGGTCAACCTCTCCCCCAAGGGCGTCAGCGGCTCCTTCACGGTCGTCGACGATCGGACCGTGGCCTATCTGGACTTCGCCGGGAGCAACGCGGAGACCGTGGCGCACCTCCGCGAGAACGGCCGCATCACCCTCATGTGGTGCGCCTTCCAGGGGCCGCCGAACATCGTGCGGGTGCATGGCCACGGCGAGCCCGTCTTCCGCGACGACCCGCGGTTCAGCGGCCTGCTCGCCCACTTCCCCGGCGTCGACCCCACACCGCACGGGCTGCGCGCGATCATCGTGGTGACGGCCGAGCTGATCCGGGACACCTGCGGATTCGCCGTGCCTTTCATGTTCTACGACGAGGACCGGCCGCTGCACGCCCAGCGCTTCGCCCGCGAGGACGACGCCTCACTCAGCGAGTACTTCGAGAAGAAGGAGCACATCGCCACCAGCATCGACGGCCTCCCGGGGCTGCCGCTCCCGCTGCCGGGCATGCCCGCCGCGGGATGAGCCGCCGGGCACTGGTCCGTACGGAGCAGGCCCGGGGGCGGGCCGGTGGAGTCGCGTCTACGGTCCGGGGCATGCGCATATCACTGATCACCGGTTCGGTTCTGCTCGCCCTCGTGGGTTCGGTCGCGGCGCGGCCCGCCGCCACGCCGCCGCTACCGGAGCGGATGGCCGACACGGGCGGGGGCACACAGCTGATCACCGCCGAGGCCTCCGGCACCGGATCCACCACGGGGACCGTGAGCTGGTGGAACCTGCGGTCGGGGGAGTGGGTGCGGATGGGGTCCGCGTCGGCCCGGTTCGGGGCGAAGGGGCTGACCGAGGGGAAGCAGCGGGTCCAGGGCACGAACACCACGCCCACGGGTCTGTACGACCTGCCGTACGCCTTCGGGATCAAGGCCGCCCCGGCCGGGACCGACTACCCGTACCGCCGGGTCGGCGACCGGTCGTGGTGGTGCCAGGACAACGAGGCGTCCCGCTACAACCGCTGGGTGGAGCCGCTACAACCGCTGGGTGGAGCCGCTGCCCGCTGACTGCCGGGCGAGCGAGGCCGAACACCTGATCGCGTACGGGACGCAGTACGCCCGCGCGCTGGTGGTCGGATTCAACTACGACCGGCCGGTACGCGGGCGGGGTGCGGGCATATTTCTGCATGTGAACGGGGACGGGGCGACTGCCGGCTGCGGCTCGGTACCGGCGGCGGCGATGGACCGGATCCTCGCCTGGGCGGACCCGGACCGTCGGCCGCACATCGCGATCGGGACCCGTTCGGGCCCCACCGCGATCACTGGTTACTGATCCGGGCGCCCAGGCCCCTCTCCCGGATCTTCCCGGGCCCGCAGGTCCGTCCCGATCCGGAAGAAAGGCCCGCTCGGGCTCAGCGGCCGTTCTGCGCCAGCCGCAGCAGGTGGTCGGCGAGTGCCTGACCGCCCGCCGGGTCGCGGCTGATCAGCATCAGCGTGTCGTCGCCCGCGATCGTGCCGAGGATGTCCTGCAGCTCGGCCTGGTCGATGGCCGAGGCCAGGAACTGGGCCGCGCCCGGAGGCGTACGCAGCACCACGAGGTTGGCCGAGGCCTCCGCCGAGATGAGCAGTTCGGCGGAGAGGCGCCGCATCCGCTCCTCCTTGGCGGACTCGCCGAGCGGCGCCTGCGGGGTGCGGAAACCGCCCTCGCTCGGCACCGCGTAAATCAGCTCGCCGCCGGTGTTACGGATCTTCACCGCGCCCAGTTCGTCCAGATCGCGGGAGAGCGTCGCCTGGGTGACGCTCAGCCCGTCGTCGGCGAGGAGCTTGGCCAGCTGGCTCTGGGAGCGCACCGGCAGCCGGTTCAGGATGTCCACGATCCGGCGGTGGCGTGCGGTGCGGGTCTGCGGCACGGACTGCCCGCCGTACTCGGATTCCTGCGCCTCGGTCATCGTCGTCGCCTCATTCTCCGGAGCGCTTCTCTCCGGATGGTCCGTCCCCGTGTGCCGCGTCGAGAGCGCCGGGCAGTGCCTCGAGGAACGCGTCCACCTCTGCGTCACCGATGATCAGCGGCGGCATCAGCCGCACGACATCGGGGGCGGGCGCGTTCACCAGGAGTCCGGCTCCCTGAGCCGCCTGCTGCACCTGAGGTGCGAGGGGCTCGGTGAGCACGATACCCAGGAGCAGTCCGGAGCCGCGGACATGGTCGACCAACGGGTGCCCCAGCCCCTCGACACCCTCCCGGATCCGCTCGCCGAGCCGCTTCACCCGGTCCAGGGCGCCACCGGCGGCGAGGGTGTCGAGCACGGCGAGACCCGCGGCGCAGGCGATCGGGTTGCCCCCGAACGTCGTGCCGTGCTGACCGGGCTTCAACAGGTCGGCCGCGGCACCGAAGGCGACGGTGGCGCCGATCGGCAGCCCGCCGCCCAGGCCCTTGGCGAGGGTGACGATGTCCGGCTCGACGCTCTGGTGGGCCTGGTGCTCGAACCAGTGGCCGCACCGGCCGATACCGGTCTGCACCTCGTCGAGGACGAGCAGGGTGCCGGTGGCCCGGGTGATCTCCCGGGCGGCCTCCAGGTAGCCCTTGGGCGGGACGACCACACCGTTCTCGCCCTGGATGGGCTCGATGATCACCAGCGCGGTCTCGGTGGTCACCGCGGTCCGGAGGGCTTCCGCGTCCCCGTACGGGACATGCGTGACGTCGCCGGGCAGCGGCAGGAACGGCTCGCGCTTCTTGGGCTGGCCGGTGAGGGCGAGGGCCCCCATGGTCCGGCCGTGGAAACCGCCGTCGGTGGCGACCATATGGGTCCGCCCGGTCAGCCGGCCGATCTTGAAGGCGGCCTCGTTGGCCTCGGCGCCCGAGTTGGAGAAGTAGACCCGGCCGGTCCGTCCGAAAAGCTGCAGCAGCCGTTCGGCGAGGGCGACGGGCGGTTCGGCGATGAAGAGGTTGGAGACATGGCCGAGGGAGGCGATCTGGGCGGAGACGGCCTCGACGACGGCGGGGTGTGCGTGACCCAGCGCGTTCACCGCGATACCGCCGACGAAGTCGAGGTACTCGGTGCCGTCGGCGTCCCACACGTGGGCGCCTTCGCCGCGGACCAGGGAGAGCTGCGGGGTGCCGTAGTTGTCCATGAGCGAGCCCTGCCACCGCTGTGAAAGCTCGGCGTTGGTCATGCTTCCCCCTCTGTCCCTGGCTCTGCGTCCGGCACGACCATCGTGCCGACTCCTTCGTCGGTGAAGATCTCCAGCAGGATCGAGTGCTGGACCCGGCCGTCGATGACACGGGCGGTCTCGACGCCGTTGCGCACGGCGTACAGACAGCCCTGCATCTTCGGGACCATGCCGCTGGACAGCTCCGGCAACAGCTTCTCCAGCTCGCCGGCGGTGAGCCGGCTGATCACGTCGTCGCTGTTGGGCCAGTCCTCGTAGAGACCCTCGACGTCGGTGAGGACCATCAGGGTCTCGGCATTCAGCGCGGCGGCGAGTGCGGCGGCCGCGGTGTCGGCGTTGACGTTGTAGACGTGGTTGTCGTCGGCGGACCGGGCGATGGAGGAGATGACCGGGATCCGGCCGTCGTCCAGCAGCGCCTGGATGGCCCCGGTGTCGATGGCGGTGATCTCACCGACCCGGCCGATGTCGACGAGTTCACCGTCGATGGTGGGCCGGTGCTGGGTGGCGGTGATGGTGTGCGCGTCCTCGCCGGTCATGCCGACGGCGAGCGGACCGTGCTGGTTGAGCAGGCCGACCAGCTCGCGCTGGACGTGTCCGGCCAGAACCATCCGCACGACGTCCATCGCCTCGGGCGTGGTGACGCGCAGGCCGGCCTTGAACTCGCTGACCAGGCCCTGTTTATCGAGCTGGGCGCTGATCTGCGGGCCGCCGCCGTGCACGACGACGGGCTTGAGTCCGGCCTGCCGCAGGAAGACGACGTCCTGCGCGAAGGCCGCCTTCAACTCCTCGTCGACCATGGCGTTGCCGCCGAACTTGATGACGACGGTCTTGCCGTTGTGCCGCGTCAGCCAGGGCAGCGCCTCGATGAGGATCTGCGCCTTCGGCAGTGCGGTGTGCTTCCTCGCGGTACTCATGAGCTGTACGCGCTGTTCTCGTGGACGTAGTCCGCGGTGAGATCGTTGGCCCAGATGACGGCCGACTCGGTGCCTGCGGCGAGGTCGGCCGTGATCTTCACCTCGCGGTAGCGCATGTCGACGAGGTCGCGGTCCTCGCCGACGCCGCCGTTCTTGCAGACCCAGACGCCGTTGATGGCGACATTGAGCTGGTCGGGCTCGAAGGCGGCCTTCGTCGTGCCGATCGCGGAGAGCACCCTGCCCCAATTGGGGTCCTCGCCATGGATGGCGCACTTCAGGAGGTTGTTGCGCGCGATGGATCGGCCCACCTCGACGGCGTCGTCCTCGGTCGCCGCGTTGATGACCTCGATCCGGATGTCCTTGGAGGCACCCTCGGCGTCACCGATCAGCTGCCGGGCCAGGTCGGCGCAGACGACCCGTACGGACTCCGCGAACTCGCCCTGCTCCGGGGTGATCCCGCTTGCCCCGGAGGCCAGCAGCAGCACGGTGTCGTTCGTCGACATGCAGCCGTCGGAGTCGACCCGGTCGAAGGTGGTGCGGGTCGCGGCGCGCAGTGCGGAGTCGAGACCGGCGGCATCGACGTCGGCGTCGGTGGTGAGGACGACCAGCATCGTGGCGAGCCCCGGTGCGAGCATGCCCGCGCCCTTGGCCATGCCGCCGACGGTCCAGCCCTCGCCGTCCGCGACGGCGGTCTTGTGGACGGTGTCCGTGGTCTTGATCGCGATGGCGGCCTTCTCGCCGCCGTGCTCGCTGAGCGCCGCAGCGGCAGTCTCGATGCCCGGCAGCAGCTTGTCCATCGGGAGCAGCGTACCGATCAGCCCGGTCGAGGCGACGGCGATCTCACCGGCGCTGTGACCGATGAGGACCTCGGCGGCCTTATCGGCGGTGGCATGCGTGTCCTGGAAGCCCTGCGGGCCCGTACAGGCGTTGGCACCACCGGAGTTGAGGACGACAGCGGTGACCTCGCCGCCCTTGAGTACCTGCTCCGACCAGAGGACGGGGGCGGCCTTGACGCGGTTGGAGGTGAAGACTCCCGCGGCGGCGCGGCGCGGACCGTTGTTGACCACGAGGGCCAGGTCCGGGTTACCGCTCTCCTTGATTCCCGCGGCGATACCCGCCGCCGAGAACCCCTGTGCTGCCGTGACGCTCACGGTGCCACTCCGATCGTGGAAAGACCTGTGTCCTCGGGAAGTCCGAGGGCGATGTTCATGCTTTGCAGGGCGCCGCCCGCGGTGCCCTTGGCGAGGTTGTCGATGGCGCTGATGACGACGATCCGACCGGCGGCCTCGTCGTACGCGACCTGGATCTGCACGGCGTTGGAGCCGTACACGGACGCGGTGGCGGGCCACTGTCCGTCGGGAAGGAGGTCGACGAACGGCTCGTCCGCGAAGGCCTTTTCATAGGTGGTACGTACGGACTCGGCGCTCACGCCCGGCTTCGCCTTCGCGCTGCACGTGGCGAGGATGCCGCGGGGCATGGGCGCGAGGGTAGGCGTGAAGGAGACCGTGATCGGCTCACCCGCGGCGGCGCTGAGGTTCTGGATCATCTCGGGCGTGTGCCGGTGGACACCGCCGACGCCGTACGGGGACATGTTGCCCATCACCTCGGAGCCGAGCAGGTGCGGCTTGGCCGCCTTGCCCGCCCCGGAGGTACCGGACGCGGCGACGACGACGGCCTCGGGCTCGGCGAGCTGGGCCGCGTATGCCGGGAACAGCGCGAGGGAGACGGCCGTCGGATAGCAGCCGGGCACCGCGATCCGCTTGGAACCCACCAGCGCGGCACGGGCACCGGGAAGTTCGGGCAGACCGTAGGGCCAGGTCCCGGCGTGCGGCGACCCGTAGAACTTCTCCCAGTCACCGGCGTCCTTCAGCCGGAAGTCGGCGCCCATGTCGACGACGAGCACCTCGTCACCGAGCTGCTCGGCGACGGCGGCGGACTGCCCGTGCGGCAGGGCGAGAAAGACGACGTCGTGCCCGGCGAGGACCTCGGGCGTGGTCGGCTGGAGCACCCGGTCGGCGAGCGGCCGCAGATGCGGTTGCAGCGCGCCGAGCTTCTGGCCGGCGTTGGTGTTTCCGGTGAGAGCGCCGATCTCCACCTCGGGGTGAGCGAGCAGCAGACGGAGCAGCTCCCCGCCGGCATACCCGCTCGCCCCTGCCACTGCCGCACGTACCGCCATCGGAATCCTCCTCATCGATGGCATGACTATACGCATCGCCGCAGGTTTATGCAAAGCCGGGCGACAGTTCAAGCTGCGGTTCATGAGACTGTGCAGCCGATCTGGCGGCTGAGCACATGACCTGGCGGGACTGAGCTGCTCAGTTGGCGGGCAGGGTAGCGGTCCCGTCGTCGCACTACACAGTCTTCACGTGAAGCCGCTACAAGATGCTGGCAGCCCTACTGTGCTGGAGGCATGAAGGCCTCGGTCTGCACGCCGGGAAGCGAGCCCCGCCCGGTGTGGTCGCATAGCTGTTCCTTGCGCGAGCTCGTTGCGCCGTACCCCATCGATCCAGCAGTCGCGGAAAGCTTGGACATGGGGCCGGGATGGACGCGTCGGTGGACGGTGCGGTGGAAGACCGAGCAGGCGGACGTGATCTGTCCGGTCAAGGAGATGGCGAGTTTCCCGGCAGTCGCATCGGTGCCGGTACGCGGGTTTACCTGGCGGGCGAGGCAGCGGCACCGCCCCGGACTGCAGTACCTGCTGGCCACAGGGCGGATGCATGACTTCGAGAGCCTGGCCGAGCGGAATCTGCTGCTCGCCCTGGACTTCGTCGGCGCCTTGACCGAGGTGCTGTCACAGCCGTTCAAGCTGAAGTTCGCCACCTCGGATGGCGCCAGCCAGGACCACACCCCCGACTTCCTGGTGCTCTTGCCCGAAACGGCTCTGCTGATCGACGTCCGGCCCACGCATCTGGTCAAAGACAAGGATCTGGTGAAGTTCGCCGCGACGGATCGGGCGGCTGTTGCAGTGGGATGGCACTACATGGTGGCGTCCGGCTGGCGCCGCCAGGTGCTGACCGGCCTTGACGCTCTGTCCGCGCGGCGGCGCCCGATGTCCGACCGGCTCGGGCTCCAAAACGAACTCCTGGAGCTGGCCAGGGAACGCCCGCGGCGGTTCGGCGAACTGGTGAAGGAGACCTCGCTTCCGGCCGTGGCCCGCTCGCACGCCGTTCACCTGCTCCGGCACGGCCGACTGGCGATGGATCTGACTCTGCCGCTGGACGATGCCGCGTGGATCTACCCGGTGGTGAGGCCGTGATGAACAGTGGGCGGCAGCGGCAGCGTGATGAAGATCTTTCAGAGCACGACCTGACGCGGGCCCGGATCCGGATGGCGCATCTGCTGGAGGTGGAGACCGGCTACCGCAGCGGCAGCCGGTCCCGGGCCCTGCCGGGGGAGCCCAAGCCTGAGTGCCTCGCCCGCCTCCTGGGACCGCTGCCGCCGGAGTCTTCCCTCTCAGCAACACCACCGCAGGCTGGACTCCCCACTCACCCGAACGCCTGGCCACACTCTCCGGACGCCCAGCATCCCAGCTCGCCCGGGCCCTGCCCGCGCTCGCCGACTTCCTCAGCCCGCATGGTCCCGGGCGGCGAACGGAACAGCTGATCAGCCGCCCCTGTCGCTGCTGCACAGCCCGCCGCAGCCCCACCGCTTCCGTGGTCATTACCCTCTCACCCGCCCACGTCCACCTCTGCCCGCGCCATCAGCCATCAGAGCAGGGCTCGGATGGCGTCGCGCTGCTCTGGCAGGCCGGCTTCCCTGAGCCAGCGGAATTTGTTGCCAATGTTCCCCCAGCAGTTGTCATTGGCGGTGACGGCTTGCAGAAGCTCTCGTTGCGCGGCCGACAGTGACAGGCCGGGGCTGTAGCCGGTGGGGAAGGCTTTGACGAGCAGCGGACCCCAGTCGCGGTCGACGGAGTAGTCGCTGGCGAGCGGTATCAGGGCCATGGCCGCCGGAGCTAGGTCTTCGAAGGCGTCGACGCGGTCAAGGACGGCCTTCAGGAGGGTGAAGCGGAGCCAGCCGTCGAATTGAGGGAGTGGGTCGGGGAACCAGTGGTCTGCCTCGACCGGGTTTTGCAGGGCTTCGAGCAGGACGGCGGTGGCGCGTGGCATGTGCGCGCATCCGGTGGCCAGAGCGGCGCAGGTGCGCACGGCTGGATCAGGATCGTTGAGGAGGCCGGTGGTGTCCTGGCCCCAGGCGCCCATGGCCAGAGCTGCGGAGGAGCGTTCTCGACGGCTGCCGTCCGCTGCGAGAACGCTACGCAGGCGGTGGGCGACGCGGGGAACGAGCTCGGCAAGGTCGGGTGCCTTCAGAAGCAGGGTGACCGCTCCGAGGGCTGCCTCTCGGGTGTCCGGATGCGGATCGTCGAGGAACGGTTCGACCGCGTCGTAGAGCTCGCGTCGGATACTCCGGCATGCGTGGATCGCTTCGAGCTCGTCTTCGTCCTCGCCGTCGTACTCATCCCCGTACTCATCCTCGCTGCCGGGGTCCTCGCCGTAGGAGGCCGAGTGGGCAATCTGGCCGAGCCAGTCGAGTAGTGCGGCCCGTAGCGGTCGGGTCCGGTCGTCCCAGGGGAAGAAGCTCTCGTGCTCGGCCAAAGTCTGGGGGTGGGTCAGGATCGCTGCGACGAACAGTGCGGCCGGCGGGGTGGAGCTGTACAGGGATCCTTGATGCAGCACGGACATATCGAGCATTCCCAGTGCCTCGGCCTGCACCTCGGGGTCCTCGTTCAGGAGTTGACACAGGTACGGCGGGGTGTCCTCGGCGCTCCCATATGCATGCTGCAGGGCGCCCCATTCAGTTGCCATGAGCAGCTCTCTGGCCGTCGAAGGCAGTCCAGACCAGATGGGGGCGCCACGCTCCTCGTCTCGATTCGTCACATGCACACCCTGCCGAACAGCACTGACAACCGGTTGCACCGGGGTGTCGGGGGTCCCGCAGGCCTGTCTCACCTGCTGCCGCCTTTGGGCTGTTCTGTGAACCACCCTCCACGAAAGCCAGGTCGTTTGAGAACCCCGAGCCTCCGTCTTCTCAAACGGCCTGGCATCCCAGCAGGTCAACGGCTCGCTATCCGACAGATGCAATTCGACAGGACACGCGTGGGTGCTGCTGCTCAGCGCCTCGTCTCGTACCTGGTCAGGACCACGCCGCCGGGACACGTCCGCGTCTCCACCAGGTTCAGGTTCACCCAGCTGTCCAGCGC
>NZ_JBFAJH010000056.1:0-42500 GCF_040655115.1 Streptomyces atratus | reverse complement strand
ATCGCCGACCTGCGACCCGCGCGCCAGGCCAAGAACATCACCCTCACCGCCGCCGCCCACCACTTCAACGTCTGGCCGGCAGTCATCTCCTGCATTGAACGCGGCACCCGCCGTGACGACACTCTCGCCAACGCCTACCGCGACTGGCTAACCGCCGCTTGACAGCCAATAGGAGCATCAACGGACTGATTCCGGAGGGTGACGAGGTTCGGCACCAGAAGCTGACGAGGGTCGGGTACCGGACGGTGAAGACGGCCGGTACTGGACGCCGACCACGGCCGGGGCCTGCGAGAATTCGGGTATGGCGGCACCATCGGTCCCGGAGCCGGCCCCGGTTGCGGCTGCGGGGGAGTGGGCGAGGTACTGGCAGTACGCGGAACTGCCCGACCTCGATCTTCTGCGCGCCCGGTACGTCCGCCACGCCTTCCCGCGCCACAGCCACGAGGGCTATGTCTTCGGCACCATCACCCGGGGCATCGAGGACGTCGGGCTGCCCGGCGGCACCGTGCACGCGGGTCCCGGCACCGTCGTCATGATCAATCCGGAGGTGCCTCACACCGCCCGGGCCGGGGCCCCCGAGGGCTGGGTGTACGCCACGCTGTACCCGTCCGCGCAGGTGATCAACGACATCGCGGCCGATACGACGCGGCTGCGCGGCACGGTCGGCTTCACCGAGACCAGCGTCCTCGACACGGAGGCGTCCCGGCTCATCGGCGAGGTGCACCGGGCGGCCGAGGAGGGCAATGCGCTCGCCGCCGACAGCGTTCTGCGGATCATGGTCACGCGATTGCTCAGCCGCCACGGCAGCGTGCTGCCCGCTCGCGCTCCCCGGTCGGCGGGTGCCCGGGACGCGGCGCGGGCGCGTGCGGTGCTGGAGAGCAGGATGGCCGAGCCGCCGACGCTCGAGACGTTGGCCGCCGAGCTCGGCACCAGCCCCTTCGCCCTGCTGCGGGCGTTCAAGAAGCAGTACGGGATGCCGCCGCACACCTGGCTCACTGATGCCCGGGTGCGGCGTGCGCGGAGGATGCTCGATGCGGGCATCCCACCGGCGGACGCGGCGGCCGAGGTCGGCTTCACCGATCAGCCGCACCTCAACCGTCATTTCACCCGGATCGTGGGGGTGCCGCCCGGCGCGTACCAGCGTGAACGCGCAAAAACGTACAAGACCAGTCCTGATTCGTCCGCGTAGCGTTCCGGACGTGCCAGAACAGACAGCATCCTCAGAAAGACTCGGCGAGACGGCCGAGGCCGCCGACGGCATAACCGCCGTCGGCGAGGCGAAACCCGACGCGGCCGTCATCCGCGACGCGCTCGGCGTCGGTATCGCGGTGGGCCTCTCCGGCTTCGCCTTCGGTGTCACCTCGGCGGGCTCCGGCCTGAGCCTGCTCCAGACCTGCGCGCTCAGCCTCCTCGTCTTCACCGGCGCCTCGCAGTTCGCGCTGGTGGGCGCCCTTGCCGCAGGCGGAAATCCGTACACCGCCGCTGCCGGTGCGTTCTTCCTCGGCGTACGCAACGCCTTCTATGGTCTGCGGCTGTCGCAGCTGCTCGCCCTCCCGCGCGCCGTACGACCGCTCGCCGCCCAGTGGGTCATCGACGAGACGACCGCGGTGACGCTGCCGCAGCCCACCCGACGGGCCGCGCGGATCGGCTTCACTGTCACCGGACTCACCCTGTACGTGCTGTGGAACCTGACCACACTGCTGGGGGCGCTGGGCGCCGAGGCGCTCGGCGACACCGACACCTGGGGGCTGGACGCGGCAAGTCCCGCAGTCTTCCTCGCGCTGCTCGCTCCGATGCTGAAGAGCACCACGGAGCGCGTCACCGCCGCTCTCGCCGTCCTGCTCGCCCTGGGGGCGCTGCCCATGCTGCCCGCGGGCGTACCCGTGCTGCTCGCCGCGCTTGCCGCGCCTGCCGTCCTTTTCCTGATGGGACGCAGGAAGGCATCGGCCATTGACAGGCCGGCCAAGGACGCGACCACGACGGAGGAAGCCCGATGAACGTATGGATAGCGATCGCCCTCACTGCCGCCGGATGCTACCTTGCGAAGCTGCTGGGACTGCTGGTCCCCGCAGGGGCGCTGGAACGCCCGCTCGTACAGCGTCTTGCCGCGCTCCTGCCCGTGGCGCTCCTGGCGGCCCTCACGGCGCAGCAGACCTTCGGGAACGGACAACAGCTGGTGCTCGACGCCAGGGGTGCCGGGCTCGCCGCCGCCGCACTCGCCCTGGTGCTGCGCGCTCCCTTCCTGGTGGTCGTGGGAGCCGCCGTCGTCGTCACGGCCGGGGCGCGTGCGCTCGGATAGACAACATGCCGGGAGAGGCAACCCCGATCGGACAGAGGCGCCCGAAGCGGTCCCAGCGTTGACCGCCCCACGAACGACGGCGGCGGAATCGACTGTGCCGGTCGGTCTCAGCCGAGGCTGCGGCCATGGGCCCGCAGCGTCAGCAGCGCCTTCAGCGTCACCAGGGGGCGGCCCTCCAAGGCGGTGCCAGGTGCCCACTGCCGCCAGTTCACCGGCCAGCCGCCGTCCGCCTGCTGCTCCGCCGCCAGATGGTCGAGCGAGCGTTCCAGTTCCTCGTCGGTGAACCAGCGGCGGGCGAGCGATTCGGGGGTGCGGGCGTAGTCGTACGGGAAATGCTGCTCGCCCGGTGCGTACCCGGCCGCCACCGGGTGCTCCGCACGCCGCTCCGGATCCAGTACGGCCAGCCGCTGTTCCCGCACGAGCCGCCCGAGACGGTCCGCCGCCGCCTCCGCCCGTGCCCGGTCCGGAGCGCCGTCGAGGAAGGCGACCGCGGCTTCGATCTCGTACGGATGCGACTTCTCCAGCGCGTCGACCGCCGCCCAGCAGAAGTCCGTCGCCCGGAACAGCCAGGCGTGCCACACCGCGTTGCGGTGCAGCAGTCCGACGACGGGGCCGGTGGCCAGCAACTCGGCCGGAGGGTTGTCGACGATCGGGATGAACGGCGCGGCCGGATAGCCGCGCTGCGAGGGCAGAAGCGCGGGCAGCGCCCCCTCCGTGGTCGATACCTCGGTCAGGAAGCGGCAGATCCGCTCCACCCGCAGACCGCTGCAGCGCCCGATGGAGTCCAGGACGCTGAGCGCATGGGCCGTGTGCAGCGGCTGGCTGGCGGGGCCCCGCAGATCGGGTTCGAGTGCGTGACCGTATCCGCCGTCCTCATGGAGATAGGCGGCGAGTGCGGTCTCCACGGCGTCCGCGCTGCCTCCCAGGAAGTGATGGGTGAACCGCCGCTGTTCGAGGACGCGGGCTGTGAGCCAGATGAAATGCTCGGCACGCTTGAGGGGGCTTGCTCCTGTTCCGGCCATGGACCGACCGTAGGCCGGTAAGCGCTCTCGACAGGGCGTAGTGGCCCGGCTGCACACTCGGGAGCGGGATACTGAAGTCATGCGGTTGACGATTTTCTGGGAACGGATGGCGGACCACTTCGGTGCGGGGTACGCCGACTCCTTTGCGCGCGACCATGTGATGGCCGAGCTCGGCGGGCGTACGGTGCACCAGGCGCTGGCCGAGGGCTGGGAAGCGAAGGACGTCTGGCGCGGTGTCTGCACGGCGGTCGGCATTCCCGCCGACAGACGCTGACGCCGTGTCCGCCCACCGCTGACCTCAGCTGTTCCCGGGGTGGGCGGCCGGCTGTCACAGCCGTAGGCGAGACTGGATCCGTGGCACCGACAGACGAGACAGCCCAGACCCAGCGGCCTCTGACCCCAGCCGTTCCGCCGGCCGCGCCACCGATCCCGCCTTCCGGCAATGGGTCGGCCCGAATGCCCGCATGGCTGCCGCGAGCCATGGTTCTCGCCCTGGCGCTCTACGCCTGCTTCCGGCTCGGCAGTTGGGCGTTCGACCAGCTCATCGGGCTGTTGATCAATATTTTGATCGCGTTCTTCCTGGCGCTCGCCATAGAGCCTGCGGTGAGCCGGATGTCGGAGCGCGGTATGCGCCGCGGTCTGGCCACCTTCCTGGTCTTCCTCGTGGTGCTGATCGCCGGCGCCGGGTTCGTCGTGCTGCTCGGCTCGATGCTCGCGGGCCAGATCGTCGACATGGTCGAAGAGTTCCCCAAGTACCTCGACTCGGTGATCAACTGGATCAACCAGAATTTCCACACCGATCTCTCCCGGGTCGAGGTTCAGGACAGCCTGCTGCACTCCGACTGGCTGCAGAAGTACGTCCAGAACAGCGCGACCGGTGTGCTCGACGTCTCGACCACCGTGCTCGGCGGGCTCTTCCGGCTGCTGACGATCTTCCTGTTCTCCTTCTACTTCGCGGCCGACGGTCCCCGGCTGCGCCGCGCCCTGTGCTCCGTGCTGCCGCCCGCCCGGCAGGCCGAAGTGCTGAGGGCCTGGGAGATCGCGGTCGACAAGACCGGCGGTTATCTCTACTCGCGCGGACTGATGGCGCTCATCTCCGGGAGCGCGCACTACATCCTGCTGGTGATCCTTGGTGTGCCGTACGCCCCGGCGCTCGCGGTCTGGGTCGGCCTCGTCTCGCAGTTCATTCCCACGATCGGTACGTATCTGGCGGGCGCCCTGCCGATGCTGATCGCGTTCACCGTCGACCCCTGGTACGCCCTGTGGGTGCTCGGATTCGTCGTGATCTACCAGCAGTTCGAGAACTATGTGCTGCAGCCCAAGCTCACCTCGAAAACTGTGGACATCCATCCGGCGGTCGCCTTCGGTTCGGTCATCGCCGGTACGGCTCTGATGGGCGCCGTGGGCGCGCTCATCGCGATTCCGGCCGTCGCCACGCTGCAGGCATTCCTCGGTGCCTATGTGAAGCGCTACGACGTGACGGACGACCCGCGGGTGCACGGCCGGCATCTGTGGCGGCGCGGCGATCCGGTGCTCTCACGGCTGCGGGGCCTGACGACCCGGGCGCCGGGCAACGATGCCGAGCGGCCGAACGTCCCGGATCCGCAGGCCTGACACGACAACCGGACGCGGGCGGTCCGGCAGGTTGCCCGGCGCGTGCGGTGCGCCGGTGCGGGAGTGAGGGGTGCTGGGCGTGGGCGGCGGGCGGGCTCAGCGATAGCCCGTCACATCGGTCCTTCTGTCGGCGATGTCCCCATACGGCCGGAATCCAGTATGAGGTTGACCACGTCTCCTTGACTCTCCAAATGTGTGATGCTAGGGCGCTACTCTGGGGGCGGGCCGGTCCGGCGCGGTGTGCTTGACATCAAAATCAAACATCCATTCTCATGGGATTCCGGCCGGGTTTTCCCGGGCCCGACCGTGGAGTTGTCCACAGGCCGGGAGGACGTCGAGGCCCATTGTCAGTGGCAGGGGTTAGCGTCTTTGACGTGAAGCGATCGACTCAAGCAAATCGGGTGGAACCCATGGCAGGAACCGACCGCGAGAAGGCGCTGGACGCCGCACTCGCACAGATTGAACGGCAATTCGGCAAGGGCGCGGTGATGCGCCTCGGTGAGCGGCCGAACGAGCCCATCGAGGTGATCCCCACCGGGTCGACCGCACTCGACGTCGCCCTCGGCGTCGGCGGACTGCCGCGCGGCCGTGTGGTGGAGGTGTACGGACCGGAGTCCTCCGGCAAGACGACGCTGACGCTGCACGCGGTGGCGAACGCGCAGCGGCTCGGTGGCTCGGTGGCCTTCATCGACGCGGAGCACGCCCTCGACCCCGAGTACGCGAAGAAGCTCGGCGTCGACATCGACAGCCTCATCCTGTCCCAGCCGGACAACGGTGAGCAGGCGCTCGAGATCGTGGACATGCTGGTCCGCTCGGGCGCTCTCGACCTGATCGTCATCGACTCCGTCGCAGCGCTCGTGCCGCGTGCGGAGATCGAGGGCGAGATGGGTGACTCGCACGTGGGTCTGCAGGCCCGTCTGATGAGCCAGGCGCTCCGCAAGATCACCAGCGCGCTCAACCAGTCCAAGACCACCGCGATCTTCATCAACCAGCTCCGCGAGAAGATCGGTGTGATGTTCGGCTCCCCGGAGACCACGACCGGCGGCCGGGCGCTGAAGTTCTACGCGTCGGTGCGCCTCGACATCCGCCGCATCGAGACGCTCAAGGACGGCACCGACGCGGTCGGCAACCGCACCCGCGTCAAGGTTGTCAAGAACAAGGTCGCGCCGCCGTTCAAGCAGGCCGAGTTCGACATCCTCTACGGCCAGGGCATCAGCCGTGAGGGCGGTCTGATCGACATGGGCGTGGAGCACGGCTTCGTGCGCAAGGCGGGCGCCTGGTACACGTACGAGGGCGACCAGCTCGGCCAGGGCAAGGAGAATGCCCGTAACTTCCTCAAGGACAACCCCGACCTCGCCAATGAGATCGAGAAGAAGATCCTCGAGAAGCTGGGCATCGGCGTCAGGCCGGATGCGGCTCTGAGCGCCGAGCCGGGTGCGGACGCGGCGGGTGGCGCTGCGGCTCCGGCCGACGGCGCGAAGTCGGTGCCAGCTCCGGCCGGCAAGGCCAAGCCGGCCAAGGCCGCGGCGGCCAAGAGCTAGACCGTGACGCGTCGTACGGAGTGGCCGGACAGCGCCGTCGGCGCCGGTCCCGGCCCAGGAGACGTCGGGCCCGCGGACGATTCCGCGTCCGAGTCCGCATACCGGCCGGAGGCCGGTCCCGGTTGCGGCACCGGCTCGGGCGGGCGATTCGGCGAGGGCGCGGGGCATCGTGCCCGCTCCCGCTCCAGGAACAGCGGCTCCCCTTCCTCGTCGAGGGCCGAGAAGGGGGAGCCGCGAGATCCGGTCGAGCAGGCGCGCAATATCTGTCTGCGGCTGCTCACCGGGACTCCGCGCACCCGCAAGCAGCTTGCGGACGCGTTGCGCAAACGGGAGATTCCGGACGAGGCCGCGGAGGAGGTGCTGTCGCGGTTCGAGGATGTCGGGCTGATCGACGACGCGGCGTTCGCGGATGCCTGGGTGGAGTCCCGGCACCACGGCCGTGGGCTGGCTCGCCGCGCTCTCGTCCGGGAACTGCGAACCAAGGGGGTGGACTCGGCGGTGATCGACGAGGCCGTCGGGCAACTCGACTCCGAGCAGGAGGAGGAGACGGCCCGCGAGCTCATCGCGCGCAAACTCCGTTCCACCCGCGGCCTGGAGCGCGACAAGCGGCTGCGCCGCCTCGCGGGCATGCTCGCGCGCAAGGGGTACGGGGAGGGGATGGCGCTGCGCGTGGTGCGCCAGGCACTCGAAGCAGAGGGCGAGGACACGGAAGGCCTGGACGAGCCCTTCTGACGGGTCCGCGTCGGGGTGTGCAGGGATGTGTACACAGGGGGGTGCGCACGGTGCGGGCGTGCGCGGCGGGGTGTGCATGTCGTGGTGGTCGGGGGTGCCGCGGATCGGGGATGCGCGGCGGTCACTGTCCGGCATGTGAGGCGCGGCGGATGGTGGCGTCCAGCAGGGCCACGGCATCCGCTGCGGTGCGGCCGGGGTGGCGGTTCCAGGGGCCGATCAGGTCGGTCCAGCCCTGCGAGCGAAGCTCGGCGACGATCCAGGCGCCGGCCCGGTCAACGGTGTCGAGGGAGCCGTAGCCCAGACGGTGCGCGGTGAGGAGGGCGCCGCAGACGCACCGGGCGCCGCGGGCGTTCCGCAGTCGGTACGGGGTGTTCTGCCAGCCCCACTCGGTCAGGATCTGTCGCGCGTAGGCGAGGTGGGTGGAGGGCCGCAGTTCGGGCTGCCCGATGCGGCGCCAGCCGTGGAACCGATCGGGGAGGATCGCGCCGAGGCGTCCGGGGAGGGGGCGCTCGCGCGGGGCGGCCGGGGGCACGGAGCGGACCGAGTCGGCGATCAGCTGATCGACCGGCACGGACAGTAGATCGCGCCAGTCGGCCGGATGCCCGTCCGCCGAGTGCCCGTCCGTCGGGTGCGGCGCGGAGCCGGGTGGGGCGGGACGTACCGGTTCGGGGGTGGTGATGTCCCAGCCCGTGACGATCTGCTGCCAGGCCTCCGTGTCATGGAGGCGGGCGGCCTGACGGTCGAGCTGGTCGGGGGTGAAGGCGGTGGTCGGCATCGGTGTGGCATCTCCGTCATAACGGTCCTTGATAGTGAGACAAATGTCCGCCTTGTGACGAATGCGCCCCACTGGGGTGGGTCATTCGGGTGCTGTCGGGTCGGATCCGGCTCGGTTCAGGACCTAGGGGAGGCAAGAGCACAGGTGCCGGGGGAAACCCCCCGTACGAAGACGCCGACACGCTCCAGTGCCCAGGTATCTGTGCACAGAGCAGTGTGTGACGCATGGCAGAGAAGCCCGGTGGCACCGACATCACAGAGCTGGCCGCTCTCGGAGCGCTCGCCCAGCCCAGGCGGCAGCAGATCTTTCAACACCTCACCCTGCACGGCCCCGCGACGTCCGCGATCCTTGCCCGCGCCCTCGAGCTGAACACCGGGGCCATCAGCTACCACCTGCGCGAACTGGCCAGGTACGGCTTCGTGGAGGACATCTCGGCCCAGGAGCCGGACAGGCGTCGGGCGAGGTGGTGGCGGGCCGTTCCCGGTGACCGGCGCTTCCCGCCCCGGTCACGCCAGAGCCCCGAGGTGCGGCTCGCCATGGACGCGCTGAACCGCCACGCATACGGCGCCGGCCTCGCCCTCTCCGAGCAGCTTCAGCGCGACAGCGGCGAACGGGGCGAGTGGGCCGACGCGTTCCCGTACTCGCGCGGTTCCATCCGGCTCACGCTCCCCGAACTCCGCGCGTTCTTCGAGGAGTACATCGCTCTCATGAACCGCTGCAAGCGGTCCGACGCCGACACTCCGCCGGGCGCCCGCACGGTCCACACCCGGCTGCTCGCCTTCCCGGCCCCACTCCTTGCGGGCGACAACACAAGAGAGACGGAGGCATCATGATGCTGTGCTACGCCCTGCAGACGATCCGTGACCGCAAGGGCGGGTTCCTTGGCGCCCTGCTGGCCCTGATGTGCGCCGCCGCCCTTGTCACCGCCTGCGGCACGCTCCTGGAGACCGGCCTGCGCGGACGGATCGCCACCGAGCGCTATGCCGCGGCTCCGCTCATCGTCTCCGCCGACCAGAACGTTCACCGGACCACCGTCACGCACAAGGGCAACGGGAAGACGAAGGTCAAGCACAAGGCGAAACCCGTTGCTGAGCGCGCCTGGCTTCCCGCGGCCACCGCGGACCGGATCCGGACCGTGGACGGCGTACGCAAGGTGGTCCCCGAACTCACCTTCCTCGCCGTGCCCGCTGCCCAGCTCACCGCCGAGCCCGCCACATCCTCCACGCCGTCGTACGGACACTCCTGGGCCTCCGCCTCACTCACGCCCTTCGCGCTCACCGCGGGCCGTCCCCCCGTCTCCGCCGACGACGTGGTGATCGACCGGGGGCTCGCCGAGCGAACCCGCCTGAAGCCCGGAGACCGGCTGACCGTGCAGTCCACTGGTGTTCCCCGCACGTACCGCATCAGCGGCGTCGCGGCCCCGGCGCACCGCGGCGACCTCCGGCAGCAGACCTCCCTCTTCTTCTCCGATGCAGAGGCCACCCGCCTCGCCGTCCGCCCCGGCCAGGTCACCGTCCTCGGTGTGGAACCCGCGCCCGGCGTCGACCTCAGCCGGCTGAAGCAGCGGGTGGAGCAGGCGCTCAAAGGCACCACCGCGCAGGTGGCCACAGGCGACGACCGCGGTCCCGTCGAGTTCCTGGACGCCGCGGGCGCCCGGATCAAGCTCGTTTCCATGGGCGGTGCGATGGGTGGCACCTCACTCCTCGTCGCGATTCTCGTGGTCGTCGGCACCTTTGCGCTCTCCATCCAGCAGCGCCACCGTGAACTGGCCCTGTTGCGCGCCATCGCCGCCACTCCACGCCAGGTCCGCAGTCTGCTCGGGCGTGAGGCGCTGGTCGTCGGTGCCGTGGCCGGCCTGCTGGGCTCGCTCGCCGGACTGCCGCTCGCCGGCTGGCTCCACAGCCGATTCATCGACATGGATGCGATCCCACCGTCACTGGAACGCACCGCGGGAATCTTCCCGGTCTTCGCCGCCCTCGCCGTCACCCTCCTCGGCGCCTGGGCAGCCGCCAGAATCTCCGGCCGCCGGATTGCCCGTATCCGTCCTGCCGAGGCCATGACCGAGTCCACGGTCGAGCGCGAGCGCCCGGCCTCGATTCGGATCTCCGCAGGTCTGGTGCTGCTCGCGGGCGGCGGAGCGCTCGTCGCCGTACTCGGCAGCCTGCGCACCGAAGCGGCCTCGACCCCCGTCACCTTCCTGGCCGTCGTGGTGCTGACCACGGCCGTGTCGCTCCTCGGCCCGCTCCTCGTCAAGGTGGCGGCGGCACTGCTCGCGGGACCGCTCCGGCCGGCCGGGCCCGGGGGTACTCTCGCCATCGCGAACATCCGTGGAAACTCCACTCGGATGGCCGCCGTCGTCACCCCGCTCACCCTGCTCATCGCGATGACCTGCACGGTTCTCTTCGTTCAGCCGACCCTCGGTGACGCCGCCCGCGCCCAGGCCCGCGAAGGAACCCGTGCCACCCGGATCCTCTCCTCCCAGGGCCCCGGAGTCCCGTCCGCCGCTGCCGAGGCCGTGCGCAGGACACCGGGCGTGACGGCCGCCACCGAGGTCGTACGGACCTCGGTCAGGGTCGGTCTTGCGAAGTTCACGGCCCAGGGCGTCACCCAGGCCGGTCTCGTCCACACCTGGGACCCCGAGGTGACCAGCGGCTCGCTCGCCGACTTCGCCGCCCGTCCCCGCACCGCCGCGATCAGTGAACTCGCTGCCGAACAGTTGGGACTGCACCCCGGCAGCGAACTGAAACTGCACCTCGGCGACGGCACACCCACCACCCTGACTGTCGCCGCCGTCTACGCCCGCGGCCTCGGTTTCGGCGATCTGACCCTGCCCCACGACCTCGTCGCCCACCACATGGACAACCCCCTCGCCGCCACGGTCCTGGTCGCCGGGGACAGTGACGGCAGCCGACTCGCCGCCGCACTGCAGAAGTTCCCCGGTGTCGCCGTGCTCGCCCCTGCCACCGCCGACCGGCTTCAGGCGGACCGGCAGCAGCAGAACGCAGAGGTCAACTATCTCGCCATGGCCCTGATCATCGCCTTCACCGCGATCGCGGTCGTCAACACCCTCGCCATGTCGGTGTCCGAGCGGATCCGGGAGTTCGCCATGCTCCGGCTGGCCGGTGCCGTTCGCCGACAGGTCCTGCGGATGCTCCGTATCGAAGCCCTGTCGGTCCTGCTGATCGCCGCCGTCCTCGGCACCGGTATCGCTCTCGCCGTGCTGACCGCCTTCAGCATCGGCATGACCGGCAGTGCGGCGCCCACCGTCCTGCCGTCGGTGTACGCGACGGTGGTGGGCGCAGCCGCGCTGCTGGCACTCGTCGCCTCGGCCCTGCCCGGCCGGCTGGCACTCAAGGTCAGCCCGGTGGAGGTGGCGATGTCCAAGCAGTGACGCCACCGGCCGGTGGCGGCGGAAGGGCGCAGGGCGCAGCGCGGTCGGACCCGCCACCGGTCAGGCGCCGACCGGCAGCCCGGCCGCCCGCCACGCCTGGAACCCGCCGATCAGATCGGTCGCCCGGTGCAGCCCCAACTGCCTCAGGGACGCGACCGCGAGACTCGACGCGTACCCCTCGTTGCAGACCACCACCACCCGCAGATCGTGGTTGACCGCTTCCGGTGCGCGATGGCTGCCCTGCGGGTCGAGCCGCCACTCCAACTCGTTGCGCTCGACGATCAGCGCCCCCGGGATCAACCCGTCCCGCTCGCGCAGCGCCGCGTAGCGGATGTCCACCAGCAGGGCCCCGTCCGCCACGGCGGCGATCGCCTCGTGCGGACCGATCCGGTCATACCCGGCCCGGACCCGCTCCAACAGTTCGACGATCCCCATCCGCTCCGCACCGTTGTCGCGCTCGTCGCTCACTGCCAGTCCTCCGGGCGTTCGATGTGCTCAAGGCGGAGTACCGCACCGGTGCGGCTGTAGCGCCGGATCTGCGGCAGCGGCGGATAGTACGCATGGACCGAGACAGCGTGCTCGGTGCCGGATTCGTTCAGCACCTCGTGCACATGGTGCTGCCCGAACGCCCTGCCGTGACCGGCCGTCAACTGCCGGGACCGGTCGACATCTTCGGCCAGTTCCAGGGTCTTCCAGCCGTCGGCGGGCAGTCTGACCGCGAGCGAATGCTCCTTGAGCGTGCCGCTCGCGGTGGTGAAGGCGCCGATCGAGTCGGCGTGGTCGTGCCAGCCGGTGCCGGTGTGCGGCGGCCAGCCGATCAGCCACGCCTCGCTGCCGCCGGGCCCGTCGAGGCGGACCCAGGTGCGGCCCTCGGGATCAAGGGGGAGCGAGGCGATCAGACCTGCGTCCGCCGCCGTACGACCGACGAAGTCGAGCAGTTCCGCAGCCGTGGGACCGGCACCGGAGCCCCGGCCGGAAGCGGGTGTGCGTACGGAAGGTGGGGGAGAGACAGACACAGGGACCGTCCTGAGAGTTCGCGCGTGGTGCCCGGCGTGCGACAGAGCGCGCCCCGCGGCAGGGAGAGGCGATTCAGCAGGACGGGCGACACACACAGCCCGCATAGCGGACGAGGTCCATATGGACCCTCCGCCACAGGCGCACATCGGTGTCGGTCACATTCCGGAGTACACCACGTGCTGCCTGTGGGGGTCAATTGATGTCTGCGGTCCGGTCGGAGCGTGCGGAGGCACGGGGGGCACCGCCGCGCGCCGCGTCCGCCGCCGCGAAAAGTTCCGCGGGCCGGACCCCGCCGAACGATGCCACCAGATGCCCGTCCGGCCTGATCAGCAGCACAGTATGGGCCGAGGCACCCGGGTAGGCCTCGGTCACCAGCAGCTCCCCCCTCACCGGCAGGGCGTCGACCGACTCGACGAGCCGGGGCATCACGCCCGCGGTCAACCAGTGGCGCCGGTCCCACACACCGGTCCCCGGAGCGACCAGCACGACCAGCAGACGGCCCCGCCCGAGCCGCTCGCGCAGCCGTACGGTCGTGCCGTCGGGTGCCGTCACCCGTACATCGGCGACCGGCGCGCCCGGGGGCGTACCCACCGATGTGTGCGCCTCGGTGTACGCAGGCGCAAGGGGGGAGTGCGAGTACGAGGGGGGCGCACCGAGTGGGCCGCACCCCAGGTGACCGTCGGCGAGCAGTGAATCGTGCCCCCGTGCGCTCCCGGGGACGATGGTCCGCAGCCCTCCGCTGCCGCGCAGTATCGGCAGCGACTGGTCCGCCGCGCGCAGCCGGGAGGCGACTGCGGCGCGGCGCTCCGCCTGGTAGCTGTCGAGCAGCACCTCGGAGGCGCCGTGATGCCAGGCCTGCGCCAGCTTCCAGGCCAGGTTCTCGGCGTCCCGCAGCCCTTCGTCGAGCCCTTGCGTACCGAGTGCACCGAGCAGATGGGCGGCGTCCCCGGCGAGGAAGGCCCGCTGGACCCGCCAGCGCCGGGCCAGCCGGTGATGCAGCGTGTACACGCCCGTGTCCAGCAGTTCGTACGGCGGGGTCTCGCCGCCGCACCAGCCCGCGAGAGTGTCCCGCACCCGGGTGATCAGGGTGTCGGGGGTGACGAGCTCGCCGCGTGGCGGGAGCAGCCAGTCCAGCCGCCACGCACCGTCCGGCAGCGGGCGCGCGGTGACCTCGGCGCCCCCGGTGCGCCACGGCGGCAGCCGGTGCAGCACGGCCTGCCCAGGCCAGGGAAGTTCGGTGCGCAGTGCGGCGACGGCGTGCCGCTCCACCGCTGTGCGCCCCGGGAACCTGATGTCCAGGAGCTTGCGGACGGTGGATCTGGCGCCGTCGCAGCCGACCAGGTAACTCCCGCGCCACCAGGTCGAATCGGGTTCCCTGGTGTGCACCGTGACCCCGGCCGGATCCTGCTCGAGGGTGTCGATCCGGCTGAGCGGCGCCATGTGTACCAGCTCCTGCCCGGTGACCGCGGCCCGCAGTCCGCGCATCAGGGCGTGCTGGGGCAGATGGAGCGGGGCCGGGAGCGGATCACCGTGCGGGGAGTCCTCGCCGAGGCGCAGTTCGCGTACCAGTTGCTTGCGGCGCATGGAGCGCCAGCCCGTCCAGTGGGCGCCCTCGTCCCGGAGCGTCTTGCACCCGAGCCGCTCCACCAGGGCCGCGGTGTCCTCGCGCAGCACCACCGTCCGGGCGGGACGGGTCTCGTCCCTCCCCGGATCCTCGTCGAGGACGACGGAGGGAACGCCCTGCGCGGCGAGGGCGAGCGACAGCGTCAGGCCGACGGGCCCGGCGCCGACGACGATCACCGGGTCCACGGCGCGACTCCCTGGGCCCGTGCGGTCGGAGGAGTGGAAGCGGAAGCGGGGGCTCGGTCGGCGATCACAGAACGTATGCAACCCACTGCCGGTGCTTGCGTCAAGTGACACCCGAGCACGGCGAGGAGCGCCGGTGCATGCACCGGCGCTCCTCGCGCAGCCATGGACGACAAACCGTCAGAGGGCGCGTCCGTCATCGATTTTGAGCGCCGGCGCACCGATGGTCTCCAGTCCGCCGCCGGGTGTGGCACCGACCGCGCCACCCGTGCTCTTCTTCCCGCGCCGCAGCCGGCCCTCCAGCCAGCTCGCGAACGAGGTCAGGGCGAAGTTCACCACGACGTAGAGCAGGGCGATGATCGTGAAGCACGCAATGGTGTTCGCGCCGTAGTTCGCGCTCATCGGGCGGATCGAGGCCAGCAGCTCGGGGAAGGTCATCATGGCGCCACCGAGTGCGGTGTCCTTCACGATGACGACCAGCTGGCTGACGATCGCCGGCAGCATGGCCGTCACCGCCTGCGGCAGCAGCACGAACACCATGGTCTGACCCTTGCGCATGCCGATCGCCTTGGCCGCGTCCGTCTGGCCCTGCGGAAGGGAGAGGATGCCGGCCCGCACGATCTCGGCGAGCACCGAGGCGTTGTAGAGGACCAGGCCCGTGACCACGGCGTACAGCGGCCGCGAGTCGCTGCTGATGTTCGTGTACTCGGAGTACACCGCATTCGCGGTGATCATCAGGATCAGCACCGGGATGGCGCGGAAGAACTCCACCACCGCACCGGCCGGCAGCCGTACCCATCGATGGTCGGAGAGTCGTCCGATGCCGAACAGCGCACCGAGCGGCAGCGCGATGATCAGGGAGAAGAACGCGGCCTTGAGCGTGTTCTGGAGGCCCGGCCAGATGTACGTCTCCCAGGGCTGGGAGCTGGTGAAGAAGGGCTTCCACTTGATCCAGTCGAGCTGGTGTTTCGCGGCGAGGCCGTCGTACACCCACCACACCACTGCCGCGGCGCACAGCACGAACAGCACCGTGTACAGGATGTTGCGCTGCTTGGCGCGCGGTCCCTGGGCGTCGTAGAGGACGGAAGTCATCGCTTCACCGCCACCTTCTTGCTCACCCAGCCGAGGATCAGGCCGGTCGGGAGGGTCAGAAAGATGAAGCCGAGCGCGAAGACAGCGGCGATCAGGATCAGCTGGGCCTCGGCCTCGATCATGACCTTCATCAGGTACGAGGCTTCGGCGACTCCGATCGCGGAGGCGACCGTGGTGTTCTTCGTCAGCGCGATCAGGACATTGGACAGCGGGTTGACGACCGCGCGGAACGCCTGCGGGAGGACGATCAGCCGCAGCACCTCGGTGAAGCTCAGACCGAGGGCACGTGCCGCCTCGGCCTGGCCGACCGGGACGGTGTTGATGCCGGAGCGCAGTGCCTCGCACACGAAGGCGGAGGTGTAGGCGATCAGGGCGAGCACCGCGAGCCGGAAGTTGATGTCCTTGGAATCGCTGGCGCCGAGGGTGATGCTCAGGGTCTGGTAGAGGCCCAGCGACGAGCACACGATGATCACGGTCAGCGGAATGTTCCGGACCACGTTCACATAGGCGGTGGCGAAGCCGCGCATCAGGGGGACCGGGCTGACCTTCATGCCGGTCAGCAGCGTTCCCCATATGAGGGAGCCGAGAGCGGAGTAGACGGTGAGCTGCACCGTCACCCAGAAGGCCCCCAACAGGTCGTAACCTTCAAGAAAGTCGAACACGATCTCCCGCGCTTCCGCGTGTAGGAGGGCATGGCGCGCCGCCGTTCACGGACGGCGCGCCCGGTCAGCCCTGCTTCACTTGACGATGTTGCCGATCTTCGGGGCGGGCTCGTTCTTGTAGTTCGCCGGACCGAAGTTGGCCTTCACGGCCTTGTCCCAGGAACCGTCCGAGACCATCTTGGTGAGCGCGTCGTTGATCTTCTTCTTGAGGTCGGCGTCGCCCTTCTTCAGACCGATGCCGTAGTTCTCGTTGCTCATCTTGAGGCCGGCCAGCTTGAACTTGCCCTGGAAGTTCTGCTGCGAGGCGAAACCGGCCAGGATGGAGTCGTCGGTGGTCAGCGCGTCGACGACCTTGTTCTCCAGGCCGGTCAGGCACTCCGAGTACCCGCCGAACTCCTGGAGGTCGGCCTTCGGCGCAAGCTTCTCCTTGACATTCTGCGCCGAGGTCGACCCGGTCACCGAGCACAGCTTCTTGCTGTTCAGGTCAGCCGGGGACTTGAACGAGTCGTCGTCCGCGCGGACCAGGATGTCCTGGTGCGCCAGCAGGTACGGGCCGGCGAAGTCGACCTTCTGCAGGCGCTCGTCGTTGATCGAGTAGGAGGCGGCGATGAACTTGACGTCCCCGCGCTCGATCGCCGTCTCGCGGTCGGCGCTCTTGGTCTCCTTGAAGGTGATGTCCTTGGCGTCGTAACCGAGTTCCTTGGCGATGTACGTGGCGACATCGACGTCGAAACCGGTGTACTTGCCGTCGGGCGTCTTCAGACCGATACCGGGCTGGTCGATCTTGATGCCGATGGTGATCTTCTTGCTGCCGCCGGCCGAGTCGCCGCCCTTGTCGTTGGAGGAGCCACAGGCGGTGGCGGTGAGGGCGAGCGCGAGCACGGCGGCCGATGCGGCGGTGACCTTACGAAGCTGCATGGTGAACTTCCCTAGAGTTGACGCGATGTGAGTGAACAGCTGATCCGGAAATCAGTGGTGCAGGATCTTCGAAAGGAAGTCCTTGGCCCGGTCACTGCGCGGGTTGCTGAAGAACTGGTCGGGCGTTGCCTCTTCGACGATCTTCCCGTCCGCCATGAAGACGACACGGTTCGCCGCCGAGCGCGCGAAGCCCATTTCGTGGGTGACGACGACCATGGTCATGCCGTCCCGGGCGAGCTGCTGCATGACTTCCAGCACCTCATTGATCATCTCCGGGTCGAGCGCGGACGTCGGCTCGTCGAAGAGCATGACCTTGGGGTCCATCGCCAATGCCCGTGCGATGGCCACACGTTGCTGCTGGCCTCCGGAGAGCTGCGAGGGGTACTTGTCGGCCTGCGTCGCCACGCCCACCCGGTCGAGCAGCGCACGGGCCTTCTCCTCGGCAGCCGTCTTGTCCGCCTTGCGGACCTTGAGCTGCCCCAGCATCACGTTCTCGAGCACCGTCTTGTGCGCGAAGAGATTGAACGACTGGAAGACCATGCCGACATCGGCACGCAGCCTGGCCAGCTCCTTGCCCTCCTGGGGCAACGGCTTGCCGTCGATCGATATCACGCCCGAGTCGATCGTCTCCAAGCGGTTGATCGTGCGGCACAGCGTGGACTTCCCGGACCCGGAAGGCCCGATCACAACCACGACCTCGCCCCGGGCGATGGTCAGGTCGATGTCCTGGAGCACATGCAGCGCGCCGAAGTGCTTGTTGACGTTGCTCAGTACGACAAGGTCGTTCGCCGCGGGTACGGCATCCTCGGCGGCCTTGGTCACTGAAACTCCGCTCATCGGCTTCTTGCTCCGTCCTCCTCGGTTGGGAAGGACCTTAGTGACGCAGTGCGACCACCGTCATTACATCTGAGCGGAAATTGAGCATAACGATCCGGCGGCAACCGGACACTCCGCGTGAACGGGACGGTGGGAGAGGTGCCGGGGGGCGTACCGGGTGCATAACGGAAACCCCGATGTAAGAGGAGGGCCCTTGACTGGCGTACCGGTTATCGGAGTGGATGCCCTGGTACGTGATGACGTGAAACACCTCGGTACAGGGAAGTACCGGGAAGATGGACAGTTGCCGGGGAGTGCGGGAAGCCCGCACCACGAAGCGAAAGCGGAGAGGAAGGGGGGCCATGAGACTGCTGCTCGTCGAGGACGACAACCACGTGGCGGCCGCCCTGTCCGCGGTGCTCGCCCGGCACGGCTTCCAGGTCGTGCACGCACGCAGCGGCGAGGAGGCCCTGAAGGCCCTGCTGCCGGCGGACACGGAGCCCTTCGGTGTGGTGCTCCTCGACCTCGGACTGCCCGACCAGGACGGTTACGAGGTCTGCGGGAAGATCCGCAAGCGCTGTTCCATCCCCGTGATCATGGTGACCGCGCGGGCCGATGTCCGGTCGAGGATCCACGGCCTGAACCTCGGAGCGGACGACTACGTGGTCAAGCCGTACGACACCGGTGAACTCCTCGCCCGTATCCACGCGGTCAGCAGGCGCAAGTCGGCCGGCGAGGACACGGTGCCGACCCCCGTGGCGGCGCTGCGCCTGGGGCACGTCCACATCGAGCTCCCGACCCGCAGGGTCAGTGTCGACGGCGCCGAAGTCCAGCTCACCCGCAAGGAGTTCGATCTGCTCGCACTCCTCGCCCAGTGCCCCGGCGTGGTGTTCCGCCGGGAGCAGATCATCAGCGAGGTGTGGCGCACGAGTTGGGAGGGAACGGGGCGCACGCTCGAAGTGCATGTCGCGTCCCTGCGTTCCAAGCTGCGGCTGCCCGCACTGATCGAGACCGTGCGCGGGGTCGGCTACCGGCTCGTCGCCCCGTCCGCGTAAAGGCGTACGGCCCCGGTGCGTAACCGTCTCCTCCCCCTGCTCATCATCCTCATGGCGGCCGTGCTGCTCGCGCTCGGCTTTCCGCTGGCCGTCAGCGTGGCCGCCGCCCAGCAGCAGCGCGTGGTGATCGACCGCATCGACGACACGGCACGCTTTGCCGCACTGGCGCAGTTCGTCACGGAACCGACCGGCAGCAACGACGAGCGGCGCCGTGTGCTCCAGTCGGAGCTGGAGATGTACGACTCGGTGTACGGAATCCGGGCCGGCGTCTTCTACCGCGACGACACCGCCATGGCGAAGGCACCGGCCGACTGGTGGCTTCCCGTCGAGGGAGCGGGCCGCGAGGCGTTCAGGGAGGCGCTCCTCGGGCGCCGCAGTCATGATCCGCCGCAGGTATGGCCCTGGCAGCACGGCCGGGTCGTCGTCGCCTCGCCCGTCGTACGGGACGGCGATGTGGTCGCCGTCGTCGTCCTCGACTCGCCCACCGGTGAGATGCGCACCCACACGTTGCGTGGCTGGCTGCTGATCGCGGCCGGCGAGGTGGTTGCGATGCTGGTGGCCGTGGGCGCCGCGATCCGGCTGACCGGCTGGGTCCTGCTGCCCGTCCAGACCCTGGACGCGGCGACGCACGACATCGCCAGCGGCCGGATGCGGTCCCGGGTGGTGGCATCAGGAGGGCCGCCGGAACTCAGACGCCTGGCCCGTTCGTTCAACGAGATGGCCGACAACGTCGAGGAAGTGCTGGAGCAGCAGCGCGCCTTCGTCGCCGACGCCTCGCACCAGTTGCGCAACCCCCTCGCCGCGCTGCTGCTGCGCATCGAGCTCCTCGCCCTCGAACTCCCCGAGGGGAACGAGGAGATCGCCTCCGTCCGTACGGAGGGCAAGCGCCTCGGTCAGGTCCTGGACGACCTGCTGGACCTGGCGCTGGCCGAGCATGCCACGGCCGACCTCCAGCTCACGGACATCGGCGCGCTCACCGCGGAACGGGTGGCTTCCTGGAGCCCGTTCGCGGAGGAGAACGGTGTACGGCTGACCGCGGACGGGGCATCCGCCGTGACAGCCTGGGCGGACCCCATCGCGCTCTCCAGCGCCCTGGACGCCGTCATCGACAACGCGTGCAAGTTCACCCCCGCCGGTGAGGAGGTCCGTGTCACCGTCGCCGCCGGCCGCGACACCGTCACCGTGGCCGTCGCCGACCGCGGCCCGGGGCTGACCGATGAGGAGCTCGAGCGGATAGGCGACCGGTTCTGGCGCAGTGCCCAGCATCAGAACGTCCAGGGGTCCGGCCTCGGGCTCTCCATCTCCCACGCACTGCTCGCCGCGGGCGGTGGGTCGCTCTCCTACGCACCGCACGAGCCGCACGGACTGCGGGTGACGGTGACGGTTCCGCGCAACGGCCCGAGCGACTGACTCCGGTACCGGGTGCCGCGATGGCGCCCCGTCGGCGTGCGTCAGGGCTTGACCGAACGGTAGTAACGTCTGGCCCCGTCGTGCAGTTGCAGCGGATCGGTGTAGATCGCCGTCCGCAGGTCCACCAGCTGCGCCGCGTGCACCTCGCGTCCGATGCGGTCCCGGCTGTCGATCACGGTCCGGGTGAACGCCTCGGTCATCGCCGGATCCGTACGGTCCGTGGTGACCAGTACATTGGCGACTGCCACCGTCGTGATGGCCGACCCCTGCTGGGCCTTGTGGTACGCGTCGGCAGGCATCACGGCCGAGCGGTAGTAGCGGGTGGGGTCGCCCCCGGTCCGCAGCCGCTTGATCAGCGATGCCTCCAGGGGTACGAGCCTGATCGGGAAGCGGTCCGACAGCTCCTGCACAGCGGTGGTCGGCAGCCCGCCGGACCAGAAGAAGGCATCGAGAAGACCGTTCTGCAACTGCGTCGGCATCGTGTCGATCCCGGCCGGGACCGGAGTGATGCCGTGCGCCGGATCAAGTCCCGCGGCGGTCATCAGCCGGTCGGCGACCAGCCGTACGCCGGAACCCTCCTGCCCCACCCCGACCCGCTTGCCGGCGAGATCCGAGACCGTCTGCACGTCCGAGTCCCGGGGCACCACCAGCTGGATGTAGTCGTCGTACAGCCGGACACAGCCGCGCAGCCGGTCGGCCCCCGCCTTGCCGTCCCGTAGATACGTGGCGAGGGCATCGGTCGTGGCGATGGTGAAGTCGGCCTTCCCGGTCGCCACCCGCTCGATGTTCTGCTGGGAGCCCTCGCTGGTCTGCAGCCGTATCGAGACCATGGGCAGGTCCTTGGCGAGCGCTCCCCTGAGCCGCTCGCCGTAGCGGTGGTAGACCCCGCTGCGTACCCCTGTGCTGAGGGTCAGCGATCCGCTCGGCGGTGGATCCCCGAGCGGCAGCACCCACCACAGCACGAGTCCGAGTACGACGGCAACGGCGGCACCCCCCTGAAGGGTGCGTCGGCGGCCGATACGGGACAGTGCGCGGAGCATGGCGCGATCCTGCCAGCTCACTCCCCGTGATGGCCAGGGCCGGTCCTGTGGAAAGGCTCTGGGTGTCCGTGCGACCTCGTACCCTTGTGGACGAGATGAGCGAGGTAGAGGGTTTGAAAACGTACGAGGTGCGCACCTACGGGTGCCAGATGAACGTTCACGACTCCGAGCGGCTGTCGGGGCTGCTGGAGGGCGCGGGGTACGTGCGTGCCCCCGAGGGCGCCGACGGTGACGCCGATGTCGTCGTCTTCAACACCTGCGCGGTGCGGGAGAACGCGGACAACAAGCTCTACGGCAATCTCGGACGGCTCGCCCCGATGAAGACGAAGCGGCCCGGGATGCAGATCGCGGTCGGCGGCTGTCTGGCGCAGAAGGACCGTGACACGATCGTCCAGCGGGCCCCGTGGGTCGACGTCGTCTTCGGTACGCACAACATCGGCAAACTGCCGGTGCTCCTGGAGCGCGCCCGTGTCCAGGAGGAGGCGCAGATCGAGATCGCCGAATCCCTGGAGGCCTTCCCCTCCACCCTCCCCACCCGCCGCGAGTCCGCCTACGCGGCGTGGGTCTCGATCTCCGTCGGCTGCAACAACACCTGCACCTTCTGCATCGTTCCGGCGCTGCGCGGCAAGGAGAAGGACCGCCGCACCGGCGACATCCTGGCCGAGATCGAGGCACTGGTCGCGGAGGGCGTCTCCGAGATCACCCTGCTCGGCCAGAACGTGAACGCGTACGGCTCCGACATCGGCGACCGCGAGGCCTTCTCCAAGCTGCTGCGCGCCTGCGGGAAGATCGAGGGCCTGGAGCGGGTCCGCTTCACCTCGCCGCACCCCCGCGACTTCACCGACGACGTGATCGCGGCGATGGCCGAGACGGCGAACGTCATGCCGCAGCTGCACATGCCGATGCAGTCGGGTTCGGACACGATCCTGAAGGCGATGCGGCGCTCGTACCGGCAGGAGCGGTTCCTCGGCATCATCGAGAAGGTGCGCGCCGCGATGCCGGACGCCGCCATCTCCACCGACATCATCGTGGGCTTCCCCGGCGAGACGGAGAAGGACTTCGAGCAGACCATGCACGCGGTCCGTCAGGCGCGCTTCGCCAACGCCTTCACCTTCCAGTACTCCAAGCGCCCCGGAACCCCGGCTGCCGACATGGAGGGGCAGATCCCGAAGGAGGTCGTCCAGGAGCGGTACATGCGCCTGTCCGCCCTGCAGGAGGAGATCTCCTGGGACGAGAACAAGAAGCAGGTCGGCCGGACCCTGGAGATCATGGTCGCTGAGGGCGAGGGCCGTAAGGACGGCGCCACGCACCGTCTCTCCGGGCGTGCTCCCGACAACCGCCTGGTCCACTTCACCAAGCCGGACGAGGACGTGCGCCCCGGCGACGTGGTGACAGTCGAGATCACCTACGCCGCCCCGCACCACCTGCTCGCCGAGGGCGCGCCGCTTGGCGTACGGCGGACCCGGTCGGGGGACGCCTGGGAGAAGCGCACGGGCGCCGAGGCCGCCAAGCCGGCCGGAGTGATGCTGGGGCTGCCCGGTATCGGCGCCCCGGCGCCGCTGCCGCCCGCGGCGGCTCCCGGCTGCGGGTGCGACTGACCTCGCACCGAATCGGGACACCGACCCGCAGCCGGTACGCCGGGTCATGGACCCGCTTCCGGCACGGACGGGGGAAACAGGCGGAATCGGCCGACGCAGTACGCTGCCCAGCATGCTTGTCGCCGCAGCCGTCTGCCCCTGTCCGCCCCTGCTGGTACCCGAGGTCGCCGCCGGAGCCGCGCCCGAGCTACGAGCCGCGAGGACCGCGTGCATCGACGCCCTGGGTGTGCTCGCCGCGGCCCGTCCCGACCTGCTGATCGTGATCGGGCCCGCGGATCCTGATGGCCGCGGGCCGCATCCCGAGGGGGCCCCGGGCTCCTTCAAGGGCTTCGGCGTCGATCTCGACGTCCGGCTCGGACTCGGGGGAGACCCCGGCGCTGCGGCGGAGCGCCCGCTTCCGCCGTCTCTTTCCGTCGGCGCGTGGCTGCTCGCCCGCGCGGAGTGGGCGGACGCGCCGATCGAGGGTCTCGGCGTGGGGGAGACGCTCGATGCCGGGCGCTGCGTGAGCACCGGACGGGAGCTGGCGGCCAGGGCCCGCCGCGTGGCCATGCTGGTGATGGGTGACGGCAGCGCCTGCCGCACGGTCAAAGCCCCCGGATATCTGGACGAGCGCGCCGTCTCGTTCGACACGGAGGTGTCGCGGGCCTTGGGGGCAGCGGACCTCGCCGCGCTGCGTGCGCTGGACGAGTCGATGGCGTACGAACTGAAGGTGGCGGGCCGGGCACCGTGGCAGGTGCTGGCGGGCGCCGCGGAAGGGGCCGGGCTGAACGGCCGACTGCTCTACGAGGACGCTCCGTACGGCGTCGGATACATGGTCGCCACCTGGTCCTGAGACCGGATCCGATTGGTTTTGGACCGGTTCGGAAAGTTTCCCGGCGGGGCACGGACGTGACGGCCGTGAAGCGATACCGCTCCACGGCCGTCCACCGTGATCAGGTCGAGGTGCCGAGGTCAGGAAGCCGGTGGCGGCGTGCCGCCCTCGCCCATGTGGGACAGACGGTCAATCGCGTCCTTGGCCTTCTGCGAGCCGGACTCGATCTTGTCGCTGTACTTGCCCTTTGTCTTTTGATCGACCGTTCGTGCGGCCTTGTCGATCCCATGGTCGATCTTGCCCCCGTGCTGCTGCGCGAGGTCGCCGACCTTGTCCTTCGCCGGACTCAGCTTGGCCTTCAGACTGTCCAGGAAGCCCATCGGACACCTTCCCTGCTGGGGACTATGTGCGGGCGTTCTCTCCGGCCTCGTTGTCCGCCGCTTCGTCGGCCGACTGCTGCTTCGGGATTTCCACGCTCTCGGAGGACTCCGACCCGGTGGACATCGCCGACTCGTCCAGCGTCGCCCCGGATGAGACCGACGCGGCGACCTGGGAAGCCTTGTCCGTCGGCGCGGCGGCCTCCTCGGCCGACGCCGCGACCGCTCCGGACGAGGAACGGCGAAACCATGAAAAAACACCCATATTTACTCCAGTATTTTACTCGCGTGATCGAAATTCCGCGCCGCCCGGAACGTCTCCTTGCGCCACTCGGGCTCTCGTCCGTCGGCCCTCGTCAGGCCTTCGGCCGTCCGACCGCCCACCGGGCGGGGCCGGTCCGAACCGGCGCGCGAAACCTCGGAACAGCAAACGACTCCGGCTTCGTTCCGTCACGTAACTCGTTCGGGGAGAGGGACGGAGGTTTGCGAGACTGGGGCAGTGAGTAGTTCATCTCCCGCACCGCGGGTCATCGCCGTCGTCGGTCCCACTGCAGCCGGAAAGTCCGATCTGGGGGTATTCCTAGCCCAGCAGCTCGGTGGCGAAGTGGTCAACGCCGACTCCATGCAGCTCTACCGGGGGATGGATATCGGCACCGCGAAGCTGACGCTCGCCGAGCGCGGATCCGTACCCCACCGACTGCTGGACATCTGGGACGTGACCGAGACGGCCAGCGTCGCCGAGTACCAGCGGCTGGCCCGCGCCGAGATCGACCGGCTGCTGGCCGAGGGCCGGACACCGGTTCTGGTCGGCGGCTCCGGGCTGTACGTGAAGGGTGCGATCGACGCACTGGAATTCCCCGGCACGGATCCCGGCGTACGCGCCAGGCTGGAACAGGAACTGGCGGAGCACGGCTCAGGGGCACTGCACGGCAGGCTCGCCGTCGCGGACCCCGAGGCAGGCCGGGCCATCCTGCCGAGCAACGGCCGCCGCATCGTCCGGGCCCTCGAAGTCATCGAGATCACCGGCAAGCCTTTCACGGCCAACCTCCCGGGTCGCGAAGCGGTCTACGACGCGGTTCAGATCGGCGTCGACGTGGCCCGCCCCGAACTCGACGAACGCATCGCCCTCCGGGTCGACCGGATGTGGGAGGCGGGGCTCGTGGACGAGGTGCGGACTCTGGAGGCCGGCGGTCTGCGTGAGGGGCGCACCGCCTCCCGCGCGCTCGGCTATCAGCAGGTGCTTGCCGCCCTGGCCAAGGAGTGCACGGAGGACGAGGCACGCGCCGAGACGGTCCGCGCCACCAAACGCTTCGCGCGGCGTCAGGACTCCTGGTTCCGCCGCGACCGCCGCGTCCACTGGCTGAGCGGCGCCGCTGAGCACCGCGAGGAACTCCCGCAGCAGGCGCTGTCGTTGGTCGAACGAGCGGTTACAGCCTGATCACGTGATGGCATCGGGAAGCCCTGCCCGTCATTGAGGCGACCGGGAGCGTGCCATCATCGAGCATCGATCGACCAGTGGAGTCCGAGTTGGGAGGGCGCGTGGCGATGGAGGCCGGCCCTCGCGACACAGAACAAGACGCACCGGACACGCAGCACGAGGCGGGACGCCTGAGCCCTGACGGGCCCGACGAGCCCCAGGTGACCCCCGAGGTCGAGGTCGAGCTGCGGCCCGCACGCCGTCTGAGGATCTGGCAGCTCGCTCCGATCGTCATGCTTGCCGCCGTCGGTTCGCTGATGTTCGCCTTCCCGCTCGCCTTCGAGTTCGGCGACGGGGGCGCGGTCGTCGCCATGCTCGGTCTGCTGATCAGCTGCTGCGCCGCGGGCTGGGGGATGATGGCCGCGCGCCGTGTCGGCCATACCTGGCCGGGCCTGCCGCCCCGCGGCTCGGGGGAGCGCCCGGACTGGCGTGTCATCGCCCTGTATGTGGCCGTGTGCGGCGTACTGGCCGCGCTGGCCATCTGGCGCGTGGCACGACTGCGCTGAGTCCGGGCCTGCGCTCGGCCTCCTGATGTCTGCCCGTCGCCGCCGCCCGTCCACCGCGCGGCCCGGCTTGGTCCGCTGCTGGTGCGGCCTCGTACAGTTGCCCTGTGAGCACCTCGCAGATCGCCTTCCTCAAGGGTCACGGCACCGAGAACGACTTCGTGATCGTTCCCGACCCGGACAATGCCCTCGACCTGCCCGCATCCGTCGTCGCCCGGCTCTGCGACCGGCGGGCCGGTATCGGCGGTGACGGGCTGCTGCGCGTCGTACGGTCCGCCGCCCACCCCGAGGCGCGGACCATGGCGGCCGACGCCGAGTGGTTCATGGACTATCGCAATGCCGACGGTTCGATCGCCGAGATGTGCGGCAACGGCGTACGCGTCTTCGCCCACTATCTGCAGCGCGCCGGACTGGTCGAGGAGGGCGACCTCGCGGTCGCGACCCGCGGCGGCGTGAAGAAGGTCCACCTCGCCAAGGGGGGCGACATCACGGTCTCCATGGGGCGCGCCCTGCTCCCCGAGAACGGAGTCACGGTCACCGTGGAGGGCCGCAGCTGGGACGCCCGCAACGTGAACATGGGCAACCCGCACGCGGTGGCCTTCGTCGACGACCTGGCACAGGCGGGCGATCTGCTCTCCGTACCGCCGTTCAGCCCTGCCGCCGTCTACCCCGATGGCGTCAACATCGAGTTCGTCGTGGACCGCGGACCGCGCCATGTGGCGATGCGGGTCCACGAGCGCGGTTCCGGCGAGACCCGCTCCTGTGGCACCGGCGCCTGCGCCGTGGCCGTCGCCGCCGCCCGCAGGGACGGTGCGGACCCCGCCGAGACCGGTACCCCGGTCACGTACACCGTCGATCTGCCGGGCGGCACCCTGGTGATCACCGAGCGGCCGGACGGCGAGATCGAGATGACCGGAGCCGCTGTCATCGTCGCCGAGGGCAAGATCGATCCGGCCTGGCTCGAAACGGTGACCGGCTAGAGCTTCGCTCGAATGGGTGATCCGGTTCACGCTGAGCGAGAGCCGGACTCCGCCACGTGGTGGGGTCGGTAGCATCAAGCACCGGCCCGGAGGCGCGTCCGCACCTTCCCACCGCCGGTCGACGTTTGCCGGAGGTGCCCCCATGAGCGCAGAGGCCACCAACCCAGGTGCTCCCATCCGCAGACGAGGCCGCCCCCGGATCGATCTCCGCAGGCTCGGCCGCGTCGCCGTGCTCGGACCGGTCTCCCGTGACCGGCTGCCCGACGCGATCGGCCACGTCGCCGAGGCCCACCGGGCCCACCACCCGGACGCCGATCTCAGCATCCTCCACAAGGCCTACGTCCTGGCAGAGTCCTCCCACCGGGGGCAGATGCGCAAGAGCGGCGAGCCCTACATCACGCACCCGCTCGCGGTCACGCTGATCCTCGCCGAGCTCGGGGCCGAGACCACGACACTGACCGCTTCGCTGCTCCACGACACGGTCGAGGACACCGAGGTGACCCTCGATCAGGTGCGGGAACAGTTCGGCGACGAGGTCTGCTACCTCGTCGACGGCGTCACCAAACTGGAGAAGGTCGACTACGGGGCGGCGGCCGAACCCGAGACGTTCCGCAAGATGCTGGTCGCCACCGGGGACGACGTCCGGGTCATGTCGATCAAGCTTGCCGACCGGCTGCACAACATGCGCACCCTCGGGGTGATGCGCCCGGAGAAACAGGCGAGGATCGCCAGGGTCACCCGTGACGTGCTGATCCCGCTCGCCGAACGGCTCGGGGTGCAGGCACTCAAGACCGAGCTGGAGGATCTTGTCTTCGCGATCCTCCATCCCGAGGAGTACGCACACACCCGGGCACTGATCGCCGCGGCGTCGGCACCGGAATCCGGCTCCCCGGGCGCCACCGAGGACCCCCTCTCCGTCATCGCCGAGAACGTCAGAACCGTGCTGCGGGACGCCGGCATCCCCGCGGAAGTCCTCATCAGGCCCCGCCATTACGTCTCCGTGCACCGCGTCAGGATCAAACGCGGCGAGCTGCGCGGCACCGACTTCGGGCGGCTGCTCGTGCTCGTCGGCGAGGACGCCGACTGCTATGCCGTCCTCGGCGAGCTCCATACCTGCTTCACCCCGGTGATCTCCGAGTTCAAGGATTTCATCGCGGCTCCCAAGTTCAACCTGTACCAGTCGCTGCACACCGCTGTCGTGGGCGCGGAGGGCGCGGTCGCGGAAGTCCTCATCCGTACGCATCTGATGCACAAGGTGGCCGAGGCGGGCGTCGTCGCGCTCGGCAACCCCTACACCGCGGACAGCACCTCCGTGCTGCCGCAGGCCGAACCCGCGGACGGCGAGCGCGCCGACCCGACCCGGCCCGGCTGGCTCTCCCGGCTCCTCGCCTGGCAGCAGTCCGCCCCCGACCCGGACACCTTCTGGACCACCCTCCGCGCCGATCTCGCCGAGGACCGGGAGATCACGGTCTTCCGCACCGACGGCGGCACGCTCGGACTCCCCGCCGGCGCCAGCTGCGTCGACGCCGCGTACGCGCAGTACGGCGAGGAGGCCCACAGCTGTATCGGGGCCCGGGTCAACGGCCGGCTCGCCACGCTCTCCACCGTGCTCAGCGACGGGGACACCGTGCAGCTGCTGCTCGCCGAGGACGCCGCTTCCGGCCCCTCACCGGATTGGCTCGACCATGCCCGTACGCCTGCCGCACGCATCGCCATCACCGGTTGGCTCGACGCCCATCCGGGGGGAGCCCAGGGGGCCTACGGCAGCCAGCCCGCAGGCCGCAGGCCCGAGCGGCGGCAGGCGGACCCGTCGTACGCCGGAGCCGACCGGGCAGCACGCCGCGCCGCGACCGTCGTGGTGGGCATGCCGGACGCCACCGTACGGCTCGCAGGCTGCTGCACCCCCGTACCGCCCGACGACGTCACCGGATTCACCGTGCGCGGCGGCGTCGTCACCGTGCACCGGCGAGAGTGTCCCGGAGTGGCCCGGATGCTGGCAGGGGGCCGGACGCCCGTCATGGTGGGCTGGGGCGACGCGGCGGAATGCCGGGTCACGCTGGTCGCCGAGTCCTTCGGCCGAACAGGGCTGCTTGCCGATCTCACCGAGGCCATCGCGTCGTCGGATGCGGCGATCGTCTCCGCCACCGTGGAACCGCCCAGCGAACAACGTGTTCGGCACACCTACACCCTGCAGCTGCCGGACGCCGCCGGACTGCCCGCACTGATGCGCGCGATGCGGGACGTACCGGGGGTGTACGACGTGAACCGCGCCCAGCACCCGGCCGCCGCCGTCTGAACCAGTCCTCCGAGGCGCCCAGCTGTCCCGGCGACCTCGTTCGAGTGGCACGGCGCGCGCCGCGCCCGTACCCGTGCGGGTCGCTGATAGCCGTAGTCCATGCCGTTCATCCCCCGCCGCCTGCGGGCCGCCCTGCTGGCCACCGCATCGGCCACCCTCGTTGCCGCCGCCCTGCCCGCACCCGTGCCGCTCGGCATCGGCGATTCACTCTTCCCCACCCTCGGCAACCCGGGGTACGACGTCCTCTCGTACGACATCGGATTCACCTACCACGGCAGCAACAGCAAACTCCTGGACGCCGTCACCACCATCGACGCGCGGACCACCGAACCACTGGACCGCATCAACCTCGATTTCACCCGCGGCACCGTCCGTTCCGTCGCGGTCAACGGCCTGCGCGCCGACTTCGCCGTCACGGGCGAGGACCTTGTCGTCGAGCCCCTCGGCACACTGCCCTCCGGAGCGCCGCTCCGGATCACCGTCCGGCACACCAGCGACCCCAGCGGCGACCAGAACAGCGGCGGCTGGCTGCGCACTTCCGACGGCCTGGCCATGGCCAACCAGGCCGATGCCGCGCACCGGGTCTTCCCCAGCAACGACCACCCCGCCGACAAGGCGTACTTCACCTTCCGGGTGACTGCCCCCAAGGACCTGACAGTGGTGGCCAACGGCCTGCCCGTCGGCACGGTCCGGCACGGCGCCTCGACCACCTGGACGTACCGGACCGAGCACCCCATGGCCACCGAACTGGCCCAGGTCTCCATCGGGCACTCGGCCGTCCTGCGGCGGACCGGGCCGCACGGACTGCCGGTTCGTGATGTGGTGCCGGCCGCGGACGCCGCGCGCCTGCAGCCCTGGCTCGAGAAGACGCCCGGACAGCTGGAGTGGATGGAGCGCCAGGTCGGACGCTACCCCTTCGAGACGTACGGACTGCTGGTCGCCGACACAGCGACCGGCTTCGAGCTGGAGACCCAGACACTCACGCTCTTCGAGCGGTCCCTGTTCACCGAGTCGGTGTATCCCACGTGGTACGTCGACTCGCTCATGGTTCATGAGCTGGCCCACCACTGGTTCGGCGACAGCGTCTCCCCGAAGGCCTGGTCCGATCTTTGGCTCAGCGAAGGACATGCCAGCTGGTACGAGGCCCGCTACGCGGAGGAGCACGCCAAGAAGTCGCTGGTGAACCGGATGCGTGACGCCTACACCCGGTCCGACAGCTGGCGCGCAGTCGGAGGTCCGCCGGCCCGTCCCTCCGCGCCCTCGCCGGGACAGAAGATCAGCCTCTTCCGGCCCGTGGTGTACGACGGCAGCGCACTGGTCCTCTACGCGCTGCGACAGGAGATCGGCAAGAGCGCCTTCGGCCGGCTGGAACGCCGTTGGGTGAGGACGCACCGGGACTCCACCGCCACCACGGCGGACTTCGTCCGGCTGGCGTCAGAGATTGCGGGGCGCGACCTGAGCGCGTTCTTCGACGGCTGGCTGTACAGCGAGAAGACCCCGCCGATGCCCGGGCACCCGGACTGGCACAGCACGCAGCCCGCCGGACACCGGTAAACCCGGGTGACGGGGCCGACCTGGCCGTGCCACTATCGACAGGTCGCCGCTGCAGCCGGACCGGAGATTCTCCCGAGCGGGAATCTTCCGGACAGGTCACGCGTTGTGACTGACGTAACGGACTTCCATCGACGTAAGGATCCAATGACCTCCTCTTCTTCCCTTTCCCAGGACGCGCAGAATGCGCAGAGTGCCACGGAGAACGTCACCGAGAGCCTCACCGAAAGCCTTCGGGCCGACGCCCTGATGGAAGAGGACGTCGCCTGGAGCCACGAGATCGACGGAGAGCGGGACGGCGAGCAGTTCGACCGCTCCGAGCGCGCGGCGTTGCGACGTGTGGCGGGCCTCTCCACCGAGCTCGAGGACGTCACCGAGGTCGAGTACCGACAGCTGCGCCTGGAGCGTGTGGTGCTGGTGGGCGTCTGGACCTCGGGGACCGTGCAGGACGCCGAGAACTCCCTCGCGGAACTGGCCGCGCTCGCCGAGACGGCGGGTGCCCAGGTGCTGGACGCCGTCTTCCAGCGGCGTGACAAGCCCGACCCGGCCACTTACATCGGTTCGGGCAAGGCGCTGGAGCTGCGTGACATCGTCCTCGAATCAGGGGCCGACACCGTCGTCTGTGACGGTGAGCTCAGCCCCGGCCAGCTGATCCATCTGGAAGACGTCGTCAAGGTCAAGGTGGTCGACAGGACTGCCCTGATCCTCGACATCTTCGCCCAGCACGCCAAGTCCCGAGAGGGCAAGGCGCAGGTATCGCTGGCACAGATGCAGTACATGCTGCCGCGCCTGCGCGGTTGGGGTCAGTCGCTCTCCCGTCAGATGGGTGGCGGCGGTTCCAGCGGCGGTGGCGGCATGGCCACCCGTGGTCCCGGTGAGACCAAGATCGAAACGGACCGGCGCCGGATCCGCGAGAAGATGGCGAAGATGCGCCGGGAGATCGCGGAGATGAAGACCGGTCGCGAGATCAAGCGGCAGGAGCGCAAGCGCAACAAGGTGCCCTCGGTCGCCATCGCCGGTTACACCAACGCCGGCAAGTCGTCGCTGCTCAACCGGCTGACCGGGGCGGGCGTCCTGGTGGAGAACGCACTCTTCGCCACGCTCGACCCGACCGTGCGCCGGGCCGAGACGCCGAGCGGCCGGATCTACACCCTGGCCGACACCGTCGGGTTCGTTCGGCATCTGCCGCACCACCTCGTCGAGGCGTTCCGCTCCACCATGGAGGAGGTCGGCGAATCCGACCTGATCCTGCACGTGGTGGACGGCTCGCACCCGGTACCCGAGGAGCAGCTCGCCGCGGTGCGCGAAGTGATCCGCGAAGTGGGAGCGCTGGACGTGCCCGAGGTCGTGGTGATCAACAAGGCGGATGCGACCGACCCGCTGGTCCTTCAGCGTCTGCTGCGGAACGAGAAATACGCCATCGCCGTCTCGGCGCGGACCGGAGCCGGAATCGACGAGCTGCTCGCGCTCATCGATGCCGAACTGCCCCGGCCGTCGGTCGAGATCGAGGCTCTCGTTCCGTACACGCACGGCGGACTCATCTCCCGGGCACACGCCGACGGTGAAGTGATCTCCGAGGAACACACCTCGGAGGGCACTCTCCTCAAGGCGCGGGTGCACGAGGAACTGGCCGCGGACCTAGCGCCGTTCGTGCCTGTGGCGCACTGACAGTACGACTCAGTACGGACCGAAGGCCCGCCCCCTCGTGGCGTGGGTTCTAGTGGTTGTCGCAACACCCCAGTTCAGGGGATGCGATGGACTTCAAGATCCGGAAGATCCGGACGGCCCAGGGCCGAAGAGGCTGCTGTGTGAGCGGGAGACATACGTCCGGCTCATGCAGCAGGGCTTCAGCAACGCGCACGCATGCCAGATAGGCGGCATCAACGCGAAGACCGGGCGCCGACGGCGCAACGGCCGCAGCGCCGACCGCAAGCAGAAGGCGGCCCCCGGTTCGACCGGTGGTGCCGCCTTCTGGTCCGTCCCGGTACCTGGACGAGGCGGACCGGATGTACATCGCGGACCGGTTGCGGGAGAAGGCGTTGGTGCGTGCGACAGCCGCCGAGCTGGGCCGCAATCCGTCCACGGTCAGCCGGGAGATACGGCGCAACCGCACGGACGGGGCGCGCGGCCTGTGGCACTACCGGCCGCACGCTGCCGAGGCCGATGCCCGCCGGCCCCGCCCCAAGCCGTGCAGGATCAGCCAGAACACCCTGGTAGGCGCTGGGTGACTCGGAGAACACGTGCCGCAAGGCTTTCCGTTGAGATGTCCACGGCGGTCCACAGGGCGAGAGCCCTGGCCGGGAGTGACTTGAGAGAAGCCTGCTGAGCCGTCAATTCGCAATAACGAGCACGCACGTTCGCCGGCCTCATCGCCCTGCTCATCCTGTTCAACCTGGTGAAAGACAGCTTCCTCCTGGTCTACGGGATCGCAGCCCCGGCCGGAGCCGTTCTGATCACGGCGAGCATGGGCCGCTACCGCGCGCCGGCCGAAGACCCAGCACACGAAGACGCGCCACTTCCCGCCACACCGACGGGAAGTGAAGCAAGAAACCCCGCAGCCAGTGGCACACCACTACAAGCGTGTTGCAACGACTGCTAGAAACCGCCTGGTGAGGAGGCGGGCCTTCGGGCGTGGACCGGACCCTGACTACCGGCCGGCGAACTTGTCGCTCATCGTGATGAAGATCTCCTGCGCGCCCTGGCCCAGGTGGGGTCCTGCGAGCCAGCCCGAAGTTGCCGGGCCGATCGAGGTGTTGGAGACCAGAGCCAGCTTGCCGTCAGAGCCCTCACTGAACCAGCCACCACCGGAGGAACCGCCGGTCATGGTGCAGCCGATGCGGTACATCGTCGGGGTGCTGGGGTTGATGGAGAGCCGGCCGGGACGGTCGATGCACTTGTGCATGATCAGACCGTCGTACGGGGCGGCGGCGGGGTAGCCCCAGGCACCCATGGCGCTGATCTGCGAGATCTCGGGGGCGTCGAAGTTGACCGGCAGGGCATTGCCCACGGTCTCCTCAAGCGACTTCGTGCCGCTCTCCGGCTTCACGTGTAGCACAGAGTAGTCATACGGAGCGCCCTCGTCACCGGTGGGGCCACCACGGGCGATCCACTCACCGGAGGTTGTGGCCCAGTCTGCCCAGAACGCGCCGTACGGGGCGATTTCCTCAGGCCGGGCGTTCTCCAGCGCGGCGGCGGACTTGCCCTTGTCGTTGTAGGCGGGCACGAAGACGATGTTGCGGTACCAGCCCCCCTTCGAACCGGCGTGGACACAGTGTCCGGCCGTCCACACCAGGTTGGACCTGCCCGGGTTCTTCGGGTCCTTGACGACCGTGCCCGAGCAGACCATGGACCCCTCGGGGGAGTCGAAGAACACCTTGCCGACCGGGGCGGCGTGCTCGTGGTACGGCAGGTCCTCAGGCTGTGCCTTGACCGGTGCGGGCTCCGGATCCGTGACGCCCTGGTCGCCGGAGAGGTCACCGGCCGCCATCGTCTTCGCCGGGTCCTTGGCGGACTTCATTCGTTCGGGTTTCCACAGCCCGTCGATCACCGGGTTGACGAAGTCCTTGGCCTCACGCAGCCACTTGTCCTTGTCCCAGTTCTTCCACTCGCCGTTCTTCCACTTATCCGGGTCGACGCCGTGCTTCTTGAGCGTCTCGGCCAGATTGGCGGATGCGCCGCCTCTGACGTGGTTGCCACTGGCGGATTCGACGGCTGCGGGCTTGTCGGCCGTCTTGTCCTCGCTCGGGCCACATGCTGTGGTCGTCAGCGCGAGGGCGGCGACGAGGCCGGTCGCAGCGAGCAGCGGACGTATGGATCGCACTAAAAATTTCCTTCCCTGAAACACTCAGAAAATGCCATGAACGTGTCATGCGAGCGTGACCGGACCCATGGCCACCCCGGGATGCAGGCCCACCCTATGACGGTTCGAGGCATGCTTTTCTGTCACCGGGACACAGGTGCCCCCGACGGACTGCTGTCGCGCCGGGGGCACCTGAAATGCCGTCACCAGCAAGGTGAGTGAAGGGAGTTCGTGCGCGTTACTGTCCCGCGTACTTCTTGCTGACCGCGTCGTAGACGCCCTTGGCCTCCTTGCCGAGGCGCGGACCTGCCAGCCAGCCGGCCGACACCGGGCCGATGGACGTGTTCGACACCAGTGTGGGCTTGCCGTCCTGGCCCGCAGTGACCCAGCCACCACCGGAGGAGCCGCCGGTCATGGAGCACCCGATGCGGTACATCGTCGGGTCCGCCTCGGTGAGCGAGAGGCGCCCCGGCTTGTCCTTGCACTGCAACATCTTCTGGCCGTCGTACGGCGGAGCTGCCGGGAAGCCGGTTGCCGTCATGCTGCCGATCTTCGGCACGGCCGGGGCGTTGAACTCGACGGGCAGCGCCGAACCGACCGTCTCCTCAAGGGACTTCCCGGTCGAGCCCTTCTCCAGGGCCACGTGCAGGACCGCGAAGTCGTACGGGGCTCCCTGGCCACCGGTGGGGCCGCCGTCGGCGATCCACTGGTCGGACGTCTGCGCCCACTGGCCCCACCACACGCCATAGGGAGCGATCTTCTCCTTGGGCGCGTTCTTCAGCTCGGCGAGGGACAGGCCGCTGTTGTTGTACGAGGGTACAAAGGCGATGTTGCGGTACCAGCCGCCCTCCTTGCCCGCGTGCACACAGTGCCCGGCTGTCCACACCATGTTGGACTTTCCGGGATTGGCCGGGTCCTTCACCACTGTTGCGGAGCAGACCATGGAACCCTCCGGGCCGTCGAAGAAGAGCTTCCCCGACTCTGCGGCATTGTCGTGGTAAGGCGACTGCGCATGCGTGGCCTGGACCGGCGCGGGCGTCGGGTCCGTCACACCCTTGTCACCCGAGATGTCGTTGTCGACCGGCTGCTCGGGTGCCTTGTCGGCATCCCGCATACGCTCCGGGTCCCAGAGGCCCTCGATGATCGGGTTGATGAAGTCCTTGGCCTCACGCAGCCACGTGTCCTTGTCCCAGTTCTTCCACTCGCCGTTCTTCCACTTGTCGAGGTCGACTCCGTGTTCCTTGAGCCGGTCCCGCAGATCGTCCGGAATAGTGATCTTGTTGTCCGAGGTCTGCCCGGCGGAGTTGCTCGGCTCGGCATTCGCATGGTCCTCGCTCGGCCCGCAGGCGGTGGCCGTAAGCGCGAGAACGGCGGTGACCGCGGCCACAGTGAGCACGGATGGGGGCGTGCGACGTGCGCTCCTCCCACGACGTGCGGTGAGAACTGGTCGAATCGGTCGCATGTGGTGATCCCCCTGGGACTTCGTAACTCAACACTTCTGTACTGCATTTGGGTACTGATCCGAACGTGCCGCGCACTCAGGGCACGGTGCCCGGAGCGTCGGCACGGTCCCCCACTATGCCGGTGCCGGTGGGGACGGTACGCAGCAGGTCCACAGTTCCGTCTCCGCGGGGATCTTCCGATTTGCCCGTGATCCCCTGCGCCCGGCGTCGTTGGTACGTACGAGGGACTTACGGACAGCGTTCATCCGCGCAGTCCGTCCTTACGGAAACGTACTGACGTGCAACTCAACTGTTACTGCGGGAGGACCAGAAGCCGTGGCCGTGACCGAACCAGCTCCGGTGGCACCGCCCGCGGTGCACGAGGGAATCCTGCGCCGGCAGTCGACGCGCGAATCGGCCGCCCGCACCTATGCGCGGTCGCTACCGATCGTGCCGGTGCGGGCCCGGGGGCTGACCATCGAGGGTGCGGACGGACGGCGCTATCTCGACTGTCTCTCCGGCGCCGGCACGCTGGCCCTCGGGCACAACCATCCGGTGGTTCTGGAAGCGATCAAGAAGGTTATCGACTCGGGTGCGCCCCTCCATGTCCTCGACCTCGCGACGCCGGTCAAGGACGCGTTCACCACAGAGCTGTTCGCCACGCTGCCACGGGAGTTCGCCGACAACGCTCGCATCCAGTTCTGCGGGCCGGCCGGCACGGATGCCGTCGAGGCGGCCTTCAAGCTGGTCCGTGCCGCGACCGGGCGCAGCGGACTCCTGGCCTTCACAGGTGCCTACCACGGGATGACGGCGGGAGCCCTTGCGGCCTCGGGCGGAGCTGAGGACGTCCGGGTGACCCGGCTCCCCTTCCCGCTGCAGTACCGCTGCCCGTTCGGTATCGGTGGCGAACGCGGTGCCGACATCGCCGCCCGATGGACCGAGAGCCTGCTGGACGACCCCAAGGGCGGAGTACCGGCGCCGGCCGGAATGATCCTCGAACCGGTGCAGGGGGAGGGCGGCGTGAACCCCGCCCCCGACGGCTGGATGCGCCGGATGCGTGAGATCACCGCGTCCCGTTCCATCCCCCTGATCGCCGACGAGGTCCAGACCGGCGTCGGCCGGACCGGCGCCTTCTGGGCAGTCGAGCACAGCGGGATCACCCCTGATGTGATGGTGCTCTCGAAAGCCATCGGTGGCTCCCTCCCCCTCGCCGTGATCATCTACCGCTCCGAACTGGACACTTGGGAACCGGGCGCCCACGCCGGCACATTCCGCGGCAACCAACTTGCGATGGCCGCCGGCACGGCCACCCTCGCCTACGTGCGCGAGAACCGGCTTGCCGAGCACGCCGCGACGCTCGGCGCCCGTATGCTCGCCCGCCTCCGCACACTGGCAACCGACCACCCGTGCATCGGAGACGTCCGTGGACGGGGGCTGATGATCGGGGTCGAACTCGTCGACCCCGAGTCCGCCCCGCTCACCGGTGGTACCTCAGGCGCCACCGAGGCACCGCCCGATCCGGTCCTCGCCGCGGCTGTCCGGCAGGAATGCCTCCGACGCGGCCTCATCGTCGAACTCGGTGGACGCCACTCCACCGTCGTACGCCTGCTCCCTCCGCTCACGCTCACCGACGAACAGGCAACGGCGGTCGTCGACCGCCTCGCCGACGCCCTGGCAGCCGCTGAACGCTCGCCGCATCGCCGAATCACGACCGGGTCGACCCACTGACCCCGGACACCCTCACAAGGAAGACCGCCGTGAACCCCACCCCCGCGCCCGCGCCCGAGGCCGACGGCCCCCCCGCCGACCAGCAACGAGGCCAGTCCGTGCTCGTCGGTCGAGTGGCAGTCGAGCAGACGACGGTGCCGCGCCAGATGGCAGCCCCCCATGGCGAGCGGTGTACCCCACATACACCCGCTGTCGGCGCAGGAACGGCCGATCCTCTCGACCACCCGGACCCGCTCCGGGCCGCGGACGCATCAGGTGTCGAGAACCTGCTGCGCTGCTGGGTCCGCGAGAACGGTCTGCCCCGACCCGACGGGGACACTCTCCGTATCCCGCTTCCCGCCAGCGGCACCGCACTGCTCGTCCCCGTCCTTTACTGGTCCGCCACGGGATGGCACCGCTTTGCCCCGCCCACCCTGGAGCACGTAGCCGACGAAGCGCCGACCACCGATGCCGTCACCGTCGCCGCCCTGCTGGGCCGTGAGGCAGACCGCAACGAAGGCGCCGACATGGTGGCCAGGGTCGCCGACTCCGTCCGCCGTACAGCCGGTTTCATCGCCGAGCGACGTCGCACACCCACACCTCCCGCCCACGCGGACCTTTTCCTCAGCGCCGAGCAGTCACTTCTGCTCGGTCACCCCATGCACCCCAGCCCCAAGAGCCGCGAAGGCATCTCCGAGACCGAATCCCGTCTCTACTCACCCGAGTTGCACGGCTCCTTCCCGCTGCACTGGCTGGCTGTGGACCGTTCCCTGCTGGCCACCGAGTCCTCGTGGACGGATGGAGGCCGCCTCGTCCCCGCTGAAGACCTCGTCGCCTCACACGCCGACGGACTGAAACTCCCCGCCAACACGGCACCGATTCCGCTCCACCCCTGGCAGGCCCGGGAACTGGGCAGCCGTCCCGACGTCGCGGCCCTGCTCGAAGCCGGCCTTCTCCATGACCTGGGGCCGCACGGCGAGCCCTGGCACCCCACCTCCTCCGTCCGTACCGTCCATCAGCCCGGCGCCGACGTCATGCTCAAGCTCTCCCTCGGCGTACGCATCACCAACTCCCGTCGTGAGAATCTGCGCAAGGAACTCCACCGGGGTGTGGAGGTTCACCGGCTGCTCCGCAGTGGACTCGCTGCGCAGTGGCACGCCGTCCACCCCGGCTTCGACATCGTCCGCGACCCGGCCTGGCTCGCCGTCGATACACCGGCGGGCGAACCAGTCCCCGGCCTCGACGTCATGCTGCGCCACAACCCGTTCGGCCCGTACGACGATGCGGTGTGCATCGCCGGGCTGACTTCCCCGCGCCCCTGGTCCGGCCGCCCAGGGATGCAATCGCGTCTCGCCGACATCGTCTTCCGCCTCGCTGCCGCCACCGGCAGGACCAGGGGAGCGGTCGCCGCCGAGTGGTTCCTGCGCTACCTCGACCGGGTCGTGCGACCCGTGCTGTGGCTCGACGCCACATCAGGCGTCGCCCTCGAAGCCCACCAGCAGAACACGTTGGTTCTGCTGGACGCCGCCGGCTGGCCCATCGGAGGTCGATATCGGGACAATCAGGGCTACTATTTCCGCGAGTCGCACCGCGTAGCACTTGAGCAGAGGCTCCCCGGCATCGGAACCGTCAGCGACACCTTCGTCTCCGATGCGGTCACCGACGAGCGCTTCGCCTACTACCTGGGCATCAACAACATCTTCGGGCTGATCGGGGCCTTCGGTTCCGAGTATCTCGCCGATGAACGAGTGCTCATCGCTGCCCTGCGCCGGTTCCTCAGCGGAGTCACCGATCTCGGCTCGCCGCTTCCCGCCCAGCTGCTGCAGAACCCGCACCTGCGGTGCAAGGCCAACATGCTGACCCGACTGCACGGTCTCGACGAACTCGTCGGCCCCGTCGACACTCAGTCCGTCTACGTCACCATCGCCAACCCCCTGTACGCGTGAAGGAACACGACCACCGCCTGACCACCGAACCGTCTGAACCGCTGAGAGGAGAGCGTCACCGTGCCTCCCGCCGATGCGCACGCCGATGCCGGAACCGGCCCCGCCCCACAGGCTGGCACCGGCATCGAGGACACCCTGGACCTGAAGCTCTCCGATGAGTTCCTCGGGCTGTTCGGGGAGGACACACCGGCGACAACGCCGGCCTCCGCCCTGCTGGGCACCTCCGATCTGCTCGACAACCCGGCCGAATGGCGACCGGTCACCACGACCGCCGGAGTGTTCCAACTCGTTCCCGTTCGACTGGACCGCGACCTGGCCGTGATCAGTCGTTGGATGAACGATCCCGCAGTCGCCGCCTTCTGGGAACTCGCAGGGGCCGAAGCCGTCACCGCCACCCATCTACGCCCCCAGCTCGACGGTGACGGACGCAGCATCCCCTGCCTGGGCGTGCTGTCCGGCATTCCCATGAGCTACTGGGAGATCTACCGCGCGGACCTCGACCCATTGGCGCGCCACTATCCCGCCCGACCTCATGACACCGGAATCCACCTCCTCATCGGCAGGGTGAAGAACCGCGGGCGCGGCGTCGGCACCACCCTGCTCCGGGCCGTCTCAGACCTCGTACTCGACAACCGTCCTCTCTGCGCACGCGTCGTGGCGGAACCCGACCTGCGCAACACTCCCTCCGTCTCCGCTTTTCTGAGCGCCGGCTTCCGGTTCTCCGCGGAAGTCGAACTTCCCGACAAACGAGCCGCCCTGATGGTCCGCGACCGAGCCCACCGTGCCCAGCTGTGAACGACCTGTTGCACTACTTACACCGCTCGAAGCCCATCGGTTCCGTCCCGAGGAGTCCCCGTGCCGAAGAATCCTGCGAGCTATGAATCAGCAGAGTCTCCCGCGCTGCTCAGCACTCCAGAACTGAACCGGACGGTCTGGGAACGGGCTGCCGCCCGCCTTCTCGCGAAAATGCTCGGCGAGTTCGCCTACGAGGAAGTCATCGAGCCGGTTCCCAGGGCCGACGGGAGTGACACATACGCCCTTGTGCTGGACGACGGCGAAACTCTGAACTTCCGTGCCGGACGCGGTGTCTACGGCGGCTGGCACGTCGCCCCCGGCTCGATGCGCGTCACCGGCCGGAACACACCCGCGGGTACCGGTCAGGACGAGGGGGCCGGGACCATCCCGTTCCGCGATCCGCTGCAGTTCCTTGCCCGCGCCCATCGTCTCCTTGAGCTCGATGGCGCCACTCTCGGCCACCTCATCCGCGAGGTCACCACCACACTCGCCGCCGACGCCCGGCTGGACCACACCGCGTTCACCGCCGCCCGGCTGGCCGAACTCGACTACGCCGAGCTCGAGGGACACCAGACCGGCCATCCGTGGCTCGTCGCCAACAAGGGGCGCCTCGGATTCTCCGCCGCCGACGCCTCGCGCTTCACGCCCGAGGCCCGCAGGCCGGTCAGGCTGCCGTGGGTCGCCGTGAACACCCGGATCGCCGGCTACCGAGGTGTGACTCGGCTCGCCACTCCCGGGCAGCTGTACGACCAGGAACTCGACGCCCCGGTCCGCGCGTCATTCACCGCCGAGCTCCGCGCCCGCGGCCTCGACCCGGACTCCTACCTCTTTCTTCCGGTGCACCCTTGGCAGTGGGGCGAATGGATCGTTCCGCTGTTCGCCCCGGCCATCGCCGACGGCGACATCGTTCCGCTGCACACCGACGAGGACCTCCGGCTGCCGCAGCAGTCCATCCGCACCTTCACCAACCTCGGACGCCCCGACCGGCACACCGTCAAACTGCCGCTGTCGATCCTCAACACGCTGGTCTGGCGGGGTCTCCCGACCGAGCGCACCCTCGCGGCGCCCGCCGTCACCACCTGGGTCCAAGGACTGCGCGACCGCGACCCCTTTCTGCGCGACACCTGCGGAGTCATCCTGCTCGGAGAGGTTGCCTCCGTAACGGTCGAGCACCCGCTCTACGACCATCTCCCCGAGACCCCATACCAGTTCAAGGAAATCCTCGGCGCGATCTGGCGAGAACCGCTCCACCCCCGGCTCGCGGCCGGTGAGCGCGCCCGCACCCTTGCCTCGCTGCTCCACACGGATCCGCACGGCCGCGCCTTCACGGCCGAGCTCGTCGCCCGCTCGGGTCTGACCCCCTCCGCCTGGCTGACCCGGCTCTTCGCCGCACTGCTCCCACCGCTGCTGCACTTCCTCTACCAGTACGGCACGGTCTTCTCCCCGCACGGCGAGAACGCCATCGTCGTCTTCGACGGCCAGGACGTGCCCGTACGACTGGCGATCAAGGACTTCGTCGACGATGTGAACATCAGCGCCCGGCCGCTGCCGGAGCACGCGACCATGCCGGACGACGTACGCGGCATCCTTCTCACCGAGGAGCCCGGTTTCCTCACCCAGTTCATCCATTCAGGGCTCTTCGTCGGTGTCTTCCGCTTCCTGTCCAGGCTGTGCGAGGAGCAGCTCGCTGTCCCGGAGGGCGAATTCTGGACACTCGTCCGAGCCGAGATCTTGCGCCATCACGCCCGCTTTCCCGAGCTCAAGGACCGGTTCGAGATGTTCGACATGCTGACACCACGTATTGAACGTCTCTGTCTCAACCGCAACCGCCTGTATCGGGACGGCTACCGCGACCGGCCCGAGCGCCCGCACGCCGTTGTCCACGGCACGGTTCCCAACCCGCTCCACCCCTCGGCATGAGTCCTGGAGTGATCCCCGTTGATGCTCCTATTGGCTGTCAAGCGGCGGTTAGCCAGTCGCGGTAGGCGTTGGCGAGAGTGTCGTCACGGCGGGTGCCGCGTTCGATGC
>NZ_JBFAJH010000055.1:0-43389 GCF_040655115.1 Streptomyces atratus | reverse complement strand
GTCAGCGTCGATTCCACCGTCGCACGCGCGCATCACCACGCGGCCGGCATGGCCGTCGACCCCGAGCTCCTGGAGGAACTGGTGAAAGCCGCCGATGAGGAAAAGGGGCTCCAGCAAAGGGACAATCCGCCCAGGTGACGGCCGAAGGCGACCCGGTCGAGGAAGCGTTACGTGCCGAACGACGACGGATACGCCGCCACCACAAGGCCCGCCTGAAAGCCGCCGCGTTGGGGCGCTCGCGGGGCGGGCTGACGGTCAAGACGCACCTGGCCACCGACCGGCGATGCCGCCCGCTGTCGTTCGTGGTGACGCCGGGACAGGCGGCCGACAGTCCGCGTTTCGCCGCGGTCCTCGACCGAGTCAGGATCCGTGGGCCGGTCGGTCGCCCCCGCACCCGCCCCCGGGCCGTCGCCGCCGACAAGACATCCCACGCGGATAAGCGTCAAGCTGCCGCTGCGATATGCCCGGTTGAGGGCTGCGGGAAGGCGATTGCTTCGTCGTAGGTGTGGCCGTTCTGGAGGCAGTGGAACAGCATGCCCATGAATCGGTTGAAGAGGTTCCGCTGTGCTGCGACGTGACGGTCGCCAGCTGCTCGTCGGCGGTCGTAGTGGGCTCTGGCGCCTGGCGACCTGGTGAGAGAGACGAAGGCCCAGACGTAGCCGACGGCAGCCAGTCGCTGGTTCTTGACCTTCCGACTCATGACCTTGCAGCTCTTGCCGCTGGCTCTGGTGACCGGGGCACTTCCCGCGTAGGCCTTCAAGGAACCGGCGCTGGCAAATCGAGCCCGGTCATCGCCGATCTCCGCCAGGACCCGGGCGCCGGTCAGTGCGGCGAGACCCGGAAAGCTGCGGATCACGGGTGCGTCCGGATGCTCTTCGAAGGCTTGCGTGACGGCTTCTTCGAGCTGGCTGGCGTTGTCGCAGGCGGTGTTCAGCTGCCTGAGCAGAGCAGACGTCTGATGCCCGAGAGCCGCCTCGACCTGTGGGAGCTGGTGGAGGTAGTCGCGTTTGAAGACCTCGTGGAGCCTTTCGGCTTCGGTCTGGATGCCGCGGACCCGGCCTGCCTGCCTGAGCAGTGACTGCAGGCGCCGCCGTGTCAGTTTCGCGGCAATAGTGGGGGTCGGTGCTGCAGCCAGAATGCTGCGGGCTTCCCTCGAGCACAGGCCGTGTTTGTGCTGGGCGAAGGCGTCGAGGATTGCTGGGTAGAACTCTCTCAGCTGGGAGCGAAGCTTGTTGTGGGCCTGGCCGCGGGCCCAGACGGCGTCTTGTTGGGCCCGGGCGAGCACGGCGATGGCTTGAACGAGTTCGGAGTCCGCCGGCAGCGATCTGTGGGCGGCCATGTCGGTCCGCAGGATGTTGGCCAGGGCCGCGGCGTCGACGGCGTCCGACTTCTTGCGGGCGACGGAGTGTGGGGAGATGTGGCGGTGCGGCCGGCCACTGTGGACGACGCGAGCTCGCTGGACCGGGCTCTCGCCGGCGCAGCGGCTGTCATCAACTGCGCCGGACCGTTCGCGGTGACGGGAGGCCCGGTCGTCGAGGCGGCCCTGCGCGCGGGGATTCCGTACGGCGACGTCGCGGCAGAGATCGAAGCGAACGTTTCGATGTTCGCCGACTACGCGGAAGCAGCCCGAAGGTCAGACATCCCCGTGGTGCCGGCGATGGCGTTCTACGGTGGACTGGGTGACCTGTTGGTGACCGCGGCGATGGGGGAATGGACTGCTGCGGACGTGGCGCACGTCGCGTACGGGTTGAGCAGCTGGCATCCCACGGCGGGCACCCGGGCGGCGGGTCGGGTGTCCCATCAGCGTCGCGCGGGCCGTCGGGTGCGGTTCGCGGACGGTGAGCTGCAGTACCACGACGACAAGGCATCAGAGCAGGACTGGCTCTTTCCAGAGCCGTGGGGCCGGCGAGCGGTGATCGCGGAGTTCACCATGACCGATGTCGTCACCGTTCCGAGCCACGTGGCCGTGCCTGAAGTCCGCACCTGCATGACCGTCGAAGCCGCGAGGGACTTGGCCGAGGAGGACACGCCGGAGCCGGAGCCGGTCGACGCTCTGGGGCGGTCGAACCAGATATTTGTCGTCGACGTTTTGGTCCGCGCAGGCGGCGTCGAGCGACGTGCCACGGCCCGCGGTCAGGACATCTACGCGGTCACCGCACCACTGGTGGTGGAGGCCGTCCAGCGCATCCTGGCCGGGCACACCCGGACAACGGGTGTAGCCTCGGCCGGCGCAATGTTCGACGCGGCGGACTTCCTCCAGGCGCTGACCCCGCATCTGTCGGTCGAGCTTCAGCACTGACCGGCCTGACTTCCCCCCGGTGCTCATGGGATGGCCGACCTGCTGGGTTGATCTCGCCACCCCATGCGTTCCGCCCCGGGCCCGGTCGCCGTGGACGCGCTGTCTAGGGTGTGGGCATGATCTCGCATAGCTACCTCTCCGAACTGTTCTCGCTGGACGGTCGGGTCGCCGTGGTGACGGGCGGCAGTTCCGGCATCGGCCGAGCCATCGCCGGGGCTCTCGCGCGAGCGGGGGCGAGCGTGGTGATCGTGGCGCGCAAGGAGTCGGAACTGGCCGCCACGGTCGACGAGCTGGCGGCGGACGGCTGCCGGGCAGCCTGGGTGAGCGCAGACCTGAGCACGCGCGACAGGGTGCGCGCGGCGGCGGAACAGGCAGCCGAGGTGTTCGGCGAGCCCGACATTCTCGTCAACAGCGCCGGGATCAACCTGCGGCCGCCGATGGGCGAGCTGGGCGAGGAGGTGTGGGATGCCACGATGGCGGTGAACCTGGAGGGACCCTACTTGTTGGGCCAGCGGTTCGGTCCCGGCATGGCCGAGCGGGGCTTCGGGCGGATCATCCACATCACTTCCCAGCAGGCGCATCGGGCCTTTGTCCAGAGCGGCGCCTACGGGGTGTCCAAGGGGGCGCTGGAGTCGCTGGCCCGCTCTCAGGCTGAGGCGTGGTCGCCACACGGCGTCACCTGCAACACGCTGGTGCCCGGCTTCGTCATGACCCCGCTCAATGCGAGGTTGTCGTCCGACCCGGAGAAGGCGGCGGCGCTGGCCGCGCGCACGATGGTCGGGCGCAACGGCCTGGCCGAGGACTTCGCCGGAGCGGCGGTGTTCCTGGCCGGCCGCGCAGCCGGCTACGTCACCGGGCAGGCAATCTTCGTCGACGGCGGGTTCTCCGTTCACTGAGCCCAACACCGCATAAAATTGGTGGGGTACCGCTTCCTCCGCGCCTGGTGAGGATCTCGGGGGCCGGTCACCATTCCTAGCCGAGTCTCTTCCGTGACTGAAGACCACTCGATCGCCTTCCGGCAGATCCACCTCGAAGACATGGGCCGCACAAGGAAATCGGAAGGTCTGCGAGATCGACGGCCAGGCCCTGGGCCAGGAGGAGATGGGCAAGGGACACGAGCTCACCAAGGACCAGGTCATCCCTGTCACTGACGAAGAGCTCGACCCGTACGCTGCCCACCACCAAGGCCATCGAGATCGTTGCCTTCGTCCACCGCGAAGCGCGCGAGTTCGTGGTATTCAGAGGGCGTTAAGTCCCACCTCTACGGGTTCGTGATCGCTCGTTCGTGTGACTGGTTGCCGTTCGGGGCGGCGATTGAGCATGTGCATGCTCCGATATCGGCATGGAGCGCAGCTGGTGGATGTGGATCGGGCCTCGAACCGCACGAATCCGCAGGGCGTCCGCATGTCGCTTGGCGGCGTCGCCCCGGCGCCGTGCGGCGCGGGGCATGTCCACTCGCCCTTCAGTGGACGCGTCAGCTCGCCGTCCATGTCGACCTTGCCCGTGTCGACCGCGGTCTCGATCCAGTCCAGTGTCGCCCGCCCTTCGCGACGTTCTCGTGCACGATGGTGCGCCGGTCCCCGAAGACCTCCGGTCGGAACAGCAACGTCACGTTGCCGATCTCTGCCTCGTGAGGCGACGTGTTGAGGGGGGAACTGCTTCTTGGCCGCGGGTGGAGCCCTTCTCTTCTCGCGCGGACGCTTGGGCCCAGAACCCGCGGCGTACGCGTAGCGTAGACGTCGGTGGAAGGCCCACCGATGCGCCGGCCTTGCCGCAACTTGCTATCCGGCGTAGGTGCGCCGATTCGCCCCGACCCGATGAGGGTGACTTCCTCTTCACGGGCTCATGGGAAACTCATCACATGATTCTCAGACCCGGCTCCCGTGCCGTCGCACTGACCGCGATCGTCACGCTTGGCTCGCTCTCTCTGTCCGCCTGTGGCAGCGGCAAGTCCGGAGGCGACGGTCAGACGAATTACGTAACGAGCACGGGCGGCATCTCAACCGTTGCCAAGGGAGAGCGGAAGCCTGTCGGCCCGATCAAGGGCGAGACCCTTCAAGGCAAGCACCTCGACGTCGCCGACTTCCAAGGCAAGGTCGTCGTGATCAATGCCTGGGGTTCCTGGTGCCCGCCATGCCGGGCCGAAGCCCCATACTTCAACAAGGTCGCCAAGGAAATGAAGACCAAGAGTGTCGAATTCGTTGGCATCAACGTCCGCGACGGCAACAAGAGTCTGTCCGAGGCATTTGAAGACGACTTCAATATGACATACCCGAGCCTGTACGATCCGACTGGAAAACTGCTCCTGCGATTCCCCAAGGGCACAGTGAATCTTCAGTCCATTCCATCCACTGTCGTTCTGGACCGAAACGGAAAGATAGCGGCCAGGGCAATCGGTTCAATCGATGACAGCAAACTGCATAAGATGATTGACCCGCTGATCAAGGAGAAGTAAACTAACTGACCCATCGATCGCATTCCTCAGTCGAATCGATCGACCCCATGCCGGCATCGCGACCCTGAACCGCCTCCCGGGCGAGATGCAGGACCAGGGCGCGGATCGAGCGGATCGCCCATGCACTCCCGAAGCTGCCGCGAAGTGACAAGTAGCTCTACGTAATCAGGGCCCGCCACGTCTCGCCCGTTGCGGCGAGCTTGATCGGTGCCAACCTCAGCCGATCCGGCCGCTACTACCGAACCGCAATCAGTTGCCGGTCGTGAAGTCTTTTGATTGGTCTTGCTGTAGCCGGATGTAGCGGTGGTTCAGCAGGTCGAGCGCATCGTGGATGCCGCCGCCGAACTCGTCACGGATCCTCTGCAAGGCTTGAATCCTGCGCCCCTCCGTGATCAGATCGTCGATCTGCGACCAGCGTGGGTCTGTATCGTCGCTGGGTTGCTTGAGGGCATCGATTTCGCAGGCTGCTGCCGATGTAGAGGTATTGGTTCCAGCCGACGTGCACGGTGAATGCTCCCTCCGCCTCCAGGCGGCACCGGGCGCTGTTGTCGCGGAGCATGGCCCGGACGAGTTCCAGGCCGGCAGCGATCGGCACCAGCGCACCGTCGTGGAACCCGGTGAGGCCAGGTGGGAAGAGGTCCGCCAGGCCGTAGCCGTCGACCGGTGGTTCCGGGCGGCGTCTTCGGCGCTGTGTTCGTTGAGGAGCAAGGGGATCAGGACTGTTGGCGGCAGGGCAGGGTTCCGCCAGGCTGAGCTGCGGACAGCCTGGTCGGCGTCGTCGGCTCGCCGCACAGCGGATTCGGGAGACAGGCGCGGGTCGCCGGCGGCGGCGCTTCGCACTTGGGCGTCGGGATCGCGGCTGAACCGTTCGACGAGGGCGGCATCCGATGCGTGATCGTCGAGCGCCAGCAGGCGTATGCGGGGCTCTGGGTCCTGAGCGAAGCGGAGCAGGTCATGGCGGGGGAAGTTGGGGTGGTTGCGGGGACGCCCCGGGAACGAGAAGCTGCCGTGCCACCAGCTCCACACGTCCAGTAGCACGTCCGCCGGGGCGTCGTCGCAGGACTCGGTGAGGTAGAGACGCACGATGCGGTCCTCGTCGTGGGCGAGGAGGTTCGCCACGTCTGGCGGAAGGTGCCGGGCACGGGCGACGCTGCGGCGGGTCCCCAGGTTCGGCGACATTGCGAGCTGGCGCGTGGTTTCGGCGTTGTCGTGGAGGGCGGCGATCCACCACACCGCGTACGTGCGGTGATCCGCGGTGACGTCCGGAACGGTGGCTGCCATCGCCGCGATCTCGGCCGGACTCGCAGGCAGTCGGGCCGCCGAGTCCGGCGCTCGCTCGACACCGGTCCGTGCTCCGGAGGCTCGGTGTGCGGCCTGCTCTGCTGCCAGCTCCGCCGGGGCGTCGCGGAATTTCGGATTCGCAGTGGCGCCGAGCAGTCGGCTCCACTGTTCGGGCGAGAGTCTCCGTGATTCTGCGGCTGTGCCGCGGACTGCCTTCGCGGGGTGGACCACTGCTGCGTCCAGGACACCGGTCGGGAGGTCGGCGCGGTACAGGCTGATCATCCCCACCGGCAACCGCAAGGGACGGAACCCCTCGGTGGCCAGCATCTACCGGGCGCTCGCCGAACACGCCAAACGCGAGGCGTACCCCGAGCCGGTCGAGCAGGCTGGCGTACACCTCGTCGGTGACGGTCGGCGGTGTGTTCGTCATGGCCTCGGCGTACCCCATCACGTCCCGCTCCAGCGGCGTGAACACCTCCGACTCCCGCCAGCACGGCACCTGGCTCGCCTTGGCCAGGTCCAGGTTCTCGTTCTGTGCCTGGATCCAGAGCGGATCGCACGCCTCGACATACGACGACGCTCGCGACCTGGTGGCACCGTGCACGAGTACGCACATGCAGCCTGACCAGGCTGGATAGGGTATTCGGCAAGCGCAGCCGCATGACGGAGCAGGACACGACCACGAGGGCACCGGGTGGGACGACGGGCGCGGCCGACCAGGTCTTCCAGGTCGAGACCCACGGCATCGCCCCGATTCCCGACGAGGACCGTCACGGCAGCTCGAAGGACCTGTTCTGGCTCTGGTTCGGGTCCAACCTCACCTTCACCTATGTCATCAACGGTGCTCTGGCCGTCGCTTTCGGTCTGTCCTTCTGGCAGGCGACCGGTGTCGTGATCCTCGGTGGCCTGTCGTTCTTCGCCATCAGCGCGGCCGGACTGAGCGGCATCCGCACCGGCACCGCCACTCTGGTCATCTCCCGCCCCTCTTCGGCGTGCGCGGCAACTGGCCTGCCGGAATGCTCAACAATCGCCGGACGGGCTGATCCATGTCAGGACTCCTCGCTGTACGCGAGTTCGCTCGCGAGGAACGCCGCGCCCACGACCCCCGCGCGGGGCCCGAGTTCGGACATGACGATCGGCAGATTGCCCGTGGCGAGAGGAAGCGAGCGCTTGTACACGACGCTGCGGATCTCGGCGAGCAGCGGGTAGCCGAGCCCGGTCAGACCGCCGCCGATCACGATCATCGACGGGTTCATGAAGCTGACGAGGGTGGCGAGGACCTGCCCGACCCGGTGGCCGCCGGCCCGGACGAGGTTGACACTCGTGTTGTCGCCGCCGGACGCGCATTCCGCGACATCCAGGGCGGTCAACGCCCCCCGCTCGGCCAGTCGTTCGGCGAGTGCGGGCGACTGGCCTGACTTCGCGGCCTCCATGGCGTCCCTGGCCAGGGCCACGCCGCCGAAGTACGCCTCCAGGCAGCCGGTGTTCCCGCAGGAGCAGACGGGCCCGTCTGCCTCGGCCTCCACCTGAACGTGCCCGATGTCCCCGGCGCACCCCTCCGCGCCCCGGTAGATACGGCCGTGGTGCTGCATGCCGGAGCCGATACCGCTGCCGATCTTCACGAAGAGCAGATGGTCGACGGTCCTCGCGACCCCGCTGTGCCGCTCCCCGAGGGACATCACGTTGACGTCGTTGTCCACGACGACGGGGCAGCCGTGCGCGCGGGCGAGGGTGTCGCGTACGGGAAAGCGGTTCCAGCCCACCATGATCGGCGGCGAGACGGGTACGCCCTCCCGGAAACTGACCGGCCCCGGCAGACCGATGCCGATGGCGTCGAGCCGCGCGTAGTGCCCCTGGTCGGCCATCGCGCGCAGGAGTTCGCTGATGCGGCCGAGTACGGCGACCGGACCGGAGCGGATGTCGGCGGGCTCGGAGCAGGAGGCCACCGGTGCGAGCGCGCCGTCGGTGATCTCGATGTCGACGGAGCTGGCGCCCAGATCGACGGCGGCGAACCGCAGACCGGGGTCGAGCTGGACGAGGGTGGAGCGCCGCCCGCCGCGCGACGCGGCGGGGCCCGCCTCACTGACCCGCCCGGCGGCGACCATGCGGTCGAGTTCGCCGAGCAGCCGCGGGCGGGGAACCTCCAGCCGGTCTGCGAGTTGAGCGCGGGACAGCGGGCCGTTTTCACGCAGCAGACTCAACACGCGGTACTGGATGTTCACGGACTCACTTCCTCTGGGCGCCTTCGGACAGCTTTCGGGAGGTGTCGCGGGGGCGGAACGCGAGCGGTACGGGGACCGGGCACCTTACCGCCCGGCAAGACCCGTGCCCGCGGGCGGCAGGATTCCAGGGATGCGGGTGGCGGCTTCCGGCAACTTTTTCACAGAACGTCGAAAGTTGCTGCCTTGTTGACGGAACTCGACCCGGCGCGGACGCCGCGGCCCGGAAACAGGCGCCGCGACGGAGTCGAGTCCGGGCACAGAACTGCCCCGCCGGTGAGAGCGGGGCAGCCCTGTCAGTCCCGGCGTCAGCCGGTGGCGCCTCCCTTCAGCGCCCGCGCGTCCCGTGCCAGGGCCGCGCCCGCCGCGCTGTCCGGCACCAGGGCGATGTCGGCCGTGTAGCCGGCGAACGACTCCAGCGCGGCCGCGGCCTGGCTGGTGCGGCCCGCGTCGGCGTGCGCCTCAGCCTGGTCGAGCCGTACGGTCAGCCGCTGCTGGCCCTGCGCCGTGACCAGGCCGTCGGCCCGCAGCTGGGTGATCAGCGCGCGGACGTCCGCGTAGGAGGTGCGGGTGGTGAAGGACACCGTCTTCGTGGTGGTGTTGCCGGCCTTGTCCCGGGCCCTGACCGTGAGGTCATGGTTCCCCAGCGTCAGCCGCCACAGCTCCAGCGCCTGGCCGGAGGTGAGGTCCTTGCCGTCCACCGTGGCTGTCACGGTCGCACCTCCGGACACCGCGTCCTCCGCAGAGAAGACCGGCGTCGGGCGTTTGGAGTCGCCGTAGACGCCGTCGGCGTCGAGACCGGTGGCCGTCACCGTAGGACCGGTGCGGTCGATCCGTACGGTGAGCGAACCCACCTCGGAGACGTTGCCGCCGTTGTCGGTCGCCCGGTAACGGACGGTGGTGACACCCTCCTTGGACAGCGTGACGGCCGCATTGGCCGACTGCCAGGTCGTCCCGTCGTCGACTGAGTACTGACGACTGGCGACCGTCCCGTTGTCGGTCGCCGAGACCGCGAGTGACACGTTGCTCGTGTACCAGCCGTCGTCACCGTTGGGCCGGGGCGGGTTGAGCGTGGCGGTGACCTTGGGCACGGTCTTGTCCGCGACGCCCGCGCCCTGGAAGGTCAGTGAGTCCAGCTCGACACCGCCGGAGCTGGTGACGAAGACCTCGCCGCTGCCCGAAGGCGCGTTCGGCAGCGCGGTGGTGACGGTCTGCCAGCCATCTCCGGCCGGAACCGGCACCGTGGCGAACGGCTCGGCGTCGGCCGATCCCCAGCGCAGCGCCAGTGTGCCGAGGCCGCTCGCACGGGTCTTCACCCCGGTGATCCCGGCGAACGACACCGGGTCGTACGCGATCCAGTCGCCCGCGTCGAACGAGGTCAGTTTGCGCTGGCCGGACGCCGTGGTGTCGTCCGTGATCGTGACGCCCTCGGTCGAGTCGTAGTGCTCGGCCTGCATGACAGTCGGGTTGAGCACCACCTGGGCGTCACCGGTGGCCGGCGGAACGCCGCCCGCGCCCTTGTCGGTGTAGCTGATCCCGAGGACGCCGAAGACGTTCTCGGTGTCCCCGTGCCCCGCGTCGGCCGGGGTCGCGACACCGCCCGTGCAGCCGGTGCCGCTGTTGACCGGGTGACCGTGCTGGTTGTGTCCGAGACCGAAGGTCCAGGCCGCCTTGGCACAGTCCGGCGTGTTGCCGTCCTCCGGGTCCTCGACAGCGATGCCGTACGGCACGGCGTCGCCCCAGTTGAAGAACCCGCCGTCGGGCGGTGAGGTGATCCGTACCGTCGGCGCCGTGTTGCCCACGGTGATCTGACGGCTCGACAGGCCGGACTTGCCCTGCGGGTCGGAGACCTTGAGCCGGGCCTGGAACTGCCCGTTCTCCGGGTACGTACGGCTGGCCGTGGGGCCGGTGGCGTCGAAGGTGCCGTCACCGTCGAGGTCCCACTGGTACGTCAGCTCGCCGTTCTCCGGGTCGCTGGAGCCGGTCGCGCTGAACGAGACCTCCAGCGGGGCCTGGCCGGACGTCTTGTCGACCTTGATCACGGCGGTGGGTGCCTTGTTGCCCTCGGCGTAGTCGATCCGGTAGAGACCCGCGTCGGGGTTCTGACGGAAGAAGCCGTCGCCGTAGTCCAGGACGTAGAGCGCGCCGTCGGGGCCGAACTCCAGGTCCATCGGGTTGTCCCACTGCGGGATGCCGTTCTGCGAACGCTCACTGTTGGGCAGGACGTTCTCCAGCTTGCTCACGGGTCCGTTCGGCCCGTCGAGTGTGAACGCGGCGACGTAGTCCTGGGAGAACTCCGCGAAGAACGCCTTGCCGTCCCAGTACTCGGGGAACTTGCCCGGTGAGGGGTTGTCCGCGTCGTAGTGGTAGACCGGACCGCCCATCGGGGCCTGACCGCCGGGGCCGCCGGGACCGCGGAAGGCGGTCAGCTCGGGCCACGGCTGGTCGGTGTCCCGGTCGCCGTACCAGAGCGTGGCCGGCGTGGACGCGGGCAGCTCCGTCAGACCGGTGTTCCAGCGGGAGTCGTTGACCGGCGCCGCGCAGTCGAAGGCGGGGCCGGGCGTGAGGGTGGCGAAGTCGAAGTCCCTGTAGGGCTTGCTGTTGTCACCCGTGCAGAACGGCCAGCCGCTGTTCATGGCCCTGGTGGTGGTCTGCCACTCGACATATCCCATCGGCCCGCGGTTCGGGTCGGCGGTACCGGCGTCGGGGCCGTAGTCGCCCCACATCACTGCATCGGTCTCGCGGTCCACCGCCAGCCGGAAGGGGTTGCGCAGACCCATTACGAAGATCTCGGGGCGGGTCTTGGCCGTGCCCGGCTCGAAGAGGTTCCCCTTCGGGATGGTGTAACTGCCGTCCTCCTGGACATCGATCCGCAGGATCTTGCCCCGCAGGTCGTTGGTGTTGCCCGCGCCGCGGCGCTCGTCGAGGCCCGGGTTGTAGCCGGCCGCGTCGTTGATCGGCGTATAGCCGTTGACGTTCGGGCCCGAGGCCGGGGTGTTGCCGCCGGTCGAGAGGTAGAGGTTCCCCTCGCTGTCGAAGTCGACGTCACCGGCGACGTGGCAGCACTGTCCGCGGTTGGTGTCGACCCGGATGATCTCCTGCGCGGTGGAGAGATCCAGCTTGTCGCCGGTCCACTTGAAGCGGGTCAGCGTGTCGTACCCCTCCCACTGCTTCCAGTACGCGTCCGTCTGCCCGGCGGGCAGCTGTTGCGGTGCGGAGCCGGCCGGGGTGTTCAGCGGCGGTGAGTAGTAGAGGTAGACCCACTTGTTGGTGGCGAAGTCCGGGTCGAGCGTGACCGTCTGCAACCCCATCTCGGAGTTCTGGTACACGTCGACGTGGTTGACGACCTTCGTGACACCGGTGCCGGGGTCGGTGAGCCGTAGGTCGCCGTTACGGGCGGTGTGCAGGACGCGACTGTCGGGCAGCACGGCGAGGTCGATCGGTTCGCCGGTGTCCTTCGTCAGGGTGACTTTCTCGTAGTTCGACCAGTCCAGTGCGTGTTCGTGGCCCGGGTGCGCCTGGGCGGTGGGCGCGACGGCCACACCGCCCAGCGCGGGCAGTGCCACGAGTAGGACCCCCGTGATCAGGCGTCTCAGGGTGCGGTGCACGGTGATGCGTCTCCTCGGTTGCTGGCGGTATGGAGTGGACGGGGAAGGCGCCCCAGGACACGAAGACGCCTCTTTTCGGGTGTCTCAGCACAGGAGTTCCTTGAGCGCCGCGAAGCTGCGCTCCGCTGCGCCGAGCGAACCCGGCGGATCGGGCAGGGTGTTGGGTGCCGTGTCCTGCTCCCAGATGCCGACATGCGAGGCGCGCGGCCCGATGTCGCGGACGAACTTCTCGTACGGAAGGTCTCCGGCACCGAACTCGACGATGTCGAAGCCGTTGGCGTTCGCCGCGTTGGCGTCGCCGTCCTTCATGTGGAACAGCGGGTAGCGGTAGGGTTGGTTGCGTACGTACGCGGCCGGGTCGAATCCGGGCCAGCGGTACTGGCCCACGTACGCCCAGTAGATGTCCAGCTCCAGATAGACGTGGCGCGGGTCGGCGTTCTTGAGGAACACGTCGTACAGCCGGACCGACGGCTGGTCGGTGGCGAACGCGAACTCGCCCGCATGGTTGTGCTGGTAGAGTTTCAGGCCGCGCGCGGTCGCCGCGGCGCCCCAGACGTTGAACTCGTCGGCGGCGGCGCGGTAGCCCGCGGCGCCAGTTCGCCCACGACCAGGACGGGGTTGTTGCCGGTTGCGGTGAGCCCGCCGCGCACGATCGCGTTGTCGAGCACGGCGTTCGCGGTGCTGTCGGTGACCTCGACGTCGCCGCCGAAGTATGAGGCGCCCGCGCAGGATCCGAGCAGACCCTCGCCGCCGATCTGGAGATTGTCGGAGTTGCCCGCGTACTTGGCGGCGCCGTACACCTCGCTGGCGCAGAACACGCCGCCGACGGCGTTGCCGCTGGAGGTGAGCGCGCCCTTGACGGTGCTGTCGTACACGTCGGTGTACTGGTTGCTGTCACCCGTCAGCGACGCGCTGAGGGTGCTGCCGGAGACGTACAGCTCCCCGGTCTCGGTGCTGACGTTGCCGCCGAGCATCGAGTCGACTGCGTAGACGAATCCCTCGGTGGCGTTGACCGCCTTGAGGTTGCTCTTCTCCAGGTGCGTGCCGAAAGCGGATTCGGTGGTCAGCGCGCCCTTGACGGTGGCCACCGGGCTCCCGGATGCCACCTGTGAGGCCGTGGCGATGAACGTACGGATCTTCATGTCGCTTCCCTTCCGCTGCGGTCACGGCGGAGCCGGTGACCCGGCCGGTTTCCCATGTTTTCGACAGGGGGTGCTGCACGGTGCGTGAGCGGCCTTGACGGCGATCGCGCAGCGCCTCTTGACGGCCGGTGGCCCGGCCATGGGGGGAGAGACGCGGAAAGACTCGTGAGATGAACGGCGTTCGTGTGATAGCTGATCGGCTGCGGGGTTACCGCGACGAAACACATGCCTCGGTGGGCCGAGACATTAGAGCGCCGCGTGTGGGCTGTCCAGAGGTTCAGTACGAATCTCTGGAACTTTCTAATGAATCATCAAAAGATCTGAGGTGCCGGTAGGAAAGGCGAAGGAACGTCCACCGACCCACGGGGGAGTGTGCAACGGCGCGTCTGTGCCGAAGCGTTCGCAGTCGTGAAGGGAGTGGGCGGCTTCGGGGGCCCGGCGGACGTAACACGCCTCGGCGACCGAGTTCCGGGTCCTCTGCCAGCAGGTCTCGCAGCTCAGTGGACAGGTCCCGATGGGCGGCCATGGCCGCGCGGACGCCGGAATCCGGGGCAGCGGCCAGTTCCGGGGACAGACCGACGTAACGGACGGCGGCTCCTGGCCAACTGAAGCACTCAGGTCGCTGCCCGGGACACAGACTGAGGGGGCATCGGTCGCTCGGAGTAGGCCTTGCGCCTCACGCGCGCTTCTGGCCTACAGGCTAGGGTCAGCGCTCATGCAGACCACGGGGATCGTTCGCCGTCAGGTGCCGGAGCGTAGGCGCGACACGCTGGAGCGGCTCGTTACGGAGCGCGATATTTGGGTGTCGACAGCTCATCCTGAACACGGGCCGCACCAGGTGCCGCTGTGGTTCTTGTGGGATGGGCGAGCGGTGTGGATGTGCACCAGTACGACTTCCGTGACTGCGCGGAACGTCCGCACCGAGCCGCGCGTGCGCCTGGCGCTGCCGGACACCTTCGATGTGGTGCTTCTCCAGGGTGAGGCGGACGGCTTCCCCGACCAGGAGGTGCCCGGTGACGCGGCGGAGGCGTTCGCCGATAAGTTCGGGTGGGACCCGCGCACGGAGGAAAGTTCTTTTCTGTATGTGCGGGTGGTGCCGAAGACTGTGCGCGCTTGGCGCGGCGAGCCGGAACTACGCGGCAGAGTCATCATGCGCGACGGGACATGGCTGGGATGACGGCCGTCCCGTTCCTCGCCCCAGACATCGGAACGCTGCTTGTGGGCTTGCGGCCAACTCCATGGCGGGGTCAGCCTGGTGGTCCAGTTCGCGGGCGGTCGGGCTCTGGTACCCGCATACGTGGTGTGGTCGGCGGGTGTGAGAGAAGCCGGCCACGCTGCGAAGGGACACTGATGAGCCGCCCCGCTGCGGGTCAGCCGGAATCGGCCCCCGGCCCGGCTCACAGCGGGGCTCTGCCTGTTCTTCACAGCGAGCGTGCCGCCGAACCCGCAGCACTCCTCGGAGCCCGGCAGCTCGACCGGTTCCGCCGGCGGTGGCAGGCGGTGCGGATCGGAGGCTGCCCGCAGTTCTGGGCGGCCGGGAAGCCCACTTCCTCACCGAGACGTTCGAGGAGCTTCGCGGTGGCGAAGCCCGTGGCCGGTGGACGGCGTCGTTCACTCGGGTGGGCAAGAGGCGACGCGCATCACAGGCCCTCTCCGGCCGGCGCGAGACGGGCCTCGGCCGCGTCCCAGGCGGCGGGGTCGCCGCCGGGCGGGTAGTGGCGCAACTGCTGGGTGTGCGCGACCAGTCGGCGCATCGAGGAGAGGTCGCCGACCAGACCGGCGGCCCTGGCCTGGACGAGGACGTTGCCGAGCGCGGTGGCCTCGGCGGGGCCCGCCACCACCGGCAGTCCGCAGGCGTCGGCGGTCAGCCGGCACAGCAGTTCGTTGCGAGAGCCGCCGCCCACCAGATGGACCTGGCTGACGTCGTGGTCGGCGAGCCGCATGGCCTGCCGCAGGACCCGGCGGTGGGCCAGCGCCAGGCTCTCCAGGATGCAGCGGACCAGGGCGCCCCGGCTGTCGGGGACGGGCTGCACGGTGCGGCGGCAGTAGGCGCGGATCTGCTCCGGCATGTCACCGGGGGCGAGGAAGTCCGGCGCGTCCGGGTCGATCACCGAGACGAACGGCCGGGCCCGGCCGGCCTCGGCGAGCAGCTCGGGCAGTCCGGTCGGCAAACCCTGCGCCGCCCAGGTGCGGCGGCATTCCTCCAGGAGCCACATGCCCATGATGTTGCGCAGGTAGCGGATGGTGCCGTCGACGCCGCGCTCATTGGTGAAGCAGGCCTTCCGGGACTCCTCGCTCAGGATGGGGGCGTTCAGCTCCAGTCCCGCCAGGGACCAGGTGCCGCACGAGATGTACGCGAAACGGGGGTCGGTGGCCGGTACCGCGACGACGGCCGAGGCGGTGTCGTGGGAGGCGACCGTGGTCACCGGGGTGCTGGTGCCGAGCCCGGTGTACGCGGCGACGTGCGGCAGCAAGGTGCCCGCGGGGTCACCGGGTGCGCGCAGCGGCGGCAGCAGGCCGGGGGAGAGGGAGAGCTGCTCGAGGAGGTCGGGGCGCCAGGCGCCGGTGCGTGCGTCGAAGAGTGCGGTGGTGGAGGCGTTGGTCTCCTCGGCGCCTGTGGTTCCCGTCAGCCAGTGGATGAACAGGTCGGGGACGAGCAGCAGGGTGCGGGCGGCGTCCATCTGGGCGGTGCCGGCTGCGGCGGCGAGCTGGAAGACGGTGTTGAAGGGCAGGTACTGAAGGCCCGTGATCCGGTACAGCTCCTGGGCGTCGATCCGGGAGAACACGGTGTCGGCGGCACCGTCGGTGCGGCTGTCGCGGTAGTGGAAGGGGTGCCCGAGCAGCGCGCCGTCACGGTCCAGCAGCCCGTAGTCCACCGCCCAGCTGTCCACCCCGACGGAGGCGATCCGGCCGTCGGTACTGCGGGCGGCCTGGCGCAGCCCGTCGAGGACCCCCTGGAAGAGGGCGAGTACGTCCCAGTGCAGCCCGTCGGACAGCCGCACCGGTGTGTTGGCGAACCGGTGCAGCTCGGTGAGGACGAGGCGGTCCGACGCGACCTCGCCGAGGACGACTCGTCCACTGGTGGCACCCAGGTCGGCCGCGGCGAACAGGGCGGGGGACGCGGAGGGGGATGGGGTGGTGGTCATGAGGTGGCTCCTCCGCGGGGCGTGCGGTGGTGTCGATGGGGGAGGGCGGGGTCGGAGCGGCGTGACGTGGCCTTGCCGCCCCGGCGGGGAACCGGGCGCGCCGGGCCCCTGCTGTCCTCGGGCCCGTGGGCGTGGACGCACGGGGACGTCCGGACGGCCTGTGCGGTGGTGAACCGTCGGACGTACCCCGTGCGGGGGAAGCCGGGGCCGACGGTGCGGGGCCGGCGCCGGCGGGGTCGGCGGGCTGTCACCGGGCCGGGCGCGGTGTGCCCGGCCCGGTGACAGCGTTGCGTTATCGCAGGAAGGCGGCGGCGACGCCGGCGTCGACCGGGACGTGGAGGCCGGTGGTGTGTGTGAGGTCCCCGCCGGTCAGCGCGAACACCGCGTTCGCGACGTGCTCGGGGAGTACCTCGCGCTTGAGCAGGGTGCGCTGGGCGTAGAACTCGCCGAGCTTCTCCTCCTCGATGCCGTAGGTCGCGGCGCGCTGCGCGCCCCAGCCGCCGGCGAAGATTCCGGAGCCGCGGACCACGCCGTCCGGGTTGACGCCGTTGACGCGGATGCCGTGCTCGCCCAACTCGGCCGCCAGGAGCCGTACCTGGTGGGCCTGGTCGGCCTTGGTGGCGGAGTAGGCGATGTTGTCGGGGCCGGCGAAGACCGCGTTCTTGGAGGCGATGTAGACGATGTCGCCACCCAGTTCCTGCTGGATCATCACGCGGGCCGCCTCGCGGGAGACGAGGAAGGAACCGCGGGCCATGATGTCGTGCTGGAGGTCCCAGTCCTTCGCGGTGGTCTCCAGCAGGGGCTTGGAGATGGAGATGCCCGCGTTGTTGACGACCAGGTCGACGCCGCCGAAGGCCAGTACCGCTGCCTTGAACGCGTCGGTGATCTGTTCCTCGGAGGTGACGTCCACGGTGACCGCGACGGCCCTGTCGGGGCCGCCCAGCTCGTCCGCGACCGCCTGCGCGTTCGTCGCGTCGAGGTCCGCGATCACGACGCAGGCGCCCTCGGCGGCCAGTCGGCGGGCGATCGCCCTGCCGATGCCGCTGCCCGCGCCCGTCACCAGCGCGACGCGTGTGGCGAGCGCCTTGGGCTTCGGCATCCGCTGGAGTTTGGCCTCCTCCAGGGCCCAGTACTCGATGCGGAACTTCTCCGATTCCTCGATCGGCGCGTACGTGGAGACGGCTTCGGCTCCGCGCATCACGTTGATCGCGTTGACGTAGAACTCGCCGGCCACGCGCGCGGTCTGCTTGTCCTTGCCGAAGGAGAACATGCCGACGCCGGGGACGAGCACGATCGCCGGGTCGGCGCCGCGCATCGCGGGGGAGTCGGGCTCCGCGTGGCGCTGGTAGTAGGCGGCGTACTCCTCGCGGTAGGCGGTGTGCAGTTCCTTCAGCCGGGCGGCCGCCTCGTCCAGGGGCGTGGCCGGTGGCAGGTCGAGGACGAGCGGGCGGACCTTCGTACGCAGGAAGTGGTCCGGGCAGGAGGTGCCCAGCGCCGCGAGCCGGGGGTGCTCGGCGCGGGCGAGGAAGTCGAGGACGACGTCGGAGTCGGTGAAGTGGCCGACCTGCGGGCGGTCCTGCGATGCGAGAGCCCGGATGCACGGTGCCAGGGCCGCGGCCCTTTCCCGGCGGTCCGTCTCGGACAGGGCCTCGTATCCCTTGACGACCGGCCCGAACGGTTCGTCCCGGCCGTGCTCGGCGAGGAAGGTTTCGGCGGTGCGGATGATGTGCAGCGAGTTGTGCTCGCATTCCTCGGCCGTGGCACCCCAGGCGGTGATGCCGTGGCCGCCCAGGATGCAGCCGATCGCCTGCGGGTTGGCCTCCTTGACCGCCGCGATGTCCAGGCCGAGCTGGAAACCGGGGCGGCGCCAGGGCACCCACACCACGCTGTCGCCGAAGCACTCGGCGGTCAGCTTCTCGCCGTCGGCGGCGCAGGCCAGTGCGATACCGGAGTCGGGGTGCAGGTGGTCGACGTGGGGCGCGTCCACCAGGCCGTGCATCGCGGTGTCGATGGACGGGGCGGCGCCGCCCTTGCCGTGCGCGCAGTAGTCGAACGCGGCGACCATCTCGTCCTCGCGCTCCACACCGGGGTAGACGTCGGTGAGGGCGCGCAGCCGGTCCAGGCGCAGTACGGCCAGACCGGCCTCGGTCAGGGTGCCGAGGTCGCCGCCCGACCCCTTGACCCACATGAGTTCGACGTCGCCGCCGGTCACCGGGTCGGTCTCGGTGCCCTTCGCGGAGGTGTTGCCGCCCGCGTAGTTGGTGTTGCGGGGGTCGGCGCCGAGCCGGCGGGACCGGGCCAGCAGGGCCGCGGCTTCGGGATGGGGAGCCATGTTCCTGGTCCTTAAGAGAGAGTGTCTGCTTGTGCTCGGAAGCCCCGAAGGGCGCGGGGAGCCGCGGCGCCGGCCGTGCGGCTCCGTCGGGGCGCGGGGAACCGTGCCGCCTTGGCGGGCGGCCGTGCGGCGGATCCGTGCCGATGTGGCGGGACCGGCGCACGCTCGCGGTCCCGTGGCGGCCCGGCCGGATCCGCCGCGGCGCTCACGCGCCCCAGCCGGCCTGCTGCCCGCCGGCCCGCTCCTCGGCGATCTTCGCCGCCCAGCCGGAACGGTGGTACGCGGCGACCGGGTCCGCGTCCAGGCCCAGCTCTTCGCGCACCTCGCCCAGCAGCGGACGTACGTCCGTGTTGTAGGCGTCCATCAGCACGGCGTTCGCGGTGAGCACGTCGCCCGAGCGCTGGGCAGCCGTCAGCGCCGCACGGTCGACGAGCAGCGCCTTGGCCGTAGCCTCCTGGACGTTCATCACCGAACGGATGATCGCCGGGATCTTGGCCTCGATGTTGTGGCACTGGTCGAGCATGAACGCGACGTCCGGGGTGAAGCCGCCGCCGCGGATCACCTCGTACATGATCCGGAACAGCTGGAAGGGGTCGGCGGCGCCGGCCATCAGGTCGTCGTCCGCGTAGAAGCGGGAGTTGAAGTCGAAGGCGCCGAGCTTCCCCTCACGCAGCAGGGTGGCGACGATGAACTCGATGTTGGTGCCCGGGGCGTGGTGCCCGGTGTCGACGACGACCTGAGCCCTGTCGCCCAGCTTGAGGCAGTGGGCGTACGCCGTGCCCCAGTCCGGCACGTCGGTCGTGTAGAAGGCGGGCTCGAAGAACTTGTACTCCAGCAGCAGCCGCTGGTCGTCGCCGAGCCGCTCGTACACGTTCGCCAGGCCCTCGGCGAGCCGGTCCTGGCGCTCGCGGACGTCGTCCTGGCCGGGATAGTTGGTGCCGTCGGCGAACCACAGCTTGAGGTCCTTCGAACCGGTCGCATCCATGATGTCGACGCATTCGAGGAGGTGGTCCAGGGCCTTGCGGCGGACGGCGGCGTCCGGATGGCAGACACTGCCCAGCTTGTAGTCGTCGTCCTGGAAGGTGTTGGAGTTGATGGTGCCCAGCTTCAGGCCGCGCTCCTTGGCGTACGAGGCGAGCGCCGCGTAGTCGTCGACCCTGTCCCAGGGGATGTGCAGCGCGACGGTCGGCGCGGCCCCGGTGAACTCGTGGACCTTCGCCGCGTCGTCCAGCTTCTCCCACGGGGTGCGTGGCACTCCTGCCTGGGCGAACACCTTGAAGCGGGTACCGGAGTTGCCGTAGCCCCAGGACGGCGTCTCGATCCGCTGTCCGGCGAGTGCGGCCTTCACGGCAGCGATGTCAGTCATGTTCACCTCGGGAAGCGCGACAGCCCGGAACTGGGCCGGCAGACACACACATGTGTGAATCGATTCATTACACGGGAAAGTTAGCCCCGAGTTTCGTGGGCGTCAAGAGTCTCCGCTGAAGGCGGCCGCGTTGCGCAATCGTGTTATTGATCTTCCGCGGCCCGCAGGCAGGCTTTATTTCGTACAGGTAATGGGGGACTGACTGGTGGACTTGCTTGCCTTTCTCCTGTTTCGCCCCGTTGCGTCGAAGTCGACCTCTTGACCTGAGGGGCGGGCAGGGCTAGCTTCCGGGCAACCTCACTGAAACATTTCATGCCGGGTGATCGCATCGGCACGGTTCGGCGTGCACAGATCCCCTGGCCGACCCTGACCCCCATGGAGAGACACATGACGCAACCCGAACCGGATGCCACTCCGGTCCTCGCGCTGGAGGAGGTGAGCAAGTCCTTCGGTGCCGTCCGGGCCCTGCGCGGAGTCTCCCTGCGGCTGTACGCCGGAGAGGCCCACGCCCTCGCCGGCGAGAACGGTGCGGGCAAGTCGACCCTGATCAAGGCCCTGGCCGGTGTGCACCGGCCCGACACCGGTACGGTGCTGCTCGACGGATCACCGGTGGAGTTCCACGGCCCGGCCGACGCCCGTGACGCGGGCGTCGCCGTGATCTACCAGGAGCCGACGCTCTTCCCCGACCTGTCGGTCGCCGAAAACATCTTCGTGGGCCGCCAGCCGACCCGCTCCTTCGGCCGGGTCGACCACCGCGCGGTGAAGCAGGCCGCCGCCGACCTCTTCGCCCGCCTCGGAGTCGACCTCGACCCGGAACAGCCCGCCCGCGGACTGTCCATCGCCGACCAGCAGCTCGTCGAGATCGCCAAGGCGCTCTCCTTCGACGCCCGCGTGCTGATCATGGACGAGCCGACCGCCGCCCTCACCGGCAGCGAGGTGTCCCGCCTCTTCGGCGTCGTCAGGACGTTGCGCGAGCAGGGCGCCGCCGTGCTGTTCATCTCGCACCGCCTGGAGGAGATCTTCGAGCTGTGCCAGCGGGTGACCACCCTGCGCGACGGCGCCTGGATCGCCAGCGAGCCGCTGGCCGGACTCACCGAGGACGACCTGGTGCGCCGCATGGTCGGCCGCGACCTCGACGAGCTGTACCCCAAGCAGGAGACCGAGACCGGCGAGGCGGCGCTCACGGTGCGCCGGCTCACCCGTGAGGGCGTCTTCACCGACGTGTCCTTCGAGGTGCGGCGCGGCGAGATCGTGGGCCTGGCCGGACTGGTGGGGGCGGGCCGCAGTGAGGTGGCGCGGGCCGTGTTCGGCGTCGACCGCTGGGACGGCGGCGAGGTCGAGGTGCTCGGCCGGAAGCTCAAGCCGGGTGCTCCGAGCCTGGCCATGGCTGCGGGCCTCGCCCTCGTCCCGGAGGACCGCCGCGCCCAGGGCCTGGTGATGGACATGTCCATCGAACGCAACATCGGGCTCACCGGCTTCGCCGAAACCACCCGCGCCGGCCTGATGAACCGCCGGGCCGAGCGCGACCGCGCCGTCGACTGGGCCGTGAAGCTCCAGGTGAAGTACGCCCGACTGGCCGACGTCGTCGGCACCTTGTCGGGCGGCAACCAGCAGAAGGTCGTCCTGGCCAAGTGGCTGGCGACCGCGCCCCAGGTGCTGATCGTGGACGAGCCGACCCGCGGCATCGACGTCGGCACCAAGGCCGAGGTGCACCGGCTGCTGTCCTCGCTCGCCGCCGAGGGCGTCGCGGTGCTGATGATCTCCTCCGACCTGCCGGAGATCCTCGGCATGGCCGACCGGGTCCTGGTGATGCACGAGGGCCGCCTGGCCGCGGAGATACCGCGCGCGGAGGCGACCGAGGAGACCGTGATGGCGGCGGCCACCGGCCGCGCAGCCCGAGGAAGGGACGCGGCATGACCACGACCGCCGAACCGGTGCGGAGCGCACCCGCATCCCGGGCCGCCGGCGCGCGCACCCTCATCGACAAGATGTTCAAGGCGCGCGAACTGGCAGTCCTCGCCGTGCTCGTGGTGATGCTCGGCGCCACCCAGATCTACAACGGCGAGTTCCTGTCCGAGCAGGGCATCAAGGACCTGCTGCTCAACGCGACCATCCTGGCCCTCGTCGCCACCGGCCAGGCCGTCGTGGTGATCACCCGGAACGTCGACCTGTCGGTCGGCTCGGTGCTCGGCATCTCCGCCTTCGCCGCCGGCAACTACCTGAACGGCGGGGGCAGCCCGCTGCTCGCGGTACTGCTCGCAGTCGCGCTCGGAGCGCTCTTCGGGCTTCTCAACGGCGCCCTGGTCAGCCTCGGCAAGGTGCCCGCCCTCGTGGTCACCCTCGGCACCCTCTACATCATCCGCGGCATCGACTCCATCTGGGTCGGCTCCCGTCAGATCACCGCGGACGCGTTGCCCGAAGGCTTCGTCGGCTTCGGCCACGACGGCATCTGGGCGGTCCCCTACCTCGCCCTGCTCGCCCTCGTCGTACTCCTCACGGTCGGCTACTACCTGCGCAGCTACCGCAGCGGACGCGACCTGTACGCCTTGGGCTCCAGCCCCGAGGCGGCCAGTCTCGCGGGTGTCCCGGTCCGGGGCCGCATCATGACCGCGTACGTCCTGTGCGGCGCCCTCGCCGGACTCGCCGGCGCCCTCTACCTCGCCCGCTTCGGCAACGTCGACTCCGCCACCGGCAACGGCTACGAACTCACCGTCGTCAGCGCCGTCGTGGTCGGCGGCGTCGCCTTCACCGGCGGCTCCGGAAGCGTCTACGGAGCGGCGCTCGGGGCCGTCCTGCTCACCTCCATCAACAGCGTGCTCCCCGCGATCGGCGTCAGCTCGGTCTGGGTCACCGCGATCAACGGCATCCTGCTGCTGCTCGCCATCGCCGTCGACCGGATCCTGGCCTTGCGGGTCGCCGCAGTGCTGCGCAAGAAGGCCGCACAGATGAGGAGTGCCCGCCATGACTGACACCACTACGAAGGCCACGGCCCGGCGCGGCCTCGGCGGCGCGGTGCGCTGGGACACCGCGGTGGGCGCCCTGTTCGTCGTCCTGCTGCTGTGCTCCTTCTCGTTCGTCGACAACTTCGGCAACGCGCTCAACGTCTCGTTCCTGATCGGCAACACCCTGCCGATCGCCCTGATCGCGCTGCCCATGACGCTGCTGGTGGTCTCCGGCGAGGTCGACCTTTCGGTGGGTTCCACAGCGGGCCTGTCGGGAGCGGTGATGGGTGCCCTGTGGAACGAGGGCATGAGCATCGAGACGACCATCCCGCTGTGCCTGCTGCTCGGTGTGGTCTGCGGTCTGATCAACGGACTGCTCGTCACCCGCCTCGGCCTGCCCTCCCTCGCCGTCACCATCGGCACCATGGCCGCCTACCGGGGCATCGCCCAGATCGTCCTCGGCTCCGACTCGGTCACCGACTTCCCCTCCCAGTACCTGGACTTCGGCGCGGGCCGGATCGGCGACACCTTCATCCCGTACGCCGCACTGCCGTTCCTGGTGCTGCTGGCCATCGCGGTGGTCGTCCTGCACGCCACCCCCGTCGGGCGTTCGCTGTTCGCGATCGGCGCCTCCGAGGAGGCGGCCCGGTTCGCCGGCATCCGCGTCAAGCGCCTGAAGCTGTCCATGTTCGTCACCACCGGTCTGCTCTCCGCGCTCACCGGTGTCTTCTGGGCCCTGCACTACGCCAGTGCCCGCTACGACAACGCCACCGGCCTCGAACTCTCCGTCATCGCCGCGGTCCTGCTCGGCGGCATCGACTTCGACGGCGGCAAGGGCACCCTCGGTGGCGCGATCGCCGGTGTGTTCCTGCTCGGCACCCTGCAGAACGTGATGAGCCTGCTCAACGTTTCCGCCCAGTCCCAGATCGTCGTCACCGGTGTCCTGCTGGTCGTCTCCGTCCTCGCCCCGCGCGTCGGCCGGCAGATCGCCCAGAGCAGGGCTCGCAGAAAGGCGACCGCGGTTCCCCTGGGACCGCCGGCCGCCACCTCCTGAAGGGACGCCGACACTGTCGGCGGGGAGGCGGAGCGGCACCGTCCGCCGCGCCCCGAACCAGGCAACACCCCCGTACAAATCCGTACTTCGCAACGATAGGACCCTCATGTCTCTCGCCGCCGTCAGAACCCGTCGACTCACCCTCGCCGTCGCCACCGCCACCGTTCTCGCCCTGGGCGCCACCGCCTGCGGCGGCACCACCAAGAACGACACGGACAAGAAGTCCGGTTCCGCCGTGACCGGAAAGGCCGACGCCAACGCGGAAACCAAGAAGGGCCTGAAGATCGCCTTCCTGCCCAAGCAGGTCAACAACCCGTACTTCACCATCGCCGACACGGCCGGCAAGAAGGCCGTCGAGGAGCTCGGTTCGACCTACCAGGAGGTCGGCACCAGCAGCGGCACCGACACCTCCGGCCAGGTCTCCTACGTCAACACCCTCACCCAGCAGCAGGTGAACGCCATCGCGGTGTCCGCCCAGGACCCCGGTGCCCTGTGCACCGCGCTGAAGCAGGCGATGAAGAACGGCGTCAGCGTCGTCACCTACGACTCCGACACCAAGACCGACTGCCGCCAGGTCTTCGTCTCCCAGGCCTCCGCGGAGGACCTCGGCCGTACCCAGGTCCAGCAGATGGCGAAGCAGATCGGCGGCAGGGGCGAGATCGCGATCCTGTCCGCCGCCCAGACCGCCACCAACCAGAACACCTGGATCGACTTCATGAAGGAGGAACTGAAGAAGCCCGAGTACAAGGACATCAAGCTGGTCAAGGTCGCCTACGGCGACGACGACGCCCAGAAGTCCTTCCAGCAGACCCAGGGCCTGCTTCAGGAGTACCCCGACCTGAAGGGGATCATCTCCCCGACCACCGTGGGCATCAAGGCCGCCGCCCAGTACCTGTCCGGCTCCAAGTACAAGGGCAAGGTCAAGCTGACCGGCCTGGGCACCCCCAACGACATGCGTGCCTACGTCAAGAACGGCACCGTCGACGCCTTCGAGCTGTGGGACCCGAACAAGCTCGGTGAGCTCGCCGCCCGCACCGCCGTCGCCCTGCAGTCGGGCCAGATCACCGGCGCCGAGGGGCAGACCTTCAAGGCCGGCGGCATGGGGACATACACCATCGGCAAGGACGGTGTGGTCTCCCTCGGCAAGCCGACCGTCTTCGACGCGAAGAACATCGACCAGTACACGTTCTGATCCCAGCACGGGTGGGGCCGCTCCGCCGCGACCGCGGGGAGGCGGCCCCACCCCCGTACGCACCCACCAAGGACATGACATGCAGCGTGTCTGCTTCCTGCTCAAGGTCAGGCCCGACCGGGCCGAGGAGTACCGCGAACGCCACCGGCACGTGTGGGCCGAGATGCGCGAGGCGCTCTCCGCGGCCGGCTGGCACAACTACTCGCTCTTCCTGCGCGAGGACGGTCTGCTGGTCGGCTATCTGGAGACCGAGGACTTCGACGCGGCCCGCGCCGCCATGGACGCCACCGACGTGAACGCGCGGTGGCAGGCCGCGATGTCCGAGTTCTTCGAGGAGCTGGACGGCCGGGCACCCGACGCCGCCATGCTCCCCCTCACGGAGGTGTTCCACCTGCCATGAGAACCGGGCTGGGCTTCTCCGGGACGGACGGCTCCTTGCCCCTCCCGCCGACCGACGGCCCCGTCATCCGCGGAGCCGACCGGGAAGGCGCCTTGGCGAGGCGTACGACGGGCAACCGGTCCGCAGTCGGCATCAAGGACGTGGCACGGGAGGCGAAGGTCTCCGTCGGCACCGTCTCCAATGTGCTCAACCGCCCCGAACGGGTCTCCGACCGGACCCGCCGCCATGTCCAGCAGGTGATCGCCCGCCTCGGCTACGTCCGCAGCGAGTCCGCCCGCCAACTGCGGGCGGGCCGCAGCCGTATCGTCTCGCTGCTGGTCCTGGACATGGGCAACCCGTTCTTCGTCGACGTCGTGCGCGGGGCCGAACGCACCGCACGCGACGCGGGATTGGGCGTCATGGTCTGCAACAGTGGCCAGAGCGTCCAGGAGGAGGCGGACTACCTCGCACTCTTCGCCGAGCAACGGGTGCGCGGGGCACTGGTCACCTCCGCCGACTCCAGCGGCCGTACGCTGCGCGAGTTCCGCCGGTTCGGCATTCCCTTCGTGGTCGTTGACCGGGTGGACGGCAACGAGGAGGGCTGCTCGGTCGCCGTCGACAACGTGGCAGGCGGCGCTCTGGCCATCAGACACCTGACGGCCGCAGGTCACCGCCGGATCGCCTTCGTCAGCGGGCCCGAGCACCTCAAACAGGTGCAGGACCGGCGGGCGGGCGCCCTGGCGGCCCTCGACGAGGCGGGGCTGCCCCACGAGGCACTGCACGAACTGCCCACCGACCGCCTCGACGTGGCCGCGGGCCGCGACGCCGGGGCCCGCCTGCTGGGGCTGGCGCGGCGGCCCGCCGCAGTGTTCTGCGCCAACGACCTGCTGGCCCTGGGGGTGCTCCAGACGCTGTACACCGCGGGGGTGAGAGTGCCCGACGACATCGCCATCGTCGGTTACGACGACATCGAGTTCGCGGCCGCGGCCACCGTGCCGCTCACCTCGGTGCGTCAGCCCGCCTACGCCATCGGCTCCATCGCCGCCGACCTGCTGCTGCAGGAGACGGGGGAGAATGCCGGCGAGCACCGGCACGAACACGTGGTGCTCCCGCCGGAGCTGGTGGTACGGCAGTCGAGCACGGCCGGCGGCTGAGGACGCCGGGGCCACGGAGCATCAGGGTCCGGAGCGCCGGGGCCCACGGAGCCCAGGGTCCGGAGCGCCGGGGTCCGCAATGCCGGGCCGGGAGACACCGGGGGCCGCTTCCCGAAGGCGGGGGAGCGAACCCCGGTGTTCCGCGTTCTGCCGTGCCCGCGCAGCCCGGTCGCCCCGGCCACCACCCGTTCTCCGCCCTCCCCGTACAACACGGCGGGCCGGGGCGGGGACACCTGGTCCTCCGCCCCGGCCCGCGCGCTCACGGCGGTGCCGTGCTCACGCGTGCACGGTCGCGGTCCCGTACGGCACCACCCGCACCGGGCCCAGCAGCCCGTACGCCTGACGCGTGGCGGCGCCGAACACCGGCGCGTCGGCCACCCGAAGCCGGTTCAGCAGCGTCGTCGCCACCTCCACCTCGACGGTGTTGGAGCCGTGCCGCAGCCGTGAGCCCAGGTCCACCGCCCGCGTCACCTGGTCCGCCGGCGGAAGGTCTCGGCCGTTGACGCGGATGCGGAAGGTGTCGCAGACCTCGCCCAGCTCCAGCCGCGCCCCGGTCCCCTCGGTCCACTCCTTGCCCAGGGTGAAGGCGGCGCGGTAGGTACCCACGCCCGACACGTCCTCCAGACCGGTGATCTGCGACCACGGCAGCAGCCGGTCCGGCAGCGACAGCCGGTGCCGCACACGGACGGTCTCGGTGGCCTTCGAGCCCGGCTGCCAGTCCTCCACGTCCAGCTTCCACGACTCCAGGGCGAACGGCGCGGGCACCGTCCGGACGACGGCGTTCACCGAGCGCCCGTTGTCGAACGTGGTGCGGTAGGCGCCCGCGGCGGCGGCCCGCACCTCGAACGTCCGGCCGTCGGCGGTGACCACCTCGTCGGCGAGGGTGGCGGTGACGTGCCGGGCACAGACGCCACCGGTGGGCCGGGACAGCCGCACGATGCTCACGGCACCGGGCGCCAGGTCCACGGTGAGACGGATCCGCCCGTCCTCGGTGCGGGTGTATGCGGCGAGCGGCGTGACCGAACCGGTCCACGGGTCCAGCAGGTGGGGGACTGCCCCGCGGGACTGACCGGTCAGGGTGACATCGTGACGGATCCGGGAACCTGTCGACCCCTTCTTGCTGACCGCGTCGTTGGCGAAGAAGAAGTAGTCCGCGTCGTCGTCCCGGCGGTGCGCGTGCAGCAGCATCGATCTCTCGGCGTACTCCACGTCGCGCCGCAGCCCCAGCGCCTCGATGGCCTCGGGCACGTTGGGACGGTCCGCGACGGTGTGCACGGTGGGCCGCTTCTGCAGCCCCACGAGGAGTTCGCGCAGCCGGGTGTTGTCGTCCGCGGCGGCGGGCATCCCGGGCACGTGCGCGTCCGACCAGTTGCCTATCAGGATGATCGCGAGACCCGCGTCCGCGTAGGCGACCAGCCGCCGGGCCACATCGAGCTGGAGCGTGTGTTCACGGCCGCTCATGACGTCGCCGTCGACGACCAGCGCCTTGCAGGAGGGGCCGTCGGGGGCGAACCGGCCGTTGCGCACCACGGCACTGGGCAGGTCGAGCAGACGCGGGCTGAGGAAGGTGTGCGTCCAGCCGACGGGCACGCCGTCACCGGTGAACCAGGGCGCCCCGAGCCCGGAACCCGCGTAGCCCTTCTGCCGCAGCACCCCCACATCGACCTGGTTGACCCCGGTCTGCAGCACCTGCTGGATCCTGGCCAGGCAGTCGGCGACGATGTCGGCGTGCTGCCAGGTGGGCTGGCGCGGGCCCCAGGCCTCGCCGTACCCGGCACCGCCTCTGTACGGCGAGAAGGCGGCGAAGCCCGGCCAGGCGGCGCCGGGCGCGTCGGCGTAGGCGAAGCCGTGGAACACCGCCTGGTTGACGCCGGCCGCGTACTGGATGACCAGCTTCTTCAAGGTGGCGGACCAGGTGGTCGAGTAGGCGCCGTTGGCCACACCGCCGGCCTCGTTCGACAGGACGAGCCGGCCGCCCATGTCCCGGCCGCCCGCCAGGCACCGGAAGTCGTCCAGGTTCTTGAAGCCGAGGGACTCGCCCTCGGGGATGTCCAGGATCGCCGCCTTGTAGATCGCGTCGGTCTCCAGGCCGTACGGCTGGATGCGCAGCTTCAGGCCCAGAGTGTGTGCCCAGTTCTGCAGCGGACGCAGGTGGTGCTCGACGTACAGCTCGGTGATGACGTCCATGACGTCGCTGCGCACCGGCTTGTCGACGGCCGGGCCGAAGCTGAAGACGGGCTTCTCCTTCTTCTCGACCACGGCCGCCAGGTACGGCAGCAGCGAGTACCCCTTGCGGCGCTCGAACTCGGCGGGCAGCTTCGGGGTCCACAGGGTGGCGTCGGTCTCCAGCTCGATGGAGTCCTCGAACAGCGCGCCGCCCACGTCGCGCAACAGCGACCGGATCGCCGGGGTGAGGATGTGCTTTTCCCAGAAGCCGGTGACGGCGCCGGTGCCCGCGTCGCTGAAGTGGTCGACGACGTAGGAGAGCGGGGCGGTGTGCGCCGGGCCCTCCGGGCGCTGGCCGGAGCCGCGCTCCCAGTAGGCGACGACCAGCCAGCTGCCGTCGTCGGGCGCGGTCCAGGTCAGGGTGGAGCCGCGCACCGCCGAGGTGAGGTCGGTGACGCTGGACTGGTCCAGGACGACGGGAACGGCGCCGGCCGAGCTGCCCGTGGCGACCCGGACGGCCTGCACCAGCAGCGGCCGCTGGACGGTGACATCCCCGGAGGCCTCGGACACCGCGGCCGGAAGCGGCCCCGAGTAGGTCTCGCCCGGCGCCACCACGGCCTGGCCGTGCGCGAGTTCCTTGGCCGCCGCGGTGCTGTCCGGGGTGATCGAGGGAACCGCTGCCGGCCAGGCCGGGCCGACCGTCAGGTCCACCACCACGTCGTGCCGCTTCGCGGCTCGCAGCGCGGCCTCGACGGCCGCCGTCCACGCCGGGGTGCCCCAGCCGTAGCGCTGGGCGTCGATCTGCTGGCTGAGGCTGTGGGTGACGGCCGCGATTTCCACGCCGCCGAAACCGGCGGCGGCGATCCTCCCGATCTCGTCCGCGATCTCACGGGTGTTCACCAGCGCGTCGGGCCACCACCATCGGAACTTGGGGCGCACGCCGGACTCCGGGTCGCCGAAGCCGCGCGGCACGGTGCTGCCCTTGCCTTCCTCCGCCGCCGCGGGAACTGCCGTCAGGGGCAGGGAAGTCGCGGCCGCACCGGCCAGGGCCCCCATCGTCAGTACGGTTCGCCGTCGCAGGCTCATGTTGCTCCTTGTCGGGCCCACCGGGGCGCGAAGCACCGGGACCTGGAACGCAGGTTCATTTGAAACGCGGTTCAAACGATTCAATTAACGCGCCGGAAATCTACGTGCTCGGTGTACTCAAGGCAATAGGGGTGAAGAAAAGAGCTGTTGCGTACATCTTGACGCGCGGCGATCCCGCCCCCAGAGTGGCCGTCATCCAAAAAAACGATTCAACTCTTGCTGTGCAGAGGAGTCGCTGCATGCCACGACAGAGCCTGACGCGAAGACGCTTCGTGATCGGAACCGGGGTGGCGGTCGGAGCTTGGGCGGTCGCCGGGGCGCCGGCCACGGCGACCGACGGCCACGGGCCCCGGGCCGGGTCCACGCCCTCCAGCCCCGCGCTGGCCGAGTTCGCTCCGGGATCGGTACGTCTGCTGGACAGCCCCTTCCGCGACCACATGCGGCGCACCTGCGCCTACCTCGAAGCCGTCGACATCGACCGTCTCCTGCACACCTTCCGCACCAACGTCGGCCTGCCGTCGAGCGCGCAGCCCTGCGGCGGCTGGGAGGCCCCGGGCGTTCAGCTGCGCGGCCACAGCACCGGCCACCTGCTGTCCGGCCTCGCGCTCGCGCATGCCGGCACCGGGGACGACCGATACGCGGACAAGGGCCGCCGTATCGTCGACGCCCTGGCGGAGTGTCAGGCGGCGTCCCCCGCCGCGGGCTACGGCGAGGGCTACCTCTCGGCCTTCCCCGAGCAGGTCTTCGCCGACCTGGAGGCGGGCTCGAAGCCCTGGGCGCCGTACTACACCATCCACAAGATCATGGCCGGTCTCCTCGACCAGTACCAGTTGTGCGGGAACGAGCGGGCTCTGGGCCTCCTTGAAGCCATGGCAGCCTGGGCCGACCGCCGCACCGCCCCGCTCACCCCGGATCAGCTCGACCACGTGCGACGGGTGGAGTGGGGCGGCATGAACGACGTGCTCGCCGCCCTGCACCTGGCCACCGGCAACGAGGCAGCCCTGCGCACGGCCCGCCGCTTCGACCAGGAGGACCTGTTCGGCCCGCTCGCCGAGGGGCGCGACGAGCTGAACGGCCGGCACGCCAACACCGAGATCGCCAAGATCGTGGGCGCGGCCCGGATGTACGAGGCGACCGGCGAGCAGCGCTACCACGCGATCGCCTCGAACTTCTGGGACCTCGTGGTCCACGACCACTCGTACGTCATCGGTGGCAACGCCAACCAGGAGTTCTTCGGCCCGCCCGGCGAGATTGTCAGCCGGCTGTCCGAGGAGACCTGCGAGAACTGCAACACGTACAACATGCTCAAGCTGGGGCGGCGGCTGTTCCTCCACGACCCCGCCCGGGCCGAGCGCATGGACCACTACGAATGGGCCCTGTACAACCAGATGCTCGGCGAGCAGGACCCCGACTCCGAACACGGTTTCGTCACCTACTACACCGGCCTGTGGGCGGGGTCGCAGCGTCAGCCCAAGGGCGGTCTGGGTGCCGCGCCCGGCAGTTACAGCGGCGACTACGACAACTTCTCCTGCGACCACGGCACCGGCCTGGAGACCCACACGAAGTTCGCGGACAGCATCTACTTCCACTCGGCCCGCGCCGGCCGCCCCGAGCTCTACGTCAACCTCTTCATTCCCTCCGAACTGCACTGGCAGGAAGAGAAGGTGACGATCCGCCAGGAAGGCGGCGGATATCCCGAGTCCGGGCGGGTCAGGCTCACGGTCACCGGCTCGCCGTCCCGTTTCCGGCTGCGGATAAGGATACCGGGATGGCTCGCCGACGGCACGCGCCGCCGGACCCCCCGCATCACCGTCAACGGCCGCACCGTCGACTGCGACGTCAGGCCGGGGACGTACGCGACCCTCGACCGGCAGTGGCGGTCCGGTGACACCGTCGAGATGACCCTGCCCCGCGAGGTCGTGGAGCGCCGTGCCCCGGACAACCCGCACGTGGTGGGGTTGTCCTACGGACCGCTGGTGCTGGCCGGCGAGTACGGGACGACCGAGTCCGTGACGATCCCCGCCCTTGAGGACGGCCCGGTACGGCCGGCCGCGGACGGGGGGACCGCGTTCACGGCGCGCGCTGACGGGAGGCCGGTCACCCTGCGGCCCTTCCACCAGGTCCACCACCAGCACTACAACGTCTACTTCGCGCGGCCGCCCCGCCAGGACGGCCCGCGAGACATCGCCCGCTACCTGCTCGACGAGGGCGCCGGCACCACCGTCGCCGACACCACCGGACACCACCCCGACGGCCGGCTCGCCGAGGGCGCGGCATGGACCGCCGGACGCGGAGCGGCCGGAGCGGTGGCCCTGGACGGCTCGGGCGGCCATGTCGTGCTGCCGCGCGGCCTGGTGACCGGTCTGACCGAGCTCACGGTGAGCGCTTGGACGCGCCTGGACTCGGTGGCCAATTCGGCACGGATCTTCGACCTCGGCTACCACAAGAGCACCTACCTCTTCCTCGCCGCCCGCACCGGAACGGGCTTCCCGCGGGCCGCCCTCAAGATCGCCGGGATGGCGGGCGAGGACGTCGTGGACTCCGTCCAGCCGCTGCCGCAGGGCAGCTGGGTCCATGTGGCGCTCACCCTCGGCGGCGGCACGGGAGTGCTGTACATCGACGGGGCCGAGACCGGCCGCAACGAGGCCATGGTCTGCTCACCCCTGCTGCTCGGCGAGACCAGCCGCAACTACCTGGGGCGTTCGCAGAACGCCACCCACCCCTACCTGCACGGTGCCGTGGCGGACTTCCGCATCCACAACCGGGTGCTGTCGCCGCAGGACATGGCGGCGCTGGCACGCAGATAAGGCCGTCCCCCGTCGGCTGTGGACCGGCCGGCCGAGGACCGCGGGCACTCGGCCGGCCGGGGCTCGGCGCGATCCGGGCCGAACCCCCGTGCCGACGGCCGGACGCCGTCGTCCCGGGCATGACAGATCGTCATTCTCCTGTGCCGTCACGCAACAGCCGTGGCGCGCCGTCCCTACGTAGACCAGCACAGAAAGCAGAGCGCACAGCCATGCCGCACATGTTCAGCTCTCCCGAAGGCGCCTCCCGCCTGACCAGGCGCCGCTTCGTGACCCTCGCCGCGCTCACCGCCGCCACCGTCACCGGCGGCGCTCTGAACGGCCTGCCCGCCTTCGCCTCCGGGGACGTCGGTCACTCCGACGTGACCTCCCTGCCCGCCTTCGGCGACGTCGACTTCGCCGACCCCAGCCGCGACAGCCGGCCCGCCGTGTACTGGTACTGGAACGGCCCGGTCACCAACGAGCTCGTCGACACCCAGATGGCCGACCTCCGCTCCAAGGGCATGTACGAGGTCATCGTCTTCCCCTACGACAACGCCGAGATGCAGCCCGCCTTCTTCACCGAGGGCTGGTTCGACGTCATCGAGCACGTGCTGACCACCGCCGAGAAGACCGGCATGAAGGTGTGGCTGTTCAACGACAACCACTTCCCCAGCGGCCGGGCCGGCTACTTCATCACCCAGGGCGGCACCGTCGGTTCGCGCACCTACCAGGCCCGCCCCGACCTGCGCCTGAAGGGCCTGTGGCGCTCCACGCACATCGTCCAGGGACCGACGAGCGCGCGCCCGACCCGGACCACCGGTGTCGGCGTCGACACCGGGAGCCTGGTGGCCGACGCGGCGGTCCTCGCGGGCCCCGCCGTGCTGAGCGACAGCGCCGGATGGGGCGACTGCACCGTCTCCGGCAGCGTCAAGCCCGACGTCACCGCGGCCGGAATGCTGGTGAAGGCCTCGACGACGGGCGAGAACGCACTGCTGGTGGAGTTCGAGCAGACCGGTGTCGTCACCATCAGCCGGGTCGCCGGCACCATGGTCACCCAGCTCGCCCGGTCCACCCGCACCGATGGCTTCAACAAGACCAAGTTCCACACCCTGGCCGTCAAGGTCACCGGTGCCACGGCCACCGTCACCCTCGACGGCAAGGACAAGGGCACCGTCACCGACGAGACCCTGGTCCAGGGCGGCGTCGGCGTGCACGCCCGGGACGGGCAGCGCTCCCTGTGGGACAACCTGACCGTCACCGCCGCCGACGGCACCGCCCTCTACCAGCAGACCTTCGACCAACCGTCCGCCGCGGGCGACTTCACCGTCCGGGACCTGCCCAAGGACGCCGCCCGCCCGGTCGCCGCCACCGCACGCCCCGTGGGTGCCACCGACGCCGGCGACCTGGTCGAACTCACCGGACACCTCGACAGCACCTGGCAGGTGCCCGCGGGGCGATGGCAGATCGACCTGTTCGGCGGGACGACGCTCACCGACGACTCCAAGGGCTACACGCGCGGGTGCGCCGACCTCCTCGACGACGAGCCCGTCGAACTCTTCCTCGACATCGTGCCCGGGGAGTACTACCGCCGCTTCCGCCGCTTCTTCGGTTCCGTGATCAAGGGCTTCTGGGACGACGAGCCGTTCATCGCCTCCGCCGCCCCGCACCCTTTCAAACGCCGGCCCTGGTCGCCCACGCTCGCCGCGGAACTGAAGGCCGTCGGCGCCGAGCCCGGCGCCGCCTACGCCAGCGCCTTCGACGACCTCGGCGAACAGGGGCGGATCCTGCACGGCCGCTACTGGGAGGCCGTCTCCAACCGGTTCGCCCAGTACTTCGCCAAGCAGGCCACCTGGTACGGCGACCGCGGCGTGAGCCTGATCACCAACCCTCTCTACGACGAGACGGCCCCCTCCAAGCGCATGCAGTCCACCGGCGACCTGCACAAGGTCAACCAGTGGGCGCAGGTCCCGGGCGGCGACGCGATCACCGCCGAGTACGAACTCGACACGCCCACCATGGACCCGCGCAACCCCGCCTCCGTCGCCCACCAGATGGGGCGCCCGCGCGTGCTGATGGAGGCCTTCGGCAACATGGGCTGGCAGGTCGCCCCCGACTTCATGCGGGCCCTGCTCGGTGCGTACGCGACCCGCGGCATCAACTTCACCGTGCTGCACGCGCTGTGGACCGACGAGACCCATGTCTACTTCGCGCCGCCGTTCGGCCCCCGCAACCCCTGGTGGTGGGCAATGCCTCCGATCACCGCCTGGATCGGGCGGGTCATGGAACTGGCCCGCGGCACCTCCGGCGCCCGCACCGCGCTGCTGCAGCCGCAGCGTGCCGCCGAACAGTTCACCGCCACCGCCCGCCAGGGCGAGGTCGACGCCGCCTTCGACGAGACGGCGTTCGCCCTGGAACGCGCCCAGGTCGACTTCGACCTGGTGCACGAGGGCGCCCTGGCCGGCGACCCGGACCTGCTCGCGCACGCCGAACCGCGCGACGGTGCGCTCCGGGTCGGCGAGGCCTCCTACGACCTGGTGGTGCTGCCAGTGACCCCGGTGCTGGAGACGGCCGCGCTGCACACCCTGACCTCGTTCGTCCGGGGCGGCGGCACCCTCGTCGCCGTGGGCGACCTGCCCGCCCTCGCCGCCGACGGGGACAACACCACACTCAAGCGTTCGCTGGCGGAGCTCTTCCCGTCCGGCACCGGCAGCCGCACCGTCGGCCGGGGCAAGGCCGTACGGGTCGCGGACGGCGCCGGCCTCGGCGCCGCCTGCCACGCGGCCGGCGCCGCCGCGGCGGTCCTCGAACCGGCTGCCGAGGCCGTGCGGGTACTGCGCACCCGGCGCGGCGAGGACATCGCCTTCCTGTTCAACAACGAGAGCGGCACGGCCGTCAGCACCGAGGCCCTGCTGCCCGCCCAGGGCGTGCCCGAGGTGTGGGATCCGGCGACCGGCGCCACCGGCCCCGCCCTGGTGCGCGGCCTGCCCACCTCCAAGGGTGTCCGGGTGCGGCTCACTCTTTCCCCCTACGAGACCCTCGCGGTCGTGGTGCGCCGGAAGGCCGAGGACACCCCCTACCTCACCGAGACCGGCGGCCTGCCGGTCACTGGCATCACCCGGCACGGCAACAGGCTGCGGGTGACCGCCCTGGGCGAGGCCCCCGGCACGTACCGCCTCACCGCCCGCGACGGCAACCACATCCACACCGGGACGGCCCGCGTCACCGAGCAGCTCACCCCCATCGCCCTCGACGGCGACTGGACGCTCACCCTTGCCCAGGAAGGCGCCGAACCCGTCACCCGCCCTCTGGCCGGCTGGAGCGACATCGCCCGCCTTTACTCGGGCAGCGGCACCTACACCAAGGACGTCACCCTCGACGCCCGCGCCCTGGCCGGGCGGCACCACATCCTCGACCTCGGCACGGTCCGCGAGGTCGCCGAGGTCACCGTCAACGGGCACAAGCTCGCCCCGGCCCTGTGGTCCCCCTACCTCGTCGACGTCACCGAGGCCCTCAAGCCGGGCGTCAACCAGGTCTCGGTACGGGTGTCCAACACCCTCTCCAACGAGCGGAACAAGCCCCTGCCCTCCGGCCTGCTCGGCCCGGTGAAGCTGCTTCCGCGCCTGCCGCTCACGGTCGAACTGGACTGACGCCCGCACCGTACCGGTCACCCTTTTCCCGACGTACTCGTGGAGTTCCGCATGTCTCGCACATCCCGTGCATCACGCACGTCAAGACGATCCCTTGTGCTCGCCTCCGCGCTGACCGCTCTGGTCACCACGGCGCCCTTCGCGCCGCCCGCCGCGGCCTCCCCGCTGCAGGCCACGGCCGCCGCCGAGCAGCTGCGCACCCAGCACCTCAGCAACGCCCTCGGCATCGACGACACCACCCCCGACCTGAGCTGGCAGCTCACCTCCCGCGGCCCCGACACGGTCCAGACCGCCTACCGCATCCAGGCCGCCACCAGCCGCGACCGCCTGATGTCGGCACGCCCCGACCTGTGGGACTCCGGCAAGGTCGAGTCGTCCGTCCCGCAGGCCACCTACGCCGGTCGCACGCCCGGCTCCCGCACCCGCGTCTACTGGAGGGTCCAGCTCTGGTCCCGCGGCGGCTCACGCCCCGGCAACTGGAGCAGCCCCGTCGTCTTCGAGACCGGCCTGACCCGCGCCGCCGACTGGTCCGCGGACTGGATCACCAACGACGACTGGCAGCTGAGCAAGCACACCGTCGAACCGGTCACCGTCAAGGTGCCCCGGACCACCGCCCGGTACGTCCGTCTCGACGTCACCGAGCTGGGCCTGCCCCTCGCCGACGACTTCCCTGCCCTCGCCCACCGGCTCCAGCTCGCCGAGATCGAGGTGCGCGACAGCGACGACCCCGGCACCGACCTCGCCCAGGGTGCCACGGTCACCGCCTCCGAGTCGGACACCGAACGCAAAGTGTGGGAGCCCAAACTCGCCACCGACGCCGTCACCAACAGCGCCTGGAACCAGGCAGCCGGCTACTCCAGCCTGCCGCACAGCGGCTCCGACGTCTCCGACGCACCCGTCACCGTCACCCTCGATCTGAAGGTGACCAAGACCTTCGACCAGGTCGTGCTGTACCCGAGGGCCGACATCCTCACCGACGACGGGCAGGTGCCCGGCTTCCCCGTCGACTACACGCTGTCCACCTCCGACGGGCCCGGCAGCTCGTACACCCGGGCGGCACAGGTCACCGGCCAGAAGCCGCCCAAGCCCTACCTGCCCTCCGCACTGCCGCTGTTCGCGAAGGACTTCACCCTCCCGAGGAACATCCGGTCGGCCCGCCTCTACATCGCCGGACTCGGCGTGTACGACGCCAGTGTCAACGGCGCACCGGTCGGCGACGCCGTCCTGGAACCCGCCAACACCGACTTCGCCGACCGAGTCCAGTACGCCACCTACGACGTGACGAACCGGCTGCGCAGCGGCGACAACACACTGGCGGTCGAGCTGGGCAACGGCATCTCCAACCAGCTCAGCACCGCCGACCGGTACCGCAAGCTGTACGGCAACCGGAGCGACCCCAAGCTGATCGCCCAGCTGGAGGTGACGCTCGCCGACGGCACCGTGCGCCGCATCGCCACCGGCGACGACTGGCGCACCGCCCTCGGCGCCACCACCTCCTCCAACTGGTACGGCGGCGAGGACTACGACGCACGGCGCGAGATCCGTGACTGGGACGAGCCCCGGGGCGACCGCTCCCACTGGGACCGGGCCGTCACCCTCGGCGCCGACTCCGCCCCGGCTGCCCTGAGCGCCCGTGAGACGGAACCCGTCCGGGTCGTCGAGACACTCAGCGGCAAGGAGGTCGACGGGGCCGCCGAAGGCAGCCGGATCTTCGACCTCGGCCGCAACATCGCCGGCTGGCCGGAGATCACCGTCTCCGCCCCCGAAGGCACCACCATTCGCGCCTACCCGGCCGAGAGTCTCAAGAACGGACACGCCTACCAGTCCATCAGCAACGTCGGCGCCCCGCTGTGGGACAGCTACACCACCAGCAACGACCAGCGGTCCGAGACCTGGCACCCCAAGTTCAGCTACCACGGCTTCCGTTACATCGAGATCAAGGGTCTGCCGAAGGGCGCCACCGTCTCGGTGAACGGCAAGGCGCTGCGGGCCGACAACGACTCCGCCGGCTCCTTCTCCAGCTCCGACGACCTGATCAACGGCATCCACTCGCTCATCCGGCGCTCCGTCGAGGGCAACATGATGAGCATCCTCACCGACTGCCCCAGCCGTGAGAAGCTCGGCTGGCTGGAGCAGGACCAGCTGGTCTTCCCCACCCTCGCCGCCAACTACGACATGCGCGCCTACCTCCGCAAGATCGTGCGGGACATGGCCGACGCACAGACCAGTGAGGGCCTGATCCCCTCCACTGTCCCCGACTACGTCGAACTCGCGGGAACCTACCGCAACGACGCCAACTGGGGCGGCGCGTTCGTTCTCGTGCCCTGGCAGCTGTACACCACCTACGGCGACCAGGAGACGATGCGCGCCTACTACCCCCGGATGAAGAAGTACGTGACGTTCCTGGAGCAGAAGGTCTCCGGCGGCATCCTCGACTACTCCCTCGGCGACTGGTTCACCCCGGACAGAACCTTCCCCAAGGCGGTGTCCGGAACGTACGGCTACTGGCACGTTGTCGACACCCTGGCCGACATGGCGAAGGTGCTGGGAGAGGACGAGGACGCGGCCACCTACCGCGCCAAGGCCGACGCCAGCGCCAAGGCACTTTCGGACAAGTACTACGACCAGCAGGGCGGCACCTTCGCCGGCGGCGGCCAGGGCGCGGAAGCCCTCGCCCTGGACATGGGCGCCTACCCGGAGGGCGAACGAGACCGTCTCCTGGACCATTTCACGGCGTCCGTCGAGGCAGCCGACTACCATCTGCTGCTCGGTGAGATCTCCCTGCCGGCCGCGTTCCGTGTCCTGTCCGGTGCGGGCCGGGACGACATCGTCCACCGGATCGCCACGCAGACCACCAGCCCCAGCTACGGCTACCAGGTCCTGGCGGGCAACACCGCGCTCGGCGAGACCTGGGACGGCGGCTCCGGCCAGTCGCAGAACCACTTCATGCTCGGCGCCATCGACTCCTGGTTCACCACCCGCCTGGCGGGCCTCGACCAGGCACCGGGATCGGTCGGTTACCGCGCGCTGCGGATCGCCCCGGCCGTCGTCGGTGACCTGACCTCGGCAAGCGCCACCTACACCACGCCGTACGGCGAGGCGGCCAGCCAGTGGCAGCGCGACGAGGACGGACTCTCCCTCACCGCGCGCGTCCCGGCCGGCACCACGGCCACCGTCGAGGTTCCGTCCACCTCGGGCCAGGTCACCGCCCCCGACGGCGCCCGCCCGGCCGGCCACCGGGACGGAGTGCAGATCTACCGGGTGGGATCGGGCACCTGGACCTTCAAGTCGAGCTTCACCCCCGGTACGTGACCGCGGCTCTCTTGCAGGGCCGCGAAAACGTGACGGGGGATTGAGATCCTCCCCGGCCTGCAGTTATCCGCCGGGGAGGATCTCTGTGTTCGGCGGTAAGGCCCAAGAACAGCCGAGCCTCTCTCGGCTGTCGGGGCAGCGTCCAACCCGGGGCGGGGTCCCTGCATCCCCCGCCTTGCCGAGCATGGTGTCGAGGCGGCGCCAAATCACCCCGCTCCATGGCCACATCCGCGACCCAGTCGCAGCGCAGCCACATGATCGTCCGGACAGTTCCTAGCGGGTCGGCAGGTGGAAGGTGCGGTGCAGCTCCTGCAGACGGCCGGTCAGAGCCGGGACAGGGCCCTGGACCACGAGGCCGGGCACTACGTCCTGGACCGCCAGGGAACGCACCGGTGATGACGGTACGCCGAACTCGGCCAGCCACTGCGTCAACTGGGCCGCGGAGTGCGCATAGACGATGCGGCCGAGGCCGACCCAGCCGTGTGCGGCCGAGCACATGGGGCAGTGCTCGCCGGAGGTGAAGACGGTGGCCGCGGCCCGCTGGCGCGCCGGGAGGTGCACGGCGGCCCAGCGGGCCAGTTCGAACTCCGGATGCCGGGTGCTGTCGCCGAGACTGTGCACGCGGTTGCGGTCTTCGGCGAGAATCTGGCCATCGGCACTCACCAGGACGGAGCCGAACGGCTCGTCCCCGGCCTGCAGTGCCTCGGCCGCCAGCTGTACGGCCCGCTCCAGGTGCTGGTGTTCCACGTCGGTCAGTTCGGCAGATGACAAGACTCGCTCCTCACGTGTACAGGATCACCCTCGCCGTCGGGGGCAGATCCCACGGAACCCACCGTGCCAGGCCGTGGCCTGCGGCGTCCAAGAGATGTCGGCCATCCCGGCCATCGGCGTCTATTGCCACGTGTGATCGAAGTCTGCAGCCGTGGTGTTCCACAGGAACCAACGGTGGCCGTCAGCGGTATGAACGCCCCTCGTGCTCCGAGACCCAGTGGTGAGCTCCATGGTGGTCCCGGATCCATTCGATCTGGTCACTGACCCAGCGTCGACGGCTGTCGTCGTCGCTCAGCCGGTGACTGACCGGTCGTGGTCCCGGATCTATTCGATCTGGTCACTGACCCAGCGTCCACGGCTGTCGTCGTCGCTGCCCCGGACCTCGTCCCAGCTGCCGCGTCGGTAACTGCCAGGCCCTGGGTCTGGCTCATCTCGAGGGCCGGCTGAAGGACTGGCGCGGCATTGCCGCACGCTTCGACAAGACGCCCGAGAGCTACCTCGCCGGCCTCGAACTCCGTGCCTCAATGATCTGGCTCGAAGATCTCTTGCGAGCAGCCGATTGATCACGACATTGCACAGGCCCTAGATCCGTGCCCGGGGGCGGGCACGGCCGCTGGGGGGGACTGCTGGACCCCCGCTCTGCGCCTACCGCTAGAGTGCGATGCTTGTTCGATTCGCCGTGAGGTGGAGGGGGAGGGGTCGTGAGCGCGCAACTGAGGGACACCGCCGGGGAGTTGGCGGAGATCTTGTGGCGGGAACACACCGTGTACCGGGAGCGGTCCGGCGGTGTGGTCATCCGGGGTGAGCATGTACGGCGGTGGATCAGCCTCGCGCCGGCGGGCGGCCGGGACGAGGTCCTCGTACGCGCGGGGCGCATCCTGGACGGTGGCACCACCGCTCCGGCGCGTTCGGAGGCCGTGGTTCCCCTCTCCGCCGGTACAGGCGTGCTCGCCGCGACCTGCCGTCGCCTGCTCGCCGAGGCGGCGGCCGATGCGGCGCCGGTCGTGCCGGGACGGGCAGCGCCCGGGCGGTCCAATCAGTCCGGGAAGGCCGCGCGCCCCAAAGGCAGCGGGAAACACACCAGTTTCGGTTCATGGGTGATCCTCGCCTGTGTCGTCGGTGTGATCGCCCTGTACGTCTACAGCACCGCGATGCACGGCTAGGGTGCGTTTCAGAAGTGGATCTTGATGTGTCAAGATCCACTTCGTGGGAAGGCGTGATCTGACGAATGCGCAGTGGGCGAAGCTGGAGCCGTTGCTCCCGGTCGGGAAGAAGCCTGGGCGGCCGCCGGCGCACACCAAGCGGCAGCTGATGGACGGCATGCGCTGGCGCACCCGAGCTGGTGCTCCGTGGCGGGACGTGCCCGAGCGGTACGGCCCGTGGGAGACGGTCTATGGCCTGTTCCGGCGTTGGCAGCGGGACGGCACCTGGCACCGCATCGTCGGGCAGTCGCAGGCCCGGGCCGTTCGAGTGCGCCGCGGCCGGCGGCCGTCTCCAGGGCGTCGGTGACCAGCTCGGCGCGGTGGTGGTCGGCCATCGCGTACCCGATCACCTCACGGGTCGCCAGATCAATCACCGTTGCGAGGTACCACCAGCCCTCGATGGTCGGCAGATACGTGATGTCGCCGACCAGTTTCCGACCGGGCCGCTCGGCGGTGACGTCACGGCCGACCAGGTCCAGGGCGGGGGCGGTGGGCGACTGGGACGACGGCCCGGTGCGGGCCGGCGAGTTGTCGGAGGCGCCCAGGCACGTGAGGCACGACCCCGGTCAGCAGGTGGAAAATTGGTTGAGCCTCGGATGATCACGTGGCAGGCTCGCCAGCCTTGACTGAGATCACCAAGTCGCACGACGACGGGGTGGACGTCGATGGATCCCCGGTGGCGCGTCTGCTCTCCACGCGGCGATGACATCCGGGGTTTCGGTGAACAGCACGCGTTATGGAGGACTGATGGCATCGATCAAGCAGTTCCAAGTCACTTTCGACTGCGCAGAACCTGAGCGCCTTGCTCGTTTCTGGTGCGAGGTGTTGGGGTACGTCGTACCGCCGCCACCGGAGGGGTTTGCCACTTGGGACGATTTCAAGCGCTCGCAGCCACCTGAGCAGCGGGATTCATGGTTCGCCTGCAGTGATCCCTCAGGTGTGGGCCCGCGACTGTACTTCCAGCGCGTCCCGGAAGGGAAGGCCGCCAAGAACCGGCTGCATCTTGACGTGCGGGTCGGCACCGGACTCGTAGGTAAAGAGCGCCTCGCCGCACTTGAGGCCGAATGCGCACGACTGGTCCCGCTCGGCGCGGTACACGTGCGAACGCTGTATGACGGCAATGATTCGTGCATCCCGATGCAGGACATCGAGGGCAACGAGTTCTGTATCGACTGAGGGGCCGCGAACGCGTCCTCGTTCTGTCCCCATGGGCCAAGACGAAGAACGCCCCCCGACACTGTCAGGGCGCTGCAGCGCTTCCACCGTTCGGCGATGGATCCCGTACCTTCGGGCGAGCGCCCGGACACCCGTGCCCTCAAGCCGCGCGTGGTTCAGCCAGCGCCGGGCAGCTTTACGTGGACGGTGCCGTCGCTGTCCACGCTCACCTGGAAGGACGGCTGCGGTGCGGTGGCCGGCCCGCGTACGTTCGCGCCGTCCGACAGCCTGAAGACACTGCCGTGCCAGGGGCATTCCACGCAGCCGTCGGCGATCTTCCCGTCCGACAGGGGCCCTGACAGGTGGCTGCACCGCTCCGCGAGGACATGAATGCGGCCGCCCCGCTGACGGAACACCAGCAAAGGCACCTCGCCCAATTCCCGCCGCACGGCCTCGCCGACGGGGAAGTCCTCCACTCTGCCGACCGGGTGCCAACCCTCTTCCAGCAGATGCGGGACCGCTGCCGTTTTGTTGGCGCCTGCGGCCTGGCGATAAGCGAGGTGGCCACCAAGCATCCCGCCGGTGCCGGCCATACACAGCCTGAAGTTCCCCCTCTGAAGTGGACAGCCTGATACTGGGACGGATGGGTCCCGGAGGAAGCAGTCCAGGTTGAGTGGCAAGAGCAACATGAGCAA
>NZ_JBFAJH010000054.1:15020-50018 GCF_040655115.1 Streptomyces atratus | reverse complement strand
TGCATCGCAAGGCGGAGGATTGAGCCATGGCGGAGCCCTGGTGATTGACGACAACGCCGCGAGGTGCGTGCCCCAGCCCCGTGACGCCGCCCCCCAATTGCCGGTCGGCCTTATCCCAGGATCTCGGCGGCGGTCGGCGACGAGTCGCGGAGGAACGTCGAGCAGCGCTCGTACTCCTCCTGCTCACCGATCGACTGCGCGGCGCGCGCCAGGGCGTGCAGGGCTCGCAGGAAACCGCGGTTCGGCTCGTGCTCGAACGGTACGGGCCCGTGGCCCTTCCAGCCGGCCCTGCGGAGCGCGTCGAGGCCGCGGTGGTAGCCGGTGCGGGCATAGGCGTACGACTCGATGACGCGGCCGCCCTCGAACGCCTCGTCGGCGAGCTGCGCCCAGGCCAGCGAGGAGGTCGGGTACTTCGCGGCGACGTCGGCGGGGGCGGTGCCGTTCGCGAGCAGCTCGCGCGGCTCCGGGTCGTCGGGCAGGTGGGTCGGGGGAGGCCCCCCGAGCAGGTTCTCGTGGATGGACATGGGTTCAAGTGTGCCTGGCACATGCGCGTCGGGGGTAGCCGGGCGCCCCCGAGCTCTCAGGCCCGGCCCGGGTCCCCGTCCTCGTCCCGCGCGGGCTCCAGGGGAGGCGCCGCGAAACCGCAGTGCACGGTGCATTCGGGACGCGCCGTGCCCTTCCGGGCCGCGGGCGGTGTCCGTACGGTCGCCCAGGCGATCACCGAGCCCAGCACCATCAGCCCGGCACACATCGGCATGGCCCGACGGAAGGTCTCGGCGAACTCACCGGCGTCGCGGTACGCCTCCGGCCCCATCCCGGCGAGCAGCGGCAGCGCGGCCACGGCGATCAGGCCGGCGGCGCGGGCGGCGGCGTTGTTGATCCCGCTGGCCAGCCCGGCGCGCGCGGTGTCGACGGAGGAGAGGACGGTCGCGGTGAGCGGCGCCACCAGGGTGACCAGGCCGAGGCCGAGCACGGCGACGGCAGGCAGCACGTGCTGTACGTACGCGGAGACGGAGGCGTCGCCGGGCCCCACCCGCAGCATGAGCAGCATCCCGGCGGCGGCGAGCAGCGGCCCGACGGTGAGCGGGATACGGGGGCCGATGCGCTGCCCCAGCTCGCCCGACGAAGCGGAGAAAAGCAGCATCAGCACCGTGGTCGGAAGGAGGGCGGTTCCGGCGCCGAGGGCGGAGTACCCGGCCACGACCTGGAGCTGAATCGCGGAGAGGAAGAAATAGCCGCCGAGCGCCGCGTACACACAGAGCGTGACGATATTGACGGCGGTGAACTGGCGGGACTCGAACACCGACGGCGGCAGCATGGGGTTCGCCCGCCGCCGTTCCACCTGCACGAACGTCACTCCGAGCAGCACTCCGCCCACGGCCGCCCCGATCACGGCGGCAGACGCCCCCTGTCCGGGGGCCTCGATCAACGCGTACGTCACCAGGGCCAGAGCCAGCGCGCCGAGCACGGCCCCCAGCACATCGAAGCGCCCGTGCGCGTGCGGGTCCCGCGACTCCGGTACGTGCCGCAGCGCGACCGGCACACAGATCACGGCGACCGGCACATTGATCAGAAACACCCACCGCCACCCCGGCCCGTCGACGAGCCACCCTCCGACGAACGGCCCGATCGCGGCCCCCACCCCACCGAAGCCGGACCACAGCCCGACCGCGCGCGCCCGGTCGTCCGGGTGAAAACTGGCCTGGATCAATGCCAGCGACCCGGGCGTGAGGAGCGCCCCGCCCACCCCCTGAAGGGCCCGGGACGCAATCAGCACGACAGCATTCGGCGCGACGCCGCACAGCAGCGAGGCGGCAGCGAACCACACCACCCCCACGACGAACACGCGCCGCCGCCCGTACCGGTCCCCGAGCGCCCCGCCGAGCAGGATCAGCCCGGCAAGGGTCAGCATGTAGGCGGTGACGGTCCACTGGAGAGCGGCGAGATCAGTGCCCAGGTCCTTGCCGATACGAGGCAGGGCGACGTTGACGACGGTGGAGTCGACCATGGCCATGGCGGACCCGAGAACGGTGGTCAGAACGACCCAGCGCCCGGGTGCGGAGGCGGCACGGATCTGACCGGCAGGTGGCTCGCCCATGCGAGCAGCATCCCCGGTCCGGGAGGAGGTGGCCAGTCCGGGGCGGGCACCTGCCGGAGGGGGGTGCCCTGCGCCCGCACGGCCGGGATCAGCGCACCGCCCCCAGCGCCCTGATCAGCGCCTCGACTCCCGCCTCCACCTTGCTGCGCGGGCACCCCACGTTCAGACGCAGGAAGCCCTGCGCGCCGTACACCGCCCCCGGCATGATCGCGACCCTCTCGCGTTCGATCAGCGCCCGCTGCAGCGCCTCGTCGTCCACACCCAGCGGGCGCAGGTCGATCCATGCCAGGTAGCCGGCCTGCGGCGGTTCCCAGGACAGTCCGGGAAAGGCCGTGTTCAGGCGTTCGGCGACCAGTGCCAGGTTGTCGCGGACGTACACCCGGACCGCGTCCAGCCATTCCCCGCCCTCCCGGTACGCGGCTATGTGCGCGGTCAGCGACAGGACCGCCGGGGAGGCGAGCCCCTCTGCCGTCTCCATGCGCCGCAGGAACTCCGTCCGGTCCGCCGGGTTGCCGATGATGCCGTACGAGCCGGTCAGCGCCGGGAAGTTGAAGGACTTCGATGCGGACGAGATCACCGCCCAGCGGCCCCCGCCCGCGCCCGCCACGCGCACCCACGGCACATGCCGATGGCCCTCGTGCACGAAGTCCGCGTGGATCTCGTCGCTGATCACCGCGACCCCATGGCGCGCGGCCAGCGCCGACGTCTCGACGAGCTCCGGCTCCGTCCACACCCGGCCGGTCGGGTTGTGCGGCGAGCAGAGCACCAGCACCTTCGCGTCGGGGCGCGCCAGCTCCCGTTCCAGCGCCTCCGTGTCGCCCACCGGCACACCCCGAAGCTCCCGGCCGAGACCGGTGATCGCCTTGCGGAAGCCGTCGTACGTGGGGGTGTGGACGACGACGCCGTCACCCTCGGCTGTCCACATCTGAAGGAGCTGCGAAAGCTGGCTGAGCACCGACGGGGCGTAGACCAGCCGGCCGGTGTCCAGCTCGGTGCCGTACCGGGTCCCGTACCAGTGCGCTATCGCCGACCGGAAGTCGTCCTGCTGCCAGCTGGTGTAGCCGAGGACACCGTGGTCGAGGCGGGTCCGCAGCGCGGACAGGACCTCCGGGGCGGTCTCGAAGTCCATGTCGGAGATGGTGAACGGGAGAAGCCCGTCGACCCCGAACCGGTCGGCGACTCCGTCCCACTGGACACACCAGGTGCCCCTGCGGTCGACGACGGTGTCGAAGTCATAGCCTGCGCTCGCCTGCACCAGTGCTCCTTCTGCTCGTTCGCGGACACGCCGTGGGCCCGGCACCCCAGGGAGTACCGGGCCCACGGCCGCAGTTCGTACCGCTACTTCAGCTTCGTGCCGGTGGACCGCAGGTTGGCGCAGGCCTCCGTGACGCGCTTGGCCATGCCCGCCTCGGCGGACTTGCCCCAGCTGCGCGGGTCGTAGACCTTCTTGTTGCCGACCTCGCCGTCGACCTTCAGCACACCGTCGTAGTTGCGGAACACGTGGTCCACGATCGGGCGGGTGAAGGCGTACTGGGTGTCGGTGTCGAGGTTCATCTTCACGACGCCGTTCTCCAGCGCGGTGGCGATCTCCTGCTCGGTGGAGCCGGAGCCGCCGTGGAAGACAAAATCGAAGGGCTGGCTACCAGCTGTCTTGCCGTACTTGGCGCCGACACCCTCCTGGAGGTCCTTCAGCAGCTCGGGACGGAGCACGACGTTGCCCGGCTTGTAGACGCCGTGCACGTTGCCGAAGGACGCGGCCAGCAGGTAGCGGCCCTTCTCGCCCAGACCGAGCGCCTCGGCGGTACGCAGCGCGTCGTCGACGGTGGTGTACAGCTCGTCGTTGATCTCGTGCGTCACGCCGTCCTCCTCACCACCGGTCGGGGTGATCTCGACCTCAAGAATGATCTTGGCGGCGGCGGCCTTGGCCAGCAGCTCCTGGCCGATGGCCAGGTTGTCGGCGAGGGTCTCGGCCGAACCGTCCCACATGTGGGACTGGAACAGCGGGTTCAGGCCCTTGGCGACGCGTTCGGCGGAGATGTCGAGCAGCGGACGTACGTAGCCGTCCAGCTTGTCCTTGGGGCAGTGGTCGGTGTGCAGCGCGACCGTGATGTCGTACTTGGCGGCGACGATGTGCGCGAACTCGGCGAGGGCGACGGCGCCCGTGACCATGTCCTTGTTGTACTGGCCGCCCAGGAATTCCGCCCCACCGGTGGAGATCTGGACGATGCCGTCGCTCTCCGCCTCCGCGAAGCCGCGCAGCGCAGCGTGCAGGGTCTGGGTCGACGTCACATTGATGGCCGGGTAGGCGAACTTGCCTGCCTTCGCCCGGTCGAGCATCTCGGCGTAGACCTCGGGGGTTGCGATGGGCATCTGTCCGCTCCTTGGGATGTGCGGGTGTGCGTTGCTGGTTCCCTGACCTGGGGGCGACGTCATCGTCGCCCCCATCTTCCCAGACTCTCGCTCCGGCTCCACCTGGCGGACTCCCTCAAGGTTCGGGCCGGGCCGCTGGAGGCGTACGACGAGGGCGGACGGTTTCACGTGAAACCGTCCGCCCTCGAAGAAAAACGCAGGTCAGGCCAGCGATCAGGCGAGGTCGAGATCCGACACCGTGTAGGCGTGGACGTACGGGAGACCTGCCTCGGCAATGGCCGGAGCGGCACCCCGCTCCACGATCGTGGCGACGGCGACGACCTCACCACCGGCCTCGCGTACCGCCTCCACAGCCGTCAGCGGCGAACCACCGGTGGTCGAGGTGTCCTCGACCACCAGGCAGCGGCGGCCCTTCACGTCCGTGCCCTCGATCCGACGCTGCATCCCGTGCGCCTTCTGCGCCTTGCGGACGACGAACGCGTCCATCCGCTCCCCGCGCGCGGCGGCAGCGTGCAGCATCGACGTGGCGACCGGGTCGGCGCCCAGCGTCAGCCCGCCCACGCAGTCGTAGTCGAGCTCGGCGGTCGCGTCCAGCATGACCTGACCGACCATCGGAGCAGCCTCACCGTCCAGCGTGATGCGGCGCAGGTCGATGTACCAGTCGGCCTCAAGACCCGAGGACAGGGTCACCTTGCCGTGCACCACGGCCTTGTCCTTGATCTGCTGCAGCAGCTCAGCGTGTACGTCAGTCATGGCTACGAGCTTAGACCGACCGGCACATGGGGGGTGGGAGAAGGAGCGGGGCTGGGTGCGTGCAGCTGCAAGGCGGAGGAGGGAGGCAACGCGGAGCGTTGTTGACTGACGACAACGCCGCAGATGTGCGTATCCAGCCCCGCGACGCCGCCCCCCATGTGCCGGTCGGTCTTAAGGCCGCCTGCCTCAGAGCCTGCGCCAGCTCCAGGTCGTCACGATCTCCAGCGGGTCGATCGGGGTGACATAGCGCGGCGCGGTGTTCAGTCCGTTCGGCGGACCCGACTGCGGCTCCACACAGACAGCCTCGTCCTGCTCGTCGTAGACGACGACCCACTCGGACCGGCTCTTCACCTTCAGTTCCAGTTGCTGCGGCCAGGTGAGCGTCACGTCGACCCCGTCGGGCATCCCGAAGCAGTCGTCCCACGGGCCGGGCAGCGGCGGGATCCGGCGGCCGGTCGGCAGATGGTTCTCGCCCCGCTCCTCCTGCCAGGCGGCATCGAAGGCGATCTGCACGTCGCCGCCTCCGGTTCCGAGGTTGCGCAGGAACCAGGGGTGCCAGCCGGCCTGTGCCGGGAACGAGTCCCCGTACGTCTCGATGCCGAACGCGAGCGTGAGTGAACCCTCAGCCAGTTCGAAGGTCTGGGTGACCCGGCCCGGATACGGCCACGGCTCGGCCAGGTCGTAGTAGAACGCGGCGTCGGTCCCGGCCACCTTCGCCGTGAGCCACGCGGTGTCACGGCCGGTGCCGTGGATGGCGTGCGGCGGGGAGTTCAGGGGCAGCTGGTGGACCACATCGCCGTTGTGGAAGCGGCCGTTCTCGGTCCGCCCGCACCACGGCACCATGGGGAAACAGCCGTACCGCTCCCCCTGCCGCAGCAGTTCGGTGCCCCCGATCCGGAGGCTGCTGATGCGGCAGCCATGGGAGGGGTCCACGGTCAACTCGGCGTCGCCGACGGACAGCCGGACGTTCTTCTCGCTACTGCTCACACGAGGACACTACTGGCGCCGCTACCTCCTCCGCCGCCGCAGCGCCCGGCCGACGACGACCGCGGAGGCGAGCGCGAGGGCGGCCGCCGGGGCCATCCAGCGCAGGGTGGCGCCCGCGGTGGTCGAATCGGGCGACGGCACGGGGGCGTACCGGCCGCGCGGCGGCGCGTGGTCGACCTCCTCGGCGCTGCGCCCGATCATGGTCCGGCGCGCGTGCGCGGCCTCGGCGGGCGGGCCCTCGGGGGCGGGGAACCCCATGTCCGCGTCGGGGTCGGGCGAGGACGGCGGCATCGGCGCCTCGAAGGCCGAACCGGTGCCGGGGGGTGTCCGGTCGGAGGGTGCCCCGGCAGGGGGCGTGCTGTCGGACGGCGCCTCGGCGGAGGGTGCCTCTTCGGACGGCGATTCGCCGGCCGGTCCCTCGTCGGACGGTCCCTCGTCGGACGGTGCGGAGGCGGCGGGCACCCCGCCGGACGCCGCCCCCTCGGCCTCGTCACCCGCGCCGTGCGTCGCCAGTGTCTCGGTCACCAGCTGCTGCGTGAAGCGGTCCAGCAGCCGGTACGCCGCCGTCAGCGCCGTCTCCGGTTCCAGCTCCACGATGCGGCCCTCTCCGCCCGCCGTGCCCGTGAATCCGATCGTCGTACCGCCGTCCGTCTCCGTCAGGCGGATCGTCAGGCCGAGCTTCGCCGAGCCGGTGCCCCGCGCCTCCACGCCCTCACCGGTGACGGAAACCCCTGCCCCGTCCGGCAGCGCGGTCGGTGTCAGCGTGCCGCGGTACGTGATCGTGTGGCTGCCGATCCGGACCTTGAGCCGGCCGGTCAGGGGACCCACGGACACGTCGGCGTCCTGCTGGAGGCCCGGCACGCAGCGGGCGACACGGGCGGGGTCGCCCAGCGTCCGCAGCAGGGACGGGACCGGAACCGGAACGAACACCTCATGCTCCATGGAAACCGAGCCTACTCAGGCACGGCCGCCCCGTCAGCGCTTCCGCACCCGGAAGCGACGGGATCTCCTCCTGAGCGACACACCCGCGGTCTCCCGGACCCGGCGTACCCGCGCGCCCCCTCACGGCTCCTCCCGGTACCGCGGATGCACGAGCGTCGACGGCGCCTGACCCCGCAGCCGTCGGCCCTCCGCATACCGGGCCGCCCGCGCCAGTTCCCCTTCTGTGAGGAACCGGAGTTCCGGCGGACGTGGAGGCAGGTGAAGGGCCGGAGGTCTCCCGCCCGGGCGGGCGAGGACGAAGCCCCAGTCGGGGTGGCCCTGCACAGCGTCCGTCGTGCGGTCCGGGCCCGCCGCGAAGCCGGAGAGACGCCCGCTGACGCGGTACGGGCGGGTCCGCAGGCCCGCCGCTCTCATGGACGTCTCGACCGTCCAGAACGTCCGGGGTCGGACGACGGGCGGGCCCGCGTGCACCACCAGCCGTCCGCCCGGCGCGAGGGCTTCGGTGACCAGGCCGTAGAACTCCGCCGAGTACAGCTTCGTGCTCGCCGTGATCCCGGGGTCCGGCAGGTCGGAGATCACCACGTCGTAGCCGCCCCGTGACGCCTCCCGCAGCCAGGTGAAGGCGTCCGCGGTGACGGCGGTCAGCCGCGGATCGCGGTACGCGTGCGCGTTCAGCGCGGAGAGTACGGGGTCGGTACGGGCCAGTCGGGTGACGCCGCGGTCGAGCTCGACGACCGTGACGCTCCGTACGTCCGGGTAGCGCAGCACCTCGCGGGCGGCCAGGCCGTCGCCGCCACCCAGGATCAGCACCCGGGCATGGCGCCCGTTCATCGCCGGATGGACCAGCGCCTCGTGGTACCGGTACTCGTCGCGGGCGCTGACCCGCAGCCGCCCGTCCAGGAAGAGGTCCAGGGAGCTGCGACCGGCCCCGGTGAGGACGACCTCCTGCACGTCGGTCCGGACGGCGACCCGCACCTGGTTCCCGTACAAAGCACGCCGTGCCACCCGCTCGAAGTCGTCGGCCAGCACGGTGGCGGCGGCCAGCAGGGCGATCACCGTCACGTTGGCGACGATCAGCAGCCACCGGGCCCGCCGGGTCAGGTCCCGCCGGAACACCCACAGCACCAGCGCCCCGCCCGCCGCCGCGTTGACCGTGCCGGTGAGCAGCGCCCCGGTGAGCTGGCCGAGGACCGGCAGCAGGAGGAAGGGGAACGCCAGTCCGCCGACCAGCGCACCCACGTAGTCGGCGGCGAACAGGTCCGCGACCGCCCCGTCCGCGTCCTGCTGGTCGACGCGCTGGATCAGCGTCATCAGCAGCGGGATCTCCGCGCCGATCAGGATGCCCATGGCGAGCGAGAACCCGACCAGCGCGAAACGTGACTCCCCCATCCACGCGAACGACGCGTACAGCACGAGCGCCGAGGAGCCGCCGATCAGCGCGAGACCCGCCTCGATCAGCCCGAAACCCACGGCGGCATGGCTGCGTAAACGTTTCGCGAGCAGCGAGCCGACCCCCATCGCGAAGACCATCACGGAGAGCACGACGGATGTCTGGGTGACGGAATCGCCGGTCAAGTAGGAGGCGAGAGCGACCAGTTCGAGTTCGTAGACCAGCCCGCAGGCGGCGCAGACGAAGACTGTGGCCAGCACGAGGAACCGACCGGTCCGCGGTCGTACGGGAAGACGCGGCGCACCCCCTCGCAACGGCACCTGCACCTGCACCTGCTGGTCGATCATGATGCGAACGCTACGTCACGATTACGTCGCCGCTTGTCACCCACAAGGGTGCAAGTGCCGTGCACGCAACCGAGTTGAGGCGATTCAGCGCGCCATCACCGGCATCCGCACTCCCACCCGGGTGCGGGTCGCCACCAACTGCCCCTCCTGCGGGTACGCGTGCCAGGTGCGCCACCGGACCTGGCCCTCCGACCGCTGCGCGAGCATGGCGGTGAAGGCGTGCGGGCTGCCGGGGAACGTGCCTGCGAGGCCGTGCGGATGGTCGGTCACCAGCGCGAGGAGCTCCTGCGCACGCCCGGCGAAGGAGCCCGCGGAGAGAGTCTCGACGCGCGCCGCGAATTCGTACTCCCAGTCCCCGAGCCGTTTGGCGACGCCGAGCGGCAGCGGCGTGGAGCTGCCGGGGATACACGCGACCGTTTCGGAACAGGTACCGCCGTCCTCTTCGAGAAGCACCTGATGGGAGGCGCCGAGCAGACGCAGCTGCAGTCGGGCCCCGCCGAGCTCGAGGTCGAGCACGGCCAGGGCTGGGAGCGGTTCACGCCCCAGCGCCCAGGCCAGGTCGGCAGCACGGGTGTCGGAATAGGCCGTCTGGAGGGTCGTGAGCATGGGTCGGCTCCGCAAAACACGCATGGACACATGGACAAGGGACGCCCCCGTAACGACGCACGTGGGGGTGGGGAACGCCCGATCAGGTCCAACTGGGGTCCGAGGGCTGGATGTTCTCTCCGACGAGGAAATCATGAAGTACGCCGCATCCACAGCGTTTTTGCCCAACTTGACGTGGTTTCCATCCCCTCGGGGGCCCAACGGTTCAACTGTTCACCGCAAACGCGTGGCACGGCCCAACAAAAAGGTGTCCGGCGGGAGTTCACCCGTCGGGCACCTTCACCACGCGGACCAGCTGCCCCGTGTCAGCTGCCTCCGCCGCATCCGCCCCCGCCGCCGCACGAGGAACCGCCGCCGCACGAAGAGCCCCCACCACACGAGTGACCACCGGAGTGGCCGCCCGAATGGCCTCCGCTTCCGCAGGACGAGCCGCCGCCGTCGCCGGCCGCCCACCAGCCGCCACCGGCGGCCGCGCCACTGCCCGAGCCACCGCCCGCGCGGCGCCGCCCGCTGCGCACCCGGCCCGGCCTCCGGTTGGCCGCCACCGCCAGCAGAAGCACCACGACGAACCCGACGGCCACGACCCCGATCAGCACATCAGGAGAAATCCTCATCGACCTCACGTCCCTTCCGTCCCCCGAAGCGAGACCCCCGCCTCACACCGCTTCTCGCGTGAGTGGGGGATGCCCTCGGCCCCCCGGAGCCAAAGCAGACTTGAGCAACTCCAGAGCTTCGGCCCAGGATGACGGGCATGACACAGGGACGACCGCTGCTCAACCGCCGCCTCGCCGAGTTCGGCACGACGATCTTCGCGGAGATGTCGGCGCTGGCCGTACGGACCGGCTCCATCAACCTCGGCCAGGGCTTCCCCGACACCGACGGCCCCGAGGCTGTGCGGGAGGCCGCAGTGCGGGCCCTACGCGACGGCCGCGGCAACCAGTACCCACCCGGCCCGGGCGTCCCCGAACTCCGCTCGGCCATCGCCGACCACCAGCAGCGCTTCTACGGCCTGACCTTCGACCCCGACACCGAGGTCCTGGTCACCGCGGGTGCCACCGAGGCCATCGCCGCCACCATGCTCGCGCTGCTCGAGCCGGGCGACGAGGTCATCGCCTTCGAGCCGTACTACGACTCGTACGCGGCCTGCGTCAGCATGGCCGGCGCCACCCGTGTCCCGCTGACCCTCCACGCCCCCGACTTCCGCCCGGACCTCGACGCGCTCCGCGACGCGGTCACCGACCGCACCCGCCTGCTGCTCCTCAACTCCCCGCACAACCCGACGGGCATGGTGCTGACCCGGAAGGAGCTGACGGCCATCGCCGAACTGGCGGTCGAGCGAGACCTGCTCGTGGTGACAGACGAGGTGTACGAGCACCTGGTCTTCGAAGGCGAGCACATCCCGCTCATCTCCCTGCCGGGGATGCGCGACCGTACGATCTCGATCTCCTCCGCCGGGAAGACCTTCTCGTTCACAGGATGGAAGGTTGGCTGGGTTACCGCGCCCGCACCGCTGGTCACGGCCATCCGCACGGCCAAGCAATTCCTTACGTACGTATCGTCGGGCCCGTTCCAGTACGCGGTCGCGGAGGCACTGCGTCTACCGGACGACTACTTCACCGGCTTCCGCGAGGACCTGCGCGCCAAGCGCGACATCCTCGCCGACGGGCTGACGGCGGCGGGCTTCGAGGTCTTCCACCCCCAAGGCACCTACTTCATCACCACCGACATCGCCGCCCTCGGCGAAAAGGACGGCCTGGCCTTCTGCCGGAGCCTGCCGGAGCGGTGTGGTGTGGTCGCCGTCCCCAACGCGGTCTTCTACGACGACCCGGAGGCCGGCCGCAACCAGGTCCGCTTCGCCTTCTGCAAGCGGGAGGACGTCCTGCGAGAGGCTGCTTCCCGTCTTCAACGATGGTGAGCGCCTCTGCCACTGCCCGCTGAACCAGGGAGGCGGGGCGTGCGTGCCCGGCGGACTCGAGGGGCCGCCGGGCACGCAGGAGCACCGCGGCCGGCTGTCGTCACGCCGGCTCGCGGTGCTGGTGCGGCACCTGCCGCACGACGGCGCACTGGCCCGAGACCTCCACGGCGAATCCGCCGACTGGACGGTCACGGACCACCTGCTCGCACACATGGCGGACCAACTCGCCGACGCCAACTGGATGTTCGCGACCGTCAATCGAGACGAGGACGCGGAACCAATGGAGTTCCCGTCCCCCTTCCCGCGCCCTGGCTCCGCCGAGGGAGCAGCCGAGAGTCCGCCGCCCACAGCGACCTCGGCGCCGGACGCGGCGGACGCGGCGGAACTGGCCCGCTTCTTCGCAAGCTGACCAGGAGCGTCAGCCCCGGCCCCACAGACGCCGGAACCTGCCCAGGCGCTCAGGTTCGGGGGTCTCTTCCACGAGGTCCGGCTCCATGACTTCGACGAGTCGGCTCACCGACACGCGGAACGACATCCAGCCCCGGACCAAGCCGTCCTCCTCCCTGGCGGCCACGAACCAGGCGCCATCTCCCAGCTGATGAATCTCCCGCACCTCGTCCCAGAACGGACCACCGTGGGTGCGCGCGAGCTGAAGCGCGGCGTTCCGCGCCTCCTCTTCACCCCCCTCCACGTATTGGACCTCGTACCGCGATTCGGCCCCTTCGAGGACCACATACCACGCGTCACGCCCGTCCATACAAGCCTCGCTCACTGTCACGCCGGGAAGGCGGATCAATATGGGAACTTCCGGCCGAACCCCGCCGAAGTCATCCGGTTCCTCGGTCGGTGACCAGGGGCTCAGCCGATCGGGGTGAGTCGCTGCCAGCGGCTCACCGCCCTCCTGATCCTCCGCGACATCCACCACTGCCCGAATTCCGAGGTCCAGGTGTCCGTCTTGAGGATCAGGAAGTTGTCGGGGTCCTCGGGCCGTTCGCCCAGTGTGTCCACCACACCCAGGTGGGCGACGTGCTCGTGGGACGCGTCGGCACCGAGGAACACCCAGAAGACGGGGTATCGGGCCGCTCTCCTCATCGTGGCGATGAATTCGGCGCCGTCGTCCGGAGACTGTGTCAGCACAACGACGGCGACGGTGTGCCCCGGCAGGTCGGCCGTGGCATCGATGATTTCGTTGAGCACGAGGGAGATCGTCAGTCCCCATGCTCCGGACTTCCTCATCTTTTTGAGCACGCCGCTGACCGAATTGTTCTTCCGTACTCCTCGGTAAGAGTCGACGCCGGCCTCCCGGGAAAGCCAGTCGTCGACCCATTCGGCCAGTCCGGCAGCATCAGGGCCAGGGATTCTCACGGGTTCACGAAAGAATAACCAGATCCCGGCGTTGGGGCCGTCGAAATATCGCTGGGACATCTCTACCGCATAACGCACGCCACCTGTCGCCATATAGTCGAGGTCCCCTCCCGGCACCCCCATGGCGATTGCAACATTCACACGCGGCATCCGCGCCCCTCCATTCGCAATCGACACGGGCCGTCACGAGTCTGACAGATCCAGCCGGTAGGCGCCAGGGATCTCATGCACCTGGATTCACTGAATCGATCGACCGAAGGACGGGATGCACATGGCCTCCTCTAGCAGTTCAGGACCGAATTCCCCGCACTCCCTGGACATGGATATCTTCTCGCACTCGGCCCGTGATGCGCTGCGCCTTTATTTCCGTAAAGACGAGACAAACACCTCGTCATGAAGGTGTCAGCGCTCAATTACACCGTGGACTACGTGAAGCTCGGCCTCGCCGGCGTCGCGACGGGGCTCACCCTGTTCAAGGCCGACTTCTCGATTCTCAAGATCGACGAGAAGGGGATCACCTGGTTCGGCAACACACTCAAAAAATTCCCCTGGGCCAAGGAAGGGAACAAGTGGTGGGAGCGCGCGCTCCGGCTCGGCGGCACACAGAAAGAGATCGAAAAGTACAAGACCAAGGTGGAGAAGCAGGAACTCGAGGAAAAGAAGCTCGACCGCCGGATCACTGCCGCCCACAACGGCGCAACCCGCGCCAATCGCGAGATATCCGTGCTGCGCGGCCGGTTGCGCGCCATCGGAACGGGCACCGAAACCGTGGACGCCACGAAGAGACGAGACGTCATCAACGAAACCCGGAATGCCGTCAACAAACTCTCCCAGGCGCTGGCCGGGATCTGATGCGGACCAAAACGAATAGTGAGGTGGACGCCAAGTGAGCCTCAAGCAAGCGGTAACATCCGTGAATTCCGCGCTCGGCAGTCTCCAGAGATCGCTGTCGCAGACCAACAGCGGAATCAACCGGGTCCGGCAGAGTGCGGGTCAGAGCAGCAAGAGCATCGATGCGATCAAGAAGTCCGCACAGGGCGCCGACGCATCGCTCGGCAAGTCGAAGACCTCCTGCCCGATGCCGTCGGCCCTTTTCCATGCCCGCATGCTCCGACAGCAAAGAGAGGTGAACCCCATGGCCAGCAACCTATGGATAGGCCCCCCAGGAGCCCTCTACGAGATCGACCAGGCTGCCACGTCCTTCGACCGCAGCGCCGAGCTCGGCGTCAGTGAGTTCAAGTCAGTCCGGTTCAGGCCCCCGTTCATGCTCCCGTCCCCCCTCACGCGGACGCCCCCGCGCCGGCCGCGGCCGGTGTGGCATCAGGTCCCTGACGTTCGCGTCGCCCGCCCCCACCAGCGGGAGCGGGTGCGTGTCGGTGCCGGAGGGGCGTAAGACCTCTCCCGACTCGTCCTCCCGCCCAGGAAACCGCAGCAGACGACCCGGCACGGGAATGGGCGGCTCGGCCGGCGGGTGGCACACCCCGCCCGCCCGCTCGCCCAGGTCCTCCGGAGAGTCCGTCGCTCGCGCATGCTCATCCCACCCCGCCCGGAACCAGTCGAGCCGGCCACTGTCGAGCTCGTCGGCCGTGAGGATGCGTACACCATCGACGCCCACCTCCTGAACCTTGCGGCCCAGCTCGATCAGAAGCTCCCCCAACAGGCGTGATACGTGCACCTGTTCGGCGGCAGCCCCCGCGTCCCCGGACGCACTGCGCGTAGATTCCAGTGCCTCCGAGTCTCCCCCCTCGCGCCCCATACGCACACCCCTTCACGCCCCTCCCCCAGGGGCTACCGTTCCCTCAGTCACCGTCCGGCAGAAACTGCTTCGCGACCTTGACGAAGGTCTCCAGCAGCTCTGGCGGCACCCCCATTCTCCGTGCAGCCTCTTCCGGGCTGAGGTGCTGGTCCCCTGCACCCCTTTTCCCTTCGAACGCTCCGGTAATCGGCAGGTCGTCCTCCGAAACACGTCCGGAGCGGATCAGCATGTCCCGCAGGGGGACGTCGAGTACACCGGCCAGGCGTCGCATCGTCTCCAGGTCCGGCATGCTCTGGCGTTGCAACAGGCGGCTGACTGCGGCGCGGTGGACTCCGGCGTCGTCCGCGAGCTTCGATTTCCCGCCCCCGCGCGGACTGTCGATGTCGTAGCCCCGCCTGCGCAGCAAATCCTCAACCCAGGACGCGAACTCCTCGAGTCCGTCCGCCCCTCTGGGGCGGCTGCGCGCCCCCTCGTCCCGGTAGCTCTGGTCGTTGTGGGCATTGGCCCACGAGCTCGTTCCCATGTGGTCGGTCTCCCCTCGTCGCGGGGACAGGGTACCGATCGCGCGCGCATCAAAGGTTTGCGCGCTCGCGCGCAGTTGTGGAGATTCGCCCAACTTGCGTGGCCAGCATGGCCGTTGACTCACCCCTCACGCGTCACAGCAGTGCACTTCAGTCGCTTGCGCTCGCGCTCGCACCATGCGACGCTGAGCGCGCGTTCGCAATTGTCGAACACATGTTCCCATACGCGGGGAGGCGTTGCACGTGTCCGGTCTGACGACTTCTTTCACTGCCGCTTTGACCTTGGGTTTCCTTGATTCCGACGATCAGCTCGACTGGCGCAGGACAGCCGCCTGCGCCCACCTTCCTCAACGCTCCGTGTTCACCCGGAGCCCCTCCGAAGCCGAACCAGCGTTGCGAGCCTGCAATCACTGCCCGATACGGGAGGAATGCGAGGCCGTGGTCGATCCCGCGCACACCTGGTTCGACGGGGTGAGTGGGGGGCGGCTGTGGCGCAATGGGCGCGCGGTCGTCGATGGGAGGGCGGGGCTGTGAACACCCGTACCCCGGAAGTGGAGGATGTCGAGGCGTTCGCCTCCTCAGCTGCCGCTGTCTGGCTCCGCAGCCTTGCTCTTCGATTTCCTGCGCTCATCATGGAGTTGGCGCCCTCGACGGGCAGGACCGCGAGGGAGCGACGCGGGGGCGCTCCCACCGGTGGCACCGCACCTGTCCGGCTCTTCGTCTCAGACACCCTTCGCGACGTCACCGACGGGGTGGTGGAGCTGGAGGAAGCCGTACGTGAACGGCTCGGGCTAGGGCCTGTGCGGCCCGCCCCCGTCCCCGTACGCCTGCGCCGTATCGCGTCACTCTTCGACCGCATCACCCAACTCCCTGACCTGGAAGCGCATGTGGCATCCGAGTCCCGCCGCATGGCGGAGCGCTGCGGGCGGGCACTGGGCGAGCCCGAGCAACTGGTACGTATCGCCGGACGCTGCCCCGCCTGCGACTCCGTCTCGCTGCGGGCACTGCCGGAGCGGGCGGTCGTGATGTGCATCAACCCCGCCTGCCGCCACGTCCTGGAGGACGCGTCGTGACCTGCCCTCCGGCCACCACCCCCCTCGCCTCCCTCGCCTCCGCCGGCCCGCTCATCACCGGCGACCTCGCCGCGGCGGAGACCGGCGTCGCCCCCGCCACCATCCGCAAGTGGGTGCAGCGCGGTTACCTGGCCGCGGCCGGACAGCAGGGACGCGCCCTCCTCTATCGCCTCGAGGATGTGTTCGCCGCCGAACGCGCGGTGAATCTGCGAACCGACCCCGCCTCGACCCGGTCTGTCGACTAGGACTGCCACTACCGGGCCCCGAAGGCCGTGTCCGCGCGTCACGCGGACACGGCCTTCTCGCATGCCGGAGCGCCAACAGCCATAGCGAGACGCCGAGTTGCGAGATTGGAACCCCTGCGTCACAGTTGAAGCAGCGGCAGAGCTGCGCCCACGGACCGAACAGATCCGGGGCGACGGTCCTGCCGCTTTGTGTTGCCCGGACGGAGCCCGGACCTCCTCGTCGCCGTCGCGGCCGGGCCCCGTACCTCTCCTGCTCTCCGTCCTTCCGAACCCTCCGAAGGGAGCGTTCATGTGTCTGTCCTGAACTTTCCCGACGTCGAACGCCTCGTCGTCGACTTCCTGAAGAACCGCACCGAGCTGGCCGGGACCACCGTCGACAACCGGCCGCCCAGCGGCTTCGACGGCACCCAGCAGGTCGTCCTCGTCTCGCGTACCGGCGGCACGTGGATCGACGACCTCTACCTCGACCATCCGATCGTCGACCTCGAGGTGTACGCCGCCGACAAGACGACGGCCCACACGATCTCGCTCGCCGCCCGCGCCTGTGTCCACGAGCTCCAGGGCACGGCCTACGGGACGGCGATCGTCACCGACGTGGCGGAGGCGGAGGGTCCGCGCTGGTACCCCGACTACAACCGCCCGGCGAGCAACCGCTATCTCACCCGGCTGATGCTCTCCGTCCGTCCTGCCTGACCCGTTCCACACCTCACGTCTCACAACTCAGACCTCATGAAGGAGTCGTTCCATGGCTGCTCCCAACACCAGCTCGCAGATCCGCGTCCCGGGTACCGGCAAGGTGCTCGTCGCCGCGTACAACCCCACCACGCCGATCGCCGCTCCCGCCGACACCAGCGTGCCGTGGGCGACGGGATGGACCGAGCTCGGCTACACCTCCACCGACGGCGTCAAGCTCGCCAAGAAGGACAAGATCGACCAGGTGGACGGCTGGCAGTCGGTGAGCGCGCTGCGCTACATCTACTCCGACCGTGAGCTCACGCTGAAGTTCCAGCTGATGCAGTTCAACAAGAACACCCTGCCGTTCTTCATGGGCGGCGGTGCCACGGCGACCGCGCCGACCCCGGCCGAGGCCGGCACCTACAAGTACGACCTCACCACCAACCCGGCCGCCGACGAGCGCGCGCTGGGCTTCGAGTTCACGGACAGCCAGAACGGCACCTCGGTCGTCTACCGCCTGATCGTCCCGCGCGGCCAGGTCACCGACACCGAGGAGATCTCGATGACCCGCACCGGCGCCATGAAGCTCGGCATCACCTTCACCGCGTTCGCCCAGGACGACACGACGAAGCCGCTGGCCACGTGGCTGATGAAGGACGGCGCGTACGCGTAGCGGGCCCCGCCCCCGCACCAGGAGGCCCGGCGCGCACCCCGTGCGCGCCGGGCCTCGGTCGCCCCCTGCCTTCACCAACCCACCTGATTGGAGAACCCCATGGCCGGATTCAACGTCAACGCCGCCCGCGCCCAGCGCCTCGAAGCGCTCGGCCGCGCCTGGACCTTTGAACTCGACAACGACTCGTTCGAGCTGCCGACCGAACTCAGCCGCGCCGTCGCGCGTAAGCTCCGCGACCTCGACGACAACGACGTCGACGGACTCCTGCGACTCCTCCTCGGCGAACAGCAGTTCACCCGCTTCGAGCGCCACGACATCACCATGCAGGACATCGCCGCGATCCTGGAGGCCTACGGCAAGGAGACGGGGCTGGGCCTGGGGGAAGACTGAGCCTCGACGCGCTCGTCGAAGAGCACGCCGAGGCCATCGAGGCCGACTTGCTGCGCCACTACGGGGTGGACCTGCTGGACTGGTATCGGGGACGGCTGTCGTCGCGGCGGCTCGCGGTGCTGGTGCGGCATCTGCCGCGAGACAGTGCCCTCGCGCACTCTCTGCACGGTGAGGCTTCGGAGTGGACGACCACGGACCACCTGCTGGCCGTAGTCGTCGACCAACTGGCCGAAGCCAACTGGATGTTCGCAACGGTCAACCGGGATGAGGACACGGAGCCAATCGACCCGCCTCAGCCAGTACCCCGTCCTGGCACAACAGCCGACCCGCTGGACAGGAGCACCGCCCTGGCCTCCGAGGTGACGCCCAGTCCGGAGAAGGTGGCCAGGTTCTTTGCCTGATGTACAGACGGCTGACCCACTTGGATGAAGTCGACATCATGCCGCTCATGCACGTGCCAACATGTCGCTCGCACGCTCAAGAGCAGCCGAAGGGTTGGGGTCATGGGCAGGGAAGCGGCCAGCAAATGGTCCGGCTGGCGAAGCCGGGTCGTGGAGATACCCGGGGCAGGGGAGGGCAAGCCGGTCCCATTGAGGATCCGCGGGGGATTCATGACCAGTTTCGAGCTGTCTTCCGTACGCAAAGGCCCATATCACCAACGCGCCCATGAATCCCTTGTCAGGATCAATGGCCGTAGCCCTTCGCACATCATCCTGCCGGCCAACTGCAACGCCGTCGACATCCGGCGCGTCATAGTGGGGGAAGAGGCGTCCAGCGGCATGGCCAGATGGAAGCTGCGCGTCGTAGACAAGGACGCGCTGCCTTCGCTCCCCGCCAACGAGACCCGGGGCAGAGAGACCGAGACGTTCAGCTACTTCGCCCCCAAGCCCTACTACGAATACGCGCCGGTCCTGCATTACGACTTCATTGACCACCCGGGCTCGATCATCTACACACCGGCGAACGGCGGGGAAAGAAACCTACGAATCACCTCCCATGCCAACCAGAGGGGCACACTGCGCCTCCCGCAGCACGGGTACGTCACCTTGTCCTGCGACTACGGCAGATGGCAGATTTCGGTTACCTGACCCGCACCCTGGCACAGCTGATGCGCTTCGAACGCCACGACATCACCATGCAGGACATCGCCGCGATCCTGGAGGCATACGGCAAGGAGACGGGGCTGGGCCCAGGGCTGCCGCAAAGTCCTGCGTGTACGCGTTTCCGCTGATGAGAGGTCCGTGCCTGGAAAGACCGAAGCTCCGTTGGGGTGGGTGACCTCGCAAGTCGCCCTGAACCAACGGAGCTTCGGTGAAACGTCAGTCTGTCACGTCCGTGCCCCGGTCGGAGTCGCTGTCGCTGGTGTTGTGGCAGCGGCTCGGCGAGGTGAGCGATCCGCGTAAGGCGCGGGGGCGTCGTTTCCCGTTGTCGGTCCTGCTCGTGATCGCGTTGTGCGCGACGGCGGCGGGTTTCGGGTCCTGGCGGGCGATGGCGCAGTGGGCCGCTGCCGCGGAGCCGCAGGAGAAGTTGCGGCTGGGGCTGGTGCCCGTCGGCGCGTTCGATCTGGTGAGGGCGCCGGGGGCGGACACGTTGCGGAGGGTGCTGTCGGCGGTGAGGCCGGGTGAGCTGGAGGTTCTCTTGCGGTGCGGGAGCCGGCCCTGGAAACGGTGGCGGCGGACGGCAAGGCCCTGCGGGGATCACGGCGGGGAACGGAGAGCGCGGTGATGCTGATCGGCGCGATGGCTCAGGACGGCACGCTGGTTGCTCAGCAGCGAGTCGCGGACAAGAGCAACGAGATCCCGGCCCTGGCCCCGCTGCTCAGCGTCCTGGACCTGCGGGGTGTGGTGGTCACGGCCGATGCCCTGCACACTCAGGCGGAGACCGCGAAGGTGCTGGTGGAAGAGATGGGCGCGCACTTCGTTCTCACCGTGAAGCGGAACCGGCCGGCCTTGTGGGAGGCGTGCCGCTCGATCCCATGGCACGAGGTGACGGCCGTGCACAAGGAGAGCGGGCGAGGGCATGGCCGGTTGGAGACTCGGGTGACCAAGGTGGTGACCTGGGGCGATCTGGCCTTCCCTTATGTGCGGCAGGTCGCCCGTGTCGTCCGACATCGCACCGTGGAGGCGTCGGGGAAACGGACCCGCGAGATCGTCTACCTGATCACCGACCTCACCTCGCAACGGGCGGCTCCCGAGGTCGTCGCGCGGTACGCGAGGGGCCACTGGGGAGTGGAAAACAAGATCCACTATGTGCGGGATGTGACCTTCGGCGAGGACGCCGCGCGGATCCGCACTGGCCACGGCCCGCAAAACGTCTCCACGTTGAGATCGATCGCCATCAACTTCCTTCGCTGGACCGGTAGTTCCATCGCCGACGCGCAACGACGCCTCGCACTGGCACCGCACAAGGCCCCACTCGACCTCTTCGGAGTGCCCGCTGACCAGCAGCTTTCCTCATGAAATGCGACTTTGCGGCAGCCCTGGGGCTGGGCCTGGGGGAAGACTGAGCCTCGGCGTGCTCGTCGACGAGCACGCCGAGGCCATCGAGGCCGACCTGCTCCGCCACTACGGCGTCGACCTGCTGGACTGGCACCGCGGCCGACTGTCGTCACGCCGACTCGCCTTGCTTGTCCAGCACATGCCGCGGGACAGCGCACTCGCCCGGGAACTGCACGGCGAGGCCGCCGAATGGACGGTGGTGGAACACCTGTTGGCCCACGTGGTGGATCAACTCCGCGAAGCCAAGTGCATGTTCGCGCTCGTGAACAGGGACGAGGACACCGACGCCCCCGAGCCCTGCCCCGTCCCGGCGAGACCCCGCAGCCCACCACGCCCGAACCTCACACGGAATACCCGGCCCCGGAGAAGCTGGCCCAGTTCTTCGCCTGACGGAAATCCAGTGCTCTGGGGCTAAGCAAAGAAGTAGAGCGCGGCCCCCGACGCGATGGACAGCATTCCGAGCGAGAGCGTGATGAAGACATTTCTTCGAACTCGGCTTGCGGCTTCCAGGTTCCCCTTCTCCCGCTCTTCGCGCACCACGCCAAACATCAAGAAGAAGAAGAGCAAGCAAATCGCCCCGCCGGCCGACAGGAGGACACCTACCGCTCTTGCGAGAATCTGCGCCTCGGTGACATCAGTAGCCCCGATCATAAAATCCCACCCTTTCTGCCCCAATAGGCACGCTATCCCCCTCTAAGTAGTCACGGTGGAGAGGGGCGCTGTCAAGAAGGCCAGCCTCGACGGAAGAAGTGATTTTCGTGGTAAAACACACAACCGATGAGATTTACGACAAATTGACAGAACTGGAGGGTTCTCTCAACTCCCGCAAGACTGCCGGAAGTTCGTCTGCTGTGACGACAGGGGAGCTCAATCAGAAGGTCACAGACCTCAAGAATGCCATCTCCGAGGGCCCCAAAGACAAGGCCACAGACTTGAAGGGAGCCCTTTCGGAGCTACCCGTACTGAAGGAAACACTGGCAATCCTAAAAGGCGGCAGTGGACTTGCCTACATAGTCCTGGGAGTAGTAGCCGCGAAGGCAGCCCTCTCTACTCTCGGCATCAAGATTTTCGACATCCAAAAGGGTATCCAGGCACTGTCCCGAAAAGCATTCGACGGTAGGGAGATCACAACAACGGAAAGTGGAAGGATAACCCGGGCCAGACCCGAGGAACCTCAACAGCCGCGCCCCCTTCCTTCTGTCACCCAGGTCAACGAGGTCAAGGAGGCAATACGCAAGTTGAACGCGGAGGTTCACACCTATAGTTCGCGCGCACGTCAACTGCCCTCCTCCCGCAACATGAAGCAGCTGGCTTCCGCGGCCGAGCGCCTCGACCGGGTTGCCCGCGCCCACGGGAACGTCTCTCAGCTCGCTTCCGCGACCAACACCCTGGAACAGCGGTTCCGCTCACTCTCGCAGGCGGTCTCCGGCGCCGCCGGCGCCGCCTGACCGGAGGAGGTCCCTGTGTCACTCGTCAGCTCTCTCACCCGCGCCACCAGCGCCCTTGGCCGTCTGCGCACCGCGGCCAATTCGACCGGCAGCGCCCTCAACACCATCAAGGGCAGGACTGGTCAGGCCGACAGCGCCGTCGGCAGGCTTCGCGCCGGACTCGGCACCGCGGATACGTCTCTCGCCAAGTCCAAAACCTCCACCGACAAGTTCAAGACCTCCCTCGACCACCTCAAGTCCTCCTCCGGCAAGGCCAACACTGCCCTCCGCGACGTAAAACGCCAGTCCGACGCGGTCGAGAAGTCCGTGGGCAAGGCCGGCAAGTCCGCCACGGGCGGCGGCAAGTCCATGGGCGGCCTCGGCAAGGGCCTCAAGGGTGCAACGCTCGCCCAGAAGGGCCTCAACACCGCCATGAAGGCCAACGCCTTCGGGCTGATCATGACGCTGCTCGCGCCGATCATCGGCCAGTTCATCAACATGGACAAGGTATCCAAGGCTCTCGCCGCCGGCGTGAAGTGGGCCTGGAACGCCATCTCCGGGGCCATCAAGTCCCACGCCGGGCCCATCAAGAGCATCATGAAGGGCCTGGTCAACGGCTTCACCGCACTGCCCCGCGCCTATATCGGCGGCATCAACGCCATGATCCGCGGCCTCAACTCGATCCACGTCAAGATCCCCGGCTGGGTGCCGGTCGTCGGCGGCAAGGAGTTCGGGATCCATCTGCCACAGATCCCGAACATCCCCACCCTCGCCGAGGGCGGCGTCGTCAGCGCCCGCGCCGGCGGCCGCCTCACCGTCATCGGAGAAGGCGGCGAGGACGAAGCCGTCATCCCGCTGTCCAAGCTGAGCCGCATGCTCGGCCACCACCCGGGCGGTGGCGCCGCCCTCCACCGCCTCGCCGCCGCCGTCGAGAAGCTCGCCGAGCGGCCCGTGCACGTACAGGTCGACTCGCAGACCATCGCCCGCGCCGTGTTCCTGGGGCAGCGGCAGCTCGCCCGCCGGTAGGGCCAATTCCCTGACCATGCACAGCCGATGACGCCCGATGCCGTCGGCCCTTTTCCATGCCCGCATGCTCCGACAGCAAAGAGAGGTGAACCCCATGGCCAGCAACCTATGGATAGGCCCCCCAGGAGCCCTCTACGAGATCGACCAGGCTGCCACGTCCTTCGACCGCAGCGCCGAGCTCGGCGTCAGTGAGTTCAAGTCGCTCGCCGGCCGCGTCACCATCACCCGTACCGCCGCCACCGCCCGCCGGATGAAGATCGGCTGGGACCGGCTCGCGATCGCCGACACGCGGGTGCTCGACCGGCTCGCGCGGCGCATCGACGGACCGGGGCCCCTGGTCCTCATCGATCCCGCCGCCGGCAATGTCCTCGGCGCCGCCCAGGCCGCGGGACGAGGAGCCGCCGGGGCCACGGACACCACGGGCCTGCAGCAGTGGTTCAAGGTGTCCACGACCGGCGCCGTCGCCGAAATCGCCGCCGCGCCAGGCACGTTCGCGTTCACCGCCGCCGACGCCACCAGCAAGGTCGCCTGGCGCTGCGTGCCGTGGGGCGACAACTTCCCCGTGGCCCCGGGTGCGCGCATTTCCTTCCGCGCGCCGACCGCCTTCGCTGCGCTGCCCACCGTCGCCGTCAACATCGACTTCAAGAAGGCCGACGGGAGTTACCTGTCGGGCCCCTCGGCCACAGGGGCGTACGTCGCCGCGACCGTGCCCACCGGTGCGGTGTACGCCACTCCCTGCGCGACCCCGGGCGCAGCGGGAACGTACGCACTGGCCGGTGCCTGTCTCGCGTACGACGACGGGGCGGCGGACAACGTCCCCGGCGACGGTCTGCCCGCGATGTCCGTCACCGCCTACAGCGACACCCCCGGCCGGCCGCTGCCGTACCGCAGCATCAGCCTCGATCTGGTGGAGGTGGCCAGTGCAGCCGGCTGACAGCACCACGCGGACGGCGCTCGCCTCCGGCGAACGCACCGCCACGCACACCACCCGGCTCGGCGGCAAGGACGTCACCGCGCAGGTGGAGTCCTGGCAGGTCGAGCGCTCGTACGCGACCGATCTCCCGGCTGCCATGCGGGCGTTCTCCGGCAGCTCGGCCGCCCAGCTGCAGCTCCAACTGGCGGGTACAGGAGGGGATTCCGCCCCGGAGCTGTACTCGGCGTGGGCCGACCACGCCACCGGCGACCTCGCTCGCCCCGGCCAGTCCGTCGTCCACGAGACGGGCGTCGGCGGCGGCAGTACGCTGCCCGCCTTCCGCGGCACCCTGCGCAACCGCAGTGCCGCCTCCGGCTCGGACACGGTGCAGCTGACCGCGCTCGACGGCGCGGAGCGACTGCGGGCGCCCGCCGAACTGCCCCGCCCTTACACGGGTTTGTACTGGGGACGCCCTCTTGCCAGCGCCACCTGGTGCGTCGACGAGCTGCTGCGGCAAGGGGGTCTCCTGACCGCCCCGCCGCCGCGCGCCCCGCAGTTCGTCGCCGGGCAGCCGCTGACCCTCGTCCACGCCACCCTGCACGGCGGTTTCGCGACGCCGTACGGCATGCCCGAGGACCTGCCCGATCCGCGCCACTACACCTGGTCACGCACCGGTGCTCCGCACGAGATGGCGCTGGTGCCGCGCGGACTGCCCGCCGGCGAGAGCGGCATCACCGCTTCCTGGTTCCCGCGCAGCCGCGTCACGGTGCCCGGCAGCCGGCTGCTCGCCGAGGCGTGGGTGAACAACGCCGTCGGTATCGGCTCCACCGTACGGATCGACCTGGAACTGAACCGCACCGGCACGGCCATCGGCACCATCTCCCTGACCCTCGACTTCACCAAGGGCATCATCCTGGCCACCTCGCTCAGCTCCGACCCGCAGGTCCCGGGCAGCGGCCTGCAGTGGGGGCAGAACGCCACCGCCATGCAGACGCAGCGTGGCATCTGGCATTTCGGCGCATACGTCGATGTCTACGCGTCGACGAACAACCAGGCTCTGCCCTCCGTGATCCCCCTGCTCACCGCCCCGAACGGCAGCACCTGGGTGGGCGGCGCCGCCGTCTTCACGGCCGCCACCGGCCCCCAGCCCGTCGCCGAGCTGCGCAAGGTCCGCCTGGTCACCTCCATGGCGACAGAAGGGGTCCAGCTGACCAGCGGTCTGACCGCGCTGCCGACCGTCGCCGAGTTCAGCCAGGCCGGCACCTGGACCAAGACCGCCGAGCTCGACGAGGCGATCCTGCCGCTGCGCACCATCCCCAAGATCTCGGGGTCGCAGTGGGACGCGATCGGACAGATCGCCAAGGCGAGCATGTCCACCGCCGAGATCGACGAACGCGGACGGTTCCGTTGGCGCAACTTCACCCGTTTCGCGGCCGCGCCGACCGCCCCCGATCTGACCCTGACGTCGGTGCGCGACATCGCCGCACTCACGGTCACCGAGGAGATCGACGCCTGCCGCAACTTCTGTGTCCAGCCGGCCAAGGACTGGGGCGCGGTGCGCACGACCACCGGGGAAACGGTCGCCGACACCGTGGTGCGGGAGATCCCGGCGAACGGCTCGCTCACCATCTCGTACGTCTTCGGTGAGGAGGAGCTGGACGTGGGCCCGCCGGACACCGATGACGACTCGGTGGTCACCTCCGGTTCCTCCTTCCGCGTCGCCACGCAGAACGCGGCGGGCACGAAGGCCGTCAAGGGGGCGGTCGACGCGCTCGTCCGGCGCGAGGACGGCACGATCGTGCTGCGGCTGACCAACCGCACCGCGACCAAGCTCTACACCGTCGATCAGAGCGGCGGTCCTTCCATCCGCATCGTGCCGATCCGGCCCGACCGCGATCCTGTGGAGCGGCAGGGAGTCTCGTATGTCCCGGGGAGCGGCAGCGAGCGCTTCTACGGGCGCCAGGAGTTCTACGGCGAACAGTCCGACTGGGTCCAGGACCTCGGCGCGGCACAGCAATTGGCGCAGGCCATGCGCCTGGCCGGGGAGTACCCGGTGCCGGTTCTCGAGGATGTGCAGGTCCTGTACGACCCGCGGATCCAGCTCGGTGACGTGGTGCGGATTCTCGACACGACGGGCGCCACTCTCGACACGCTCGCCTGGGTCGTGGGCATCAGTACGTCCGCGTCCGCGGGCGGCGGGGTCCAGCAGACCCTCAGTCTGCGGGGCGTACGGGCGAACGGGGTGCCCGCCGACGCGGGGCTCACCCCGGACGCTCCCGCTCTGCCCCCGCTGCCGGACACCTCCGCGACCTACGCCGAGGTGGCGGCCGCGTATCCGACGCTCGCCACTCTGCTCACCGCGAATCCCACCTGGGGCGATGTGAAGGACGGCGCCCCGGCCTGACCGCCCCGCCCCCGCGCCGACGCGCCACCGATCCGCAACCCCCCGCACGTCCCGACCCGAGACGGAGGTCCCGTCATGTCCGAGCCCGCACCGGAACCCGTCGCCGTGCAGCCCCCCGAAGCGCTGCTGCGTGAACTCGCCGAGGCGATCGCCCGCGCATCCGACCCGTACCAGGACGATCCGCCCGGCCCCGCGCCGTCCGCCGCCGAGGAACTGCTGACCGTCACCCTCGACCCGGCCACCACCCAGACCACGCTCCAGGAGGAGTCCGCATGACGATCCAGTACACGCCGATCAGCACGCTCCCCTACCCGCAGGCGACCGATCCCGCCGACCTGCCGGCCCATCTGAAATCACTCGCCGACGCGGCGGACGGCCGCCTGGTGATGCGCTTCCCGGACGCGGCGACGCGCGATGCCAAGCTGACCGCGCCGGTCGCAGGCATGCTGGCCTGGATCGGCACTCCGGGCCGGATGATGTACTACACCGGGTCCGCCTGGGTGCCCGTGGCTCCGGTCCCGGTCTTCCGGGTCAACCTCGACGACGGTGACACCACGTCGACCGCGTACGTCGAAACTCTCAGCAACGCCGTGGGCGACCCGATGGCCGCGACGTTCACCGTGCCCGCGTCCGGCCAGATCATCGTCACCGTGGGCAGCTACATCCGGACCTCCACCACCGCCACGTCCTTCATGTCCGCCAACATCCGCAACTCTGCGGGCACGGTGCTGGTCCCGGCGGACGACAACCGCGCGGCCGCGGTGACCAGCACCAACCGGACCTCCGTCTCGGCACAGTTCCTGGTCAGCGGGCTCGCCATCGGAACCACGCACACGGCCACGCCCGCATACCGCTCCAGCATCTCCACGAACACGTCGTACTTCGACACGCGCTACATCCGCGTCGACCCCATCCCGTAGGAATCCAGAACCTCACCCGCCAAGGAGCCCCGGTGGCCACGCCCCTGACCCCCTACGCCTTCGCCCGCGCCCTGCGCGGCGAAGGCGTACGCATCTCCGAACACCCCAACTGGCAGACCCACAACCGCAACCACAAGGGCCCCTGGGGCCCGGTCCACGGCGTGATGCTGCACCACACCGCGGGCAGCAACAGTCTCACTCTGTGCCGCGCCGGCACAGCCGTGCTCACCGGGCCGCTGTGCATCGGCCTGGTCGCGAAGGACGGCACGGTGCATCTGGTCGGCTACGGGCGCACGAATCACGCCGGCCTCGGTTCATCCGCGGTGCTCGACGCCGTACGTGCTGAGCGCACAGTCCCGCCCCCGGGCCCGGACGCCGAGGACGGCAATGCCCGCTTCTACGGCTTCGAGATCGAGAACCTCGGCAGCGGCAACGACCCGTACCCCACCGCCCAACTCGCCGCTGCCGAACGCCTGTCGGCAGCGATCTGCCGAGCGCACGGCTGGTCGGCGGCGAGCGTCATCGGCCACAAGGAGTGGACGCGGCGCAAGATCGATCCGTCGTTCTCGATGGCGGGAATGCGGACGCGGATCGAGGCGCGGCTCGGCCTCGGACCCGTACCGCAGCCGGAACCCCAGTCGTACGAGCCGTTTCCGGGCTCCGCGTACTTCACCCCCGGCCGTCGCAGCACACTCGTCACCGCCGTCGGCAAGCGTCTGGTCGCGGAAGGATGCGGGCGCTACCGCGTCGGACCCGGGCCGGTGTGGGGCGAGGCCGACGTCCTCTCGTACGCCGCCTGGCAGCGCAGGCTCGGCTATGTGGGAGCGGCCGCGGACGGCATTCCGGGACGCGCCAGCTGGGACAGGCTGCACGTGCCGCACGCCTGAGGAGGAGACGAGGATGAGTGATACGGGCACCGGGGGTGTCGCCGTCGAGCTGGAGCGGCTGCGGCGCAGCGTGGACGTCGGATTCGCCACCACCCGGGGCGACCTGGCGCTGCTTCTCCAACGCGCCGACCAGACAGACAAGACGCTCGTCGACCACGAGGAGCGGCTCGACGCCCTGGAGCGCACCCGCTGGCCCCTCCCGTCACTGGCCGCACTGACGTCGTGCACCGCGCTCGCCATCGCCCTGTGGGAGGCGACGGCAGGACGGTGAAGCACAGGGGGACCGGCACGACAAAGGGGCCGGGAGGTTGAATCACTTCAACCTCCCGGCCCCTTGTCCGCCTTCTGCAAGCGGGAGGACGTGCTTCGTGAGGCCGTCGCGCGGTTCAAGGGGCTCTGAGCAACGGCCTGTCCGGCGCCGCCCGTCCGGCTTTGGCCTCTTCGGGTCCGAGCCGCGCTTCCCGCTGCCCGCGTTCGCGCTGCCGCCGGCGCACGCCCTGACAAAAACCCGGCCGAGGACGGCGGTCGTGGTGACCGTCGCCCCGGCCGGACTGTCGTTCGCCTACGGGACGTAGTCGCTGACGCCGTCCCGTAGGTGCTGTGAAAGGCTGTGCGCTCAGGCGCTCGGCGCGTCCGAGCCGTCGCCCGACTCCTTGTCGGCCGGCTCCAGACCCAGACGCTCCCGCAGCCACTTGTCGAACTCGATCGAGGCCCGCACCCAGCTGACCGTCGACGAGACGAAGTGCTCCAGGCTGACGCCCGTACCGATGAGCATCTGCGCCTCACCGATCAGACGGACCGGGGTCTCGGTGTCCTCGGCACCCTCCTCGGCCTCGTGGGTGTGGGTGTAGACCTTGGGCCACAGAGTGCGGCGGTTCCAGTCGTCGATCGCGTCGAGGAGGACCGGGCGCTGGTCGGCGGCGTGCGGGCGGTCGTAGAACGTACGGACCGAGAACACCTGCTGCTCGTCCTCGCCACGGAACATGAAGTACGTGCGGAAGTCCTCCCACGGCGCCGCGAGGTCGCCCTCGTCGTCGACGACGTACTTCAGCTCCATCTGTTCGAGAAGCTGCTTGACGAGGTCCTGGTCAGGGACAACGGGGCCCTCGGGTCCTGTCGCCTGCGGTTCGGGCCGGCCCCCGAAATTAGGAATCGAGGAAGGATCGATAGACATCGCTGGGTACTCCTGTGGATCGCACGTGGTTTCCTTCCGTCGACCCTAGCCGCGTTTGACGGCCAGTAGTTCTACACCCTCCGGGGAATCGTCCCCGCATCAGCTTCCCGGGCCCGCGACCAGGCAACGGCGACAGGGATCGCACACAGCACTCCGAGGAGTCCGGACGCACCGATGGTGTCCGCCGACGACCCGGACAGCTCCGCTGCCAGGCCGCCCATGGCGACACCGATCCCCTGCACGGCGATCAGCCCCGACCTGGCGAGCCCCAGCGCCTGGCCACGCTGGCCGGCCGGGGTCAGGAGTACGAAGGTGGCTCCGGCGGTGATCTGATAGGCGGAGCACACCCCCGACGCCATCAACACGAGCACGGCCACACCTATGCCGGGACCGAGCCAGTAGATGAGCAGCGGCAGATTCGCGCCGACCGCCAACGGCCCGAGCAGGCGGCGCCGCCACTCGTCCCCGACCTGAGCCCGCCCCAGAAGAGCTGCACCCAGCACCATTCCCGCCGGATGCGCGGCGAGCAGGAGTCCCACCGAGGCGGCGCCCCCGCCGACCTCGTCCGCGAAGGGGGCGGCCAGCCCCTCCGGCAGGACGACGAACCCCGCGAGCCACCCCAGCGCGACCAGCGACCGCAGCCTCCGATCCGACCAGATCAGTGCGGCCGCACTCCCGACCTGAGCGCCGAGCCGCGTCTTCCGCTCGTCGGCACCCGCCGCGGGACGGGCCTTCACGCCGAACCTGACCAGAATCGCCGAGAGAAGGAAAGTCACCGCGTTCACACCCAGGGAGAGGTGACTGCCCAGCCATACGGCCAGCACTCCCCCACCGGCGAAACCGACCAGCTGTCCGGCCTGGTGAGTGATCAGCATGACTCGCTGGCCCCGCTCGTATCTCTGCTCGCCGAGCACGGTCGGCAGAAGTGCGCCCTGCGCAGCGCCGAAGGGTGCCTCGGCCAGCTGCGCCAGCACCAGCAGCCCGGCCAGCAGCGGCAACGGCGTCCCGGGCAAGGCCATCAGCGCGACCAGCACCGTCCGCACCAGATCGCATCCGATCATGACCGTACGCCGGGGGAACCGGTCCGCCAGGCCGGACAGGAGCACCCCGGACAGCAGAGCGGGCAAGGTGGTCAGCGCATACGTTGCCGCGGTCCACCCGGGCGAGTCGGTGCGTTCGAACACCAGCAACGACAGGGCCACCCGTGCCAACTGGTCGCCCAGGATCGACTGGGCATAAGCGGCCCAGAGAGTACGAAATTCGCTGAGGTGAATGAGATTGTCACGTCCGGACTTTTTGGGACCCGGACTTATCTCGTCGCTTATCCGTTCGACCATGCGGGTACCCTACCGGCTGCCGAATTCGGTATCTGCTCCTCCTTGGAGCAGGTCACGGAAGGCGGCTCGCAGTGTCCTGATTATTCGCGTGACCCCGCTCAGGCGTTGTGGGCATCCGGGCATCTGTCCCGTTGCAGGGGCAGGTGGTACGGCCTGGGGCAGAGCAAGGTGTGGTGAATCCGCACCTCGACGCGGAGTGGGACGTTCGGCTCATTATCGACGTTGAACAACAGATCACCGATGACGGCGATCGATTTCCCATTCTCCGGAAATCACCGCAATTCTTCTTCAATTGCACTGCGGCGCAGACGACGAGTCCCCAGCCGGGACGCGTGGTCTTCCGGCTGGGGACATGACGTCGAACAGGTCGTACGCCGTCCACAGGGGCTACAAGGTCTTCCCCGAGGTCGCGGGACCGACGAGCAGGCCGTCCCCGACGCGGTCCACCCGGACGGTGTCCCCGTCCTTGACGTCGCCCGCGAGGATCTCCTTCGCGAGCCGGTCGCCGATCGCCGTCTGGATGAGGCGGCGCAGCGGCCGTGCCCCGTAGGCCGGGTCGTTGCCCTCCTCGGCCAGCCAGGCCAGGGCCTCCGGCGTGACGTCCAGGGTGAGCCTGCGCTCGGCCAGACGCCCCGCGAGCCGGTCGATCTGGAGCTTCGCGATGTGCGAGAGCTCGTCGCCGGACAGGCCGGAGAAGACCACCAGGTCGTCGAGCCGGTTGAGGAACTCCGGCTTGAACGAGGCCCGTACGACCTCCAGGACCTGTTCCTTCTTCACCTCGGGCTCCGTCAGCGGGTCCATCAGGAACTGACTGCCGAGGTTGGAGGTCAGGATCAGGATGGTGTTGCGGAAGTCCACCGTCCGGCCCTGTCCGTCGGTGAGCCGGCCGTCGTCGAGGACCTGGAGCAGGATGTCGAAGACCTCGGGGTGGGCCTTCTCGACCTCGTCCAGCAGGACGACGCTGTACGGGCGGCGGCGGACCGCCTCCGTGAGCTGGCCGCCCTCCTCGTAGCCGACGTAGCCGGGCGGGGCGCCGACGAGACGCGCCACGCTGTGCTTCTCGCCGTACTCGCTCATGTCGATGCGGACCATGGCCCGCTCGTCGTCGAACAGGAAGTCGGCGAGCGCCTTCGCGAGCTCCGTCTTGCCGACACCCGTCGGGCCGAGGAAGAGGAACGAGCCGGTGGGCCGGTCGGGGTCGGCGATTCCGGCGCGGGTACGGCGTACCGCGTCCGACACCGCCCGTACGGCCTCGGTCTGCCCGATGAGGCGCTTGCCGAGCTCGCCCTCCATGCGGAGCAGCTTCTGGGTCTCGCCCTCCAGCAGGCGGCCGGCCGGGATGCCGGTCCAGGAGCCGACGACGTCGGCGATGTCGTCCGGGCCGACCTCCTCCTTCACCATCGTGTCCTTGGCCGCCTCCTGCTCGGCCTCGGTCGCCTCCGCCAGCTCCCGCTCCAGGCCGGGGATCTCCCCGTACAACAGCTTGGAAGCGGTGTCGAAGTCGCCGTCGCGCTGGGCGCGCTCGGCCTGGCCGTGCAGTTCGTCGAGGCGTTCCTTCAGTTCACCGACGCGGTTGAGGCCCTGCTTCTCCTTCTCCCAGCGGGCGGTGAGGCCGCGCAGCTCCTCCTCCTTGTCGGCGAGGTCGCGGCGGAGCTTCTCCAGGCGCTGCTTGGAGCCGGGGTCGGTCTCGTTCTTGAGGGCCAGTTCCTCCATGTGGAGGCGGTCGACGGCGCGCTGGAGTTCGTCGATCTCGACGGGCGAGGAGTCGATCTCCATGCGCAGCCGGGACGCCGACTCGTCGACCAGGTCGATGGCCTTGTCGGGGAGGAAGCGGGAGGTGATGTAGCGGTCGGACAGGGTCGCGGCGGCCACCAGCGCCGAGTCCGCGATGGAGACCTTGTGGTGGGCCTCGTAACGGCCCTTGAGGCCGCGCAGGATCGCGATGGTGTCCTCGACGCTCGGCTCCGCCACCAGCACCTGCTGGAAACGGCGTTCCAGGGCGGCGTCCTTCTCGATCCGCTCGCGGTACTCGTCGAGCGTCGTCGCGCCGACCATGCGGAGCTCGCCGCGGGCCAGCATCGGCTTGAGCATGTTGCCCGCGTCCATGGCGGAGTCGCCGCCGGCGCCCGCGCCGACGACGGTGTGCAGCTCGTCGATGAAGGTGATGATCTGACCGTCGCTCTCCTTGATCTCGGAGAGGACGGTCTTCAGCCGCTCCTCGAACTCGCCGCGGTACTTGGCGCCCGCGACCATCGCGCCGAGGTCGAGCGAGACGAGCCGCTTGTTCCGCAGGGACTCGGGGACGTCACCCTTGACGATGCGCTGGGCGAGCCCCTCGACGACGGCGGTCTTCCCGACGCCGGGCTCGCCGATGAGTACGGGGTTGTTCTTCGTGCGCCGCGACAGGACCTGGACGACACGCCGGATCTCCTGGTCACGTCCGATGACCGGGTCGAGCTTGCCCTCGCGCGCGGCGGCCGTGAAGTCGGTGCCGAACTTCTCCAGGGCCTTGTACTGGCCCTCCGGGTCGGGTGTGGTCACCCGGCGCCCTCCCCTGCTCTTCTCGAATGCGTCCAACAGCTTCTTCGCACCGGCGCCCTGCCTGGTGAGGATCTCACCAACACGGCCGCCCTCGGCCGCGATGCCGATCAGCAGATGTTCGGTGGAGAGGTAGTCGTCGCCGAGCTCCTTCGCGCGCTGCGCGGCGTCGGAGATGACGGCGAGCAGCTCACGGTTGGCCTGCGGCGGGGCGACGGTCGACCCGGTGACGCTGGGCAGCGACGCGAGCAGCCGCTCGGTCTCGCTGCGCACGGCGGCCTGGTCGGCCTCGACGGCGGCCAGCAGGTCGATGATGTTCTCGTTGTCCTCGCCCTGGAGCAGGGCGAGGAGCAGATGCCCGGGGGTCAGATCGGGGTGTCCGTCCTTCACGGCCCTGCTGGTGGCCGCGTTGATGGCGTCCCGGCTCCTGTTGGTCAGCTCGGCGTCCACGTGCGCTCTCTCCTCCTTGCGGTGACTGGCCTGTTCACAACTATGACCAGATCAACGTCCACAAAGTTGAGTCTATTCCACTCAAGGTGCGGTCTGTTCCGCGCCACACGGCCCACGCCCGGAACCCGGAGCGGAACAGGGCTCCCGACCGAGTGAACCGGCCGGACCGCTCCTCCGCCACCGCACCGCATCGGGGCACGGGCCGCGGATACCTACCCTTTCCCCATGGCCGTAGACGTACGCAATCCCAGCCCCGAGTACCTCGCCTTCTGGCGCGAGTACCACGTGTGCACCCTGACCACCGCCCGCCCCGACGGCAGCCCGCACGTGGTGCCGGTCGGCGTGACATACGACCCCGAGGCCGGACTCGCCCGCATCATCACCAACAAGGGCAGCAGAAAGGTCGCCAATGTCCTGGCCGCCGGCCCGGACGGGGCACGGGTGGCGGTCTGCCAGGTGGACCGCGGGCGCTGGGCGACGCTGGAGGGCCGCGCGACGGTCCGTACGGAGCAGGACGTGGTCGACGACGCGGTACTCCGCTACGCGGAACGCTATGGGCGCACGCCGGCGCCCAACCCGAACCGGGTCGTCATCGAGATCGCCCTCGAACGGGCGCTGGGCCGGGGCGCACCGGTCCGCACGGCCTGAGCCCCGGCAGTACCCCACCGTCCGCCCCCGGACAGCACAGCGGCGCCACCGTGTTCAGGTCACGATGGCGCCGCTGTGTGGGGGAGTGTCCGAGCGACATGGAACGACGGGGGATCGCTCAGGCACTGCGGGGGGTGGCGGAGATAGTTTCTGGTTCGATCAGCTGGTGGTCACGCCGATCGAGGTTGACGAAGATCATTCCGTACCGGATCGCGCACCGGACGGGCTGCGGCGCCCCGCGGGGACGACGGAGACACCGGTAGGCGCGGACCTCGTCGTCGTCCTCGAGGACGACGACGACAGGCTCTCCGAGCAGGGTGACCATCAACGAATCGCCATGGCGGGGGAGTGCCGTGAGCAGATCGATGAAGTGCCACCCTGAGCGGTAGGCCGAGGCCATCTCCCGCCGGAAGACCCGGTCGTCCGGCGGGATGGTCATGCCTCCGCCAGATTCACCGGCGTACTGCCCCAGGAGATGTCGTCCGGCGTGGACCAGGCGATGTCACCCGGCGTGGACCAGGCGATGTCACCCGGCGCGGAGACCGGCGTGGACCAGGCGATGTCGCCCGGCGCGGACCAGGCGATGTCACCCGGCGCGGAGACCGGCGTGGACCAGGCGATGTCGCCCGGCGCGGACCAGGCGATGTCACCCGGCGCGGAGACCGGCGGT
>NZ_JBFAJH010000054.1:0-14923 GCF_040655115.1 Streptomyces atratus | reverse complement strand
GTGGACCAGGCGATGTCGCCCGGCGCGGACCAGGCGATGTCACCCGGCGCGGGCGCCGCCTCAACGCTCCACGCAATGTCGCCCGGCACGGATGCCGCCTCGGTGCTCCAGGCAATGTCGCCGGCGCCCACCCCTCCAAGGCCCAAAGCCGCGACGAAAGAGGCGGCAAGCACCGAGCGAAGCATTCGCTTATACATAGTCAGCTTCGTCCTCACTTGTGGATTCTTCTCCCCCGCACCTAAGACGATGTCTTACCTGAGCACCCGAACACCACTGAGTCGATGCATCATGTTCCTGCATGTTCAGGAACCTGGGGGGTGGAGATATGGCCACAAGAGATACAAAACAGGCGCATCCTCACGGGATCACCGAACTATGCGACGCCGGAAGACGCCTCTACGCCAGCGCACTGCGCTCCGGGCGCATCGCTCGCGCCGAAGTGGACCCCGCACCTTGCCTGATGGACTTCGCTCTCCTGCACCCGGACCCCGACGACTCCGACTGGCTCCGCCCGGTTCCGCCGTCCGCCGCTCTGGCGCAGCGTCTGCACCCCATAGAACGCGAGATCCAGGAACGCCGACGGCGCTCCGTCCAACTGGCCGAATCCTTTGAACCCTTCATGGACATCAGCGCTCAGGACCCGCCGACCACCCACGCCATCACCGTGCTGGAGGGGGTCAACCGGATCAACGCTGCGCTCGATCTTGCCACTGCGGAGTGCCGCACCGAAGTCCTCACCGTCCAGCCCGGTGGCGGGCGGAGCGAGGACCGCCTCAGCGAGGCCCTGGAACGAGGCCTTTCGGTGGTGGACCGCGGCGTCAGTATCCGCACCCTCTACCAGCACACCGCCCGGCACAGCCCTGGAACTCTTGCCTACGCGGAGCGGCTTGCCGAGGGCAAGGTCGAGATCCGGACCCTGGAAGAACTCATAGAGCGCCTGATCGTCTTCGACCGGACGGTCGCCTTCATACCGGCTCAGGACGACCGCCAAGTCGCCCTGGAACTGCGCCACCCCGGGCTGGTCGAGTATCTGGTGAAGGTCTTCGAGCAGTTGTGGAGCCGCGCGGAACCGCTCCTCGAAGAGATCAGGTACGAACCGATCCCCAAAGGCATCAGCGGCGTACAGCGCTCCATCGCCCAACTCCTCGTCGAAGGAAACGTCGACGACTCCATCGCCCGCCGACTCGGCATGAACGTACGCACCTGCCGTGCGCACATCGCAAAACTGAACACCGCACTCGGCAGCGGCAGCCGAGCCCAACTCGGATATCTCATAGCGCAGTCAGGAATTCTGGACCAGGACCAGTGACCACGGCGCGCTGCGTTCATCTGTGCCGACGTGGGGGTGGTCGTGACCGCAATACGGGGGAGAGCGGCCACGACCCCGTCGCACGGGCAGAGTTCACTACCCGGCACGGGAAACTCTCCCCCGGTAGCTACCCTTCCACCACCGTCATCTTGCTGCATCGCACAGAAGTGAGGGATCCCGAATGGGTGGAGACACGGAGGAACCACGACATTCCCATCACGGTCTGGAGTTGTGCGACTCCGCGATCCAGCTCTACACCGCAGCACTCCGCAAGGGCCGGATCGCCCGCCACGACCTGGCACCTGCCCCGTGCCTCATCGACATGGCACTGCTCCACCCCGAGCCCTGGGACGACGCCTGGATGCGCCCCGTACCCCCGTCTGCCGCCCTGGCGCATCTGTTACAACCCGTCACCCGCGAGATCCACGAACGCATACGGCTCACTGCGGCCCTCGCGGACTCACTCGCCCCCCTGGCATCGGTCGCCAGCGGGGACCCCAACCTCGCCATCACCGTCATCGAGGGAAAGCCCCTGATCAACGCCGCCGTTCAGGACGTCACCAGAATGGCGTCGGAAGAAATCCTGACGGCGCAGCCGGGCGGCAACCGGTCGATCAACGAGATGCAAGGGGCACTGTCCACCATTCAACCCGCGCTCGGCAACGGGTGCCGCCTGCGCCACCTCTACCAGCACCCGGCCCGCTACAACCCCAAAATCAAGCACTACCTGACCCAGGTACCCCCAGACCGTCTCCAGGTGCGCACCATCGAGCAGACCGTCGAACGGCTGTTCATCTTCGACCGCGCGGTCGCCTTCATCCCCGCCACCCCCGAGCGCGACATCGCCCTGGAGATCCGCCACCCCGCCCTGGTCCGCTATCTGGTCCAGGTGTACGAGGCACTGTGGGCCCAGGCCGTCCCCATGGAGGAGAACCTCCACCACGTCTCCCCCGGCGCCCCCGCCACCGCCGTACAGCGCAGCATCGCCCGCCTCCTGATCGACGGACACGTGGACGACGTGGTGGCCCGGAAACTCGGCATCAGCGTCCGGACCTGCCGGGCCCACATCTCCAAGCTGATGCAGGCCCTCGGCGCCTCCAGCCGGACCCACCTGGGCGCGCTCATCATCCGGTCGGGCATTGCCGAGCCGGACGAATCGAATCCCCGCGGGAAGCCCACCCGACGCTCCGAAGCGTGACCGGATCACCTTCCCTCAGCCGTCGTCGCCCCGCTCCCTCACCGACCGCGATCGGGGGCGATGCCTCCCTGCGCAGTCGTATCGCTGCCCGCCTCGGCACATCATCCACCGCACCCGCCGCTGCTGCGTACGAGACCGTTCCCGGTGCCGCGTTCTTCGTAGCCGGCCGGAAGAGCCCGCTCATCACAGCTGTCGGCAGGCGCCCGGTCAGCGAGGGCTGTGGCCGGTACGAGGTCGGCCCCGGGCCCATGTGGCGTGAGGCCGACCGCCGTTCGTACGCGGCCTGGCAGCGCAGGCTCGGCCAGCAGCGTCGCGGCCGACGGCATCCCGGGACGTACGAGCTGGCACCGATTGCGTGTTCCCCGCACCTGAGGAGGCCCGCGATGACACAGTCCGAGGCGGAGCACATCGCCCGGGAACTGGAGCGGCTGCACCGTTCCGCCGACGTCGGGTTCGCCACCACCCGGGGAGACCTGGCGTTGCTGCCGCAACGCGCCGACCGGACCGACAAGGCCCTCGGCGAGCACGAGGAGCGGCTCGACGCCCTGGAGCGCACCCGCTGGCCGTTGCCGTCGCTGGCCGCGGTGACGTCGTGCACGGCGCCGGCTCTCTCGCTCCGGCAGTCCTCGGGGAAATGCCCCGTGCGCACAACGGAGGCCCGCCACCCATTCCCGGGTGGCGGGCCTCCGTTGTCGTCCACGCGCCGTAACCCCACTTATCCCTTGGGCCTCTTCGGCCGCCAGACCACCAAAGCGCTGGTCTGCTGCACATCCTGATACGGCACCAGATCGCGCCGGTACGACGCGTGCACCTGCGCCTCGCGCTGCTGCATCGCCGCCGCAGCGCCGTCCACCGCCGCGGAGAGTTCGGCGACGCGCTGCTGGAGCGCGGCCACCTGATTCTCCAGTTCGATGATGCGCTTGATGCCCGCCAGGTTGATGCCCTCGTCCTGCGACAGCTGCTGCACCGTGCGCAGCAGCTCGATGTCGCGGGCCGAGTAGCGCCGGCCACGCCCGGCCGTGCGGTCGGGGGAGACCAGGCCGAGGCGGTCGTACTGGCGCAGTGTCTGCGGATGCAGACCCGAGAGCTGGGCCGCGATCGAGATCACGTACACCGGTGAGTCATCGGTCAATTCGTACGGATTACGTCGTCGGCCGTCCACCTCAAGCTCCCTTCGCGGCCTGGAACAGCTCCGCCCGCGGGTCCTCCCCCGCGGTCGCCTTCCGGTAGGCCTCCAGCGCGTCCTGGGCGTCGGGGGGGAGGTCCGTGGGGACCGCCACCTCGACGGTGACCAGGAGGTCGCCCCGGGTGCCGTCCTTGCGTACGGCACCCTTGCCGCGGGCGCGCATCGTACGCCCATTGGGGGTTCCGGCCGGAAGTTTCAGGGTGACAGGCGGTCCGCCGAGCGTCGGGACCTTCACCTCGCCGCCGAGCGCCGCCTCCGCGAAGGTGACAGGCACGGTGACCGTGAGGTTGTCGCCCTTGCGGCCGAAGACCGGGTGGGCGTCGACATGGACGACGACGTACAGGTCGCCGGCCGGTCCGCCGCGCTCGCCCGGTGCGCCCTTGCCGCGCAGCCGGATCCGCTGGCTGTCGGAGACACCTGCCGGGATCCTGACCTGCATGGTGCGCGACGAACGCGCCCGTCCGCTGCCCTTGCAGACATCGCACGGGTCCTGGGCGATGAGGCCCCGGCCCTTGCAGTCCACGCAGGGATCGGTGAGCGAGAATCCGCCGCCGCTGCCGCGCGACACCTGTCCGGTGCCGACACAGGTCGGGCAGACCCTCGGGGTGCCGTTCTTGTCGCCGGTGCCCGAACACGCCTTGCAGGGCGCCTGGCTGGACATCCGCAGCGGGACCGTGGCCCCGTCGACCGCCTCGGTGAAGCTGAGCGTCACCTCGGACTCGATGTCCTGCCCGCGGCGCGGCTGCACGCGTGTCCCCGTACCGCCGCCCCGGTTGAACAGCCCGCCGAAGACATCGCCCAGACCGCCGCCGCCGAAGCCGCCGGGGCCGCCGGGGCCTCCGCCCTGCGTGCCTCCGAAGAGGTCACCCAGGTCGAAGTTGAAGTTGCCTCCCGCGCCGCCGGGACCGGCCCGGAAGCCGCCGTTGCCGAAGAGGGCGCGTGCCTCGTCGTACTCCTTGCGCTTCTTGGTGTCGCCGAGGATGTCATTGGCCTCGGAGATCTCCTTGAAGCGCTCCTCCGCCTTGTTGTCGCCCTTGTTCGCGTCCGGGTGGAACTCGCGGGCGAGCTTCCGGTACGACTTCTTGATCTCGGCTTCGGTGGCGTCCTTGGGGACGCCGAGGACCTTGTAGTAGTCCTTCTCGACGAAGTCCTTCGTGCTCATCGACGTCCCTCCTTCCGGACGATCGGTCGGGCGACCGGCCTGCGGGCCGGTCGCCGTACCGGGCGGTGGGCCCCGCGGTGGTCGGACGAAATGTCAGACCTCCTCGGTGCCACCGCTCTCCTCGTCGTCTGCCTTCTCTTCCTTTGCCGCCGCCGGGCTCGCGCCCGGCTGCGGCTCGGCCACCGCCACCCGCGCGGGGCGGATGGTGCGCTCGCCGATGCGATACCCCGGCTGCAGGATCGCCACGCAGGTCGTCTCGGTGACATCCGGTGCGTACGAGTGCATCAGGGCTTCGTGGATCGTCGGGTCGAAGGGCTCGCCCTCCTTGCCGAACTGCTGCAGGCCCAGCTTGGCGACGACCGTCTCCAGCGATTCGGCCACCGACTTGAACCCGCCCACGAGCTCGCCGTGGTCCCTGGCGCGGCCGACGTCGTCGAGCACGGGCAGGAGCTCGCTCAGGAGACCCGCAACGGCGATCTCCTTGACCGTGACCCGGTCCCGCTCCACACGGCGGCGGTAGTTCTGGTACTCGGCCTGGAGCCGCTGGAGGTCGCCGGTGCGCTCGGCGAGCGCACTGCGTGCCTGGTCCAGCTGTGCCGTCAGACCGGCGGTCTGGTTCACGTCCCCGGCCGGGGCCTCCCCCTCCTCCGTGGAGGGGGAGGCAGCCTTCGGGTCGGCGTCGTCAGGGGTGGCGCCGGAGGGAACGTCGGGCTTCTCCTCGAAGCCCGGAGTCTCCTCGGTCACGCCGCACCGCCCTTGGCGTCCTTCTCGTCGTCCACGATCTCGGCGTCGACGACGTCGTCATCGGCCCTGGCCTGCTCGGCGCCCGGCTGACCGTCGGCCTGCGGGCCACCCTCGGCCTGCGCGTTGGCGTACATCGCCTGGCCCAGCTTCTGGGAGACGGCCGCGACCTTCTCGGTGGCGGTACGGATCTCGGCGGTGTCCTCGCCCTTGAGCTTCTCCTTCAGCTCGGTGAGCGCGGTCTCCACCTCCGTCTTCACATCACCGGGGACCTTGTCCTCGTTGTCCTTGAGGAACTTCTCCGTCTGGTAGACGAGCTGCTCGCCCTGGTTGCGGGACTCGGCGGCCTCGCGGCGGCGGTGGTCCTCCTCCGCGTACTGCTCGGCCTCCTCACGCATCCGGTTGACCTCGTCCTTCGGCAGCGAGGAGCCGCCGGTGACGGTCATCTTCTGCTCCTTGCCGGTGCCGAGGTCCTTGGCGGCGACGTGCATGATGCCGTTCGCGTCGATGTCGAACGCGACCTCGATCTGCGGGACACCACGCGGGGCCGGCGGCAGACCGGTCAGCTCGAACATCCCGAGCTTCTTGTTGTACGCCGCGATCTCGCGCTCGCCCTGGTAGACCTGGATCTGGACGGACGGCTGGTTGTCCTCGGCCGTCGTGAAGATCTCGGACCGCTTGGTCGGGATCGTCGTGTTGCGCTCGATGAGCTTCGTCATGATGCCGCCCTTGGTCTCGATACCGAGAGACAGCGGGGTGACATCGAGCAGCAGGACGTCCTTGACCTCGCCCTTGAGGACACCGGCCTGGAGCGAGGCGCCGATGGCGACGACCTCGTCCGGGTTCACGCCCTTGTTGGCCTCCTGGCCACCGGTGAGCTCCTTGACGAGCTCGGCGACGGCCGGCATACGGGTCGAGCCACCGACGAGAACGACGTGGTCGATCTCGGAGAGCTGGATGCCCGCGTCCTTGATGACGTTGTGGAACGGGTTCTTGCAGCGGTCCAGGAGGTCCGCGGTGAGCTGCTGGAACTGGGCGCGCGTGAGCTTCTCGTCCAGGTGCAGCGGGCCCTCGGCGGACGCCGTGATGTACGGCAGGTTGATCGTGGTCTCCGTCGAGGAGGACAGCTCGATCTTCGCCTTCTCCGCGGCTTCGCGGAGACGCTGGAGAGCCATCTTGTCCTTGGACAGGTCCACACCGTGACCGTTGGCGAACTGCTTCACCAGGTAGTCGACGACACGCTGGTCCCAGTCGTCACCACCGAGGTGGTTGTCACCGTTGGTGGCCTTCACCTCGACGACGCCGTCGCCGATCTCCAGGAGGGACACGTCGAAGGTGCCGCCACCGAGGTCGAAGACGAGGATCGTCTGGTCGTCCTTGTCGAGCCCGTACGCCAGCGCGGCGGCGGTCGGCTCGTTGACGATACGCAGGACGTTCAGGCCCGCGATCTCGCCGGCCTCCTTCGTCGCCTGACGCTCGGAGTCGTTGAAGTACGCCGGAACGGTGATCACCGCGTCGGTGACCTTCTCGCCCAGGTACGCCTCGGCGTCGCGCTTCAGCTTCTGCAGGATGAAGGCGCTCATCTGCTGCGGGTTGAAGTTCTTGCCGTCGAGGTCGATCTTCCAGTCGGTGCCCATGTGGCGCTTGACCGACCGGATGGTCCGGTCGACGTTGGTCACCGCCTGGCGCTTGGCGACCTCGCCCACCAGAACCTCGCCGTTCTTCGCGAAGGCGACGACGGACGGCGTGGTCCTGGCGCCTTCGGCGTTGGTGATGACGGTGGGCTCGCCGCCTTCGAGAACGCTGACGACGGAGTTAGTCGTGCCCAGGTCGATGCCGACCGCACGTGCCATTTCAATTCCTCCAACTGACTACTTGAGTGGATCTGGCTCAAGGATGCATGACAGCCGTCCCAGAGTCAACAGAGCTGAGTCGAGTCGACTCAACTATCGTGCACACGGCCCGCGCCACCTGCACGTCATCGGACGACACCAGGCCGCCCGGCGGGCCACATACCCGGTCCATCATCCACACGTGGGATCGTTCTGTCACAAAATGGCGAGAGCCGCACAAAACAGGCACTCGATCCGTCCGAGCCAGGCAGGTGTGAACGATGCGGATGCGGATGCGGGCACATGCGTGGACCGGACCGAGGGCGCACATGACGACCAAGCGCGCACTGGATCTCGTCCTCGGCTCGGCCCTGCTGACCCTGACCGCCCCGCTGCTCGCCGCCGGAGCCCTCACCCTCGCCGCACAGCGACCCCCCGGCTGCGTACTGACCCGCTCCGCCCGGATCGGGCTGGCCGGGCGCCCCTTCGTGCTGCGCTCCCTGGGCACCCGCCGGCTGCGACTGGACGTACTGTCCCGGCTGCCCCACGTCGTACGGGGCGAGCTCTCACTCGTCGGACCGGAACCGCTCGCCCCTGACGACGAGCGGGCGGGCGTCTCGAACGAGGCCGGTGCGCGACACTGGCGGCAGGAGCTGAGACCCGGCCTCACCGGCCTGGCCCAGATCCGCTCCCGATCCGGAATGCCGTGGGACGAACCCGCCCTGCTCGACCAGCACTACGCCGAGCACCACTGGCTGGGACTCGACCTGGCGATCCTCACGGAAGCCGTATATGCCCCGCTCCGCGCCACCCTCCGCGGACTCATCCACCGCGGGAAGGCACACCTGAGCGACACAGATCACCGGCTGCGCGGCTACAGCGCGGCGGAATAAGTGGATAGTGTCAACACAGACTGATTAAGTTACTGCTTAGTACGTGCTGGATCCCACCCTCGCAGGCCCGAGGAGCCCCCAAAATGCAACTCGCCGCGATCATCGTGTCGCTGGTGCTGACCGTGGTCGGCGTTGCGCTCATCGCCCGAGCCGTCGCGCAGATCTACCGGTTCGTCACGCTCGGACAGCCGGTCCCGGCAGGCGGTCGCACCGACAATCCGAAGCAGCGCACGATCACCCTGGTCAAGGAGTTCCTCGGCCACACCCGGATGAACCGGTGGGGGATCGTCGGCTTCGCGCACTGGTTCGTCGCCATCGGTTTCCTGACACTGCCGCCGACGCTGCTCCAGGCGTACGGACAGCTCTTCAAGGCCGACTGGGTCCTGCCGATCATCGGCAACTGGCCGCCGTTCGAGATGTACACCGAGTTCATCGGTCTGATGACGACGGTCGGCATCCTCGTGCTGATCGCCATCCGGCTGCTGAACCTGCCCTCCCGGGCCGGCCGCAAGTCCCGGTTCGCGGGCTCCAAGGCCTGGCAGGCGTACTTCGTCGAGTACGTCATCCTCGTCATCGGCCTGGCAATCCTGACCCTGCGCGGTCTCGAGGGCGCGATCCACCACGTCGAGGGCTACGAGGCCGCGTACTTCGTCTCGTACCCCCTGGTCCTCGCCTTCAAGGGACTCGGCCTCGGGGCGCTCCAGAACCTCATCTACCTCACCGCGATGATCAAGATCGGCACCTCGCTGATCTGGGTGATCACGGTCTCGCTCAACACCAACATGGGTGTGGCCTGGCACCGCTTCCTCGCCTTCCCCAACATCTGGTTCAAGCGGAATGCCGACGGCGACGTCGCCCTCGGCGCGCTGCAGCCGATGACGAGCGGTGGCAAGGAGATCGACTTCGAGGACCCGGGCGAGGACGACGTCTTCGGTGTCTCCCAGGTCGAGCAGTTCTCCTGGAAGGGCATCCTCGACTTCTCCACGTGCACCGAGTGCGGTCGCTGCCAGTCGCAGTGCCCCGCCTGGAACACGGGCAAGCCGCTCTCCCCGAAGCTCCTGATCATGTCGCTGCGCGACCACGCGCACGCCAAGGCGCCGTACCTGCTCGCGGGTGGCGGCAAGTCCGCGGAGGGCGAGGAGAAGGCGACCGAGGAGCAGCTGAAGGACGTACCGGCCTCGGCCCTGGCGGAGGCAGAGCGCCCGCTGATCGGCACCGTCGAGGAGAACGGCGTCATCGACCCGGACGTGCTCTGGTCCTGCACCACCTGCGGTGCGTGCGTGGAGCAGTGCCCGGTCGACATCGAGCACATCGACCACATCGTCGACATGCGCCGCTACCAGGTGATGATCGAGTCCGCGTTCCCGTCCGAGGCGGGCACGATGCTCAAGAACCTGGAGAAGAAGGGCAACCCCTGGGGGCTCGCCAAGAAGCAGCGCGTCGAGTGGACGAAGGAAGTCGGCTTCGAGGTCCCGATCGTCGGCAAGGACGTCGAGGACCTGTCGGAAATCGACTACCTCTACTGGGTCGGCTGCGCCGGCGCCCTCGAGGACCGCGCCAAGAAGACCACCAAGGCCTTCGCCGAGCTGCTCCACATCGCGGGCGTGAAGTTCGCGATCATGGGCGGCGACGAGAAGTGCACCGGTGACTCGGCCCGCCGCCTGGGCAACGAGCCGCTGTTCCAGCAGCTCGGCCAGGAGAACGTCGCGATGCTGAACATGGCGTTCGGCGAGGATGACGACGAGCCGGAGACGAAGAAGCCGAAGTCGTCGAAGAAGATCGTCGCGACCTGCCCGCACTGCTTCAACACCATCGCGAACGAGTACCCGCAGCTCGGCGGCGAGTACGAGGTCATCCATCACACGCAGCTGCTCCAGCACCTCATCGACGAGGGCAGGCTGATCCCGGTGACGCCGGTCGAGGGTCTGATCACGTACCACGACCCCTGCTACCTGGGCCGCCACAACAAGATCTACACGCCCCCGCGCGAGATCATCGCGAAGGTGCCGGGTCTGCGGAACGAGGAGATGCACCGCCACAAGGAGCGCGGCTTCTGCTGCGGCGCCGGTGGTGCCCGGATGTGGATGGAGGAGCGGATCGGCAAGCGCATCAACAACGAGCGCGTCGACGAAGCCCTCTCCCTCAACCCGGACATCGTCTCCACCGCCTGCCCGTTCTGCCTCGTCATGCTGACCGACTCGGTCAACGGCAAGAAGAACGACGGCCAGGCCAAGGAGTCGATCCAGGTGGTCGACGTCTCGCAGCTGCTGCTGGACTCGGTCAAGACCCCGTCGGACCCGGCCGGCGAGCCGGAGACGGCGAACGCTCCGGAGCCGGAACCGGTGAAGTAGCCGGTCTCAGCGGGACGAAGCGGTCGGACCTGCCTCGGGGGCAGGACCGGCCGCTTCTGCTGTTGGGCGGGCCGGACCGCGAACCACGCGGCCTGCGCAGGCTCTCCGTGGGCGTCTCCTTCCCCCTCGTCCTCCTCCGCCAGGAACAGCGACACGCCGCCTGACGCCTTCGCCGGAGCCCAGTCCTTCGCCCAGGACACCCCCCGTATCCCGGGCACCGACCCGAAGGACGACGGCTTCGGCACCGAGGTCTTCCTCTCGGACACCGACAACGACGGCACGGCGGATCCGACGGTCGGCTCCCGCGGGAGAACGCCGCCCACGGATACGTCGTGACCTTCCACTCCAACGGCACGAAGCCGGCCCCGACCGGCAAGCGCTACGGCCTCTCCGCCGTGACGGTCTCCGCAACGGGGGCACACCGCGGCCGGCCGGCAACATAACGGGCTGACTCCTGCCACTGAATCCGGGCCCGTTTCCCTTACACCGGGCCCGAGTTCCGCGCCCACCGGCCGGCCCCCCAGGGTCCCCCTAGGGGATGTCACAGCTCGGCCGCAAAGGGGGCCGAGTTCCCCTGGCTCTCCCACCGCACACACGCGGACCAGGTACGTTCGATTACGTGGCTGGATTCAGGATCGGACGCGGCCGGGACAACCGCACCCCTCAACAAGGGCAACATCAACCGCAGCAGCAGCCGTACGGCACACAGGCACCACCGCCGTACGGACAGCAGCCATGGCCCCCGGCGGGAGGCAGCGGCGCCCCGTACGGAGCCGGGCACCCCGGCGGGCACCAGGGTCGCAGCGGCGCACACGGCGAACCCGAATACTTCGGCGACCCGTACCACCAGCCCCACCAGGGCGACCCGTACGCCAACAACCCGGGTCACACCCAGGCGTTCAGCATCAACGAGGACCCGTACGGCGACGGCAACACCTACCGCGCCGGCCAGGCACCCGCCCAGCCCGCAGGCCCCCGCCTGCACTGGAAGGAGCTGCTGAGCGGCGTCGTGCTGCGCCCCGGACCGACGTTCTGGCAGATGCGCGACTACCCCGTCTGGGGCCCGGCGCTCATCGTCACGTTCCTCTACGGCCTGCTGGCGCTCTTCGGCTTCGACCAGGCCCGCGACGACGCCATCCACGCAACGATCTCCACCGCCGTCCCGTACGTCCTCCTCACGGGCCTCGGCTTCGTCATCGGCGGTCTCGTCCTCGGCGCGGTCACCCACACCCTCGCCCGCCAGCTCGGCGGCGACGGCGCCTGGCAGCCGACCGTGGGCCTCTCCATGCTGATCATGTCGATCACGGACGCCCCGCGGCTGGTCTTCGCGCTCTTCCTCGGCGGCGAGAACTCCCTGGTCCAGATACTCGGCTGGATGACCTGGCTGGCGTCGGCCGCACTGTTCACATCCATGGTGAGCAAGTCGCACGACCTGCCGTGGCCGAAGGCGCTGGGCGCGTCCGCGATCCAGCTCATCGCGCTGCTGTCGATCATCAAGTTGGGCACGATCTGACGACCGCGTCCCACGACCATGAAGAAACCCCCGGCACAACGCGCCGGGGGTTCTTCGCTGTCACGGACGGGACCGGACTCAAGCGTCGAGCACCTGCCCGCTGCGCCGCACGACAGGCTTCTCCACGCTCCACGGGAAGTTGATCCAGCGATCGGTCTTCTTCCACACGTACTCACACTTCACGAGCGAGTGCGACTTCTCGTAGATGACCGCGCTGCGCACCTCGGCAACGTGTTCGATACAGAAATCGCGCACCAGCTTCAGCGTCTTCCCGGTGTCCGCAACGTCATCGGCGATCAGGACCTTCTTGTCCGAGAAATCGATGGCATTGGGAACGGGCGCCAGCATCACCGGCATCTCCAGGGTGGTACCCACGCCGGTATAGAACTCGACATTCACCAGATGAATGTTCTTGCAGTCCAGCGCGTACGCCAGCCCGCCGGCGACAAAGACCCCGCCCCGCGCGATGCTCAGCACCACATCCGGCTCGTAGCCGTCGTCGGCCACGGCCTGCGCCAGCTCGCGCACGGCATGACCGAACCCGTCATACGTCAGATTCTCTCGTACGTCAGCCATGGTCCGGCATCACACCTGGGTCCGGTGGAAGTTCATGAACGAACGCGAAGCCGTCGGCCCGCGCTGCCCCTGGTAGCGCGACCCGTACCGCTCGGAGCCGTAAGGGAACTCCGACGGCGAACTCAGCCGGAACATGCACAGCTGGCCGATCTTCATACCCGGCCAGAGCTTTATCGGCAGCGTCGCGAGATTCGACAGCTCCAGTGTCACATGCCCGGAGAACCCGGGATCGATGAACCCGGCCGTCGAATGCGTCACGAGCCCGAGCCGCCCGAGCGAACTCTTTCCCTCCAGCCGCGACGCAAGATCGTCGGGCAGCGAAATGACCTCGTACGTCGAGGCAAGCACGAACTCGCCGGGGTGGAGGATGAACGCCTCATCACCGTCCGGCTCGACCGTACGCGTCAGGTCCGCCTGCTCGACGGCTGGGTCGATATGCGGATAACGGTGATTCTCGAACACCCGGAAGTAGCGGTCGAGCCGCACGTCGATGCTCGATGGCTGCACCATCGACGGGTCGTACGGATCAATGCGAACCCGCCCGGCGTCGATCTCGGCCCGGATGTCCTTATCTGAGAGAAGCACGCCCCGAGGATACGCAGAACGCGCGGGCCCGCCCCAACCGGACCGCCCCGCGCGTTCTGCGACGACCGTCGGCCGCCGCTCCTGCCCCCTACTGCTACCGGCGCTCGAACTCCACCGGAACTGCCTGCCGCAACCGGGCACATCGCGGACAGCGGATAAGCCGCCCGGGGCCGATCCGACCGACCCCGAGCTGCTGCATCGGGAACGAAGCGGTAGCGAAAATGTGCCCTTCGGCACAGCGGACGACGGTGCGCTCCATGGAGTCCATCAAGTCCCTTCCCCAACAAGCCGTGGACGAGAACGCCACATTAGGGGATGAACGGGACGCCACTCCAGGCGGCACTCCGACTCCGTACGCTACGCCCCCAACTCCCGCCCGCAGCAACCGCATCCACCCTCGGCGCATCGCACGCAGGCCCCCGGTTCGTACACCGGGGGCCTGCCATGGGGTAGAGTGTGCGAAGATGCAGCTGATCATTCAGTGCGCTTCGCGGGTGTAGTTTAATGGTAGAACATGAGCTTCCCAAGCTCAGAGCGCGAGTTCGATTCTCGTCACCCGCTCCATGAAAAAGCCCCAGGCCAGCGGCCGGGGGCTTTTTTGTTGTCTGGACCACTTCAGGGGTCCCGCACCAGATTCGCACCAGAAGGCCCCTGATCAGCCTTCTTACGGGCGGACCGCACGAGGTCATCCAGACCGCTCGCGACTTCCTGCTGCCGCTCAAGGTCCGAGTGCTGGTAGATCAACGCGGCCTTCTCCGACGACTGGCCGGCGCGGACCATCGTGTCCTTGAGGGTGGCCGCGGACCGGGTGGCCAGGGTGTGACCGGTGTGACGAAGATCGTAGAAGCGAAAGCAGTCCGGCATGCCGACGAGCACACGGGCCCGGCGCCACTTCCGCCCGAAGGTGGAACGTCGGAACGGCTTGCCCTTCTCCCCAACGAACAGCAGTCCGTCCGGGCCCTTCTCGGCGTACCAGTCGAGGTGTCGCCGAAGGTCGGTCCGCAGAAAGGCCGGCAGGACCACGACCCGCTTGCCCGCGTCCGACTTGGTGTCGCCAGGAGCGCGGCGACTGGTGGTCAGCTCGGGCGCCGCCATGCGGACCCGGATGGTCATCTCGTCCAGGTCGACGTCCTTACGCCGGAGCTCCGCCTGTTCCTCCGGGCGCATCGGACCGTACGCACCGAGGAAGACCATCAGCCGCCAACGGGGCCCGAGAGCGCCGGCGAGCGCGTCGACCTGGGCGACGGTGGCGATCTGGCGTTCGGCGGACGACTCCTTCCCGGCGCCCCGGATGCGGCAAGGGTTGCGGCGGATCAGCTCGTCATCGACCGCGGTTTCCATGATGGCCTTGAGCAGCCGGTAGGCCTTGGCCACGGTCGTGGCTGCTCCGGTGGAGGACAGCCGCTCGGTTCGCCAGGTACGGACACGGGGTGCGGTGATCTCGTCGAGGTCCAGGCCCTCGAAGGTGGGTAGCAGATGGAGCGGTTGAGTCGGCCTGAAGCGCGGTTCCGGTGTTGCCACCGGCCCGTTTCTCCAGGCCGCTCTCCGAACCCGGCGTACCCGTCTCCGAGTACCGG
>NZ_JBFAJH010000053.1:30151-51381 GCF_040655115.1 Streptomyces atratus | reverse complement strand
GCCGGTCATCATTGAGGCGGACACGAGACAGGGCCGACGCCGCCCGGGGTCCTCCCGGTGGCAGGCGCGGCCACTGCTGGTAAGCATGGACCCATGTCCGTCGACGATCAGGGAGAAGCCATGTCCATCGCGGTACTCGGAGCGACCGGTGGCCAGGGCGGTGCGGTGGCCGCCGCCCTGCTGGAGGCGGGGCGCGCCGTGCGCGCCGTGGTGCGTGATCCCCGCAGCGGGCGGGCCAGGGCGCTGGCGGTGGCCGGAGCGGAGGTCGTTCCCGGGGATCTGTTCGACGCGGACTCGCTCGCCGAGGCGTTCAGGGGCACGACGGCCGCGTTCGCCGTGACCACGCCGTTCCAGGACGGTCTGGACGCGGAGGTGGCCCAGGGCGCGGCGATCGTACGGGCCGCCGAGGCCGCCGCACTGCCGCATCTGGTGCTGGCCTCCGTCGCCAGTGCGGACCGCGGCACCGGCGTACCGCACTTCGAGACCAAGGCCAGGACCGAGGAGTTGCTGGCCGGCTCAGGACTTCCGGCGACGGTGGTGGCACCGACCTACTTCTACGACAACGCGCTGGGCGCGCTGGACGAGGTCGCCGCCGGCCTCCTCACCATGCCGCTCTCCGGCGACACCCCTCTCCAGCAGGTGGCGCGGCAGGATCTGGGCCGGGTCGTGGCCGCGGTCGTGGCCGATCCGGACCGGTGGATCGGGCAGCGGATCGAAGTGGCGGGCGACGACCCCACGCCCGTCCGGATGGCCGAGGAGATCGGACGGGCCGCGGGCGGCACGGTCGTGTTCCGGCAGACGGCACTGGAGGATCTGCGCAACGTCAACCCCGACATGTTCGCCATGTACAGCTTCCTGGAGAGCACCGGTTACCAGGTGGACCTGGAGGCGCTGCGCGCGCAGTTCCCCACTGTCCCCTGGACCTCGTACGCCGCATGGGCGGACACCCAGGACTGGCCGAAGCCCCGCGGGTGAGCCCCGCTACCGCGGTCGCATGAGCTCCAGGTCCTCGCCCCATGCGTCCAGCACAGTCGGCGAGCGGGAGGACGACGAGGTCGAGTTCGGCTGTGCGGTGGCCGGCGAACCGGACGAGATCGGTCGCGGCACCATCGGCGACGACGACGTGGAGGTCATGGTCGGAGTGCTCGGTCGCCATGCCGTCATGGGCGTGGGATCCCTTGAGGACGAGGCCGACGACGGCCGGGTCGGCCGCGGCGAGTGCGACGAACGAGTGGTACGTGAGGGGCTGTTGAGCGGTCATTGCGCGGTCTCCGGTGGGATGTGCGTCGGGGCATGTCTGCCGGGACGGATCCGTCGCCGGAGCCGCCCGCGTCGTCCGCGACGGCACGTGGCCGCCGCCCGGAGAATCAGCGCACGGGCTTCCGCCGCCCGCTCGACCTCCTGAACCTCACCTGATCGGCATCAATCCGAGATCACGAGTTGCAACAGCGCGGGGAGGTGAATCCTTTCCGGACCTCCCCGCCTCTTATCTGTGTACCGGCCGAGCAGGCCGGCAGAACCGGGAGGGAACATCAATGATGGTCACTGGCCTCGTAGTCATCGGAGCCCTGCTCGTGGGCGCGTGCAGCCGGCACCTGATGCGGCGTTACAAGAGCCGAAGCTGACCAGCGCCTGCGCACGGAGCGCCTTCCGAATATGAGTAGCGCATGAACCAACGCTTCCCCTGGCCGGACGAGCGGCTGATCAAGGCTGCTCAGGACGGCGACGTCACTTCGCTCACCACCGTCGTCATGAAATCACAGCCCCATGTGCGCAAGTTCGCCATATCGCTGTGCGCCTCACCGCAGGACGCGGAGGACGCGGCGCAGGAGGCGCTGATCATCCTCTACCGGAAGATCGGCACTTTGCGGGCCACTGGCGCGCTTGCCTCATGGATGTTCCGGATTGTGCGCAACGAATGCCTCCGGCAGGTACGGCTGCTCGTCTCACGGAGCGACGATGCGTCGGCCGAACCGGAGGCGTCCGCGGAACCGTCCGCCGAGGACGCGGTGCTGCACCGGCTGGAGGTGGAGCGGATCGCGGCTGCGGTCTGTGCCCTTCCCGGTGACCAGCGGCAGGTCCTGATCATGCGGGACGTACAGGGCCTGCCTGGCAAGACCGTCGCCCATTCGCTCGGTCTGAGCAACGCGGCGATGAAATCGCGGCTGCACAGAGCGCGCGCAACACTGCGTCACTCACTGACAGTGACCGATCAAGCCGACCAACCAGTCGGAGGAGACTCATGACCGTGAACACCTTGAAGCCCGCGCAGGGGGCCAAGGCCCGGGCCACCGCACAGTCCGCGGCGCCCGCGACGAACTTCGCCAGCAAGTCCGTCCCGCGCCACCTGGCGCGCGGCGCCATCGGCTTCGGGCTGATCATCGGCTCGATCGGTCTGGTGCCCGTTGCCGGCCCGGCCACCCTGCTGGCGGCCCCGTTGGCCCTGATCGCCTTCCGCGGCTGTCCCACCTGCTGGATGGTCGGCCTGACGCAGACCATTTCCCGCGGCCGTCTGGAACGCCAGTGTGTGGACGGCGTCTGCACCCTCACCAAGGCGCACCCGGCGGCAAAGGCCGCAGACGAGCCGACAGCCGGCATCGACGTCCCGGCCGCTTCCCGGTGACCAGGCCACGGCCTTTCCCGTGGACCGTGAGCCGGCGAACGCCCGCCTTGTCGGCTTCAACCAGCTCCGCGCGGCGGGCTACGCATTGCGGCCGGCCTCCGCACGATGTCCAGGAGCTCAAGCCGACGGCCGCCCGCCGATACGCGGACGGGCCGGGCGCCCCGTCCGTGGCGGGGTGCCCGGCCCGTACCGGTACCGGCAGGCGCCGGGTCAGCGCTTGATCTCCTTGATCTTGAGCATCCGCGTGATGACCTTGTCGAGCTCGTCGTCGTTGAAGACGTTCTTCCAGTCGTCGCGGACGATCGACTCACGGCCGTAGTCCATCGCGATCAGGCACGCGTCGGAGAACGGGTTGGAGCCCTTGAGGGTGTTGGCCAGTGCCACCTGGGTGTGGCCGAGCAGCATCGCGCGGGCCGCCTTCTCCGGGACGCCCACCGTGTGGACGGTCTCGTGCAGCGCCTCGGTCAGGAGCGCGCCGACCATGCAGGCGATCGTCTCGACGAGGGTCGGCTCCAGGACCGCGAGCTGCTTGACCGTCACCCAGTGGACCTCGACGACCGGGGCGTACATCGTGGAGATGACCGCATCGGCCAGCTCCTGGGCCTTCGGGTCGGCGGCCTCGGCGGCGGGCTCGAAGGAGGCGACGACCTCCTGCGGGGCGGCGATGCCGCCGAACGTGTCGGCCCACTCCTCCTTCGTCGTGCGCTCCAGGAACACCGACGGGTGGCAGGGGTGCGCCACCGCGTTGTGGACGTCGGCGCGGCGGGTCAGCAGACCCGCGTACGCGGCGGCCGGGTCCAGCGTCAGCAGGACCGCGCCCGGCTTCATGACCGGGACGAGCTGCTCGGAGACCTTGCCCAGGACGACGTCCGGCACGGCGAGGATGACGACATCGGCCCGGGCGGCCGCCTCGGCACCGTCGGTCAGTTCGCGGCCGAGCTCGCGGATCAGCTCCTGGCCCTTCGGCGAGTTCTCGGCGAAGAGGGTGGTGAAGTCGCTCTTGACCAGGTTGTTGGAGACGCGCTGGCCCATCTTGCCGGCGGCCCCGATGACGGCAACGGTGGTGGATGCGGTCGTGGTTTCGGTGGCCATTACTTGCTCCTCATAAGGGTGTTGATGCTGTGCCGGGTCCACTGGTCCTCCAGGCGGGCGGTCTCGGTGAAGTCGCCCTGCCAGGGGAGCCAGTGCTCCACGATCTGGTTGATGCCCTTCTCGGCCGGCCGGACCTTGTCGATCATGTGGCCGTAGTCGAGGAGGCCCTCGCCGAGGAGGCAGCCGGCGAACGTGAAGCCGACCCAGCCGTCGCGGCGGGAGAACGAGAAGTCCTTGACGTGGATGTTCACCACGTAGGGCGCGGTGGCGTCGACGACGTCCACCGGGCGTTCGAGCCGGGCGACGCTGTTGCCCGGGTCGAGGACGACGCCGAGGTACGGGCTGTCGACGCCGCGTACGACGGACAGCAGGTCGTCGGTGGAGACCTGTTCGTACGTCTCCAGGCCGAGCGTCACGCCCGCCGCCGCGTAGCCGGGGACGGCCTCGCGGAGCAGGGCCGTCGCCTCCGGCACGGTCGGCCGGTGGTCGGCCGTGTTCATCATCGAGCGGACCAGGGTGACGCCCAGGCGCTGCGCGATACGGAGATACGTGGCGAGGTGGGCGGGGCGCACCCCCCGGGTGCCGAGTTCCAGCGTGATGCCGTACTCCGCCGCCGCGGCGCGTACCGCGTCCAGCTGCGCGTCGTCGAACGTCTCGATCAGCGGGTAGTCGCAGATCTGGAAGACCTCGCCGCCCAGGTCACGGGTCCGCGCGAGCATGTCGTGCACGGTGAGCGGCTGCGGGGCGCGCTCGGAGATCCGCCAGAAGAAGGCGTAGGTGCTCAGTCCGTAGGCCATCAGGCCGCTCCTGCCGACGAGTCGGCGTGCAGGGCCAGGGCCTCGTCGAGGATGCGTTCCACCGCCGCCGGGTCGTGGGCGAACCGGCCGAGGAAGAGACCGCCGACCCCGGTGCCGAGTTCGGTGAGCAGCCCTGGGCCCGCGCTGCCGCCGTAGATGACCCTGCTGCCGGCGAGGGCGGGCTGCGTGGACAGCCAGTCGGCCAGGGCCGCGCAGACGGTACGGATGTGGTCGGACGACGCCGGTTCGGGGGCGCCGATCGCCCACTGCGGTTCGTACGCGAGGACGACCGGGGCCGGGGCGCCGTCATGGGCTGCCGTGGCCAGGACTCGCTCTGCCTCGGCGACCGTGCGTGCGGCCGCCTCGCCGGAGGAGACCGGGTCGAGTTCACCGACGCACAGGACCGGTGTGAGGCCGTTGCGCAGGGCGGCGGCCGTCTTGGCCGCGACCACCGTGTCGCCCTCGCCGAAGAGCCGTCGGCGTTCGGCGTGGCCGACCTCGGCGTAGCTCGCGCCGATCTCCTTGAGATGGGCGCCGCTGACCTCGCCGGTGTAGGGGCCGGTGTCCTCGGTCGCCAGGTCCTGCGCCCCGGTCCGCACCCCCGTGCCGGCGAGGATGCCGGTGACGGGGACGAGCGCGGGGAACGCGGGCAGCACGAACAGTTCGGCGGCGCCGGTCGTCACGGCCGGGTGCCGGGCGGCGGTGTCGGCGATCCGGCGTGCCCAGTTCAGGGTCTGGTGGTGGCCGAAGTACATCTTCAGGCTCACCCCGATCGTGACCGGCGCCGGAGCGGTGGAAGCGGCGGGCATCAGGCTGCCGCTTCCTGCTGGTTCTCGTAGTCCCGCATGAGGGCGACCTTGGCGGCGGACGCGGACGTCTCGTCGAAGCGGTACGTCAGCCACTCGGCGGCCAGCCGGCGGGCCAGTTCCAGACCGACGACGCGCTGCCCGAACGTGAGGACCTGGGCGTTGTTGGAGAGGACCGCGCGCTCGACGGAGAACGAGTCGTGGGCGGTGACCGCGCGGATGCCCTTGACCTTGTTGGCGGCGATGGCGACACCGAGGCCGGTGCCGCAGATCAGCAGGGCGCGGTCCGCCTCGCCGCGGGCGACCATCTCGGCGGCGGCGATGGCCACCTTCGGGTAGGCGGTGTGTCCGTCGGCGTCGACACCCACATCGGTGACGGTGACGACGAGGTCGCTGGCCTCCAGGTCCTTCTTGAGGGCTTCCTTGTACGTGTAACCGGCGTCGTCGGAACCGACGACGATACGGAGCTTGTCGGACATCAGCGGATCTCCAGGGTGGGTGCGAGAACGGGGTGGACGGCGCGGACGATCAGGGCGAGGGAGTGCGCCCCGGCGTCCGGGGTGCCGAGGCTCTTCTCGGCGTGCGGGCGGGCCCGGCCCATGCGGGGCAGCAGGTCGGCGGTGGCGGTTGCGGCGGCGGCCGCGGTGCTCGCCGCCGTGTCCCAGGCGGTGGACAGCGGTTGCCCGTCGGCGGTGGCGGTGGCCAGCGCCTCGGCGAACGGGACGAGGACGTCGACCATCGTCTTGTCGCCGACCTCCGCCCCGCCCAGGCGCATGACGCCCGCCGCCGCCTCCGCGACTCCGGCGGCGACCACGGGGGCGGTGGGCCGGCCGGTGTCGCCGAGGGCGGTGCCGAGGGCGCGGAGGATGACGCCCCACAGGGCGCCCGAGGTGCCGCCCGCCTTGTCGGCCCAGGCGTCGGCGGCCCGGTGCAGGAGCGTTTCGGCACCGGCGCCGAGCTGTTCCGCGCGGACGGCTGCCTCGTAGGCACCCGTGGATCCGCGCTGCATGCCGATGCCGTGATCACCGTCACCGGCGACCGCGTCGATCCGGCCGAGTTCGTCGGCGTGCGTGTCGACGGTGGACTTCAGGGTGCACAGGGCGGCGAGGACGGTACGGGCGGCGGCGCGGGACTCCTCGGTGGCGGCCGGGACCGGCTCCTCGACGGCCTGCTCGGCAGGACTTTCGGCGATCAGGTCCGCCGCCTCGACCGTGCCCTTGCGGTACGCGGGGGCATCCGCCGGAGCCGTCCACAACGGTTCCAGTTCGTCCGTCAGCCAGCACAGGGTGAGCGAGACGCCCGCCATGTCGAAGCTGGTCACCAGCTCGCCGACCTCGGGGTCGACCGCCTCCACACCGGCTTCACGAAGCAGCTGGGCGACCCGGCGGTAGACGACGAACAGTTCCTCGTACTTCACCGAGCCGAGGCCGTTGAGAATGACGGCGGCCCGCTGCCCGCGCGGGGAGTCGACACCCTCCGGCAGCTCACCCAGCACCGTGCTCACCAGCAGCTCGGCGGCCTCGTCCGCGCTCGGGACCGGCTGCTCGCCCATGCCCGGCTCGCCGTGGATGCCGAGCCCGACTGCCATCCGGTCCTCGGGGACGGTGAACAGCGGATGGTCCGCGCCCGGCAGCGTGCAGCCGGAGAACGCGACACCGAAGGAACGCGTGCGGGCATTGGCCAGCTCGGCGATCCGGGTCACCTCGGCGAGATCATGTCCCGCCTCGGCGGCGGCCGCGGCCGCCTTGAAGACCACCAGGTCGCCCGCGACCCCGCGGCGCTTGTGCGCCTCGGCCGCGGAGGCGCTCGATATGTCGTCGGTGACGCCGAGCGTCCGGGCGGGTATGCCCTCGGCGGTCAGCTGCCCGGCCGCCTGCCCGAAGTGCAGGACGTCGCCCGCGTAGTTCCCGTACGCGAGAAGGACGCCACCGCCGGTCTGCGCGGCCTTCGCGACCTGCCGCACCTGGTGCGCGGAGGGCGAGGCGAAGACATTGCCGACCGCGGCGCCGTGCGCGAGGCCCTGGCCGACCAGGCCGGAGAAGGCCGGGTAGTGGCCGGATCCGCCACCCACGACGACCGCGACCTGGCCGGGGGCGGTGCGAGTGGCCCGGACCACCCCGCCTGGGACCTGGCGGACCCGGTGGGGGTGGGCGGCGACGAACCCTTCGAGTGCCTCGTCGGCGAAGGCGGCGGGGTCGTTGAACAGGCGGGTCATCAGTGGGCCTCAACGAGGGACCGGCCCTGGCCCGCTTCGCGGCCCTTGGACCGGCCGGCGAGCCACAGCATCAGTGCGGCGGACATGAGCATGAAGGCGCCGACCAGGAACAGCGGCAGGTAGTAGGCGCCGCTGAAGTCCTTCAGCCAGCCGGTGACGTACCCGGCGGCGAATCCGGCCACATTGCCCACGGTGTTGATCAGGGCGATACCGGCCGCGGCGGCGGCGCCGGTCAGGAACTGGGACGGCACGGACCAGAAGACCGGCAGCGCGGCGAAGATCGCACACGCCGTCACGGTGATGACGGCGACCGTCGCGGCGGGCGAGCCCATGTAGAGGGCGATCGGGATGGAGATGCCGCCCACGACGGCCGGGCCGGCGATGTGCCACGTGCCGACGCCGTGCCTGGTGGCGTGACGTGACCAGAAGAAGAGGACTACCGCGGCCGGGAGATATGGGATCGCCGTGATCAGGGCCTTGTCCATGACGCTGAACGAGGTGTCGAACTGATCCTGGAAGCCGTTGATGATCGTCGGCAGGAAGAAGGCGAGGGCGTAGAGGCCGTAGATGAAACCGAAGTAGATGAGCGCAAGGGTCCAGACACGGCTGTTGGTGAACGCGGCCTTCAGCGCCTCGCGCCCGTGCCCGGACTTCTCGTCGGCGCCGGTCTTCGTGGCGTTCTCGGCGGCCAGCTCGGCGGTCAGCCACTCCTTCTCCGGGGTGGTCAGCCACTTCGCGTCGGCCGGCTTGTCGATCAGGTAGAACCAGGCGATGACGCCCAGCAGGATCGCGGGGACGGACACGCCGAGGAACATCACGCGCCAGCCCTCGAGGCCGAACAGCCCGTGCTGGTTGATGAACCAGCCGGCCAGCGGGGCGCCGATCACGGTGGTCAGCGGCTGGGCCAGGTAGAAGAGGCCGAGCACCTTCGTACGGTGCCGGGACGGCACCCACTGGCTCAGGAAGAGGATCGCGCCGGGGAAGAATCCGGCCTCGGCGACACCGAGCAGGAAGCGGAGCGTGTACAGCTGCTCGCTGTTCTGCACCCAGGTGAAGAGCAGGGCGACGATGCCCCAGGAGACCATGATCCTGGCGAGCCAGCGGCGGGCGCCGAACTTGTGCAGAGCCATGTTGCTCGGCACTTCGAGAATGATGTAGCCGATGAAGAAGACGCCCGAGGCGAAGCCGAACTGGGCCGCCGTGAGCGCGAGGTCCTGGCCCATGCCGTTCGGCTCGGCGAAGGACACGGCCGTCCGGTCCAGATAGTTCACGAAGAACATCAGGGCCACGAAGGGGACGAGCCGGATCGAGACCTTCTTGATCGTCGATCTCTCGACGGCTGATCTCTCGACTGAATGCGCAGTGGCGCCCATGGAGACTCCTCGCTTCCCGGACCGCTTTGTCCGGCTCTGGTCACTGTCGGCAGCGGGCGGCGGCGGCAGTAGCCGCGGCGGTTCCGACCGGCGAACAGCTCACACGCTAGACGTGAAAAGAAAATTGGTCACCAATTAACCAAAGTGACGTACGTCGCTCCGACGAGCACTGCGCAAGGAGCGTTGAGCGCGATATGGTCCGCCCGGCCCGTGAACATCGGGCGACGTCTGATGTACTGGACGACGTGTCCACCCAGCCCGAAGCGCCCGATTTCACCTCGCTCCTGCGCCCCGTCGTACGCGAGTCCTCGGTCAGCGAGGTGGCCAAGCGGCTCCTCGACCACCTCTCCGAGGGCAACCTGAAGCCAGGCACCCGACTGCCCGCCGAACGGCAGCTCGCCGAGGCGCTCGGCGTCGCCCGGTCCAGCGTCCGGGGCGCGCTCTCCGCACTGGACGTGCTCGGCATCATCGAGATCCGGCCGGGCTCGGGGTCGTACGTGCGCGACGGCACGTCGGAGTTCCTGCCGCGGGCGGTCAACTGGGGCCTGATGCTCGGTCAGCGCCGTACGCAGGACCTCGTGGAGGTCCGTACGTTCATGGAGGGCATGTCCGCGCGGCTCGCCGCGGAACGGGCGGAGCCGGCGGACGTCGAACGCCTCGAAGGGCATCTGGCGCGGATGCGGGAGGCGGGGACGGACGTCAAGGCGTTCATCGACGCCGACATCGCGTTCCACCTGGAGACCGCGAACATCGCCCGCAACACGGTGCTGAGCGACATCCTGCACTCCATCCGGGCGCTGCTCCAGGTCTGGATGGAGCGGGCGGGCGACATCGAGGGCACGGCGAGCGGGACGCTGCATGAGCACGGGGCGGTGCTGGATGCGATCCGGGCGGGTGATCCCGAGGGGGCCGATGCGGCGATGGCCGAGCACATGCGGTTGGCGAGCGAGCGCCTGAACCTGTCGCTCCGCTCGGACCGGTCGGAGTAGTCCGGCCACCGATGCCCGTCCGGGCGGTCACTGGACACCGATGCCCGTCCGGGTCGTTACTGGACACCGATGCCCGTCCGGACGGACACCGGCCACCCGGGCCCGTCCGGCGTTTGAGGACGGAACCCCTGCTCCGGCGAGCCGGAAGCCTGTGGCGCCTCGCGCCGGCGAAACCCGCCCACGGTCCGGCGCGCACCGGCCCTGATGGGCGGCCGGAAACCCCGGCGACGGTTCCGTCCTCGAGCGCCGGACGGGCTGGGTGGGCGCCGGCCCATGCTGGATGGGCGTCGACCACGCTGGGTGGACGTCGACCAGGCTGGATGGGCGTCGACAACGCTGGGTGGACGTCGACCAGGCTGGATGGGCGCCGTCGCCTGTAGCAGGTGACGGGGTGGACGCCCCGGCCCGGGGCGGGAGTCTCGCTCGTATGCTCGGTTCATGACCGATCCTCAGCGCGGACGCCCGACCACCAACTCCATGCGGCGCGCGCTCAAACGGGCCCGTGACGGTGTCGCCCTCGATGTGACCGAGGCCGCCGTCCTGCTCCAGGCGCGCGGCGACGATCTGACGGACCTTGCCGCGTCCGCCGCCCGGGTGCGGGACGCGGGCCTCGATGCCGCGGGCCGGCCGGGCGTCATCACGTACTCGCGCAAGGTCTTCATCCCGCTGACCCGGCTCTGTCGCGACAAGTGCCACTACTGCACCTTCGTCACCGTCCCCGGCAAGCTCCGCAAGGCCGGGCACGGGATGTTCCTGTCGCCCGACGAGGTGCTGGACATCGCCCGCAAGGGCGCGGCCATGGGCTGCAAGGAAGCACTGTTCACGCTCGGCGACCGCCCCGAGGACCGCTGGCCCGAGGCGCGGGAGTGGCTGGAGGCCGAGGGATACGCCGACACCCTCGCCTACGTACGGGCCATGGCGATCCGGGTACTCGAAGAGACCGGACTCCTTCCGCACCTCAACCCCGGCGTACTGACCTGGACCGACCTCCAGCGCCTCAAGCCCGTCGCCCCGTCCATGGGCATGATGCTGGAGACGACGGCCACCCGCCTGTGGTCCGAGCCGGGCGGTCCGCACCACGGTTCCCCGGACAAGGAGCCGGCGGTACGGCTGCGGGTGCTGGAGGACGCGGGCCGGTCCAACGTCCCGTTCACGACCGGCATCCTGATCGGGATCGGCGAGTCGTACGAGGAGCGCGCCGACTCCCTCTTCGAACTGCGCAAGACCGCCCGCGCCTACCACGGCGTCCAGGAGGTCATCGTCCAGAACTTCCGCGCCAAGCCGGACACGGCGATGCGCGGGATGCCGGACGCCGAACTGGAGGAACTGGCCGCCGCCATCGCCGTGGCCCGGCACATCCTCGGCCCGTCCGCCCGCATCCAGGCCCCGCCGAACCTCGTCGACGCGGAGTACGCACTGCTCATCGGCGCCGGGATCGACGACTGGGGCGGCGTCTCACCGCTCACCCCGGACCATGTGAACCCCGAACGTCCATGGCCGCACATCGACGAACTCGCCGCGAAGACAGCCGAGTCGGGCTTCGAGCTCCGTGAACGGCTCACCATTTACCCGGAGTTCATCCAGCGCGGCGAGCCCTGGCTCGACCCCCGCCTCCTCCCGCACGTCCGGGCGCTCGCCGACCCGGAGACCGGTCTGGCGAAGGAAGGGGCGTTCCCCGCCGGTCTGCCGTGGCAGGAGCCCGACGAGGGGTTCAACGCCTCCGGCCGCACCGATCTGCACCGCACCATCGACACCGAGGGCCGCACCGGCGACCGCCGCGACGACTTCGACGAGGTCTACGGGGACTGGGAGGCACTGCGCGAGGCCGCCGCCCCCGGCATGGTCCCGTCCAGGATCGACACCGACGTGAAGGCCGCGCTCGGCCGGGCCGCCGACGACCCGACGAAGCTCACCGACGACCAGGCCCTCGCCCTGCTCCACGCGGACGGCCCGGCACTCGACGAACTCTGCCGGATCGCGGACACGCTGCGCCGTGACGTGGTCGGCGACGACGTCACGTACATCGTCACCAGGAACATCAACTTCACCAACGTCTGCTACACCGGCTGCCGGTTCTGCGCCTTCGCCCAGCGTCGCACCGACGCCGACGCGTACACGCTCTCCCTGGACCAGGTCGCCGACCGGGCCGCGCAGGCGTGGGACGTCGGCGCCGTCGAGGTCTGCATGCAGGGCGGCATCCACCCGGACCTGCCCGGCACGGCGTACTTCGACATCGCGCGGGCGGTGAAGGAACGCGTCCCCGGCATGCATGTGCACGCCTTCTCCCCGATGGAGGTCGTCAACGGCGCGACCCGCACCGGCATGTCCATCCGCGACTGGCTGACCGCCGCGAAGGAGGCCGGGCTCGACTCGATCCCGGGCACGGCGGCGGAGATCCTGGACGACGAGGTCCGCTGGGTCCTCACCAAGGGGAAGCTGCCGACGGCGACCTGGCTGGACGTCATCAGGACGGCCCACGAGGTGGGGCTGCGCTCCTCCTCGACCATGATGTACGGGCACGTCGACCAGCCCCGCCACTGGCTCGGCCATCTGCGGACCCTGGCCGACCTCCAGCAGGAGACCGGTGGTTTCACGGAGTTCGTGACGCTGCCGTTCATCCACACCAACGCACCGGTCTACCTCGCGGGCATCGCCCGCCCGGGCCCGACCGACCGTGACAACCGGGCCGTCACCGCCATGGCCCGGCTCCTGCTGCACCCGCACATCACCAACATCCAGACCAGCTGGGTCAAGCTCGGCACGGAGGGGGCGGCCGAAATGCTCCGCTCCGGTGCGAACGACCTGGGCGGCACGCTGATGGAGGAGACCATCTCCCGGATGGCGGGGTCGAGTTACGGCTCGTACCGCTCGATCCAGGACCTGGTCGCCATCGCCGAACTGGCGGGCCGGCCGGCGAAGCCGCGTACGACGCTGTACGGGGAAGTCCCCGAGGAGCGGCAGCGGTCGGCAGCCACGTCCGACGGACACCTCCCGGAGCTGCTGCCGGTGCTGCCGGACTGAGCCGTCTGCCCGCTGCCCGGCCGCGTTCGCCGGCCGGGCAGTCCGGGCCTCGCCCACGAGTCACCGGGCCGGATTGCCGCAGCAAGGCGTGCGCAGCCGGGGGTGCGGTTGTCCTGCGGCGGGACCGGGGTTCAGTGGAAGCCGAGCATGCCGGGTGAGTCGATGTCGACGGTGAGGATGCCGGGTGGGTAGTCGGTCTCGCGTCCGGTCAGGATGATCGACATGCCGCCGCTCTCCTGGTGGGGTGTCGCGATGTACAGCGCATGGCAGGTGTCAGGGCCGCCCCAGCCGTCGCGGACCATTCCGCCGACCGTGGCGGCTGCCGTCCGGTCGAGCGGATCGACCAGGATGCCGGGGAGCGCGAGCACGTTGCGAGCGAGGTCCTTGTCGGCTGTCTCCGCCCGCATCAGGCACAGAGCGGGGACGTGCAGCCAGTCACCCGGGGTGGCGGCGACGTTGCCGGCGAGGAGGTGCAGGGCGCGATGCCCCTGCCCAAGTGCCGACACCGCGCTCGTGTCGAGGATGATCACGCGGCGGTGCCTCGCCGGGCGTGCATTTTCTCGGCAGCCATTGCGTACACATTGGCGAGGACGTCCGGCCCCTGTTCGAACTCCTCGTCGGTCAGCGTGCAGCCCATGCGCTCACGCAGCACCCTGCGGGTGGTGGCGACCCGCTCGGCGATCTGAGCTGCGGTGGGCTGCTGGGCGGCCAGCTGGTCGACGAGCTGGCCCAGGCTCAGCCCGCGCTCCTTGGCCAGCTGGGCGAGATGGTCGCGCGTCTCTTTCGGCACCTGGATGGTCGTAGTAGCCATAGATTCACTATAGAGCCGCTACGGCCCATGGGTGATGGTTGTCCCGCGGTACGGAAATCCCCGGAGGTAGCTGTTCAAAAGTGACCGCCGGAGGCACTTCGTACATACCGTTCCGGCCCCGAACCAGCCGTTCCCGTTCGATTACAGTGCTGCGCAGTCGTACGCGGACGGGGAAGGGGCGCGGTGAGCACAGGAGCCACAGCCATCTGGGGCCGCACCGAACAGCAGGACTTCCGTAGCCGGGTACGCGGCTGTCTGCTGGGCGGTGCCATCGGCGACGCGCTCGGCGCGGCCGTCAGCGGGCTCTCTCTCGAAGAGATCCGCGCGGCCCATGGCGCCGAAGCCGTCACCGACTTCGTGGCCGTTTACGGCAGACGCGGTGCGGTCACCGCCGTCACCCAGCTCACCCTGTTCACCGTCGATGGGCTGATCCGCGCCCAGGTCCGCCGCGACACCGGCGCCTGGCACCCGCCCACCGATGTGCACCGTGCCCATCTGCGGTGGGCCGCCACCCAGAGCGACTGGGGTCCGGACGAGCGGCGCAAGGAGAACGGCTGGCTCGCCCAGGAGGAGTGGCTCTACGCCCGCCGCGCCCCCACCCGCGAATGCCTCAACGGCTTCGGCGACACGACCATGGGCACCCTCGACCAGCCCAAGAACCCGGCCGCGCGCGACTCGGCGGCCCTCACCCGCTCCGCCCCCTTCGGACTGCTGGTGGGCTGGGAACCCCAGCTCGTCCTGCAACTGGCCGTCGAATGCGCCGCCCAGACCCACGGCCACCCCACCGCCCTGCTCTCCGCGGGCGCCCTCGCCGTCGTGGTGCACGGGCTCGCCCGCGGCGAGACGCTGGACGGCTCCGTCCAGCAGGCCCTCGCGCTGCTCGCCGAGCGCCCCGGCCACGAACAGGTCACCGACGCCCTGCAGCAGGCACTCGGTTCCGTGCGCCAGGGCATTCCGGGCCCGGCTCTCATCGAGGCGCTGGGCGACACGGATTCCGCCGAGGAGGTCCTCGCCGTCGCCGTGTACTGCGCACTGGTCGGCGAGGACATTCGGCACGGGCTGCGGCTCGCGGTGAACCACAGCGGACCGTCCGCGGCCACCGGGGCGCTCTGCGGGGTACTGCTCGGTGTGCTGCACGGCGAGACCGCGCTGCCGCCCGCCTGGCTCGCCGAACTGGAGGGCCGGGCCACTCTCCTGGAACTCGCCGACGACTTCGCGATGGAGATGACGCAGGGACCGGCGCTCCACAGCCCGTCGGCTGCCGCCCCGGGCTGGCTCACCCGCTACCCACGCGGATGAGACCGAGACACCCGCCCCTTCAGCGCATCGCAGGTCGAGGGTCTGGACACCCGGCTGACCCTGCTCTGGTTCCTTCAGGAGGATTCGCGGGAGTGCTGGACGGAGCACTTCACCGGGTTCGACGCGGCGGTCGCGGAATCCGGCCTGGGGCGGGTCGAGCTGGTCGCGCCGTTCATCCCGACCGTGCCCGGCACGGACAGGTACGTGGATCAGTTGCGCTGAGACGGGGTGCTGGAGCCTCACACATCATGTCTTGTCCGCACCGGTATCCACCTGACAGCACTCAGCGTCACACCTATCGTGGTCGTTCGACGCAGTTCTGACGAGTGTTGGCGTAGTGGGGGCGTGAATGGAAGCGCAGTTGATCGACCTTGCGCGGGCTGCTGGGACCACCGTGGTCACGCTCATGGCCACGGACGCGTGGGAGAGGACGCGAGACGGCGTCGGCGCTCTGTGGCGGCGGGTCAGCCCGTCTCGCGCCGACGGGGTCGAGGACGAGTTGGAGGCCGCGCGGGACGAACTGCTCTCGGCCAGGGAGAGCGGGGACGAACTCACCGAGCAGGAACTGCGCGAGGAGTGGACTGGGCGGGTACGGCGTCTCCTGAGTGAGCGGCCGGAGGCGGCGGCGGATTTGAGACAGATCCTTGCCGAGTTGGAGCCCTCCCTGCAGGAGCGCGGGGCGGTCACAGTGCAGATGCGCGCCGAGGCGTCGGGGAGCGGACGTGTATATCAGGCCGGCCGTGACCAACACATCACCGAGCGGTGAGTGAGGGCGGAGGAGATCGAGAACTTACGGTGCATGGCCGAGCATCGGAGCAGGGGCGCGTCTATCAGGCAACACGCGATCAGTACGTAACGGAGCATCATCACCACTATGCTCCGGGCGAGCCTTCATCTCTCTTCGGCCCGACCATGCGACGAACCGTCGTACGCGTGCAGTCCAGCCCCGAGCCACAATTTTGGCCGGCGCCGGATTCGGTCCGCACTCCGCTCGTCGGGCGAACTCCCGCGGTCCTGCGCGACCGGACAGATCTCATGCGCAGACTGACGGAAGCGACGGAGAGCGAAACGGGTGGGGTTCACGTACTCCATGGCCTGGGCGGTTGCGGGAAGACGGCCGTGGCTCACGCGGTGTTCAACTTGGTCGTACGCCGAGGGCAGCGCCTCGGCCTGTGGGTCAACGCCTCCGAACGATCAACACTCCGTGCGGGGATGCTTGCTGTGGCCGCTGATCGTGGAGCGGAATCAGTAGAGCTGGCTGCCGCCCACGACGGCCAGCGTGCCTCGGCCGATCTCGTGTGGCACTACCTGCATCACTCCTCCCAGCCGTGGGTTCTGGTTCTGGACAACGCGGATGATCCCGCTGCGCTCGGGGAAGGTTCGTGGCTACGGCCGAGTTCTCAGGGCACGGTCATCGTGACCACTCGACAGGTGGGCTCGCACGTATGGAACGGAGCAGAACTTCACAGCGTGGACGTTCTGCCCGTGAAGGATGCCGCGGAGGTGTTGCGTGATCTGGCTCCGCGGGCCGGGACGGCCGCAGAGGCCGAGACTGTGGCACGCAGACTTGACTGCCTGCCCCTGGCTCTGACCCTGGCCGGATCCTTCCTGTCTCATCAGCTCCTGGAGAGGTGGTCCATGAACGACTATCGCCAACACTTGGACGACAACCCCACAGAACTCATCGACCGCGGGGCCGCATCGGGTGACTCGGAGAAGAACGCACGGGGACTCGTGGGAAGAACCTGGGAGATCTCGCTGACTGCTCTGGCAGGGGATGGATCGCCGGAATGTCTAACTCTCCTACGTCTGTTGTCCTGTTGGGGATCGGATCCGCTGCCGCTCTCCCTGATCCTCCCGGAAGCCGTTGATGCTACGAACCTCAACTCTGCTGATCCGCCATTGCTTGGGCAAAGAGTCGAAGTCGCTCTTCGGGGCCTTCTGAACCATTCGATGGTTGCCCTCGTGGATTCCGAGGAAAGCGGCGAGGCGGTGCGTTGTGTCAAGGCACACGGTGTCTTGCTGGACAGCGTGGCGGCCGCAGCCCCTGATGATCAGCGCCAGCTCCTCGTTGCGTCCGCAGGCATCCTGCTTGATCGGGAGGCCCCTGAGAAGATCGATGGGGCGACGTCAGTAGGTCGCGTTCGACGTCTCGTTCCGCACGCCGCGAAGCTTCTCCGGCGCGTGCAGGACACCAGTATCGCTCCAGGAGTGGTCGATGTTGCGACGCGTCTGGCCGGCCTCGTATTCGATAGCGGGGACTATCCCGCCGCTCTGTTTCTGGCCCAAACTGCCTCGGAGACCGCGGAGCACTTGCTGGGGCCGGATCATCCGGCGACCCTCCGCGCACGTCATCGAGCTGCCATGGCGCTGTTCAGGCTCGGCCGGTTCGCGGAGTCCGAGGCCTTGCACCGGCAGGTGCTGGACGCCAGAGAACGAGTACTGGGGCCGGAGGACCGGGAAACCCTCAAGAGCCGCCAAGACATTCACGAACCCCTCGGGCAGTTGAACCGGCTTGAGGAGTGCGTGGCCACGCTGCGGCAAACAGAAGAGATCCATACACGGACCTTGGGCGACACCCACCCGGACACGCTCCATGTCCGAGCACTCCTCATCGAGTACTTGGCAACCTCCGATGAGGTCGAGGAATTCGACAGAATCGGGCCGACCACGGTGTCGACATGTGAGCAAATTCTTGGAAGCGGCTCCTTCACCACGGTGACTGCACGCCACAATTTCGCTTACGGACTGTTTCGATTCAGGCGGTGGGAGCAGGCGGAGGCAGTCTCTCGACGGGCTCTATCGGACCGCCGGTCCCTGCATGGTGCAGATCACCCGTGGACACTGTCAGCCATGGTTCTGCTGAGCTGGATCCTCGGCGAGCGTGGGCTGTTGGCAGAATCCATCTCGTTCGCACGTCAGGTGGTAGCCGGTCAAGAACGGTCATTCGGCCCGGAGCATCCGTATCTGCTGGCGAATCGAACAGGGTTGGCAACATCCCTTGCTGCGGCTGGTGACCTGGCAGAGTCCCAGGACTTGGCCCTGTACAATCTGCCGCTGTGTGAGCGGGTGCTCGGAGAGGGCGACCCCGTCACGGTGCGAACGCGTGGCCTGCTTGATGGGCAGTAGGAAATCAGGGCAGTAACAAGCCCTCTCGGCTAGGACGGCGGGCAAGTCGAGAGGGCTTGATTCAGGCTGTGTTCTATGTATTTGTGGTTCGGCCTCAGTCAGGCGCCACGCGGCGAAGTCCGGCTGATGTCACCGATGAACGCCGACCACGTCTCTGCGGTGAAGTCGAGAACCCCGCTGCCGGGGTCCTTTGAATCGCGTACCGCGACTGTGCGGTGACTTCCTGTCTTGACCTCGACGCAATCCCCATTCACTGCGGAGTATGAGGATTTGGTCCATTCCGTCAGCCAGTCTTGCCGGATCAGCATAGTGACTCCGATGGTTGTGCCAATTGTCCGGGCTGTGTGCCCGGCCCGGTGAGTGCAACGCCTCAGCGAGCGACGCTACGCTGCAACATCACTGAAGGCAGGGGGTGTTCACTCATTCGGATGGCAAATTCCATCGAGGTCTATTCAGCTCAGGCCACACAAGCGTACACTGCCCGCCTCTTCCCGAGCTCTTAGGTCACGAGTCACAATCGTCTGCCACTCGGCGAATGAACTCCCGGGACCGTTCGGCGCTCAGAGCCTTTGCTCGCAGATGCTCGTACATCACGGCATAGCTCTGAACGTCGTTGGCCTTCTCCAAGTAGAGGTCGCTTGTGACCCCCTCGAGATAGACGACGCTGCCGTCCATCGCGTCCTGAAACTCAAGGAGCGCGAACTTTCCGTACATGCCCGGATGCGCGCCCACGTCATACGGCAGTACCTGCAGCGTGACGTGTGGCTGTTCGCTGAGCTGCTCAAGATGCCGGAGCTGGTCCGTCATGATCTGTCGATTGCCGACGACCCGTCGTAGCAGCGCCTCGTCGATCACTGCCCAGAAGCGGAGCGGGTTGACCGGGTCCTTCAGGCGATCCTGACGCTTGAGACGGATCTGAATGCGCTTGTCGATCTCGCTGGGCGTTGCCTCGGGCCACATCCCTTCGATGACGGCCTGGGCGTACTCGCGGGTCTGCAACAGGCCCGGAACGATCAGCGACTCATATACCCGCAGGCTTGCTGCGTCGGTCTCCAGGCCGATGTAGACGCTGTACGGGATGTCGCCGAAGGCGTGCCACCAGCCCTGCTGGCGGGAGTCCTTGGCCATCTGCATGAGCGAGTCGACGATCCGGTGGTCCTCGACCTCGTACACTCCGCAGAGATCACGGACGTCACGCTGGCTGATCGAACGGCGGCCGTTCTCCAGGCGGCTGATCTTCGACTGCGAGACCAGCAGTCGCTCCGCCACCTCCTCGGCCGTCATGCCCTTGACTTCGCGCAGTCGGCGCAATTCCTGGCCCAACCGGCGTCGCCTGACGGTGGGATTGACGTTGGACGGCACGGAAACGGCACCTCCGGCTGTGTAGCTGTGCGTATCTACTGCTCAGCAGATTGCCACCCGTGGGGCCGGTTGCGCTGGGAAATGGCCACACGCAGGCGCGCGGGGCAGCCGGTGGACCGGCTGCCCCGCGCGTGGTGCGGCTCCCGAACCGGGTCTTGGGGACGTCGGCGCGGCGGTATTCGGTGCGGTGGTGCGGGCTGCCCTAGTGGGCGGCCGTGTGCACCATGCTGTCGCGACGGGACTGCGACTGCACTTGCGGTTGCAACGGCCCTCCCGCCGCCTGGTTGCGGCGCGGCTGGACGATCGCCCCGTTCTGGACGTCCATCACGGCGTGCGCCACGAGACCGCCCATCGGGTCGTGTCTGATCAGGTCCCGGAGCCGGGAGCGCGATGAGCGCCCCTCGTTCCCGGGGTAGAGGTGCTTGCCGAGTCCGACCGCGTGGGCCAGTGCGGCGAGCGCCGCGGTCCGCGGGTCCGGCGGTACACCGGTGCGGATCGCACTGTCCAGCCGGGATCTGATCTCCCGGCTGATCGCCGTGTCCGTCGCCTGGTAGCGAGTTGTCGGCAGCACCCCGCACATCTGGCCCGCCACGGCATGCACCATGCCGCACCGCTCCAGATGCGAGAGGTAGGTCTGGCGCAACCCCAGTCGGGGTCCGCCGATCCAGTGGACGGCCCGAACCGGGCTGCCGCGTCGGCGCAGCAGTTCCAGTGCGGAGTCCAGTGTCGGATCTCCTGTCGGCCGTGGCATCACCACGGCGATACGATCCCCGTCAGGGGCTATCCGTCCTGCCAGAGCCAGCTCCACTAGCTGAGCTCCGGCGAGGCCGAGGTCGAGCGACTGCGGCTGCGCTGTGGTACCCGTGGTCGGGTCCAGAGCGAGCAGCAGAAGCTCCTCCGGAATTGTTCTGCGGCTCCTGCCCATCCATGCCTCCCCGCGTGGATGAATGACAGGGTGACCCCTCTCACATTGGTCTGTCGAGAGCGCCTGGGTGCTTCGTACGGGAACTGGTAGGTATGTCGTTCTCGTCTGGCAGTGCGGCCGAGGGTTCACACAGGACACTGGTAGATGGTTCGGACAGCGCGGGGGCGACCCCGCAGCGCACGGAGGAGGCATCGGTGGCGGGCGAGTCCCCCGACAGGTCGGAGCAGCAGAAGTCGTCGGGAACGGCTCGGAGCGAACGCGATCCGCGGCTCGCCGTCTTCCATGAACAGGCCTCCCTTGCGGAGTCCGGCGGCAAGCAGGACACGGCGACGGCGGTCTTCCGTACGAAGCCGGACGGGACCGGCGATGACGCGGAGCGCGCCGAGGACGCCGAGGGCACGGAGAACGGCTCCGAGGCCTCTGAGGCGGCCTCCACGCCGTCCGGGTCCCCCGAGCCCGAGGAGGGCGACGTGCGGCTGCGTGCGGCGGTGGCTGCGTGGGTGGGGAAGGGTGACGGCGATGCCGCAGGCGCTGCCGAGGACGCCGACGACGCCGAGAAGCCCGGGGCGGTCGCGGAGAGCGCCACGCCCGCGCCGGCGGAAGAGAGGGGCGGGCGCGGGACGAGTTCTGCCGACGCGACCGCGGACGAACCGGCCGCATCGAGCGCGGACACGGCTGATGTGGCGGACGACGCCGCAGAAGCAGACACGGACGCAGCCACCGATGGCGGCGCGGATGACGAGGCCGCCGACAAGGCCTCCGACGAGGGTGCGGACAAGGCCGAGGTT
>NZ_JBFAJH010000053.1:0-30056 GCF_040655115.1 Streptomyces atratus | reverse complement strand
AGGTTTCCGGCGACGCTTCCGACGAGGGTGCGGACAAGGCCGAGGTTTCCGGCGACGCTTCCGAGGAGGGTGCGGACAAGGCCGAGGTTTCCGGCGACGCTTCCGAGGAGGGTGCGGACAAGGCCGAGGTTTCCGGCGATGCCTCCGACGAGGCCCGGTTCCCTCAGGGTCGTGAGGAGAGCCACGTTGCGGACGTCGAGGACGTCTCGGACTCCGGGGACAACGAGAGCGGCGGTGACAACGAGACCGCGACGGTCGACGACGTCTCCGCCGACGCCGACGCGCCCAAGGGCGCCGGGACCACCGCCGCCGACGCCGCCGACGGCACCGAGCCCGCTGCGGACAAGCGAGGAATCGATCAGCCTACGGCCGTCTTCAGGACGGTCCGGCCGGATCGGGTCGACCAGCCGACGACCGCGCTGAAGATCACCCCGCCCGCATCGAAGCCGGAGTCCGAGCCCGAGACCCCCGTCGAGCGCACCAGCAAGTTCGTACCGCTGCGCCGCGACGAAGCACGGCCCGCCCCCGCCGTCGGCAAGCCCGGGACACCCGTAGCCGCACCCGCACCGGCCGCCGCCCCCTCGCTCAGTGGCGCCGAGCGCACCCGGCAGCAGCCGATGCCGCCCAGGCCGCCGCTCGACCTGCTGGCCGAGTTGACGAACACGCCACCGCCGCCGGAGACGCCGGTCCGTACCGCCGTTCGCCGGGTCAAGATCTGGACCCCGCTGGTTCTGCTCCTCCTGGTCGTCTTTGCGATCGTGCAGGCCGTGCGCCCGTTGCCGGCGCCCGGGCTGCAACTGACGGCGAAGCCGACGTACACCTTCGAGGGCGGGAAGCCGTCGCTGCCGTGGCCGAGCGAGGGTCAGGGCTACATGGCGGCGACCGGTCTCGGCACGGTGGACTCGTTCGGCGAGCAGAAGGCCGTGCCGATCGGCAGTGTGGCCAAGGCGATGACCGCGTACATCGTCCTCAAGGACCACCCCCTGAAGAAGGGCAAGGCGGGTCCGTCCATCACGGTCGACGCCAAGGCGGAGTCGGACGGCAAGCTGGACTCGGAGGGCGAGTCGACCCTCAACACCGTGAAGGTCGGCGACAAGCTCACCGAGCAGCAGGCCCTCTCCGCCATAATGATCCCGTCCGCCAACAACATCGCGCGGCTGCTGGCGCGCTGGGACGCGGGTTCCGAGGCGGCGTTCGTCAAGAAGATGAACGACACTGCCAAGTCGCTCGGCATGAAGAACACCACGTACACCGACCCGTCCGGACTCAAGGAGACGACGGTGAGTTCGGCCGAGGACCAGGTGAAGCTCGGTCAGAAGCTTGTGGAGATCCCGGCGTTGATGGCGATCACGCGGCTGCCCTCGTGGACCGACCCGTCGGGCAGGAACTGGCGGAATTACAACACCCTCGTCCCGTACAACGGCGCGCTGGGCATCAAGACCGGCTCCACCACCAAGGCCGGCGGCAACCTGCTCTTCGCCGCGCACAAGATGGTCGGCGACACCGACCAGCTGATCGTCGGTGCGGTGCTGGGCCAGCACAAGCCCGCCATCATCGACACGGTCAACGCGGTCAGCAAGGAAGTGATGGTCGCGACGCAGGACCTGCTGGAGAGCGGGAAGGTCGTGAAGAAGGGTGATGTCGTCGGCAGGGTCGACGACGGCCTCGGCGGTACGGTCCCGGTCGTCGCGACCGAGGACGTGGCGGCGGTCGGCTGGCCCGGTCTGACGGTCAGGATCGAACTGACCGACGACGGGAGGACGATCCCGCACACGGCGGCCGCCGGGACCCATGTGGGCACGCTCACCGTCGGTGAGGGAGCCAGTCAGGTGAAGGTCGCGGTGGCGCTGCAGAGCGATCTGGCGGAGCCCGGGTTCGGCAAGAAGCTGACCCGCATGAGCTGACGCGCAACAGGGAAGGGGGTGCCGGGATCGGCACCCCCTTCCCTGTTGCCCACGTGTTAGCGTCCCCGGACAACCGGGGAGGGCCGGACCGCGTCCTCACACGTGTACCGAATGGGGGCACGGGCACGAAGTACGGGGACGGGGTACGGGGCCGGCGGAGACGGGGAGAGACCGTAGTGACCACCGCGGAGCCGAGATCCGGCCGTGAAGCGGCCGGGAGCAGCGATGTGCGAGGCGACGTGACGAGCGGCAGCGGGGGAGGGAACTCGGGCGTCCGGCTGCCTGCCCCGCGTACCCCCGAACCCGGGGCCGAGGTGCCCGCGCGGACCCGCGCCCAGCGGCTGCTGCGCCACCCCGTCACCATCGCGACGGCGGCGGCCGCGGTCACCCACATCCTCTGGTTCTTCTTCTTCGCGAACAGTGGCGGCGACCTCGCGGCGCAGGACGCCTGGGCCGAGTTCGTCGGCCGGCATCCGGGCACCGCGTACAACCTCGCCTGGTACGGGGGCATGCACCCCGTCTCGTACAGCGTCGTGTCGCCGTATCTGATGTCGGTGCTGGGCGTCCGTACGACGATGATGATCGCCGGGACGGTGTCGGCGGGGCTGACCGCGCTGATCCTGGTCCGTGTCCCGGCCGTCCGTAACCCGCTCGCCTGCTCGCTCGCCGGGGTGTTCGCGTTCCTGTGCAACGCGCTGTCCGGGCGGGTGACGTTCGGGCTCGGCATGATGTTCGCGCTGGGCGCGGTGGCCGCGGTGTTCTGCTGGCCGTACCGGTGGCGCCACAAGCGCTGGGCGAAGGCGGCCGTCGCCGCGCCGCTCGCCGGTCTCGCCACCGCGGGCAGCCCTGTCGCGGGGCTGTTCCTCGGGGTGGTGGCGGCGGCGCTGTTCCTGAACAAGCGGCGCCCGGGGGCGTACGCGCTGGGGCTGGCGCCGGTCGTGGTGGTGGCGCTGTCCTCGTGGTTGTTCCCGTTCTCGGGTACGCAGCCGATGTCGATCGCGACGCTGTCGCTGCCGTTCCTCTTCGCCGTCCTCGTCTTCCTTCTCGTCCCGCGCGAGTGGAGCACGGTCCGTACCGCCGCCGCCGTCTACGGGGTCGGGACGCTGCTGACCTATGTGATCGATTCGCAGATAGGGTCGAACGTCACGCGGATGGCGATGCTGTTCGCCGGGGTGGCACTGCTTGCCGCGCTCCCGTACGCAGTGCCGCGCTCGCGACGCTGGTACGCGCTGATCCTGGCGTTCGTCGGCATGAACATCTGGATCGGTTTCAAGGGCGCCGACGACATCGTCCGCACCGCCCCCACCGCCTCCTGGACACGCGAACTCGCGCCGCTCGTCAATGAGCTCCAGAACATCGGCGCGGAGCGGGGCAGGGTCGAGGTGGTGCCCGCCAACAGCCACCGGGAGGCGTCCGCGCTCGCACCGTACGTCAACCTGGCCCGCGGCTGGAACCGGCAGGCCGACATGGAACGCAACCCGCTCTTCTACGACGACACCCTGAACCCCGTGAACTACCGCCAGTGGCTCGACCGCTGGGCCGTGCACTACGTGGTGCTGCCCAAGGGGGCACCGGACGCCACCGGCGCGGAGCAGGAGGCGGAGCTCGTCCAGAAGGGGCAGCCGTATCTGCGCAGGATCTGGTCCGACTCCAACTGGCAGCTCTTCGAGGTCGACAGCCCGGTGCCGCTGGCCGATCCGCCGGCGACCGTGGAGCGGGCCGGTGCGGGCGAGCTGACCATCCATGTGAAGCGGGCGGGCCGGGTGCTGATCCGGATTCCGTACTCGCGCTGGCTCGCCCTGGTCGACGACGAGGGCAGGAGCGTGGAGCGGCCGCAGGAGACCGAGGCGTCCAAGCAGCGCGCGGACCAGGACAGCCCGCGGACCTTCGTCAACACCAACGGCTGCCTGATCAAGGTGGACGAGGACGCGGACGGCGACGAGTGGACGGAACTGCTCGCGCCGCGCGCCGGGGTGTACCGGCTGGCTGCCCCGTACCAGCTGTCGCCCGGCACACCGTGCCCGGAGGAGCTGCGCTGAGCGGCGCGGCGGGCCTCCGGGCTGCGGCCTTGGCCTGCTCGTCCTTGCGCAGTTCGACGGCGAGGCAGCCGCTGCCCGCGAGCAGGGCGATCACCGTGACGGCATGCGGCACCGGGCGGGGGCCGCGTTTGGTCTTGGCACTCATGAGTCGGTCAGCTCCTGGGTGGGTGAGTCGTCAGGCGGTGTCGGGCGGCATGCCGGTCAGACGGAGGGCAGCGCGCCCAGCAGGATTCCGGCGGTGAGCCCGACGTAGGCCGTCAGCGTCACCGTGCCGGTCGCCGGCAGCGTTGCGCCCTTGGGCTGCCGGACGAGCTGATAGGCGATCAGGCCCGGGACGACAAGCCGGGTGAGACTGGGATCGCTGCTCCACCGGGCGGCGCTGGGCGCGGCCCCGGGGGTGGCGGCGCAGATCAGGGCGGGGCGGCCGCCGGGTGGGGACGTACCGACGTACGCACGGGTACAGAACCTGAGCACGTGACCATCCGCCCGGCCCCGGCGGATCAGCCGGCCAGCACCTCCCCGAAGTCTCCGAAGCCGCCGGGCCGAGCCCCGGTGTGGGCCGCCGGCTGTCGGCGCCAGGTGAGCCGCCTGGCCTAATAGTCATGCCGGTGGTCGCAAATGGGTCCAATCTGGGTGCAGACGGTAGGACCACCGGCCGTCGGCCCCGTTGCCCGTCATGTGGCGGGTGTTCCTACCTCCCCTGGGACCGCGATGAACGCACCTCTGACGCCCATTAGCGTCATCAGCGACTGCCCGCTACTTCTTCACGGCCTCGCGCATGTGATCAATCCTGAGCCGGATCTGAAGATTGTGACCTCGGTCAGGAAGGTTCGCGATCACCGCAGCGAGGGGAATGGCGAAGAGGTCGTCCTGCTCAACCTGCAGATGCCCACCTGGGAGACATCCAACGTCGTCGCAGGACTGTACCGGCAAGGGCATCCGGTTATTGTGTTGTCGGATTCCGAAACGCAATCAGATGTAGTCCTGTGCATTAAGGCCGGCGCACGCGGTTACCTGGGGCAAAGAATTAGCGAAACAGAGTTGCTGACAGCGATCCGTGCTGTCGCTTCAGGGCGCAGTTACTTCTCCGCCTATCTCAATGGCCGGGTCCTTCCCTCGCCGCCTCCTCGCATAACCGACCGCGAGAGACAGATTCTGCAGCTCCTTGCCAGCGGAGCCACAGACCGGGAGATCGCCGCCAAGTTGAACATCACCGAGAACACAGTGCATTCGCATCTGGATCGGCTGCGCAGCAAGAGTGGCTCTCACCGAAGGGCAGATCTGACCAGACTGGCGCTGCGCTACGGCCTGACGGGCGATTGAGCGCTCGAGGGTGAGGTAGTTCTACCCACATGAAACTCGGCAGTCTTGCCCGCATGTCAACCAGCAATTCTGCCCCTTGTCCCCTCGGGCGAATTGGGTAAGCCTTGTGTTGAGAACGCGATCAGGTAGCGCCAACAGGCGCTCAGGTGGAAGCTTTGTGTGACGAAGCTTGCGCGACTTCTCAATCAAGATCACCCGAATCTTCAAGGGGCTGACCATGAAGAAGAGGCTATGGCAAAGCATCGGTGTCGCGGCAGCTACGTGCTTGACGGCAAGCACGTATGGGGTTACGAGCGCCCATTCCAGCAGTGCGCCCGAGAATGTCCGCCCGGCATCTGCACAGGCAGAGAAGAGTCATGCCAAGATGCCGGATCGCCTCGTGTGCTTCAAGAGGCAGCAGAGGGACCTGAATTGCTTCGCCACGACCACTGTTCCCGGGGTAGGCAGAACGCTCACCCTTATCGTTCCTGTCGGGCAGAATCCACCGACTGCCGCCCGGATTGCGCAGAACATTGTGCAGAACTTCGTGCAGGGCAATGTGCAGGGCAATGCCCAGGGCAACGTCCAGGGGAACGTCCAGGGCAATGCCCAGGGCAACGTCCAGGGGAACGTCCAGGGCAATGCTCAGGGGAACGTCCAGGGCAATGTGCAGGGGAACGCTCAGGGGAACGTGCAGGGCAATGCCCAGGGGAACGTCCAGGGCAATGTGCAGGGCAACGCCCAGGGCAACGCTCAGGGCAACGTGCAGGGGAACGCTCAGGGCAATGCCCAGGGGAACGTCCAGGGCAATGTGCAGGGCAACGCCCAGGGCAATGCTCAGGGCAATGCCCAGGGCAACGTGCAGGGGAACGCCCAGGGCAACGCTCTTGGCAATGCCCAGGGGAACGTCCAGGGCAATGTGCAGGGCAACGCCCAGGGCAACGCTCAGGGCAATGCCCAGGGCAACGTGCAGGGGAACGCTCAGGGCAACGCTCTTGGCAATGCCCAGGGCAACGCCCAGGGCAATGTGCAGGGCAATGCCCAGGGCAACGCTCAGGGCAATGCCCAGGGCAACGTGCAGGGGAACGCTCAGGGCAACGCTCTTGGCAATGCCCAGGGCAACGCCCAGGGCAATGTGCAGGGCAATGCCCAGGGCAACGCTCAGGGCAATGCCCAGGGCAACGTGCAGGGGAACGCTCAGGGCAACGCTCTTGGCAATGCCCAGGGCAACGCCCAGGGCAACGTACAGGGCAACGTGGGGTGAGGCATGCGGACTGGCAATGACAGGCACGCGCCGACCGGACAAGCTCCGGTCGGCGCGGGCCGCAGCCGCAGCCTGCCGCCGGATCATGTCGGCAGGCTGAGCGGGGTATCCGGTCTCTCATCAGTGTCGGTGACCATCATCGCGCTCGCGGTGGTGGGCGTCATGGTCGGGGCTGCCGTCCACTTGGCAATGCTCTTCCTCAGCATCGCCCCCGTGAATCATCTTTCCCGGCAGCACGCCGCAGGCATCAACAAGTACGTTGCACCCGAGTTCACACAGGGCTGGAGGGTCTTCGCGCCCTACGTACCGGCGGAGAATACCCAGGTGCAGGCGCGCGCGAAGGTCCTGATGCCCAACGCGAGCAGCCCCACTGATACCGGCTGGGTGGACTTGACCGCGATGGATCAGGCGCAGATCGTGCACAATCCTTTCCCCAGCCACACACAGCAGAACGAACTTCGTCTCGCCTGGGCCAACTTCGTCGACACGCTCGACAACCAGGGTCGCCCGATCGGCGTGGTTGGAAATCTGAACCAGCAGTACCTGATGCGCATCGCCACCCAGCGCCTTGTACCGCACCTCAACGGCGGCACCGTGCTCCTCGTCCAGCTGCGCTCGGCCAGTACGCCGGTGAAGGCGCCCCCGGGGAGCGATCAGCACATCGACACCAAGACCAGCTATCTGGTTCAGCCGTGGTGGATCGTCAAGGCGGAGGACTTGAAGTGACCACATACCCTCCGGCCACGCCCGGCCGAGCATCCGTGCCGTCCTCCCTCGCCGGGCTGCGGCGCGCCGTCGGCGCCGCGATCGGGCGAGGCTTCGCGCGTATCACCAGCGGTCCCATCGCGCCGTACCAGTCGGCCGTCATCCGGATCGGCTTCTCGCTCACCTGGCTCGCCTTTCTGCTGCGTGAGTGGGTGCACCGCAACGAGCTCTACGGGGTGGACAGCCCCTGGAGCTGGAGCATGGCCCGTCAACTGATCGCCACGAACGAGGCCTTCACGGTACTCATGTGGCATAACAGTCAGTTGTGGTTCGAGGTCGTCTACCTTGCGGCGATCGCCGCGTCGGTGATGCTGCTCCTGGGGTGGCGGACCCGTACCGCCTCGCTGCTTTTCATGATCGGTGTGCTGGCGCTCCTGAACCGCAGTCCCTTCGTGGGGGACGGCGGCGACAATGTCATCCATGTCATGGCGATCTACCTGGTATTCACGCGCTGCGGCCAGGTCTGGTCGTTGGACGCGCGGCGTGCCGCGCACGGCCGGGACGGTGGCCGGGACGTGGCCGGGATCGTCATGTGGGTGTTCTTCACCGCCGTGCTCGCCCTGGTCACCGGGCTGGGCAAGCTGAGTACGGGCTGGGCGCTGCTGCTCTGGGGTTTCGTCTTCGCGCAGATGGCGTGGTGGTTGGTGCGGCGCTACGCGCCCGGGGAGCCCCGCACCGTCATGGAGATGGTCGGAAACGTGGTGCACGCGGGTGCGATGTTCGTGATCGTGGTCGAGGTGTGCCTGATCTACGCGACCGCCGGCTGGTACAAGATCCAAGGTCCTTACTGGCAGGACGGCACGGCGCTCTACTACCCGTTGCACGTGGCTGTCTTCACGCCGTGGCCCGCTCTGTCTCACGCCGTGGCGAGCAGCAGCCTGATCATCCTGATCCTGACCTACGGCACGGTGATGGTCGAAGTCGCCTTCCCCTTCACGCTTTTCAACAGCCGCGTGAGGACCGTGATGGTCGCGATCATGATGAGCTTGCATGCGGGTATCGGGGTTCTGCTCGGGCTGCCCTTCTTCTCGTTGGCGATGATTGCGGCGGACTCGGTCTTCCTCCCGACCGCCTTTCTGCGGTGGGCAGGCGACCGCGTGGCGCGCGCGGTGCCGCGGGCGCGGGCTGTGGCGCCCGCACCACGGGCAGCCCACGAACCCGAGATGCTGGTGAGGTCGGTGTGCGGCGGCGGGTGAGTGGTCGTCGTCAGTCGTCACTCTGTGTCGGACCGTCCGCTCACGCATCGCGCACGCACGGCTCACCCCAGACGGGTGCCGCTACGGTCGCCGATGTGCTTGGGCGGTTCGATACCGTCCGGGAGCAAAGGGTCGGCTTCCGGTTCGCCCCAGGTGGAGACCAGAGGCAGGACACCCGCCCAGATTCCTGGGGCGGCGTCGGGTCCGTCGCCGTCCTCCGGGCTGCCGGCGCGTATCTTGACCGACGCCTCATCGAGTGAGATGGCGAGCAGAGCGGTCGCCGCCAACTCCTTGCGGTTCGGCTGCCGTGCGTAGTCCCACTGTCCGGGCGTGGCGTGCTCGGTCAGGCAGCGCAGTCCCTCCAGCTTCTCCTCCGGATCCGTGATCAGGCGCGGGAGACCGTAGATCATCGCGCTGCGGTAGTTCACGCCGTGCTCGAACACGGACCGTGCGAGGACGAGGCCATCCACGTGGGTCACCGTGACGCAGATCGTCGCGTCGGGCGAGGCGACCAGGCTGCGGCTGGCCACGGAGCCGTGGAAGTAGAGGTTCCGTCCGTCGCTCCCGTAGACGGTGGGGACGACCATGGGGTGCCCGTTGATGACTACCCCGAAGTGGCAGATGAAGCCAGCATCCAAGATCGCGTCGAGTGCGGCGCGGTCCAGGCTTCCCTGTTCCCGCAGACGGCGGTGGCGGGTGCGGTCTGTCGTCGGCAACGTCGCGGGGAGTTGGCTGTGGTTCACGTCAGCTCTTTCACAAGTGCGTTGGCGCTGATGGAGATTCACAACGCGTCGGGTGTTGCTGAGGGGTCGTAGTGCGCCCGAAGCCGCGGGGTATGCACGGGGGGTACCCGTGCATGACGAGCCGGACCGGCAGAGCACGTTGTGGCACCGCGTGGCCTCCGTCCGGGTGGGGCGACACGGCAGCCGGCGCCCCCTTGCCTGAAGCAGGCAGGCTCAGGGCGTGCTGGCTGGTGACCGGCACGCCATGCCCGTCAGCCATGGCGTGCCCGACCGACGAGCTTGGTCGGACGGGGCCGTACGCTACCGATATCACTGCTCGAACGCCAGCGTTCAACGAAATCAGTTATATGAAACTTGAATCGCTACGGAAACCCTTGTCGTTCCCGGTTTGGTATATGCCGGCGTCGTGATCATCGGCGGACATGAGCGCTGCACGCGCTCGGTACAGCCACCAGCTGACCGGCACCCCAGTCGCTGCGCCCCGGACTGCTTCGACCGTTGGCGACCAGGCGGAATGCGTGGTAAAGGTGAGAGATGGTCCGGATGTCCGGCCGATCACGCTGGCGCGCAGCGTTGCGTCTCCGCAGTGTCGCCGCCCAGGTATTCGTCTTGCTCGTGGTGGTCGTGACGCTGCTCTTCGCTGGGGCGGTGGCTGCGTTCGTGTGGAACGCCCGTCAGCACAGCGAAGAAGAGGCACGCAAACGTGTGCTGACCGTGGCCCAGACCTTTGCGCGCTCCCCCGAGACGCTGGCCGGCCTCAGGTCCCACGACCCGAGCGCGTCCTTGCAGCCCCGTGCCGAGGAGGCTCGGCGGCTGGCCGGCATGGACTTCGTCGTCGTGATGAGCCCGCAGGGCATTCGCTACACGCATCCCAATCCGCACCTGCTCGGGAAGCACTTCTCCAGCAGCATCAAGCGGGCAGCGGCGGGTGAGACGTACGCGGAGCTTGGTCGGGGGTCGCTGGGCACCAGCATGCGGGGGCTGGCGCCAGTCCGGCGTGCTGACGGCTCGGTGGTCGGCATCGTCGCGGCGGGGATCGAGGTCGGGAATGTGTCAGGGCAGGTCAACCGCCAGATGCCGATCCTGCTCGCCTCTGCCGGCGGCGCACTGGCCCTCGCCACCGGCGGGGTCGCATTGGTCAGCAGACGGCTGCGGCGCCAGACCCACGGCCTGGGGCCCGTCGAGATAACCGGCCTGTACGAGCACCACGCGGCGGTCCTGCACTCCGTACGTGAGGGCATCCTCATCATCGACGGCGAGCGCAGGCTGCTGCTCGCCAACGACGAAGCACGGCTGCTGCTCGAGCTGCCGCCGGATGCACAGGGGCGTCCCGTCACCGATCTCGGTCTCGACGGGCCCCTCGCCGAACTGCTCGCCTCCGGCCGTCCGGCAACCGACGAGGTCTACCTCGCCGGGGAGCGGGTGCTGGCCGTCAACCTCCGGCCCACGCAGTGGCACGGACGTCGGTACGGGAGCGTTGCCACGCTTCGCGACACCACCGAGCTGCGCGTGCTGACCGGAAAGGCCGACGTGGCTCGCGGGCGTCTGAGGCTGCTGAACGAGGCCAGTGTGAGGATTGGCAGCACCTTGGACGTGACGCGGACTGCGGAGGAGCTGGCGGAGGTGACGGTCCCGCGGTTCGCCGACTTCGTCGCTGTCGATCTGCTGGAGTCCGTGCTTGCCGGGGAGGAGCCCTCCGGTGGCAATACGGAGATGCGCCGCACAGTGGCCGGCGGTATCCGCGAGGACAGCCCTCTCTTCCCCGTGGGCGAGCTGATCAGATACGTGCCGTCGACGCCGCAGGCCCGGGGCTTCGGCAGTGGACATGCGGTTCTCGAGCCGGATCTTCACGCCGCCCCGGGATGGCTGGCCCAGCATCCCGAGCACGGCAGAAGAATTCTCGACTACGGCATCCACTCGCTCATCACCGTCCCGCTTCGCGCCAGGGGAGTCACCCTCGGCGTGGCCACCTTCTTGCGCTCAGAGAAGCCCGAGCCGTTCGAGAACGATGATCTGGCCGTCGCGGAGGAGCTGACCGCCCGCGCAGCGGTGTGCATCGACAACGCCCGGCGCTACACCCGGGAACACACGGTGGCTGTGACCCTGCAACGCAGCCTGCTGCCCCGCGGGATGCCCGACCAGGTGGCTGTGGACGTCGCGCACCGCTACCTGCCCGCTCGCGCCGGGGTCGGCGGCGACTGGTTCGACGTGATTCCGCTGTCCGGCGCCCGCGTGGCCCTCGTCGTGGGCGATGTCGTCGGCCACGGTCTGCATGCCGCTGCCACCATGGGCCGCCTCCGCACCGCGGTGCACAACCTCTCCGCGCTCGACCTGTCCCCCGACGAACTCCTGACCCACCTCGACGATCTCGTCGGCCGCCTCGACCACGATGCGGGCGCGGTGGACGGGGGAGACGGCATCATCGGCGCCACTTGCCTGTACGCCGTCTACGACCCGGTCTCGCGGCACTGCACCCTGGCGCGTGCGGGCCACCCCCTGCCCGCGCTGGTCCGGCCCGATGGCTCGGTGGAGTTTCCCGAGCTGCCTGCCGGGCCACCCCTCGGCCTGGGCGGCCTGCCCTTCGAAACCGCGACGCTCGACATCCCCGAAGGCAGCCAGCTGGTCCTCTACACCGACGGGCTCATCGAAGACCGCCATCGTGACCTCGAGGCCGGGCTTGAGCAGCTGCGCCGCGCACTGGCCCATCCCGACCGCTCGCCCGAGCGGACGTGCGAAGCGGTGATGAGCGCCCTGCTGCCTGCCGACCACGATGACGACATCGCCTTGCTCGTGGCCCGTACCCGTGTCATCGCTGCCGAGCACACCGTCAGCTGGGACGTGCCCGTCGACCCGACCGCCGTCGCCGGCATCCGCACGGCCGCCGTCCGGCAACTGACCGACTGGGGACTGGAAGAGGCCGCCTTCACCACCGAGCTGGTGCTCAGCGAACTGGTCACCAACGCCATCCGCTATGGCGGGGGTCCCATCCAGGTTCGCCTGCTGCGCAACAGCGCCCTCATCTGCGAGGTCTCCGACGGCAGCAGCACCTCTCCCCACCTGCGCCGCGCCGCGATCACCGACGAGGGCGGCCGCGGGCTGTTCCTGGTAGCCCAGCTCACTGAACGGTGGGGCACCCGCTATACGGCCAGGGGCAAGGTCATTTGGACCGAGCAACCCTTGCCTCCTGCGATGCCCGGAACGTCGTAAGGGCGAAGCACCCCTTCGTCAGCTCGGCAGGCGGCCGCGAGCGGGTCTTCGAGACAGACACGAAGGATCGGCGGCACCACGCCTGAGGTCTCATGTCGGCAGGGGCGCGCTAGTCCACATCGATGCCGTACTCCTGGACCAGTTCTTCCAAGCCGCCCCGGTATCCCTTGCCTCCGGTGACGAACTCCCAGTCGCCGTTCGCGCGGCGACGGAAGGACCCCAGCACGAGGGCGGTCTCACCGGTGCGGCCGTCGGAGACCTCCAACTGGTCGAGTGGGGTTCCCTCGGAGTCCAGCAGCCGAATACCGGCGTCGGCGAACCCGGACAGGTCGGCCGCGGGGTTGGCGACAGGATCGACCGCGGCAATGACGACGAGGCGGTCAGCGCGCGCCGGCAGTGCATCGAAGGAGACTTGGATGGCGGCTCTGTCCGGCGTGACGGGGATGAGCGCGCGGACTGTGCCGTCGGGTGTCCGGGGGTTGTTGAAGAAGACGAAGTGGTCGTCGTCCAGAACCCGGTTGCCGTGGCAGACGAGCGCGCACACATCCAAGGCGACGCTGCCTGACCAGTACATGCCCAACACGTTGTGGTCGTCCGTACTGGTCCCACTGTCCGGCGCTGTCTGCTGGGCGGACACCGGGCGCTCGCCGCTACCCAGTCGCCCGCGCAGTCCGTGGCGGTGCAGCAGGTCGACCAGTTCGGAGCCTGCCACCAGTTCCAAGGGCTTGCCGTTGGCGAAGGTGTGCGAGCCGGGGCCGAATCCGGACGTCGTGACGAGGACACCCTTGTTGGCGCCGGCGTCCTGGACGGTGCCGTACAAATCGCGGACGGCTGTCGGGGGCACGGTGTTGCGGTAGCGCTTGACCTGTACGACGATCTTGCCGCCGCGAATCGGGGTCGGGTCCAGCGCATCAACGTCCACGCCACCGTCGTTCGAGCGCTGTGTGGTCACGGCCTGCATGCCCATGGCCCGGAACAGATCGGCGACCAGCGCTTCGAAGGCGATGGGATCCATCTCGTACAGATCAGGCTCTTCGTCGCCTCCGTGGGTGACGACACCGTTACCGACGTCTTCGGGAACCCGGCCGGGCCGCACGGACGCGTACTGATCGGGGCGCGACGACAACTGCCCCCGGAGTCCGTCCACCAGGCAGTTGACAGCGTTCACCTGTTCCAGACGCAGTTCGGCGAAAGTTGAACGCGAAGCCATGACAGTGCCGAGGAACATGGGTGCCCGTCTGCCGGTCGTCGGGTCGTGATCGTCCACGAACCCGTTCAACGCGACCGATTCCAGCGCACCGAACTCGTCGGCTGCGAAAAGATCACGCAGAACCAACAGGAGACACTGTGCGAGCACGTCCCGGTACAGGGCGCGGCGCTGCGTGACCGGTCGGGGCGACTCCTTCTCCTGATCGGCGTTGATCATGTAGCGCACCGACTTCGCCTCCGGGACCACGTCGTACTTGGGCAGCTCCCAGTTCAGTACCAACTGGCGCGCACCGGAGTCGTACGCTGCGGACACCTGACGGGGCAGGTCCTCCGGCCAACCGGTCGAGGCGTAGAGGGCGGCGGAGAAATACTCCACCGCGGCCTCGGGATCTCCGTTGCGAAGCCCCATCGTCATCTCTGCGATGCCGGCGTTGTGCCGACGGATCTCGCCCAGCTGGGTTTCGGCCCACTGCTGGTACTGCAGCCGGTAGGTGGCCAACTGGTGCTGGCGCCGTGCTTCCGCAGCCTGTGCGGCCTGCCAGTCGCGCTCGAACCTGGACCGGGCCTCCGCCTGCGCCTGAGCTCGCCGTGTGGCGGTCCAACCACCCTGCGGCTGGTACTGGTTCGGGTCCGGCATACGGATGGGGTGAGCGAGCTGCCCCGGGGAGAATGCCTCGATCTGCTCCGCCCGAGTCAGTGCGTCGGCCCTGAACGCCGGAGCCCGGCACCCTGCCGCCAACAGACCCTGCAACGACTCGACCCGCGCGTCGATTTCCTCCGTGCGCCGCCGGGCCTCCGCCTCGCGCTGCTCCCGGTAGGCCGCCCTCTGCTCGCGGTGGCTGTGCGCGAGCTCTCGCTGGTAGGCGCGTTGTTGCCTCTCCTGATCCCGCTGGTATCTGGCTTGCGCCTCGCGTTGACGTTGCTGCTGGCGCTGCGCTTCAGCCCAGACACCGACCAACCCATTGGAGCGACGGCTCATGCTCTACAGGCCCTCCCCACCAGAGACTCGGCGTGCGTGCACCAAGTCCTGGCCCCATAACCAGCAGTGATGAGGCGACTCTAGTCGGCAACCATCGACTCGCCCATCCACTTGGCACAGATGGTCGCTGTCTCCTTCGGGCGCATGGCACCCACTTGTCGACCCCGACCCGCCAGACGGGAAGCGTGCCAACTGCCGGGGATTTGATACCCCATTCCTTGGGGTGGATTGACCGATGGGGCGACGGTGCCCGTGGGCCGCGGTAAGGCGGCATGCCGGCCACCGCGCTCGGCGTCGACCGCCGAAGGTGCGGAAGATGCGAAGGCCGAACGCAAGGTCGGCGTGTACGTCGATTGCGAAGGTCACCGCACCACTGGCACCTATGACCGGGATACGAAGCGAAGCGACATCGTGTCGGGCCCGCTTGCAGGGAAGAGCTTCAAGACGCCCACGGGTGCGACCCGGCCAGTGGTGTCGCTTTACAAACCGGAGGTCAACCCGAAACGCAACGGGTGGTCCTTCTGGGCTGTACCCCCGGCAGGATTCGAACCTGCGACACCCGCTTCAGGAGTTCGATCCCCGGCGCCTGTAAGGCCCCTGTGCACGCGGTGGGCCTCCATCGGTGCACGCCGACTTCCGCCGTCGTGCACCACTGTTGATGTCAGCTCTGGATGTCAGCCGGATCGGAGGCATGGAGGGCACAGCTGCCCGTCTCACCATGGTGACGGAACGATCAGGCCGACTCTGGGAGCACTGGATGATTCCTCCGCCAAAGCTCGGTCTCACGGGTGATCCAGTCGACGAACTCGTCGACAAGGGCCTCGAGTGAACCCATGTCGCCCGAGCGCAGGAAGTGGCAGTCCAGATGATCCCCCGGGTTGTGCGGGTTCAGGGTCCCGCACCGGAGGCCCGTCCGGTCGAACTGGCCGCCCAGGCAGCAGTCGACGACGTTGCGTACCGGGTCGACGAGATCGACCCACACGAGCAGGCCATCGCGCCAAAGCACGTCGACGGGGAAGTCGACGCAGAAGTCATCCGGCTCCGGTGCCGCCCTCGGCCAGGTCGTGCAGCGCTCTGCAAGCCGCTCAACGACGGGGCGCCACTCTTCCCCGAACTCCCAGTCCATGAGGTACTCATCGAAGGCGTTCATCATGGAGAACCTTCCGGCTACTGCTGTGCCTGTGAGCGTGCGGGAGCGTTGTCGGCGGGCGTCGCTTTCTTGGGGGGCGAAGATGATACCGCCCTCGGCCCCGCCGGTCTTTCCTCGGTGTGTAGGTTCTAGAGCACCGGTTCGGAAGACCGCATATGCCCGTCTGTCCTCACCTGCGGTGCCGCTGACCTGCGCGGGAGTGGCGCCGACCCCGTGGCTCCCCCTTCGTGACCATCCGGACGGGCACATAGCGGGCACGGGCAAGCCATGCCGAGCAGGTGTAGTGGCCGAATGATCTTCCAACACGCCTTGCCCATGACAGCGACAGCAGCCGATCATTCGAGCATGAGACCCGAAGTGCAGGCGTTCGTCGCCGACGGTCCACTCCCCGACTGGAACGGGAGTGAAGACGAGATCGACAGGCGCTACAAGCAGCTTCGGGCAATCTCCCGACCGGTTACGGCGGAGGAAGCACAGGCGCTGGCAGCGTGCTTTGGGCCCGACGACTGCTACGGCGTCGCCTGGACGCTGGTGCACCTCATCGAGACGGGCCCTGGACCGGCGCCCTCAGTGGCTCGTCCCGCTCCCGACGCTGACTTCTGGCACCACACGCTGCGGGGGCGGTGGGGGAACGAATAGGTCGACGAGGACAACTCGCTTGGTCCCCTTGGACGTGGTACCTCCTCCTGGGTGCGGCCCGCGCATTACCGAGAGGTCGGTGTAGCGGCTTTGGGTGGGAGCTGCGATGGGGCGAGAGATCACGGCCCCGCCGCTTGCCCTCCGATTGGGCACGTGGGGGGCACGGCGGGCTACTCGTAGATCCGGGCGGCGGTCAGGGCCCGAGCGAAGAACGTCCAGTCACCCTCAAACGTCAGCTTGTGCCCGAAGGTCCGGTACCAGCCTGGAGCCCCGGCAACCCAGGCTTCCAGGGCCTCCAAGAACCTCTCCGGCGTGAGGTTCTCCCACTGATGGCCGAGCTGGCCGAGTCCTTGCTGCCCCCGCTCGGGAACCGCTGGCTTCATACTCAAGCTGTGGCGGCGCGCGCTCGTCAGGCTTCGGCGGCAGCCGCGCCGCGATGCCGCCGACGAGGGTACGGCGCTTCATGTTGGGCTGCTGCTGCGGTGGCGCTGGGGTGGGGGAAGGCCGGCCTCGTGGCTCCACGGCCGAGACCGGTCGCAAGCTCGTCCGGGACGTCCCTCATCGATGCCGTCGCCGACCGCTGGGGCTGCGACCTTCAGAGCTCGGGCAGACGCCTCCCGCGCGGAAGATCGATCCCGGGGTGACCGTCTTCGACATCCGGCTCGGACTTGCCGTCCTTGACGCGATCGGTTCCGCCGAGGCACTTGATGCACGCCGCATCGTTGGGGGCTGCACCGCAGGGCGACGGATGCCGAAGACGGTTACGCGGCTCGCGAGAACGTGGCGAACCCTCTGTTCACCGTCACTCGCGACGGACCGGCAAGAGGAGGACTGCCGCGCTCGGTGCGTGCCTGTGCTCTCCCGACCGCGTCCACAAGGACCGCGCGGGAGAGGCGTAATCCGTTTCTGCCCCGCGGGTCACCGTGCGCCGTCCAGAGCACCCGACATGAGCCGGCGGACCACCTCGGTCAGCAGATCGGTGCCCGCGCTGATGTCCTGGTCGTTCGTGAACTCGCCCTCGTTGTGGGAGATTCCCTCGATGCTGGGCACGAACAGCATGATCGAGGGCGCGACATCCTTCATGTTCACCGAGTCGTGTCCCGCGATGGTCATCATCGCCTGGTGGCTGAGCCCCAGTTCGTCGGCTGCTCGGGCTGCGAGCTCGACCCCGGCCGCCGGGAACGGCGCCACGCCCCAACCGTGTGTCTGAACCTGCTCGATGGTGACCGACGCACGCTCCTCGATGCCGGGGATCGACTCGGCCAGCTTCTTGGCCGCCGAGTCGAGAAGCGCTTCGTCGGGCGAACGCAGATCGACGTGCATGCGCACCTCACGCGCGACCACCACGGGAGAATTGGGCTCGATGGTCATCTCGCTCACCGAGGTGTGCAACGGGATGTCCGTGCTCTGCTCGGCCAGTTCGCGCACCGCCACGACGAGGAGTGAGGCGCCGAACAGGGCGTCGCGTCGGTCCGCCATGATCGTCGATCCGGTATGCGACTGCTCGCCGCGAACCACGACCTGGTACTTGCGTGCCGCCCAGGTGGCATCCACCAGGCCGATCGTGATCCCCTTGTTCTCCAGGTCGCGGCCCTGCTCGATGTGGATCTCGGCGTACGCTGCCACGTCCGGCCCGGCGTAGTCGCCGATCGTTCCGATCTCGTGGAGAGCGGCTTCGACCGTGGTGCCCGCAGGATCCGTCGTCGTGAGGGCGGTCCGGACCGGCAGCTTCCCCGTGAACACCGAGCTGCCCATCATGCTCGGCTTGAACCGGGAGCCTTCCTCGTTGAACCAGTTGACCACGGCCACGTTGTACTTCGGTGCGGCGTCCGGGACGCCGTACCGTTCCACGGCCCGGTGCGCGGCGTGGGCCGAGGCCAGGACGCCGTACGCACCGTCGTAGCGGCCACCGAGCGGCTGGCTGTCCAGGTGTGAGCCGGTGAGGACGTACGGGGCTCCGGGTGTGACGGTGAAGAGACCGAACTGGTTGCCGACACCGTCGTAGCGCACTTCGGCGCCGCGGGCGGTGAGCCACCGGTGGAGCCAGGCACGCTGTTCTGCGTCGGCGGGGGTGGCAGCCTGTCGGTCGACCCCACCGCCGGGTGTGGCACCGAACGCCGAGAGAGTCGCGAAGTCCTCCAGCAGGGTGACGTCGTGTGCGGTCGGAGCCGTGGAAGAGGTGGCGGGGTTGCTCATGATCACGTCCTGTCGGTTTGCGGGGTGGAGTGCGGGAACGCGTCCACGGAGGGAGGCGGGTCACCTTGGCGGAGGCGGGTGGGGCGCCGGCGATCGTGGGACGGCGCGGGGGTCATCGGGCGGGTGGCTTCGCGGCTCATCGGGCGGGCGGCTTCGGGGCTCAGGCGGCGGTCGCCGGAGCGCGGACCGCCGGGTCCTGGGTCAGGTGCAGCACGGCCGGGAGGCCGCTCGCGCGGGCCCGCCGGAACGCCTCGCGGAAGTCGCGGTGCGAGGTCACGGTCTCGCCGTACGCACCGTACGAGCGGGCCCATGCCGCGAAGTCCGGGTTGGTCAGCTGGGTGCCGGACGGGCGGCCCGGGTAGGCGCCCTCCTGGTGCTCGCGGATCGTCGCGTAGCAGCCGTTGTCGACCACCAGGGCGACGAAGGCGGCGCCGTGTCCCACCGCGGTGGCCAGTTCCTGACCGTTCATCAGGAAGCAGCCGTCACCCGCGACCGACACGACCTCGCGTCCGGGGAAGGCCAGTGAGGCCGCGACGGCGGCCGGTATGCCCATGCCCATGGCGCCGTTGCGGGGGGCGACGAGGGAGGCCGGGGCGCGGTGCGGGAGGTAGCGGGCCGGCCAGAGGGCGTGGTTTCCGGCGCCGTAGGTGATGACGGCGTCGTGGGTGAGCTCCTCCCGCAGCACGCCCATGACCGCGGTGAGGTCGACGTAGGCGTCGTGGGTGTCTTCCTCGGTCGGCTCGGAGGGGGGAGTGGCGAAGCGGGCCTGGGTGTCCACGGCCGCCCCGAACCACGCGGCGTCGGCGTCCGGCACCGCCGGCGTGGTGACGAGGTCGAGGACGAAGGCGGGCGCATGGGCCGAGACGAACTGGTCGATGCGGCCGCAGTGGCCCTGTGCGTCGCCGGGGAGGACGAGCACCGTCTCCGAGTCGAGGCCGCGGGCGTATCCGTCGCTGAGCACGTCACCGCGCGGTGCGCCGAGGAAGACCGTGAGGTCGGCCTCGTCCAGCAGCCGGGCCGCGTGGTCGCCACGGCCGTAGCCGAGCGAGCCTGCGTAGGCGCGGAGGCCTTCGAGGTCGTGGGGGACGGCGTCGTAGGCGCGGAAGTCGGCGAGGACGGGGATCGAGTGCCGTGTCGCCCAGCGCATGAGTTCCTGGCCGCTCTCCGCGGTCCAGCCCTCTCCGCCTACGACGACCAGGGGCCGCCGCGCGCGCTCGAACCGGCGCACCAGCTCCTTCAGCTCCGCTTCTGCGGCGCCGGGCCGCGGCACCGCAAGCGGCCGGACCCCGAGGGCGGGGCCCGCGGGGAGGGTGAGTACGTCCTCGGGAAGGCCGATCACCACCGGGCCGGGCCGGCCGCTGCGGGCCACGTGGACGCTCTCCGCGACGACGCGGGCGGCGGCGGTGGGGTCGTCCAGCATGACGACCTTCTTCGCCGTGCTGCCGAACCAACCGCTGAGGTCGAACTCCTGGAACGCCTCCCGGCCGCGGTCGGGCACCGGGACCAGCCCGACGAAGAGGAGCATCGGGGTCGCGTCCTGGTACGCGGTGTGGACGGCGATGAAGGCGTTGGCGGCGCCCGGCCCCCGGGTCACCATCGCCACCCCGGGCAGGCCCGTCAGCCTGCCCTCCGCCAGCGCCATGAAGCCCGCACCGCCCTCGTGCCGGGTCACCACCGTCGAGATCGACGAGTCGTGCAGGCCGTCCAGAACGTCGAGGAAGGACTCACCGGGAACCCCGTACACCCGCCGGACGCCCTCGCGCTCCAGTTGCGCGACGATCAGATGGCCGGCGGAGAGGGTGCGCTCGGGGGAGTCGGTGGGCTCGGGTGCGACGTTCGCCATCGGGGGTCTGTTCCTTCTCTTGAGGCCGCGGTTGCCCGGCCAGTGTTGCTTTCGAGGCGGCCGGAGACACGGGGCAAAGGCCCCCGGATAGCGGCGCTGCGATGTGCAGATGAACAGGCGTGGGCGAGAGGGCCAGGTCGTAACACGAAAGTTTTCATCCAGAATTCGGAGTGCGACGTGGCGCATTGGTCATGTGCACAGTCATCGCCCCGCGGCGGTGTGCTTCTGCTCCTTGTGGTCGGCGAAGTCGTCGATGCACCGTTGGCCAACCGGACGGCGCCCGCTCAGCCCCCAGTCCCCCAGACGATTCCTCGGCTCAGACCTCAGACCGGAGTCCCCCATGACCGCTCCCGCTTTCCCGCCGACCACCGGCAGCCGGCTCGACGCGACGAAGATGCGCAGGATCTCCCTCGCCAGCATGGTCGGCACCACGGTCGAGTGGTACGACCTGTTCCTGTTCGGCACCGCCTCCGCGCTGGTCTTCGGCAAGGTGTTCTTCCCCGAGTTCGACGGGGCCGTAGGCACGATCCTCTCGTTTCTGACCTTCGCCTCCGCCTACCTGGCGCGCATGGTGGGCGCCGTGCTCTTCGGCCACTTCGGAGACCGTCTCGGCCGCAAGTCCATGCTGCTGATCTCCCTGACGGCGATGGGCGTGGCCACCTTCGCCATCGGCCTCGTGCCCGGTTACGCCACCCTCGGCGTGGCCGCGCCCCTCCTGCTGCTCGGCCTCCGCGTGGTGCAGGGTCTCGCGCTGGGCGGCGAGTGGGGCGGTGCCGTACTGATGACCGTCGAGCACGCACCGGAGAACCGGCGCGGATTCTTCGGCTCCATGGTCCAGATCGGGGTGCCGATCGGAACGCTGCTCGCCAACGGGGCGTTCCTGCTGGTCGCCTCGACCACGAGCACCGACGCGCTGTACTCGTGGGGCTGGCGGATCCCCTTCCTGGCCTCGGCGATCCTCGTCGGGATCGGCTTCTACATCCGGCTCCACATCGAGGAGACGCCGTCCTTCCAGGCGGTCCGGGAGGAGGGCGTCAAGGCCAGGATCCCGTTCTTCGCGCTGATGAGCCGGTACTGGCGCCAGGTGCTGCTGGGCGGCGTAGCGACCCTGTCCACGGGGTCGACCTTCACCCTGATGGTGGCCTCCGGCGTGAGCTACGGGACCAACGACCTCGGACACTCCAAGAACCTGATGCTGTGGGCGGTCATGGTGGCCTGCGCCATCGCGTTCCTGGCCATCCCGTACTTCGGCCGGCTGTCCGACCGGGTGGGCCGCAAGCCCGTCATCTACGCGGGCATCGCGGCGGAGGCCGTACTCGCCTTCCCGTTCTTCTGGCTGCTGGACACCGGATCGGCGCTCGGGGTCTTCGTTGCCTACGCGCTCATGATGCTCGCGTTCTCCGCCAACTACGGCCCCATCGCGACCTTCCTCGCCGAGCTCTTCGGCACCCGGGTCCGGTACTCGGGCCTCTCGGTCGCCTACATGCTGTCGGGCCTGCTGGGCTCCGCGGCGACTCCGGCCGTCACCGCCTGGCTGCTGTCGGCCACCGGAAGCAGCTCCTCGATCGCCTGGTACGTGCTCGGCGCGGCGTCCTTGTCCCTGCTGGCCCTGCTCCTGCTCGCGGAGACCCGGTTCGGGGACATCGACGAGCCTGGCGTGGAGTCCCGGTCCGCCGCGCGCCCGATCGGGGCGGTCGCATGAGCACAGCGACAACGGCGGCAACAGCGACAAATGGACGCGGGATCACGCGGATCGACTCGGCGCCGGGCGTCCCGGCCGCCGTGGGCCCCTACGTCCAGGCGACGTCCGCCGGTGGCTTCGTTTTCACCACCGGTCAGATACCCGCCGCCCCGGGGCAGCCGAACGGCGCCTTCGAGGACGACGTGCACGCGACGCTGCGCAACCTCGAAGCCGTTCTCCACGCGGCGGGTTCGGATCTCGACCACATCGTCAAGGTCAACACCTATCTCAGCTCGCCGGACCAGCTCGCGCCCTACAACCAGGCGTACGAGGCGTTCTTCGCCGACCGCCGGCCGGCGCGGACGACGGTCTGCGTGGGGCTGTGGGGCGTGTCCCTGGAGATCGACTGCATCGCGGTGGTCAAGGAAGGAGCGGGGGAGTGAGCGTCACCGCCGCCCCCGACCGGGCCGGACTCGCACACGGGGAGTTGCTGGAGCGCCTCCGTCGAGTGGACCTCCCGACGCTCGGCCATTTCCTGGAAGAAGGCTTCGTCGACTCGGCCGTCCGGCGACTTGGCCGGCCACGGCGGATGGCCGGTACGGCCGCCACCCTCGCCCTCGACGCCCCCGACGCCGCGGCGGTGAACCGCGCGCTCGTCACGCTGCGCCCCGGCGAGGTGCTGGTCGTCGACATGCGCGGCGACCACACCCACGCGCCGATCGGCGCCGTCACGGTAGCGGCGGCGCGAGCGCGCGGGGCCGCGGGCATCCTCGTCGACGGAGTGGTGACGGATGTGGACGCGCTCACGGACCCGGCCTTCGGCCTGCCGGTCCACGCCCGGGGCACCAGCTGCCTGACCACCAAGAGGCTTGACGGTCGGGGAGGGCGGCACCAGGTGCCCGTGGACATCGGAGGTGTCCGCATCGCGCCGGGGGACATCGTCCTCGGCGACGCCAACGGCGTGATCGCCCTGCCGCCGGCAGCGCTGGCCGCCGTAGTGCACGAGGCGGAACTGTCGGACGCGGCGGAGCCGGAGCTCCTGCGGCGGATCCGCGCGGGCGAGGACCTCCGGACGCTTCTGCACCTCGGCTGATCCACCTTTGGCTATGCGAAGGAAGAAGACACGCGTGACGGAATACAAGATCGTCGACCCGGCCACGAACGTTCTCGTGCGGCGGTACCCGACGTCGGACGACGCCACGGTCGACCGCGCGGTCGAGGCGGCGGCAGCGGAGTTCACGGCCTGGCGGCGACGCCCGGTCAAAGAGCGGGCCGACGCCGTACTCGCCGTGTCCCGGGAGTTCGAGAACCGGCGGGAGGAACTGGCCGCGATCGTCACCCGCGAGATGGGCAAGACCACCCGCGAAGCCCTGGGTGAGGTGGACCTGTCGGCGGCGATCTTCGCGTACTACGCGGAGCACGGCCCCGACTTCGCCGCCGACCAGCGGCTCGACATCCGCGGCGGCGACGACGTGGTCGTACGGTCCGAGCCGCTGGGCGTGCTGCTCGGCGTGATGCCGTGGAACTACCCGTACTACCAGGTCGCCCGCTTCGCGGCCCCCAACCTCGTGCTCGGCAACACCGTCGTCCTCAAGCACGCCCCGAACTGCCCCGAGTCGGCGCAGGCCATCGAGGACATCATGCGGGCGGCCGGACTGCCGGCGGGCGCGTACATCAACGTGTACGCCACCAACGAGCAGGTCGCCCGCGTCATCGCGGACCCTCGGGTCCAGGGGGTGTCGCTCACGGGCTCGGAGCGGGCCGGGCGAGCGGTGGGCGAGGTCGCGGGCCGCCACCTCAAGAAGTACGTCCTCGAACTCGGCGGCTCCGATCCCTTCGTTGTCCTTCCCGACGCCGACCTGGAGGCCGCCGTCGCCGCGGCCGTCGAGGGCCGGATGGGCAACGCGGGCCAGGCGTGCACCGCCTCGAAGCGGTTCATAGTCGTAGACCCTCTCTACGACCGTTTCCTCGGCGCCTTCACGGACGCGGTGCGGGCGTTGACCGTTGGAGACCCCACCGACGACGGCGTCTCCTTCGGTCCCCTCTCCTCCGAGGAGGCCGCCCGGGCCGTGATCGCGCAGGTGAACGACGCGGTGGAGCGGGGCGCGACGGCGGTGACGGGGGGCAAGCGGCCGGCCCGCGAGGGTGCCTTCGTCGAACCGACCGTCCTCACCGGGGTCACCCCCGGCATGCGGGCGTACCAGGAGGAGATCTTCGGCCCGGTCGCGGTCGTCCACCGCGTCCCCGACACCGCGACGGCGATCCGCCTCGCCAACGACACCCCGTACGGTCTCGGCAGCGTCGTGTTCGGCCGCGACCTCGCCGCCGCGAAGGCGGTCGCCGACGCGCTCGACGTCGGCATGGTCTCGATCAACGGCTCCTCCCGGACCCAGGAGGACCTCCCCTTCGGCGGGGTCAAGCTGTCCGGCGTGGGGCGGGAGCTGGGGGCGTACGGAATGGCGGAGTTCGTGAACCGGAAGATGATCCGCGTACGCGGCCGGGCGAGCTGACTCGGCGTTTCCACCCCGGCGGGGACGAGGCACGATGGAACACATGCACACCCCGACTCCGCACCTGGCCGCCCTGCCCTCGCCGGATCCACATGTCGTCGCTCTGGCCCGCGAGTGCCTGGAGGAGATCGACAGCCTGGTCGACGAGTGGGCCGAGTACGTGGGGCCGGTCCGCGCCTCCTACTCGGACCTGGTCTCCCGGCACGAGTTCCGCGACAGCGCCTGGCAGGCGTTCGAGCTCCTGCTGCGCACCGTCGCGCAGTTGCCGGTTCCGGAACACATCGCCGGCGTCTCCGAACGGGTCGGCGAACAGCGTGCCCGGCAGGGCGTTCCGCTGGATGCGCTGCTGCAGGCCGCCCGGGTGGACTTCCGGGTCGTCTGGGCCGCCCTGGTGCGGCGCGCGGGTGAGGAGGGCAGGGCGCAGCTGGTCACCTCCGCCTACTACGTGTGGGAGGCGGTCGAGCGCCACGTCACCGGCATCATGACCGCCTACCAGCGCACCGTCCTGGAGATGGGGCGGCGGACGGAGGACGAGCGGCGTCTGTGGTTCAGCCGGCTCCTGGACACCGACGGCCGCAACCCCACCGTGGTGCAGGACGCGGCGCGGGCTCTCGGATTCCAGGTGCCCGGGCAGTTCCTGTGCGCGGTAGCGCCCGGAGGCGGCGAGGCGTCGCTACGGGGAGTCGCGAACGCCCTCCGCAACCTCGACGCCCCTCTGCAACAGCAGGCGGTCGCCTCGGACATGGTCCTGGTGGTCCAGCTGGGCCCACGCCTCACCCGGGAAGCGGTGCTGACACAGCTGCACGGGACGCCGTGCGGCGTTTCCCGCGTGGTGACCGGACTCACCGAGGTGCCCCGCGCGGTGACGCTCGCGACCGCCACGGCCCGCGTGCTGCCGCCCGACGCCACAGAACCGCACCGGCTGGAGGACAACTGGCTCGACGTCCTGGTCCACCGCGCCGGCGACCTCGGCCGGGACCTGGCGTCCGACGTGCTCGGCGGCCTGTGCACGGGAGTTCCCGCGGTTCCTGCGGCGGAGGCGGAACGCCTGCTGGAAACCGTCCAGGTCCATCTGTCGGGCAGCGGATCGGTGGCCGACACGGCCGCCGCCCTGTACTGCCACCGCAACACGATCCAACAACGCCTCAACCGCTTCGCCGAACTCACCGGCCGCGACCCCAGACGCCCCGAGGACGCGGCCCTGGTCGTCCTGGCCCTCAGCGCGCATCGCCTGCAACAGACGTGACGTCCGGTGCCGGCGCGCAACGCGACGAAGCCGACACCGCCGGGGGAAAGGCCGGCGCCACGCTCGCCGGCGCAGTTCGTCGATCCAGTCGGCGACTCCGAACTTGCAGCGGCGCCCCGCCCTGCATCGGCTCCGGGGGCGATGCGTGCGATCAGCCGGAGCAGTGGCAAGAAGTGCCCCGAGGGAACGGCGAGATGCTCCACCCCGCCAACGCGTCACACGGCGGTTCGTCGAGCTGTGCGAGGAGATCGGTCTCCCGCCGGTCCGGCTCCACGACTTGCGCTACGGTGCCGCAACGCTGGCCCACGTGGCCGGGGCCGACCTGAAGGACATCCAGGAGATGCTCGGTCACTCCTCGATCACCATCACGGCCGACACGTACACGAGCCTGCTCCCCGAAGCGGACCTGGCGATCGCCGAGGCCGCAGCCCGGCTCGTCCCGCGCGCCCGCGCCACCTCCGAAAACACCGCGCCCGAAGCGGAGGCCGAGCCCGACGACGCGGAGCATCCCGGCCCGGAGTCCGTGCCGGATGATGCTGATCCGTCGGAAGAAATTTCGGAGATCAACTCTCCGTCCGCTCACGCACCGCTCACGCATCCGGCGGCCGTGGGCGTCCAGCGGCGGACCATGCTGCGGCGTCGAAGGCTGGTTCTCTCCCGTGGGTGTACCGGGGGAAGCGGCACCCTTCCCAGCCCGCCTGTCACTAACCCGCCTGTTGCTGACTGTGTTGGGATGCCGCCTTCGACGTACTGGCGGCTGCACTGCCGCACGACCGGGCGAGCGTGGTGGTCATGGACGAGGTGCCCTATGTGATGGATGCGGAGGGCGCCTTCGAGGGCATGCTTCAGCGGGCTTGGGACCGAGTGCTGGAGACGAAGCCGGTTCTGCTGGTTCCCATCGGCTCCGACCTGTCGATGATGGAGGCGCTGAACAGCTATGGACGCCCGTTCCACCAGCGTGGACGGGAGATGGTGCTGGGTCCGCTCAACCCGGCGGAGGTGGGTGAGATGCTCGGCCTCGATCGAGCCTGCCTCGGCCTTCGATGCGGCCTTGATCACCGGTGGACTGCCGCTGATCTGTGCAGAGTGGACGCGCGGCGCCGGGATGTGGGAGTTCCTGCAGGCGGCACTCAGTGATCCGGTCTCGGCCTTGCTGGTGTCGGCGGAGCGCTCGCTCGCTGCGGAGTTCCCCCAACAGGTGCAAGCCCGCACCGTCCTCTCGGCGATCGGCGATCGGCAGCGGTGAGCGGACGTTTTCAAACATTGCCCGCGCCGCCGGGGGTATCGGGGCGACCCCGACACCGTGCCGACACCCTCGACGAGGACGTCCTTCCGCTCACGCAAACGGCCCCGGACGAGAAGTCCGAGGCCGATGAGAGCCCCTCCCTGAGGGAGAAACCCCAGGTCAGAGCGGTAATATGTTGTGCCCCGGCAGGATTCGAACCTGCGACACCCGCTTTAGGAGCTCGATCCGGCGGCTCTTCTCGGCCTGCATAGTGGCTTCGTACCGCCGTTTGTGGGTACGCCCTCAGCCGCACTTATACGCCGACGTTCGCGCCCGTTGATGTCAGGCGTAGATGTCAGCTGCCTCGCCGACGCCCTTGTTGACCCGCGGATCACGGCAAGGCGTTTGCGGGGTCACAGGGCTTATCGCCCCCGACCGTGTGGTGACGATACGCCCTGCCGCGCCGCTGGCTAACCCATGGTCTTGGCGCCGTCCAGGGACTCGCGGATGATGTCGGCGTGGCCGGCGTGCTGGGCGGTCTCGGCGATGATGTGCATCAGCACCCGGCGGGCCGACCATCGCGCGCCCGACTCGGACCACGGGGCCTTGGGCAGTGGTTGTGTGGCGTCCAGGGCGGGCAGGGTGACGACCAGTTCGTCGGTCCGACGGGCTACCTCGGCGTAGTCGGCGAGCACGCCGGTCAGCGTCTCGCTGGGCAGCATCCGGAACTCGTCGGCCCGCCGGGCCCAGTCGGCCTCGGTCATGGTGGTGAAGTCGGGCATCGCCGAAGGGCCGTCCAGGATGAACTGCACCCAGGTTCGCTCGACCGCAGTGACATGTTTGATCAGGCCGCCCAGGCACAGCTGGCTGGCGGTGGTCCGGCGCCCGGCCTGCTCGTCGGTGAGATCGCGGGTGGTGAATCGCAGGAAGTGCCGATGGTTGGCCAGCGCCTCCAGCAAGTCGGCGCGCTCGCCGGTGGCGGTCGGCTCATGGGCCGGGTCGTGGGTGGCCAGTTCGTCGACAGTCACGGTCTCGCTCATGGTCGCTGCCTTCCGTGGTTTGTGTTCCGCCGGGCAAGGAGGACGCTAGGGGCCGTAGAGGTCAGATTCTGACCTAACTGACCTGGAGAGGTGAGATTTCCGTGATTTATTCCCTGCCCGCTCCCCAGGCGCCTTCCAAGAACGCATCAGGCCCGGCCTCCTGAAAGGAGGCGGGGCCTGATGCGGTGTTTCACCTGTCGGGGGCGGCCGGATTCGAACCCACGACCTCTTCGTCCGAAGCAACTTGGGCGGGCGTTTGACCTTGGGTTGGTGTGCTTCTCACCTGCGGCGACGGTCCACCGGTGTGCGTGCATGTCTGCCGCTGTCCGACGGCGTTGTCACGCACTCAGACACTCACTGTTGCTGCCCGTTGATGCCCGCTCAATCGGGCATACGGTGGATACGACGGAGTCGATAGGCGTGGATCTCGCTGTAGAGCACGGATGCCGCAAGTATGAAGAGCACGGTCTCTATGCTCGCCGACCACGGTTCAGGCACCCACCAGTGGCCTATGACCGCCCAGGCGGCGGAGATCGGCACGGCGAGGAAGTAGCCGCGCAGACGCACACGCAGCCGACGCACATCGTGTCGTGGTTCAACTGCCATGATGGCCCTCTGTCATCGCGGGGTGATGCCTGAGTACAAGCGTATGCTGCCCACCTTTGCCCGGTAGGACAATGCTCCAGCAGGGACTCGGCGTTGGATCACGTATCGGCTCGTTCTTCTAGTTCTTGCCGGGGATCTTGGGGAGCTGGGCTTTCCTTGCTCAGGAGCGGTGGACCCGTGCACCTGGTGGTCGTTGGTCGTCCTTGGCCACTGCCGAGCGGTTTCGGACGGCCCAGAGACGGCCCGGCCTCGTGCCGGATACTGAGTGCACCTTCGACGCGGGCCGTCTCAACCTCAGCCGACGACAGTCAGCCACGACGGCGGGCGCGCCGACCGACCACGCACGCGTATGCCTCGTTGCACCCCCACCGGCCTTGACCACGCTGCCAGCTCCGTCGACCGGAGCAAGCTGCGACGGCCGGCCCTTGGCGACGGTGCCTGAGCCCTCAGCCTGGGAATCACCGCGCTTCTGACGGCCATTCACCTCCTAATGACGTTGTCAAGCTGCGGATGTGGCAGGGAGTTCATGTTGGAAACACCTTCCGTCACGTATCAGGGCCCACAGCACGTTCACTCGTCGGCGTGCCAGGGCGAGGACTGCCTGGGTATGCCGTTTCCCTTCGGCGCGCTTGCGTTCGTAGTAGCGGCGGGACGCGTCGCAGTTGCGGATGCTGATGAGCGCGGAGGTGTAGAAGACGCGTTGCAGGCCGCGGTGGTAGCGCCTGGGACGGTGCAAGTTGCCGCTGACGTTGCCGGAGTCCCGGGGCACCGGGGCGACACCTGCGAAGCTGGCCAGGCGGTCGGAGCTTCCGTAGCGGCTCATGTCGCCAGCGGTGGCGGCGAGGAACTCGGCGCCCAGCAGCGGGCCGATGCCGGGCATGCTGGAGATCACTTCGGCGAGTTCGTGCTCGCGAAACCGGGCCGCAATGAGCTTGTCGATCTCCGTGATCTGCTCGTTGAGGACCATCACCTCCTTCGCCAGGGTGTGGATCACCTGCGCGGTGATCTTCTCCCCGGGCACAGCGGTGTGCTGGCGCTCGGCCGCTTGCAGGGCGTCTTCGGCCAGGGCCTCGGCGTTGCGGACTTTGCGGTTCCTCAGCCACGTCTCCAGTCGGCTACGGCCGGTGCGGCGCAGGGCGGCCGGGGTCTGGTAGCCGGTCAGCAGGACCAGCGGGCCGACGTTGCCAAGATCCAGTGCGCGTTCCAACGCAGGGAAGATGCTGGTGAGTTGACCGCGCAAGCGGTTGATGCGGCGGGTGCGGTCCGCGTTGAGGTCGGCTCGACGGTCAGTGAGGATCCGAAGCTCGATGGT
>NZ_JBFAJH010000052.1:0-52595 GCF_040655115.1 Streptomyces atratus | reverse complement strand
AGCGCGAAGCCCAGCCGCGTCGGACCGCGCTTCCCCTCCACGGGCCACCATCGGGAAGTGGATCGACGAGGACGTCCTGCGCTTCGCACGGGCCGTGCGCCGGGCGGCCGAGTCCGCTCAGTCTCCCGGCCCGGATGCGTGGACTCCGACGGCGGAGCGCCCCGGCCGGCTCTGCCCGCGCACGGTGAATGCCGCCAGGAGCGCGGCGGACTCCGGCTCGGTGACGGCGGACGCGATCACCCGCGTCTCCTCCCGCCCGGCCTCCTCGCGCGAGGTCTCCGCGGACCGGCGCACCAGCCGCTTGGTCTGGCCCAGCGCGAAGACCGGTCCGGCAGCGAGGACTTCGGCCAGGTGGCGGGCCCTGTCCTCGAGACGGGCGTCGTCCGCCACCTCGCTGATCATCCCCCACGCCAGGGCCTCCGCAGCGGAGAGGGTCCGTCCGGTCAGGGCCAGTTCCAGCGCGCGGGGCTGCCCGACGGCCCGCGGCAGCAGGTGGGACAGGCCGCAGTCGGGCGTCAGGCCGACGCTGGCGTAGGCCGTCAGAAACTTCGCCGAGGTGGCCACGACGGCCACGTCGCAACTGAGCACCAGCGCCAGCCCGGCGCCCGCGGCGGCGCCCTGGACCGCGACGACGACCGGTTTGGGCATGTCCGCCAGGCGTCGCAGGGCACCGTCCAGAGTGCCGGCCAGCTCCCTCAGGTAGGCCGCCCGGTCCGGTGCGGCGGCCATCGCCTCCACGTCGCCGCCCGCGCAGAACCGCCTGCCCTCGCCGCGGACGAGTACCGCCCGCACCTCGGGGTCGGCCGTCGCCCGGTCGACCGCCGCGCCCAACGCCCGTGCGGTTGGGAGGTCCACGGCGTTCGCCCGGTCCGGCCGGGCCAGGACGAGGTGGGCGACCCCCGCACGACGGTGGTAGCGAACGAGACCGTCCACGGTTTCCCGGCCCTCGGTCACGGCAACCTCACTCTTCGGAGTCAGGGGTGGCATCGAGCTCACACCCGCCGGAACAGCGCGGCCAGGGCCTGGCCGCCGCCGATGCACATGGTCACGACGCCCAGTTCGAGATCGCGCCGGACCAAGTCCTTGGCCACCCGCAGCGTCAGCATCGCGCCGGTGGCCCCGACCGGATGCCCCAAGGCGATGGCACCGCCGTACGGGTTGGTCCGCTCCGGGTCCAGTCCGGCGTCCCGGATCACCGCGACCGCCTGGGCAGCGAACGCCTCATTCAGCTCGACGACATCGATGTCCGCCGGGCCGGTGCCGGTCTTGGCGAACAGCTTGCGCAGCGCCTCGACCGGGGCGTAGCCCATCAGCTCCGGCTCCATGGCCGCGGTCGCCACCGCCTCCAGCGACACGAGGGCGGTCAACCCGCGGGCGGCCGCGGTCGTCTCCCGGGCGAGCACCAGTGCCGCGGCGCCGTCGTTGATCCCGGAGGAGTTGCCGGCGGTCACGGTGCCGCCCTGCCGGAACGCGGGGCGCAGGTCGGCCAGTGTCTGCACGGTGGTGTCGGGCCGGGGGTGCTCGTCGGTGTCGACCGTGCGCGGGCTACGGCCGCCGGTCTCGGCGGGGGTGATCTCCTCGGCGAAGGCCGTCCGGGCCGGGGGCAGTGCCGCGCGACGCTGTGACTCGGCGGCGAACTCGTCCTGCTCCTGTCGGGAGACCGCGTACTTCGTAGCCACGTTCTCCGCCGTGACGCCCATGTGGATGCCTTGAAAGGGGTCGGTGAGCATCATGACGGTGCCGTCCGTGAGGGTGCGGTCCCCCAGCCGGTAGCCCGAGCGGGCCGCAAAGTCGTAGAACGGCATCCGGGTCATGTTCTCGTCGCCGCCGGCCAGCGCGATGTCCACCCCGCCCCACCGCATCTGCATGGCCGCCGACCAGACGGCCTGCAAGCCGCTGCCGCACAGCCGGTTGACGGTGTAGGCGGGCACGTTCCGGGGCAGCCCCGCCGCCAGGGCGACCCGGCGCCCGTTGTACGCGTCCGCGCCGACCTGTCCGATGCAGCCCATGACGACCTCGTCGACGTCCTCGGGCGCCACCCCAGCGCGCTGGAGCGCCGCGCAGGCGGCGGTGCCACCGAGTTCATGCGCCGGCACGTCCTTGAACGCACCGCCGAAGGCGCCGATCGCGGTGCGGGCCCCGTCGACGACGAGGATCTTTTCCTGTGACCCCATGGTGGTCCCTTCCGAGTGGTGGTGGGGTGCCGCTCCCGGGCGGCCCGGCGGCCGCCTGCTCCGCCCGGGCTGCCGGACGACGGGCGCTGGGCGCCGGGCGCTCGGCGCACCGTGCCGCGCCGGACGGGCCGCCGCCGCGGCGTCGCGGGGCCGTCCGTGCCGCGCGGTGTCCGGCGTGGTCAGGGCACCATGACGCTGACGGTCTCGGCGACGCACACCGGCTTGTCGCCCCCTTCGCGTTCCACGGTGACCCGGGCGACGGCCTGGACCCCCTTCGGGCCAGGGACGACGGAGAGCAGTTCGACGCCGGCCCTGACCCGGGAGCCGGCCGGCACCGGCGAGGGGAAGCGCACTTTGTTGCAGCCGTAGTTGACGCTCATGGCCAGGCCGTCCACCCGGTAGACCTCGCCCGCCAGTTCCGGCACCAGGGACAGGGTCAGATAGCCGTGGGCGATCGTCGTGCCGAACGGCCCGGCCGCTGCCCTCCCTGCGTCGACGTGGATCCACTGGTGGTCGCCGGTGGCGTCCGCGAACCGGTCGATCCGCTCCTGCATGACGGTGTGCCAGGCACTGTGCCCCAGGTGCCTGCCGACCGCCTGTTCCAGTTCCGCGATGCCGTTGAAGACCTGCATGGTGCTCCTGTTCTCGTCGGGTCCGTGCGGGGTCCGTGCCGTGGTCAGTCGCAGGGGCCGCCCGCGACGTAGAGGACCTGGCCGGAGACGAATCCGGCCCCCTCGCTCGTGAAGTACGAGACCGCGTGGGCGATGTCCTCCGGCCAGCCGATGCGCGCCGCGGGCACACCGGCGGCCACGGAGGCCTTGAATTCCTCGAACGGCACACCCATCCGTTCGGCGGTCGCGGCCGTCATGTCGGTCTCCACGAAGCCGGGGGCAACGGCGTTGGCGGTGATCCCGAACTTGCCCAGTTCGACGGCGAGGGTCTTGGTGAAGCCCTGGACGCCCGCCTTGGCCGCCGCGTAGTTCGCCTGCCCTCGGTTGCCGAGCGCCGAGGTGCTGGACAGGTTGACGATGCGTCCCCAGCGCTGCTCCGTCATGAACCGCTGCACGGCACGGCTCATCAGGAAGGCCCCGCGCAGGTGCACGTTCATGACCGTGTCCCAGTCGTCGCCGGTCATCCGGAACAGCAGGTTGTCCCGGATGACGCCGGCGTTGTTGACCAGCACGGTGGGCGGGCCGAGAGCGTCGGCGACCCGCGCGACCGCCGTCTCGACGGCTGCTTCGTCGGCCACGTCCGCACCGACCGCGAGTGCCTGAGCGCCCTCGGACCGAATGTCGTCGACGACCGTCCGGCAGGCGGCCTCGTCCAGGTCGAGGACGGCCACGGCAAACCCGTCCAGAGCCAGCCGCCGCGCGACCGCGGCGCCGATGCCGCGCGCGGCACCGGTCACCACGGCGGTACGCCGTTCGTGGGTGTTCATCTCTCCAACGTCCTTTCGTGACCTTCCAGGGATGCGGCCCGGGGGCCGCCTCAACCGGCGCTCGGCCGGGCGACACGGGCGCTACGCGGGGGCCGCGCCGGAGTGCCGCAGCCGCGGCAGCAGGTGGGCCAGTGCCGTACGGGTGGCGGCCGGATCGGTGTGCAGCAGGGCCCGCAGGCCCACGGCCCGGGCGCCGGCCACGTTCACCTCGGCGTCGTCGACGAACACCACCTGTTCAGGCGTCAGGCCCATTTCGCGCACGGTCAGTTCGAAGATCTCCCGCGACGGTTTGCGCAGACCGACCTCGCCGGAGAGCACCACCGGGGCGAAGAGCGCCTCCAACCGCTCCCGCGGATAGTCGTTGCCCCAACTGTTCGACAGCAGCGCCACCGCCACCCCGCAGTCGCGCAGCTCCTCGGCGAGCGCGTACATCCGCAGCTCCGGGCGCAGTCCGGCGAACAACCGGTCCAGGAGGCCCACGGGGTCGATGGCGGCTCCGTCCCACCGCACGAGCCACGCGGCGAAGAGCCGCTCGAACTCGGCCACCTCCAGCTCTCCGGTCTCCAGCCGGTGGAGCGGCGTGCCCTGCGGTGCTTGCCGGCCGAGCCACGCCTTCAGTGTGCGGGAGAACGAATCCGGCTCGATGCCGTCCTGCTCCAGCCAAGCGGCGATCGAGTGCCGCACCGGGGTGGTCAGCACACCGCCGTAGTCGAACACCACCGCCCGGGGCGGGCCCTGATCCGTCGTCGTGGTCACCACGCCACACCTCGGACCGCTCCCCCGCGACGCTCCGCGGGCGGGCGCCCTCCCACCGTACGACGCCGCGACCCCGCCACGGGTGCGGGCCGTGGTCCGTCGAGGTGGTCCCCGTCCGCGCCGCATCCTGTGCCTGACATGCCGCATCTCCTCGTCGTCGACAGCGGACCCCATGTCGCGGGCGGGAGGGGTGCCCTCCGGTGTGCCGGCACCGCCGACCCCACCGGAGGGCGCCGCCCGCTTCCGTGCCCACGCGGCTCCCGCGGGACGCGGGGAGCCCGCCCTCGGCGGGGAAGCCGTCGACGCCCCCACCGCCGTCGCGACCGTAACTCAACATAGACGTCAACTTCAACTCATACTTGAAGTCGTCGTCAGGTTCGCGTACTCCTACCGTGAGCCCCACTTCCGAACGGCGAAGAGGAGAGCACGATGGCGGGAGCCGCCAACAAGAGTGTGGAGCGGGTCGACCGGGTGGTGATCCGCATCGCAGGGGACTCGGGCGACGGCATGCAGCTGACCGGCGACCGGTTCACCCAGGAGACGGCGGCCTTCGGCAACGATCTGTCCACGCTGCCCGACTTCCCCGCGGAGATCCGTGCCCCGGCGGGGACCCTCGCCGGTGTCTCCTCGTTCCAGTTGCACTTCGCCGACCAGGACATCCTCACGCCGGGGGACCGCCCGGACGTCCTGGTCGCCATGAATCCAGCCGCCCTGAAGGCCCACCTGCACGAGGTGCCCAAAGGGGCGACGATCATCGTCGACACCCACGCCTTCACCACCCGGGCGCTGGGGCGGGTGGGCTGGGCGTCCAACCCGCTCGAGGACGGCACACTGTCGGACCGCACGGTCCACGCGGTGGACCTCACACGGCTGACGCTGGACGCCCTCAAGGATTCGTCGCTCTCCCGCAAGGACGCCGGCCGGTCGAAGAACATGTTCGCGCTGGGGCTGCTGTCGTGGATGTACTCCCGTACGACCGAGGGCACGGTGCGCTTCATCCGGCAGAAGTTCGCCGCTCGGCCCGAGATCGCCGAGGCGAACGTCGCCACCTTCCGGGCCGGCTGGAACTACGGCGAGACCACCGAGGCGTTCGCCGTCTCTTGCGAGGTCGAACCCGCTCCGTTGCCGTCCGGGACCTACCGCAACATCTCCGGAAACCTCGCCCTGGCCCACGGGCTGGTCACCGCGGCCCACCGGGCGGGGCTGCCCCTGTTCCTCGGCTCCTATCCGATCACCCCGGCCTGCGACATCCTGCACGAGCTGTCCCGGCACAAGCACCTGGGCGTGCGGGCCTTCCAGGCCGAGGACGAGATCGCCGCCGTCGGCGCGGCGCTCGGCGCGGCCTTCGGCGGCGCCCTGGCGGTGACCACCACCTCGGGACCGGGCGTGGCCCTCAAGAGCGAGACCATCGGTCTCGCGGTCTCCCTGGAACTACCGCTGCTGATCGTGGACGTGCAGCGCGGCGGGCCGTCCACCGGGCTTCCCACCAAGACCGAGCAGGCCGACCTCTTGCAGGCCATGTACGGACGCAATGGTGAGGCTCCCGTCCCCGTCGTCGCCGCCCAGTCCCCGGCCGACTGCTTCGACGCCACCTTGGAGGCAGCCCGCATCGCGCTGACCTACCGCACCCCGGTGTTCCTGCTGTCGGACGGCTACCTCGCCAACGGCGCCGAACCCTGGCGCATCCCGCGGCTGGACGACCTGCCCGACCTGCGGGTGCCGTTCGCCACCGGCCCCAACCACACCACCGAGGACGGCACCGAGGTGTTCCGGCCCTACCAGCGCGACCCGGAGACGCTGGCACGGCCGTGGGCACCTCCGGGCACCCCGGGGCTGGAGCACCGCATCGGCGGGATCGAGAAGCAGGACGGCACCGGCGACATCTCCTACGACCCGGACAACCACGACCTGATGGTCCGCACCCGACAGGCCAAGGTCGACGGCATCGCCCGGTCCCTGTCGCCCCTGTGGGTCGACGACCCCGACGGCGCGGCGGACGTCCTGGTGCTGGGGTGGGGCTCGACCTACGGCCCCATCGGCGCCGCCTGCCGGCAGGTACGCGCCGGCCACGGCCGGGTGGCCCAGGCCCACCTGCGCCACCTCCACCCCTTTCCCTCCGATCTCGGCGAGGTCCTCGGCCGCTACCGGCTTGTGGTCGTCCCCGAGATGAACCTCGGTCAGCTGGCCGGCCTGCTCCGGTCCGCGTACCGCGTCGACGTGACCAGCGTGACCCAGGTACGCGGCCTGCCGTTCCAGGCCGGGCAGCTCGCCGAGGAACTGCAAGGAGTGATCAACGGTGACTGACACCGCCGCCCCGCCCGTCCGCCGACAGCTCGGCCTGACGGCGAAGGACTTCAAGACGGACCAGGAGGTCCGCTGGTGCCCCGGCTGCGGCGACTACGCCGTACTCGCCGCCGTGCAGGGCTTCCTCCCGGAACTCGGCATCCCCCGGCACGACACCGTCTTCATCTCCGGCATCGGCTGCTCCAGCCGCTTCCCGTACTACATGAACACCTACGGGATGCACTCCATCCACGGCCGCGCCCCGGCCATCGCGACCGGACTGGCGCTCTCCCGCCCCGACCTGTCGGTGTGGGTGGTCACCGGCGACGGCGACGCCCTGTCGATCGGCGGCAACCACCTCATCCACGCCCTGCGCCGCAACGTGGACCTGAAGATCCTGCTCTTCAACAACCAGATCTACGGACTGACCAAGGGCCAGTACTCCCCCACGAGCGAGACGGGCAAGGTCACCAAGTCCACCCCGATGGGCTCGCTCGACCACCCCTTCAATCCCGTCTCCCTGGCGCTCGGCGCCGAAGCCACGTTCGTGGCCCGCACCCTCGACTCCGACCGTACCCATCTGCAGTCCGTGCTGCGTGCCGCCGCCGCCCACCCCGGTACCGCCCTGGTGGAGATCTACCAGAACTGCAACATCTTCAACGACGGCGCCTTCGACCAGCTGAAGGACGCGGCCACGCGCGAGGACCACATCATCCCCCTCGCCCACGGACGGCCCCTGCGCTTCGGCAAGGACGCGACGAAGGCGGTGGTGCGCGGTCCCCATGGAGCCCTGACGGTCGAGGAGGAGGTCGCCGAGGACGATACCCGCGTGGTGGTCCACGACGCCCACACCGAGGACCCGTCCTACGCCTTCGCCCTGTCCCGTCTGTCCTCACCCGGCTCGGGCCACACCCCTCTGGGAGTGTTCCGGTCCGTCCGGCGACCCACCTACGACGCGCTCATGGCCGAGCAGCTCACCACTGCGGCGGCAGCTCCGGGAGGTGAAGCGGGCCTCGCCAACCTCCTCCACGGCACGGCCACCTGGACCATCCCCTGACCGTGGCGACGACCCGCCCGGCTCACCGTCCGGACACCACGCCGGTCTCCCCACCACGACCGGGCCGTCCCGCCGGGCCCGCGGACGCCCCTCACGCGCGTCCGCTCCCCCGGCGGGACCAGGCTGGCACCGGCCCCGACGCCCGCACCCGTCCCGTCGATGCCCTCCCGGGCGGGTGCGGTCCTCGGCACCCCTCGGTGCCGCACACCGCGGCGGCGTCACGGGCGTTCCCCGGTGCCGGTGACGAGGCCGCGCGCGAAGACCGCCGGAAGCGGGTGTCACCGCACGACGCGGATGATCCCGCACCCCCCTGCTCCGCCCCTGAGCGGGACCGGACGCCCTGCGGCCCGCCCCTCACCCTGGGAAACGGGCCCACCCGGACGGGCGGAACAGCGTCCGGGCTCGCCCCGCCCCCGGGCCGCGTGCGTCTCAGCGCAGCGACTCGCCACCGTCGACGACGAGGTTGGCGCCCGTGATGAACTCCGCCCCCGGGCCGCACAGGAATGCGGCGGCCCGCGCGGTGTCCACCGGCTGCCCGGCACGGCCGAACGGGATGTTCTCCGCGGCGATCCGCTCCACGTCCGGCGTTCCGGCCAGCATCAACGGCGTCACCGTCATGCCCGGCGACACTCCGTTGACCCGGATGCGGTGCGGAGCAAGTTCCAGGGCGACTCCGCGGACGAATTGGTTGAGGCCGGCCTTCGTGCAGGAGTAGGGCAGCGTGCCGGGCCGGTACTGCTGTGCCCGGATGGACGAAACGACCAGGAGGGACTGGTTCGGACGGGGCCGGTCGATCATCAGCCGGGCCGCGGCACGTGTCACCAGGAAGGTGCCCCGCAGGTTGACCCGCATGATCCGGTCCCACTCGTCCACGTCGAGGTCGAGGAAGCCCGCGAGGCCTCCCGTCCCCGCGTTCGCCACGACCGCGGTGAGTTCTGGAACGCGCTCCCGCAGCTCGGTGAACAGCCGGTCGACATCGCCCTCGTCGCTGATGTCCGCGGTGAGCGCCTCGACCCGCTGTCCCTCCGAGGCCGTGGCGCTCAGCTGCTCGCGGGCTGTGTCGAGGGCTCCCCGGTCGCGTGCCACGACGACCACGTTCGCGCCCTGGGCGAGTACCTCGCTCGCGATCCCGAAGCCGATGCCCTTGCTCCCACCGGTGACCACGATCCACTGACCGTCCAGTGGCGCCGGATTCCGACTGGTCATACCCACCCCGCCTCTCAATATTGACGTCGGCTTCATATTAGGGGCAAGGGTGCGGGCAGGACCAGACAGAGGAAGGGTTCGACGGGACGACGGCCAGACATGAAGGAGCAAGAGGGGGCGGACCCCGGAGAACCACCGCAGACCGCCAGGCGGCCGCCGGTCCCACCGCGCTCGGCGACGACCTCGCCGCACGGGCGGAACCGCACTGGAGGCCGATCCGGTCAACGCGGTTGCGTCACGGCAGCACCGCAGGGGACGCCCCCGAGGAGGCCGCCGCCCCGCTCCGACCTATCCGGCGGCTGACGATGGGAGCACGCTGACGCGCGCGTTCTCGCCTCTCATGGTCTGCGGCCAGCGACCGTCGATGTCACTCGCCGCGGTTCGGCAGCCGCCGCAGGCGTTCTCCCGCTCTGACAGCCACCAGTAGTCGGAGGGCGCCCTGCCGACATACAGCCCCCCCGGGGTCAAGGGCCGGACGGGGCGACAGGACCCAACTCGTCCACCAGGCCCCATCGCAGAGCACGTTCGGCGGTGAGCCGGCAGCCGGTGAGTACGAGGTAGAGGGTGCGCCAACGGCCCACGCGGCGCGGAATGCTGACCGTCCCCCCGGCTCCGGGAATCAGGCCCATGCCCAGTTCGGGCAGGCGGAACAGCGCCGACGGGTCGGCGACGATCCGGGAAGCGAAGGCGGGCAGTTCGATCCCGGCACCGATGCAGTTGCCGTGCACCCTGACGGTGACCCGGTCGCGCAACCTGTGCAGCGGCAGGGCGGCGCCGCCCTGCGTGCGGATCAGGTGGGCGGTGTCCAGTGCCGTGGCGACGCCAAACTCCCCGAGGTCGCCGCCGGAGCAGAAGGAAGGCCCGTTGCCGCTCAGGACGACATGGCCGACGCTGTCGTCCAGCAGGGCGACATCGAGCGCCGCGACGAGCGCGTCGCGTAGTTCCCTGCCGTAGGCGTTGTGCCGTTCCGGCCGGTTGAGGGTCACGCGCAGCACCTCCCCGTCCCTGGCCAGAAGCACGGGTGCGGCCGGGGCCGGTGGCGGCGGTGGGCGGTGGCCGCGCGCTGCCAGCCAGCGGGCGAAGCCCCGACCGGCCAGCAGCGTGGAATAGGCGAGCGACTCGGCGTCCAGTGCCTGCCCGACCGTCAGCCGGGGGCCGGTGCGCAACAGACGGCCGAGGATGATGGCCGCCTCCGGGTTGTCCGCGGCGGCGTGCCCCAACACCTGGGCGACCTTCTCGGGATCGCCCACCGGGACCGTGCGGCGGTCGGCGGTGCCAGTGGGCGTGAGGGTCAGGTCCAGCGCGCCAAGCAGGGGGGAGGCCGCGTGTGCGGGGTGACCGGCCGGCGGGACCACCCTGCGGGTGAGGCCGACCAGCAGGCGATCGCACTGTGCGGCCTGTTGCTCGGCGCGACGCAGCACGGTGTCTCCCCCGGCCGGCTGGTCCAGGTCGACGACGAGCAGCGGGACGCGGACCGAGCCGTCCGCGTTCAGTAGATCCCCCTGGGCCGCCCCGGCGGCGAGGTCCTCGATACAGATCACGGTTGGAACCAGCACCGTGCCGTTCTACCATCCGGGGATGATCACGTGGCCGTCAGTGACTCCGTCCGAGCGGGCAGCCGCCTGGGCGCGCAGCGGGGCGATGTGGCTGACCGGCCATCGCACCGGACCACCCCTGGTCCCCGTGGGCGAGGCCGCGTCCCAGGCCGCGCGGTTGACCGCGCACGTCGAGCGGGCCGGCGCCGAGGGCGGCCTCTGCCTGCGGGTCGACGGCGGCCGAATCCTGGCCGAGCGGGCGGCGCTGACCGGTGGCACGCGCCAGGGACGGGTCTCGGTGGGCGGCAGTTGCCGGCTGCTGCCCACGGCGGACGGCTGGGCAGCGGTGTCCTGTGCGCGCCCCGATGATCCGGAGCTGTGGAGCGCGCTGATCGGGCACGCACTGGACGAACGGTTCCCGCAACGGCTGGCCGCCTGGCTGGCCGAACACACGATGGCCGAGATGGAGGAGCGGGCGACGCTGCTGGGGCTGGCCGCCGGCGCGGTGCGCGAGGGCGACGGCGCGGTGCCGTCGGTGCCGCGTCCGGGGCGGCCCCGTTCGGTGCGCGGCATGCTGGTCGTGGACTTCAGCGCGCTGTGGGCCGGGCCGCTGTGCGCGCACCTGCTGGGTCTGGCGGGCGCCGACGTGGTGAAGGTCGAGGTGCCCTCGCGTCCGGACGGAGCGCGGTTCGGCAATCGAACGTTCTATGACCTGCTGCACGCCGGTCACCGCGCGGTGGCGCTGGACCCGGCCGAACGTGCCGGGCGCGAGGCGCTGCACGCGCTGGTGCGCGCCGCGGACGTGGTCGTCGAGGCGTCCCGCCCGCGGGCGCTGGCCCGCTTCGGCCTGGACGCCCGTGCCGAGGTGGAGCGCGGGTGCACCTGGGTGTCGATCACCGCGCACGGCCGGTCCGCCGACCGGGTGGGTTTCGGTGACGACGTGGCCGCGTCCGCCGGTCTGCTGGCGCGGGACGAGCAGGGGGAGCCGGTCTTCTGCGGGGACGCCGTCGCCGATCCGCTGACCGGTCTGACAGCCGCCGCGCTGGCGATGTCCGAACCGGAGGGCGGCGGCGGGGTCCTGTGGGAGGTGGCGATGGCGGACGTGGTCGCGGCCACGGTGCACGGGCACCCGTCCTCGACGGCACACGCGGTGCGGTCCGGCGACGGCTGGACGGTGGACACCGGCGGCGAGTCGGTGCCAGTGAAGCGGCCGGCGCCTCGGATGCCCACCGACGCGGCGGCCGCCCCGGGTGAGGACACCGGTGCGGTGCTGCGACGGCTCGGGATCATTGTGCCGTGACCGGTCTGCTGATCCGCGGCGCCGAGGTCGGCGGAACGCTCCTGGATGTCCGGATCGGACGCGGCCAGGTACTGCAGACCGGCCGCGGCCTGCCCCGCGCGAGCCGTGATGAACGGCTGGTCGACGCGCGGGGCGGGGCGCTCGTCCCGGGGTTGACGGACCATCACCTGCACCTGTTCGCCACCGCGGCCGACCTCGCCTCCTCCTCGTGCGCGCCCTCCACCGTGCGCGACGAGGAGGGTCTGGCCCGGGCGCTGCGCGGTGCCCGCCCCGACCGGCACGGCTGGGTACGGGGCGTCCGCTATCACGAGTCCGTCGCGGGAGACCTGGACGCGGCGCGGCTGGACTCGCTGCGCGGCGAGGTGCCGGTCCGGGTACAGCACCGCAGCGGCGCGCTGTGGATGCTCAACTCCCGTGCCGTCGAAGCCGTCGGGCTGGCCACGGCGGACCACCCCGGGGTGGAGCGGGACACATCCGGTCGCCCGACCGGACGGCTGTGGCGGGCCGACGCCTGGCTGCGCGACCGGCTGCCGCCCGGTGAGCCGCCTTCCCTGGCCGGGCTCGGCCGGCGACTGGCCCGGTACGGCATCACCTCGGTCACCGATGCCACCCCCGATCTGGACGAGGCCACCGTGTCGGTCGTCACCGAGGCGATGGCCCGCGGCGAACTGCCGCAACGCGTCCACTTGCTCGGCGCCCCCCTCACCGGCGGCACCCCCGCACCCTCGCCCGGACGGCCGAGGCCACAACCCGGGCCGTGGAAGATCGTCCTCGCCGACTCGGCGCTGCCCGGCTACGAGGAGCTCGCCGAGGCCATCGTCGCCGCTCACCGGGCCGGCCGACGGGTCGCCGTGCACTGCGTGACCCGTGAGGCGCTGCTGCTGCTTCTGGTGGTGCTGGAGGAGGTCGGCACCCTGCCGGGCGACCGGCTGGAACACGCATCCCTCGTTCCGCCCGAAGTGCTCCCCACCATCCGGCGCCTGGGCCTGCGGACGGTGACCCAGCCGGGGTTCCTCGCCGATCGCGGGGACGACTACCGGCGTGACACACCCGCCGACGAGCACGACGACCTATACCGCTGCGCCTCCCTGCGCGAGGCCGGAGTACCCCTGGCCCTGTCCAGCGACGCGCCCTACGGTCCCCTCGACCCCTGGGCGGTCATGCGCGCCGCCGTGGAGCGGCGCACCGGCTCGGGCGCGGTCCTCGGACCGGGCGAACGCCTCACCCCCGCCCAGGCACTGGACGGCTACCTCTCCCCCGCACAACGACCCGGGGGCCCGGCGGCGCCGATCCGCCCGGGAGTACCGGCCGACCTCGTCCTGCTGCACGCTCACCTGGCCCAGGTGCTGCCCCGCCTCGACGCCTCCTGGGTGCGGCTGGTCCTGATCGGCGGAAGCCCGGCGGCGAGCGCCCCGCCGGCCTGAGGGAGGCGGAATCGGCGCCTCGGGACCGGCCGCCCGCGCAATGCCGTCGGACGATCGCCGGTCGACCGTGCTCCCTGCCCCCGGTGCGCGCGGCCGGCCCGCCCGGCAGTCTCCTTCCACCTGTCGCAAGTCCCCCAACACTCCCGGGCATGCCGGTCGCTGGAAAGACCCGTGGCGACGCCGCCAACCCAAAGGGGTAATCATGTCGGCTTTTCAGCTGAGTTATGAGCTTTCATTCACCCGCCTGACGGATCTTGATGATCATGCAGGATCCGTTCGATTACGCGTTGATGTTCCCGCCCCCGTTCGCCGTGCCCGCGCCGGGCACGGGCACCGGTGCGGCGCCCCCCGCACGGAAGGGGCCGGGACCGCACCGGCCCCGCGTGAAGCCCGGGTGGGTCAGGTCAGGTGGGCGGCCTGGGCAAGGATGGCCGCGGCTCCGGGATAGTGACGGTGGGGCCGGAGATGGCGGCGCATGAGGGTCAGGCGGAGGCTCACATGACTGGAACGCAGAGTCGGGCAGGCCGTGAGGAAGCTCTGCCAGACGGAGGGCCTGGTCGAGGTGGCCCTGCCGGAGAAAGGTTTCAGCGAGGCGCGCACGGCTGAGGCCGGCCTCCTGCGCACTGACGGGCCGTCCGAGCCGCCGGGAGAGCGCCTCCAGCAGGTATGCCCCGGCGGGGTGCCGGGACCGGGTGCAGGCCAGCCATCGGGACATCGACGTGTGATCGCACCGCAGCGGCTGCCCGTGCTCGGCGGCCACCTGTCGTACCGCCCGGGCGAGTTGGGCCTTGTTCCAGTCGGCGGCGCCCACCAGGTCGCGGAGTCGGTCGTTCGGCGTGCGGGTCACGGGTGATCGGCCTGAGGCCGCACATCGTGCGCCTGTTCGTCGGCGGCGACCACCGTCGCGTCCTGCCGACAGCCGCGCTCAGCGGGGCGGTCTTCCTGATCTGGGCGGACATCGCCGCGCGGACGATCTCCGCACCCACGGAGATACCGGTCGGCGTGCTCACGGCGCTGTGCGGCGGTCCCTTCTTCCTGTGGCTGATGCGACGCGGCGCCCGGCGCGGCACCGAAGGAGGCATGGCGTGAGCGCGGCTGAACTCGTCGTCGACGGTGTCACGCTCACCTCCGGAGCACGCCGTCTGGTGGAGGACGTCTCCTTGACCGCCCGGCCGGGCGAGCTGATCGGCCTGGTCGGCCCCAACGGCAGCGGCAAGTCCAGTCTGCTGCGCGCCGTCTACCGCGTGCTGCGCCCCAACGCGGGCCAGGTCCGCGTCGACGGCGCCGACGCCTGGTCCCTGCCCGCACGGCGGCTGGCACGCACCGTGGCGGCGGTGGTGCAGGAGGCGGGGGCGGACTTCGACCTCACGGTACGCGAGGTCGTCGCGATGGGACGCACCCCACACAAACGACTGCTCGCCGGGGACACCCCGAGAACGCCGAGCTGATCGAGGCGGCCCTCGACGCAGTGGACGGTGCCGAGCTGGCCGACCGCCCCTTCGACCGGCTCGCCGGCGGCGAACGCCAGCGCGTACTCGTCGCCCGCGCCCTCGCCCAGCAGCCCGCTCTGCTCGTCCTCGACGAACCCACCAACCACCTCGACATCCGTCACCAGTTGGACGTTCTCGACGCACTGCGGCGGCTGCCCGCCACGGTCCTGGTCGCCCTGCACGACCTCAACCTCACCGCCTACTACTGCGACCGCCTCTACGTCCTCCACCACGGGAAGGTCACCGCCTCCGGCACACCCGCCGAAGTCCTCACCCCGCGGCTGCTGGCCGAGGTGTACGGGGTCGCGGCGGAGGTCGCCGTCCATCCGGGCACGGGTGCCCCGCAGGTGACGTTCCTCCCCGAGAGGACGCAGCTCGTTCCGGGCACGGCGGGTCACACCACGTGAGAACAGCACGAGGAGGCCCTGTCCGGCCCGTTCAACCCGAGGTGGCCAGGGCCAGGACCTCGGCGCGGTCGGCCTCGCGGCCGACGAGCCCGCGGTAGCGGGCGATGAGCCGCGCCGCGCCGAAGCCGACGACGCCGACCAGGCGCGTGCCCCCGAAGTAGGCCGCCACCGTGCCCTTGACCGGGCCGCCGTCGAGACCGTCCCCGTTCAGGGGCATGACGGTGTCGGCGAGTTCGGGCCGCCCGACCAGTTGGATCTTCAGCCCGAACTGATCCGACCAGAAGTACGGCGTCGAGGGAGTTGGCGCCTCGGCGCCGACGATGTCGCGGGCCACTGCGGCGGCCTGATCGGCGGCGTTGGTCCAGTGCTCGCTGCGGTGCAGGCCGCCCCGGGCCGGATCCCGCCAGGCCGCGACGTCACCGACCGCCCACACGCCGGGCAGGCCTTCGACCCGCCCCCGGGCGTCGCAGGGCACCCCGGCGGAGGTGTCGACACCGGAGGTCTCGAGCCAGCCGAGCTCGGGAACGCCGCCGACTCCGACGAGCAGGACATCGGCGTCCAGACACGTGCCGTCGGTCAGTTCGACGCCGGAGCCCTCGGTGAAGCGTTCCAGACGGGCGCCCGTACGCAGATCGACCCCGGCGTCGGTGAGCAGCCGGGCGCAGACAGCGCCGATCTCGGGGCCGAGTGCCCTGGTGAACGGCACGGGCATGGCCTCGACCACGGTCACCTCGATGCCATGGGCCCGTGCGGCGCCGGCGACCTCGGCACCGACGAATCCGGCGCCGACCACCAGCAGGGAACGCGCGGTCGCCAGCGCCTCCCGCAGCGCCAGCGTGTCGTCCAGGGTGCGCAGTGTGTGCGCGGTGTCCGGCTGCCCCGGCAGCCGTCGGGCGGCCACACCGGTCGCGATGACGATCGCGTCGCCCGACACCTCGGTGCCGTCGGCGAGTCCGACGCGGCCCTCGTGCAGCGACACCGCCGCCGCACCGAACCGGGCGCTGATGCCCAGTTCGTCCAGCCGGGATGTGCCGCACAGCACGATCCGCTCGGGATCCCACTCCCCGGTGAGCACCTGCTTGGACAGCGGGGGGCGGTCGTAGGGCAGGTGCCGCTCGGCCCCGACCAGAGTGATCCCGCCCCGGAAGCCTGCCGCGCGCAGCTGTTCGGCGGTCCGGATCCCGGCCAGCCCGGCGCCGACCACCACCACGTGCTGTGGCTGGCCTGTCATGCGAACTCCTTGTCCGGTCCCGGGGCCCTCCCGAGACTCAACCCGCGCGTCGGGGAAGGGGGCAGGTGAGGGTGCCCCCTTCCCCTGGCATGCGTCAGCCGTAGTCGCACCACTCCACGAGGCGGCCACCCTCGAACGTCATCAGCGACAGGACGTCGAGCTTGCAGTGCTCGCCGGCCTCACCGAAACCGGGCACGTCCACCGCGGCGGTCCCCTGCCACACGGTCTCCCGGAACACGGTGTTCCCTCTGACCGCCCAACGGGTGGTGTCACCAATCGAACGGTCGGGGAATGCCTTGCTCATCGCTTCGATGGTCTCGAACATGAGGTCGCGGCCCCGGGCGGCGACCCCCCGGTTCTGGTGCACCACGGCGACGTCCTCGTGGACGAGTTCGCGCAGTGCGTCGAAGTCGAGGCGGTTCCAGGCGTCGACCACGGCGAGCGCGCGGTCGAGGAGTTCCTGCTGGGTTCCTTCGGACATTGCGGTGTTCCCGTCTGTCAGCCCTGAGCGGGGACGTCGATGGTGACTTCGTGCATGCCGCGCGTCGGCATGGAGAAGTGGGAGATCTTCTGGTCGGGCGCGAGGGTGAAGCGGGGTACGCGCTCGAGCAGGCGGGCGAGCACCGACCGGATCACGAGGCGGGCGTGGTTGGACCCGAGGCACCGGTGGGGCCCCACGCCGAACGCCACGTGCCGCACCTCGTCGCGGTGCAGGTTCCAGGTGTGCGGGTCGGGGAACTGCTGCGCGTCGCGGTTGGCGCCGTTGTAGCTCGTCCAGACCTTCGCGCCGGTCCCGAGGGCGACCCCGGCGAGCTCGGTGTCACGTGTCACCGTGCGCTGAAGCGCCGTCACGTTGGCGAACATCCGCAGTCCCTCTTCCACCGCGGCGGGGACGAGGCTCGGGTCGGCGACCAGTTCGGCGAGGTCGTCGGGGTGGGTGGCCAGCTGGTGGACGATGCCGCTGAGGATCGTCCCCACCGACTCGGTGCCGGCGATCGCGAGCGGTACGACCACGGCGGTGCGCTCGGCGAGGGTCGGCTCGCGGCCATCGATCTCCTCGACCGTGCACACGGCGCTGACGAGGTCGTCCGGGATGGGGTCGGCCATCCGTCGCCGGACCAGGTCCTCGGCCGCCTTGTTGATGCTCACGAACGCCTGCGCCGCGATCTCCGGGGTTTCACCGACGAACAGGTCGTGGCTCCAGTGCATCCAGTCACCCATCTCCTCCCCCGGCAGGTGCAGGAGTTCGACGAAGATGATCTTCAGCTGGAGTGGTCGCAGAAAGTCGGCGAGCAGGTCGACCCGTCCCTTGGGCAGCGCGGCGTCGAGCAGTTCGTCGATGGTGGCCTGGATCGTGTCCGTGTAGCCCTCGACCCGTTTCGCGGTGAGGAACGGGTCGATCACCCTCCGCCACTCGGTGTGCACCGGCGCGTCGAGATCCTCGGGCAGGAACCGGCCCTCGTTCTTGGGCGGTTCGGCGCGGTTGTCGCCGCCGAGGATGGCGACGCCACCCTCGGACGAGTAAGTGGTGCCGTCTCGCAGCACGTTGAAGACGTCCTGGTACCGAGTGGCGTAGTAACAGGGGGTGCTACCCTGTTGGTGCACTCCCAGCGAGGCATTCTGCTGCAGCGAGCCGATGGTCTCCCAGAAGTTCTCGTTGAACTCCTCGGACCAGAGGTTGACGGGGCACAGACCAGTTTTACCAACATCATTGACGGTCATCTAATCTCCTTGACGAGGATCGCGAACTCCGGACAGGTCGCGGCGATGGCACGAGCCCGCTCGGCATCGATGGGCTCGTCGCTCTTGAGCACGGCGATGCCGTCCTCATCGGCGTCCAGAACATCCGGCGCGACCTCGTAGCAGCGTCCATGGCCCTGGCACATGGGCACGTCGATTTCCACCCTGGCGAGCATGGGTACTCCCTTTTGTCTTCGCTGCTGTTGTGTCAGAACTTGGCCAGCAGGCCGCAGTCCACAGGGATCGCCGCACCGGAGACGAACCGCGCCTCGTCGGACGCGAGCCACAGCACGGCGTTGGCGACGTCCTCCGGCTCCACCCACGGCTCGGGCAGCAGTGTGAGCGGCTTGAACGCCTCGGCGGCGTCGTCCAGAGTGGGGTTCTCGATGTGCGGGAGGTAATTCTTCAGCAGGCGCTCGTTCAGCGCCATCGGCGTGTTCACGGTACCGGGGTTGACCGAGTTGACCCGGATCCCGTACTCGCCGAGTTCGTTGGCGAGGCCGCCCATCAGCCCCTGCACCCCGTGCTTGGACGCACCGTAGTGAACCTGGCCCGGCACCCCGCGCAGCCCGGTGGTGGAGCTGACGAAAATGATCGATCCCGACTGGCGCTCCCTCATGGACGGGATCACCGCCTTGGCGGCGTGCCAGGCGCCGACCAGGTTGGTCTCCAGGATGTCCGCCCACTGCTTGTCGGTGAGCTCGTGCGCCAGGCCCTGATTGGAGATGCCCGCGTTGGACACCAGAATGTCGATCTTGCCGAACCGTTCCAGCGCCTCGGCCACGACCGCGTCCAGCGCGCCCTGGTCACGCACATCACCGGCGCGGGCGATGATGCTGCGTCCTTCCTTCTCCACCAACGCCACGGTCTCGGCCAGGTCGTCGGGGGTGCCCTGACCGTAGAGCAGTTCCGGCTGGTCGCGACAGAGGTCGATGGCGACGATGTCGGCACCCTCCTGCGCCAGCCGCACGGCGTGAGCACGCCCCTGACCACGGGCCGCACCGGTGATCAGAGCAACTCGGCCTTCTACTCGCCCCATGCGTCCTCAACTCCACTCTTGTGTACGGCGCTTCAGCAAGTGTGTGATCTATCTCGCTCGAGTGGCCAGGACGCTACAGCCGCCATACACGGCAGGTCAATATTCATCATAAGGTTAATTAATATTCCTCATGAGGATCTTACGCCTACCGGACTCCTCGCCATCGAAACTCTTGCGCCATTTCCTCATGATGTTTTATGTTGCGTCCGTCACACCGTGGAGCCTGAGGGCCGCGGGGGTCGCGGCACCCGCAGAGGCGGCCCGCTCACCGACTCGCCCGCGGCATCCGGCCTCGATGGAGAAAGAACCCGCTGGTCATGGGCGGGAGGCGAGCACATGGACAGAGGAGTGACGTGGCGGAAGCAGAAATGAACGGCAGCGCGGCGACCGGGCTGCTCCGTGGCCAGTGGGCCGTGGTGACCGGCGGCAGCAAGGGCATCGGTTCGGCGATCGCGGAGCGCTTCGTCACCGAGGGAGCCAACGTCGTCATCGTCGCTCGCGACAAAAAAGCCCTCGATGAGACGGCCGAACGCCTGCGCGCGCAGGCCGGAGACGACCAGCGGATCGTGCCCCTGGCGGCCGACCTCAGCGAACGGGCCGGCGTGGACGAACTGTTCGACCGCCTCACCGGAGAGCTGCCGGCGCTGAACATCTTCGTGGCGAACGTCGGATACGGGATCTTCCATCCGTTCCTGGAGGTGACCGACGAGGAGTGGGACGGGATCATCTCCACGAACCTCACCGGGACCTTCCGCTGCACGCAGGCCGCCGCACGTCTCATGCGCGACCGTCCCGTCGACAACCACGCGATCGTGGTGGTGTCCTCGATCCGGGCCCAGGGCACACGACCGGGCACCCTGCCCTACGCGACGACGAAGGCCGGTCTGAACCAGCTGGTCCGGGTGGCGGCCTATGAGCTCGCCCCTCTCGGCATCCGGGTGAACGCGCTGTCTCCCGGGCTCGTGGTGACACCGATGTCCCTGTCGAACAACCCCGAGGCCGCCGAGCTCGGAGCCGAGCTCGCTCCGCTGAACCGGGCCGGCATGCCCTCCGACATCGCCGAGGGCGCGCTGTATCTGTGCAATCCCGCGGCCTCGTTCGTGACCGGGACCAATCTCGTGGTGGACGGAGGCGAATCCCTGTGGTGACGACGGAGCGACCCGGTGGGCCCCCACCACGGGCCGGCGCGCCCGGACCTCAGCCGGCACGGGACGGGGAGCCGCGGCCGGCGGGGTGACCTTCGGCAGCATCCGGTTCGGGGCCGCTCGCCCACGGCCTTCCGTGGGCCGCGGCCCCGAACCGCACGGAACCCCCCTCGCCGCCGGACGCGCCCCGGTACGGCCCCTCGGTGCGGGGGCTCCGGCTCCCGGCGGCCCCATCCCGCCTCGACATAGTCGACATCGGGCAGGCGCACGGCAGGCAAGCGTGGGGCGGAACGGCCGATTCCCGCGCCGCTTCTCCCGGCGGCGGCCCGGCAGGGAGCGGGCCCGTGGCACGGAGACTGCGAGGTCCTTCGGGCGGCCGCACCTCCGGCGCTCCGCCCGACAGGGACGAGAGGGCCGTGTCGCGGAGACCGCGAGCCCACCCCCTGCCGCCATCACCGCTCCCGAGTGCGGTGCCCTGCAGGGAATACCTCACGACGAACACCTGAAGGAGTGTCGGTGTCGACAGTCATGAACCGCCGTCCCAGGACGCGACAAGGACCGCTCGCCGGTCTCGTGGTCGCCGATTTCTGCTGGATGGGCGTGGGCGCGGTCGCGACCCGCCTGCTCGCCGACTTCGGCGCCGACGTCATAAAGATCGAGGACCGGACGCGCCTGGACATGCCCCGCCGTCTTCCCTTCTACAAGGGCAAGGTCCGCACCTACGGAGAGGAGGACACCAATCCGGACCCGGACAAGGGCGGACTGTTCAACAACTACAACCGCAACAAGCTCGGCGTGACGATCAACATGCGGACCGGGCGCGGCAGACAGATCGCCGAACAGCTGATCTCGAAGGCCTCGGTGGTGACCGAGAACTTCGCGCCCGGCGTGATGGAACGGTGGGGACTCGCCTACAAGCGGCTGCGCGAGCTGCGGCAGGACGTGATCTACGCCCGGATGAGCGGATACGGCCACGACGGGCCGCACAGCGAGTACCGCAGTTACGGGCCGGTCGTCCAGGCCGTCAGCGGGCTCACCCACATAAGCGGTCTGCCCGGGCGCGAGCCATCGGGGTGGGGCTTCTCCCACATGGACAACCAGGCCGCGTACTACAACTCCGCGGCCGTCCTGATGGCCGTGCTCCAGCGCGAGATCTCCGGGGAGGGCACCGAGGTCGACGTCTCCGCGGTCGAGGTCGGGATCAATCTGCTCGGCCCGGTCCTGCTGGACGTCGCCCACAACGGCCGGTCCACCCGGGACCCGGACTTCCCCCTGGGCAACCGGCTGGAGCACCCCCGGGCCGCGCCGCACGGCGTGTACCCGGCGGCCGGCGAGGACCGCTGGGTGGCGATCGCGGTCTTCGACGACGCCGACTGGAAGGCGCTGGCCGCCGAGATGGGCGCACCCGAATGGACCGCCGATCCGCGGTTCACCACACAGCCGGATCGTTTCGCCCACCAGGACGCGCTCGACGCGCGCCTGTCAGACTGGACGCGCGGGCGGGACCCGCACGAAATCATGCACCGTCTGCAGGCGGCGGGGGTCGCGGCCGCCGCGGTCCAGCACGCCGGCGACCTCAACGAGCAGGACCCCCAGCTCGCCCACCGCGGGACCTTCTTCACGCTCGACCACCCGGTCATCGGCGAAGCGCGGTTCGAGGGCAGCCCGGTGCTCTTCAGCGGGATGGAACCGGACAACTGGCGCTCGGCTCCCCTCCTCGGCGAGGACAACGCGCACGTGTTCACGACCCTGCTCGGCATGTCGCACGAGGAGATCACCGAGCTCACCCAGGAGGGGATCCTGTGACCACCACCCCCTACAGCGGCCTGCGGGTCGTGGAGATCGCGGAGGATCCCGGCGGGGAGTTCACCGGCAAGCTGCTGGCCGGCTCCGGCGCGGACGTCGTCAAGGTGGAGCCCCCTCACGGGTCGGCCGGGCGGCGGGTCGGGCCGTTCGCCGACGACCGCAGGGACCCCGAGGCGAGCCTCTCCTTCCACTGGTACAACGCGGGCAAGCGCAGCGTCATACTCGACGACACCTCCGACGACGGACGGTCCGCGCTCGAGGAGTTGCTCACCGGTGCCGACGTACTCATCGTCTCGTTGTCGCCCGCCCAAGCCGCGGCGCGCGACCTCGTCCCGTCCGAGCTGGTCACCCGGTATCCACGGCTGATCGTGGTGGCGTTGACCCCGTTCGGGCTGGACGGACCGTGGTCCTCCTACCGCGGCAGCGATCTGGTGGGGCTGGCGGCCGGCGGGATGCTCCACTCCTGCGGCTACGACGACCACTCCCTGCCACCGGTCCGTCCCGGCGGCGACCACGCCTACACGACGGCGGCGAGCTTCGCCCACACCGGTCTGCTGCTCGCCCTGCTGGAGCGCAGGCGGACCGGGCGGGGCCAGGTCGTGGACGTCTCCGTGCACGCAGCCTGCGCGGTGAGCGGCGAACTGAGCAACCCCTTCTGGTTCTACCCGAAGGCGATCGTCAAGCGGCAGACCAGCCGGCACGCCCAGCCCTCCCCTACACAGCCCGCTCTGTTCCGGTGCGGCGACGACCACTACGTGTACTTTGCCCTCATCCTCGCCGACCAGAAGCCGTGGCAGGCGCTGGTGAAGTGGATGGACGACATGGAACTGGCCGCCGACCTCACCGACCCCGCCTACGACGATCTGGCGTACCGCCAGCGGAACTTCGCGCACGTGCAGGAGCTGGTCGAGGTCTTCTTCCTGCTGCTCGACTCCGAGACCGCCTATCACGAGGGCCAGCGGCGGGGACTGCCGATCGGGGTCGCCAGGGCTCCGGAGGAACTCTTCGACGACGAACACCTGCGGGCCCGCGGCTTCTTCGTCGAGGTGGAGCAGGACGAGCAGACCGTCAGTCATCCCGGCACGCCCTACCGCTTCAGCGCGTACGACCTGCCCGGGCCACGCCGCGCTCCCCGGCTCGGGGAGCACACCAGGGAGGTGCTGGAACGTGTCTGATGCCGTTTCCCACCGTGACCGTTGCGCCATCGCGGGCATCGGCGCCACCGAGTTCTCCAAGGACAGCGGTCGCAGCGAGCTGACCCTGGCCGCACAGGCCTGCCGGTCCGCACTGGACGACGCCGGGCTCGGCGTCGCCGATGTGGACGGCGTCGTCTCCTGCGACTACGACCTCGTCTCCTACAGCGCGATCGCCGACGCGCTGGGCATCGACGACCTGACCTACTGGGGCCAGACCGGGCCGGGCGGGTCGGGGCCCTGTGCCATGGTCGGGCAGGCGGTCGCCGCGATCATGTCCGGACAGGCGACCACCGTCCTGGTCTACCGCGCCCTCAACGGGCGTTCCGGACGCCGGTACGGGCAGGGCACCGTGGATTTCGACGCCCGCGTCGGCGGCCGGGGCAACTACGAGGAGTTCTTCGGTCCCTATGGACTGGTGACGCCCGGCCAGTTCTTCGCGCTCCTCACCCAGCGCCACATGAGCTCCTACGGCACCCGCCCGGAGGCGCTCGCGGAGATCGCGCTGGCCTGCCGGGCGGCCGCGAACCGCAACCCCGCGGCGCAGATGCACGAGCGCGAGCTGACCCTGGAGGACTGCCTGACGGCTCGGCCGATCTCCCTGCCGCTGCGGCTGTTCGACTTCTGTCTGGAGACGGACGGCGCCTGTGCCGTCGTCGTCACCACCGCCGAGCGCGCGGCGGATTGCGCACAGCCGCCGGCGCTGATCCGCGCGGTCGCGCAGTCGACCGGCCCTCGGGTGCAGCCCGGGGTGATGTACCCGATGCTGATGCGTCCCGACATCACGACGACGCCCTCCCGGACCGCGGCGCAGACCTTGTTCTCCCGTGCCGGCCTGGGCCCCTCCGATGTGGACGTGGCACAGATCTACGACTGCTTCACCATCACCCTTCTGCTCCAGTTGGAGGACTACGGCTTCTGCGCCAAGGGCGAGGGCGGTGCCTTCGCCGAGAGCGGGGCGCTGCGCCCGGGCGGCGCCCTACCGGTCAACACCGCCGGAGGGAACCTGTCGGAGGGCTATGTGCACGGGATGAACCATGTGCTGGAGGGCGTCCGCCAGATCCGCGGCACGTCCACCTCGCAGATCGATGCGGCCGAGGTCAGTCTGGTCACCTCCGCCCCACCGCCCGGAACGAGCGCACTGCTGCTGGTGAAGGGGTGAGCGACATGTCCGACGAGATCTTCCACGACATCGTCACGCTTCCGCTCCTGCCGGTGGAGGACGACCACGACACGGGCGGGTTCTTCGACGCCGCCCGCCGGGGCGAGCTGGCGCTGCGCTTCTGCACCGCCTGCGGGCAGTTGCTGCACCTGCCCCGGCAGGTCTGCTTCTCCTGCGGCGGTGCGCGAAGCGAGTGGCGCGCCGTGCCTGGCCGTGGGCGCGTCCACGCCTGGACCGTCGTCACCCACCAGGTGCACCCGGCCTTCCCGACGCCGTACACGGTCGTGCTGGTCGACCTCGACGAGGTCGACGCCAGGCTCGTCGGGAGTGTTCCGGGCGCGGCCGAACTGGAGGTCGGGCAGCCGCTGCGGGTGCGCTTCGACCGGGCGCCCTGCGGCACCACCGTCCCCAACTGGGAGGTGGAGGCGTGAGATGTGCTCCGGGATCCCGGCTCGGGTGAGCCGGGATCCCGGAGCATGGCTCCGACCCGCGCCGGCGGGTCCCCCTGCGAACGGGTTCGGGGAACACGGCCCGTCCTCGCGCCGCCGCCGGAACTAACGAGGTCGGGGAACACGGCCCGTCCTTGCGCCGCGCGCGCCGACCCCGGGGAACGCGGGGCGGGGCACACTCCAGGCGCGGTGGTTCCGCGACGCGGGCTCGCCCGTGGGCCACGGCGAAGCGGCGGTCGGGCGGGCCTGAAGCGGGGAGGCGGCTCCCCCGCTCTGGGGCCATCGCGTTCAGCGCCACTCGATCGCTTGCTGCAGCCGCTCCGGCCACCGCTCGCGGTAGCTCGCCGTCACCACCCCGATGTGCTCCCGCATCAGCGTAGCCGCGCGCTTCTCACGGCCGGCGATGATCGCCTCGGCGATATCGGTGTGCGCGTGCAGCATGTGGGCGCTCTCGGCGATCGGGTCGATCCGCTCGAGCACGTGGTCGGTGACGATGTGGGTCACCGCCTGGGTCAGGAGGGTGAGAACCCGGTTCCCGCTCAGTGCCGCGATCACCGCGTGGAAGTTGTTGAGGTCCTCGAAGACCTCGTCGCGTTCGTGCTCCTCGGGCTGGTAGTCGAGGAACGGTGCGAACGCCCGTATCTTGAGCTTGCGGTCCGGCAGTTGCGCCACGCGCCCGGCGAGAGGCGGCTCGAGGATCTCCCAGGTGTCGAACAGCTCGCCGTAGGTCGCTCCGCTGAGGTGGAAGTACAACGTGGCGGTGCGCGCGAGGTAACTGGCGTTGAGCGGTTCGACGAGAGGTCCGCCGCCCGGCCCACGCTTGATCGAGACCAGCCCCTGCACTTCGAGCAGCCGCAGCGCCTCCCGCAGCGTCTCGCGGCTCACGTTGTAGTGCGCCAGCATCTCGGCCTCGGGACGCAGACGGTCGCCGATCCTGAGCTCGTCGGCGACGATGTCGTGCACGATCGCGGCCGCGGCGACCTCGGAGGCCTTCGGCGTACGGGATGCGGTCTGTCCGTTGCCCGGGTCGACGGTGCGGAAGGCGGTGCCCGGCCGGTAGACGATGGGGATGCCACGGGGCCGGCCGGGGGGCTCCTTGTCGGCGGTGGGGTCGGTCATCCACATCTCCTCCGTTGCCTCGGTGCCGCGTCCCGACCAGTCGCCGACGGTGGGGCGGAGGAGGTACAGCGCCTCCCGGCACCAGCTCACCGTCTCGCCGCTGACGGAATTTCTCATGAGATTATACCGTCGGGTAACGGCGCTCCGGCACCGCGCGGGTACCGACGGACAGGCCCGGGAACGCATTCTGACCACCACTCCCGCGCGGTGGCGGTCGAGCGGCGCGGGCCCGGCACATGGTGATGGGACGCGCACTTCGTCGTTCCCGGTTCCCGTGGACGGCTGCCTTCGGTATCTTCGCCTCTGCCGCCTCGGCGGTCCCTGACCCGAGGGTCCGGGGCGCCGGGGGCACCGACCCGGCGGTCCCCGTCCGCGGCGGGGTCCCAGTCGATCCGCTGCCACCTCTCGTGGGTGCCGGAGCGGGCGTCCTCAGCCGCGACGGCGCGGGGGCAGACCGGGGGCGGAGCGCGCGTTCTCGGCCGCGACCCACGCGGGGGGCGGCACCGGAGGCCCCCGTGACAGCCCGCGCGGGGCAGGGCGACGGGGGTGGGAAAACCAGTTCAGGAGAGAGGTGCCCGAAGCGTCCAGGTCGTCCGTGGTGCGCCCATTGGTCGCCCGGCCCCGGGCGGGCGGATCACCCCGACGGCCCCTCATGTACCCTCTGTCCGCGCGGGCGGGCCCGCCCCCTGCCTCCGCTGACCAGCACCGCGGCGGCGTCCAGCGTCGCGCAACTCCCGAAGGATTCCCGGCCGTCCCGCTCCCTCCTGCCTGGTCCGATACGTCGTGTCCGCCACGCGGTTCTCCCTCCTCAGGTGTTGTGCCCCACCCGATCCCGGCGAGGCCGTAACAGCCTGGGAGTCACCCGGCATCCACACCTCCGGACGCGCCCGGGGCGCGGGGCGACCCTTCTGGCGGACACCGTCGGGCAGGGCACGGCCCCCGGTGCCCAGCGGCTTCGGGCAGCGGTGGAGGATGGCCGAGCACGGGTGCGCTCGCCCCGGCGGCGGCCACCCGGCCCGTGAGCCGCCCCGCCGACGGGCGGGCCCCGTAAGCCCGTTGCGGCGTCCCGGGCAGCGAGCCTGCCTGTCGCGGGACCCGGTGCGGTCAGACGTTGCGGCGGTACTGGCCGCCGATCTCGAAGAATGCCTCGGTGATCTGCTGGAGGGAGCAGACCCGGGCCGCGTCCATGAGAGCGGCGAAGACGTTCTCCCCGCCGACCGCCGCCGTCTTGAGGGCGGTCAGCGCCGTGCCCGCTTGGCCGCGGTGACGGTCCTGGAACTCCCGGACCCGCTTCAGCTGGGACCTCTTCTCGGCTTCGGTGGCGCGGGCGAGTTCGACGGTCCCGGATCCGGTCGCGTCCTCGTGGGGGTTGCGGAAGGTGTTGACGCCGACGATGGGGAGCGAGCCGTCGTGCTTGCGCTGTTCGTAGAGCATGGACTCGTCCTGGATGCGGCCGCGCTGGTAGCCGGTCTCCATCGCGCCGAGCACGCCGCCGCGCTCGCTGATCCGCTCGAACTCGACGAGGACCGCCTCCTCGACCAGGTCGGTGAGTTCCTCGATGACGAACGAGCCCTGCAGGGGGTTCTCGTTCATCGCCAGGCCCCACTCCCGGTTGATGATCAGCTGGATCGCCAGGGCCCGGCGGACGGATTCCTCGGTGGGGGTGGTGACGGCCTCGTCGTAGGCGTTGGTGTGCAGGCTGTTGCAGTTGTCGTAGAGGGCGATCAGCGCCTGGAGAGTGGTGCGGATGTCGTTGAAGTCCATCTCCTGGGCGTGCAGCGACCGTCCGGAGGTCTGGACGTGGTACTTGAGCTTCTGGCTCCGCTCGTTCGCCCCGTACCTCTCGCGCATGGCGACCGCCCAGACGCGGCGGGCGACCCGGCCGAGTACCGAGTACTCGGGGTCCATTCCGTTGGAGAAGAAGAAGGACAGGTTCGGGGCGAAGTCGTCGATGTCCATGCCGCGGGCGAGGTAGGCCTCGACGTAGGTGAAGCCGTTGGCGAGGGTGAAGGCCAGCTGACTGATGGGGTTCGCCCCGGCCTCGGCGATGTGGTAGCCGGAGATGGACACCGAGTAGAAGTTACGCACCTGCTCCTGGATGAACCACTCCTGAATGTCGGCCATCATCCGCAGACTGAACTCGGTGGAAAACAGGCAGGTGTTCTGCCCCTGGTCCTCCTTGAGGATGTCCGCCTGCACCGTGCCGCGCACGGTGCGCAGGGTCCGGGCCCGGATCTCCTCCGCCTCGTCGGGAGCGGGCTCCCTGCCGTGCTCGGCGTGGAAGGCGTCCCGTTGCTGATCGACAGCGGTGTTGAGGAAGAAGGCCAGGATGGCCGGCGCCGGCCCGTTGATCGTCATCGAGACCGAGGTGGTCGGCGCGGTCAGGTCGAACCCGGCGTAGAGGGCCTTCATGTCCTCCAGCGTGGCCACCGACACCCCCGAGGTACCCACCTTGCCGTAGATGTCGGGGCGTTCGTCGGGATCGCGGCCGTAAAGGGTGGCCGAGTCGAAGGCCGTGGACAGGCGCGTGGCCTCGCTGTTGCGGGCCAGCAGCGTGAACCGCCGGTTGGTGCGGAACGGGTCGCCCTCGCCAGCGAACATCCGTGCCGGGTCCTCACCCTCCCGCTTGAACGGGAACACTCCGGCGGTGAAGGGGAAGTGTCCCGGCAGGTTCTCACCGCGCAGGAAGCGCAGCAGCTCGCCGTGGTCGGTGAACCGGGGCAGGGCGACGCGGGGAATCCGGTGACCGGACAGCGACTCGCGCACCAACGCGGTACGCGACTGGTGGCCTCGGACCGTGACCACCAACTCGTCGCCCGAGTAGTCCCGCACGGTCTTCGGCCAGCCTTCGAGCAGGAGGTGGGAGGAGGGGGTGAGCCGGTCCCGGGCATCGGTCAGGAGACGATCGACGTCCGCGGTGCCGGCGCGGGCGGCCGCCAGTTCCTCCCTCACCGAGGCCAGGGCCTGGACCCGCCGGGCCGTCACGCACTGGACGGCGGTCTCGGCGTGATAGCCGCGCACGGTCTCGGCAATGTCCGCCAGGTACCGCACCCGGGTCGGCGGAACGATCGGCGCGACGCCGCTGGAGTGCCGCACGGCGACCTCGGGCAGGGCGCCGGGCCGCACCCGCAGACCGCGCTCTGCGAGGAGTCCGCGCAGGTGCTGGTAGAGGGCGGTGACGCCGTCGTCGTTGAAGGACGCCGCACTGGTGCCGAAGACCGGCATGTCCTCCGGACGGGAACCGAACGCCTCACGATTGCGGACCAGTTGACGACCCACGTCGCGCAGGGCGTCCTTCGCACCGCGCCGCTCGAACTTGTTGATCGCCACCACGTCGGCGAAGTCGAGCATGTCGATCTTCTCCAACTGCGAAGCGGCACCGAACTCCGGTGTCATCACGTACAGCGACACGTCGACGTACGGCACGATGGTCGCATCCCCCTGCCCGATGCCTGGTGTCTCCACAACAACCAGGTCGTACCCGGCCGCCTTGCAGGCGGCGATGGACTCCTCCAGCCCCCCAGGCAGTTCATGGCCGCCACGGGTGGCCAGCGAACGGAAGAAGACCCGGTCCCCGTCCAGGGCGTTCATCCGGATCCGGTCGCCCAGCAGCGCCCCGCCGCCCCTGCGCCGGGTGGGGTCCACCGCCAGCACCGCGACCCTCAGTCCGTCCTGCTGGTCGACGCGCAGTCGGCGCACCAGTTCGTCGGTCAGCGACGACTTCCCCGACCCGCCGGTTCCGGTGATCCCCAGCACCGGCACCGGTCGCGCGGCGGCGGCCTCCCGGAGGACCTGGAGGTCGGCGTCGGGCACGGATCCGGCCGCCAGACCCGTCAGCAGGCGGCCCAGCGCGGGGCGCTCCTGGGAGAGCACGGCGCGCACATCGGCGGGCGACCGGTCCCACAGGTCGGTGTCGCACGCCTCGATCATGGAGTTGACCATCCCGGCCAGGCCGAGTCGCTGGCCGTCTTCCGGGGAGAAGATCCGCACCCCCGCCCGTGCCAGCCGGGTGATCTCCTCGGGCACAATGACACCGCCCCCGCCCCCGAACACCTGTGCGTGCCCGGCTCCCCGCTCCCGCAGCAGCCGCACCAGGTACTCGAAGTACTCCACGTGGCCGCCCTGGTAGGAGGAGACGGCCACGCCCTGCACGTCCTCCTCCAGGGCGGCGTCCACCACCTCACGTACCGAGCGGTTGTGACCGAGGTGGATCACCTCGGCACCCTGCGACTGCAGGATGCGCCGCATGACGTTGATGGACGCGTCATGTCCGTCGAACAGGCTCGACGCGGTGACGAACCGCAGCGGGTGCTTCGGCCGGTACAGCGACTCGGCGGGGGCGGCAGCGAACACGGTCTCCTCCAGACAGCCGTCTGCCGGGGGCAGACGACGGGAACGGGATCATCACGACGGCGGCGGACACGGCGACGGCCCGCGGCCTGGGGTGCTTCGCCAGCGGCCGGCCCGCGGGGAGCGGCGAAGTGGGGTGCCGACGGGTGGACCGGCCGGTCGGGCAGCGCGCACACGCACGCGTCCACGACCCACCGATCCGGGCACGACGTCACCGGGTCCTGTGGCACGGACCACCCGGCCCGTGGCGCGGCGGGTCGGCAGTCGTCGCGGGACGCGGTGAACGGCCCGCGGCACAGCCGGTCCCGGCGGCGGCAGGCGTTCTGGACGGGGAGGGAGCAGAGAGCAGCGGCCTGGTACGGGGCCGGGCAGTGGCGGTCCTCGCTCCCCGCCCGTCAGACGCCGAGTTCGGCGAGGAGCCGTTCCCGATGTTGCGCCTTGTCCCCGAAGAGCACGGCGCTGGTGGCCGCCCGCCGGAAGTGCAGGTGGGCCGGGTGCTCCCAGGTGAAGCCGATCCCTCCGTGCACCTGGATGTTCTCGGCGGCCACGTACCGGTAGGCCTCGCCGCAGCGCAGGCCCGCGGTGACCGCGGCCAGGGGGAGTTCATCGGGCGCCTCGGCCGCGGCGGCGGTCGCCCACGCGCTGGCCGAGCGGGCGGCCTCGACCTGTACGGCCATGTCGGCGCACCTGTGCTTGACCGCCTGGAAGGACCCGATGGGCCGGCCGAACTGCATCCGGTCACGGGCGTGGGCGACGGCGGCGTCGAGGGCGGCCGCGGCTCCGCCGAGCTGTTCGGCCGCGAGCGCGGCGACCGCCCGGTCGAGGACTTCGGCGAGGACGGTCCCGGCGCGCGCTGCCGAGACGACGGGGCGGGCGGGTGTGCCCGCGAGCTCGATCCTGGCGAGTTGGCGCCGGGGGTCCATCGCCCGGGTCGCGGTGCGCCGCAGGCCGGGGGCGTCGGCGGACACCGCGAAGATCCGCATGCCCTCGGGGGCGCGGGCGGTCACGAACAGCAGGTCGACCGTGGCACCTTCCACGGCAAGGATCTTGGTGCCGTCCAGGTGCCAGTCGGAGCCGTCGGCGGTGGCGGTGGTGGTGGTGGTGACGGGCTGGTCGACCGCCTCGCCGGACGGCTGTTCCCGGTAGGCCAGTGTGGCGGTCGTGCCGCCGGAGGCGATACCGGGCAGCAGTTCGGCCCGTGCCGCGTCGTCGTCGGTGTGCAGCAGCACCCCGGCCCCGAGCACGGCGGTGGAGAACCACGGCAGCCGCGTCAGGGACCTGCCCAGTTCCTCGGCGACGACGGCGATCTCCCGGAAGCCCGCCCCGGCACCGCCGAAATCTTCGGGCACATCCAGGCCCGCGGTCCCGAGTTCGCAGGCGAACCGGTGCCACACCGAAGGGTCCCAGCCCGGTGCGTCCGGCGACTCCTCGACGGCGTGGTCCGTGTGCTTGTCGAGGAAGGCGCGCACAATGGTGCGGAGTTCCTCCGCTTCCTCGCTCGGGGTCAACCGCATCAGCTGCTCCTCGGGATCGTGTCGACGAGTTCGGCACGCAGGACCCTGCGCAGGGGCTTGCCGGTGTCCGTGTGCGGGAGGGCGTCGCGGACCAGTACCCGGGCGGGGGTCTTCGCCGACCGCAGGCGTTCGCGGACGAATGCCTGGAGGTCCGCCTCCTCGACGGTCTCCCGCAGCACCACGGCGGCAACGGGCACCTCGCCCCATTCGGTGTCCGGCGCTCCGAAGACAATCGCCTCGGTGACGGCCGGGTGGGCGAGCAGGACGTCCTCGATCTCGCCCGGGGAGAGGTTCTCGCCGCCCCGCACGATGACGTCGTCAGCCCGGCCCTCGAGGTACAGGAAGCCCTCCGTGTCGAGCCGGCCCCGGTCCCGGGTCGGGAACCAGCCGTCGCCGTCGAGGGCGCTGTGGCTGAGGTACTCCCCCGACACCTGCTCGCCGCGCACATGGATCTCCCCGGAGCCGCCCGGGGGCAGCACCGTGCCGTCCTCGTCGCGGATCTCCAGTTCCACCCCGGGCAGCGGCCGGCCGACGGAGCCGAGCCGGGCGCGGACCTCGGGGTCCGTGGAGGCAAGCGCGTCCCGGTGGTCCTGCGGCCCCAGGACGGCGATCGTGGAGCTGGTCTCGGTGAGCCCGTAGGCGTTGACGAGGTCGACGTGCGGCAGCAGCCGGGCGGCCCGTTCCACGATCGGCAGCGGCATCCGGCCCCCGCCGTACGACAGGTGCCGCAGGGCGGGCAGGGTGGTGCCCTCCGCGTCGAGCACGTCCAGGATCCGGCCGAGCATCGTGGGCACGACCATCGCGTGTGTCGCCGCCTCGCGGCGGGCCAGGTTCACCCAGGCCGTCGGGTCGAACGAGGGCAGTTGCAGGACCCGGCGTCCGGCGAACACCGGGGTGAGCAGGGACGAGATGCCGGCGATGTGGTAAGGCGGCACGCTGACCAGCAGCGCCTCGTCCGGCGTCGCGGACAGGAAGTCCACGGTGGACAGTACGTAGGAGGTGAGGTGGGCGGGGCGCAGCACGGCCGCCTTGGGCTCACCGCTGGTGCCGGAGGTGAACAGCAGCGCGCTCACCTCCTGCGGGTGGTCCGCGGGGGGTGTGCCGGTCGGCAGTTCGGCGGCGGTCAGCACCGTCACGCCGTCGATGCCGGTGCACCGGGCCCGCTGCTCCTCCCCCACCACGGCCACGACCGGGGCGATCCTGGCGAGGGCCTGGGCGAGGGCCTCGTCGTCGAGGCGGTAGTTGAGCGGTACGAAGGGCAGGCCCGCGAGTGCGGCGCCGTAGAACAGCTGCGGAACCGTCTCGGAGTTCACGTCCACCAGGGCGACGTGGTCGACGCCGAGCGCGGTCAGCCCGCCGGCCAGCGCCCGGGCGCGGGAGAGCAGGCCGGCGTAGGTCAGTCCGCCGTCCGCCGGCCCGACCGCGATGCGGTCGGGCGCGGCGTCGGCCACCATCTCGAGCAGAACCGGTACGTCCATGGCTCAGTCCGAGGCGGGGAGTTGACGGGCACCGAGCAGTTCGAGCGGGCGGCCGTCGGCCGACAACGCCCCGGACCCGCCGTGGGTGCACATGACCTGGAGGCCGCTCTCCTCGTCGGCGTACCGCTTGCCGATCACCGGGCCCTCGTCCGTCGCGGTGTCCGGCGCGCCCTCCGGGGCGCTCTCGGCCATCGGGGCCCCTCCGCAGGTCAGGGTCACCTCCCCGCGAGGCGGTCGAACCACGACGACGGAGGCCGAACTGACGGTGCTCCACAACCGGGTACCCGGCTTGATGGTCATGACGTTCCTCCCAGGGGACGTGTGGTGGGCAGGCCGAGGCGGCTCATGCCCCGCTCGGCCAGCACGGTGATGTGATCCTTGCGGCCGGCCATCCGCGGGTCAGTGGTTTCGCCGCGCGCGTAGCGGGCGTAGAGCTGCTGCAGGATGACCAGCGTCTTGAAGCAGCCGTAGGCCTCGTACCAGTCGACGTGGGACACCGGGCGGCCCGAACGGTCCGCGTAGCGTGCGACGACCTCCTGGCGGGTGGGCAGGCCGAGCCGCGACAGGCCGAGCTCGGCGAGCGCGCCGGCGTCCCCGAACTGCGGGTCGGGCCAGTAGTTGAGCAGGGTGCCGAGGTCGACCAGGGGGTCACCCAGAGTCGCCATGTCCCAGTCGAACACCGAGACGACGCCATCGGGTTCGGCCGGCCGGAACTGACAGTTGTCGATCTTGAAGTCGTTGTGCAGAACCGCGGGCGGGCCGGAGTCGGGCCGGTGCGCCTCGAGTTGCGTGCCGAGTTCGGCGACCAGCGGGTCGCTGTCGTCGGTGGCGGCCAGGTGCCACCGCTTGCGCCAGCCGGCGACCTGGCGGGCGAGGAACCCGTCCGGGCGGCCGAGGTCCCCGAGCCCGCACGCCTCGGGGTCCACGCGGTGCAGGTCGGCGAGCGCGTCGATCACGGCGAGGCCGATCCGCCGGCCGGCCTCGGGGAGCGCTGTCATCGACTCCGGCACGGCGTCCCAGACGACGAGGCCCGGCCGGTACTCCATGACCAGGAAATCGGCTCCCGCGACCGCGTGGTCGTCGCAGAACAGCAGCGCCCGTGGAGCCCGGGGGTAGGCCCGCCACAGCCGGGAGAGCGCCTTGTACTCCCGCCGCATGTCGTGCGCGCCGGGCGCCAGTCGGCCGAAGGGCGGTCGGCGCAGCACCAGAGGCGTGTCGCCGAACCGGATCTGGTAGGTGAGGTTGGCGGACCCGTGGGGGAACTGGAGGACTGAGAAGTCGCCGGCGAGCTCGGGCAGCCGCTCGCGCAGGTGCGACTCGACGCGCGGCCAGTCCAGTTCCTCCCCGGGGCGTACGGGCGCGGTCTCGGCGTCGCGGGCCGGCGCGGTGTCAGTCATCGTGGGCCACTCCGTCCAGGACACCGGCGTACCGTTCCCGCGCCTGCGCGGCCAGGGTGGGCCGGATGTAGGGCGGGAACAGGCCGTCGTCGGGCTGGGTGCTGCGCAGCAGAGCCTGGGCCAGGTTGACCTTGTGCACCTCGGTGGCGCCGTCGGCCAGTCCCATGTGGAAGGCCTCCATCGCCCACTTACCGAAGGGCAGTTCGGTGGAGATGCCGAGGGAGCCGTGGATCTGGATGGCGCGCGAGGAAACGTCGAGCAGCACCTTGGGCATCGCCACCTTCACCGCTGCGATGTCGCCCCGGACCTGCCGGTAGTCGTTGTACTTGTCGATCTTCCACGCGGTGCGCAGCACCAGGAGCCGGAACTGCTCGATCTGGATCCAGGAGTCGGCGATCATCTCCTGCACCAGCTGCCGGTCGGCGAGCCGTTCGCCCCTGGCGACGCGCGAGACGGCACGGCGCTTCATCAGCTCGAACGCCTGACTGACCAGTCCGACGGTGCGCATCGCGTGATGGATCCGGCCGCCGCCGAGCCGGGTCTGCGCGACGGCGAACCCGGCGCCGCGCTCTCCGAGCAGATTCTCCCGGGAGACCCGCACGTCGGTGTACCGCAGGTATTGGTGGGTGCCCACCTCCTCCTCGTGCCCCCACACGCTCACGTCCCGGACCCGTTCGATGCCGGGGGCGTCGGCCGGCACGACGAACATCGACATGCTCTTGTGCTGGGGCGCGTCCGGGTCGGTGACCGCCATGACGATCAGGAAGTCGGCGAACAGGGCGTGCGAGGAGAACCACTTCTCCCCGTTGAGCACCCAGGAGTCGCCGTCCCGTACGGCGGTGGTGCGGAACCCGGTGGGGTCTGACCCGCCGTGCGGTTCGGTCATCGAGAAGCACGACACGATGTCGTTCTCGATGAGCGGCGCGAGGTACTTCTCCTTCAGGTGCTCGCTGCCGTAGTGGGCGAGGATCTCGGCGTTGCCGGAGTCCGGTGCCTGGCAGCCGAACACCACCGGCCCGGAGTGTGTCCGGCCGAGCTGTTCGTTGAGCAGGGCGAGCCGCATCTGCCCGTACCCCGGCCCGCCCAGTTCGGGGCCCAGGTGGCAGGCCCACAGGCGGCGCTCGCGCACCTGCTCCTGCAGCGGGCGGATCAGCGCGTTGCGTACCGGGTCGCGTACGTTCCAGGCGTGCTCGACCAGTTGGTCGACTGGTTCGATCTCGCGGGCGACGAAGTCGGCGACCCAGTCCAGTTCACGCTGCACCTCGGGATCGGTCTCGAAGTCCCAGGCCATGTCGTGTCTTCCTTTCCGCGGGAGGTCCGTTCCGCGTGGTCGTGCTATCGGGTGAGGACGGTGCAGGCGGAGATGCCCGGAGCCCCGTAGACGTGGGTGAAGCCGACGCGTGGATCGCCCGGCACCTGCCGGTTGCCGGCGTCGCCGCGCAGTTGCAGCACGGTCTCGTACACCTGCCGCAGTCCCGACGCACCGATCGGCTCGCCGTTGGCGATGCATCCGCCGTCGGTGTTGACGGGCAGCCGTCCATCGATCTCGGTGGTCCGTGTGGCGATCAGCCGCTCCTGCTCGCCGTGCGCGCACAGCCCGGTCTCGGCCATGTGCATCAGCTCGGCGCCGGCTTCGGTGTCCTGGACCTGCGCCACTCGCACCTCGTCGGGCGCGACTCCCGCCTGCTCGAAGGCCGCGCGGGCGGCGTCCACGGTGGGCGAGTCGGCGCGCTCGGTCGCCAGCCACGGGCTGAACACCTCGAACGAGCCGTAGCGCCGCGACCGCAGGGCCGCTCCGCGCAGGTGCACGGGGCGCCGGGTGTAGCGGTGGGCGTGATCGGAGCGGGTGACCACCAGGGCCACCGCGCCCTCGCCGGGCGAGCAGTACATGTACTGCGTCAGGGGGTGGCTGATCATCGGCGCGGCGGCGATCTCCGCCTCGGACAGGACCTTGCGACGCCAGGCCAGCGGGTTGCGGGCGCCGTTGGCGAACGCCTTGGCGGCGATCTTCGCGAGCAGGTCCCGGCTCATGCCCGTCTCGTGCAGGTACCGCTGGATCTTCATGCCGAAGAACTGGGTGGTCAGCATGAGCCCGGTCTCCCCGTACCAGGAGCCGATGCCGTGGTCGGCGGGGTCGGTGTTGAATGCGCCCCGGTCGTGCTTGTCGAAGCCGATCACGATGCCGATGTCGTGCTGCCCCGACCTGATCGCCGCGTCGGCGGCGATCAGCGCGCTGCCGCCGGTGGCGCAGCCGTTCGCGACGTTGGTGAACGGCAGGCTGGTCAGGCCCAGTTCGGACACCAGGGTGTCGGCGTCGCCGGCCGAGTGGGAGCCGCCGAAGCCGAATCCCATGTCCGCGAACGTCACTCCCGCGTCGGCGAGGGCGGCACGCACCGCGTGCACGGCCTGGTCCCGGCCGGAGACCCCTTCGGTGCGGCCGAACCGGTGGATGCCGATTCCGACGATCGATGTCCCCGTGCTCATCGCTCCTCCTGCGTCTCGGGTGCGAACGCGTAGGTCAGCACGGGGGTCCCGTCCTCCTCCTGGCGGAAGGGCACCCAGGTCAGGACCATGGGCATGCCGATCCGCAGGCCTTCGGGGTCTGCTTCGGTCAGTCGGGCCTCGACGATCACCTGGCCGGGCAGTTCGACGTACCCGACGCCGTAGGGCTCGAACTCCTTGGACCCGGTATAGGGCGGCTTCGGCCTGAACCCCTGCACCGTGAAGGCCCACAGGACGCCCCGGCGGGCGAGGGGGACGTCCTCCATCCTGCCGCCGGTGCAGCGGGGGCAGCCGTCCTGCCGGGGAAACACGTGCGCCGCGCAGTCGGCGCAGCGGCTGCCGAGCAGTGCCCGGCGGTCGGGCGTGCCGGTGAACAGGTCCTGGTCCACGAGAGTGCTCATGGCGCGGCCAGCCTTCCTCCGTCGACGGCGAGCAGGGCGCCGGTGGTGTACGAGGCGGCCGGACCGCACAGGTACAGCGCCGCCCCGGTGATCTCGGACGGGTCGCCGCCGCGCTGAGCGGGCCATTCCTCGGCCATGGCGCCGAAGGCGTCCATGTCCCACGCCTTGCTGATGTCGGTGAAGAAGGGCCCGGCCAGGATGGTGTTCACCCGGACCGTGGGGCCGTACTCCTGGGCGAAGCCGGCCGTCAGGGTGTTGAGGGCGGCCTTGGCCGCCGCGTACGGGAGGTCCGCCGCGGTGGGCCGGCTGGAGGCGATCGAGGAGATGTTGAGGATCACCCCGCCGTCCCGCGCCGCCATCCGCCGCCCCGCGGCGGCCATCAGCCGGAACGGCCCCTTGAGGTTGACCGCGATCACCTTGTCGAAGAGGTCCTCCGTGACCTCGTCCAGACTCGGGTAGAGCGGCGCGATACCGGCGTTGTTGACCAGCACGTCGACCTCGCCCAGCTCCTCGGCGACCTCGTCGAGCAGCGTGCCGAGCCGATCCCAGTCGCCCACGTGCGCGGCGTGCGCGGTGACGCGCCGGCCGGTCGCGGCGGCGATTTCGCCGGCCAGGGCCTCGCAGGCCTCCCGTTTGCGCGACACCAGCGCGACGTCGGCGCCGGCCGCGGCGAACGCGATCGCGATCTCCCGGCCCAGTCCGCGCGAACCGCCGGTGATCAGCGCCGTCCGGCCCGCAAGGGGCTCGTACGGCGGGCGTGCCGCCGCGACCGCCTCGGCGACCGTTCGTTGTTCGTCCACACCTGCTCCTGTCGTCATCGGGGAATGTCCTTCCAGGGCACATCGCGGTCGCCCCGCGGTTCGGGCGGCAGCCCGAGCAGGCGCTCGCCGATGATGGTGCGCTGGATCTCGTCGGAACCGCCCGCGATGCGGTAGCCGGGGGCGCCCAGTACGTGCTCGGTCCACTGGTAGACGCCCTCGTCGCTGTCCGCGACGAGACGGTCGCCGAGGATCAGGGCCGCCGCGTCGGACACCGACTTCATCCCCTCGGACCAGGCCAGTTTGCGGACCGAGGAGACCGGTCCGGGCTCGGTTCCGGCGAACCGGTCCTCCCGGTCCCGCAGCACCGCGAGGGCGGCGACCCTCTCCTCGACCCACACCTCGGCCAGCGCCCGCCGCACGTCGGGATCGGCGGTACGGCCCAGCCGGCGTGCGGTCGCGAGGAGTTGCCGGTATCCGCCGCCGAGGTCGGCGTTGGCGCCGGAGTGGCCGCGCTCGAATCCGAGCGTGGTCAGCGCCACCCGCCAGCCCTCCCCCACCTCGCCCAGCCGCAGCGAGTCGGGGATGCGCACGTCCTCGAGGAACACCTCGCAGAACGACGACCCGCCCGACATCTGCCGCAGCGGACGCACCTCGACGCCGGGGGTGTCCATCGGCAGCAGGAACGCGGTGAGTCCCCGGTGTTTGGGAACGTCCGGGTCGGTGCGGGCGATCAGCTCGCCCCATCCGGCGAACTGCGCGCCCGAGCTCCACACCTTCTGTCCGTTGATCACCCACGCGTCGCCGTCGCGGGTGGCCCTGGTCGCCACGCCCGCCAAGTCGGAACCGGCGGCGGGCTCGGAGAAGAGCTGGCAGGCCAGGTCGTCCCCCCTCAGCAGGGGCCGGACCAGGCGCTCGCGCTGTGCCTCGGTGCCGAACCGCTGCACAGTGGGGGCGATCAGCGCGACACTCACCGAGGTCAGTTCATGCTGGCCGGGGGTGTCGAACTGTCGCTCGAGTTCGGCGAACGCCTCCTCGTGCAGCGGGGTCAGTCCCGCGCCGCCGTGATCGGCGGGCCACGAGAGCGCGCCGTACCCGGCGTCGAACTTGGTGCGCTGCCAGTCGCAGATCCGTTGCAGCAGCGTCCGTTCCTCGTCGGCGCCGAGGTCGTGGAAGACCGCGACCTCGACGTCCCGGGCGTCGGACCCGGTCCGCGGTTGCGCGTGTCCGGCGAGCCACGCCCCCGCGGCGTCCCTGAACGCGGCGAGTTCGGTCGGGGTCGGGATGCCGCCCTGCGGGGATTCCACCTTCGTTCCTCCTGGAGGTCCGCGAGTTGGGGCAGCGTCCGTAGACGCTGCCGATGACGGTGACCCGGACTCAGCCGAAGTCGCTCCACTCGTGGATTCGGCCGCCCCGGATCACGAAGACGGTCATGGTGTCGAGGTGGGCCGCCTCCCCCGCCTTCGCGAAGCCGGGGACGTCCACTGCGGCGGTGCCGCCCCACGTCGCCTCGCGGAAGACGACGTCGCCCTGGATGGCGTACCGCTGGGTCGCGCTGATGGTGCGGCCGGGGAAGGCGTCGTACATCATCCGGATGTTGGACAGGAGTTGCTCCTTGCCGGTGCCCTCCATCCCCTTGTTCTTGTGGCTGAAGACGATGTCGTCGGCGAGGATGCGGGACAGTTCGTCGTAGTCGGGGCCGTTGAAGGCGGCGACGAGTCGGTCGACGACGGCGAGCTTGTCCTCGGTGGTCTCGGCCATGGTGGTTCCCTTCGAGTGATCGGTGAGAGGTGATCGGTGTGCGAGGGGGGAGTTCAGAGGAGGGTCCACTGGGGGACGGCGACGCCGTCGCGGTCCTCGAAGCGCACGCGCATCGGGGCGCCGGGGCGCAGTTCGAGGGTGCCGGGCAGGTGCCCGGCGAACCTGACCTGAGGGTGGTCGGTCAGTGCCACGAGAACGACCGTGTACGGGGCCGGGAAGGCGGGGTCGACGGTGTGCCGTACCACCGTCCAGGTGTGCAGGACGGCGGTGCCCGCTGCCTCGACCCACCGGACTGGGGTGTTCGCTCCACTGGCGCGCGGCGGGTGGACCGGGGTGCCGTCGATGCCGAGGGCGACCATCAGACGGCCCTGCGCGGCGCCGGCCCAGAACTCGGCGGAGTCCGGGTCGTCGGTTCGCGGTACGGGCAGCACGGTGGCGTCCGGGCCGGGGCTCATGCGTCCCTCCTGAGGATCAGTGCGCTCGAGGCCGGGGGCGATCCCCCGGTGACGAGGCAGACATCGCTGTCCTTGATCTGGGTGGTGGACTCCCCGCGCATCTGCCGTACGCCCTCGACCACGTGGTTAAGTCCGTGGATGTAGCCCTCCGACAGATGGCCGCCGCCGGTGTTGATCGGCAGCGCGCCCTGCGGTCCGAGGGCCCCGCTCGCGGCGAAGGGGCCCCCTTCGCCCTTCGCGCAGAATCCGTAGTCCTCGAGCTGGATCAGCGCGGTGATGGTGAAGCAGTCGTACAACTGCGCGACCTGGATGTCCTCCGGTCCCAGGCCCGCCCTGCGGTACAGGGTGTGAGCCACCGCGGCAGACGGGAAGGTCGTGAAGGTGTCGCGGAACAGTACGGGGAAGATGACTCCGCCCTTGGGCGCGGGGCCAGTTCCCATGGCCACGGCCCGGATCAGCACGGTCGGGCTGCGGCCGTCCCGGGCCCGTTCGGTGCGAGTGACGACGAGGGCGCACGCGCCGTCGGTCTCCAGGCAGTAGTCGAACAGCCGCAGCGGATCGGAGATCATCCGGGCGGCCTCGTAGTCGGCCATGGTCATCGGCCGCCCGTGCATCTGTGCCCGCGGGTTGGCGTTCGCCCGCTCGCGGCAGGTCAGGGCGATGTGCGCGAGCTGTTCCGGGGTCGTCCCGTACTCGATCATGTGTCGGCGGGCGACCATCGCGTAGGCCTGTCCCGCCGCGGCCAGGCCGTGGGGCAGGAAGTATTCGTCATAGCTGCTGGACCCGCCGACCCGCGGCGGGCCGTCGGTGTCCCGTCGCGACTGGCCGTAGCGGTCGGCGCCGGAGCGGCCGTTGAGGGCGCGGAAGACCAGCACGGTGGAGGCCTGGCCGCTCTCGATCGCCGCGACGGCCTGGGCGACCTGGGCCGGTGCCGCCGCCCCGCCAGCACCGTTGATGCCCCAGTAGGTGAGGTTCGGGATGCCCAGCGCGTCGGCCAGTTCGTTGTGGCTGACCAGGTCGAAGTCGTTGCGGATGATCCCGTCGACCTCGTACACGGGGATGCCCGCGTCCGCGAGCGCGGCGGTGCAGGCCTCCACGGCGAGGGAGAGTTCACTGACGCCCGACCGTTTGGTGTAGGCGGTCTGCCCGATTCCGGCGATGGCGCAGCGGTCGCGGTAGGGGGCGTAGTCGGAGGTGGTGTGCGTGCCGCTCATACCCGTGCCCCCGCTCCGTCGACGACGACTCCCCGCTCGACGAGTCCGGTGATGTCCGCCTCGGACATGCCGAGTTCGGCGAGGATCTCGTGCGTGTGCTGGCCCAGCACCGGGGCCGGCCCCGAGGCCCGTCCGCCCTCCACGTCGAACAGCCGCCCGGCCATCTCCATCTCCCCGAGCACGGGATGCCTGTACGCCACCATCAGCCCGCGTTCCTTCAGGTCCGGGTCGTCGAACAGCACGGTGCCGGGCGCGGCGGCGCACACCTCCGCGGGGACGCCGTGGCGGTCCAGGGCCGCGCACCAGGTGTCCGGGTCGGCTCCGACGAATTGTTCCGTCAGTACCGCCGCGAGCTGTTCGTCGTGCTTCCGGCGGTCGGCCGCCGTGGCGAACCGGAGGTCGTCCAGGCCCGGTACCGCCGCGCGCAGCCCCTGCCAGTGTTGTTCGGTCAGCACCGTGAGGCAGAGCCAGCCCTCGCGCGCCGGGTAGATGCGGTGCAGGGCGTCGACGCCCCAGCTCTGTGCGTCGACCACGGGACGCTCCCCCCGGGTTTCCCCGTCGGCGGTGACCCAGGCGCTGGAGGCGTTGAGCAGGTGGGCGTACGCGATGGAGGTCTCCACGAACTGGCCGCGGCCCGTGCGGTCCCGGTGGTAGAGGGCCTCCAGCACGGCGATGGCGGAGAGCAGACCGTTGCCCGTGTCGCCCAGCGAGATGGACGGCCAGATCGGGGTACCGTCGCTGTCCACGGCTCCGTCGACCCACTCGGTACCGCACAGGGCGGCGGCCGTCTGGTCGTTGGCGGGTTTGGTGTCGCGTGCGCCGTGCTCGTAGCCGCGGGTGTGGCAGTAGACGAGCCGGGGGTTGATCTCGCGCAGCGACGCGTAGTCGATCCCCAGCCGGCGGGCGGCGGCGTCGCGCATGTTGTGGTGCACGACGTCAGCGCTGCGCACCAGATCGTGAAAGACGGCGAGTCCCTCGTCGCTCTTCAGGTCGATGGCCAGGCCGCGCTTGCCCCGGTTGGACATGTGGGAGTACTGGGTGCGCATCCAGAAGTCGTCGTGCTTCGCGTTCACCTTGATGACGTCGGCACCGAGGTCGGCCAGCAGTTGCGCGCCGTAGGGCCCGGCGATCGCCAGTCCGAGGTCCAGGACGCGGATCCCCGCCAGGGGGGCCGCCGCCGGGGCCCCGTCGGTGGCGGCTGGCGCCGGCACATCGGCGGTGCGGCCGCGGGCGGCCTCGTCCCTGGCCCAGTCGGAGTCCGTGCCCGGCTCCGCGAGGCCGCGGCTGATCTCGGAGGGGCAGTCCGCGAGCCTGACCACGCCGCCGACCATGCGGACCCGGCCGTGCTCGGGGTCCGGAAGTTCCACGACACAGCCGTCGATGAGCAGGGCGTCGTCGAGCAGCGCCTCCTCGGGGGAACGCACGATCTCGAGCGGGACGCCCGCCCGCTCGGCGACGCGTTCCCAGGCGGCGGCCGGATAGCGCGTGGCGGCCTCGGCCATGAGCGGATGGAAGTGGTGCAGCAGCACCATGTCCGAGTAGTCGGTCGAGATCCGCAGCTCCGCGTCCTTGGGCGAGGTGCCGTGGGCGGGCAGTGCGGGTTCGTCCTCACCGGTGACCCCGAGCATGAATCCCGGCAACTGCACCCATTGCTGGAACCACCGACCGTCCGCGGCGCGGTAGAAGCCCTTGGGTGCGCGGGGGTCCGTGGTCCACCCGAGGTAGCTCTCGCATTCCGGGTGCTGCGCCCGCTGCCAGGCGATGCTGCTCGCGCAGATGGCGCCCTGCAGCAGCGAGGTGGCCACGTGGCGCCCCCGCCCCGACTGCTCGCGGGCACGCAGTGCGGCGGTGACCGCGATCGTCGCGAGGTATCCGGCGGCGTTGCTGGCCCAGGGGATACCCGTGAACATCGGCCCCGGGCGGTCGGGGCCCACCGCGGTGGCCGGGTCCACCGGGAGGTCCGCCAGCGGGTCCTCCCAGCCGGACAGCGCACCGATCGTGGTGCCGGGCACCCCGCGGACTTCCCAGTGCAGGCCCGTACGAGCAGCCACGAGGGCGTCCACGGCGGGGCGGCCCCGGTGCGCGGCGGCCTGGCCGTATCCCGTGATCGAACAGTGCACCAGGCGGGGGTTCGCCGCCCGGAGCGAGGCGGGATCCAGGCTGTCCGGCGCCTGCTCAAACGATTCGACGAGCACGTCCGCCCCGGCAACGAGGGCCCGCACGTCCGCGAGGTCGGCGGGGTCGTCCAGGTCGAAGGCGGCGCGCCGCTTGCCCCGGTGCCAGACGCGGTAGCCCGACAGGCCCGCGAACGGGTCGTCCGGGGTGTCGATCCGGATCACCTCCGCCCCCGCGTCCCCCAGCAGCATGGTGGTGAGGGCGCCCGCGATGCCCTGTGTCAGGTCGATCACCCGCAGCCCTGTGTACACCGCGGTGGCCGTGCCCGCGTTCCCCGGCGCCATGCCGGCCTCCCTTGCGTCCGATCATCGTCGTGCGCCGAACCCTAGACACACTCGACGTCAACTTCAACTGCTACATGAACTTGTCGTCGAGTTCGTGTTGTCTTACGGTGTGGCCCATCCCACACCTCTCGAAGAGGAGAGCACCATGGCACGCGTTCCGAACAAAGTCGCTCTGGTCACCGGAGCCGCGAAGGGGATGGGCCGGTCGCACTGCCTGCGCCTGGCCGAGGAGGGCGCGGACATCATCGCCCTGGACTTCTGCAAGCAGAAGGACGACGTCAAGTACCCCATGGGGACTGCCGACGACCTCGCCGAGACGGCGGAACTGGTGAAGAAACAGGGCCGCCGCGTCCTCACCTCCCACGCCGACATCCGTGACCTCGAGGCCCTGCAGGGACTCGTCGCGGAGGCGGTCGACACGCTCGGCGGCCTGGACATCGTGGTCGCGAACGCCGGGATCTCCACCGTCGGGCACGCCTGGGAACTCTCCGCGGAGCAGTGGCAGGCGGTTGTGGACACGAACCTCACCGGCACCTGGAACACCATCAAGGCCACCGTTCCCCAGCTGATCGAGCAGGGCCGGGGCGGTTCGGTCGTGCTGGTCAGCTCGGTCGCGGGCCTCCGCGGCTTCCCGGGCATGGGCCACTACTCGGCCACCAAGCACGGGATCATCGGCCTGATGCAGACCCTGTCCCAGGAGCTGGGCCCGCACAACATCCGGGTCAACACCGTGAACCCGGGCCTCATCAACACCGACATGTCGATGAACCCCACACTGTTCAAGCAGTTCATGCCGGACAACCCGAACCCCAGCGAGGAGGACATCGCGGCGATCTACAAGCACCTCACCGTGCTGGACATCGCCTGGCTGGAGCCCGTCGACGTCAGCAACGCCGTGCTGTGGCTGGCCTCCGAGGAAGCCCGCTACATCACCGGCATCTCCGTCCCGGTCGACGGCGGACAGCTCGTCCGGGCCTGAAGCCCCGCTCGGCCGGGACCGGTCCCGTCCGGGCTCCGGCCGGCCATCCCGCACCGCATTCCCCGTCCGAAGGAGAGGGTTTTCCGTGACCACTTCGACGCCCCCGCAGCCGAGCAAGCCCCCGTACGCACCGGTCTTCGAGTTCGACAAGGAGGCCCTGCGGTGTCCGTTCGAACACTTCAGCACCGCCCGTGAAGAAGCGCCGATCTCCTGGTACGCCGACGGCAACTTCTGGGTCGTGTCGAGCCATGAACTGGCCACTCGAGTCCTCGACAACAACAAGGAGTTCTCCGCCGAGCAGTGCATAGGCGAGAAGGCCGACACGATCTGGACCCGGATGATCGAGCTGGCCCGGGAGAAGCCGGAGACCAAGCACCGGATCGAAGGCTACGGAGAGGGCGCCCGACGCGTCCTGCTGTTCTCCGACCCGCCCGTGCACACCCGGCACCGGCGCATCATCAACCGCGCCCTGACCCCGACAGCGGTCCGTCGCAACGCCGACAACATGCGGCGCATCGCGCGCGGCCTGATCGACGACCTGGCCGCGCGCAAGGAGGAGGTCGAGTTCGTCGAGGTCTTCGCTGAGCCCTACCCGATGGCGGTGATCTCCGCGGTCCTCGGCCTGCCGGAGACGGACCACAAGAAGCTCCGCGGCTGGGTCACCGACCTGAACTCGATGATCGCCACCGAGGGGCTCACCGACGACGACGTCCGCAAGCTCTCGCAGACCCGTTTCGACTTCGACGACTACTTCCACGCCGCCGCCGAGGACCGGATGGCCAACCCCACCGACGACCTGACGTCGATGGTGGTGCACGAGAACGAGAAGAGCCGGGAGAGGATGAGCCGGGACGACCTGATGATGGTCTACCAGCTCCTCGTCGTCGGCGGCGCGGACACCAGTGACGCGGCAATGTCGCGCATGCTGGAGGATCTCGCCACCCACCCGGAGACCTACGACAGGCTCCGCCGCGAGCCGGAGAAGATCCCGAACTACATCGAGGGGGTGCTGCGCACCGCCGGCCCGGCACTGGGTATCTTCCGGCGTGCGACGGCCGACATCGAGGTCGGTGACGAGGTCGTCAAGGAGGGCGACTTCGTCTGGATCAGCTTCGCCGGCGCCAACCACGACCCCTCGGGGTACGGGCCGAAGGCCGGGCTGGTGGACCTCGACGAGGAGCAGACGACCCGGCACATGACCTTCGGCTGGGGAGCCCACCTGTGCATCGGGGCTCCGCTCGCCCGCCAGGAGATGAAGATCGCCCTGGAGGAGATGACCCGGCGGTTCTCCCGGATCGAGCTCGCCCCCGGCCACGAGTACCCGCCGCCGTACCGGCCGAGCTTCCTCTTCCACGGCCCGGCCTCGCTGTGGTTGCGCTTCACCGAGGACCCCGAAGCCCCGCGGGACTGACCGGTGCCCGGCCGGCCCCGCGGATCAGTCCCGTTCCGGGGCTGGTCCGGGCACCCTCACACCCAGCGAGTTGGCCCACAGCAGGGAGAGCTGCCGCGCGGCCTTCTCCAGCTCGTAATCGGCGTTCTGCGCAGACCAGCGGTACGCGAAGTTGCTCACCATCCCGCTGAGGGCCATCGCAGCGTACGACGGGTCGATCTCCGGGTCGGTGGTGCCCCGCTCCTGCCAGTAGCGGATGCCGCGCTCGATCCGCTGGACGAACCGGTCGCCGGCCTCCCGTCGCAGCGCCTCGACACTCGCGTTGAGTGTCGCGACCTGCTCCCACACGACCATGATCGCGTGGTTCTTCCGGTACGCCTCGAGATAGGCGTGATTGGCCCGCAGGATCTGCTCGTAGGGCTCCAGCCGGTCGGGCCCCTCGTCCTCCTCCTGCTGCACGTGACGGGGCCCGGGGCTGCGCAGTTCGTCCTCCAGCTCACGCAGGAGCGTGACGAAGATTTCCTCCTTGGAGTCGAAGTACGTGTAGAAGGACCCGTGCGCCGCCTTCGCGGTGTCGGCGATGTCGGTGATCCGCGCGTCCGCGAAGCCGTCGCGCGCGAAGACTTGCCGAGCCGCGTCCAGAAGGGCCTGCCGACGTCGCCGCCCACGGGCCGTGGCGGGCAGACGTACGGCGGGCTCGGGCTCGCCCGGGTCACTGCTGTCGGTCATGCTGCTTCCCTGCTCTCCGGTGATGACGGGTGGACCATGCACCCACGAGCATAGTCGATTTCGACGTCGAGTTCATATGCACGCACGGCCCTGCGGGCGTACGACCGGGTGATCGGCCTGGAGCTCGACGAGCTGTCCGTGGACGGCCGCATCGCCAAGGCCCCGTGCGGCGGCGAGGCTGCCGGACGTTCCCCGGTGGACCGGGGCAAGCAGGGCCTGAAACGCTCAGTCGTCACCGAGGCCACCGGCGTCCCGCTCGGCATCGTCGCGGCCGGGGCCAACCGCCACGACTCGCCCCTGCTCGTGCCCACCCTGAAGGCCGCCGACGAGCAGGTCGGCGGGCTCCCCGAGCGGACCAACGTCCACCTGGACCGCGGCTACGACAGCGACAAGACCCGTGCCGCACTCGGGGAGTCGGAGCTGACCGGCGAGATCGCCCGCAAGGGCGTCCCCGCCCCGATCCAGGCCGGAAAGAGGTGGGGGTGGAGCGCATTCACGCTGGATGAACGGCTTCGGCAAACTCCGGCGCTGCACCGAGAAACAGGCCCGAGTCGTGGACTTCCACCTCTACTGGCCCCGCGTGGAGACCGGCATCCCACGTGGCGAGCCACAACGCGAGGACGACCAGCTCATAGGGGGCAGCGCGCCGCGCGCCCAGGTCCGCCCCCGATCCCTGTGTGCGCACGATTCAGGACGCGGATCGCCGCCACGAGAGGCGGGCTGCCGGATCAGGCTACGACGCACCCACCAGAAGGAGGGCGAAGTCACTGTACTGGTACACGATCTGGTCCTCCGTCAGCTCACCGTCCTCGCGATACCAGACGGCCACGCCCATGCCCAGATCCAGGATCGCGTACGAGGCCAGTCGGGCCGATGCGACATGGAAGCGTCCTGCGGCGACCCCGGCCTCGACCAACTCACGAAAGCCCTTCTCGTACGCGTCGCGCCGGTCCAGGACCGCGGTGCTGTGCGGTTCCTCGAGACTGCGGATCTCCCGGTTCCCGACGAACGCCTCGAGTCGGTGCCGTGCGTGGTAGCGGACATGCGCCTCGGTGGCACGCCTGAGTCGTTCGGCGACGCCTGCGGCCCCGGCGACGGCCGTCCGGTGGGCGGCGAGCAGCGCGTCCATCGTGCCGATCATGATCTGCGCGAGCAGCTCCTGCTTGGAACTGACGTGCTTGTACAGGCTCGGTCCACGAATACCGACGGCGGCACCGATGTCGGCCATGGTGGTGGCCTGGTAACCGCGCTGCGTGAACAACTCCAGGGCGGCGGCCCGGATCGCCTGGGCGCGCGGGGGGACGCCCGCCACGCTGTCACCGGCCCCGCCCGCAACGGCATCTCGACGCGCACTGGGCTGCGACACGGACGGCTCCTCGATGTGAGCTGGAGGCACGGGCTAGAGCATGTTAGCCGATTCTCGCGCCCGACCCCTGAGGGATGCGCCCTGACCTTGACAACCAGAGCCACCGCCCGCTGTCATGTGGCTAATGTCTATTAGCTAGGCCGAGGGTGCACGGCGCACGCACCCGCCCGACTTCAGGAGGCACCGTTGCCTGTGAACCCAGACCAAAGCCCCGAGGTCGTGGAACTCGCCCGCCGTACGGCGGAATTCGTCCGCGAGGCGGTGATCCCGGCCGAGGAAGAACACCGAGGCGTCTCCGCCACCGGAGGGGAGGCGCTGCGGACGCACCTGCAGGAGGCCGCCCGCAGGGCCGGAGTCTTCGCCCCGCACGTCTCCCCCGAATACGGCGGCCATGGTCTGGACATGCGTGGCCGTGCCCTGGTGTTCGAGGAGGCCGGCTACTCGCTGTTCGGTCCGCTCGCCCTGAACATCGCGGCCCCCGACGAAGGCAACATGCACATGCTGGAGACGATCGCTACCCCGGAACAGAAGGAGCGCTACCTGCGCCCACTCGCCGAGGGGCGTGTCCGGTCGTGCTTCGCGATGACCGAGCCGGCGCCCGGCGCCGGATCGGACCCCTCGGCGCTGACGACCCGCGCCGAGAAAGTGCCCGGGGGCTGGCGGATCGACGGCCGCAAGTGGTTCATCACCGGCGCGGACGGCTCGGCATACGCGATCTGCATGGCCCGTACCTCCGGTGAACCGGGGACCCGGGGCGGGGCGACGATGTTCCTGGTCGACGCCGACAACCCCGGGATGAAGATCGTGCGGCACATCGACACCCTGGACGAGGCCTTCTTCGGCGGACACTGCGAGGTGCTCTTCGACGGCTGCGTCGTGCCGGACGAGGCGGTGCTCGGCGAGGTCGACAAGGGCTTCGAGTACGCGCAGGTCCGGCTCGGCCCCGCCCGGATGACGCACTGCATGCGCTGGCTGGGCATCGCCCGCCGCGCCCAGGACATCGCGGTGGCCCGCGCCGCCGACCGGCAGCTGTTCGGCTCCCGACTCGCGGAACTCGGCATGATCCAGCAGATGATCGCCGACAACGAGATCGACGTCGCCGCCTCGCGCGGACTGATCCTGCAGGCCTGCCGGGAGCTGGACCGGGGCCGCTCCGGGGCGCAGTCCACCGCGATCGCCAAGACATTCACCGCCGAGGCGGTATGGCGCGTCGTCGACCGGTCGCTGCAGATCTGCGGCGCACTGGGCATCTCCGGGGACATCCTGCTCTCCCGCTTCCTGCGCGAGGTGCGCCCGTTCCGCATCTACGACGGCCCCTCCGAGACCCACCGCTGGGCGATCGCCCGCCGGGTGGTCCGACGTCACCTGGACGGCCGGACCGCGGGAGCGCAGCCGTGACCGCCGAGGCAACGAGTCCCCAGGGCCTGGACCTGGCGGCCCTGCAGCAGTACTTCGAGGCCCATGTGCCGGAAACCGCCGGCCCACTGCGGGCCGAGCTCCTGCACGGAGGCCGTTCCAACCTGACCTACCTGGTCACCGACGGCCGGTCCCGCTGGGTCGTGCGCCGCCCCCCACTCGGGGTCCTGACACCGTCCGCGCACGACGTGGGGCGCGAGTACCGGATCGTCGCCGCGCTGCAGGGCACCGGCATGCCAGTCGCCCGGACGGCGGCGCTGTGCGAGGACCCCAGTGTGCTCGGCGCGCCGTTCTGCGTCGTCTCCCACGTGGCGGGCACGGTGCTGCGCACCCACGACGACCTCCACGCCCTGTCCCAGACGGACATCGACCACTGCGCCGACGCCCTGGTCGACGTGCTCGCACGGCTGCACGCCGTACCGTACGAGGAGGTCGGGCTCACCGGCTTCGGCCGGCCCGAGGGCTACCTGAACCGACAGGTCCACCGGTGGCGCGACCAGTGGGAACGCGTGGCCACCCGCGACCTGCCCGACATCGACACCCTCCACCAGCGCCTCGCCGCCCGGGTGCCCGCCGAAAGCGGCGCAGCCATCGTCCACGGCGACTACCGCATCGACAACGCCATCCTCGCCCCGGACAATCCGGGAACGCTCCGTGCACTCGTCGACTGGGAGATGGCCACCATCGGCGACCCGCTCGCCGACCTCGGTTTGACGTTGGTCTACCGCGACCCCGCGTTCGACCCGGTACTGGGCGGCTCCGCCGCCTCCACCAGCAACCGGCTGCCCTCCCCCCGCGACCTCGCCGAACGCTACGCCCGCTTCTCCGGGCGGGATCTGGGACGGCTTGCCTTCTACCTCGGCCTCGGCTACTTCAAAATCGCCGTGATCGCCGAAGGCATCCACGCCCGCCACCAGGCCGGGATGACCGTCGGCCGCGGATTCGAAACGGTCGGCGACGCCGTGCCCCCGCTCGCGGCGGCGGGGCTGCGCGCCCTGGCCCAGGAGCTGACCGCCTGACAGTGAGGATTGACCATGGCATCGCCCGGAGGTCTGACTCTCCGCCTGACTGACGCTTCGGTTGTCCTTCTGGGGAATCGTCGGCCTGCCGGGCGATGCCGTCCGGCACGTGGCCGGTCGGGCGTCTGTGACCTAATGGGAGCCTGGCCAGAGGTCCCATCACTGTCTTGTCCGTCTGCCCGACCGGCCCGTGCCCTCCCACCGGTGCACGTTGGAAGGGCAGCGCACAACAGCATGGCAGACGAGATAGCGGTGGTCGGCGGGATCGACACCCACACCGACCTCCACCAGGCCGCGGTCATCGACAGCATCGGCCGGCACTTGGCCACCGAGCAGTTCGAGACGACGCCGGAGGTATACCAGCGGCTGCTGGACTGGCTCCGGTCCCACGGTGAGGTCCTTGCCGTCGGGGTCGAGGGGACCGGCGCCTATGGAGCCGAGATCGCCCGCTTCCTCACGGCGAACGAGGTCACGGTGGTCGAGGTGGACCGGCCGGACCGCAAGGCGAGGCGGGAAAACGGAAAGTCCGACCCGATCGACGCCTACGGAGCCGCGACCGCAGTCCTGTCCGGCCGGGCCGGAGGAACACCCAAGGCCCGCAACGGGATCGTGGAGGCGATCCGGGCCCTGCGGGTGGTCCGCAAGAGCGCCGTCAAGGCCCGCACCCAGACCATCAACCAGATCCGCACCCTCATCGTCACCGCTCCGTCCACCGTGCGGGACAAGCTGCGGGGGCTCTCCGCGCGGGAATTGGTCGACACCTTGGCCTGCTCCCGCCTCACCGGCGAACTCGACGACCCCACCTGCGCGGTGAAGACCGCGCTGCGGCGGCTCGCCCGTCGCTACCAGCAACTTGACGAGGAGATCAAGGACGCGGACAAGGAGATCGGGCCGCTGGTCACCCAGGCCGCCCCGAGGCTGGTCGCCCTGCCGGGCGTCGGCCCCGAGACCGGCGGCCAGCTGCTGACCAGCGCGGGTGACAACTCAGACCGGCTTCGCTCCGAAGCGTCCTTCGCGCACCTCTGCGGGGCCGCCCCGGTCCCGGCCTCCTCCGGCCGCACCAACCGCCACCGCCTCAACCGCGGCGGCGACCGAGCGGCCAACAACGCCCTGCACACCATCGTCCTGGTCCGCATGAAGTACGACCAGCGCACCCAGGAGTACGTCGCTCGACGCACCGCCGAAGGCATGGTCAAGAAGGACATCGTCCGGTGCCTGAAACGGTTCGTCGCCCGCGAGATCTACCGGCATCTACCCCATGTGACCCACGCCACCAAACCGCTCCAACAGACCGCTTGACGATCTATAGGAGCTTCCCCCACACCACAGCGGAGGAACCCATAGACGGTCAATTCCCAGTTGATGCTCCTATTGGCTGTCAAGCGGCGGTTAGCCAGTCGCGGTAGGCGTTGGCGAGAGTGTCGTCACGGCGGGTGCCGCGTTCGATGCAGGA
>NZ_JBFAJH010000051.1:0-53022 GCF_040655115.1 Streptomyces atratus | reverse complement strand
GAAGCGTGAAGAACTCCCATCATCGCAGGTCACAGGGCACTTCCTCGTTTTCGGAGAAGCTATCCACAGGCATCAAGCCGGTGGATCCGGGCTGAGGGTGCCTGCGGGGGAGACTGGTTCTCGGTCCGTTGCTGGCCGCGCAAGGTCTCGATGCGTTTGCGCAGGTCGGTGTGGGCATAGCTTCACCGCCGACGGGACGAACTACGTCAGCACCCTGCCCAAGTCCTGACCTCGCTCGGTCGTCGTCCGGACACGGGTCCGGGCGGTGCACGCCGCCCAGACCCGTGTCCGGAACCTATGGGGTGACGCTCCTCCAGCGCTCGCCTGGGAATTGCCGGTGGCGCCGGACTCGCAGCCGGCAAATGCTCCCGCGCCCGGTTTCATTTCTGGTCTCAATCACGCCACGATCTTGAAGAACGTGGGGAGGTCGGGCCAGGTGTCGAAGTTGAAGGCGACCTCGCCAAGGCGTCACTCCTCGCGGTGGATCTCCTGGTAGCGGACCTCGGTGAGGCCGGGCGTCTAAGCGAGAGCCCCTACCTCCACGGCTCGTGTCGGTGGGCGTCCTTGGTTACAGCCCGCAGGAGCCGCGGTCGAGGTGGAAGTACCGGGCGTTGGCCCAGCGGCACAGCCGGATACCGACGATGACGCCGACGATGGTGACCAGGGCAGGCAGGTATCCGCTGGCGACCTGGATGACCGGGATTGCAGGGCACCCGCCTGAGATCGCCCAGCCCGTACCGAACAACACGGCGCCGGGGATCACGCCGGCGTGGATCCGCCCTGGGGTGCGGCGGACCCGCAGCAGAGCGAACGCGCACACGATGATCACCACGGCGCCGGCGAAGGAGAGGAACATGCGCAGGTCTTGGAAGGTGAACATGCGGTTCAGCTCAGCGTAATCGCCGAAGCCGATGTTGGTGACGGTATAGCCGAGGGCCAGTCCGGTGATGATGCTGGCCAGCAGAATCGCGCCCCGGGTACGCATCAGATCACCTTCCACAGGAGGAACGACACCGCGACGGCGGTGCCGAAGAACACGGCGGTCGCGACGATGCTGACCGGGCGTAGACGGCCGCAACCGTTGAGTCCGTGGCCGGAGCTGCACCCACCGGCCAGCCGAGTACCAAAGCCGACCAGCACGCCTCCCACGAACAGCAGGGCGATCATGGTAGTCGGACTGGCGGTGACCAGGTTCCGAAAACCCGGGCCCATGTCGTAGCGGAGGTGGAACCGCCCGGAGGTGACCGCCGCGATCAATCCGCCGAGGAAGATCGATATCAGCAGGGCGGCCTGGGTGACCAGTGGGGCCGGGCGCAGGCTCGTGGCCGCGGGGCTCTCGCTCGCCACTCGTTCGGTATCCGCTTCGAGTGGCTGTGAATTCCCGTACGAAACGTGTGACAGGGGGGACGTGCCGGTGCCGGTGCCGAAGTGTTCCGTCGTGGCTGCGGCGAGCGCCTCAGCGAGAGCTTGATCGTCGGCGAACTCCTCGTCCATCTCCTCGAGGTGGCGTTCGCGGCGCCAGTGCAACACGCGATCCCACGCGGACGACACCCCGAAAGAGCGATCGGTGATGAGGGTGTAGTTGATGGTGACCAAGGCGAGCCCGATAGCGCCCGCCCACCAGGGCCAGTAGGTGCTCATGCGGGTCCTCTCATCCAATCGGCAAATCGAGCCAACCAGCCGCGCTTCGAGCCGGGAGCTTGCCGCGTTCGTCGAGCGAGGCTGTTTGAGGGCTGGGGAATCTGTGGGGGCGGTGACGGTTGGTGATGCCAGACAGGTGCTGGCGGAGATGTCGCCCCGAAGTGGGCCGTGGCCCCCGGTGTCACGGTTCCAGGTTCTGACTGCTCATATGGGCGGGCCGGTGCCGGCTGGGACCAGGGTGCGGTCTCCGGTGACCACGGATCGGGCCGTGGTGGTGGGGCCTGCCGGGGTACCTCCCCCGGGTTGGCGGCGCAGGACCGGTCCGACTCGGCGACGTCTTCGAGGTGTCGCGCACGGGCTCCGTTGGGCAGCAAGCCGATCGGCACGCGCTCGCCGGTGAGTGACACCTGGTAGCGCGCACAGCTGAGCCACCGATCGTCGCTGTCGCAGTAGTGTTCGCGCCAACCTTGCAAGCTCGCCCTAAGCAGGGGGAAAAGGGGGCATCCTGCGGCGTGTGAGCAACTCACGTTGCTCCCTCCTGATCGGCGCACACCACCCGTTCGGGGAGAGCGGTTGCCGTTCTCGATTCTTGCCCTTGCCGCGCTCGGTCGACGATCTGCAGAGCAACGCGGCGGTGACGGGCAGTGGCAATAAGGCTATGTGCCTCCATTCCGCGACCGGGCGTGATGCAATCACTTTTTCGATGTCCCGAGCAACTTCACGGTATTTTTCAATCGGACCACTTGACACTACTTGGTGAGATATTCCGCGCGACGGATATGTGGCGTCTACCCCTCATGTCCGGATATTTGCAGCTGGCAATGAGGTCACTTGGATCATTATTTCGCCCCCATGGCTGCGGCCTGTGCTGATACAAGTCAGCTGTTTGCGGAGCGGGTGAAAATACTGGAGCCCTTGTGATAGTGGCGTGAATATCGTGGATCTCAAATGAAGAGCTAATGGAGAAGAATTATGTGCCAGCGTGCTGTCTGTCGGTCGTGCCGGAAGATGACCTATGAAGGCTGCGGGAGACATGTGGACCAAGTGCTCATGGGTGTGCCGACGGCTCAGCGGTGCATGTGCGGGTCTGTGGAGCGCAGGGGTGCGCGCGCAGTAGAGGCGGCGGCTCGACCGGGATCGGCGCCGGCCCGTCAGGGCGAGTCGCCGCGACATGCGAAGGTCCCTCGGCGCCCAGAGAGTTCACCGAGCCGATCGAGGGGTGGCTGGTGGACCCAACTGGTCAATTGGACGAAAAGCCCGATATGAGGTAATTAGTCGGCTATGCGCACTTCGGGCTCTTTGGGTCGAAGGTGTCGGTTATTGCACCATGAAAGCCCGAATTTGGGACTGCCCCTCCCGGCAAGCTTTGCCCGTCGCGTCGCCCAGCACGCACTCCCCCAAGGCCTTAAGGGCCAGGGGGGACCCCCTTCCGCGTCGGCCAAAAGCCCTGGTAGCTCCTTCCCCGAGCTCTCCGCTCCGTTCGAGCAGGGGAGACCCCGTCCGAGGACTTCCGGCCGCCTTGCGATCGCACGCCCTGGACGACGCTCCTCATGGGGCAAACATTGCCCGTCACGGCACTGACGACGGCAGCCCGGGTGCGACTGCCACGTGGACGCCCGGGCTGCCGTATGCGAGCAGGAGCGAGCCGGCACGGGGGGAACCAGCCCGCTCCTGCGGTCGGCGCTCGCGTACCTCCCCATGAGGGCGAGCGCCTCGACCCTCACGGTGGGGTCACTCTTTCCAGCGTGCTGTGCCCCTGGGATGTCACTGGTGGCGAGAGGTGGTCACAACTCCAACGCTCGTGCGAAAAGCGCAACTTAGAGGCCGCGCAGATAGGCGCGGTGGTGGCGCCCCGGTAGCGAAGCAGGCACAGGTCTTGGCGATCATGGAGTTGCGACGCTCTGTGATCACCGAGGAGACCTGTGCCTGTCCTGCCATCATGGCTTACCGACCCGCTGTGGGACCAATTCTCGGCACTGCTGCCCGAGCGGCCGGTCTGTCACCCGGACCATCCGCTCGGCTGCCACCGGCCAGGTGTCAACGACCGGATCGTGTTCGACAAACTGCTCCAACTCCTGCGGTTCGGCTGCTCCTACCAGGCGATCGCGGACACGACCTGTTCGGCCACGACGATCCGCAACCGGCGCGATGAATGGATCCGGCTTGGCATCTTCGCCCGGCTCAAGCAGATCGTGCTGGAGTCCTACGACCGGATCGTCGGTCTCGTCCTCGATCAGATCGCCGTCGACGGCTCCATCACCGAGGCTCCCGGCGGAGGCGAGGTCGCAGGGCGCTCCCCGGTCGACCGCGGAAAACAGGGCTTGAAACGCTCCGGCATGACGGATGGTTACGGCATCCCGCTGGGCCGAGTCCTAGCTGGTGCAAACCGTCACGACTCCCCGCTGCTCGCCGCGACCCTTGACCTGCTGGTCGACCTGGGGCCGCTGCCCGACGGCATCACCGTGCACCTGGACGCCGGCTACGACTCGGCCGCCACCCGCACCACGCTCAGCGAACGCCAACTGCGCGGCCAGATCGCACACAAGGGCGAGAAGGCACCCATCCAGGCCAGCCGACGCTGGCACGTCGAACGCACCCACGCCTGGCAAAACGCCTTCCACCGCCTCGCTTGCTGCTACGAACGCCGAGCCACCGTGATCAACGCCTTCTTCGACCTGGCGGACACGATCATCACCATCCGCAGCCTCATCCGCCGTGCCTGGAAAACGCACCGGTGGCATGCCCGGCCCTCGCAGTGTCCGTGACCGTCATGACCGGAGCCAGAAGCAGGATCGACCACAATGGCGGGCAACATGGACAACAGGACCCCACAGCCGATATGGCGATTCGCCCTGCCCTGGGCCGAACTCGACGTATTCACACGCGGCCCCGTCCCTGAGGCGCTGCAAACCACTGCCGCAGTCCTCGCCCAACTTGAGGACCGCTTCCATCCGGCATTGCTCCGCCCTCGCCGAGGGCCGGAGGGCGCTTACGCAGCAGTCTGGCCCGCGAACCGACCGCCCCCGGAGCTCACCGAGAACGCGGAACCGGCCCTACAGGACCTGCGAGACGTTGTCCTCGCAGAGATCCACTCCCTGACCTGCCACGTCTGCACAGTACGTTTCCAAGCCGTCTACCCAGACCCTGGCATCCCATTTTTCGGCCGCCATCTCGCAGCACACCAACTGATCAACGGATGCCCCACGTGCGGCAGCGACTTCGCAACCTCCCGGATCCAGGCACTCGCCCTGCTACCGCCTCCCTGACAGCCCGCCGTCACAATCCGTCACTACCTCATATGGCACAACCGATAGCCCCATCTCACCAATCTGCGCGAGCTCTTACTCTGGGTGACCGCTCGACTGGGGGTCAGTGCCGCTGGAGGTGTCTGGCGGCGCCTCGCTCAGGGCGCTGTTGAGCGTTTTCAGTGCGGCGATCACCGCGTCGACCTCTGTGTCGGCGAGTGCGGGGAGCATCTGTCGCAGAGTCGGTTCCGCATCCCGGTTCCTGGCTTCCCAGGCCTGGGCGCGGGCATGGTCGGCGATCTTGGCGACAGTGCGGCGCCGGTCGGCGGGGTCGGCTCCCAGCTCGACCAGGCCCCGCTTGTGCAGCGCCGCCACCACGGCGGATACCCGGCTTTGGGCGAAGCCGGTGCGCTGGGCAATGGCCCCCACCGGCTGCGGACCGGCGGTGTAGAGGTGCTCCAGCACCAGAAGCTCGGTCGGCCCCAGGTCGGAGGCGTCCTTCATTGCCGAGATCGCGGCAGCGGTGAGCCGCCTGCCGAGATGGTGCAGCTCAGCAAGGTCTAGGGAACTGGTCGGCAATGCCACGTACATCCTCCTCAGGAACATCTCTCATGATACATCCGTCCTAATGCATCATGAGAGATGTATCTTGCTAGATGCATTTGCCCCGGGAGGCGCGACATCCCCGAGACGTCCCTAGGAGGAGACATGACCCGGCCGATAGCCCGAGTGCTGCTGTTCCCGCTCGCCATGGCCGCACTGCTGGTCGGCATCTACACCGCCGCCATGCACGCTCCGACCCCGCACCACCTGAAGATCACGGTCGCCGGACCATCTGCGCAGACGGAGCCACTAGCCGCTTCCCTGCGCGGGGCTCTGGGCGATGCGTATGACGTCAGTACCGTCACCTCCACCGAACAGGCCCGGCAGCTGGTAGCGCACCGGGCCGTGGCCGCCGCCTACGTCCCCACGCCGACGCCCGGTGACCGCGGCGCCGGTACGGCGGGCATCGCCTTCGCCCAACTGCAGCAGCCAGACGGCCCCGTGCTCTACATCGCCTCAGCCGCCGGTGCCGCCCAAGTCAACCTGGCCGCCCTGCCGTTCCAGAACGCCGCCGTCCAGCAGCACCAGTTCCTTCAGGTCCGCGACCTGGTCCCGCTCAGCGCCCACGACACCAGCGACACCAGCACCATGTACGCCGCGATCAGCCTGACCCTCGCGGGCTACCTGTCAGCCGTCATGCTCTCGACCGTGTTCGGCACCGCCCTCACCCTCAGGCGCACGGTGGCCACGCTCGCCGCCTTCGGCGCAGTTGCCGCAGTCGCCGTCTGGTTCATCAGCGGCCCCCTCCTGGGCGCCGTGCACGGCTTCGCCCCCGCCATCCTCGTCACCGGCTGGCTCACCGTGATGGCCGTTGGCATGGCCACCTTGTTCCTGTCCCGCTTCTGCGGGCGCATGACCGCGTTGCCCGCCGTCGGGATCTTCATGTTCCTCGGCATGCCCGCCTCCGGAGCCGCCCTGCCCATCACGACCATGCCCGCACCCATCCGCGCCCTGCACGACCTGCTGCCGATGACCTCAACATCCGGCAGCCTGCGCCAGATCATGTACTTCGCCGGCGACGGCATCAGCCGCTACTGGCTCGCCCTCACCCTGTGGGCCGTCACCTGCCTCGCCCTGACGCTCATATACGACGCCGTCAAGGCCCGCCGCACCGCCCACCGCAACAACACAGACACCCTGCCCCGGCAGACCGCCGAGCCCATCCCCTCCCGCTGATCGCATCCCCAGCGCACATCCACCGCCACACCCCAGAACGAGGCCGAACCCGTGACCGAAGCACCACCGCCGTTCAACGACCACAACACCGCCCCCGCCCGGCCGCCAGGTGACCCACTGACCCTGATCGCCACCGAAACCGAGCTGACCGGTCTCGACTTCACCGGCCTGGACCTGCGCCCAGCCCTGCGCCGCGATTCGCGCCCCCGGACATTCACGCGCTGCACCTTCACCGAAGCCAACCTACGCGGCGCCCAACTCGCCGAGGCCGTCTTCACCGACTGCACCGCCGTGACAGCCGACTTCACCGGCGCCCTACTCGATCAGGCCCACTGGAAGGGCGGCAGCGCCGCCGGCGCCAACTTCACCGACGCCGACTGCGGCGACCTCATCTGCGACAGCGTCGACCTGGCCAACACCAAATGGGGCGGCGCCATGCTCACCGACGCCACCTTCACCGGATGCCGCATGATCGGCGCCCGCCTCACCGGCCACCGCGGACTGGGCCTCAATCTCGCCCGCTGCAACCTGGCCGTCGCCAACCTCAACGGCCTGAGCCTGCGCGGCACCCACCTCGTCGGCATCCGCTTCACCGAAGCCGACCTCGGCGGCGCCGACTTCCGCGACTCCACCCTCGAAGACTGCCGACTTGCCGATGCCAACCTACGGGCCGCCACCTTCACCGACGCCGACCTACGCGGCGCCGACCTCGGCGAACTCACCCTCGCCACCGCCGCCCAGTTCCGCGGCGCGGTCATCTCCCCTGACCAGGCCGCCCAAATCTGCGCCGCCCTCGGCCTGAACGTCATCGGCTGAACCCTGATAGACAGGACTGGTCTCCCCGGTGACCACAGAGCGTCGCAACTCCGTGATCGCCAAGACCTGTGCTGTTTTGCAGTCGGGTTACCACCACCGCGCCTATCTGCGCGGCCTCTTAAAGCCATCACGACTCAGCCGCGAACCGCGCACGCATCTTCTCCCCCTCGTGGCGTACCTCATAACAGCCGGGCACTGGAGCGGGCCCCCGGCTCGGGCCCTCCCGCTGCAACCCGGCGCAAAGGCACACCGAGGGATGGCTGCGCCGCCCAGAAAGGCAAGGTCGCAGGGCCGCTACGCTGGGGCCGCTGCGTCGCCCTCCTCCCTGATCCGCTCCCGCGGTGAGTCATGGCCTGCGGCGATCAAGACGTCTTTGGGCGTGAGGATGAAGAACAAGTGCTTATAGCGGGCCGATACCGGCTGCGGGATGCCATCGGGCGGGGCGCGATGGGGGAGGTCTGGCGGGCCTTCGACGAGACGCTCGGCAGACCGGTTGCCGTGAAACTCCTGCTCCCCCACGACTCAGACCCCACCGCGTCCTCCCGCTTCCGGCTCGAGGCACAGACCGCCGGCCGCCTCAGCCACCCGAATGTGGTCGGCGTCCTTGACTTCGGCGAGCACGAAGACCGCCTGTTCCTGGTGATGGAGCTCGTCGACGGGGACAGTCTCGCCGGGCTGCTCGCCGTCTCCGGACCGCTCCCCGCCGAGCGGGTGGCCCGTATCGCCGCGCAGGGCGCTGTTGGGCTGGCCGCCGCGCACCGGCAGGGCATCGTGCACCGGGACATCAAGCCGGCCAACCGAGGACCCCGGCGCCCGCGCCGAGGACTGCGGCCCCGCCGGCCGCCCGCCACACGGTGCCTTCCAGCGTGCGAAGCCGCGCCTCGTGGTCGGCTACGTCGCCGCGGATGTCCTTGGTCGCGGTGATGACCTCGTCGAGCTTCAGCTCGATGCGATCGACTGTTCTGGCCAGGTTCCGCACCTCCTGGTACATCTGCCCGGTGCTGATGCGGACCCCGGCGTCGGGCGGCTGCGGCGTCCCCGCCCATCGAAGAACGGCACCGAGCTATCAACCTCGGCCGCCGCGCCCGTACCGAAAGCGAGGCCGCCGCATGACCGGGCGCGTACACGAGACACGGAGCAACGCCGGCGAGCAGGCCACCAAGCATCCGCCCATCGAGATCGGCAACTACGCTTCCCCCGCCTGCCTGCGATGGGCCGAAGCGACCGATCGGGCCGCTCGACCGCCGGCGGACACCTTCACCCTGCCGACCACCGCGGTCGAGCTCGACGCCATGAGCTACGCAGACCGGGTGCGCGTCTACAACGAAGGCCAAGTGCTGTACGACCGGCTCGCCGGCCGCGCCCCCGCGGCATGACGCCTGATCCGCGCCCCGCCCGGGCTCTTCTCTCGTCGTTCCGCGTTGGAACCCTCGACAGGCTCAGATGCGGCCTGCCTCTTTGTAGATGCCGTAGAGGAGCCATCCGAACAGGGTGATCCCAGTCACAAATCCGACGGGCATGAGAGCTGTGATCACGCTCTGGTCCACTTTCAGGACTTGGAGCCCCCAGGCCACAAGGGCTCCACCGCCGACCCAGAGCATGACGATCCCGAAGCGGCGAGCGACGAAGCGGGCGCTCCCGCCGACGGGAACAGCGCCAGGCTTCTGCCGGATGAACCACTCTCCGATCCCCCACGGGTTGATGGTGAGGAGAAGCCCTCCGACGAGCCAACAGATACCCATCAAGAACACTGGATCTCAGCCTTCCGTCCGAAGATCGCGCAACCGGGTGGGGCACGCGGCTGAGTGCCCGGCAATCCGTCCGGCGCGGCCTCAGCGTGCTACAGCGTTCGCAGTCGTCGGTACCCGAGACGAGTCCACTCGGACAAGGCACTCGTGATCAATGGGAGCCCCGTGAGGGGCATGAGCAGACCTGACCGGCCAAGCCATGACGGTTCGACTTCGCCGCAACTCGCCCGTCCTTGTCCTCCCCCACGAGCGCAACATACCGCTGAATGTCTCACGGTCCGCAAGATGTGATCGTGGTCGGCGGAGCGGCTTCGGGCGGGAGCTGACATGGGGCGAGAGGTCACGGCCCCTTACGCTCACCCGCGAATCGGGCGGACGCCGAGCGGAGGTTCGCCGTCGACGAGCCGTGGTGTCCGGAGCGGGTGCGTCGTGTCCGTCAGCCTGCCGTGGTGGCGATCCGCCGTTCGAAGGCCGCGAACGCGGCTTCCTGACGCCACTGGACCCGCGCCTTGGCGCTGGCGTCCAGCAGGCGTCGGCACTGCTGCCGCGGGTTGTCCGTACCGGGCCTGTCGTGGCGGCAGGGGCCGGCGAGACGGTAGCCGTCCCGCGTCGGGTTGCCCTGCCAGAGGCCGGCGCCCGGCAGGAAGGCGTACTCCAGGGAGGCCCTCGCGAGGTCCTTCAGGTCGCGGTAGCCGAGGTCGTACGTCGTGGCGGCGTACTGGTACTCGTGGCTGATGTCGATCCGGGAGACGCCGGGGTCGTCGGTGGCCAGCACGACGGGTACGCCGTAGGCGCGGTAGGTGGTGAAGGGGTGGTCGGCGCCCTTGACCCCGAGGATCTGCGCGTTGCTGCTGAACGGGACCTCGACCGCGATCTGCCGGGCGGCCATGGTGCGGGCGAGTTGCCGCCAGTTGTCCTCGTGGACCAGGTCGACGCCGTGGCCGATGCGCTCGGCGTGAGCGACGTTCACGGCCTCACCGATGTGGAAGGTCAGGTCCTCGGGTTTGACCAGGCCGGGCCACAACTCGCCCGCGTGCAGGGTGATGTGCGCCTTGGGATACACGCGGTGCAGGTAGTCGAGCATCCGCATCTGGAGGCTGTAGTTCTGCAGGGAGCTGTCCCAGTCCTCCGGCTGCACCAGATTCACGGCGACGAACCGCTTGTCCCGTTCGGCCAGGCGCAGCCCCAGGGCCAACTGCGTGAAGACCCGCTCGGGCGAACTGCCGCGCGACGCCTGGGAGATCCACCGCACCGGCAGCCGACAGCCGGCCTCCGCGCGGGGCGTGCCGCACTGTGCTGCCGTGCGGAACTCCGCGTCGGACTCGTCGGTCTCCCGGCTCGCCTCGGCGACCAGCTTGTCGAGTTTGCCGCCGGCCAGCAGCTTGCTGTGCAACCTCGCCAGGTCCGGGTCCCAGCCGACCTCGGCGGCGAGAGTCTTCGCGCCGTCGGACGCGGGGGTCACCATCGTCTCCAGATAGAACTGGTTCTGCCTCGCGACGGTGTCGGCCACTTCGGCGAGGAGCTTGCCCCGATGGCGCCAGGTGACCTCGCCGAACTTCCCGAACGTGTCGAAGAAGTGGTCGTGCCCCGACTGCCCCGGCGGGAAGTCCTGCATGGACCACGCCTGCAGCACCGAGCGGCGGAAGGGGCCGTCGGACAGGGCGTCCGACGCCGGTCGCCGGCCGGGGCCGCACGGCGGCTGCACCGCGGTCAGCGTCGTCTCGTCGATGCACAGTCCGTCTTCCGCGGCGAGCGAGATCAGGTATTCGGTCGAGACGGCCCCGGACAGGTGGTTGTGCAGGTCCCCTCCCTTCGGAAGCGCCGTGAAGAAGGCCTTCAGCGCGGCCGGATCGTTCCGGATCGCGGCGAGCCGCGCGGAGACCAGGGCCTCCCCGCGGGTGGGCGCGGGCAGGGGTGCGGCAGCGGGGGACCGAGTGGCGGCCACCGGCTGCGCGGCGGCGGGCAGCGAGCCCGGCAGCAGGGACAGGACGGCGAGGGCGCCGAGGCCGATCGGGGCCAGGAGGCCACGCGGGCGGCGCAGGGAGCGGCGGTTCACGAAGATCACCTGCGCATGATCCCGAGTTCCGCCGAGGCTGAACGTGCGACGGGCGGTCACCTCGCCGGGACCACCCGGCCGAGTGATCACGCCAGACGTCCTGTCGATTCTTGCCGGCGGTCCACGAGCGTCCGGCGCACGCACCTGTCCGTCGGCTGCCTGCTCCTCGGCCGGTGCGGGTCCGGTACGGCCTGTGCCCTCACGGACGCTCGGCCGACCGCCCGTCGGGGGGACGGCCGGCCGGGCGGCTCACGAATGACCGCGTGGCGGTGCGGTCGGACCGGGCGCCGGGGAGTTGACGAGAGGGCGGCGCCGGGTGGGTGTGGCGCCCCGCGCGGACGGGGCGCCACACCCACGTAGGCCTGTCGCCCCTCAGTCGTCGCCCTCCAGGTCCCCCTCCGTCTCCAGGAACGCCTGGCGCAGCGCCTCCAGTACCGCCGGGTCCGGCTTGGCCCACATGCCGCGGGACTCGGCCTCCAGGAGGCGTTCCGCGATGCCGTGCAGGGCCCAGGGGTTGGCCTGCTGCAGGAATGCGCGGTTGGTCGGGTCCAGGACGTACGTCTCGGTGAGCTTGTCGTACATCCAGTCGGCGACCACGCCCGTCGTCGCGTCGTAGCCGAAGAGGTAGTCGACCGTCGCGGCGAGTTCGAAGGCACCCTTGTAGCCGTGGCGGCGCATCGCCTCGATCCACTTGGGGTTGACCACGCGGGCGCGGAAGACGCGGGACGTCTCCTCGACGAGGGTGCGGGTGCGGACCGTCTCCGGGCGGGTGGAGTCGCCGATGTACGCCTCCGGGGCCGTGCCGCGCAGGGCGCGGACCGTGGCCACCATGCCGCCGTGGTACTGGAAGTAGTCGTCCGAGTCCGCGATGTCGTGCTCGCGGGTGTCCGTGTTCTTGGCGGCCACGGCGATGCGCTTGTACGCCGTCTCCATCTCGTCGCGGGCCGGGCGCCCGTCGAGTTCGCGGCCGTAGGCGTACCCGCCCCAGACGGTGTAGACCTCGGCGAGGTCGGCGTCGGTGCGCCAGTCGCGGCTGTCGATGAGCTGGAGGAGACCCGCTCCGTACGTACCGGGGCGGGAGCCGAAGATGCGGGTCGTGGCCCGGCGTTCGTCGCCGTGTTCGGCGAGGTCTGCCTGGGCGTGCGCCCGGATGTGGTTCTGCTCGGCCGGTTCGTCGAGGGACGCGGCGAGGCGTACCGCGTCGTCGAGCAGGCCGATGGTGTGCGGGAACGCGTCCCGGAAGAAGCCGGAGATGCGCAGCGTCACATCGATGCGCGGGCGGCCCAGCTCGGCGAGGCCGATTGGTTCCAGGCCGGTGACGCGGCGCGAGGCGTCGTCCCAGACCGGGCGGATGCCGAGCAGCGCCAGTGCCTCGGCGACGTCGTCGCCGGCGGTGCGCATCGCGCTGGTGCCCCACAGGGAGAGGCCGACCGAGGTGGGCCACTCGCCGTTGTCGGTGCGGTAGCGCTCCAGGAGCGAGTCGGCCAGGGCCTGGCCGGTCTCCCAGGCGAGTCGGGACGGGACCGCCTTCGGGTCGACGGAGTAGAAGTTGCGGCCGGTCGGCAGCACGTTGACCAGGCCGCGGAGCGGGGAGCCGGAGGGGCCCGCCGGGACGAAGCCGCCGTTCAGGGCGTGGACGGTGTGGTCGAGTTCGGCAGTGGTGGCGGACAGCCGGGGGACCACCTCGCGGGCGGCGAAGTCGAGGATGTCCGCGACCGGTCGGGGATGCGACGCCGCTACGGCCGCGACGGCCGCCGGGTCCCAGTCCGCGTCCTCCATCGCCTGGACCAGGGCGCGTGCCTGCTCCTCGGCCTCGTCGGCGGTGGTGCGGGTGGCGGCGGACTCGTCCAGCCCGAGTGCCTCGCGCAGACCGGGCAGCGACGCCGTACCGCCCCAGATCTGGCGGGCGCGCAGGATCGCCAGGACCAGGTTGACCCGGTCCGCACCGGCCGGGGCGCCGCCCAGGACGTGCAGGCCGTCGCGGATCTGGGCGTCCTTGATCTCGCAGAGCCAGCCGTCCAGATGCATGATGAACTCGTCGAAGCCCTCGTCGTCCGGGCGGTCGTCGAGCCCCAGGTCGTGGTCGAGCTTGGCGGCCTGGATCAGGGTCCAGATCTGGGCGCGGATCGCGGGCAGTTTCGCCGGGTCCATCGCGGCGATCTGGGCGTGTTCGTCGAGGAGTTGCTCCAGGCGCGCGATGTCGCCGTAGCTGTCCGCGCGGGCCATCGGCGGGACGAGGTGGTCGATCAGGGTGGCGTGGGCGCGGCGCTTGGCCTGCGTGCCCTCGCCCGGGTCGTTCACCAGGAACGGGTAGACGAGGGGGAGATCGCCCAGTGCGGCGTCCGGGCCGCAGGCGGCGGACAGGCCCGCGTTCTTGCCGGGCAGCCACTCCAGGTTGCCGTGCTTGCCGAGGTGGATCATCGCGTCGGCGCCGAAGCCGCCGTCGTCCTGCGTCGCCGCGATCCAGCGGTACGCGGCCAAGTAGTGGTGCGAGGGCGGCAGATCGGGGTCGTGGTAGATCGCGATCGGGTTCTCGCCGAAGCCGCGCGGCGGCTGGATGAGGATCAGCAGGTTCCCGCGGCGCAGGGCGGCGAGCACGATGTCGCCCTCCGGATTACGGGAGCGGTCCACGAACATCTCGCCGGGCGGCGGGCCCCAGTGCTGCTCGACGGCGTCGCGGAGTGCGTCCGGGAGCGTGGCGTACCAGCGCCGGTAGTCGGCGGCCGGGATCCGGACCGGATTGCGGGCCAGTTGCTCCTCGGTCAGCCACTCCTGGTCGTGGCCGCCGGCCTCGATCAGGGCGTGGATCAGCTCGTCGCCGTCGCCGGAGACCAGGCCGGGCAGTTCGTCCTCGGGGCCGAAGTCGTAGCCCTCGGCGCGCAGTCGGCGCAGCAGGGCGACGGCGCTGGCCGGGGTGTCGAGACCGACGGCGTTGCCGATTCGGGAGTGCTTGGTCGGGTAGGCGGAGAGGACGAGCGCCAGGCGCTTGTCCTCGGCCGGGATGTGGCGCAGCCGCGCGTGGCGTACGGCGATTCCGGCGACCCGTGCGGCGCGTTCGGTGTCGGCGACGTACGCGGGCAGGCCGTCCTCGTCGATCTCCTTGAAGGAGAACGGGACGGTGATCAGACGTCCGTCGAACTCGGGGACCGCGATCTGGCTGGCCGCGTCGAGCGGGGAGACGCCCTCGTCGTTGTCCTCCCAGTCGCTGCGCGAGCTGGTCAGGCAGAGCGCCTGCAGGATCGGTACGTCGAGTCCGGTGAGCGCGCCCGCGTCCCAGGACTCGTCGTCGCCGCCCGCCGATGCCTCGGCGGGCCGGGTGCCGCCCGCGGCGAGGACGGTGGTGACGATGGCGTCGGCGGCGCGCAGTTCGTCGATGAGTGCGGGTTCCGGAGTGCGCAGCGAGGCGACGTACAGGGGGAGGGCGCGGGCGCCCGCGTCCTCGACCGCCCGGCAGAGCGTGTCGACGAACGCGGTGTTCCCGCTCATGTGGTGGGCGCGGTAGTAGAGCACCGCGATGGTCGGTCCTTCGGTGGCGCGCGCGGTGCGCTCCAGGGGGCCCCAGGACGGTGCGGGCGCCGGGGGGTCGAAGCCGTGGCCGGTCAGCAGCACCGTGTCGGAGAGGAACCGGGCCAGCTGGTCCAGATTGGCCGGGCCGCCGTGCGCCAGATAGGCGTGGGCCTCGGCGGCGATCCCGATCGGGACGGTGGAGGCGGCCATCAGCTGCGCGTCGGGGGCCTGTTCGCCGGTGAGGACGACGACCGGCCTGCCGGTGGCGAGGACGTGGTCGAGCCCTTCCTGCCAGGCGCGGACACCGCCGAGGAGGCGTACGACGACGAGGTCGGTGCCGTCGAGGAGGGCGGGGAGGTCGTCGAGCGGCAGGCGCGAGGGGTTGGCGTAGCGGTAGGTCACCGGACCGTCCGCGGCGCGGGCGCTGAGCAGGTCGGTGTCGGACGTCGACAGGAGCAGGATCATGCGGCGTCGGGCCTTCCTCGGGGTGTCCACGCCCCGGGCGGTGTCGGAATGGGGTCTCCCCTGCTCGAGCGGATCGAGAGCTTGGGGAGGGGAGTTCCTGACTCGTCCGGCCGTCCGGGCCGGACTCACAGTGGCGGGACCGCGCCGGACTCGCACCGGGCTTCCTCCCCTGTCGCCGTCTCAGAGCCTGCCGGGTGACCTCCGATCGGGCGGCCACGCCCTGGCACGCACGCTTCCGCCGTTGCCGAAATGCCTGGTGGTTCCTTCCCCAAGCTCTCAGCTTCGTTCGAGCAGGGGAGACCCCGTCCGAGGCCATCCCGGTGCCTTGGAATCGCACGCACCATGCCGCGTCCGCTCTCCGATCGAAGGTCCCCCGACAGGCTCTCAGGCGATGCCGGGCCGGGTGGCCCGCTGCTAGGCATAGTAAGGGCCTTACATCGGATGGGATTCATACAGCTCAGGATGATGGTCGGTATGCTCGCCGCCATGTCCACTTCCGACACCCCGCCGTCGGCCTCGGGGGAGCCCGTCTCCCGTGCCCGCGGCGATGCCTGCCCGGGGTCGCTGCGGCTCCACCGGGCGGACGACGGGGCGCTGGCGCGGGTGCGGATCCCCGGTGGTGTGCTGACTGCCCGACAGGCGGACGCGCTCCTCGGGGCCGCGCGGGAGTTGGGCGACGGTGAGCTGCATCTCACTTCGCGGGGCAATGTCCAGTTGCGCGGCCTCGGCCGGGAGTGCGGCGGACGGCTCGCCGAACTCCTGGGCGGGGCAGGGCTGCTGCCGTCCCGGAGCCATGAGCGGATACGCAATGTCGTGGCCTCCCCGCTCTCCGGGCTCGACGGCCGGGGCCACCGGGATGTCCGGCCGTGGCTGACCGCGCTGGACGCGCTGTTGTGCGGAAGTGACAAAGCGGCCGGGCTGTCCGGCCGCTTTCTCTTCGCGTTGGACGACGGCCGTGGTGACGTCGACGCCCTGGGCGCGGATGTGACGTTGCTGGGGCGGAGCGACGGGAGCGCGCTCCTGCGGATCGGGGCCGCTGAGGCGGTGTTGAGGGTCCCCGGGGACGATGCGCCGCGTGCGGCGCTCGTCGCCGCGGAGGCGTTTCTGGCGGCGGCGCGGGAGACGGGCGCCTGGCGGGTGAACGAACTGCCCTTTGCTGCGGATGAGTTGCTGGAGCCGGTCCGATCGGCGCTGGGGGTGGCCGGTGAGGTGGAGCGCGTACCGTCGGCGACGGCGGCGCAGGAGTCCGCGTACGGCGTCGTCGGTTCCGCGGCTTGTGTGGGGGTGCCGCTCGGGCGGCTCACCGGCGCGCAGTGGAAGAGCCTGTCCCGCGCGGGCGACGAGCTGCGGCTGACCCCGTGGCGGAGCGTCGTCGTGACGGGCGTGACGCCCGGCGGCGCGGCGAAGCGGCTGCGCGAGTGGGGTGCGGCCGGACTGATCGTCGGGCCCGGTTCCGCGTGGACGGGGGCCGGTGCGTGCATCGGCCGGCCCGGCTGTGCGAAGTCCCTGGCAGATGTGCGGGGTGACGCGGAGGCCTTCGTACGGACCGCCGGAGAGCCCGTTGCCGGGCAGCTCCCCGTCCACTGGTCCGGCTGTGAACGCCGTTGCGGTCACCCCAAGGGCGCCTGGGCCGACGTCGTCGCCGTTCCCGGTGGGTATCAGGTGGCCCAGGTCCGCGGCGGGGAACGGGGCGCCCCCGTGACGGTCCACGGCAGCCCGTCCGACCTGGCCGCCGCGGTGAACGCCGCCCGCCGTACCCGTAGCTGAACCACCGACCCGAGGGCGCTGCAGCCCGACCACCGACCGGAGAGAGCGAAACCACCGTGTTCCAGTACGAGAAGGACGGACCGGCGATCTACCGCCAGTCCTTCGCCACCATCCGCGCCGAGGCGGATCTCGTGGGGCTGCCCGCCGACATCAGCCAGGTCGCGGTCCGCATGATCCACGCCTGCGGCATGGTCGACCTCGTACGCGACATCGACTTCACCCCAGGGGTCGTGGCCGGTGCCCGCGCGGCGCTGCGCTCCGGTGCGCCGATCCTGTGCGACGTGGCCATGGTCGCCAGCGGGGTCACCCGCAAGCGGCTGCCCGCCGACAACGAGGTCATCTGCACCCTGTCGGATCCCACGGTCCCCGATCTCGCCAGGAAGCTCGGCACGACCCGCAGCGCCGCCGCGATGGAGCTGTGGCGGGACCGCATGGAGGGGGCGGTGGTGGCCGTGGGCAACGCACCGACCGCCCTGTTCCGGCTGCTTGAGATGATCGAGGAAGGCGCTCCGCGCCCGGCCGCCGTCATCGGTGTGCCCGTCGGCTTCGTCGGGGCCGCCGAGTCCAAGGACGCCCTGGCCGACCATCCGTCCGGCCTGGAACACCTGGTCGTACGGGGCCGTCGCGGCGGCAGCGCCATAGCCGCGGCCGCGCTCAACGCGATCGCCAGCGAGGAAGAGTAAGAGTGAGCGAGCAGAACACGGGCCGGCTGTACGGGGTGGGGCTCGGTCCCGGCGATCCGGCACTGATGACCGTACGCGCCGTGCGGACCATCGCCGAGGCCGATGTCATCGCCTATCACAGCGCCCGTCACGGACGGTCCATCGCGCGCTCCATCGCCGCCGAGCACATTCGCGCGGACCACATCGAGGAGAAGCTGGTCTATCCGGTCACGACGGAGACCACGGACCATCCCGGGGGGTACCGGGGTGCGATGGAGGAGTTCTACGGCGAGGCCGCGGCCCGGCTGGCGGTGCACCTGGACGCCGGACGGACGGTGGCGGTGCTCGCCGAGGGCGACCCGATGTTCTACGGCTCGTACATGCACATGCACAAGCGGCTCGCCGACCGGTATCCCACCGAGGTGATCCCCGGGGTCACGTCGGTCAGCGCGGCCGCCGCCCGGCTCGGCACCCCGCTCGCCGAGGGCGAGGAGGTGCTGACGATCCTGCCCGGCACGCTGCCGGAGGAGGAGCTGACGGCCCGCCTGGCCGCCACCGACGCCGCCGTGGTGATGAAGCTGGGGCGTACGTTCCCCGCCGTGCGGCGGGCCTTCGAGGCGTCCGGGCGGCTGGACGAGGCGTACTACGTGGAGCGCGCCACGATGGCCGGGGAGCGCACCGGCGATCTCGCGGACACCGACCCGGACTCCGTTCCGTACTTCGCCGTCGCGGTGCTGCCCAGCCGGATCGACGCGCCCCGGCCGGAGGCGGCCGAGGACGCGGAGCGTGTGGGCGAGGTCGTGGTCGTCGGGACCGGTCCCGCCGGTCCGCTGTGGCTGACCCCGGAGTCCCGCGGGACGCTGGCCGCCGCCGACGATCTCGTCGGCTACACCACGTACCTGGACCGCGTTCCGGTCCGCCCCGGACAGGCGCGCCACGGCTCCGACAACAAGGTGGAGTCGGAGCGCGCCGAGTTCGCCCTCGACCTGGCCCGGCGCGGACGCCGCGTGGCCGTGGTCTCGGGCGGCGACCCGGGGATCTTCGCCATGGCGACCGCCGTGCTGGAGGTCGCCTCGCAGGACGCGTACGCGAAGGTGCCCGTGCGGGTGCTGCCCGGGGTGACCGCGGCCAACGCCGCCGCCGCCCGCGCGGGTGCGCCGCTCGGCCACGACTACGCCACGATCTCGCTCTCCGACCGGCTCAAGCCGTGGGAGGTGATCGCCACCCGGCTGCGCGCGGCCGCGGCGGCGGATCTGGTGCTGGCGCTGTACAACCCGGGGTCGCGCACCCGCACCGAGCAGGTCGGCAAGGCCCGTGACCTTTTGTTGGAGCACCGTTCGCCGGACACGCCGGTGGTGGTGGGCCGGGATGTGGGCGGGCCCTCGGAGAGCGTACGCATCGTCACCCTGGCGGAGCTGGAACCGGCCGAGGTCGACATGCGGACGATCCTGCTGGTCGGTTCCTCGCAGACGCGGTCGGTGCGGCGGGGGGACGGTCAGCAGATCGTGTGGACGCCGCGGCGGTACCCGGAGGCCTGAGGTCCGGTCACAGAGCCTGTCGGCCGCGCAGGCCGGACAGCCAGTCCCCGGCGAGTTCCGGTGTGGGGACCACGGGGACGCCGTCCGGGACCGGCGGCCGGCGGACCACCACCACCGGAACGCCGGCCTCCCGGGCCGCGGTCAGCTTCGGGGCGGTGGCGTCACCCCCGCTGTCCTTGGTGACGAGGACATCGATGCGGTGACGGCGGATCAGTTCGCGCTCCCCGTCGAGGGTGAACGGCCCCCGGTCCAGCAGGATCTCCATCCGCGCCGGGTGGGGTCCGTCGGGAGCGTCCACCGACCGCATCAGGAACCACTGCGCGTCGAGACCGGCGAAGGCGGCGAGCCCCATCCGGCCCGTGGTCAGGAAGACCCGCTCCCCGAGTCCGGGCAGCGCCTGCGCCGCCTCGGCCAGGGAGCCCACCGGGTGCCAGCGGTCGCCGTCCGCGGGCACCCAGCCGGGGCGGCGCAGAGCGAGCAGGGGAACATGGGCGGCGGCGGCGGCCGACGCCGCATGGAAACTGATCGTCCCGGCGAAAGGATGGGTGGCATCGATGAGCGCGTCGACCCGGTGCGTACGCAGCCAGTCGGCGAGCCCCTCGGCCCCGCCGAACCCGCCGACCCGCACCTCGCCGGGCGGCAGCTTCGGACTGGCCACCCGGCCGGCCAGCGAACTGGTGACCCGGGCCCCGGCCGGGAGCGCCCCGGCCAGGTTCTCGGCGAGACGGCGGGCCTCCGTGGTGCCACCGAGGACGAGTACGTGCATGGGACCGGTCCAGACATGAGTGAGGCGAAGGGCGGGCGCAGCGCCCAACTCAAACACACCGGTCTGCGGCCCGGCTGGACGACCGGTGCCTGTGCGACCGCGGCCACGACCGCCGCGTACACGGCCCTGCTGACCGGCGACTTCCCCGACCCGGTGACCATCGTCCTGCCCAGGGGCCAGAGCCCGGCGTTCGCACTGGCGGTGGAGGAACTCGTCGCGGGCCGGGCTACGGTCGGCGTGGTCAAGGACGCGGGAGACGACCCGGACGTGACGCACGGCGCGCTGGTACGGGCCACCGTGCGCCGGCTGCCGCCGGGTTCGGGTGTGGTGTTCCGGGCCGGTCCGGGCGTGGGCACCGTGACCCGTCCCGGTCTGCCGCTCGACGTCGGAGAGCCCGCGATCAACCCGGTGCCGCGGCAGATGATGCGCGACCACATCGCGCGCGTGGCGGCGGACCACGGGGTCACGGGCGATGTCGAGATCACCGTGTCCGTCGATCACGGCGAGGAGATCGCCCGTTCCACGTGGAACCCGCGCCTCGGCATCCTGGGCGGCCTGTCGATCCTCGGCACGACCGGGATCGTCGTCCCGTACTCCTGCTCGGCGTGGATCGACTCGATCCGTCGGGGTGTGGACGTGGCCCGAGCCGCGGGGCACACGCATGTGGCGGGGTGCACGGGGTCGACCTCGGAGAAGACCGTCGTCGCCGAGTACGGCCTGCCGGAGATCGCCCTGCTCGACATGGGGGACTTCGCGGGGGCGGTGCTCAAGTACGTACGCAGGCATCCGGTGGAGCGGCTGACCGTCTGCGGCGGGTTCGCGAAGCTGTCGAAGCTCGCGGCGGGCCATCTGGATCTGCACTCCGCCCGCTCCCAGGTCGACCAGGGGTTCCTCGCCGGGCTCGCCCGGCAGGGCGGCGCGGACGCGTCGCTGGCCGCCGAGGTGGCGGACGCCAACACGGGTCTGGCCGCCCTTCAGCTGTGCGCGGCGGCCGGGGTCCCGCTGGGCGACCTGGTCGCGGTGGCCGCCCGCGACCGGGCGCTGTCGGTGCTGCGCGGGGCTCCGGTGGCCGTGGACGTCATCTGCATCGACCGGGCGGGCGCGGTCGTCGGCCGCAGCGACGTGCGCTGACGCGGGTGGCGGCGCCGGTCAGCAGGTGTGCCGGTCGCGTTCGGCCGAGTACAGGTGGCTGTCGCGGAACTGTTCGGCGCCCAGCGTGCGGCCGACCATGATGACGGCGGTACGGATCACCCCCGCGGCCTTCACCTGCTCGGCGATGTCGCTCAGCGAACCGCGCAGGATCAGCTCGTCCGGGCGGGACGCCATCGCCACCACGGCGGCCGGGCAGTCGGCCCCGTAGTGCGGCAGCAGCTCCTCGACCACGCGGTCGACGTACCGGGCGGCCAGGTGCAGCACGATCAGCGCACCGCTGCGGCCGAGCGTGGCCAGGTCCTCGCCGTCCGGCATGGCGGTGGCGCGGTGGGCGATCCGGGTGAGGATGACGGTCTGGCCGACGGTCGGCACGGTCAGCTCCCGCTTGAGCGCCGCGGCAGCGGCCGCGAACGCCGGTACGCCGGGCACCACTTCGTACGGCACACCTGCCGCGTCGAGCCGCCGCATCTGCTCGGCGACCGCGCTGAAGACGGACGGATCACCGGAGTGCAGCCGGGCCACGTCCTGCCCGTTCTCGTGGGCGCGCACCAACTCCTCGGTGATCTCGTCGAGGTTGAGCTGCGCGGTGTCGACGAGGCGGGCGTCCGGCGGGCATTCGGCGAGGAGTTCGCGGGGGACCAGGCTGCCCGCGTACAGACAGACCTGACAGGCGGCGAGCGTCCGGGCGCCGCGCACCGTGATCAGGTCGGCGGCGCCGGGACCGGCGCCGATGAAGTACACGGTCATCTGTTCTCTCCTGACGAGGGCGGTGCGGACGGTATCGGGGGGGTTCCGGGCTTGCGCACGGACCACTGGGTGACCGGCATGGCCTGCCGCCAGCCGGTGAAGCCGCCGACCGGCACGGCGTGCGCCACCGCGAGCCGCACCAGCTCGCCGCCGTGGCGCCGGTACCGCTCGGCGAGCAGCGCCTCGGACTCCAGCGTGACGGTGTTGGCGACCAGCCGTCCGCCGGGGGGCAGCACGTCCCAGCAGGCGTCGAGCAGCCCCGGCACGGTCAGCCCGCCGCCGATGAACACGGCGTCCGGCACCGGCAGACCGGCCAGTGCTTCCGGTGCCCGGCCGGTGACCACGCGCAGCGCGGGGACGCCGAGCCGGTCCGCGTTACGGGTGATGCGTCCGGCCCGCACCGGGTCGCGTTCGACGGTGACGGCGCGACAGGACGGGTGGGTACGCATCCACTCGACGGCGATCGACCCGGAACCGCCGCCGATGTCCCACAGCAGTTCGCCGGGGGCCGGGGCCAGTGCCCCGAGCGTGGCGGCGCGGACATGACGCTTGGTGAGCTGACCGTCGTGCTCGTACGCGTCGTCCGGCAGTCCGGGTACGGCGCCGAGCCGCAGCGCGTCCGGCGCACGACGGCACTCGACCGCGATGACGTTGAGCGGATCGCCCGCCGGATGCGCCCAGCCGTCGGCCGTACCCGTGACGCAGTCCTCGGCCTCGCCGCCGAGCTGTTCCAGCACCCGCATCGGGCTGGGCCCGAAGCCGCGTTCGCGCAGCAGCGCGGCCACGTCGGCAGGGGTTCCGGCACCCGCGCTCAGCACCAGCAGGTGCCGGCCCTCGTGCAGGGCGGCGGCCAGGCGGGCGACGGGCCTGCCCACCAGCGTGACGACCTCGGTGTCCTCCAGCGGCCGGCCGAGCCGGGCACAGGCGTAGGAGACGGAGGACGGATGCGGCAGGACGCGGAGATTTCCGGCGCCCAACTCCTCGCAGAGGGCGCGCCCGATGCCGTAGAACATGGGGTCGCCACTGGCCAGCACGGCGATGCGGAGCCCCTGGTGCGCGGTCAGCAGACCGGGCACGGCGGGCCGCAGCGGCGAGGGCCAGGGCACCCGCCGGCCCGCGCACTCCGGCGGCAGCAGCTCCAACTGCCGCGCACCGCCGATCACCACCTCGGCCCGGAGCAGTGCCGCGCGTGAGGTCCCGGGCAGTCCCTCCCACCCGTCTGCGCCGATCCCGACGACGGTGGGCGCAGGGGGCGGGGGCAGTGCGGGCTCTGCGGGGATCACGGCCGGTACCTCGGTGTTCGGGGGGTTTGACGCAGCCGAAACTCTACTGTTCGCGCTGGCCGCTGAGATCGTTCCGGCCGGGTGAGCATCGCCATACGTACGTCGGAGACACCTCGGGCCGGCCCACGCGCCGGGCAGGGGCGTTCGGGGCCGGCGCCGGCTCAGAAGTCGAAGACGGGTCCCGCGGTCGCCTCCATGACGCAGGCGTTCGGGTAGGTGCGCTGCCAGTCCACCGCGGCGCCGTTGTACGTCCCCTGCGCGGTGACCGTGACGGGGTCGTGGACCAGCGGGCACGGGTGCGGGCTGCCGGGCAGCTCGTCGAGGTCGCCCCCGGCCTCGTCCAGGGCGGCGCAGGCCTCCGCTGCCTTCGGGTGGTGACTGTGGGAGGCGACCGGACACTGGAGGCCGATGCCGCGGATCCAGGTGTTCTCGCTGCCGGAGACGGTCAGGAAGAGGCTGCCCCCCTGGGTGTCGGCATGCGCGGCGGGAACCAGGAGCAGGGGCGTGGCCAGGGCGGCGGCGGCCAGCGAGGCCGCGGCCAGACGCCGGGCGACGGAAGAGATGATCATGGTCTGGGTAACGAACAGCCGACCGCGAGGACACGAGCGGCGTCCTTTACGGGCGGGGCGAAGGGAGGCTTCCGGCATGCCGTTCGATCCGTTGGGGACAGCTCATGCCCGTAGGGCCGCCGCACTTCGCCTGGTGCCCCGCCGGAGTATCCTGGACGTACCGAGGACATTCCGTACATGCGTTTCCGAGCCCGTGTCGTTCTCGGCGATTCACCACACCGGGCCGGTGTACACCGGCCCGGGGCAGGGTCCGCGTCATGACTGCAACCACCGTGTACACGCCCGCGGTCGACGACCGGACCTTCTCTTCGTCCTCGTTGCCGCCGCGCCTCTCGCTGGCCCCGGCCGGCACCGCTCCCGCTCTGCTGGACGGTGCGTGGTGGCCGCGTTCCCGCGATCTGACGGCGGAACTTCCCGCGCTGACAGCGGTGCTCGACCCGCTGTGGGGGCGGATCACCCGCGTGACGGTGAATCCCACCGTCTGGCCCGTGATCCCACGGAAGGTGCCCGTCCGGGGGCATGTGGTCCACGTCGGCTGGTTCGGGCCCGAACAGGACCCGAACAAGTTGCTGCTCCTCTCCTACACCACCGGCCGCTGGGACCTGCTGGTGATCCCGCCGCAGACGGACCCGGGTACCGCCGCCTGGCTGCTGGCCGCAGCCGCTGATCCGGCGCGGAGCCTCACCGCGAGCGGGCTGATGCGGGAGGCCGAGCTCTTCCGGGCCGCGGCCGAGGCCGACTGGGACCTCGTCCGGGAGACGGTCTGGGACTCCGAGGGCGGCCACAGCGCCCGTCCGGCCTCGCGACGCCGTGCCGGAGCAGTCGCCCGGGCGCCGGGCCCGACAGAAGGGATGTGAGGGCATGGTTTTCATCGACGTGCGCGTGCGGAGGAGTGGTTTGCCATGACGTCGGATGCCCACGCCCCTACCCGTACCGATGACGCGGCGCCCCTCCTGCTTCTCTCGGACACGCGCAGTCGGCCGACCGTTCCCGGGATCGCGGTGCTGCGCATGGAGACGACCCCCGACCGTGAGGGGACCTTCGACGGTGCGTGGTGGCCGCGCTCCCGCGACATAGCGTCCCAACTTCCCAGCCTGATCGACGCCTTGGCCGCCCGGCTGGGACCCATCGCGCGGGTCGGTCTGGACGCGAGCGCCTGGGACGATACGCCGGGCCACCTGGTGATCGGTGGCCGGACCGTCCGTATCGACTGGTCCGCCGTCGACGACAGCACGATGCTCGTCACGCGTGGCCATCAGGACCACTTCTCGTTCCTGGTGATCCCGCCACAGGCCACGGCAACGGCCGCGCGCGCCGCGATGGCCATGGCCGTGCAGGACGGCAACAGCACTCCCGCGGAACAGATTCTCATGGACGCGGGCATCGTCCCCCCTTCCTCGGGTTGACGCGCACGCTCCCTCGGATGGACGCGACTCCGATGGTCTCGCCGCCGGAGCCGGCCCTTCCTAATTCGGTCTTAATCGGGTCATTTTATTTTCTACTCTGCATTGCCGTGCCACTGCCCCTCGACACGGAACCAGAGCCCCGGCGCATAGATCGCATGGACGACCGGGGCTTCCCCCTTCGCCACCTGCAGGATCCTCAAAGTGCCGCTCGGGAGTACGTCGTACTCGTAGACCGTCTCGGAGTCGCCCTCCGTGATGTCCGCGTAGGAGATGTCCGCCACGCCCCGTTCCGCGTATTCCCTGGGGGGACGATTCTCCACCAACTTGATGAAAACACCCATGCTTTGACGATAAGACCCCTGCGGCCGTCGCGCTTGCCGGGCGGCACTCGACGGCCGAGGAACCGGAGGGTGTTCAGTGCTGCCCGGCCGGTTCGATGTTCTGGTTGGCGTGGAAGAAATTGTCGGGGTCGTACGCCTGCTTGACGGCCGCGAGCCGGTCGTAGTGGTCGCCGTAGGTGGCCCGTACCCGGTCCTGGGACTCGCCCGCGCCGATGAAGTTCACGTACGTCCCGCCCATCGACTGCGGATGCAGCTCCTCCCAGTAGTCCACGCACCACTGCCGGATCGTCTCCGCCTTGTCCGGGTCGGGGTCGATGCCCGCGATGACGCCGGACCAGACGGCGTCCCGGTACGCCCAGGCCGTGTCGTCCGGGCCGATCCGGTGGGCGGCCCCGTCGACCGGGTACAGGTGCGTCGTCGACAGGTCCGTGGGGAGGTTCTCGGTGTACTTGGCGTGGACGGCGATGGCGTCGTCCGTGATCCGGTCGAAGAAGTTGCCCCGCCAGTACCACTGCAGTCCGCTCGGGAGTATCGCGTCGAACATGGTCTGGAGCGTCGGGTAGGGCATCGGCGAGGTGAAGTGGAAGGCGGGCGGGCCAGGTTCGTCCACGGCCTTCAGGGTGGCTTCGAGGAGCTCGGGGTCGCCGGTCCAGCACCAGACGACGCCGCACATCTTCTGGCCGTGGATCTCCTCCGGGAACGGCGGACCGGGCGGCACGGTGAGCGCCGCGAAGAAGCCGTTCAGGTCCTCGGGTGCCTGCGGCAGGAAGTCCCGGTACCACTCGAGGACTTCGCGGATCCGGTCGACCGGCCACACGGTGATCGCGACCCCCACGGTGTCCACCGGGTGCAGCCGGAGGTCGAACGAGGTGACGATGCCGAAGTTCCCGCCTCCTCCGCGCAGCGCCCAGAAAAGGTCGGCGTTCTCGTTCTCGTTCGCCGTGACGTGGCTGCCGTCGGCCAGGACGACGTCCGCCGCGAGGAGGTTGTCCACGGTCAGGCCGTACCTGCGGGTGAGATAGCCGTGACCGCCGCCGAGGGCGAGGCCGACGACCCCGGTCGTCGACAGGATTCCGGAGGGCGTGGCCAGGCCGAACGCGTGGGCGGCGTGGTCGAGGTCGGCGAGCAGGGTGCCGCCGCCGACCCGGCCGGTCCGGGCGGTGGGATCGATGTGCGCCCAGCGCATCGGAGACAGGTCGAGAGTGACGCCGTCGTCCACCAGGCACAGTCCGGGGCCACTGTGTCCGCCGCCCCGCACGGCGAGTTCGAGACCTTCGCCACGGACGAAGTCCACCGCGGCCATGACGTCCGCCGCGTCCGCGCACCGCACCACGGCCGCCGGGCGCCGGTCGATCATGGCGTTGTAGATCGTGCGGGCCTCGCGGTACTCCGGGTCCTGTGGGCCGATGACCGGACCGCGCAACGCGGCCCTCATCGCCTCGAGCGTGGTGGCGTCCATGGCCGTCTCCTTGCCGCGGGTGCGGACCGCTGTTGTCTCCACGCTCCCGCCGGTCGGAGGGCCGTGCAATCGGCAGGCGCGGCGCAAAGAGCGGGATGCGGTGTCCGGGAGGTCAGGAGCGGTGGGCGGGTTGCCCGGACAGGCGCACCATGAATCCATGGACGGACCCCTGGGTGAGGTGAGCCTGCCGGGGCGCCTCGCCGCGCCCGGCGAGGGCATCAGCCCGGAGGAACTCGCGCTCGCCGCCCGCAACCACGGTCTGCCGCTGGAGGCGCTGCGCTACGACATCACCCCGCCCGGACTGCACTACGTGCTGGTCCACTACGACATCCCCGAGATCCCGGACGGCTCCGCGCAGCTCACCGTGCACGGCAGGGTACGGACGCCGCTGGCCCTGGACCTGGCGGCGCTGCGGTCGTTCCCGGCCGTCACGCTGCGCGTCACGATGGAGTGCGCGGGCAACGGCCGGGCCCGGCTCGTACCGCGGCCGGTGAGCCAGCCGTGGCTGGTCGAGGCGGTCGGTACGGCGGAGTGGACCGGGGTGCCGCTGCGGCTGCTGCTCGCCGAGGCCGGGGTGGAGCCCGACGCCGTCGAGGCGGTGTTCTGCGGGGCCGACCACGGTGTCGAGCGGGGCGTCGAGCAGGACTACAGGCGGAGCCTGCCGGTGGACGTGGCCACCGGCGACACACCGGACGTGCTGGTGGCGTACGCGATGAACGGCGGTCCGCTGCCGCCGCAGCACGGCTGTCCGCTGCGGCTGGTGGTACCCGGCTGGTACGGCATGGCGCAGGTGAAATGGCTTCGGGAGATCCGGCTCACCGAGACCCCGTTCACCGGCTTCCAGCAGACGACCGCCTACCGCTACCGGCAGGAGCCCGACGAGCCGGGCGAGCCCGTCACCCGGATCGCCCCGCGGGCGCTCATGATCCCGCCCGGGTTTCCGGACTTCATGTCCAGGACCCGTTTCGTACGCCCCGGCCGGGTGCTGCTCCGGGGTCGCGCCTGGTCGGGGGAGCCGCCGGTCACCCGGGTCGAGGTGAGCACGGACGAGGGTCGTTCCTGGTACGACGCCGAGCTCGCCCCGCCGGACGGGGACGGCAGGCACACCTGGGCCTGGCAGAAGTGGCAGGCGTGGTGGAAGGCGGCGCCCGGCAGCCATGTCCTCAGCGCCCGTGCCACCGATGCCGGGGGCCGGGTTCAGCCCCTCACCCAGCCGTGGAACCGCGGCGGCTTCGGCAACAACCTGGTCCAGCGGATCGCCGTCCACTGCGGGGTGGGATGAGCTCAGACGAGAAGTTTCGTCTTCGCCCGCTGGTACTCCTCGTCCGTGATCGCGCCCCGGTCCTTCAGCTCGGCGAGTTTCGCCAGGTCGTCGACGTTGCTGCCGGCGTGTTTCGCATGGCCGTGCGTGTCACCGGTGGTGGCGGCTTCCCGCACGTACGCCTTGAAGGCGGCTTCCCGTTCCTTGGCTTGCTCGATGTCGCGCTTCCCCATGGATTTACCGCGTGCGATCACGTAGATCAGGACGCCGAGGTACGGCAGTAGCAGGGCCAGGATCAGCCAGCCCGCCTTGGCCCAGCCGCCGAGGTCGTCGCTGCGGAAGATGTCCGCGATGACCTTGAAGAGGAGAAAGAGCCACATGATCCACAGGAAGAACCAGAGCATGGTCCAGAAGAGGTTGAGCAGGGGGTAGTTGTCCACGTTCCGCTCCCTGGTCGTCGCGTCGTTCGGATCGTCGCTTCGCCTCGGTGACACAGCCCTGAACGACTTTCGTAAATCAGTCATATCATCAGATTTCAGCCCCTGCTCGCTGTCGTCCGGACCGTTCCCCAGGGCCGTTCCCGCAGAGGCGGCGCGGAGTACCGTGGAATGACCGAGGGAGGCGTGTGGCGTATGAGCGCCGCAGATGGGTCCGCCTGGAGCCCGATCGGGGCGATCGGCCGCGTCACCGTGCCGATCCCGCCGAACGGCCCCGGCGAAGTACTGGTGGCCGTACGGGGTGGGTCGGAGGCCTACACCGCATGGTCGGCGACGTCGATCGACAGGGACGCACGCGTCATTGTCGTCGACTCGGTCTCGGCGCGGGGCGTGATCGTCGAACGCCTGCCGTCCTGAACCGGCAACCGATGCCGGGGAGCGGCGTCGGGGAACGGCGATGCACGACGCCGCACCGGGACATCATGTCGAGAAAGACGTACGGCAGGAGTCCGCTCATGTTGTTCTGGCACGTTCCCGCCCCCAACGAGGCGATGCTCATCTCCGGATCGAAATCGAAACGGCAGACCCAGGACACCCAGTTCCGGATCGTCACCGGTCACGGCAGCTTCGTCATACCGGTGAAGCAGAAGGCGCGGATGCTCTCCCTGGCGCTGCGCGAGGCGGAGATCACCGAGGACTGCGTCACCCAGCAGGGCATCCGCCTGAACGTCCGCGCCGTCGCCGTCTTCAAGGTCGGTGACGACGCCGTCTCCATCGCCAACGCCGCCCGCCGCTTCCTGTCCGAACAGGAACAGATGGAGGAACTCGCCGGCCGGATCTTCGCCGGACACCTGCGTTCGATCGTGGGCGGGCTGACCGTCGAGCAGATCATCCGGGAGCGGAACCGGGTCTCCCAGGAGGTCATCGCGGGCAGCCACAGCGAGATGGAGAAGCTCGGCATCGTCGTGGACGCTCTCCAGATCCAGGAGATCGAGGACTCCACCGGCTACATCAACAACCTCGCCGCCCCGCACGCCGCCGCCGTCGCCAGCCAGGCCCGGATCGCCCAGGCCCGAGCGGACCAGGAGGCGTCCGAGCGGGAGCAGCAGGCCGCGGCGCTCAAGGCCGAGTACGAACGCGACACCGCGATCAAGCGGGCCGGCTTCCTCGCCGAGACGGAGCAGTACAACGCCCGCGCCGCCCAGGCCGGACCGCTCGCCCAGGCCAGGGCCTCGCATGAGGTCGTCGAGGAGCAGACCGCACTGGCCGAGCGGCAGGCGGCACTGGCGGCGCAACGACTGGAGGCGGAGGTCAGGCGTCCGGCGGACGCCGAGGCGTACCGGCAGCGCACGCTCGCCGAGGCCGCCCGCGATCAGGCGAAGTTCCAGGCCGACGGCAGCGCGTACGCCGAACGGACCCTCGCCCAGGCGCAGGCCGACGCCAACACCGCGCGTGCCGGCTCGCTCCGGGACGGAAATCAGGAGCTGATCGCGGCCAACCGCATCGTGGAGAACCTGCCGGCCCTGGCCGACGCGGCCGCCCGCGGGATGTCGGGGGCCGACCTCACCGTGCTCAACGGCACCAACGGTGTCAACGAGATGGCGGCGGGCGTGGTCAGCCAGGGGCTGGCCATCCTCCACGCGCTCCAGCGCGGCGCGAACCCGGTGAAGTCGGCGGTCGACGCGAAGCGGTCCCCGCGCATCACCGAATCGAACTGAGCCGGACTACTTCTCCGCTCCGGAGCCCTCCGGAGCCCTCCGGAGCGGGGGATCCCGCCGCGGGCGAATGCGCTGCGGGGGCTTCTGCCGCGGGGATGGCGCTCGCAGCACCTTCATCCGTCGCTGTCCGCCGGGCCGTGGCGACCTTTCGCTGATACATCAGAAGTCCCATGAACCCCGCGGCGAACCCGCTGATCAGCCCCGATACCGCATGGTTGACCGCGTTGGCCGACGCGCTGTCCGGGAGGCCGATGATCAGGTAGTTGGCCCCGCACTCATCACCGCCCCGGTCACGCCGCCGATGAGGCCGCTGATGGCAGCGCCGCGCACGGGCGACTGCGGGGTGTGGTCGGTACGGGCAGGGGCGAGCGGTGCGGTCATCGTCGGAGGCCCTCCAGACAGACTGCGATGAGAGACCGGGAGGGCACCGCCGGGCAAGGCGATGGTGCGTGCCCAGCGGCCTTCTCACCCGGGCGGCCCACCGGTCCGGAGGGTGCAGCGGATACCTTGCGGCAGAAGGCACTTCGCCGGCAACCACTTCTCGAATCCGGTGTCCTGGGGGTGGTGGTGGGCGCGGAGGGACGCCGGCGGATCAGTAAATGGTCAACTGCCCGTCCCGGATGGCGTAGAGTTGTGTCTACCGACGCGGGGTGGAGCAGCTCGGTAGCTCGCTGGGCTCATAACCCAGAGGTCGCAGGTTCAAATCCTGTCCCCGCTACTGAAGAATCAGGCCCGGCATGCATAGAGCGTGTCGGGCCTGATTCGTGTTTTCGTGTTTCCGTCCCCCCTTCGGCCGATGCGGAGTCGCCGCGCGACGCCGCTCCGGCAAGCCTGGGGGAGCGGGGCGCGGCACCGTCCGCAGTCAGGCGCGTACCGAGCAGGCCTTCGGCCGATGCGGAGTCGCCGCGCGACGTCGCTCCGGCAAGCCTGGGGGAGTGGGGCGCGGCACCGTCCGCAGTCAGGCGCCTACCGAGCAGGAGACCGCAGGAACCGCTGCGCGTACCGGGCAGGAGACCACAGGTGGGGATGGCGGAGAAGCTGCGCGGGGCGCGGGGCGGGGGCGGCAGACCTTCCCGGCGGTTCGTCAGCGCGCTGCCGGCGCTGCTGATCGCCGTCGGGCTCGTGTTCGACATCCTCACCCCGCCGCCGTTCACCGCCGTGCCGCTGTTCGTGGCGGCCCCGCTGGCCGCCGCACCGTTCTTCACCCTGGCGGGCACCGTCCGTATCGGCGCCGCCTCGCTGCTCTCGATCCTCGTCCTGCGGAGCGAGAGCGGCACGGTGCTGCAGGTCGTGCCGTCCCTCGAGGTCCTCACCGTGCTCACCTCCTCGGCCCTCGCCCTTTTCATCAACGGAGTCGTACGGCGTGGCAATGAGCAGCTGGCTTCGGCGCGGGTCATCGCGGAGACCGCCATGCGGGCCGTGCTGCCGAAGCCGAACGACTCGATCGGCGGGCTGCAGGTCGCCGCGCGGTACGAGGCGGCGCAGGCGGACGAGTTCGTCGGCGGCGACCTGTTCGCCGTGGTGGACACCCCGCACGGCGTGCGGCTGGTGGTCGGGGACGTGCGGGGCAAGGGGCTCGACGCGGTCGAGGCGGTGGCGGTGATCATCGGCGCGTTCCGGGAGGTCGCCGAGCAGGAGGCTTCGCTGGAGGGCGTGGCGCAGCGGCTGGAGCGGGCGCTGGCGCGGGAGGGGGAGCGGCGCGGCGGGATCGATCCGGTCGAGGGTTTCGTCACCGCCGTACTCGCCGAGGTCCCGCCCGGTGCGGCCGAGGTGCGGATCGTCAACCGCGGCCATCCCGAGCCGCTGCTGCTCCACCCCGACGGGGGGGTGGAGGTGCTGGTGCCGAGTGTGCCCGCGCTGCCGCTCGGCATGGGGCTCGGGGTGTGGCCGGACGTGGCCGACGCCTGGGGTCTGGCCGCCGGGGCCACGCTGCTCGTCTACACCGACGGTCTCTCCGAGGCGCGCGACAAGCACGGGGTGTTCTACGACCCGGCGGCCCGACTGCGTGGGCGGATCTTCCCCGGGCCCGAAGAGCTGCTGTCCGCGCTGACCGATGACGTACGGCTGCATACGGGCGGCAAGTCCACCGACGACATGGCACTGGTCGCAGTCGTACGGCCCGCGGAAGGCCAGTCGGAGCGGCGCAGGACCGTGAAGATCGTGGGCCGCGGGCAGGAGTGAGGCGCGGCTGCGTGACCACACGAGGACGATGCCACCGTGCGTAATCGAAGAGTGCCGCTCTGCATAACGTTTGACGCAACGTCAGAAAGACGGTAGCGGCTGAGTCCAGGTCAACTCGCCCGATTGCACCCGGTTGTGTCCCGTAAAGTCCAGGCCAAGACCGTGAATGATCAGCGGGAGCGGCTTGGAATCAGGCCCGTGTGTCTATTAACGTTCGATAACGCAGCGCGGTCGTCCCAGCCGTCGTCAGTGGCGGCACCGTGCGCGAGCGCCGAATTCCGCAAGGGAACCGGGGAACCACCTACATGGGGTGAATCGGATACCTGTGTCTCGTGAGAGGCAGAGGGATCCGTAGGAGACCTTCCTGCTCCGAACCCGTCAGCTAACCCGGTAGGCGAGAAGGAAGGAAAGGAGTGCGCCCCCGTGGCGTCCAACAAGCCTGCCCCCGAAGCCCCTTCCCGGTTCGGCTCCGACTTCCCCGCTGAGTACGGATCCGGGACGGACAGCGAGTTCGGCTCCGGGTTCACCACCGAGTTCGGGACCGAAGGCTCCGGAGAGACCGACCGGGCCCGGGAGGAATGGAACCCCACCGAGGAGTCCGTCCGCCCCGTACGCGGCAGGCACCGCGTCGCCAAGCAGCGCAACGGGCTCGCCCGTAGCTCCACGGTTCTCGGCGTCGGCGTCATCGCGGCCGTCGGCGCGGGTGGCATGGCCACCGCGCAGAGCAAGCCGCCGGTCTCCATCTCCCTTCCCGATTCCATCGCGGACAAGCTCCCCGACGCCAAGTCCTTTCCCGGCATGGGCACGCTGTTCTCCGAGGAGTCCGCCACCGACCTGGCCCAGGCCAAGATCGCCGCCGCACCGCTGACCAGCGCGGGCATCACCACCGCCGAGGCCGAGCAGGGCGCCACCGACGCCGGCGAGGCGCTCCGCGCCCGCATCCTCCAGCAGGCCGAGCAGCAGCAGAACGCCGCCGACGCGGAGGCCAAGGCGGCCGAGGAGAAGGCCGCCGCGGAGAAGGCGGCAGCTGAGGCGAAGCAGAAGCAGGACATCGCGGCGGCCAAGGCCGAGGCCGAGAAGAAGAAGGCGGAGGAAGCGGCGAAGGCCAAGGCCGAGGCCGAACGGCTCGCCAAACTGGCCGCCAGCTACGCCATCCCCACTTCTTCGTACACGATCACCTCGACCTTCGGCGAAGCCGGTTCGATGTGGTCCTCCGGCTACCACACCGGTCTCGACTTCGCGGCGCCGACCGGCACCCCGATCAAGGCCATCCACACCGGCACCATCAAGTCGGCGGGCTGGTCCGGCTCCTACGGCTACCGCACGGTCCTGGAACTCGAGGACGGCACGGAGCTGTGGTTCTGTCACCAGTCGTCGATCGACGTCAGCGTCGGCCAGAAGGTCACCACCGGTGAGACCATCGGCCGCGTCGGCGCCACTGGAAATGTGACGGGTCCCCACCTCCACCTGGAGGTCCACACCTCGAGCGGCACGGACATCGACCCGCTGACCTGGCTGCGCGACAAGGGCCTCACGGTCTGACCCGATGAACGCGGGCCGGTCCCACCGGGCCACCACCGAACCCCGGCAGTCCTGACGCTCACCCCCCGACGTCAGGGCTGCCGGTCCGTTTGTCCACGGCGTTCGCGTGCACCATGGTGGCCCAGGAGCGGGGCGTGGAGATCGCGACCGGTCGCCCTGGCCTGGCTCGCGGCGCGTCCGACCGTAGCCGCCCCGATCGCCTCGGCCCGCACGGTCGAGCAGCTGCCCGCACTGGTGGCCGCCGCCGGCCTTCAGCTGACCGAGCAGGAGCTGGCGGAACTCCCCGAGGCGTCCGCCTGACTCTTCACCAGGGGCGCTGGTGCGGCCGGCTTCCGTGGTGCGGCTGGTGATACGGCTGCCCGGCGGGTGGCAGGTATGGGTTGTGGCCGCCGTACGGCTGGTACTGCTGCGGAACCCCCGGGGTGATGTACCGCGGGCGCAGGCGGCCCGTCGCCTGCGCCGCGTACGCCAGGGCGGGGGCGGCCACCGCCCGGCGCTGCCAGAGATGGTGCAGCAGTTCCAGTTCACGTGCGGTGAAGTCCGGGTCCGCCGCCCCGCGGCCTGCCCGGCGGCGGAGGAACGCCAGGGACGTGGCGAACGACTCGTACTCGGCGACCGCCCGCGCCGCCGCCTTGCCGCGTGCCTCGGCCTGCGCCCTGGCGTGGCTTCGGACCTGCGCCACGACGCGACTGTTGCCGCCATGGGCGTACCCGTAGGCAGGGGCGTACCCGTAACCCGGGGCTCCGTACACCGCGTGTGCGTGCTGCCGGCGCGCCAGGTCCCGGGCCAGGCCGCGGGCCCGCATCGAGGAGAGGGCGAGAGGTTCGGCGGGGGTCAGCCAGCCGGCGGCCGCGTACGCGGACAGCTCGGTCGCCAGGGTGCGCAGCTCGCGCTGGCGCGACCAGATCGCCAGCCAGGTGATCAGTCCGAAGACCGGCACCATGAACACCCCGTACACGACATAGAAGCCGTACGGGCCGAACGTTCCCGAGCCGTTCCACAGGGCGTGCATGCCCATGGCGAGGACCAGTCCGAGCAGCGGCAGCGCGATGCGGCGGATGCGGTGCCGGCATGCGCTGAGCGCCGCGAAGCCGAAGCCCAGGCCGGTCAGCACGGTGAAGAGAGGATGCGCGAACGGCGTCATCACCCCCCGCACGAAGAAGGTCGCGGCGGTCACCGATGCGAGGCCCGAGTTGCCGATCTGCTGGTCCTCGCCGAACGCGTTGCCCAGATAGAGGATGTTCTCGGTGAAGGCGAAGCCCGTCGCGGTGAAGCCGGCGACGACGACGCCGTCGACGATGCCGCCGAAGTCCCGTCGTCGGAAGAGGAAGATCAGCAGGACGGCCGCCGCCTTCGCGCTCTCCTCGACGACCGGCGCTATGACCGTCGCCCCGAGGGTGTCCGCGCTCGCCGGGTCCGCGGTGGCCGTCGCGATCCAGCGGGTCGCGAACGAGTTGGCGATGATCGCGACCAGGGCGGCGGCGCACGCACCCCAGGCGAAGGCGAACACCAGGTTCCGCCAGGGGCCGGGTTCGACCCGGTCCAGCCAGCGGAACGCCGTCATCAGCAGCGGGACGGGCAGCACGGCCAGACCCAGCCCGACCAGGAACCCCTCGGTGCCGGTCTGGGCGCGGACCAGGGCCAGGATCACCAGCCCGCACAGCGCGAGCACCGTGAAGACCGCGGCGATACGGAACGTCTTGCTCCGCCAGACCATGCCGACGCGGCGCGGCCGGTAGCGCCACTGGCCCCGCTCCGGCACGGCTGCCAGGATCTCGCCGACCCGCTGCTCCTCGAGGAGCGGGACGGCCGGCTGCGACTGTTGCTGCTGGACAGACCCGTCGGACACCCCATGACCCTAACGAGGGGGACTGACAACTGACCATGGGGCGGCGAGCGTGTACCGCCCCGTCAGGAAACGCGCAGCTCAAGGGCTGAGAACGCGGCAGCGGCGGAAAGGTCAGCTACGGGCGAAGAGCAGGTCGTGCACGACATGGCCCTTGTCCAGCCCCTGCCCCTCGAACCGGGTCAGCGGACGGAACGCGGGCCGCGGTGCGTAGCCACCGTCCGCCGCGGTGTTCTCGAACAGGGGGTGTGCGGTCAGCACCTCCAGCATCTGCTCGGCGTACGGCTCCCAGTCGGTCGCACAGTGGAGCACGGCGCCCGGCTTCAGCCGCTGCGCCGCCAGATCGAGGAATTCCGGCTGGATCAGCCGCCGCTTGTGGTGGCGCTTCTTGGGCCACGGGTCGGGGAAGTACACCCGCAGTCCGTCCAGTGCGTCCGGCGGCAGCATCTCGCGCAGCAGGATGATCGCGTCACCGTTGGCCACCCGGATGTTGGACAGCCCGTTCCGGTCCGCGAGACCGAGCAGGTTGCCCTGGCCAGGGGTGTGCACATCGACGGCGAGAATGCCGGTGCCCGGGTCGTCGGCCGCCATCTGCGCGGTGGCCTCGCCCATCCCGAAGCCGATCTCCAGCACGACCGGAAGCCCGTCGAGCAGCTCGGGCAGGTCGAGGACCGACTGCCCGTCGATGTCCAGGCCCCACTTCGGCCAGAGCCGCTGCAGCGCGTCCTCCTGGCCGGGCGTGACACGGCTGCGGCGCGGCTGGAAGCTGCGGATCCGGCGCTCGTGGTGCGAACCGGCCGGGTCGGCGGCGGGTCCACCGGGGAAGCGCGGTTCCTGACGCAGCCGGCGCTGCCGCTCGAAGGCTGCGGCGCGCAGATCGTGGGCCTCGTCGGTCTCGGGGGCGGGGTTCAAGGACTCAGACACAATGCCCCGATTCTACGGCGGGCGGCTTCCACCCCGTTCCCTGTGCCCGGAGCAGCGCCCTGCGTGCCACCTCCCGCCCGATGGGCAGCGAGGCCGTCGCGGCGGGCGACGGGGCGTTCAGCACATGCACGGTGTGCGGGGCCTCGCGGATCAGGAAGTCGTCCACCAGCGTGCCGTCGCGCAGCACCGCCTGGGCCCTGACGCCGGACGGGGTGGGGCGAAGGTCCTCCTCTGTGACCTCGGGCAGCAGTCGCCGGACGGCCGCGGTGAACGCGCTCCTCGACAGCGAACGGTGCACCTCGCCCGCCCCGTACCGCCAGTGTCTGCGCGCGATCTGCCAGGAGCCCGGCCAGGTCAGCGTGTCCGCGAGCTCACGCGGGCGTACGACCGGCCAGCCGTACCCCTCGCGGGCCAGCGCCGGCACCGCGTTCGGTCCGACGTGGACGCCGCCGTCATGGCTCCGGGTCAGGTGCACCCCGAGGAACGGGAACGCCGGATCCGGCACCGGATAGATCAGCCCGCGCACCAGCTCCGGCCTGGCCAGCTCGTAGTACTCCCCGCGGAAGGGCACGATGCGCATGCCCGGGTCGTCGCCCGCGAGCCGCGCCACCCGGTCGCAGTGCAGCCCCGCGCAGTTGACCAGGACCCGGGCACGCACGACGCGGCCGTCCGCCGTCCGCACCGCCACACCCCACGGGCGGCGGTCGATCGCCGTGACCTCCGCCCCGAACCTGATCAGCCCGCCCGCGCCGCGCACCTCGGCCGCGAACCGCTCGGCAACCGCCTTGAAGTCGCACACCCCGGTCGTCCCGACCCGGATCGCCGCGAGCCCGCGCACCTGCGGCTCGTACTCCGCGATCCCCGCGGGCCCCAGCTCCCGCACCGGCAGCCCGTGCTCCCGGCCGCGCTGCACCAGGGAGTGCAGCCGGGGCAGCTCGGACCGTTCGGTCGCGACGATCAGCTTGCCGGTCACCGCGTGCGGAATGCCGTGCTCCGCGCAGAAGCCGACCATCTCGGCGGCGCCGCGCACCGCATAGCGGGCCTTCAGCGAACCGGGGCGGTAGTAGATGCCGCTGTGGATCACCCCGCTGTTGCGCCCCGTCTGGTGGCGCGCCGGGCCCCACTCCTTCTCCAGTACCGTCACTCGCGTGCCCGGAGCGGTCCGCGTGAGGGCATACGCCGTCGACAGGCCGACGATCCCGCCGCCGATCACCAGCACATCGCAGTCGTACGCCGCGTGAGTCATCATCACGCCACCTCCCACCCCGATAGTGCACTGACCCACTGACAACACGCTCAAACCAGCGGAGGCCAGCGTGGCGCCCGGAATTCCGCCTCCGGCCGCCTGCGCGTCGCCCGGAGGACTCCGCGCGGGCGTCCGAGGGGGTTCGGCCGTCCCCGGGGAGGCCGCTACGCCGGCGCCACCAGCAGCGGTCGTGCCCGCTCGCGCAGCTCGGCGACGCGTGGCTCGTCCGCGTACGGTTCGAGGCGGTGCAGCAGGTCCCGTACGTACTCCGTGGTCCGCGCCGACGAGATGCGGCCGGCCACCTCGACCGCCCGGGTACCCGCCGCACAGGCCGCGTCCAGGTTGCCGGACTCCAGCTCGGCGACGGCCGAGACCACCAGCCGCAGCCCGTGCGAGCGCACGAACTCCTCGGTCGGCCGGGACAGCGCCTGTTCGGTGAAGCGTCGCACCTGCCGGGGGGCCTTCAGATCGCGGTAGCACTCCGCGGCGTCGGCGGCGAACCTGTCGTACGAGTAGAAGCCCAGCCACGACGGGTCCGCGTCGCCGTCCCGGGAACGCTCCAGCCAGCTCTCGGCGGCCTTCAGCGCGGCCCCCGCGGCCGGGGCGTCGCCCGCCTTCGCATGGGCCCGCGCCTCCACCAGCCGGAAGAAGCTCATGGTCCGGGCGGTGGCGAGCCCGCGGTTGCGTTCGACGGCCGCCTGCGCGAGGTCGACCCCCTCGTCGGCGAATCCGCGGTAGGTCGCCTGCAGCGACATCGACGCGAGGACATAGCCGCCGAGCGGCACGTCGGCGGCGGCCCGCGCGAGCCGCAGCGCCTGGATGTAGTACCGCTGCGCGGCCTCCTGCTGCCCGGTGTCGAACGCCATCCACCCGGCGAGTCTGGTCAGCTCGGAGGCGGCGCCGAAGAGCGCCCGGCCCACCTCGTCGCTGTACGAACCGAGGAGAAGCGGCGCCGCGTCCACCCGTAAACACTCCGGGACCATGGAGGAGCGCCAGTCGCCGCCACCGTACTTGGAGTCCCAGCGGCGCGCGTCCTGGGCCGCCTCGCGGAGTTTGGTCACATCGCTGTGGCCGACGCGCAGCGGCGCGATGTCGTTCATGGAGTCCGGTCCCGGCTGCGCGGGAATGCCGGGCGCGCCGCCTGGCGCACCCGGCGGTGCCTGCGCACCGGGCGTGCCCGGCGTGCCGAGGATCGCCGCCTCGGCCACCGACGAGTCGCGGGCCACCGACGGGTCGGCGGGGGTTATCAGCCAGCGGGACGCGGGGGTCGCGTACGCGCTCACCGAGAACGAACCCGCCAGCGACTGCCAGATTCCGCCGCTGCCCGCCCGGCGCCCGGCCAGATCCAGCCGGTACAGCTCGGTCGCCGAACGCACCGCCTCGCCCACGTCGCGCGGGAACGCCAGACCGACCTCCGGCGCCGGATCGGCGTCCGCGAGCCCGATCTCGTGCAGCGGGACCGGCCGGCCGAGCTTGGCGCCGATCGCCGCGGCGATGAGACGGGGTGCGGCGCCCTGCGGCACCATGCCCTTCGAGACCCATCTCGCCACCGAGGTCTTGTCGTAGCGAAGTGTCAGACCGCGCTGCGCCCCGAGGTCGTTGACCCGCCGGGCGAGCCCGGCGTTGCTGATTCCCGCGAGGGCGAGAACGGTTCCGAGCTTCTCGTTCGGCCCGCGTTGCTCCCTGGACATGCGCCACCCCTCGACACACAGACGGCAGCCGCGTCACCGAGGAGGCGCGCGGCATTCGTACCGTGTTCTCCCCAGGGACGGGCCCCGGCACTCCGACCGCACACGCATGTGGCCGAGTCCCGAGGAATATGCCTCCTGCCGAGAACCTCAGTTAACCCAGCGTAGGTCGCCGCATCCCTACCGTTAAGGGGCAGACGTCCGTATGGCGGGATTGTTGTCCGGGTGGACGGTGGGCGGACGGTCGGCGTACGGGGCGGTCCCGCTGTGACGACTCGGTCGTCCTGACGGACCGGCCGGGGACACCGCCCCGGACCCCGCCGGGCGAGCCCCCCACGTGCTCCTGTCGTGTGGCCGTGCGCCCGGCCGTGCGCTCTGGCCCGGCCGACAGGGCAGCGCTTCCATGAGTGCTGCGTGGGTCGGCCCACTGCACTGGACTCAGTGGGCTGGGGGACACTGCCGCCTCATTCCCCGCAGGCGGCGGACCGGTCCGGGAGGCGAAGCACGTCTCCCGGACTGTGCGTTCGGCGGGCCGCCGGAGCGGACCGGAGCCGGCGCGAGCCGCACGGGGAGCCGGCACGGGAGCGCCGGGGGCCGTCGCGGAGTCGGCTGGGCAGCCTCGTGTCAAAGCAGGATGGAACCGGACATCATAGGTGCCAGGAATCGGTTCCGGTGCATGCTGTGCCCTCCGAGAATGGCCGAATGGCATCGGTTCGCCGTGGTGGGGCCGGGCGATTCGCGGACACCCGGCGGGTTGCCGACCCGCGGTCGACGGGCAGTTCGGGTAGCCGGAATTCGGCCGGTGCGAATCGGGGGCAACGGGGAACGCAACAAGCGGAATCTGTAAGTCCGTTGCGGCGCCCCGCGCCGCGCGGGGATCGGTTCGCCCCCACCCGTCCTCCGGCTTTTGCCAGGGGCGCATGCGCTTGCGACGTGCGCGCTTCGTAGCCACTCCTGCGCGCCGTTGTCGTGGCAGCATGTTCCGCAACGGCGCTGCATGTTCACGCAGTTCTCCCGGCACGAGTCGGGTGCGCCGTTTTGTCCACAGCCTGTGGAGGCGGCGATGCGTTGGTTGGTGGGGTGGAGCAGTATCGCCGCGACCTTCGGCACGGTCGGTGCGGAGGACGAGGGGCGCACGGTGCACCCCGTGGGCTCCCAACTCCTGTGGGGCGACCCCGATCCGCTCTGGGCGGTCGGCGACTGGCGCCCCGACGAGATCCGGATCGCCGGCGTCGAGACCGCCGAGGGCGCACCCACCGCCCGCCTCGCCGTCCTCGGCTGCTGCGGCGCCACCGACGAGCAGCTCCGGCTCGGCCTCCTCGCCGCCCGCGGCGGTGCCCTGCGCCATCTCACCGCCTGGCCGGGCAGCTACACGGCCGTCGTCCGGATCGGCCGGCGGATCACCGTCGTCGGGGACATCGCCGGAGCCCGCCCGATCTTCTACACGCCCTGGGCGAGCGGTACGGCGTACGCGACCGCCGCACTCCCGCTCGCCGACCTCATCGAGGCACAGCTGGACATCGGCCACCTGGCCGCGCTGCTCGCCTGCCCCGAGACGCCGGAGGCGCTGCGCGACGGTACGCCGTACGTGGGTGTGAAGCGCATCCCACCGGGGCACGCGCTCATCCTCCGTGAGGGCTCCCGCGAGATCACCGGGTACGAGCCGGTTGCCTCCCTCGCCGTCGCCGCGCCCCAGCTCGACCCCGTGAGCGCCGTGGACGGAGTGCGCGACGCGCTGCTCGAAGCGGTACGCGCCAGACTCATGGCCCCCCGCCACGCTCCCGAGACCCTGCCGCCCGACCCCGGACCGGTCCCCGGCATGGGCCCCGCCGACCGCCGCGCCGCCCGTGGCGCGCCCGTCCCCGGTATCGGCGCCGACCTCTCCGGAGGCAGCGCCTCCGCCACCCTCGCCCTGCTCGCCGCGGGCCTGCCCGGGCTGCCCGGCACCCTCCTCGGCCACGGCACGGGCGCGGGCGAGCGGCTGCTCGCCGTCACCTTCAACGACCTCACCACCCGCGACCACGAGGACGAACTCGAACGCGCCGCGGTCATCGCCGCCGACCCGCGGCTGCACCACGTCGTCGTCGCCGCGGGCGCGGAGGCACTGCCCTACGCCGACCTGGGCAGCGGCCCGCTCACCGACGAACCGGCCCCGTCCCTCGTCGTCGCCGAACGCCACCGCAGGCGCCTCGCCGCGGGCAGCGCCGACCACTTCGTCGGCGACGGCGCCCGGCAGGTCCTCGACGCGCACCCGGCCCGCCTCGCCGACCTCCTGATGGACCGCCGCCGACGTCACCTGCTGCGCCCGGTCACCGCCCTGGCCAGAGCCGAAGGACCGTCCGCACACTCGCTGTTCGTACCGCTGACCGTCTATCGCGCGGCCCGCCGCCTGGCCCGTACGTCGTACCGCACGGGTCTCGAAACGGCTGCCGGCCGGCTCCCGGACGCCAACCGACGCATGCCCGATCTCGGCACCCCCGCCGACGCCTCGCTCGCCGCGCTCACCTGGTCGCGGCCGGGGCCCGCCGCCCGCTGGCTGACCGGGGAGGCGCTCGCGGAAGTGTCGGTTCGCCTCCAGGAGGCGGCGATCCGCCCCACCTCCGTCCAGCGCCCCGGCGAGGCCCGCGCCCGCGCCGCGCTCGCCCGGCACGCCGCCGACCACCGGATCCTGGAACAGGCCGCCGAGATCCGCAGCCAGCGGCTGCACGCCCCGTTCCTCGACAACCAGGTGGTGCGCGCCGCCCGCGCCCTGCCCGAATCGCTCCGCGTCCAGCCGGGCGCCCGCGCCGCCATCCTGCGCCGGGTTCTCGCGGGCGCGGGCATCCACGAACTGCCACCGGGCTGGGGCACACCCTCCCAGGCGACCTCGACCGCGGTCAGCCGCACCGGACTGCGCACCGCGCTCCCCGACCTGATCGCCCTCTTCGACGCCCCGCTGCTCGCCGACGCGGGCCTGATCGAAGCCCGGGTCGTACGGAAGGCCCTGCGCGCGGCCTCCGAGGGCGAACCGCTGCCCCTGGACGGCCTCGCCGATCTGGCCGCCACGGAGCTCTGGCTCCGCCGCCTCGTCTCCCGCCGCGGCACCTGCTGGACGGGCACGGAGGCGCCCCGCCGGCGCGCGGTGGCGGGCGGAGTGGTCCCGGCCCGTCGCACCCTGCAGCGCTGACCGCCGTCCGATGCGCGACGCCGCTCCCGGCCACCGGAATCCCGGCGCACGCGGCCGGTGCCGCGGTCCACGATGACCGGGCGCGGTACCCGATCCCGGGCGTCACCGAGGCGCGAGACGAGCATGGCTGCACGCTGCCCGTCGGCGGCACGCGGCTGCGCGCCCTCCTCGCCGCGCTCGCCCTGGCGCGGACCCGCTCTGGCCGACCTGTCCTGGCCGACCTGCGCGAAAGCGACCACGGCAGACGCCGGAGGCCCACCGCCTGACCACCCTCGAACGCCGCGTCGAGGCCGACCTGCGGCGCGGGGGAACCCGCACTCAGGTCACCCTCGTGCCGGAACTCACGGAGCTCACCACCGCCCACCCGTACAGCTCACCACCGCCCACCCGTACGACGAACGCTTCCATGCGCGGCTGATCCGGGCCTTCCGCGCGGAGGGCCGCCCTGCGGACGCGCTGACGGCCTACGAGGAGGCGCGCCGGACACTGGCGGACGCTCTGGGCGCGGACCCGGGGAGCGAGCTGCGGGCACTTCACCAGGAGCTGCCGGCTGCGGCTGAGCCGACCGCGGCCGTGGCCCGGGGTGCCGTGGGCGTCACCGCTGCCGACACCCCCACCCCCCGGAGCCCGCGCCCCTCCGCGGCAACCTCCGCCCCCGTGTCAGCGGCAGCTGATCCTCGCCTCCGCCCAGTCGGCCAGCACCACCCCGACGAACGGGGCCACCGGTTCCACGACGAGCCGGATCCGCTGCTGCCCCACGATGCCGACGCCCATGGGTACGGCCGGATCGTTGCCGTTGATCGACGGGGACTGCCACAGCTGCACCCCGACACCGTTGAACACGGAGAAGCGCACCGAGCCGAGCCCCGCCGTCAGATCGTCGACCCCGACCATCGCCTCGTAGCGCGTGCAGGCCCGGTTCAGCTGGATGGTGACCGACGAACGGCCGTGGACGGTCACCCCGTGCGCGTACTGCGTGCCGCCGACCGACAGGCCCGAGCGCCGCCAGATCCAGCTGCTCCCTGCCATCGACACCTCCGGCTCCGTGTGGTCGCCGAGCAAGGAGGAGGGCAACTCGCTGACCTGGTAGACGGTTGGAGGCGTGGGCGGCGGAGGCGTGGGCGTCGGTGTCGGCGTGGGCTTCGGCGGCGCGGGGACCGGTGGCTTCGGCTTCGGTGTGGGCGTTGGTGGGGGAGTGGGTGTCGGCTTCGCCTTCGGCGGCGGAGTCGGCGCGGGCGCCGCGGGCGGGGCGGGCACGCTCGGAGGTCCGGGCTCCGGCGTGGGCTTCGGGGGCGGTGGTGACGGCACCGCGGGCGCCACCACCGCCGGCTTCGTCATGGGCTTGGCCTCCGGCTTCGGCTGCTCGTCACCGACCAGCGCCCACACCAGACCGGCCGCGGCCGCGACGGCCACCGCCGCCGCGATACCGGCCTTGACCGGAGCGCCCAGCCCCTCCGAGGCCACGGCGCCACCGGTCGCACCGCCGGACGAACTCCCGCCCGTCGCCGCGGCGGCACCCGCACCCGCCGCACCGGCCGCGCCCCCCGCCACGATCCCGGCGGCTTTGAGCGCGTACCCGGCGGCGAACCAGCCGATGACCGCGACCGGGAGCAGCGCCGGAATCCCGGCGTTGACATGTGCCAGCTCGCCCGCGGCGACCCGGCACCTCGCGCACTCGTCCAGGTGCTTGCGCAGCCCGCGTTCGGCCCGCGTCCGCAGGCCGCCCCGGGCGTAAGCGCCGAGCCGGTCGGCATAGCGCGCACAGCCACCGCCCGAGGTGAGCGACTGGCTCACATGTGCCTGCACATACGCCTGCTTGAGCCCCTCACGGGCCCGGCCGGCCAGCACCGCCGTGGCATTGGCGGTCAGCCCGAACAGCGGAGCGATCTCGCTCGGCGACTTCTCCTCGACGGTGGTGTGCCACAGCACTGCCTGCCAGCGCTCCGGCAGACTCCGGAACGCCTGCATGGCCATCGACTGCTCGGCCTCGTGCATCGCCGTGACGTCCGCGCCGAGATCCAGCGTGTCCGCGTCCGACATCTCGGAGGAGCGGGACGCCTGCGCGGCGAACTCCGCGAAGTCATCGACCAGCTGCTCCCGCTTCGCCGTCTTTGTCCAGACGGCGGCGACATGCCGTACGGCTGTCATGAGGTACGCCCGCACGGCCTCCTCGGGCCCCTTGCCGCCCCGTACCGCCTGCAGAGTGCGGGTGAAGACCTCGGCCGTCAGGTCGTCGGCGGTGTGGGCGTCGCGGCAGCAGCTCCGGGCGTAGCGCCGCACACTGGCCGAGTGCCGCCGGAACAACTCCTCGTACGCGAGATCGTCCCCGGACCGCATGTACTGGATCAACTGGGCGTCGGAGAGCGCGATCCCGGCGGGCCCGGCGCTGCTCCCACCGTCTCGCTGCATCGGCACGGTGGCCCCGACCGCGGAGCCGGCGCCGACGTCGGCCTCGCGGCCCGCCGGCGCGGACGGCCAGGGTCCGGGCAGCACGGTTCCGCCCTCGGCGTCAGCGCCCGACCGCCCGGGGCCGGCCTGGCTCGGGACCTGCCGGGAGACCGGCCCACCGGCCTCCGCGCCCTCACCGACGACCGGGACGCCGTCGAGCGGTTCCTCCTGCTGCCCGTCACCGCTCATCGCGGAAGCCCCCGTATGCGCCTTCGGACCCGAATACCGGGTCAGCGTGCCACGCGGCGCAATCACAGCGAACGTTCAGTCCTGGCAACCACTCATCCGGGGCGTTTTCCCGAATGTGAGCACTGGCGGGCACTCGCATGGGGGAAGGATCAACGAGGGGCCGACGCAGCCGAGTTGCCGGGCGTGCCTCCCGCGCGAGGACCACGCCGCCCCTCCCGCCACCGTCACGGAACCGACGCCTCCGCACACAAGCCCGCCGACGACCGCCCGACCGACCGCCCGGCCGGACCACCCGACCCACGCCGCCGAGCGGGCCCGTTCCACGGATCGAACGACCACAGCTCGGCCGGCCGAAGGCCCGCCGGTCTGCCCGCAAGCCCGAGTCCACCCGCGAGCCCGGGCTCACGCGCACCCGAGTCCGTCCGTCACGCGGCCCCGCTCACGCAGGGCGCGAACGCAGGCCCTCCAGCAGGATGTCCAGCAGTCGGGCCGAAGCGGCAGCCTGCTGAGCCGCGTCCGGCAGCGCGGGCGCCGCCGTCGCAATGACCAGCAGGACGTCCGCCACCGTCACATCACGGCGCAGCGCGCCCGCCGCCCGCGCCCGGTCGACGAGCCGGCCCACGACCTCCAGCAGCTCGGCCGTGCCCGGGCCGTCGGCCGAGAGCCCGTCCTCGTCGGCCGGTTGCCGGCCGACGCCCCGGAGGTCCGCCTGCCCCGCCCCCTGCCGCTGATGAGGAACCCGCGCCTCACTCCGGACATTCCGGGCATCTCGGATATCGTCGGAGCCCGCAGCCGAGGCCGCGCCCACATCCTGCGCAACTCCCGTGTCCCCGACCACCGTCGAGTCGTCGACATCGACCCCGACCCGCAGCACCTGCGGTGGCAGCAGCCGCCCGGCACCCGAGGCCACAGAGGTCCGCAGGAAGCGCGAGAGCGCCGACCACGGCTCGTCCTCCTGCCCCAGCGCGGTCCGCGCCTGGTCGGTCAGCCGTGAGGTCTCCTCCTCGGCTATCCGGCGTACCAGCACGTCCTTGCTCGGGAATCGCCGGTACACCGTGCCGACCCCGACCCGGGCTCGGCGTGCCACGTCCTCCATCGGAGCCCCGTACCCCAGCTCGCCGAACACCTCGCGTGCGGCCCGCAGTACATGCTCCAGATTCCGCTGCGCGTCCACACGCAGCGGTGCCGAGCGGCCGGCGGTGGAGCCGGCGCCGACAGCCGTTCCCACCATGCTCACCGTACCGACTGTGCCGATTCGTCCTTTTCCGTCGGACGAGACAGCAGCGGTCTGCCCATGCGAATCCTGAATGTGCATAACTGTTCCCCCGGTTATGACGTCTCCCCCCGGAGACTTCCCGCCGTGTCGGTCGGGGAGTGGATCATCATCCCAGCCCGACACCCCGACGACATACGAACATAGTTGAGCCCGCGTCAATTCAGAAGGGGGCAGTTCCGCACGGTGCGCCCCCCGATCGGAGCAAGGACCGGTTGATTCCTGATTCCACCCCTCTCCGTCACCGCCACCGCAACGTCTGACCTGCGCAGCTTCCGTATTGCCCCAGTAGTTGACCCCAGCGGTCCGTCCAGAACCTCCGGTCACACAATGTGCCGGGGCTGTGGACAAATACCTGAGCACGTTGCGTCATGGGGAGGTGATGGCTTCAGATTCCCGGGGGACACCCCCCGGCCCGCCGCCGGGTGTGCGCGTCCTCGTCATCGGCGGCGGCTACGTCGGGATGTACACAGCGCTGCGTCTCCAGCGGAAGCTGAAGCAGAGACTCAAGTCCGGCGAGGCCGAGATCGTCGTCGTCACGCCCGAGCCCTACATGACATATCAGCCGTTCCTGCCCGAGGCGGCCGCAGGCTCGATCTCGCCGCGCCATGTCGTCGTCCCGCTCCGCCGCGTGCTGGCGCGGTGCACGATCGTCATCGGCGAGGCGCAGCGCATCGACCACGCCAAGCGCACCGCGACCGTCACCACGCTCGCCACAGGTGAGGACGGCACCGGCGCCCTGGAGATCCCGTACGACGAGATCGTCATCGCACCCGGCTCCGTCGCGCGCACCCTCCCGATCCCCGGCCTCGCCGACCACGGCATCGGCTTCAAGACCATCGAGGAGGCCATCGGCCTGCGCAACCACGTCATCGAGCAGATGGACATCGCCTCCGCCACCCGTGACCCGGCCATCCGCGACGCCGCCCTCACCTTCGTCTTCGTCGGCGGCGGCTACGCGGGCGTGGAGGCACTCGCCGAACTCGAGGACATGGCCCGCTACACCTCGCGGTACTACCACAACATCAAGGCCGAGGACCTGAAGTGGATCCTCGTCGAGGCGTCCGACCGGATCCTGCCGGAGGTCGGCGAGGTGATGGGCAAGTACGCCGTACGGGAGCTGCGCGGCCGCAATATCGACGTACGCCTCGGCACCCGGCTGGACTCCTGCGAGGACCGGATCGCCGTCCTCAGCGACGGCTCCCGCTTCCCGACCCGCACGCTCGTGTGGACCGCGGGTGTCAAGCCCGCTCCGGTCCTCGCCGCCACCGATCTGCCCCTCACCGAACGCGGCAGGCTGCGCTGCACCGCACAGCTCGCCGTCGAGGGCGCCGAACACGCGTGGGCCGCCGGAGACGCCGCGGCCGTTCCCGATCTGACGGCCGGTGAACCGGGAAAGGAGACCGCGCCCAACGCCCAGCACGCGGTGCGCCAGGCCAAGGTCCTCGCCGGGAACATCCTCGCGGCGATCAACGGCGAACCACTCGAGGAGTACCGGCACAGCTACGCGGGCTCCGTCGCCTCGCTCGGCCTCCACAAGGGCGTCGCCCATGTCTACGGACGCAAGCTCAAGGGCTATCCGGCCTGGCTGATGCACCGTACGTACCACCTGAGCAGGGTTCCGACCTTCAACCGGAAGGCCCGTGTCCTTGCCGAATGGACTCTCGCCGGGCTCTTCAAACGCGAGATCGTCTCCCTCGGCTCGCTGGAACACCCGCGCGCCGAATTCGAACTCGCCGCCGGGGGCAGACGCACCGGGGGCGACGGTCCGCCCGGGCAGGACGGCTGACTGTCAGTACGGTCCGTCACACTGGACGTGTGACCATAGGTGGGCCCACACCTGCACAGAGTGACCCGGCCGACCGTGACCAACAGCGACCAGTAGGACGAGGCCCGGCTGCGCCTCACCGGGGGTCCGGCCCCCGGTGCCCCCGACACCCCGGCGGAAGAGAGCCGGCAGAAGAACCGAAAGCAGAACCGGCAGAGGAAGCAGCCCGCCCGAGCGGACCAGACCGACACACGAGGCCAGAATTTCCGTGAACTTCACGCGTTGGAGCGCCCGCCTACCAGGAACGCAGCGCCGCGCCGCCGCCCGGGACGACCGCAGTTCGGTCCCCGCGGCCCGCGGCGAGTACGCCGGGGCCGGGCCAGGGGCCGCCGCACCGGACGGAAACACCCCCAAGGCTCCCGCGGAGGTCTCCGGACCCGGGCTGGAGGATCTCTCCGCCCGCGAGCTCCTCGGCCGGCTGCCCGCCCCGGTCGCCCTGGTGTACGGCCCCGACCACCGCATCGCGTACGTCAACGACGCCTACGCCGCAGCCTTCGGTCCCCGCCCCGCCGGCGCCACGGCCGCCGAGGCGATGCCGGAGCTGGACGAGCTCAGCCTGCTGCCCCTCATGGACCAGGTCCTGCGCAGCGGCACGCCCCGCACGGTCAAGTCCCGCAAGGTCCGCAACGGCAGTTCGTACACCGTGACCTGCACTCCGGTCGCCACGCCCGCCGCCCATGACAAGAACGACAGCAGCGGCAGCGGCAGCGTCGAGGGGAGCGAGGGCGGTGTCCTCGTCCACGCAGCCGACGTCACCGACCACGCCGAAGCGGCCGAGCGCCTCCGCACCAGCGAGCGCCGCCACCGCGAGACAGCCGTCACCCTCCAGCGCTCCCTGCTCCCGCAGGAGCTGGAGCAGCCCGACGACCTGCGGATCGCCGCCACGTACCAGCCGGGCGGCACGGACGCGGCGGTCGGCGGAGACTGGTACGACGTCATCACCCTCGGCGCGGGCCGCACCGCGCTCGTCATCGGGGACGTGATGGGCCGCGGGGTGCGTGCCGCCGCGGTGATGGGCCAGCTCCGCACCGCCGTGCGCGCCTACGCCCGCCTCGACCTCCCGCCGCACGAGGTGCTGCAGCTGCTCGACGGTCTCGCCGCCGAGATCGACGCCAGCCAGATCGCCACCTGCGCCTACGCGGTCCACGATCCGAACGAGGGCCGGCTCGTCTACGCCTCCGCGGGCCATCTCCCGATCCTCGTACGCGACGAGGACGGTTCGGTGTGCCGCGCCGAGGACCCGACCGGCCCGCCGCTCGGCACCGGAGGCTGGATCCACACGTCGGGCACGATCGCGCTGCCGCCCGGCTCCACCGCCGTCCTCTACACGGACGGTCTCGTGGAACGCCGCAGCGAGGACATCGACGAGGGGGTCGCCGCCCTGGAGCGTGCCCTCGCCGGCGCCAAGGGATCACCGCAGGTGGTCTGCGACCGTCTCATCCGCTCCCTCGGGGTCACCGCCGAACACGACGACGACGTGGCGGTGCTGGTGGTCCAGCACCCGGCTCGCACGGGGGCCGACGCGGAGCTGTTCCACAACGCCTCGCTCGATCTCCTCGGCGGCATCGAAGCGGCCCCGCGCGCCCGCGCCTTCGCCACCGGCGTCCTGACGTCGTGGCGGTTCCCGGTGGATCTGTGCGACCTGGGCGTCCTCGCCGCCGGCGAACTGGTGGCGAACTCCCTCCAGCACGGCACCCCGCCGATGCGCCTTGGCCTGCGCCGCACCGACCGCCGCCTGATCATCGAGGTGACCGACGGCGACGACCACCTGCCGCGCCGCCGCCGCGCCGAACCGGCGGACGAAGCGGGCCGCGGCATCTCCATCGTCGCGACGATCGCCTCGTCCTGGGGCAGCCGTCGCACGCCGGGCGGCGGCAAAGCGGTCTGGTGCGAGTTCGCGCTGCCTCAGTGAGCCGCGGCAGGAGCCGCAGCCGACACCGCGGGAACCGGGGCAGGGGCCGCAACGGCGGCGGCCGCCGACTCGGGTGCCCGCCCGGCAGCCGCGGTGGCTGTCGCCTCGGCGTCCGGCACCGACACGGCCACCACCCGCGAGGGCACCGCCGCGAGCGAAGGCTGATCCTGCACGGGAGTGAGCCGTCGCCCCAGCCGCAGCGCCAGCACCGTGATGCCCAGCGAGAACAGGACGAACGTCACGATGTACGGCCCGTGCAGCGAGGCCCCCATCGGCCCGCCCACGGCCGGACCGACCGCCAGCGCGAGCTGCTTGACCAGGGCGAAGGCCGAGTTGTACTGACCGACCATCGACTCCGGCGCCAGATCGGCGACCAGCGGTGCGACCGTCGGCGAGAGCATCGACTCACCGAGTCCGAACAGGGCGTACGTGGAGATCATCGCGGCCGTCGCCATGGTCTGGCTGCCGTGCCCGAGCCCCGCGTACCCCGCCACGATCCAGGCGAACGCCCAGATCAGACCGACCGCGGCAATGACCCGGCTGCGCTTGCGCCGCTCCACCAACCGCAGCACGACGAACTGTGCCACGACGATGACCGCGGTGTTGGCGGCCAGCGCGATGCCCAGCGTCGAGGGCTCGATCCCGGCAGCCTCGGTGCCGTACGCCGCAAGACCGGACTCGAACTGTCCGTAGCAGGCGAAGAACAGCACGAAGCCCAGCACACACAGCTGCACCATCGCCCGGTGCGACAGCAGCATCCGCAGCCCGCCCTTCGCGGCGGACCCGTCGGTGGGCCTGGCGTCCGTGAACGCGGGGGAACGGGGCATCCGCACCGTCACCGCGACGACGCCGAGCACGATGAACATCGCCGCCTCGATCAGGAACAGCAGCGTGAAGGTCTCCGGCCGGCTCGTGTCGACGATCTGCCCGCCGACCAGACCACCGATGCCGAGCCCCAGGTTCTGCAGGAAGAACTGCATGGCGAAGGCGCGCGTACGGGTGGCGGCGCCGGAGCACTGGACGAGCATCGTGGCGAGCGCCGGCGACATGACGGCCGTGCCCGCACCGAGGACGGCGGCCGACAGCACGGCGGCCGTCACGTTCGACGAAAGCCCGAGGGCCGCCGCGCCCACGGACGCCACCACGGCGGCGACGATCAGTACCGGCATCGGACCGCGCCGGTCGATGGCCCGCCCGGTGAACGGCAGGACTGCCAGCGCTGCCATGGCGAAGACGGCCAGCACGACTCCCGCCGTACCGGCGCCCAGACCCCGCACCTGTGCCACGTAGACGTACAGATACGGAACGGTGAACCCCACACCGAACGCGCTCAGCGCGCTCCCCAGCTGGATCCGCCGCAGCGCTGCGCCCATTTCCCTGGTCACACTCACCTACCTCAAGTTCACGAAGGACTCACGTCCAAAGACTTCAACAGTAAAGTTAGACCCTCAACAATACAGACTGAAGGACTTCGACGCCAATGAAAGGCGTGCCATACTGCCCGCCATGTCTGACACCACCGAGCCCTCCGGCCTCCAGGAGCCGAGCCTCGACGAGCAGATCGCCGCTTATCAGCGCGAGTTCCGTGACCTGGATCCCCAGGTCGAGCAGGTCGTCTCGGCTCTCGGCCGGCTGAACCGCCGGATGAACGTCGGGTACGGACGCCAGCTGGCCGACCTCGGCATCAGCAACGCAGAGTGGGAGGTCCTCAAGACCCTTGTCGTGGCGGGCTCCCCCTACCGGCTGGGCCCGGGGGAGCTGGCCAAGCGCCTCGGTCTCACCCCGGCGGCGATGACCCACCGCATCGACCGCATGGCGAACGAGGGTCTGGTCACGCGGGACAGGGACGAGAACAACCGCGTACGCGTCATCGTCGAACTGACCGATGAGGGGCGTACGAAGTGGCTGGAGGCGATGCGCATGGCATCCGCCTTCGAGGAGGACCTGCTCCAGGACCTCTCGGGCGAGGAGCGCGGAGCCCTCGGCGAGATGCTGATCCGTCTCCTGCGCCGGGTCGAGCACACCCAGCCGGACGCCGGCGGCCGCCTCAAGGACCTTGACTGACCCGCACGGGACGGGGGCGGACAGGAGAGGGGACACGCCGGAAAACGGCTTGACCTGGCGGAGTTGACACGCACCTCCCCGATCCGTAGGGTTCTTCGAGTTGTCACAGAGCCGGAACGGTTCTGCGACAACCGATCCCGCTGCGAATGCAGCAACTCAAACTCAGCACGATCTCCCACTCGGGAAGATTTCGGCATGCCGGAATTCATTTCGAAGGCTCGATTATGAGCCGCCGGGAAAGTCCGCTAGAGTTTGGACGTCGGAACGGCCGAACAGCCGGGAAGGCAAACCCCGCTGACTGGGAATCAGGCCCGAAAGGATCTGATAGAGTCGGACTCGCCGGAAAGGGAAA
>NZ_JBFAJH010000050.1:0-53486 GCF_040655115.1 Streptomyces atratus | reverse complement strand
CCCACGTCAGGGCAGACAGAAGCACCCCCGGCGCGCGCCACGGGATTTACCACGCCCCCGGCGCGCACCGAAGGTGCGCTGGATCGCTGACCTGCGGAGACGCTCCACGCAACGAATCACCGCCGGACAGGCGAATTGCGCAATGGATCGACGGTCGGCGCGCAACGCTCGCGCCTTGTCCGGCGGGATTACCGGCCCGTACCGTCTATACGTCCCCGCCCCGCCCGCACTGCCCGAGGTCAGCCATGCCGCCGTTGCGCACCGCCCTGCTCCAGAGCTCCGGACGTCCGGGCTCGGTGGCCGAGAACATCAAGACACTCGACGAGGCGGCAGAGCGCGCGGCAGCCGCCGGGGCGCGGCTGCTCGTCTGCCCCGAACTGTTCCTGACCGGGTACGCCATCGGCGACGACGTACCCCGGCTGGCCGAGCCCGCCGACGGCGCGTCCGCGCGGACGGTCGCCTCCATCGCCGTGCGGCACGGGCTCGCGGTCCTCTACGGGTACCCGGAGCGCGCGGACGAGCTGATCTTCAACTCCGCGCAGCTGATCGGTCCCGACGGCACCCGGCTCGCCAACTACCGCAAGACCCACCTCTTCGGCTGCTTCGAGCAGCAGTGGTTCACACCCGGCGAGCAGACCGTCGTCCAGGCCGAGCTCGACGGCGTGCGCATCGGGATCATGATCTGTTACGACGTCGAGTTCCCGGAGAACGTACGGGCGCACGCACTCGCCGCCACCGACCTGCTGCTGGTGCCGACCGCGCAGATGCACCCCTTCCAGTTCGTACCCGAGTCCCTTGTGCCGGTCCGCGCCTTCGAGAGCCAGATGTATGTCGCGTACGTCAACAGGACCGGCCCGGAAGGCGAGTTCGAGTTCGTCGGACTGAGCTGTCTGGCCGGCCCCGACGGCGCGGTCCGCACCCGCGCCGGACGCGGCGAGGAGCTCGTGTTCGGCGAGGTCGACCCGGAGTTCCTGAGTGCGTCCCGCGCCGCCAACCCGTATCTGCGCGACCGCCGCCCCGGCCTGTACGGCTCCCTCGTCTGAGTCCACCGCGCCCCTCTCTTCCCCTGCCCTCGCAAGGAGTCCCCACCCCATGACGTCCACGGTGCCCAACGCCGTCCAGCACACCGACGCGCAGCCGCCGATCATCATGTTCGGTCCGGACTTCCCCTACGCGTACGACGACTTCCTGGCGCACCCCGCGGGGCTCGGGCAGATACCGGCGACCGAGCACGGCGCCGAGGTGGCGGTCATCGGCGGCGGGCTCTCCGGCATCGTGGCCGCGTACGAACTGATGAAGATGGGCCTCAAGCCCGTCGTCTACGAGGCGGATCAGATCGGGGGGCGGCTGCGCACCGTCGGCTTCGACGGGTGCGACCCCTCGCTGACCGCCGAGATGGGCGCGATGCGCTTCCCGCCGTCGTCCACGGCGCTGCAGCACTACATCGACCTGGTGGGCCTGGAGACCAGCCCGTTCCCCAACCCGCTCGCGCCGACCACCCCGTCGACCGTCGTCGACCTCAAGGGCGAGTCGCACTACGCGGAGACGATCGACGACCTGCCGCAGGTCTACCGCGACGTGATGGACGCCTGGAACGCCTGTCTGGAGGAGGGCGCCGACTTCTCCGACATGAACCGGGCGATGCGCGAGCGCGACGTCCCGCGGATCCGGGAGATCTGGGCGAGGCTCGTCGAGAAGCTCGACAACCAGACCTTCTACGGCTTCCTCTGCGCCTCCGACGCCTTCAAGTCGTTCCGGCACCGTGAGATCTTCGGCCAGGTCGGGTTCGGCACCGGTGGCTGGGACACCGACTTCCCCAACTCCATCCTGGAGATCCTGCGGGTCGTCTACACCGAGGCCGACGACCACCACCGCGGCATCGTCGGCGGCAGCCAGCAGCTCCCGCTGCGGCTCTGGGACCGCGAGCCGCAGAAGATCGTGCACTGGCCGCTCGGTACCTCGCTGTCCTTGCTGCACGACGGGGAGCCCCGTCCCGCCGTGACCCGGCTGCACCGCACCGCCGGGAACCGGATCACCGTCACCGACGCGACCGGCGACATCCGCACCTTCCGGGCGGCGATCTTCACCGGGCAGTCCTGGCTGCTGCTCTCCAAGATCGCCTGCGACGACGAGCTGTTCCCCATCGACCACTGGACGGCGATGGAACGGACCCACTACATGGAGTCGTCGAAGCTGTTCGTCCCCGTCGACCGGCCGTTCTGGCTGGACAAGGCCGTCGACGGCAGGGGGGTTCCCACCGGGCGCGACACCATGTCGATGACGCTCACCGACCGGATGACCCGGGGCACGTACCTTCTCGACGACGGGCCCGACAAGCCGGCCGTCATCTGCCTCTCGTACACCTGGTGCGACGACAGTCTGAAGTGGCTGCCGCTCTCCCCGAACGAGCGCATGGAAGTGATGCTGAAGTCGCTCGGCGAGATTTACCCGAGCGTCGACATCAGGAAGCACATCATCGGCAACCCGGTGACCGTCTCCTGGGAGAACGAGCCCTATTTCATGGGCGCGTTCAAGGCCAACCTGCCGGGCCACTACCGCTACCAGCGGCGGCTGTTCACCCACTTCATGCAGGACCGGCTGCCCGCCGACAAGCGGGGGCTCTTCCTCGCGGGCGACGACATCTCCTGGACGGCCGGGTGGGCCGAGGGTGCCGTGCAGACCGCGCTCAACGCCGTCTGGGGTGTGATGCACCACTTCGGCGGTGCCACGGACGCGACGAACCCCGGCCCCGGGGATGTCTTCGACGACATCGCCCCGGTCGAACTCCCGGAGGACTGAGCGGCGTCACGCGGGCCGGCAGACGCTGCGCTGCCGGCCCAGGCCGGAGATCTCGACCTCCATCACATCGTCCGGTCCCAGGTACGGGAAGCGGCCGGACAACGCCACGCCCTGCGGTGTACCGGTGTTGATGACGTCCCCGGGCTCCAGCACCAGATACTGCGACAGATGGTGCACCAGATGCGCCACGCTGAAGATCATGTCCGCGGTGCTGGAGTCCTGTCGAGGCTTCCCGTTGACGTAACTGCGCAGCCGCAGCTGCTGCGGGTCGCCGGCCTCGTCGGCCGTCACCAGCACCGGGCCCAGCGGGTTGAACGTGGCGCAGCTCTTGCCCTTGGACCACTGGCCACCCGACTCCTCCAGCTGGAAGGCGCGTTCCGAGACGTCGTTGCTGACGGCGTAACCGGCGATGTACGAGGCGGCGTCGGCGGGTGAGTCCAGGTAGGCGGCGCGGCGGCCGATGACGACGGCCAGCTCCACCTCCCAGTCCGTCTTCTTCGAACCGCGCGGGATGAGGACGTCGTCGTACGGGCCGACGATGGTGTTCGGCGACTTGTAGAAGAGGATCGGCTGCTCGGGCGGCTCGGACCCGGACTCCACGGCATGGGCCGCGTAGTTCTGGCCGATGCAGAGCAGCGCGTGCGGACGGGCGACGGGCGCGCCGATCCGCTCCCCGGCGACATCGGTCTCCGGGAGCTTCGGCTCGGCGGGGATCAGGTGCGGCTTCTCGGTGAGCGCGGCGAGGAACGCGCCGTCGATGTCGTCGGTGACGCCCGACAGGTCGTAGTGACGGCCTTCGGGGCAGACGAGGACCGGACGCTCGTGGCCCGGCTCGCCGATGCGCATCAGGCGCATGGGAACTCTCCTGAAAGGTGAGGGGGATGGCGCGGTGGATCAGTGCAGGCGGGTCAGGGCGTCGACGGTGACGGCGTGGGCCGGGGGCTGCCCGGCCAGCAGCCGCAGCACCTCGCCGACGGCACTGGCACCGAGCCGCTGCCGGCACTCGACACTGCCCGCTGCCTGATGCGGGGTCAGCAGCACATTCGGCAGGGCGCGGAACGGGTGGTCCGACGGCAGCGGCTCGGCGTCGAACACATCGATCGCCGCATCGAGCCGGCCCGACCGCAACTCGGCGAGCAGCGCGTCCTCGTCGACCAGCCATGACCTGGCCGTGTTCACCAGGCCCGCCCCGTCCGGCATCAGCGCCAGCTGTCCGGCGCCGACCATCCGATGGGTCTCCTCCGTCACCGGCGCGTGCACGGCCACGATCCGGCTGCGTGACAGCAGTGTGTCCAGAGGGACGGACTCCACGCCGAGCGCCCTGGCGTCCGCCTCGGACAGGAACGGGTCGGTGACGGAGACCCGCGCGCCCATCGCCTGCACCATCGCGATGTACGCCCGCCCGGTACGGGACGCGCCGATCACCCCGATGCCGCTGCCGTGGATCTCGTGGCGGGGCGGGGCCTCGCTCGCCGCCGCCCAGTCGGCGCCGCCCCGCAGCGCGTGGTCGAAGCGGTGGATGCGGTGGAGCAGCGACAGGGTGAAGGCGAGTGCGACCTCGGCGACCGGCCGGGCCATCTCGTCCCCGGCCTGGGTGACACGGATCCCGCGCCGGAACACCTCTGCGGTGACGTAGGGGGCGACGGCCGAGCCGGTGTGCGCCACGAGCTCCAACCGGTCGGCCGCCGCCAGGAGTTCGGCGTCGACCTTGGGGGCGCGCCAGGAGAGGATCAGCGCGCGGGCGCCGGGCAGCGCCGCTGCCACCGCCGCCCGGTCGGAGTGCTCGTCGAGGACGGTCAGTTCCGCCGCGCGTGCCAGCTCCTGCCAGACCGCGCCGGTGAAGAACTGGGCGCGCAGCCGGGGCGGTACGGCGACGACGACCCGGGGGCGGTCAGGAGAGCCAGGCATCGAGGTGCTCCGCAATGAAGGCGTCATCGGTCAGCCAAGGGTAGGCGGTGGCCACCCGGGTGATCTCGTCCGCCTGCCCGGGGGAGAGCGTCTCGGCCGGGTCCAGGCACCGGATGTTCGCCAACAGGCCCTGTCGGCGCAGCACTTCGTGCACGCCGGCGATGCAGCCGCGGAACGCGCCGCGGACATCGAAGACCGCGCTGTTGGCGTCCGTCAGCTCGGAGCGGCGGGCCAGGCAGCGCACCATCGCCGCGTGGTCGCCGGCGCGGGCCGCGCGGACGTCGTCGAGGAGGGTGGCGGCGGAGCTCGTCCATACGGCCCACTGGCCGAGGAGCCCGCCCGCGAACCAGCGCCGCGTGCCGTTCGCCGTCTCGTACGGGGTGAGCAGGTCACCGATGATGTCGTCGTCGTTGCCGGTGTAGAGCGCCACCTCGTCGGCGCGGTCGGCGGCGGCCACCGCCCGTACGACATCCGCGGTGCGGTACCGGTCGAACGGAGCGACCTTCACGGCGACCGTGGACGGCAGATCGGTGAAGGCCGACCAGAACGCCGGGGAGAGATAGCGCCCGCCGACGGCCTCCTGGAGGTAGAAGCCGATCACGGGCAGCACCTCGCCGACCGCGCGGGCCCGCTCCAGCAGACCCTTCTCGTCGGCGCCCGGCACGGCCGGGCTGAGCAGCACGGCGTCATAGCCGAGCGCGGCGGCGGTCTCGGCCTCGGTGACGGCCTGCGCGGTGTAGCCGCAGGTGCCGGCGACCTTGATGAACGGGCGGCCCGCCTCGGCGTCGATGGTCTCGGCGGCGAGTTCGAGTACCGGCCCCAGGAGACCGATCCCGGGCTCCCGGATCTCGAACTGGGTGGTGTGCACGGCGACGGCGACACCGCCGGCCCCGGACGCCAGGTAGTAGCGGGTCAGCGCACGCTGACGCCGCTCGTCGAACGTACCGTCGGCGTGCAGTGCGAGCGGGTGGGCGGGGATCACCGCCCCCCGGGCGAGCGCGTCGAGGGAGGGCGTGGCCGTGGCCGCGGTGGAGGGAGTGGACATGGAGTGGATCAGAACCTTCCGTCACGGACCTGGAACTTGGTGGGTTTGCCGGACAGTGGCAGCCCGCGGCGCAGCCAGTCGGCCTGCCATTCGACGAGCGTGCGCAGGGTGACGTCCGGGTAGCCGAAGAGAGCATGACAGCGGCTGGCGTCGGAGAGCAGCGCCGTCGATGCTTCCTCGCCCTCGAACACCGGCTCCCGGCCGAACTCGGTGCCGAACCACTCGGCGATCCGGCGCACCGAGGCGGTCTCGGGGCCGGTGAGGTTGAGGGTGAACGCCTGGCCGTCGGTGGCGTGCAGCAGCGAGCGCAGCGCGACCTCGTTGGCGTACCCCTGCCACACCACGTTCGCATGACCGGTCGTCACATCCACGGGCTCGCCCGCCTGCACGCGGTAGGCGATGTCGGCGAGAACGCCGTAGCGCAGGTCGACCGCGTAGTTGAGGCGGATGATGGCGACCGACGTGCCGCGGGTCAGCGCGGCGTGGCCGAAGATCCGCTCACGGCCCAGGCAGGACATGGCGTACTCGCCGACCGGCCCGACCGGGTCGGTCTCGGTGCAGCCGCCGGAGGAGACGGGCACCAGCGGGTACACATTGCCGGTGGAGAACGCCGCGATCCGCGACCCGGACCAGCGGCGTGCCACCCGGTCCGGCATGGCGGCGTTCACCGCCCAGGCGTGTGAAGGCGCCCCGGCCGAGCCGAACTTGGCGCCGACCATGAAGACGACGTTTCCGGCGTCGGGCAGCTCCGCCAGATCGGCGGCCGGGTCCATCAGATCGAAGGCGACGGTACGGACCCCTGCTCCCTCGAGTTCCTCGGCGGCGGACCTGTCCGACCAGCGGGACACGGCGTACACCGTGGTGTCCGTACGTCCGGCGGCGTCCAGCGCACGCCGGGCCAGCCGGCACAGGCTGGGGCCCATCTTGCCGCCCGCGCCGAGGACCAGCAGATCGCCTTCGAGGCGGCCGAGGTCGGCGACGAGCGCGGGGGAGGGGGTGGCGAGCCGCTCTTCGAGAGCGGCCTCATCGGTGAACATGCGTGGCTATCCCTTGATTCCGGACGCGGTGACGCCCTCGGTGAAGTAGCGCTGACCCACCATGTACGCGGCGAAGATGGGCACGAACGCGATGACGGAGCCGGAGAGCACCACATTGAGCGGCACGTTCTGCTGCTGGAGCGAGGCGATGCCGACGGTGAGGGTGCGCATATCGGTGGACTGGCCGATGACGAGCGGCCAGAGGAAGTCGTTCCAGTGCCACAGGAAGACGAACACGCCGAGCGTGGCGAGGATCGGCTTCAGCAGCGGCAGCACGATCCGGTGGAAGATCTGCCACTCGTTGCAGCCGTCGAGGCGTGCCGCTTCGAAGAGTTCGTCGGGCAGTCCCTGGATGAACTGCCGCATGAGGAAGACCGCCTGGGCGTTGGCCAGGGTCGGCACGATCAGACCCCAGTACGTGTCGACTCCGCCGAGCTTCGCGATCATCGCGAAGGTCGGGATCATCGTGACGTGGTAGGGGACCATCACCATCGACAGGAACGACCAGAACATGGTCTCCCGGCCGGGGAACCGCTTCTTGGCGAAGGCGTACCCGGCGAGCGAGGCGAGCAGCAGCACGCCGACGACCGAGACGACGGAGTAGACCAGGGTGTTGACCAGCCAGCGCGGCACGTCCTGGGCGTTCATGACGGTGTCGTACGCCTCGCCGGTCAGCGGCCAGGGCAGCAGGCTGCCGGGGAACTCGACCGCAGCGGACGGCTTCAGGGAGAGCACGACCATCGCGTAGAAGGGGAAGATCGTCACGATCGCGGCCGCCGTCAGCAGCAAGCCGCGGGCGATCCGGCCGGCCGGGGTGGCGCGCATGCCGTGCGGGACGGTGTCCTGCTCGGACAGTTTGTGCTGCTTGCGTTCGGCGCGGCGGGCGGCCCGGTCGGGTCCGGCGGGCGCCTGGGGTGCGGGCGCCTTCTTCTCGGTCTCCACAGGTGTTGCGGTCATGGTCACTGGTCCTTCCCGATCACGAGCCGCTGGATCACGGCGACCACCACCGTCAGCACGAACAGTGCGACGCCGATGGCGGAGGCGTAACCCAGGTCGAAGTACTTGAAGCCCGCGTCGTAGAGCTGGAAGACGAGCGTGTAGCTGGCGTTGGCCGGCCCGCCGCCCGTCATGGTGTAGACGGCGTCGAAGACCTGGAACGAGGCCGTCGTCTCGATCACGGCGAGGAAGAACAGAGCGGGTTTGAGCTGCGGCAGCACGATGTACCGGAAGCGCTGCCAGGGGCCCGCGCCGTCGGTGAGCGCGGCTTCCTCCAGTTCCCGGGGGATGTCCTGCATCCGGGCGAGGAGGATCAGCATCCCGTAACCGAAGCGGGACCAGACGCCGACGATCGCGAGCGCGGGCAGGACGAGGACGTCGTCGGAGAGCCAGGAGCCTTCGGACATCCCGAACCAGCCCATCAGGGTCGACCACGGGCCGCCGGTCGAGAAGATCCAGACGAAGACGGTCGCGGCCAGTACCAGCGAGGTGACGACCGGCAGGAAGAACACCGAACGGAAGAACCTGGCGCCGCGGAACGCACGGCGGGTGATCAGCGCCAGGGACACGGACGCGATGAGCGTGCCGGGCACGGCGAGGACGGTGTAGAGGACGGTGACCTTCAGCGCCTGCCAGAACAGCGGGTCGTCCCAGAGGCGGGTGAAGTTGTCGAGCCCGATGAAGCTGCCGCCGCCGGTCAGGGAGTAGTCGGTGAAGCTCATCAGCACACCGGCCACGCCGGGACCGAACCGGAAGGCGAGGAACAGCAGGAAACACGGAAGGACGAAGAGCAGGCCGATCCGGGCCTCGCGGCGCGCCTGCGGCCCGCTGCGACGGCCCCGGCGGGTGGGTTCCGCGACGACTGCCACGGGGATCTCCTTGCGGGACGAGGGAATTGCGGTGGGTGCGAGGCCCCTGCGGGGGGCTGCGCGGGTGTTCCGCATGGGGTGGCGCGGAACCGTACCGGTGGTGCGGGGGTGTGCCGGTGCCGGGCGGGGCCGGCTGTGGCGCGGGGGTGGTGCCGGTGGTGCTGTACGGGGTGCGGGGCGATCTCTCCGGGCCCGCGCCGGCGGTGGTGCGGTGCTGCGGCTCGGGGGTGTCCGCCGGGGGTCCGGGTTCGTGGCTCCGGACCCCCGACGGGGCTTCGGTGCGGAGCGCGCCGCGCCCCGTGGTGACGGGCGGGGACCGGCCCCGCCCGTCACGGCTCAGCGGCCGAGCATTCCCTGCGCCGCCTTCTGCGCCGCGTTCAGCGCCTCCTGCGGGCTCTTCCTGCCCAGCAGCGCCGCCTGGATCTCCGGCGCGAGCACGCCCTGGACCTCGCGGGCCTTGTCGTGCAGCGGGCCCACGGTCATGCTCGGCAGAGTCGCGCCGACCGCCGTCTGGAGCGCGTCGTCCGGGTACAGGTCGCCGCCGGACTTACGGGCCGGGAAGTAGCCCGCGGCCTTCTGCAGACCGGCCGCGTTCTGCGACTCGGCGACGAAGTTCAGCCAGTCGCCGGTGTTCTTCTTGTCGGCGCCCTTCAGCATGGACAGTGCGCCCACGGTGCCGTAACCGATCGACTCGACCTCCTTCAGCGGCGGCTGGACGACGATGTTCTCCTTGCCCCAGAACGGCTCGACGTCCGCTGGGGTGTTCTGCCAGGTGCACGCCACCTTGCCCTTGGCGACCGGTGTCTGCTCCAGCTTCGGCGTGGTCGTGACCAGGTCCTTGTCGGTGTAGCCGCCGTCGACGAGCTTCTTCAGGTACGTCAGGGCCTTGACCCCGGCCGCGTCGTTGAAGGTGACCGTCCTGCCGTCCTCGGAGAAGACGTCGCCGCCCGCCTGCCACAGCAGCGGGTAGAACGTCATGTTCAGCGTCTGCTGGGTGTCGCCGCTGTAGCTGGTGGCGTAGTAGCCCTTCTTCTTGAGCTTCGGCGCCAGCGCCTCGAGCTCCGCCCAGCTCGTCGGGTAGGTCTTCTCGCCGATCGCGGCGAACACCCGCTTGTCGCAGATCAGCGGGTTGGCGCTGGTCAGGATCGGGCTGGCGAGTGCCTTGCCGTCGACCGTGACGGACTTCAGCGCGAAGTCCGTGTAGTCCGACGTGGCGTCGGCCGGCATGTAGTCGTCGGCCGGGACGATGCTCTTGGCGTACTTCGGCAGCTGGTCGGGGATCAGGTAGACCGCGTCCGGGCCCTTGCCGGAGGCGATCGCCGTGGCCAGCGCGGTGTCGCGGTTGGCCCACGGGAAGGTCTCCACCTTCACCGTGACGCCGGAGTGCTTCTTCTCGAACGCCTTGACCAGGCCGTCCCAGTACGCCTTGTTCTTGGCCTCGTCGAAGATGACCGGGTAGGTCCACATGGTGACGGTGTTGTCGTCGCTGCCGCTGCCGGAACAGCCGGCGAGCACACCGGCGGCGAGCGCGGTGGCCAGGACGGGGGCGGCCACGGCACGGACTCTGGAACGGCGGGTGTGGAGACGGGACATGAGGTGGTCCTCCGAGGACGTGAGGGTGGGGCGGGGGTGAGGGGGTGTCACGTGGCCGGCACCGCCTGGACGGTGCCGGTGTGCCGGGCGCGCTCGGCGGCGAACGCCGCGAGATGGCTGCCGAGCGACGTGGCGGGACCGGAGCGGACGGCCCCGGCGTCACCGGTGGCCACGGCGGTGACGAACGCCTCGACCAGCGCGGCGTCTCCACCCCCGTGCCCATCGGCGGCGTTCGAACCGGATACGCCGAGTTCGTGGACAGTCGTTTCGCCGGTACGGAAGTCCTGTACGGTGACGCGTTCGCCGTCACCGCGCAGCCAGCCGTGCGAGCCGAAGACGCGGGTCTGCCGATGGGTCTGCTCGGTGAACGCCACCATCTGGAAGGTGGCGGTCACCCCGCCCGACAGCTGCATGGCGAGCACCTGGTGGTCGACCACGTCGTTGTCGCTGCGGTACGCGCAGACGCCGTACGGACCCTCGCGCAGGGCCTGCACCAACCCGGCCTCGTCGGTCGCCTCGGTGACATGGGTGACCGGCCAGACCGCGCCCTTCTCGCGCAGCGTCGGCATGTACAGTTTCAGCGCGCTGTACGGGCAGTCGGACTCCACCGCGCAGTCGAGACAGCGGTCGGCGGACCCGGCCGGGGCGTTCTCCGGCCGGAAGTGCTTCAGTCCGCCGAAGCCGGTGACCTGCTCGATCCGGCCGCCCATGATGTACGTGATCCAGTCCAGGTCGTGGCACGACTTGGCGAGCAGCATCGGCGACGAGTCCTTCTCGCTGCGCCAGGGACCGCGTACGTAACTGTGGGCGTAGTGCCACCAGCCGACCGGTTCCAGATGGTCGAGGGAGACGAGCTGCCCGAGCACGCCGGAGTCCACGACCTCCTTCACCAGGTCGGTGTAGGGCGTGTAGCGCATGACGTGGCAGACCGCGAAGAGCACCCCGGCCCGCTCGACGCCCTCGACGATCTTCCGGGTCTCGTCCTCGGTCGGGGCGAGCGGCTTCTCGGCGAGGATCGCGTAACCGGCCTCGGCGAGGGCCAGTACCGGCTCCACATGGAAGCGGTCCTGGGTGGCGACGATGACGGCGTCCGCGATGCGGTTCTCGACGAGCGGCCGCCAGTCGTCGAACTCCACGGGCGCGCCCGCCGCGGCACGCGCCGTGGGGCGCGGGTCGGCGACGGCGACGAGTTCGGCGCGGTCGGGGTGCGCCTTGATCCACTCGGCGTACGTCAGACCGCGGTTGCCGGCGCCGACGAGCGCGACCCGGACGGGCCGGCCGGTGATCGGGGGATGCGTGGACACGGGGGTTCCCTGGGACTCGTGGGTGGGTTCGGTGGTGCGGTCAGAACCGCAGCGTGGCCGCGGTGTGGGCGACGCGGCCGCCCTCGTCCGGCAGCGCGGTGCGCTCGGTGCCGTCCTCGACGCAGCCGGTGTGCAGCAGATGGCTTCCGGAGCCGGCGAAGGCCGTGGGCCGCAGTTCGAGCCGGCCGCCCGTGAAGGTGCAGCCGGTCGCCCGGTAGCGGTTGGGGCCCTCGGCGATCAGCACATGGGCGGTGTCCTTGGGTGCGGTCGAGTCGAGACCGGACAGCTGCCAGTCGACGGTGCGGCCGCTGCCGGTACGGGACAGCAGCGCGCCGTCCTTGTTGGTGCCGTTGATCCGGGCGCCGTCGATCCGCAGCCGCTGGTCCTTGGCCGAGGTCAACTTCAGTCCGGTGTTGCGGAGTTCACCGCCGGTCACGGTGATGTCGGTGTGCGTGAGCGAGACGGGTGCGGTGTCCTTGGAGCCGGTGAGGGCGCACTGGTCGAGGACGAGCGACCCGGCGCCGTTGAACACCGCACCGTCGACGCCGTTCAGCGTCGTCCGTGCGAGGGTGACCGGCGCGGCCACATTGGCCTGGGTGACCTCGGCGCCCGCCGCGAACGTGAACGCCGAGTCGGCGATCACATTGGGCCGGGCGGAGAGCGTGGACGCCTGGGAGATGATCAGTGGCCCGCTCGCCGTGCACCCGCGCAGCTGCACACCGTCGGCGTTGACCCAGAGCATTCCGGAGCCGGAGAGCGACTTCTTGCCGATGACCAGAACGTCTTCGAGCGTCAGATCGGTGATCTTCACCCGGGCGACGAACCAGGAACAGGCATGGCGGCGTACGGTGATCCGCTTGGCCCGGCCGCCCCAGGCGGCGCCCGAGTTGGCGAACGTCATCAGACCGGAATTACCCGTGTAGACGAGGTCGTGCTCGAACTGACCGTGCGTCACGAACGGTCCCTCGTCGTCGCCGTCGCCGTGGCAGTTGGTGACGTAGCAGTAGGCGGAGGCCGTGAAGTCGTTGAGATGGCGGGCGTTGGAGGTGTGACAGTCCTCGACATGCCCGTACAGGCAGTAGATCTGCTGGGTCAGATAGCCCGCGCCGCCGTAGGTGACGGACTTCGGGTTGGTCAGCGAGCACTGCTCGGTGCGGTAGTACGTGCACCAGCGGCGCATCACCACCGGCCAGAACGTGCCGACGGCCTCGATTCCGGAGACGTCGCACCGCACCGCGTACTCGTAGGCGACCGGGTGCGAGCCGGTCATCTCGTCCTCGCCCCAGCCCTCGAAGACGAGGTTGCGGACATGGGCGCGGTCGACGGGCTCGATCCGGGTCCAGGTGAGCGTCCGGCCGGCTGCCAGGTCCCAGCCGATCTGGTAGTCGACCCGGATGTGCGTCGCGTCGACGACAGCGGTGACCTGGACGAGACGCTGGATCTCCTTCTCGTACTTCCCCGACAGGGCGTTGATCTCCACGGCCCACCACTGACCGACGGAGAACTTCCCGGAGTCGCCGACCTCGAAGAGATCGGAGAGGTCCGGCATCGCCGCACCCAGGGTGTGGGTGTGCACGGTGTCGGTGACGGTGCCGCGGAAGGAGAGGACGGCGCCGAAGGGGTTGTCGTGGGTGTTCTTCTCGATGCCGTCGGTGACCATGCGGTGGCCGCCGAAGTCGAGTTCTATGCGGGATCGGTTCCACAGGTGGCGCTGGGTGAAGCGCAGGTCGGTGTGGGCCTCGATGCGGTGGACCGAGGTGTCGGCGATCATCGCGTCGAGAGCGGCGTCGGCAGGTTCCTCGGTGTCGAAGTGTCCGAAGGTACGGAAGTCGACGGTCCCGTTGTGGAGTTGGACCCAGCGGCCGGGCTTCCCGCCGGCGGGCGCGATCACAGTCCCGCCGTTGTGGGCGGTGCCGGCCTTCCTGTCCCAGCGCACGGCCATCGCGCCGCCGTCGCCCGGGGCGTGGTAGCCGGCGACCAGGACCTGGGCGCCGTCGTCGAGCGGCTGCGTGTTCAGCGCGCGCAGCTCGGCGACCGTGTCGACACGCTGCACATCGCCGGCGAGTGCCGGTTCGGCGGCCTGCGCCGAGCCGGTGGCCACGGCCGAACCGGCCATGACCAGACCGGCCAGACCCGAAGCCCGCAGCAGCGTGCGGCGGGACTGGGCAGAGGTGTGGTGGTGCGGAACGCTCATGCGGACTTCGCCTTCCGAGAAGTGCCGAGAATGAGGGAGCGTTCCTGCGATGGACTGCCATGAGGCGGATGGCTGAAAAGGGTCCGGCCGTCAGGCGTTCACGACGCGGTGGGCAGGCGTCGGAAGCGGACCGGAAGGGGTAAATCGCCGATGTCGTCTGGATGTCATCGGGGTTGGCAGGGAACCTACGACCGATGGAGCCGATCGGTCAAGAGCTGATTCCGTCGGAATGCGTTCTGTCGAGGTCCGTTGAGTCGCCCTCTTCGGGGACCCAGCCCAGCGAGACACTGATCCGCCGCGCCGCGTCCCGGACCTGACCGCCCAGTTCCTGGTAGCGCCAGGCCGGCAGGCCGAGCTTGAGCCCGGTGATGCTGATGGCCCCCGCGCACACCGAACGGTCGTCGAAGACCGGTGCGCCGATGCAGATGATGCCCTCGGCGTCCTCTTCGTCGTCCAGGGCGTAGCCGGCCCGGGCGATGTCGCGCAGATGCGACAGGAAGGTGGCCGGGTCGGTGATGGTGCGGGAGGTGCGCCGGGGCAGTCCGAACCGTTCGATCACCGCGGCGGCCTCGCTCTCCGGCACCGCCGAGAGCAGCGCCTTGCCCAGGCCCGTGCAGTGCGGCAGCTCGCGCTGCCCCATCCGCAGATCGAGCCTGACCCGCTGATCGAGTTCGACCTGGTCCACGACGACCGCATGGCCGTCCTCGGGCACGGCGAGCCGGGAGGCCATGCCGGTGGTCCTGGTCAGTTCCGTCAGCACGGGGTGGGCGACCCCGCGCAGGGACACCTGGGACCGTGCGCGGTCGCCGAGCCGGGCCAGGCTCATGCCGAGCCGGTAGCGGCGGTTCATGCCTTCGCCGTCGTCCGAGACGAGGCCGTACGCGCGCAGGGTCTGGAGCATGCCGAAGGCGGCGCTCTTGGAGATGGAGCAGGCCTGGCCGACCTCCGTGACGCTCAGGCCGTTCCCCTGTGCGGGGGCGGCGAGCGCTTCGAGGATGTCCGCTGCCCTGGCCACGCTCTTGACCCAGTACTTCGGTTCTTCTGGGGCAGCACTGTTCTTCATAGCAGAACAGCCTAGTCCCTCACGCGGGTTGAGTGGACCCCTCTGCGAGGTGAACCCGCCTGGAATGGGCCTTTCGGAGCCGGAAAGGGGTTGACCGGCACCGGGGTCGGACGTAATATCCAGGCACTGTTCTGCTCTACAGAACAGTGTTCGGAAGAATCGAACCATCGAAGAATCACGCACCACGGACCACCACTTCCTGCGGCGACTGCCGGGCGGATGGCGCCAGGGACTCACAGGCCGGGCAGGGCCTGCGAAAACCGACGACTCTCGACGCAAGGAGCAAGCGATATGAGTTCAGGCCCGGTAGGCAATGAATCCGGAGCCCGACTCGCCGAGCGCGCCCGCCAGGTCGTACCCGGCGGCGTGAACAGCGGTCAGCGCAGCGTTCCCGGACTGACCGACCTGGTCGTCACCGGGACCGACGGCGCACGGTTCCGTACCGCCGACGGACGCGAGTACACCGACTTCCACTCGGCGTTCGGGCCGCCGCTGCTCGGCCACAACGACCCCGACGTGGCCCGCGCCACCGCAGAGGCCGGCGCCATGCTCGGCCACATGGGCGTCGGCGTCACCGAGGGCGAGATCCTCCTTGCCGAACAGCTCACCGAGCTGATCCCGTCGATCGAGAAGGTCCTCCTCACCAGCACCGGCAGCGAGGCCACGTTCCACGCGCTGCGCGTCTCCCGCGCCGCCACCGGCCGCCGCCTCGTCGTCAAGTTCCAGGGCTGCTACCACGGCTGGCACGACTCGGTCAGCCTCAATGTCATCTCCGCCCCTTCGATGGTCGGCGGCCACGACCCGATCTCCGCCGGCATCCTGCCCGAGGTCCTCGAGGCCACCCTCGTCCTGCCGTTCAACGACAGCGACGCCGTCCGCCGCGCCTTCGCCGAGCACGGCTCCGACATCGCCGCCGTCATCGTCGAGCCTGTCCCGCACAACGTCGGCGCGCTCCTGCCGTTCCAGGAATTCCTCACCACCCTGCGCGAGGAGACCACGAAGGCCGGCAGCGTCCTGATCTTCGACGAGGTCATCACCGGCTTCCGCCACGACATCGGCGGCTGGCAGAAGATCTCCGGCATCACCCCGGACCTCACCACCCTCGGCAAGGCCATCGCCAACGGCGCCCCCGTCGGCGCGATCGGCGGCCGCGCCGACCTGATGGACCTCTTCTCCACCCGCCCCGGCGCCCCCGCCTTCTTCGCCGGCACGTACAACGGACACCCGTCCGTCGTCGCCGCCGCCCTCGCCACCCTGCGCAAGCTCCGCGAGGAGCCGGTCCACGAGCACGTCTTCCGGCTCGGTGACCGTGTCCGCACCGAGCTGACCGGACTGTACGAGCGCCTCGGGGTCCCGGCCGTCGTCACCGGCTACGGCTCCGTCTTCGTCAGCTACTTCATGCCGGGCGAGACCCCCCGTACCTACGCCGACCTGCTCGACAACGACGCCTCACTGTTCGTCGGCTACCGCCGGAGGCTCCTCGACCACGGCCTGTTCGAGCTGCCGCTCAACCTCAAGCGCAGTCACATCAGCTACGCCCACGCCGACGCCGACGTCGACCGCCTCATCGAGGGCACCGAGGCCGCCGTCAAGGCCGTCCTCGCCGAGGGCGGCGCCCGTGACCTCGAGAACACCTCCACCATGGGCGGAGCCCGCTGATGCTTACCGTGAACCGCACCCGCCCGGCCGGCCCCGCCGGACGGATCACCCGGGTCGAGACCCTGATGCTGGGCACCTCCTGGCGCGACTTCGGCTACGTGCGGGTCCACACCGACGAGGGCCTCTCCGGCATCGGCGAGATCACCCACCCCTACCGGGTCGGTGAGGTCTGCGCCCTCACCGAGGCCCTCGCCCGGCGGCACGTCATCGGCGCCGACCCGTTCGACATCGAGGAGCTCTGGCTCCGCGTCTACCAGGGCGACTTCCTCCGCGGCGGCGACATGGGCGGCATCGCCCTGTCCGGCCTCGACCAGGCGATGTACGACCTGATGGGCAAGGCGCTCGGCGTGCCCGCGTACCGCCTGACCGGTGGCGCCTGCCGCGACACGGTACGCGTCTACGCCAACGGCTGGTACACCGGCGAGCGCGAGCCCGTGACCTTCGCGGCCAAGGCGAAGGAGGCCGTGGCGAAGGGCTTCACCGCCCTGAAGTTCGATCCGTTCGGCCCCGGACTCCACGAGCTGGAGCGCGCCGAGCTCCGCCGCTCCATCGACCTCGTCGCCGCCGTCCGCGAGACCGTCGGACCGGACGTCGACCTGTTCATCGAAGGCCACGCCCGGTTCGCCATGCCGACCGCCGCCCGGCTGGTCCGCGAGCTGGAGCCGTTCGACATCGGCTGGTTCGAGGAGCCGATGCCGTGGACCCACATCGAGCGGTACGCGGAACTGCGGCAGCGCGCCGCCTTCCCGATCTCCGGCGGCGAACACTTCCACAACCGCTACGAGTACAAACAGCTCTTCGCGACGAACGCCGTCGACATCATTCAGCCCGACCTCTCCATGGCCGGCGGCTTCACCGAGGTGCGGAAGCTCGCCGCGATCGCCGATACCCACGGCATGCTCGTCGCCCCGCACAACTCCAACTCGCCGCTCTGCACCACGGTCTCGGTGCACGCGACGCTCGGAATCCCCAACCTCAAGATCCTCGAAACCTTCGACGGGCTCCTGGAGCCGTACGTCTTCGACGCACTCAAGGGCACGCTCCCGATCGTCGACGGCCACATCGGCCTGCCGACCGCCCCGGGGATCGGTGTCGAACTCGTCGACGAGGTTTTCGAGGAACACCCACCCAGCCACCGCTTCTGGAACATGTTCGCGGACGGCTGGGAGAAGCGGAACCGGACATGATCGTCGACGTCCACTCCCATCTCTTCCGGCACAGCCACGACTTCACCGACCCGTTCAAGTCCGACTCGGCCCGCGCCCACGCGGGCGAGGTCGACCTGACCGTGAAGTGGGAGGAGTACGCCGCCTCCGCACCGGAGGGCACCCGCACGATCGTCGTCGGCGGCAAGGCCCGCCGCAGCGGACTCTGGGTCGACGACGCCGCCGTGGCCTCGTACGCGGGAGCACACCCCGACCGGCTGATCGGCTACCTCTCGCTCGACCCCACCCAGCCCGGCTGGCAGGACGAACTCCGCCACGGCCACCAGGAGCTCGGCCTGCGCGGCATCAAACTGATGCCGATGTACGCGGGCTTCGACCCGGCGGCGCAGGAGTACGACGAGCTGTACGGGTACGCCGAACGGCACGGCCTGCCGCTCCTCGTCCACACCGGTACCACGTTCGTCTCGAACGCCCCGCTGGAATGGGCGATGCCCCGACACCTGGACGCGGTCGCCATCCGCCACCCGGAACTACGGATGGTCCTCGCCCACCTCGGCCACCCGTTCGAAGGCGAGTGCATCGCCGTCATCCGCAAGCACCCGCATGTGTACGCGGACATCAGCGCCCTGCACTACCGGCCCTTCCAGCTCTGGCACAGTCTTCGGCTGGTCCAGGACTACGGGGTCTTCGACAAACTGATGTTCGGCAGCGACTACCCGTTCACGACGGTCGACGACTCGGTGAAGGGGCTGCGGGAGATCGCCCGCATCCCCGGCATCCCCGGACTGCCGCCGCTCGACGCGGACGCGGTGGAAGAGATCATTCACCGGCCGTCGCTGGACCTGCTGGGACTGAACGGCTGATCCCGCAGCCCCCACGATCGAGCGGGACCGAACGGCACCACCCGCCGTTCCCATGATCCTGCCGGTACGACACCGGGGTCTTCCCCCATTCCCCGACCGTCGTGCGGCAGCCGGGCCGCCGCGCAATTCACCCCCTGGTGCGGCGCGGCGGCCCACCTCCCCGTACCACCCAGCCAGGAGGAATCCCGCCATGACCGCAGCCGTCCCGCCCCGCGGTACCGACCGCTTCGACCTCACGGGCCGCACCGCGGTCGTCACCGGAGCCGCCCGGGGCCTCGGCCGGTCCTTCGCCGTCGGGCTCGCCGAGGCGGGCGCCGATGTGGTCCTCGTCGACCTGCCCGGCGCGGACGGTGTCGCGGAGACGGCCGCGGCCGTCGAAGCGCTCGGGCGGAGGTCCTGGACCCATGGGCAGGACCTTGCCGACATCGAGGCCCTGGCCGGCTTCGTCGACGCCGTACGTGCCGAGACCGGACCGCTGCACATCCTGGTCAACAACGCGGGCACGGCGGCGCTGGAGCGCTTCAACGAGATCACCCCCGCAAGCTGGTCGCACATCATGCGGGTCAACGTCGATGCGGTCTTCTTCCTCAGCCAGCGCATCGCCGAACACATGACGGCTGACGGTGTCGCGGGCCGCATCATCACCATCACGTCGAAGAACGCCCTGGTGGCGGAGGCGGGTCTGGCTCACTACAACGCCTCCAAGGCCGCCGCCCAACTGCTCACCGAGACCCTGGCGGTCGAGCTCGCCCCGTACGGCATCACCGCCAACACCCTGGCCCCCGGCATGGTCGAGACGCCCATCGACGGGGAGTTCCCGTTCGACCGGGAGGCGTTCGAGTCCGCGTACCGCGAGCGGATCCCGCTCGGCCGCTATGCGCAGCCCGACGAGTGCGTGGGCGCGCTGCTGCTCCTCGCGTCGGACGCCGGGGCGTACCTGACCGGTGCGCGCCTGGTCGTCGACGGGGGAGTGCTGGCCGACCAGATGCCGCGCATGCGGTTCATGCCGCCGTACCGCAACACGATCTGACGCCGTCGGGCACGCGGCCGAGCACGCATCACGTACCCAACCCGATCACGCATCACACACGCATCGACAACGCGAGGAGCACCTCCGTCATGTCCGTCCATGCATCGTCCCGCCGTAATCTGCTGCGGGCTTCGGGTCTGGCCGGTCTGGTCATGGCCGGTTCGGCCGTGGCCACCGGCTCGGCGCAGGCCGCCGAACCGGCACTCGCCGGCGATGTGCAGCGTGTCGACACGGTCGCCGAGCTGCGCGCGTTGAACACGCAGCCGCTCGACGACGGCGCCCAGGTCCTGGTCGCCGGCTACCACGCCCCGGGCGACGGCGGCGCGATGGCCGTGCGCTGGGACAGGAAGGCCGGCACCGCCCACAACGGCGGGACCGTGATCGCGCCCGCCGGCGGGAAGCCCGGCCGCTGGGTCCAACTCCACAACGGGACCGTCGACTTCCGTACCTTCGGACACTTCGACACCGAGGAACCTGCCGACGCCGCTCTCGACGCGATGATCGCCGACACCTCGGTCCACCGCATCGAGGCCCACACCGACCTGCGCTTCACCCAGCGACACCTGTGGAACCGATCCCACATAGAACTCGACTTCGGCGGCCACCGCATGGTCACCGACGGCATCGAGAAGAACACCCACGACAACCCCTTCGGCGCCGTCCTCTCCTTCCGCGGCACCGTCACCGGCACCACGGTCAAGCACGCGCTGTCCGGCAAGGTCATCGAGCTCACGGACACCTTTCCGGTCCCGGACGCCGCGGCGTTCGAGGTCGGCCAGTGGTGGTCCGTGCAGGTCGACCCGGTCGCGGGCGGTGGCGGTGACGAACGCGAGCTGCAGAAGCTGGTCGAGATCACCGAGATCGTCGACGGGGGACACATCCGGATCGGCTACCTCAACGGCTGGGAACTCGCCGAGGGGCGCAGGCTCACCTGGACCCGCATCGAGCCGGTCCTGAACACGCACATCCGCAATCTCGTCTTCGAGGGCGCGGGGCCCGACGAGTACACCGGCTCGCACCCGGTCAGCTTCGAGTACGCCGTCGGCTGCGACGTCTCCGGCATCCACGCCACCGGCAGCTTCTGGCCGGTCGTCATGCGCCGGTGGTGCACCCGGTTCCGTACCGAGGAGTGCTCCCTGAAGAACCCGCCCACCGTCGACTACGGTGGCGCGGGCTATCTCACCCAGCAGATCTACTGCCTGTACGGCCGGGTCGCCGACTGCACGACCAGCAATGTCCGGCATCTCAACGACCTGACCGCCTCCGCCTACTGCACCGTCGTGAACTGCCACGGCGACGGCGACGACGCGGGCGGCAACCCCTTCACCACCCACGGGCAGTACGAGCACGATCTGCTCTTCGACGGCAACTCCGGGCTGATGGACATCGCCAACTCCGGTGCGCAATGGGGCATTTCCGCCAAGCGGATCACTGTACGCAGACACGTCTGCTCCTGGTTCACCGCCAATACCAAGATCACCGACCTGACGCTCGAAGACATCACGGTGATCGCCCGTCCGACCTTCGACCAGGCGGGCACCCTCACGGTCAACGCCGACGGCGCCCAGGTGCGTGGCTGTACCGCCAGGACCTTCGCCGTGGCCCAGCGCTCCTCCCGCTCCACCCGGCCGACCGTCATCAGCGACTGCTCGTTCGAGCTGCCCGCGGGCGCCGTCCTCGTCCAGACCCCGGTCACCGCGCCGGTCCACTTCGTGCGCTGCACGTTCAAGGGCGTCGACGGGGTGATCCTGCGTGGCGTCGGCCCCGTCCACTTCACCGACTGCACCGTCACGGGCGCCGAGAATGCGGCCCCGCTCTCCATCGGATCGGCGGACCTCCGGATCGACGGCGGCACATACGACAACACGGGCGTCGAGCTCAGCGCCGTACGCGATCAGCGGATCACCGTCACCGGCGGGACCCGCCTCACCGGCAGCAACAAGGCGAAGGCGCTCCTCGGCCGCGCCGCCGGCAACGCCACCCTGACCTGGGACATCTCCTCCCTCACCAGCACCGCCACCGACTCCGGCACCGCGCACATCCGGATCGCGGACGGCACCAACCACTACGCGGCGACCGGCAGCCGATTCACCGGCGGAACGCTCCATCTCGCCCCACGCGCACTGGAGTCCGTGCTCCACACCTCATGCGTGGAGCGGGGCACGAAGCGCACGGCCATGCCGGAGGACAGCAACTCCGTCCGCACGGAAGGGAATCTGACGCTGTGAGCGTCACTCTCCGGACCGCGACCCCGGCCGACGAGCCCGCCCTGGCCGCACTCTGGGGCGAGTGCTTCGTCGCCCCGCACCTCGCCGCTCTGTACGCCCTCGACCCGGACCGGCACCACCGCACCTTCGTGGCGGAGCAGGACGGACGGATCGACGCCGTCGTCGTCTACGTACCGAGGCAGCTCCGCGACGCGCACGGCGAACCGCAGCGGGTCGGTGGCCTCGGCAGCGTCGCCACCCGGCCCGAGGCGCGCGGCCAGGGGCTCATCCGCCGGCTGCTCGTCGAGGCGGAACGGACCATGACGGCGGAGCTGTGCGCCTGGTCGCTCCTCTTCACCGGAACGCCCGGCGTCTACCGCGGCTCGGGCTGGCAGGAATTCCCCAGCCCCGTCACCGAGGGCGCGATCGCCCGGGGCGGCCCCCCGGCCGGCGGCCGGTTGCGTATCCGCTCCGCCACACCCGACGACGGCCCGGCCGTGGCCGCACTCCAGGCGGCCTACAACGCGCACCGGCCACTCAGTTCGGTGCGGACCGCCGAGGAATGGGCCGTACGCATTCCCGCCTGGTACGGGCCGCTCGACCGCACCCTGGTCGCCGAGGACCCCGAGTCCCACGGGATCGTCTCCACGCTCGTCACCCACCACGGCGAACAGGTCCTGGAGGTACGGGAATGCGCGATCGACCCGCGGGCACCCCAGGCCCTGGGCGTCCTGCTGGCGGCGGCAGCCGCGCGCGGCCATGACACCGGACTGACCCGCGCCCGCGTCCGGCTCCCCGACACCGCCGAGGTCCGGGCAGCCCTGCCCCGGCTGCTCACCGACGCGGTGGTCGGGGAGGAGCACGTGGGCATGGCCCGACCGTTGCTGTCCGACCCGGCGGCGGTACGGGCGACGGTCACCGCGCCCGGAGCCGTCCACTGGTACGGCGACAGCTTCTGAGGATCCGGCGGGGCGCGGTCAGCGGCAAGGAGTGAGCAGACAGCGCCCCACCAGACCGGCCCCCGCGTCCATCCGCTGGCGGAACTCCTCGGCGAGAAGCGGGAGATCACGCAGCCGCCACAGCACCCGGGCCGCCGACCACGCTCCCTCACGGGCCCGCTCCAGGCTCCACGACCCCAGCAGATGGGTGAGCGGATCCGCGACCTCCAGCAGATCGGGCCCCGGCATCAGATCCTCCCGGATCTGCTCCTCCAGCATCACGAGGAGATCGCCCACCTGGTCGAACTCGTCCTCCAGCTCCGGCGGAGCGCAGCGCAGCGCCTGGCAGGTGTCCACGACCGCGAGTGCCAGGTCGTGGCCGATGTGTGCGTTGATGCCCGCCAGTGCGAACTGCAGCGGCCGTACGCCGGGATGGCGCCGGTACTGGAACAGCGGGCGCCAGCAGTCGGGCGGCCGTCGCCCGGCCGTCGCCGCGTCGACCGCCGTCAGATAGCGCTCCGCGAACCGCACATCCAGGGCGGCGGCGGCCGCCCGGTCCGGGAACGCGCCACCGGCGATCCGCCGGTCGACGGTCTCGGTGACCGTCAGATAGACCCGGTTGAAGACCGCCACCCCGTCCACCGGCGGCCAGGAGGACTGGAAGTCACGCATCCGCCCGATCACCGAGGTGACCTCGGGCGGCGCGGCGACGGGACCGGCCCCGTCCGTGAACTGCTCCATCTGCTTGAACTGCGCCATGGGGGCAGCGTCCCAGCCGCGGGCCCGTCCTGGCGCCGACCGGCCACGGGTTCATCGGAACGGGGGAACGACGGCAGAGCCATCGGTGATCCGGAGGCCCGGCCCGGCGATGCTCCGGACGGTCGGCGCGGCGGTTCGCGGTCAGGCGGACGGCACGGGGTCGCCGAGTCCCTGTGCGAGCCTGCGCAGATGGGGGCCGTACTCCGGGTCGGCGAGCGCCGCGGCGAACTGGGCGGTGAGATAGGCCAGCGGATTGCCGGTGTGCCAACGGCAAGCCGGAGACGGTCGTCCATCCCGACCAGTTCTCCAAGTACACCTACGACCTCCGGGACCTCGTGAAGACGGTGTCGGTCGGCAAGTCCGCGACCGACACGGCGCCCAAGGTCACGTCGTACACGTACACCGACCGCGGGCAGCGGCTCAAGGAGACCAAGGCCAACGGCAGCACGGTCGATCTCACCTACTAACTCGACGGAGTCGTCAGGACCCAAGCCGAGAAGAAGGCCAACGGCACCCTGGTGTCGTCGCACACCTACACCTACGACCCGAACGGCAACAAGTCGCAGGATGTGGCGAAGAAGATGAACGCCGACAACAACACGGCGTACCTCGACTCCACCACCGCCTACACCTACGACCCGGCCGACCGGCTCTCCAAGTCGGTCAAGACTGGAACCGGCGCGGGCACCGACACGTACACCCATGACGACAACGCCAATGTCGTGTCCCAGACAGTCAAGGGCGACACGACCACGTACGACTACGACCGCAACCGGCTGCTCTCCGCGACCACCGCGGGGGCCACGGCCACGTACGACTACGACCCGTTCGGCCGCCAGCAGTCGGTGACCAGCGGGGGCAAGGTCGTGGAGCGCACCGTCTACGACGGCTTCGACCACGTCACCGAGTGCACGAGCCTCGATGACGCGGGGGCCGAGAAGACCACCGAGTACACCTACGACCCGCTGGACCGCACAGCGACCAAGACGGTGGACGCCAAGACGACCGACTTCGACTACCTCGGCCTGTCCGGCGAGGTGCTGGACGAGAAGGTGGCTGGCGAGCTGACCAAGTCGTACCAGTACAGCCCGTGGGGCGAGCGCCTCTCCCAGGTCAAGCACAACACCGACGGGACGAGCGAGGACGGCTTCTACAGCTACAACAGCCACACCGACGTCGAGACGCTGACTACCAAGGGCGGCGACACCAAGGCCACCTACGGGTACACGGCCTACGGGAACGACGACGAGTCCGAGTTCACCGGGATCGACAAGCCGGAGGCGGGCGACCCGACGGAGGAGAGCTACAACCCCTACCGGTACAACGCCAAGCGCTGGGACGCCCAGTCCGGCACGTACGACATGGGTTTCCGCAACTACAACCCGGGCCTCAACCGCTTCACCACCCGGGACATGTACAACGGCGCCCTCGCGGACATGGGCCTCGGCTCCGATCCGTACACCAGCAACCGCTACGCTTTCACCGGCGGCAACCCCACCAGCTTCATCGAGCTGGACGGGCACCTGCCGTGCGCCGAGGGCATCAAGGACGTGTGTGGCGCCGGCAGCACGATGACCAGCCTCTTCCTGGCACCTTCCAAGCCGGCCAGCGGTGGCGGCTACACGGAGGGCTCGCCCAGTGAGCCCAAGGTCACATACGACAACGACTTCCCCTACGACCCCAACTCCAAGCCGACCGCGGGCGACTACGTGAGCTGGAACAAGTGGAAGGCCGAGATGATCGGTGGCGGCCTGCTCGCCTCGCTCGGCTTCTACGGTGACGGTGCCCTCGACGACGCCGTGCCTGCCTACGCCCGCTACAGGGAGAACACCGGGGCGGACTTCGAGGTGAACTACAACGAGGGGTACCACGAGGACGAGGCCATCGGGGCCTTCGTGGACGGCGAGATCGCCCGGGCACAGAACGCCGCGGAAATCCTCAGCGGGAAGACCGGGAAGTCCACCTTCGACATGACCGGCGGGGCGCGGAGCATGACGGGCGCCGGCTTGTACACGAAGACCGAGAACTGGGACAAGACCCTGGGTGATCATAAGATCTGGGGCAGCGCCGAAGTCACGTCACAGGGCGACAAGTTCACGATGACGATCACGGTCCACGCCATGGACCGCTACGACTTCAACAAGGGGATGAAGGACAAGGCATCGGGTGCGTCGGACGCCGAGAACGGCCGCTTCGCTACGCTCGGCTGGGCGAAACCGTTCATGGTGAGCGGATCGCTCACCCGAGTCGTCACATGGAACAGGGGAGACGTGGGAAGCAGCACGGTGGTGACCAATGGGCCGCGGTGACGTCCGTCGGACGCGCAGGGGAGTCATGCTGGTCGCTGCGCTGGCTCTGATCACCGGCTGCGGCAGCGGTGTGGCCGACACGGCGAGTGTCCGGAGCCCTGCGGGGTCCTCGGCCCGCTCGCCGGAGACGGCGGAGGCGGAGCAGACGATCGAGCGGGACAAGGGTCCGGTTCTCGAGCGGTTCCCGGAGTTCGGGGACATCATTGCCGTCGAATGGGTCACGAAGGAGTTCGGGAGGCCGTCGGAGATGCCGGGCCCCACGGACTTCCGTGTCTCGGGCGTGGCGCAGCTAGCGAAGGCCGATGCCGAACGGCTCCAGCAGGAGCACGACTGGGTACCGGCCGACGAGGCCCCGGCCACGCTGGAGGGGATCTCCCCCAAGGTGCCCAAGGGGGTGGCCTGGGAGGTGAGTGAGGGATTCACCTCCCAGGTGACGGGGGGAGCGTTCGAAGGGACGTTCTTCCTTGATCCCGAGGCCGGGGTCATGGTGTTCGACGCCGTGAATCCGTCGGTCGCCCATCCCTGAGCACTGTCGCAGTAACGCTGGACCGGCCGTCGGTCGTACGCACACGCGTACGGCCGACGGCCGCACGTCGTTGGAGGCGCTGTGAAAAGTAGGTTCGCGTTCCGTATGCGGGGGAATCGTCTGGGGTGCCTGGCGGCCGACTTGGAGGCCGAGCTCCGGGCGGTCGATGCTCGGCCCGAGCGCAGCACGACGGTGTACGGCGGCATCTGGCTCACGGACGTCTCGGGGGCCCGTGCCAGGGCATGGGAGACATCGGTACCGTCGGCCGCGAGCCGTGCCAGGGCCTGCATCGGCAGCAGGATGCCGCCGCTCCCGGCTGGGCGCAGAGTATGCCGTACTACCGTCTCCCACATGTGAGGGGGAAACGGGGTAGGACCTGCCTTCGGCCACCGGGGAGGTGGTGTGACCGAGGCGATGAGCGCGGCTCCGACCAGGATCCGACGGGGATGATCCTCGAACGGAGCGTGCTTGAGGTAGAAGAAGACCAGCGACTGGCTGTTGACGACGTCCTGGAAGAACGTGTCGATGACAGCCTTCTGGTTGTCCCCATGCAGAACCCACGCGGGTTCGCGAAGCCCAACGCGGCGATCGCACGCTGCTTCGCCTCTGCGCTGTGGCCCTCCACCGGCTGCTGCTCCATGAAATGGTTGCGCAACACGCTGGGGCCGAGAGTGCGTCCGTGCAGGTCACGCCCCCTTCCGGCCAAGGCCTCGACTGTCCCCCGGCGTCCAGCCCCCCCTGTATCGCGTAGCGAGGCGGAAGGCGGGGAGATGCCGTGCGGTCCGTGGCCGACTGGATGCCTCCGTGTACCCAGGTTGGGCCGTCAGTCGCGAGATTCCGCAGGTAGGCAGGGGTGTCAGGCAGGAAAGCCGGGGATATCCCAGGGACTTTCACGGCTGTCGGAGGGCGACATCAGGGACATTCCGTTGCCTGAACAGGTAGGGCCCCGCACAACGCGGAAAGATCCGAACGCGGCGGCGGACCAGCTCCGCCTGGCCGCGCGGCCAGCGCGGAAAACTGCGGGCCTGACACGGAACTTTCCACGTCAGGCCCGCAGTTGAGGCGTCAGAGCACCGTCAGGCGTACGTGCAGAACCTCGACCCCGACTGCCGCCTCAGCCGCCCCGCGTCCACCATCCGCTGGGGCAGCGGCGGCGCCGCGTACAGCGGTTCCTTGAACGTCACGCTCATGTAGGCGGCAACTTTGCCGGAGTCTGCCCTCTGCCTCACTGGCGGTGCCTGCGATCACGATCCGCCCGGCAGCCCTCGGTCGTACCCCGGATTGCCCGGTTCGAGGAGCGGGGGTTCGTCGGTCATGTGGGCGGGAGCCATGATGCGCAGGGCGTGGTAGCCGATGACGACGATCAGCGTTCCCAACGCGATGCCGCTGAGCTGGAAGTTGTCCGTGATCGACAGGCTCACATTGCCGATGCCGATGATGAGGCCCGCAGCCACCGGCACCAGGTGCAGGGGGTTGGAGAGGTCGACACGGGAACGAACCCAGATCTGGGCGCCCAGCAGGCCGATCATGCCGTAAAGGATGACCGTGATTCCGCCAAGGACGCCACCGGGAATGGCTGCCACAACGGCACCGAACTTGGGGCAGAGCCCGAACAGGATCGCGAAGCCGGCGGCGCACCAGTAGGCAGCGGTCGAGTAGACACGCGTGGCGGCCATGACGCCGATGTTCTCGGCGTACGTGGTGGTGGCGGGGCCGCCCACGGACGTCGACACCACAGTGGCCGCGCCGTCGGCCATGATCGCCGTACCGAGCCTGTCGTCCAGTGGTTCACCGGTCATCTCGCCGACAGCCTTGACATGTCCGGCGTTCTCGGCGATGAGGGCGATGACGACGGGCAGGGCGACCAGAACTGCCGAGAGGGAGAAGCTCGGGGCATGGAAGGTCGGAAGGCCGATCCAGTCCGCCTTGGACACGCCCGAGAGGTCGAGACGCCAGTGGTCGATGGACTCGGCACCGCCCGCGGGGGAGTGGATCTTACCGAACGCGCGGTCGAGGACCCACGAGAGGACGTACCCGAAGGCCAGCCCGAGGAAGATCGCGATACGGGACCAGAAGCCGCGCAGTACGACAAGGGCGAAGCCCGTGAACAGCATGGTCGCAAGAGCGGTCCACTGATCCTGGGGCCAGTAGGTGCCCGCGGTGACCGGAGCCAGGTTGAACCCGATCAGCATGACCACCGCACCCGTGACCACCGGCGGCAGTACCGCATGGATGATGCGGGCCCCGAGAGCGCGGACGACCGCCCCGCACAGGAACAAGACCGCGCCGACGACCAGCAGCGCGCCAGTGAGAGTCGCCGCGTCACCCCCCTGTGCCCTGATGACGGCGGCGACACCGATGAACGACAGACTGCTGCCCAGGTAGCTCGGGATGTGGCCCCGGGTGATCAACAGGAAGAGGATGGTGGCCACGCCGGAGGCCATCACGGCGAGGTTGGGATCGAGGCCCATCAAGATGGGGGCGACGAAGCAGGCTCCGATCATGGAGACCACGTGCTGCGCGCCGAGACCGACGGTGCGCCCCCAGGTGAGTCGTTCGTCAGGTCTCACGACCTCGCCCGGTGCGAGGCTCTTGCCGTCGCCGTGCAGCTTCCAGCCGAAGCCCGCCATGGTCTTGCTCCTTGATGTGTTGCTGGGGTGGTGCTGAGATCCGCCGGCTGGACCGGGGGCTCGACGACTAGCGGAACATGCGGTTCAGGCGCATGCCGACAGGACGGGCCGTGAGGGTGGGGATTCGGCCTGCGTCGTCGTATTCTGCGGGGGAGCGCTGGTCTTCGCGCTCATCATGGGTCCTACGGGGCGACGAACGACGCCCCGAACATGGCCACCATGTCCAGGGCGCCGAGCCCGAATGTACGGGGCCAGGAGAGCCGCTCGTCGGGACGGACCACGGCCCCCGGTGCGGGGGTCATTCCGTCGCCGTGCAAGGTCCAGCGCACGCCGAGGCCGCCCATGGTCGCTCCCTGTGTGTCCGTGTGTGGGTCCGTGCGGTGCCCGGTGCCGTTCGTCCGGCCCGGCGCGGTCCGCGGAAAAGATCAGCGCCATGGTAATGCCGGAGCGCTCATTGACTCGTGTCGGGGTTCCCTTGCGCCGGCCTGCGACCAGGTCCCATCCATGAATCGTGCGCGAAGCATTGTCACTCCGAACAGGCGGCTCTACGCTCGCACGGTCTTGCCCATGAACGTCATTTACATATCTGAATTCCTTATGGGAGTAAGGACGAGCGGAAGACCCCGTCGGCGTCTCGGGCCCTGCCCACCGCCGAGGCCGCTCTGACCGCCGTTCTGGTCCTGGCCGGCCGCCTCCTCGGCTGCCGCCACCGCGCACGGACGCCGCCCGCCGCCCCGCGCGCCGAGGACCGTTGTCAACGACGGATATCGCATCCAGCAGGCGAAGCTCCGGCTCGACCGCGGCGACACCGCCCTGCGTACGGCGGCCGCGGCGCTGACGGCGAAGGCCGACAGCTGGCTCGGGCAGGGCCCCTGGACGGTCGTCGAGAAGCCCGAGCCCGCCCCGGGCACCGATGCCATCGGCATCCCGCTCGCCGCAGTTCCGAGCGGCGGCAACCGCAACGACGTCACCCGGCTCATTCCGCTTGTCCAGGCGGTGCCGCCCGTGCGAGGCAAGCGCGGCCGGCCCCGGCGACGTCCCGAGGTCGTACTCGGCGACCGTGGCTACGACCACGACAAGTACCGCCGCCTTGTCCGCGTGCTCGGCGTGAACCCGGTGATCGCCCGGCGGGGCACGGAGCACGGCTCCGGGCTCGGCGCTCAACTGGGTCGTCGAGCGTGCCTTCGCCCACCTGCACTGGTTCCGCCGCTTGCGGATCCGCTGGGAGATCCGCGATGACATCCACGAAGCCTTCCTCAGCCTGGGACCTGTCCCGTAACCGGCTGCGCCTCCGCACCGATCCCCCGATCAAGCTGTGTCAGTGGTTGCTGACAGGCTTACGGGGTGCTGATCAAGGGATACGACGATGGCCCGCTGGTCGCGGGGGAATCACTGCTGGCTCACCCGGGCTTCTGGTCGAACTACCTCATGGCGATGTGTGGTGACGGAGCAGGTGCTGAGCGCCCTGTTCCGGAGTGGTTCGGCGATGACGGCGCCGATACCGATGCCTTGTCCGAGATCCTCTTCGATCCCGAACGCTGGCCAGTGTTCCGGGTACCCGCGGCAGACGGCCTTGGAGTCGTGGTGGTCTACCGCAACCTGGTCGGCGACTACGGCATCGACTACCTCCTCACTCACCCAGGCCGGAGCTACGCACAGCAGATCGCCAGCTGGGAAGGAGCGCTCTCGGGGACCGGGCTGACCTGGCACGAACTGGTCCGCATCGCTGACAACCCCGCCCCCGCAGCCGAAGGTGTCGAGGATTCTGCCGCCCGTCTCCTGCTCGCCCTTCCCCTTCTTAACGACATGCACAGCCCAGAGTCGGCGCCGGCACGGCTCAGTGCCGCCCTGACCGCGGCAGGCGCCCCCCAAGACACCGCCCCAGACACAGCGGGGCTGCTGCTTACCCACCTGGCGAGGAGATCGCACCACGATCACACATGGGGTTCGCCCCTGAGCGGTACGTAGAGAGTGCCCCTGAGCCGCTGACACGGATGAGATGATCCAAGTGTGGCTGGTGTGATCACGGCGTCAGAACCTTCTGGATAGCCCCGTTTACTGGGCTGAGCCCGCGCCAGTTCGGCAAGCTGGTGACCGTGCTGCGACGCGAGGGCGCGGATCCCGTCCGCAAGGACCGGCCGTGGAGCCTTCCGCTGGAAGACCGGGCACTCCTGATCGCGGCGTCCTGGCGCACGAACGTGACGCTGCGGCAGCTCGCCCCGCTGTTCGGGGTGTCGAAGTCGGCGGCGGACCGCATCATTGATCACCTCGGGCCGATGCTCGCGCTCCAGCCCCGCAAGCGGTTCGCCAAGGACACCGTCGCTTGCGCAGGTCATCGATCAACGTGTATCGAAAGTAGATCTTGACAAGATCTTGACCGCGCGATGATCTCGGCAAGTGCCGCCGATGTCGCCGACCCGTCAGCCGCCGGGTCCTCCACTACCAAAAGCCCCACCGTTGTCATCCTTGTGTAGGTCCCTTGGCGAAGAGGGCCGGTTGATCTCATATGGGCTGAGACCTTCCCCGAAATCATCTGCATCCCTCAACTTTTCGCGGCTTCGGGAGGAACGCTCGGCCCGTGGTCCCTGCTGTCGTGCCCGAGACCGACGGCGTGCGTCCCACCAGACGAGGCCAAGCAGAACGGCGACTACGACCACTGCTATACCGAGGGGGAAGATCCAGCGCACAGCCGAAGCGGCCACTGTGATGTCACTGATGGGCACCTGGCTCACAAGGTGGCTCATCTGGCCCACGTCCTTCCTGAGGGGATTCCGCCGCTCACAAAGCGAGGCAGAGGCTTCCGCTCATTGGAGAGAGAGCCCGCGATGGCCGGAGCCGTGTGCGAAACTCCGATCCCGCCGCCCTTGGCGGGATCAATCTCGCGGGGCCCGCCTGAACTGGACGTCTGGCAAGGCTCAAGCTCCCTGATAAGTCTACGGCGGGGAGCGTACGGGGGCCGCTGGTGCCGCATCAGGCAACGTTCGCTCCTTCGGACGTCGACTGGTAGTCGGCCGGACGCCCGCACCCGGTCGCACGAGGTGGACAGGACCCCTGGCCCTGTCCACCTCGGTCCGCCTGGCCGAACGGTTCAGGCGCGGGGCTCGGCCGCCGCCGTGCCGGGCACACCGCCCCCCTTCGCCGCGACCCGACGGTCGCCCGCCCGCAACACGCCGGCGCCCAGCACCAGCCCGAATGCCAGCACCGTCACCAGGCCGAACGAGACGATCAGCGAGGTCGCCTCGGCCAGCGAACCGATGGCTGACGGGGCGATGAGCCCCGAGGTGTACGTGATGGTGGCAACGCCCGCGATCGCCTGGCTCGGGTTCGGTCCACTGCGCCCGGCCGCCGCGAAGGCGAGCGGGACGACGACGGCGACACCGAGGCCGAGCAGCCCGAAGCCGCACATCGCGAGCGCCGAGTTCGGTGCCGTGACCACGAGCAGCCCGCCGGCCGTCGCCAGCACGCCGCCGACCCGCACGGTCCTGACCGCGCCGAACCGGTCGACAACCTTGTCCCCGGCGATCCGGGCCACCGCCATCGTGAGCGCGAACGCCGTCGTCGACGCGGCCGCGAGCCCTGCGGAGCTGTCCATGATGTCGCGGAGATAGACCGCCGACCAGTCCAGGCTGGCTCCCTCGGCGAACACCGCGCAGAAGCCGACCGCGCCGATGACCAGCGCCGACCTGGGCGGCAGCGTGAACCGCGGCGGCGGCTCCTCGTCCGGCTCGCTGCGCAGATCCAGCACGCCCTGGCAGGCGATCAGACCGAGCACGGTGAGCGCGAGAGCGGCGACGGTGTGGTGCAGCCGGGCGTCGGCGCCCATGTGCGCGGCCACCGTGCCCGCCGCCGAACCGATGAGGGCGCCCACGCTCCACATCCCGTGCAGCCCGGACATGATCGACCTGTCGAGACGGTTCTCCACCTCGACACCGAGGGCGTTCATCGCCACGTCCGACATGCCGGCCGATGCCCCGTACACGAAGAGCGCCGCGCACAGGGTCAGCAGATTCGGTGCCAGCGCGGGCAGGACCAGCGCCAGTGTCCACAGCGCCAGGAGGCCGCGCAGTGCCGCCCTGGCGCCGAAGCGATGACTGATCGCACCGGCCAGTGGCATGGCGAGCGAGGCGCCGATCGCCGGGAACGCGAGGGCGAGACCGAGCTGCCCCGCGCTGACCCCGGCGTGGTCCTGGATCCAGGGCACGCGGGTGGCGAAGCTGCCGGTCACGGCGCCGTGGACGGCGAAGACCGCGGCGACGGCGAACCTGGCCCGCCTCACCTGCCCCATTCCGAAGACCGTCTCAGTGGAATCCGTCGTCATGCTGCCGTTCCCTCCCCTGGGAATTCTCTGCCACCGGTGGCCCCGGTGCCCCTCTCCGCGGTGCGGCCAGTAAACTATCAGGAACCCTGCCTGATAAATAGACGATGACGCTCGATCCCGTGCGGCAGTGATCTGGAAGGATCTCGGCATGCCCGCATCACCGAGCACCGCCCGGGCCATCAACGACCGGCTCGCCCTGCGACTGCTCCAGCAGGACGGCCCGCTGACGGCCACCCAGCTCAAGACCCTGACCGGACTCTCCCGCCCCACCGTCGCCGATCTGGTGGAGCGGCTGCAGGGCGCCGGGCTGATCCGGGTCGTCGGCGAGAGCGGCGCCGCGCGCCGCGGCCCCAATGCCCGGCTGTACGGAATCGTCGCCGACCGGGCCCACCTCGCCGCTCTCGACGTACGGACCGACAGTGTCGCCGTCGTCGTCGCCGATCTCCTCGGCGTCACGCTCGCCGAGGCCACCCTGCCGATCGGCAGCGACACCGGAACCGACTCCGCCGCCGAGCAGGCAGCGGCGCTCCTGGAACGCACCGCGCGCGAGGCGGGCGCCGCACCGCTGCACAGCGTCGGCATCGGCGCCCCCGGCCTGATCGACCCGGTCACCGGCGAGCTCCGCGACACCACCGGCCTGCCCGCCTGGCACCGCCGCCTGGTCCGGGTGCTGCAGGAGCGGCTGCCGGCGACCGTGCTCGTCGAGAACGAGACCAACCTCGCCGCCGTCGCGGAGCACCGCGTCGGAGCGGCCCGCGACCGTGACACCTTCGTCCTGCTCTGGCTCGGCCACGGCATCGGCGCCGCCGTCATGCTGGACGGCAGGCTGCGCCGCGGGGCCTCCGGCGGCGCGGGCGAGATCGGCTTCCTGCCCGTGCCGGGCGCGACAGGAGTGCCCTCCGCGGCCAACTGCGACGGAGGGTTCCACTCCTTGGTCGGCTCGGCGCCGGTCTGTGAACTGGCCCTGGGCCACGGCATCGACGTGCGTACGCGGTCGGGCTCCGGGGAACAGGAACCCGCCGCCGTGTCCGCCGTACGGGCGGCTCTGGCGGGGGAGGGGGAGAGCGAGGCGTTCCTGGGCGCGCTCGCGGACCGCCTCGCGGTGGGCGCCGCCGCCGTCGCCTCGGTCATCGACCCCGGCTGTGTGGTCCTCGCGGGCGAGGTCGGCCATGCGGGCGGCGACGCGCTGGCGTCGCGGGTCGAGGAGCGGCTGGCCATGATGTCCCCGCTGCGCACGGAGGTCAGGGCCGGCGCGCTGGGCGGCTCCGCGGTGCTGCGAGGCGCGCTGCTCGCCGCCCGCGAGGCGGCTCAGGACGAGCTGTTCACCGCAGGCGGCTGACGCGGGCCGCGAGGCCGTACGCGACGGGGCTTCCCTCCGGCCGGCCGGAGCCCGTGCCCCAACGTCTCCTCAGCCCGGGCGGCCGGAGCGACCCGCGCACATGCCGCGACGTGGGCTCACTCGGATCGCTCCGGGCGGCCGAAACGCTGTGCGAGAAAATCCTCGAACGTCGCCCTCCCCACGGCCCGTTCGGGTGTCAGATGCTCGCCCCGCCGGTATCCGGCGTACGCCTTGCCCGCCAGCCGCACGGGGAGGATCCGCCGTTTCTTCCCGGTCGCCCGGAGACAGGCCCGGGCCAGCTCCGGCAGCTCCCGCACCTCCGGCCCGCCGAGCTCCGGTACCCGCCCCGCCGGACCGGCCACCGCCGACTCGGCCAGCCGGTCCGCGACTTCGCCGGTGTCGATGGACTGCATCCGCACCCCGGCGGGCAGCGGCATCACAGGCAGCCGGGCGGCTCCCTCGAGGATGCGCAGCACCAAGTCGTGGAACTGGGTGGTCCGCAGGATCGTCCAGCCGAGCCCCGACTCCTCGATCATTCGCTCCACGCGCCGTTTGACCGTGTAGTAGCCGAGCGGCAGCCGGTCCACACCGACGATCGAGATGTGGACGAGATGGGGGACACCGGCGCGCTTCGCCGCCTCGATGAGGTGTTCGGCCGCCGTGTCGTCGCCGCCGCGCGGCGCGGTGGCGCAGTGCACGATCGTGTCCACGCCGGCGACGGCCGCGTCGAGCCCCGTACCGTCGCGCAGATCGACGGCGTACGGCTGTGAGTGGCGGCTCAGCACGCGGACGTCGTGCCCCTCGGCGCGCAGCCGGTCCGTCACCTGTCGTCCAAGTGTTCCGGTTCCGCCGGTCACCAGTACCGTCGTCATGGTCCCAGCCTGTCAGAGACCGGGGAATGGGCAGAGCCCGTCGGTGATCGGGGGGCGAACCGATCACCTCCGGGCTCCCCGAGCCTGCCTGTGAGCCACTCCACAGGTACTCACCCGCATGGCCCATGAGCAGGCATGGCACACTGATCGTGTACCAGCAGCAGCGCACTCCGGGGTCGGTGCAATTCCGAACCGGCGGTTATAGTCCGCGACCCGTCCGCATCCAGCGGCCGGTTGACCAGGTGGGATTCCTGGACCGACGGTTAAAGTCCGGATGGGAGGCAGTGCGCGGCGGGCCGTCACAGGTACGCCGCCGTCGGCGGACGCGTTTCCGGGATCCCCGGAACACCCGCGTCCGTGTCTTCGGTTTCGGCGTCCCCTGTTGCGTTCCGTTTCATCTGTCGTCATCGACAGGCCCCGGAGTCCGTGCCCGAAGAGGCAGGAGGACCCGGTGGACACCGCAGCCGACAGCACCGCCATGCGCCGAGCGATCGCGCTCGCCGCCCGCGGACTCGGCTCCACCAGCCCCAATCCCGTCGTCGGATGCGTGATTCTCGACGCCGAAGGACAGCCGGCCGGCGAAGGCTTCCACCAGCGCGCCGGCGGGCCGCACGCCGAGATCCACGCCCTGCGCGATGCCGGCGAGAAGGCCCGTGGCGGCACCGCCTACGTCACCCTCGAACCCTGTAACCACACCGGTCGCACCGGCCCTTGCGCCCAGGCGCTGATCGAGGCCGGCGTCAGCCGTGTCGTGTACGCGGTCGCCGACCCGAATCCACAGGCCACCGGGGGTGCGGACACCCTCCGGGCCGCCGGGGTCACCGTGGAGCAGGGACTCCTTGTCGAACTCGCCGAAGCGGGCAACGCCGCCTGGCTGACCTCGGTGCGGCTCGGCCGTCCGTACGTCCTGTGGAAGTACGCGGCGACCCTCGACGGCCGGATCGCGGCCGCCGACGCCACCAGCCGCTGGATCACGTCCGCCGAATCCCGCGCCGACGTCCACCGGCTGCGCGCCGAGGCCGACGCCGTCGTGGTCGGCTCCGGCACCGCCCGCACGGACGACCCCCAGCTCGGTGTACGCGGCATCGAAGGTGCCGTGCAGCCGCTCCGGGTCGTCGTCGACACCGACGCCACCGCGGTACGGCCCGGCGCCCGTGTCCTCGACACCACGGCGCCCACCCTGATCGCGGTCGCCGCCGACGCCGACACCGGCCGTCTTCCCGAGGGAACCGTCCTGCGACTGCCGCGTGCCGCCACCGGCCGCGGCCTGGACATCCCCGCCCTGCTCGCCGCGCTCCACGGGCGCGGCGTCCGCTCCGTACTCCTCGAAGGCGGCCCGACTCTGGCCGGGGCCTTCGTCGCGGCGGGAACGGTCGACAAGGTCGTCGGCTACCTCGCCCCCGTGCTTCTCGGCGCGGGCCCTGCGGCCCTCGCCGACGCCGGAATCTCCACCATCGCCCAGGCGTTGCGCCTCGATGTGACCGAGACCGTACGCATCGGCCCCGATCTGCGCATCACCGCCGTCCCCGGCCCTGCCCGGAAGGGAAACTGAGTGTTCACCGGAATTGTCGAAGAACTGGGTGAGGTCACCGCCGTCGAGAAGCTCGGCGACGCCTCCCGATTCCGCCTGCGCGGTCCCGTCGTCACCGAAGGCGCGAAGCACGGCGACTCCATCGCCGTCAACGGTGTCTGCCTCACCGTCGTCGACCTCGGCGACGGCGAGTTCACCGCCGATGTGATGGCCGAGACCCTGAACCGGTCCAGCCTCGGCGCTCTGGAGACCGGCTCCCGGGTCAACCTGGAGCGCCCCATGGCGCTCGGCGGCAGGCTCGGCGGACACATCGTCCAGGGACACGTCGACGGCACGGGCCGCATCGTCGAGCGCAAGCTCTCCGAGAACTGGGAGATCGTGAAGATCTCCCTCCCTGCGGAGCTGACCCGCTACGTGGTGGAGAAGGGATCGATCACCGTCGACGGCGTGAGCCTGACCGTCGTCGACGCCGGACCCGACTACTTCACCATCAGCCTCATCCCCACCACCCTCGCCCTGACCACGCTCGGCATCAAGGAGCCCGGCGACCCGGTCAACCTCGAGGTGGACGTCATCGCGAAGTACGTCGAGCGGCTGCTCGGCGACCGGGACCGGGAGGACGGGAAGTGAGCGCGGTCGACTGGCTCAACTCGGAGGCCTTCGCCCTGTTCGGCCAGCACATCAAGTGGTCCGACATGATCGGCAACACGGTCGGTCTGGTCGCCCTCGCGCTCGGCTGGCGGCGCTCCATCTGGACCTGGCCCGCCCAACTGCTCTCCGGTGTGATCCTCCTGGTCGCCTTCGCCTCCGCCCACCTCTCGGGCAGCGCGGGCAAGCAGCTGGTGGTCATCGGCGTGGCCGGGTGGGGCTGGTGGTCGTGGAACCGCGGCAGGCAGCAGGCCCAGGACGGCTCCATCGCCGTACGGTTCGCCACCTGGCGCGAGCGCGCCTACCTGGTCGGCGGCGCGGCCCTCGGCACGCTTGCCGTGGGCGGCCTGTTCACCGCGTTCCCGACACTGTCGTGGGACCCGTGGCCCGACGCGTACATCTTCGTCGGCACGGTCGTCGCGATGTACGCCCAGGCGCGCGGCATGGTCGAGTTCTGGTTCGCCTGGCTCCTGGTCGACCTGGTCGGCGTGCCGCTGAACTTCGCCAACGGCTTCGCCTTCTCCGGCTTCGTCTACGTCATTTACGGCGCCCTCGTCCTGTGGGGCATGCGCGACTGGTGGCTGCGTACGCGGACACCCGCTCTGGAAGGAGCCACGGCATGACTGCCCAGCCCACCTGGTTGCACCCGGAAGACCACAGCACCGCCGAAGACCTGTCCCTCGACCCCGTCGAGCAGGCGATCCGCGACATCGCCGCCGGCCGCCCCGTCGTCGTCGTCGACGACGAGGACCGGGAGAACGAGGGCGACCTCGTCATCGCCGCCGAGAAGGCCACCCCCGAGATCGTCGCGTTCATGATGAGCGAGTGCCGCGGCCTGATCTGCGCACCCATGGAGAACGACGAGCTGGAACGGCTCGACCTGCCGCAGATGGTCACCCACAACACCGAGTCGATGCGCACGGCGTTCACCGTCTCGGTCGACGCCTCCGCGGCGCACGGCGTCACCACCGGCATCTCCGCCGCCGACCGGGCCACCACGCTCCGGATGCTGGCGGGCGGCCGGGCCGGCCCCGGCGACTTCGTGCGCCCCGGCCACATCTTCCCGCTCAGGGCCCGGGCCGGCGGTGTCCTGGTCCGCAACGGCCACACCGAGGCCGCCGTCGACCTGGCCCGGCTCGCCGGGCTCCGCCCCGCCGGAGCGATCGTCGAGATCGCGGGCGAGGACGGTGTCATGCTGCGGCTGCCGGAGCTGGTCCCGTTCGCCCGCAAGCACGGCCTCACGATCATCTCGATCGAGGACCTGATCGCGTACCGCCGCTCCGCCGAGCCGACCGTCCGCCGCGAGGCCGAGGTCCGGCTGCCGACGTCGTTCGGCGGGTTCACCGCCTACGGCTACCGCTCCACCGTCGACGGTGTGGAGCACGTCGCGCTCGTCCACGGCGATCTCGGTGACGGCGACGACATCCTCGTCCGGGTCCACTCCGAGTGCCTGACCGGCGACATCTTCCAGTCCCAGCGCTGCGACTGCGGCCCCCAGCTGCACGCCTCCATGCAGCGCATCACCGAGGAGGGCCGTGGCGTCGTCGTCTATCTGCGCGGCCACGAGGGTCGGGGGATCGGCCTGCTCTCCAAGCTGCGCGCGTACGAACTCCAGGAGCGCGGCGTCGACACCCTCGACGCCAACCTGGAACTCGGCCTGCCCGCCGACGCCCGGGACTACGCGGCAGGCGCCCAGATCCTCAAGGACCTCGGCGTCCACGGCGTCCGGCTGATGACGAACAACCCCGACAAGACCGCCGCGCTCCTGCGGCACGGCCTCGCGATCACCGGACGCGAGCCGATGCCCGTCCAGGCCGGCGAGCACAACCTGCGGTACCTGCGCACCAAGCGGGACCGCATGGGACACGACCTGCCCTGGCTCGACACCGCCTCGGTGTCGACCTGCGGCAACCAGTAACCAGCACGGAAACGAGCGGTAGGAGAGACATGAGCGGCAAGGGCGCACCCGAACTGTCCGTACGCAACTGCGGTGACCTGCGAGTGGCGGTGATCGCCGCCCAGTGGCACGAGAAGGTCATGGGCGGCCTCGTCGACGGCGCGCTGCGCGCCCTGCACGAGCTCGGCATCGACGAGCCGACCCTGCTCCGGGTCCCCGGCAGTTTCGAGCTCCCGGTCGTCGCCAAGGTCCTCGCCGGCCGCGGCTACGACGCGATCGTCGCCCTCGGCGTGATCATCCGCGGCGGCACCCCCCACTTCGAGTACGTGTCCCACGGCGTCACCAACGGGCTCACCCAGGTCGCCGTCGACACGGGTGTCCCGGTCGGCTTCGGCGTACTGACCTGTGACACCGAGGAGCAGGCGCTCGACCGGGCCGGACTCGAAGGTTCCAACGAGGACAAGGGGCACGAAGCGGTCACCGCGGCCGTCGCCACCGCCGCCACGCTGCGCACCGTCAGCGAGCCCTGGCGCTGAACGGGGGTGCGGGACCCCGTACCCTAAGGACCATCATGGCGAACAAAACCTTCGAAGAGCTCTTCGCCGAGCTGCAGCTCAAGGCCGCCAACGGCGACCCCTCCACCTCCCGCACCGCCGAGCTGGTGGACAAGGGCGTCCATGCCATCGGCAAGAAGGTCGTCGAGGAGGCCGCCGAAGTCTGGATGGCCGCCGAGCACGAGAGCAAGGACGCCGCCGCCGAGGAGATCTCCCAGCTGCTGTACCACGTCCAGGTGATGATGGTCGCCCGCGGAATCTCTCTCGACGACGTCTACGCCCACCTCTGAGCACAGTTCCGCACCCCGCACGTCACGCCCGCAGAAATCCCCTTCGCACAAAGGAAACCTGACCTCATGCTGCGCATCGCCGTCCCCAACAAGGGTTCTCTCTCCGGGCCTGCGATGGCGATGCTCCATGAGGCCGGCTACCAGCAGCGCAAGGAGTCCAAGGAGCTCGTCCTCGTCGACCCCGAGAACGAGGTCGAGTTCTTCTACCTGCGCCCGCGCGACATCGCGATCTACGTCAGCTCCGGCCGTCTCGACATCGGCATCACCGGCCGCGATCTGCTGCTGGACTCCGGCGCGCAGTCCGAGGAGATCCTGCAGCTCGGCTTCGCCCGCTCCACCTTCCGCTACGCCACCAAGCCCGGCACGGCCGCAGGGCCGCAGGACTTCGACGGCATGACGATCGCCACCTCCTACGAGGGCATCGTGGCCAAGCACCTCGCCGACGTCGGCGTCACCGCCTCCGTCGTCCACCTCGACGGCGCGGTCGAGACCGCCATCGAGCTCGGCGTCGCCCAGGTCATCGCCGATGTGGTGGAGACCGGCACCAGTCTGCGCAACGCGGGACTCGAAGTGATCGGCGAGCCGATCATGACGTCGGAAGCCGTCGTCATCCGCCGGACGGGTGCCTCCGAGGACGACCCCAAGGTGCAGCAGTTCCTCCGCCGGCTCCAGGGCGTCCTGGTCGCCCGCAGCTACGTGATGATGGACTACGACTGCCGTGTCGAGCACCTGGAGCGCGCCGTCGCCCTCACCCCGGGCCTGGAGTCGCCGACCATCTCCCCGCTGCACCACGAGGGCTGGGTCGCCGTCCGCTCCATGGTCGCCGCCAAGGAGGCCCAGCGGATCATGGACGACCTGTACGAGCTCGGTGCCCGCGCCATCCTCACCACGGCCATCCACGCCTGCCGCCTCTGACGGCCGGACCGCCAGCGATCACCCCCGGAAGACAGAAGAACACCATGTCCGCCCCCACGCCCCGGCCCGAACTTCCCACCCTCCCGGTCACCTTCCGGCCGACCCGTACCCGGGTGGTCCTGCTGACCGTGGGGGCGGCGATGTTCGTCGTCATCACCGTCATCGCGATGAGCCTGGAGCAGCTGAGCCCGGGGGAGCGGGTCAGCTTCATCTTCACCGCGCTGCTCTTCTTCGCCGTCCTGGCGCTGCTCAGCCGCCCCAAGGTCGTCGCCGACGACCACGGGGTCACCGTGGTCAATCTCACCCGCACCCGACGGCTGTCCTGGGCGGAGATCCTCCGCGTCAACCTGCGCGTCGGCGACCCATGGGTCTTTCTCGACCTCAGCGACGGGACCAGCATGCCCGCCCTCGGCATCCAGCCCGGAATCGGCAAGGAACAGGCCATTCGCGACGCCCGTACGCTCCGCGCACTCGCCGAGAACCACGGCACCTGTACGGAGAACGGCTGAGCCCCCTGCCCCGCACGGCCACTTCTTGATTACTCTGGAGGGCGGCGGCGCCCTGTGCGCCCCGCCCCGCACCAGAGGCCCCAGGGCCGGCGGGGCTTTCCTGCGACCCAAGGAGTGACTCCCTCCAGCAATGGACGGATCGTCCGGTAGTACCTGCGCCGCCCCTTCCCAGGAGGCGGCGGCATGACCATCCCCCTGCTGCTTCTGAGTGCGGCATTTCTTCTCATCCTCGCGAACGGATTCTTCGTGGCGGCCGAATTCGGGCTCGTCACGGTGGAGCGGCCGGACGCCGAGCGCGCCGCCGCCGAGGGCGACCGGCGGGCCCGTACCGTCGTCGACGCCCTGCGCGAGCTCTCCTTCCAGCTTTCCGGCACCCAGTTGGGCATCACCATCACCTCACTGGTCGTCGGCATGCTCGCCGAACCGGCCCTCGCCCAGCTGCTCGCCGGACCCCTCACCGCGACCGGCCTCCCCGACGGGGCCGTACCCGGCGCCAGCGTGGTGATCGGGATGCTCGTGGCCTCCGCCGTCCAGATGGTGATCGGCGAGCTCGTACCGAAGAACTGGGCGGTCTCCAGGCCGCTCCAGGTCGCCCGGTTCGTGGCAGGCCCCCAGCACCGCTTCGCCAGTGCTCTGCGGCCGGTGATCACGCTGCTGAACACCGTCGCCAACCGGCTGGTCCGCCTGCTGGGCGTCGAACCCACCGACGAGCTGGCCTCCGCCCGCACCCCCGGTGAACTGGTCTCCCTGGCCCGGCACTCCGCCGAGGCGGGCACCCTCGAACAGGACACCGCCGATCTCTTCGTACGGACCCTGTCGCTCGCCGGACTCACCGCGCAGCACGTCATGACGCCGCGCGTAAAGGTCAGCGCCCTGCAGTCGACCGCCACCGCGGCGGACGTCCTCAACCTCACCCGCGCCACCGGCCTCTCCCGCTTCCCGGTCTACCGGGACCGGATCGACGAGGTCGTCGGCATGATCCACCTCAAGGACGCGCTTGCCGTGCCCGCCCAGGAACGCCTGCGCACCACCGCGGGCCGGATCGCCGTACCGCCCCTCCTCGTTCCCGAGACGCTCCCGGTCGAACAATTGCTCCAGCGCCTGCGCAACGAGCAGCCGATCGCCGTCGTGGTCGACGAGTACGGCGGCACCGCCGGGGTCGTCACGCTGGAGGACATCATCGAGGAACTGGTCGGCGAGGTCAGGGACGAGCACGACGCGGAAGGTGCCGACCGGCCCGAACTGGTCCTTGCGGCCCCCGAGGACGGTCGTCCCACCTGGGACGCCGAAGGCAGCTGCCGGGTCCTCACCCTGCGCCGGATAGGCCTCGACGTACCGGAAGGACCGTACGAGACGGTGGCCGGACTGGTCGCCGATCTGCTCGGGCGGATCCCCGCCCCCGGCGACCGGGCCGAACTGCCGGGCTGGCGGATCTCGGTCCGCCAGGTCGGTCACTACCGCGCGGAGCAGGTCCGGTTCGTACGCGTCGCCGATGCGGCCGAACCGGTCGACGAGCCGTCGGCCGCCCGTGGCGTCCTGGAGGCCGCGCGATGAGCGTCGTCCAGTTGCTCTTCGCCGGGCTCCTCGTGCTGGCGAACGGCTTCTTCGTCGGTGCCGAGTTCGCACTCGTCTCCGTACGCCGCAGCCAGATCGAACCCCTCGCGGCGGCCGGGTCCGGCAGGGCCCGCCAGGTGCTGTACGGCCTGGAGAACCTGCCGCAGATGATGGCCGCCGCCCAGTTCGGCATCACCGTATGCTCCCTGACTCTCGGAGCCGTCGCCGAACCGACCGTCGCCCACCTGCTGGAGCCGGTCTTCCAGGCGGTGTACCTGCCCGAGGGACTCATTCACCCGCTCGGCTACGTGCTGGCGCTTGTCTTCGTGGTCTTCCTCCACCTCGTCATCGGCGAAATGGTTCCGAAGAACCTGGCCATGGCAGCCCCGGAGAAGACCTCACTGTGGCTGAGCCCGGCCCTGGTCGGCTTCGCCCGGCTGTGCCGCCCCGTCACCAGGGCGCTGGGCGCCTGCGCCCGGCTGGTGCTCCGGATCTTCCGCGTCGAACCCAAGGACGAGGTCGAGGCCGTCTTCACCAGCGAGCAGCTCAACCGGCTCGTCGAGGACTCCGGACAGGCCGGACTGCTGGAACCGGAGGCGCAGGAACGGCTGGAGGACGCCCTGGAGCTGGGCAGCAGGCCGGTCACCGATGTACTGCTCGCCAGGGCAGCCCTGGTGACGGTGGATCCGTCGGTCACCCCGCGCAGGATCGAGGAGCTGACCGTACGGACCGGCTACTCGCGTTTCCCCGTCTGCGCGGAGGGAGGCGGCCCGTTCATGGGCTATCTGCACGTCAAGGACGTCCTCGACCTGGAGGACGGCGAACGGGCGGTTCCGCAGCACATCTGGCGTCCGATGGCGACGGTGCGCGCGGAGCTGCCCCTGGACGACGCCCTGACGGTGATGCGCCGCGCCGCCACTCATCTGGCCCAGGTCGCCGACGCGTCGGGCCGGATCCTCGGCCTGGTCGCGATGGAGGACGTCCTGGAAATGCTGGTGGGCGAGGTGCGCGACCCGGCGCACCGGGTCTCGATACCCCGCCGAACGGTGGAGGTGGCGGCAACAGCCCCGGTCCCGGACGAAGTGCAGCCACTGGAGACCGCATCGGGTCCGTCCGCACACGCGAGCGTGTCCGGCGGTTGAGGACGGTCGTGGGGCCGGGCGGTCAGATCCGGGTCGGTCGTCGGACGGGCTTCATGTCAGGGCCCGTCCGCCCGCGAGCCCGTCCGGCGGTCGAGATCCTGTCGGGTGACCTCTGATCGGGCGGCCACGCCCTGGCACGCACGCTTCCGGCGTTGCCGAAATGGCCTGGTAACTCCTTCCCCAAGCTCTCGGCTTCGTTCGAGCAGGGGAGACCCCATCCAAGGCCATCCCGGCGCCTTGGAATCGCACGCACCATGTCGCGTCCGCTCTCCGATCGAAGGTCACCCGACAGGATCTGAGTGCGATCGTGTGCCGCACGGCCCGACCCGGGCTCCGCGTCGGACGGGCGCCCAGGGACGCCCGTCCGACGGTTGAGGACAGACCGACCCACCGGGCGGCCCCTGTCCCGCCACCCGCCGCACCCGACCGGCAAGGTCACAGCGGCGGAGGCTCCTGTTGCCCCCGATCCACCGGTCCCCGGCCGGACAGCACTTCGCCGTACGCCTGCATCAGATCCGGCAGTCGCAGCGTCGCCAGATCGTCGCGAGTGGGCACCGTCGCGTACCCGGAGAGCCGCAAATCCCGGTAGGCGCAGCTCTTCTCGTACAGCGTGCGCAGGAAGCGGCCGTTGCCCAGCTCGTCGATCCAGCCCTGGTCGACGACATGGCCGCTGATCGAGCGCAGTTCCTCCAGGGACTCCTCGTCCCACACGTCGTCGTTGTCGGCGGCCAGCACCTCGCCGATCGAGGTGAGTTCCAGCGGCCGGTAGCTGGGGAAGTCCACTCGGGTGGTGAACCGGGAGGAGAGCCCGGGGTTGGCGGCCAGCAGCCGGTCCATGCCTTCGGGGTAGCCCGCGAGGATGACGACGAGATGGTCCCGGTTGTCCTCGGCCCGCTTGAGGAGGACCTGCAACGCCTCGTCCCCGTACGCGTCGCCCTTGCTGTACCCGGAGTTGGAGAGGCTGTACGCCTCGTCGACGAACAGCACCCCGCCGAGCGCCGAGTCGATCAGCTCATTGGCCTTGACCGCCGTCTGACCGAGGAACTCGCCGACCAGATCGGAGCGTTGGGCCTCGACGAGATGGTCGCCGCCGAGCAGCCCCAGCGCGTAGAAGACCCGGCCCAGGATGCGGGCCACCGTGGTCTTCCCGGTGCCCGAGGGGCCGGAGAAGACGAAGTGACGCTTCGGCGGCTGGACCGGAAGCCCCTGACCGGCCCGCAGCCGCGCCATGTTCAGCTGTGCTGACAACGCCTTGACCTGGCGCTTGACCGGTTCGAGGCCGACCATCCTCTCCAGCTCCGCCAGCGCCGCGGCGAGCAGCACCGGATCGCTGGGCCCCGCCGGGAATGTCTGCGACGACTGGCCGGGCACGGCGCTCTTCTCCCGTGCTCCGTCTCTCCGAGGAGGCACCCCGACACCCGGCAGGTTCTGCGGATCGCCGCCGGGCCGCAGTTCCCGCCCGTCCACCAGATCGGTGTCGAGCAGCGAATCCCCGTCGGGCAGCGCCTCCGCGGACGTGGAGTCGGCGCCGAATCCGGTCAGCGACACGGACGCGAGACCGGCCGCCTCGTCGGCGCCTTCGAGCCCGTCGTAGTCCGCGATCGCGGCGAGCCGCGCCGAGGTGTCCATGAACGCCGGGTCGATCCGGTGCACCGCCCGGTAGAGCGGCAGGGCGGCCGCGCTTCGCCCGGTTCCCTCGTGCGCGCGGGCCAGCCAGTAGCGCAGCTCCTTGCGCTGCGGCTGTTCGCTGCGGCAGCGCATCAGGGCGGTGGAGAGCAGCGGCTCGGCCTGCCCGTACATCTCCAGCCTCACCCGCGCCATCCCGCCGAAGAGCCCCGCCTCGATGCCGAGCAGCGGATCGTCGACGAGCTGTTCGGTGTGGCGTACGAGCTGTTCCCAGTCCTTGACCAGATACGAGCGGCAGGCGTGCAGGAACCGCACCTGCGGGTCCGCGTCCACGGGTGGCAGCCCGGCCAGCGCCCGGTCCAGCTCCGGGACATGGCGTCCGTCCAGCCAGTGCGAGGCGTGCGCGAGCAGCAGATCACGCGGGCTCTCCAGTACGGGCTGTACCCACCAGCCCAGCCAGTACCAGGAGTTGAGCGTGCGTCGATGGCGGGTGCGCTGTTCGCCGAAGCGCTCGCGATGGCGGTACATCCGCAGCAGCGCGGTCGTCGTGTCGATCCGCAGGGCGTGGAGGCCGAGCCAGCCGTCCGCCATGCCGGGATCCAGCCGCACCGCCGTTCTGAACTCCTCCTCGGCCTGTGGATAGGCGCCCATCGTGCAGGCGTCCACGCCGCGCAGCCAGGCGAGGTCGGCCGGGGCCTGTGCGCCCTGCGTGCCGATGTCCATCAGGTCCCCCACAAGCCGTGCCCCCAGGTTGTCCCGCCGCACGACCCGCTCGTACAGGCGCGCTGAACCACACTGCCGTGGACGGGAATTGACCGCACCGAGAGGCATCGTACCTGCGCAGGTGGTGCGCGACTAAGGGCACCGCAAGCAGAACGGGGGCTGTGACCGAGGGTAACCGGAATACGGTGAACAGCCGTACGCAGGGGGGTGTGGGGACAGAACGAAGCCCCCGATCACGGGGGAACAACCGGGGGCTTCGCGTCCGTGAGGGCTCCGAAAAGCCGCACATTGAGAACGTAAGACCTGTACCGTCCCCGGGTCAAGCGGAGTTGAGGCACTTCCGGGCCGTTTTCCGGCTGGTCAGTACGTCGCGCACGGAGGCTTACGGTGGGTGACGGAATGGTTCGCTCCTGCTGTCGTACGAGGCCCCTCCAGCCACTCGTACCCCACAGGCAACTGGCGTACCAGAGCATCCGCGTACGGGCGCGACGGATCGGCGGCGAAATGTTGTTCCTCGGCCACGGTCCACCCGTCCCAGAAGGCCGAAAGTGCCGGCCCGTCCCGCCGTCGGCCCCGCTGCCAGGACGCCAGGGGGCCGAGTTCCATCCACCACAGCCGTGCGAGATACGGGCGCAGGGCCCGGCGGCCGGCGCCCACTCCCTCGATCAGTACCACTGGTGCCGGTTCCAGTGTCTGCGGTGGGCCGAGGCGCCGGGCTGTCCAGTCGTACGGCGCGTAGTGTGCGGTCTCCCCGCGCGACAGCGGGCCGATCACCTGGTCCCGGAGCCGGTCCGCCCAGCCGAACAGCTCCTCGTGGGTGGCCAGGTCGTCCAGATGCAGTACGGGTGCGTCCCCGAGCGCCACCGCGAGGCGGGAGGCGAGAGTGCTCTTGCCCGATCCCGCATGACCGTCGACGGCGATCAGCCGCACGGGTCCGCAGGACGGCGGCAGGGCGATCAGTCGCGAGGCATGGCGGGCGAGGTCGTTCATGCGGACCAGCGTACGAGGTGATGTGAAGCAACCGCAGGTCACGTCAGTGGACCAGACCAATATTTGTTTCGCGACGCAAGGCGAATCGCTGGCCCAATCCGGCTGCGAACCGCAATAGTTGGCGCACTGTCGTGCACCCGCAACCCCATTCCGCTTACGACCGGGGGTCTCGCCCATGAACAGACCGACTTCACGCAGAACCGTGCTGACCGCCGCGCTCGCCGTGGCCGCCGGCGCCGGCACGGCGGCGTCCGCAGGCTCCGCAGCCGCCGCGTCCTCGCTCGCCCCGTCCCACGCGCCCGCGGCGGCCGCGTCCCTGGTGGACAACCATTCCTGGAGTACGTACACCGACTGGCGCAGCGGTTCCGGCGCCGGGACGCGCGCCGTCGCGGGCCGGCGGCCCGGACTGGTGATCGACACCCCGCAGGGGCGTACCGACTACACCGACCCGCACACCGGGAAGGCGGCGGCCTGGGAGTACGCGACCTGGACCTCGCCGCGCCACTGCTCGTCGGTTCCGGCGACCGAGGTGATCGCGTCCTGGAACGCGGACGCCCCGGCCGGCACCTGGATCCAGATCGAGCTGTGCGGCAGCTACTCGGACGACACCGAGACCCCCTGGTACGTGATGGGCCGCTGGGCGGCGGGCGACGGCGACATCCGCCGTACCTCCGTCGACGACCAGACCGACGGCAAGAGCTCGATCTGGACGGACACCTTCTCGGTGGACGACGCGGCGAGCGGGCTGCGGCTGGTCTCCTACCGGCTGCGGCTCACCCTCTACCGGACCCCGGGCAGTCGCCTCACGCCGACCGTGTGGCGGCTCGGCGCGATGGCCTCGGACATCCCCGACCGGTTCACCGTGGAACCCAGTACGCCCGGCCTCGCCCGGGAACTGCCGGTGCCGCGCTACTCGCAGAACGTGCACGCCGGCCAGTACCCGGAGTACGACAACGGCGGTGAGGCCTGGTGCAGCCCCACCTCCTCGCAGATGATCATCGAGTACTGGGGGCGCAGGCCCACCGCCGAGGATCTCGCCTGGGTGAAGCCGGGCCTCGCGGATCCGCAGGTCTGCCACGCGGCCCGCTTCACGTACGACTACCAGTACGAGGGATGCGGCAACTGGCCGTTCAACGCCGCCTATGCCGCCACGTACGACGACATGAGCGCGGTGGTGACCCGGCTGAGTTCGCTGACGGACCTGGAGACGCTGATCCGGGCGGGCATTCCGGTCATAACGTCGCAGTCGTTCCTCAAGACGGAGCTGACCGGGGCCGGATACGGGACCTCCGGCCATCTCATGACCGTGATCGGGTTCACTGCGGACGGCGACGTGATCGCCAACGACCCCGCCTCGCCGAGCGACGAGGCCGTCCGCCGGGTCTACAAGCGCCGCGAGTGGGAGACGATCTGGCTCCGCACCAAGCGCTACGACGCGAACGGCAGGGTCAGAAGCGGTACGGGCGGTGTCTGCTACATCTACTGGCCCGCTGACCCGGCACCGAGTCAGCGCCGCGCTCTGCGGTCGCTCGGACTGGTGTGAGCATGTACGGCCCGATGGCGGTCTCGACGACCTGAACCAACGAATCCCACACCTGACGGGACATCAGGTAACCGCACTCAAACGAAAGCTCCTGACCAGGGAAAATAGCGAAACGCTGCTGGAGTACCAAGCCGGGTGCTGTACCCCATGAGGAAGGGCCAGGACTCCGCGGAGGAGTTCCTGGCCCTTCCTCGGTGGGGGCGGCGTTGCTGGTGGCGTTGTTACGGGGCCAGGTTCTGGCCGAGGCGGGTGGCGGTCTGGGTTCCGAGGGTGGTGCGGCTGTAGTGCGTGCCGGTTCCGCTGCTGTTGAGGTATTGGATGGCGCCGTCGCCCGCGTCCTCGCCGCCGGCGCCGAAGATCCGGTCGGCGCGGGTGGTGCCGGTGACGTCGGCGAGCGAGACTGCCGTACCGAACTGGTCGCCGGCCTCGGTGGAGCCGGGGATCCCCGCACTGTCCTGCGTATAGGACACGGAGCCGGTGCCGGTGAGGCCTGTGGCGGAGCCCTTGAGCAGAAGCACGGTTCCGGCATCGGTACGGGCGATGGAGTCGCGGGTGACGTCCTCGCCGGGCAGGCCGGTCAGGACGTCGGCGAACCCGTCGAGGTCGAAGTCGCCGACCGCGACGGAGGTGCCCATCTTGTCGCCGGCCTCGGCGGCGCCGGGGACGCCGGTGGTGGACTGGGTGATCGTCGTGACGCGGGTGGTGGACAGTCCGGTCGCGGAGCCGTACAGGGCCTGGACCTTGCCGTCGGTCCGGGCGGTGGCCTCGTCGGTGTACGGGTCGCCGATGACGAGGTCGTCGAAGCCGTCGCCGTTGAGGTCGCCTGCCGCGACCGCGCCGGCGCCGGTGAGCAGGACGCCGGTGGTGGGCTTGGGGCCGTTCGCGGAGCCGTACAGGGGGCGGACGGTGTCGTGGCCGGTCGTATCGCGGTAGTTGAGGGCGGCGTCGGGGTAGCCGTCGGCGTTGAAGTCGCCCGTGGTCACGCCGTTGCGGGTGAGGCCGGAGGGCCCGGAGACAGCGGCGGCGGTGGCCGAGTCGAAGTGCCACCAGCGGCCGGTGCCCCCGGGGGCGAGGGCGAGGACGTCCGCGCGGCCGTCGGCGTTGAAGTCGGCGAGGGCGACCTTGGTGCCGAGCCTGGCGCCGCTGGTGCGGGAGGCCGAGGGGATGGAGTGGGTCGTGCCGGATGTCAGGGACGGGCCGTACAGGACGGTGACGGCGCCCGCGTCGGTGTGGCCGGTGGTGTCGTCCTCACCGGGTGCGCCGATGGCGAGGTCGGCGTAGCCGTCGGCGTTGACGTCGCCCCATGCGGTGGCGGTGCCGAAATCGTCGCCGGTCTCGGCCGAGCCGGGTACGCCGGCCGAGGCTTGGCCGACCGTCTTCTTCGCGGCGGTGGCAGGGCCGTTGGGGCTTCCGGGCAGGACGGTGACGCTGCCGCCGCCGGACGCCTTGGGGGTGCCGGCGGTCAGGTCGGCGGTGCCGTCGCGGTTGACGTCGGCGGTCGCGGGGGCGGCCGATGCGGTGGGACCGGCCGCAGCCGTACGGAGCTTCGGAAGCTGCGTGTACAGATTCGCCCCAGGACAGGCGGTGGCCATCACATCGCGGTGCGAGATGATCCGGTCGACCTCGACCTGCTGACCGGCGGTGTACTTGCCGTTGTCGAACTCGGCGGTCAGCGTGGTCCTGGAGAGCGGGTCGGCGCCGTACTGGCCGAGCTTCCATCCCGCAATGCGGGCGATGGCGGCGCGGGCGGCCCTGGTGGGCTTGGCGGTCTCCATGTTGCCGAGGAGTGAGATGCCCACGGTGTCCGGGTTGAAGCCGAGGGTGTGACGCGCCTTGACCGGCAGGTCGGCCCCGCCCTTGCTGCCCTCGAAGATCCGGCCGCACTTGTCGACGACGAAGTTGTATCCGATGTCGCCCCAGCCCTGGGTCTTGACGTGGTAGGCCTGGATGGAGCGGATCATGGCCGCGGACTGGGTGCAGCTGTAGGTGTTGGTGCCCGCCTCATGATGAACGATCACGGCCTTGACGGCCGGGCTGTAGACGGTGGGGCACTGCACGATCGTCTCGTCGGCGCCCCACTGCGCACGGGTGACCATCGGCGGGCGGGGCACCTTGCCGGCCGGTGGCTTCGTGGGAGCAGTGGTGAGGCCGGTCAGGCATCGGGGCCCCGTGACGGAGGTCGCGGTCGGGGTGGGCGTCGCCGTCTCGGCGGCATACGCCACGGGGTCGGCTGCCGCGACAGTCGAGGCCGTGGAGGCCGCCTCCGATGTCGTACCCGGATCGACGAGGTCGAGCCGCAGCCCGCCGCCCGCAGGACGCCCCCCGACCCGCGCCTGGACACCGTTCGACGGCCCGACCCACAGCGGCTCGGTCGCCCCGCGCGCGAAGTCCATCGGGGTATCGGGCACTTCGAGGGCACGCCAGTCACCCCACCGCCCGCTCTCACTGCCGCGGGTCCGCACCTCCACCGCGCCCGTGGGTCGCGCGGTGGGCGACGCCCAGCTCACCCCGACCATCGAGAACGCCTCGGTGCCGGTCCGCTGCCGCTCCTTCTCGAACCCCAGCGTCCGTACGGTGGCCCGCCGGTGATCCCCACCGGACCCGCCCTGCTCGCCGGGCGACCCGATGGCGAACGCTGCGAGCAGCCCGGAGGCCAGCAGGGCGCTGCCGAGTGCGGGCACGCCGATCTTGAGCAGCCGCCGGCGCGGCAGCCTTCTCTTGCCGTTCAAGTGAACTCCGTAACGGTGGTGGGGTGTTGATCCGGGTGCAACTCATACAGCGCATCCGGACCGCGAAACGTCTCAGGGTGGTCGCGCGAGGGGTTCGAACCGGCCCCGCGGGTCCCGTCGCCACCGGGTAGGACTTGCCGGCGACGGGATCCGCGGGGCTGTCATCTATCCCCGCCCGACCGGGATTTCGGCGGTGCAGGTGGCGCGGCCATAGGGTCCGGAGGCTGTAGCCATCTGCACCTCCCGGCCGCGCAGCAGGACCGCGCAGGTGGCCTGGCCGCCCTGTTTGCCGAGCTGGACGGTGACGGTGGCCGGAAATGCGGTTCATGGTGACCAGCTGGCCCGCGGTGAACTTGCCGTTGTCGGCGCCGGCCGCCATCACCACAGTGCCGGACGGGTTGATCCCGTACAGGCCGAGCTTCCAGGCGGCGAGCTTCGCGATGGACTCCCGTACGACGGGAGTGGTGGTGGCGGTGTTGTAGTCGCCGAGGACGGCGATGCCGCTGGTGTCGGTGTTGAAGCCGTAGGTGTGCGCGCCGTAGACGGGCTTGTCGATGCCGCCCGCGCGGCCCTCGAAGAGCGTTCCGCACTTGTCGACGAGGAAGTTGTAGCCGATGTCGTTCCAGCCGTTGCTCTTCACGTGGTAGGTGAGGATGCCGCGGATGATGGAGGCCGATTCGGCGCAGGTGTAGTCAGCAAGCGCACCGAGTACGTTCTCGGCTGGGACATCCGCAAAATCTCCGACGGCACCTGGCTGTCCGCCGGCACCGGCGGCATCCCGCCGCTGAAGCAGAACGTCGCCGTCGAAGACCCGACGTCCAACGCGCTGGGCCTGGAGAAGTTCTACTCCTACACGGGCAAGAACACCGGCGCGGGCTCGACGGTCATGAACAACCTGGCCTCGGGCAACAGTGTCTGGTCGTACAACGCGTTCACCAACCCCGGCCGGGGCTTGAACACGTTCGCGCGGTTCGCCTACAACTCGCAGGACACATCCGACACGGTTGCCGGTCACGGCTGGTCGTTCCAGGCAGCCGGTCCGATCCGGTTGGGTGCGCCGCTGGACTTCCATCCGAACCCGAACCCGACGGAGATCCGTCTCCCGGACGGTGACGGCACCACACACGTCTTCCGTAAGCAGCCCGACGGTTCGTGGAAGGCCCCCGCGGGCGTCCACTACAAGGTCACGATGAAGTCAGGCCTGGACTGCAAGCCGACCAAGGACCCCGTCCCGGACGCCTGGACGTTGACGCGCCCGGACGGTACCCGCTTCCTGTTCGGCTGCGACGGCTACTTGACGTCGGCGATCGACAAGATGAAGTTCCCCCTCTGAAGTGGACAGCCTGATACTGGGACGGATGGGTCCCGGAGGAAGCAGTCCAGGTTGAGTGGCAAGAGCAACATGAGCAAG
>NZ_JBFAJH010000049.1:0-55992 GCF_040655115.1 Streptomyces atratus | reverse complement strand
AGGGGCAGATCTTCGTCAAGGGCGAGATCATCAAGACCGTTCCCGAGTCGAAGATCGTCGAGACGCTCATCGAAGAAGCCCTGAAGATCGCCGAGCAGATGGAGAAGGACGGCATCGCCTCCGGCGAGCCCGAGGTCTCCATCAGCTGAGACCGAAGTGGCTGAGGCCGAATTGACCGAGGCCGAATTCCCGCTCCAGTGACCGTGCCCCGTCCGACGAACAAGCCGTCGGGCGGGGCACGGTCGTGAGAGACCTCACGGTGGCCCGTGGATGCTGTTGACGGGCATGGGGCGGCGCCTGCCAGCCTCTTTCGGTACAGTGCGGAAATCAGCAGACCGCATGGTGAGGCCCCCTTGTGTTGACGCAGACCACCACCCGGGTCCTCGAACCCAGTGACCTCGGCGCCGCACTCGCCATCCTGGAGAGCGACCCCGTCGCCAATGCTTTCGTGACATCCCGGGTCCACATCGCAGGGCTCGATCCGTGGCGCCTCGGCGGTGAGATGTGGGGCTGGTACGCGGACGGCCGGCTGCGTTCGCTCTGCTACTCCGGCGCCAATCTCGTACCCATCTGTGCCACCCCCGAGGCCATCAGGGCGTTCTCCGACCGGGCCCGCCGGGCCGGCCGCCGCTGCTCCTCGATCGTGGGTCCCGCCGAGCCCACCGCCCAGCTCTGGCGGCTGCTCGAACCGGGCTGGGGTCCCGCCCGCGAGGTCCGGGCCCGCCAGCCGCTCATGGTGACCGAGAGCCCCGCCGCCGGCGTGACGCCCGACCCGCTCGTACGCCGCATCCGCAAGGACGAGATAGAGGTCCTGATGCCGGCCTGCGTGGCGATGTTCACCGAGGAGGTGGGCATCTCGCCGATGGCCGGTGACGGCGGACTCCTCTACCAGGCACGCGTCGCCGAACTCATCGGCACCGGCCGCTCCTTCGCCCGCATCGAGGACGGCAAGGTCGTCTTCAAGGCGGAGATCGGCGCCGCCACCCCGCAGGCCTGCCAGATCCAGGGCGTCTGGGTCGCCCCCGAACACCGCGGCCGCGGCCTCTCCGAGACAGGGATGGCAGCGGTCCTGCGCTATGCGCTGGCCGATGTCGCACCGGTCGTCAGCCTGTACGTGAACGACTACAACACCGCGGCCCGCAGGGCATACACCCGGGTCGGCTTCCGTGAGGTCGGCGCGTTCATGAGCGTGCTCTTCTGACCGGGACGAAGCGGCCGCGGCCGAGAACGGCACGGCCTCGCCGAAGTGCGCGCTCGACGCCGCCGTCGTCAGCGCTCCTCCCCGTCACCGCGAGCACTCCTGACACGTACCCCACAGCCCGGTGCGGACAGTAGGGTTCGGCGCATGGCAGCTGATTCAGGGGGCGGCGCCCACACCCCGCATGTTCTGGTCGGTCCGATCGATCTCGCCGCGCGGGTGGACGAGGCGCTTGCCGTGCAGGCCGTCGCCTTCGGCCTCGGCCGGGACGAGGTCGAGGTACGCCGCCGTATCGTCCTCAGACACCTCGAGCACCCCCGCTCCCGCGCCCTCGGCGCCACCACCGAGACCGGCCGGCTCGTCGGGTTCGTCTACGGCATGCCCAACGAACGCGGCCACTGGTGGTCCACCGTCGTCGAGCCCTATCTGCGAGCCACCGGCGCCGAGGACTGGCTCGACGACTCCTTCGTGATCACCGAACTGCATGTCCATCCGGAGTTCCAGAAGCGGGGGATCGGCCGCGCGCTGATCACCACCATCACGGACGCCGTCGACCAGCCGCGCTCCATCCTCTCCGCCATCGACACGGAGAGCCCGGCACGTGGTCTGTATCGCACACTCGGCTACCGGGACCTGGCCCGGCAGGTGCTGTTTCCCAGCGCTTCCAAGCCGTACGTGGTGATGGGAGCACCTCTCCCGCTGCGCCGCCGGGACCGGGGCTGAACCAATCGATTTCCGCCCGCCCCCGCCACCCGGCTAACCTCCTGCACATCACCCTTCCGAGCAGGAGTTCATCATGGCCCAGGTCCAGCGCATGTCCCGATTGATGATCAAGACACTGCGCGACGACCCGGCGGACGCCGAGACGCTCAACCACAAGCTGCTCGTCCGGGCCGGTTACGTACGCCGCACCGCGGCCGGCATCTGGACCTGGCTGCCCCTGGGCAAGAAGGTCCTGGAGAACATCACCCGCGTCGTGCGCGAGGAGATGGACGCCATCGGCGGTCAGGAAGTCCTGCTGCCCGCGCTGCTGCCCAAGGAGTCGTACGACGCGAGCGGCCGCTACGACGAGTACGGCGACCTGCTTTTCCGGCTCAAGGACCGCAAGGGCGCCGAGTACCTCCTCGGCCCCACGCACGAAGAGATCTTCACCCAGGTCGTCAAGGATCAGATCACGTCCTACAAGGACCTGCCCGTGATCCTGTACCAGATCCAGACCAAGTACCGCGACGAGGCCCGCCCCCGCGCCGGTGTGCTGCGTGGCCGTGAGTTCCAGATGAAGGACTCGTACTCCTTCGACACCACGGACGAGGGCCTCATCGAGGCCTACCAGCTGCACCGCGCCGCCTACATCCGCATCTTCGAGCGGCTCGGTCTCGACCACCGCATCGTCTCCGCGGTCTCCGGAGCCATGGGCGGCTCGGCGTCCGAGGAGTTCCTGGCGCCCGCCCCGGCCGGTGAGGACACCTTCGTCGACTGCCCCGCCTGCGACTACGCGGCCAACACGGAGGCCGTGACCTTCAAGGCCACCCCCGCGGACGGCTCGGCACACGGCCCGGTCGAGGAGCTGGACACCCCCGACACCCCGACCATCGAGACGCTCGCGGCGCACCTCGGTGTCCCGGCCTCCGCGACGTTGAAGAACCTCCTGGTCAAGGTCGACGGCGAGATCGTCGCCGTGGGCGTACCCGGCGACCGCGAGGTCGACCTCGGCAAGCTCGGCGAGCACCTCGCACCCGCCGTGGTCGAGCTGGTCACCGCAGAGGACTTCGAGGGCCGTCCCGACCTGGTGCGTGGCTACGTCGGCCCGCAGGGTCTGGAGAAGGTCCGCTACATCGCCGATCCGCGCATCGCGCCCGGCACCGCCTGGATCACCGGCGCCAACAAGCCCGGCACCCATGCGAAGAACGTCGTCTGCGGCCGCGACTTCGAGGTCGACGACTATCTCGACGTCGTCGTGGTCGAGGCGGGCGACCCGTGCCCCAAGTGCGGCACCGGCCTCAAGCTGGACCGTGCCATCGAGATCGGCCACATCTTCCAGCTGGGCCGCAAGTTCGCGGACGCGTTCCAGCTCGACGTGCTCGGCCAGAACGGCAAGCCGGTGCGGGTCACCATGGGCTCGTACGGCATCGGCGTCTCCCGCGCTGTCGCCGCACTCGCCGAGCAGACCGCCGACGCGCAGGGTCTCTGCTGGCCCCGCGAGATCGCCCCGGCCGATGTCCATCTCGTCGCCGCCGGCAAGGCGCTCCAGACCGAGCTGGCTCTCGACGTCGCCGAGAAGCTCGGCGCCGCGGGCGTGCGGGTCCTGGTCGACGACCGTGCGGGCGTCTCGCCCGGTGTGAAGTTCACCGACGCAGAGCTGATCGGTGTTCCGCAGATCCTGGTCGCGGGCCGCCGCTCGGCCGAGGGCGTCCTGGAGCTCAAGGACCGCCGTACGGGCGAGCGCGAGGAGCTCACGGTCGACGAGGCGATCGCCCGTCTCGTCGCCCAGGGCTGACACACAAAATCGCCGAAGGCCCCCGCGCTGTCCGACAGCGCGGGGGCCTTCGAGCCTGTCGGGTGACCTTCGATCGGAGAGCGGACGCGGCATGGTGCGTGCGATTCCAGGGCGCCGGGATAGCCTTGGACGGGGTCTCCCCTGCTCGAACGAAGCTGAGAGCTTGGGGAAGGAGCTACCAGGGCATTTCGGCAACGCCGGAAGTGTGCGTGCCAGGGCGTGGCCGCCCGGTCAGAGGTCACCCGACAGGCTCTGAGGCCGTTCTGCGGGGCCGGGGCGCTACAGCCAGCCCGCGAACTCCAGCGACAGTTCGCCTTCCTGACGACGGCCGGCGGTCAGCGCACGGGTGCCCGACTCCACCGCACGGAACAGCGTCCAGCCGTGCAGCCGTTCGCGGTCCACGTCCAGCGAATCCGCGAGCTTGTTGATCCGGCGACGGGCTGTCACGGGGCCGCCCGGGGAGGCGATGAGGTCCTCCACCCGGTCCCGTACCAGCCGCGCCAGGTCATAGGCACGCTCGCCGACCAGCGGCTCGGGGCCGACCGTCAGCCACGGCGCCCGTTCCCCCGCCAGCACCTTGCTCTGGCGGAAGTTGCCGTGCAGCAGCAGGACTTCGGGGGAGTGGGTGACGAGCTCGTCCCGCGCGGCCAGGGCCGCGGAGACCAGTGGTTCGAGCGTCGGGTCGGCTGCGGCTGCGGTCCGCATCGGTCCGGTGCACCGGCCGGTCCGCTCGGTGACCGTTTCGAAGGAGTGCCCGCTGGGTGGCTCGACCCACAGCCGTCGCACCGTACCCGCCGCCTCCAGGAGCGCCTTCGCCTCCGGCAGCGAGCGCAGCGACACCTCGGGATGCAACCGTTCCAGCAGCAGTGCGTCGCCGCCGGAGCCGAGAAGCCGCACCGCTCCCCAGCCGTTCCAGTGCGCCAGCGCCGCCTGCTCCAGGTCGGGCGCCGCCCCGGCCGGAGCGATCTTCAGCACGGCCGGGGTGCCGTCGGCGCGGCGCACCAGCAGAACCAGGCTGCTGCGCCCACCGGGGGCGGCCATACGCTCGACAGTCAGCTCCGGCCCGTTGGCGGACAGCGACTCGTCGATCAGCTCGGGGAGCCGCGCGAGCCAGTCGGCGGCGGCCGTGTCCCCGTACACCTCGCCGAGCGCTCGCACCAGACGCTGCGGCGGTTCGAAACCCATACGTGCTGTGTTCCCTTTCAGAGACTTCATGAGTGCGTCGGACCCGTCCCGGCCCTCGCATCGGTCACGTCCGTCGGACCGGTCCCGGCCTTCGCTTCGGTCATGCCCGTCGCACCGGCCCCGTGGGCCCGTCCGCTCAGGCGGTGCCGTCGGCGGACCGCTCGGTGAGTCCGGGAAAGGTTACGCCGCTGCCCCGCCAGCGAACCGCACGCACCGCGGCCTCCCGGAGTGCGTCTGCGGCCTCTTGCCTGAGCGGCCCCCCGGCAGCCCGTACGAGATCGGAGTAGACGCCCGCGATCCGGTCCTCCAGCGCGGCGGCGAGTTTCACCGCCGCCGCCGAATCCGGCACCGCGAACGGCAGAGCGTACGCGGACTCCGCCGCCACCGGCTCACCGCCCAGGTCACGCACGGTGCGCACGAGCGCGTCGCGCCGGGCCCGGTGCTGGTGGTAGGCGGCCGTCGCCTCGGCCCGGCGACCGTCGGCGACGCGGCCGCCGACCACCCCGTACCCGTACACCGCAGCATGCTCGGCGGCGAGAGATGCCTGCGCCGCCTGCAGCGTCTGCGCACTCATGACGAGGTCTCCTTGGCCAGTTCGGTCAGCAGGTAGGCATGGGCTGCGTCGGCGGCCGCGATCGACGCGAGCAGCCGGGCCAGCTCGGGCGGCGCTGTCAGGAGCGTCGCCGTATGTGCGTCCGCGGTGCGGCGTTCCGCCGCGGCCAGTTCCTTGACGGCGGTCTTGGCGTCGGCGGCGGGAGAACTCGAAACGGGGGGCGAACCCGAAGGGGTGGGCGAACCCGAAGCGGCCGGTGCCCGGTCCGCGCCGCGCAGCGCAGCCGTGCCCGTGGTTTCGCCGGCACCCGTCCGCACCGTCTTGTCCGCCCCGGGCGACAGCGCCTCCATATGGGCCCGTACGGCGTCCCGCAGCGGTGCGAGCCCGGCCGCGGTCGACGGATGGGCCGTGACGACCTGCTCGTACCGGGCGAGCAGGGTGCCGCTCGTGCGCGCGGCTGTCATCCGCAGCGAGCTCTCGGCCTTCGCCGCCGCCTCCCGCGCGTCGGCCGGCGCAGAACCCTTTCGGCCCTCGCCGCTGTCACCGTCCCCGCAGCCGGCCAGCGCCGCCACCAGGGCGATCGCCCCCGTTACGGTGAGGGCACCCCTGCGCGTCGTCCCCGTGCGCCGCACCTGTTCTCCTTCGGGCGTTGATCTGTCCTGACTGGATCTGTCCTGAAGTGATCACTGCAGGCGAGCGTACCTGCGGTTGAGCAGCCGACGGACGGCAACACCCCTCGGGACCGGATACCCTTTGACCTGACACGCGATGAACCACACAACAGCACACGCGGCCGAGGAGTCACCCGGATGAGCACCACCCAGAGCGAAAGGCTGCGCGGGCTGCTCGAGTCGCTCGTCAGCGCCAAGCAGCTGGATCTTGAAGAGATCGAGGTGTCCCGGGCCGGCCGCCGACGTGTGCTGCGTATCGTCGTGGATTCCGACGAGGGCGTGGAGCTCGACGCCTGTGCGGAGCTGAGCCGCGCGATCTCCGAGAAGCTCGACGAGACCGACGCGATGGGTGAGGACGAGTACGTCCTCGAAGTGAGCTCTCCCGGTGCCGACCGTCCACTGACGGAGCACCGCCACTACGTGCGCGCCACCGGCCGCCTGGCCAAGCTGCAGCTGCATGAGGGCGGCGAGCTGGTCGCCCGTATCCTCGCTGTCGACGAAGAGGGGCTCGACCTCGAAGTGCCGGGCGTCAAGGGGCGTAAGCCCACGTCCCGCCGGGTCCCCTTCGACGGGATCGCCAAGGCGCGCGTGGAGATCGAATTCAACCGCAAGGACAAGAAGGAAGAGGAGGCGTAGCCGTGGACATCGATGTGAAGCTCTTGAGGGGCTTGGCACAGGACAAGGAGATCCCCTTCGACGTGCTCGTCGAGGCGATCGAGTCGGCCCTCCTCATCGCCTACCACCGCACCGACGGGAGCTACCGCCGTGCGCGCGTGGAGCTCGACGAGCGCGGCCATGTGACGGTGTGGGCGAAGGAGGACCCGGCCGACCTCGAAGAGGGCCAGGAGCCGAAGGAGTTCGACGACACCCCGTCCGGCTTCGGCCGGATCGCCGCGACCACCGCCAAGCAGGTCATCCTGCAGCGGCTGCGCGACGCCGAGGACGACAGGACGTTCGGCGAGTACGCGGGCCACGAGGGTGATGTCGTCACCGGTGTCGTCCAGCAGGGCAAGGACCCGAAGAACGTCCTGGTCGACATCGGCAAGCTGGAGGCGATCCTGCCGGTGCAGGAGCAGGTGCCGGGCGAGGAGTACAGTCACGGGCTGCGGCTGCGTACGTATGTCGTGCGGGTCGCCAAGGGCGTCCGCGGTCCGTCCGTGACCCTCTCCCGGACGCACCCCAACCTGGTCAAGAAACTCTTCGCGCTGGAGGTCCCGGAGATCGCCGACGGTTCCGTCGAGATCTGCGCGATCGCCCGCGAGGCCGGCCACCGCACCAAGATCGCGGTTCGTTCGACCCGCTCGGGTCTCAACGCCAAGGGCGCCTGCATCGGCCCGATGGGCGGCCGTGTGCGTAATGTCATGGCCGAGCTGCACGGCGAGAAGATCGACATCGTGGACTGGTCGGACGACCCGGCCGAGATGGTCGCCAACGCACTGTCACCCGCCCGGGTGAGCAAGGTCGAGGTCGTGGACCTCGGGGCGCGGTCCGCCCGGGTCACCGTCCCCGATTACCAGCTCTCGCTCGCCATCGGCAAGGAGGGCCAGAACGCCCGCCTCGCCGCCCGCCTCACCGGCTGGCGCATCGACATCCGCCCCGACACCGAGACCGACGCCGAGCGGGACATCGCCGACCGTGAGCGGGCCGAGCGCGCCCAGGACCGGTCCGAGCGCGGCTGAACCGGTACGGAACCGGCCGACGCCGGTCCGAGCAGTGGACCGGCGCCTGCCCGGACGATGGACGGAATCGGTCCGGAGACCGGCCGGGCCCGAGTCCGGAGTGCGGGACCGATGCCGGTCCCGGGGAATAGATCCACGCGGAATGCCGCTGAGATCACGACAACATCCGTTCGATTCTTGCCCCAAAGGGGTGAGGTCGGTGCGGGGAGGTAGACTTAACCGTGTCTGGCCGGACGCACGCCCGCGCTTGCCCCGAACGAACCTGTGTGGGATGCCGGGAGCGAGCGGCCAAGAGCGAGCTGCTGCGCATCGTGGTGGATGAGGACGCATGCGTCCCCGATCCTCGCGGTACGCTGCCCGGCCGGGGTGCATATATGCACCCCGTCACTGTCTGTCTCGATCTGGCGGTTCGCCGTCGGGCATTCCCCCGGGCCTTCAAGGCCATGGGGCCGTTCGATTCCGCGGCACTGCAGCGGTATGTCGAGCGGGTGACACCGTAAGAAACTAGAACGGCACGGGACCCCGTGCGGTCAGGTACCTCGCGAGTTGGAAGTAGGTCGAGATTGCGATGAGCACTCGATGAGTACGCGATGAGTACGCCCATGAAGTAGCGACGGTCCGGCGGTAACCCGGACCTAAAAGGAGCGAAGTGGCTAAGGTCCGGGTATACGAACTCGCCAAGGAGTTCGGCGTCGAGAGCAAGGTCGTCATGGCCAAGCTCCAAGAACTCGGTGAATTCGTCCGTTCGGCGTCCTCGACGATCGAGGCGCCGGTTGTACGCAAGTTGACTGACGCACTGCAGGGGCCCGGCGGCAACGCCGGCAAGTCCGCTGCGAAGCCGGGCGCGCCCCGCAAGGCCGCGCCCGTAAGGCCCGCAGCGCCCTCCCCGGCAGCTGCGGCACGTCCCGCTGCCCCGAAGCCCGGCGCCCCGGCCCCCAAGCCGGCCGCAGCCGAGGCACCCGGCAGCACCCCTTCCGCTGCCGCGCCTTCCGCGCCGTCGGCGGGCCCGCGTCCGGGCCCCAAGCCCGCGCCGAAGCCCGCTCCGGTCACCCCGGTGCCCGCGGCAGAGTTCTCCGCTCCGGCCCCGGCTCAGCCGGCCACGCCGCAGCAGGCCCCGCGTCCCGCGGGTGCCACCCCCGGTCCTCGCCCCGCCCGTCCGGCCGGCGGTCAGCGTGACGGCGGCCGTGGTGGCGAGCGCGACGGTGGCCGTGGCGGCGACCGTCCGGCCCGTCCCGCAGGCCAGGGCGCCCCGCGCCCCGGCGGCGCACGTCCGGCCGGTCCCCGTCCGGGCAACAACCCCTTCACCTCCGGTGGCTCGACGGGCATGGCCCGTCCGCAGGCACCCCGTCCCGGTGGCGCCCCGCGTCCCGGTGGCGGCCAGGAGCGTCCCGGCACCCCGCGTCCGCAGGGCGGCCCCGGTGGCGCACAGACCGGACGGCCCCAGGGCCCCGGCGGTGCCCGTCCGACTCCGGGCGGCATGCCCCGTCCGCAGGCTCCGCGTCCGGGCGGTGCGCCCGGTGGTAACCGTCCGAACCCGGGCATGATGCCGCAGCGTCCCGCTGCCGGCCCGCGTCCCGGTGGTGGCCCCGGCGGTGGCCGTGGTCCCGGTGGCGGCGCAGGCCGTCCCGGCGGCGGTGCTGGTCGTCCCGGCGGCGGCTTCGCCGGTCGTCCGGCCGGTCCCGGTGGCGGTGGCGGCGGTTTCGCCGGTCGCCCCGGTGGCGGCGGTGGCGGTGGCGGCGCAGGCCGTCCCGGCGGTGGTGGCGGCGGCTTCGGCGGTCGTCCCGGCTTCGGTGGACGTCCCGGCGGCCCCGGTGGCCGTGGTGGCACACAGGGTGCGTTCGGCCGTCCCGGCGGTCCCGCGCGTCGTGGTCGCAAGTCGAAGCGGCAGAGGCGCCAGGAGTACGAGGCCATGCAGGCCCCGTCGGTGGGCGGCGTCATGCTGCCCCGCGGCAACGGACAGGCCGTCCGTCTGTCGCGCGGTGCCTCCCTCACCGACTTCGCGGAGAAGATCAACGCCAACCCGGCGTCGCTCGTCGCCGTGATGATGAACCTCGGCGAGATGGTCACCGCCACGCAGTCGGTCTCGGACGAGACGCTGAAGCTGCTGGCCGAGGAGATGAACTACGTCCTCGAGATCGTCAGCCCCGAGGAGGAGGACCGCGAGCTGCTCGAGTCCTTCGACATCGAGTTCGGCGAGGACGAGGGCGGCGAAGAGGCTCTGGTCTCGCGTCCGCCGGTCGTGACCGTCATGGGTCACGTCGACCACGGTAAGACCCGACTGCTGGACGCGATCCGCAAGACGAACGTCGTTGCGGGCGAGGCCGGCGGCATCACGCAGCACATCGGTGCGTACCAGGTCTCCTCCGAGGTCAACGGTGAGGACCGCAGGATCACCTTCATCGACACCCCGGGTCACGAGGCGTTCACCGCCATGCGTGCCCGTGGTGCGAAGTCCACCGACATCGCGATCCTCGTGGTGGCGGCGAACGACGGTGTGATGCCCCAGACGATCGAGGCGCTGAACCACGCCAAGGCGGCCGACGTGCCGATCGTGGTCGCGGTCAACAAGATCGACGTCGAGGGTGCCGACCCGACCAAGGTGCGCGGTCAGCTCACCGAGTTCGGTCTGGTGGCCGAGGAGTACGGCGGCGACACGATGTTCGTCGACATCTCCGCCAAGCAGGGCCTCAACATCGAGGCTCTTCTGGAGGCCGTCGTCCTCACCGCCGACGCCTCGCTCGACCTGCGGGCCAACCCGGAGCAGGACGCGCAGGGTATTGCGATCGAGTCCCACCTCGACCGCGGCCGCGGTGCCGTTGCGACCGTCCTGGTCCAGCGAGGCACGCTGCGGGTCGGCGACACGATGGTGGTCGGCGACGCGTACGGCCGAGTCCGCGCGATGCTCGACGACAAGGGCGAGAACGTCGAGGAAGCGGGTCCGTCGACCCCCGTCCTCGTCCTCGGTCTCACCAATGTCCCGGGCGCCGGCGACAACTTCCTGGTCGTCGACGAGGACCGTACGGCCCGTCAGATCGCCGAGAAGCGTGCCGCCCGTGAGCGCAACGCCAACTTCGCCCGCAAGGGTGTCCGGTTCTCCCTGGAGAACCTGGACGAGGCGCTCAAGGCCGGTCTGGTCCAGGAACTCAACCTCATCATCAAGGGCGACGCGTCCGGTTCGGTGGAGGCTCTCGAGTCCTCGCTGCTCCAGCTCGACGTCGGTGACGAGGTCGACATCCGGGTCCTGCACCGCGGTGTGGGTGCGGTCACCGAGTCGGACATCGACCTGGCGACCGGCTCCGACGCCATCGTGATCGGCTTCAACGTGCGCGCCGCAGGGCGTGCGCAGCAGATGGCCGAGCGCGAAGGTGTGGACGTCCGGTACTACTCGGTCATCTACCAGGCGATCGAAGAGATCGAAGCGGCCCTCAAGGGCATGCTCAAGCCGGAGTACGAAGAGGTCGAGCTCGGTACGGCGGAGATCCGCGAGATCTTCCGCTCGTCCAAGCTGGGCAACATCGCCGGTGTGCTGGTCCGGTCCGGCGAGGTCAAGCGCAACACCAAGGCGCGCCTGCTGCGCGATGGCAAGGTCATCGCGGAGAACCTCAACATCTCCGGTCTGCGCCGCTTCAAGGACGACGTCACCGAGATCCGCGAAGGCTTCGAGGGCGGTATCAACCTCGGAAACTTCAACGACATCAAGATCGACGACGTCATCGCGACATACGAGATGCGCGAGAAGCCGCGAGGCTGACCCGTACCTCAACAGTCGGGGCCGGTCGACGGGTCATAACTCCGTCGATCGGCCCCGGCCGTTCCGTGTACGGTTCTTGTGTCCCTGCCAAGCGCTGGTAGGGCGCGAACCCGAACCGGCGGGACATCCGGGCATCCATGTATGTGGGGACACTGTCCTTCGATCTGCTCCTCGGCGACGTACGGTCGTTGAAGGAGAAACGCTCCATCGTCCGGCCGATCGTCGCCGAACTCCAGCGCAAGTACGCGGTGAGTGCGGCGGAGACAGGCGAACAGGATCTCCATCGCAGGGCCGAGATCGGTCTTGCCGTGGTCTCCGGGGACACCGGACACCTCACGGACGTACTGGACCGGTGCGAGCGGCTGATCGCCGCCCGGCCCGAGGTGGAGCTGCTGTCGGTTCGACGGCGGCTGCACAGCGACGAAGACTGAACAACGTCAGAACTGCTCGACGTGGAATCGTCCGACGCGGAAGCGCAGGACGCCGGAAGCGTCGGACCGTAAGCAACCCAGAAGGAAGAGTGACGGACCGGTGAGCGACAACGCGCGGGCCCGAAAGCTGGCCGATCGCATCCAGGTCGTGGTCGCGGAGACCCTGGACCGGCGTATCAAGGATCCGCGGCTCGGATTCGTGACGATCACGGACGCCCGGGTCACCGGCGACCTGCGGGAGGCCACGGTCTTCTACACGGTCTACGGCGACGACGAGGAGCGGGCGGCCTCCGCCGCGGCGCTGGAGAGCGCCAAGGGCGTGCTCCGTTCCGAGGTCGGCCGGCAGACCGGGGTCCGGTTCACGCCGACCCTGGCCTTCGTCCCCGACGCCCTGCCGGACAACGCACGCACCATCGAGGACCTCCTCGACAAGGCGCGGGCCAAGGACGCGGAGGTGCGCGAGGTGTCGACCGGTGCGAAGTACGCGGGCGACGCCGACCCATACCGCAAGCCGGAGGACGCCACCGACGAGTCCGACGAGAACGAGGGCTCAGCCTCCGAATGACACAGCAGAACAGGACGCCCGGTCAGAGGAGCGGGAGCGAAGCGACCTCGGGCAAGGGTGGCGGCGGGCGAAGGGAGGGCGGTCTTGTCATCGTCGACAAGCCGTCCGGCTTCACTTCGCACGACGTCGTCGCCAAGATGCGCGGCATCGCCCACACCCGCCGCGTCGGCCACGCCGGCACGCTGGACCCGATGGCGACGGGCGTTCTCGTGCTCGGCGTCGAGAAGGCCACCAAACTTCTCGGTCACCTCGCGCTGACCGAGAAGGAGTACCTCGGCACGATCCGCCTCGGCCAGGACACCGTCACGGACGACGCGGAGGGCGAGATCACGTCGTCCACCGACGCTTCGGGCGTCACGCGTGAGGGCATCGACGCGGGTGTCGCGGCACTGACCGGCGCGATCATGCAGGTGCCGTCCAAGGTCAGCGCCATCAAGATCGGCGGCAAGCGGTCGTACGCACGGGTGCGCGGCGGTGAGGAGTTCGATATCCCGGCCAGGCCGGTGACCATCTCGTCCTTCAACGTCTACGACGTCCGCGAGGCGGTCGCGGAGGACGGGACCCCGGTCGTCGACCTGGTTGTCTCCGTCGTCTGTTCCTCCGGTACGTACATCCGTGCCCTCGCCCGCGATCTCGGCGCCGGGCTCGGCGTCGGCGGGCATCTGACCGCGCTGCGGCGCACCCGCGTCGGTCCGTACGGTCTCGATGCTGCGCGGACACTCGATCAGCATCAGGAGAAGCTGACCGTGATGCCGGTCGCGGAGGCCGCCGCCTCGGCGTTCCCACGCTGGGACGTGGACGAGAAGCGGGCCAGACTGCTGCTGAACGGCGTGCGGCTGGACATGCCCTCGTATCCGCCGGGGCCGGTCGCCGTCTTCGGGCCCGACGGGACCTTCCTGGTGCTCGTCGAGGAGCAGAAGGGCAAGGCCAAGAGCCTGGCCGTCTTCGCCTGACGGGACGGGTTCCGCCGGTCGCGGATCCGGATTCCCCTCGTGGAGCGGGCAGCCCCCGTGCCCGCTCCACGATCCCCCTGTGGTGTCTGTCCACCGGAACTCGCCGATTCACCTGAACGGGCAGGCGCTCGGAGTGACTCGGGGTGCACTTGGGGGCGCTTTTTCTCCGAGTGGCTCTCGCGCCGATCATCGCCGACCTCGCGTCGGACCATGGAGAGGCCGGTCAACGCTGGTACGTATCTGCGATCCGGCCGGCCGGGTGCGGGAAACCGGGTTCGTCGCGGACGACTGCGGCACGGTCGTGACCGGTCATGAAGCGGTCGACGGGATCGCCCGACTTGTCCTGTACGGAACAGGCGACCGGAGCCGCTCCGTGGGGGCCGAGGCGATCACCGCGCTTCCCGAGCTGGACCTCGCACCGGTGCGCACCGGGGGCTCGATGTACTCGGTGTGGAGCCGCCGATCGTCCCGCGGGAGCGGATCGAGCCCGGTACGTACGTATCGCCGTCCATGGGTGGCGGGAGGCGCGGGTGCTGGGCGTGGTGCCGGTGACGTACGGCGCGGCCGGTCGTGCGCACCGGGTCGGCGCCGCCCTGGAGCTGGCGCTCGGCACGGACGGCAGTGACGCGCTGCGGCTGCGCGGCGCGGCCATCGGCGGACCCGTGCTCGATCCGGAGACCGGCGCCGTCTTCGCGATGCTCGGCACCGCCCTGCGCGCCGCACACGCTGCCGCCGGATTCGCGGTGCCGCTCGCGGCCGGGGGTGAAGGGCCGCTGGGTGCCCTGCTGCGGCGCAACGCGACGCGCGTCCCCGGGTACGGGCATGACCTCAACCTTGCGGGCGCCCTGCAGCTCACCGCGATGTCGATCGGTTCGGCGGGCGGCCCCAGCGCCTGGCCCGACCCGGTCGAACGCCCGCACACCACTGCGGAGTTCACGGCGTTCACGGCCGCCGGGGAGCGTCCCGACGTCGTCCTCGGCCTGGTCGGACTGCCGGGTACCGGCCGCACCGCCGAACTCGCCGCCCGCCGCTCCGACCCCGCCCTCACCGTCTGGCCGCGCAGCGCCGACCTGCTGGCCGAGGACACCTCGGTGGCCGACGCGATCGCCCGTACGCCCGGACAGGCCGGGTGGATCGTCAGCGCGGCCGGGGCAGGGGGGACATGGCGACCGCCACCCCCGAGCGAGTGGCACGGCTCGCCACGGACTCGGGAAGCCCGCTCCTCCCGGCCCGGCAGTCGTCGGGCACTGCCCAGTGCGGAACGAACAGTTCCGGCGGCGTCGCGGGAGCCCCGCACCCTGCCCGTACCGCGTCATGGGATCGGCCCGGTGTCCAGGCGCTCCTGCTCCTGGGCCGCCGACAGGGCTCCGCCGCGTTCGCCCGCCGGCTCACCGATCTGATCGAGGCGATGGACCGGCAGCCGCCGCGGCAGATCGATCCGGTCCGCCTCGGGCAGCCGCAGCCGCAGCCGCAGCCGCCGCCAGAACCGAGCGCCGGACGATGCGCCCCGCGAGCAGCCGTGCCACCTCGAGGTACGGCTGATCACCGGGTGGCCGGCCGATGCCACGCGGGAATGGGCGGCGGTCATCGGCCCCCGCGCGCGGCGGACCGTGGAGGCGGTGTCCACCGCGATGCCGATGCCGATGCAGGCCGCAGGTCGCGGGCATGGCAGTCTTAGACCTGCATAAGAGGTACACCCACGTACACAGGTTCGGGCGAGGAGCGGTCAGAGTGCAGCGCTGGCGTGGCTTGGAGGACATCCCCCAGGACTGGGGACGCAGCGTCGTCACCATCGGCTCCTACGACGGGGTGCACCGCGGGCACCAGTTGATCATCGGCAGAGCAGTCGACCGGGCGCGCGAGCTCGGCGTGCCGTCGGTCGTCGTGACCTTCGACCCGCACCCCAGCGAGGTCGTACGGCCCGGCAGCCACCCGCCGCTGCTCGCCCCGCACCACCGGCGGGCGGAGCTGATGGCCGAGCTGGGCGTGGACGCGCTGCTGATCCTGCCGTTCACCACCGAGTTCTCGAAGCTGGCACCTGCCGACTTCATCGTGAAGGTGCTGGTCGACAAGTTGCATGCGCAGCTCGTCATCGAGGGGCCCAACTTCCGTTTCGGTCACAGGGCAGCGGGGAATGTGCAGCTGCTCAGCGAGTTCGGTGCGACGTACGACTACGGCGTCGAGGTCAACGATCTGGTTCTGAGCGGCGAGGCGGGCGGCGGCGAGCCGTTCTCCTCCACCCTCACCCGCAGGCTCGTCGCCGAGGGCGATGTGGCGGGCGCCGCCGAGGTCCTGGGCCGCCCGCACCGGGTCGAGGGCATCGTCGTCCGCGGCGCTCAGCGCGGCCGTGAGCTGGGCTTCCCGACGGCGAACGTGGAGACCCTGCCGCACACCGCGATCCCTGCCGACGGCGTGTACGCGGGCTGGCTGAACGTGGACGACGAGGCGATGCCCGCCGCGATCTCGGTCGGCATGAACCCGCAGTTCGACGGCATGGAGCGGACGGTCGAGGCGTACGCGATCGACCGCGTCGGTCTTGATCTGTACGGGCTCCATGTCTCCGTCGACTTCCTCGCGTACGTCCGCGGGATGAAGAAGTTCGACTCGATAGACGACCTGCTGGTGGCGATGGCCGCCGATGTGAAGCGGGCCGGCGAGCTGATCGCGGCGCACGACCGCGGCTGACCTTCCTCGGGTACGCCTCCGGCCGGGACCGCGGACAGCGGTCCCGGCCGGAGGCGTACCGGGCACGGGTCGGCCTACACCTCCACGCCGGCCATCGCGTGCGCCCAGTGGCACGCCACCTGCGTCTCCCCGCCGCCCGCGAGCACGGGAAGATCCTTCGTACGGCAGGCATCCGCCACCCCCGCCCGCTCGGCCTCGCCCGACGCGAGGACCTGACAGCGGGCATGGAACCGGCAGCCGGACGGCACCTTCGACGGGTCCGGCGGCTCGCCGGTGAGGATCACCGGATCGCCCTCGGCCTCCGGCAGCACCGACAGCAGTGCCTGGGTGTACGGATGCTGCGGAGCCGTGAGGATCTGCTCGACATCGCCCGTCTCCACGATCCGGCCGAGATACATCACCGCGACCCGGTCGGCGATGTTCCACGCCAGCCCCAGGTCGTGCGTGACCACCAGCGCGGACAGTCCCAGTTCCTCCCTCAGCCGCAGCAGCAGGGCCAGGATCTCGCCGCGCACCGAGGCGTCGAGCGAGGCCACGGGTTCGTCGGCCACGATGAGTTCCGGTTCCAGGACGAGGGCGCCCGCGATCACGACGCGCTGGCGCTGACCGCCCGACAGCTCGTGCGGATAGCGCAGGAAGAACCGCTCGGGAGGCCGCAGCCCCGCCCGCGACAGCGCGTCCGCGACCGCCGTCCGCTCGTCACGCGCGTACCCGTGGATTCGCAGGCCTTCCGCGACCGCGTCGTACACCGTGTGCCGCGGGTTGAGTGAGCCGCTGGGGTCCTGCAGTACCAGCTGGACCCGCTTGCGGTACGCCTTCAGGGCGCGGCCCGAGTAGTCGAGCGGCGTGCCGCCGAACGTGACCCGGCCGGACGTCGGAGGGACGAGCCCCAGCAGGGAGCGCGCCAGCGTCGTCTTGCCGCACCCGGACTCGCCGACCAGCGCGACGATCTCGCCGGGCCGGATGTCCAGGTCGACACCGTCCACCGCGCGCGCTGTCGCGGCTCCGCGTCGGCCGGGGAAGGCGACCTTCAGATCCTCCGCGCTGAGCAGGGGAGTGGGGGTGGTCATGTTGTGCTCCTTGCTTCCTCGGCACCCTGCCGGGGCGCGGCGCCGGCCGCCCCCGGCTCCACCAGCACACAGGCGGCCCGCCGCAGGGCATCGGACTCCCGCAGCTCCTGGTCCTGCGTGGTGCAGGAGTCCAGCGCCACCGGACAGCGCGGGTGGAACGTGCAGCCGGCGGGCAGCGCCGACGGGTCCGGCGGATCGCCGGGCAGCCCGCGGGGCGCGAACCGGGACGCGGGGTCCCCGATGCGCGGGAACGCGCCGGACAGGGCCTTGCTGTACGGATGGTGAGCGTCCTCGTAGACCGCGGACGCCGGGCCCTCCTCCACGACCCGGCCCGCATACATCACCGCGAGCCGGTCGCAGGTGTCGGAGAGCACGGCCAGGTCATGGCTGATCATGATCAGACCCAGGTCCTCTTCGGACACCAGCTGCTCGATCAGGCGCAGGATCTGCGCCTGGATCATCACATCGAGGGCGGTCGTCGGCTCGTCGGCGATGATCAGACCTGGGTCGCAGGCGAGCGCCATCGCGATCATCACGCGCTGCCGCTGCCCGCCGGAGAGCTCGTGCGGATAGGCGTCGGCCCGGGCGGCCGGCAGCCCCACCTGCTCCAGGAGTTCGCCGACCTTCTTCTTCGCCCCTGACGGCGTGGCCTTCCTGTGCAGCAGGATCGGCTCGGCGATCTGTTCCCCGATGCGGTGCACGGCATTCAGCGAATGCATCGCGCCCTGGAACACGATCGAGGCGCCTGCCCAGCGCACGGCCCTGACCTGGCCCCACTTCATGGTGAGGACGTCCTCGCCGTTCAGCAGGATCTGGCCGGAGACCTTCGTCCCGGCGGGCAGCAGCCGCAACAGTGCCAGCGCCAGCGTGGACTTGCCGCAGCCCGACTCCCCGGCGATGCCGAGCTTCTGGCCGGCGTCGACGGTGAGGTTCACGCCACGGACCGCGCGGGCACCGCCGGCGTACGTGACCGAGAGGTCGCGCACGTCCAGCAGGGGCGCTTTCTGTGTGCTCGGTGTGTTCAACGGGCCACCCCCAGCCTGGGGTTGAGGACGGACTCGATCGCGCGGCCGCACAGAGTGAACGACAGGGCCACCAGGGCGATGGCGACACCGGGCGGTGCCAGGTACCACCAGTCGCCCGCGCTCACCGCGCCCGCCTCGCGTGCGTCCTGGAGCATGCCGCCCCAGGAGGTGACGGTCGGGTCGCCGAGGCCGAGGAAGGCGAGCGTGGCCTCGGTGAGGATCGCGCTGGAGATCACGAGCGTGGTCTGTGCGAGCACCAGCGGCATCACGTTCGGCAGCACATGACGGGTCATGATGTGCCCGTGCCCGCCGCCCAGCGCGCGGGCGCGCTCGATGTACGGGCGTGACTCCACGGCGAGCGTCTGGGCGCGGACGAGCCGGGCCGTGGTCGGCCAGGTCGTGACGCCGATCGCGATGATGATCGTCCAGATGGAGCGGTCCATCACGGTGGCGAGCGCGATCGCGAGAACCAGGGTCGGCATCACCAGGAACCAGTCGGTGACGCGCATCAGAACCGTCGAGTACCAGCCGTGGAAGTGGCCCGCGACGATCCCGACGATCGTGCCGATCGCCACGCACAGGAACGCGGCGAGCAGCCCCACGGTGAGCGAGACGCGCGCGCCCCACACCAGGAGTGCCAGGACGCTGCGTCCGAACTGGTCGGTACCGAGCGGGAATTCTCCGCTGGGTGATTCGAGGGCGCCGCCCGGTGCGGCGGTGACGCTCTGCGAGTCGGGGCCGGCCAGCGTGGGCGCGAACACGGCGATCAGCGCGATCAGGACGAGCCCGGCCAGCCCCCACAGGCCACCCCGGTGCGTGCGGTACTCCCGCCAGAAGCGGGCCACGGACTGGCGCTTACGGGCCCGGGCGAGGGCGCGCGGGTTCGTGGTCACGCCCGCCTCGTTCTGCACGGGCAATGGTTCGGTCGTCATCGGCCCACCCGGGGATCGAGCAGCGGATACAGCACGTCGGCGAGGGTGTTCGCCAGGATCACCGCAGTGGCGAAGACGAAGAACAGTCCTTGGACGAGGGGAAGGTCGGGAACGCTCAGCCCCTGGTAGAAGAGACCGCCCAGACCTGGCCAGGAGAACACTGTCTCGACCAGGATCTGGCCCGCCACCACTTGCCCCAGATTCACGAACATCAGCGTGAATGTCGGCAGCATCGCGTTAGGGACGGCGTGCTTGCGCCGTACGACGTCGTCACGGAGCCCCTTTGCGCGGGCCGTCGTCAGATAGTCGCTGCCCATCTCGTCGAGGAGCGAGGAACGCATCACGAGAAGCGTCTGCGCATAGCCGACCGCGACCAGTGTGATCACCGGAAGGACCAGGTGATGGGCGACATCGATGACGTACGCGAAGCCGGTCTCCCCGCCCGACTCCAGGCCCCCCGTCGGGAACATGCCGGGGATCGGGCCGATGCCCACCGAGAAGACGATGATGAGCAGGAGACCGAGCCAGAACGACGGCACCGAGTAGAGGGTGAGCGCGAACGCGGTGTTGAAGCGGTCGCTGCGGGAGCCGTTGCGCCAGGCGGTACGGGTGCCCAGCCAGATGCCGAGCGCCGTGTACAGGACGTACGCCGTGCCGGTGAGCAGCAACGTCGCCGGGAGCGCCTCGGAGATCTTGTCGATGACGGGGGCGTGGAACTGGAACGAGGTACCGAAGTCCCCGGTCAGCGCGTCGCCCACGTAACTCGTGAACTGCTTCCAGAGCGGCTGGTCGAGGCCGAACTGATGTCTGAGCGACTCCAGCTGCTCGGCGGAGACGCGGCGGCCGCCGGTCATCTGCTTCACAGGGTCGCTGGGGATGAGCCGGAAGAGGAAGAAGCTGGTGACCAGAACGGCGAACAGCGAGACGACCGCTCCCGCGATCTTGGCTGCCACGTACTGGAGATAGGCCTTGGTGTTGCGCGCCCGTGGGCCGCGGGCGGCCGACGGCCCGGCCGGAGCCGGGCCGTCGGTGTCCGCATCCGCGTTCCGCACGAGCGCCGGAGTGCTGTCAGCTGTCATGAGGGAACTCTCGCTACTCGTGCTGCACGTGGAGGGACCGGCAGGGGGGGTGTCGCGACCCCGTGCCGCCGGTCCCTCTCATCCCGTCCGCGTGATTATTCGCGGTCCTCCGCCGTGGTGCGGCGGCGACGCGTGATGAGGAACCCGCCACCGGCGAGCACCACCACGGCGACGACGATGCCGATGACGACACCGGTGGAGTTGCCACCGCTGTCACTGCCCGAACCGCTCTTGCCGTCGGCCGCCGGAACGGCCGACCACCAACTCCAGTACCCGTCCTGGCCGTAGATGTTGCCGGCCGCCTCGGGCATGGTGGTGATGGACTTGATCTGGTCCGTCCGGTACGCCTCGACCGCGTTCGGGTACGCGATGATGTTCATGTACCCGGAGTCGTACAACCACGACTCCATCTGCTTGACGGTGTCCGCCCGCTTGGCCGGGTCGTACTCGGCGAGCTGCTTCTTGTACAGCTCGTCGTACGTCTTGTCGCAGATGAAGTTGTCCGTGGCGGCGCTCTCCTTGGCCTTGGCGGGCAGGGCGGAGCAGGTGTGGATGCCGAGGACGAAGTCCGGGTCCGGGTTGACGGACCAGCCGTCGAACGCGAGGTCGTACTCACCGGCGTACCAGGGCACGGAGACGTCGTCGAGGCAGTCCACCTTCAGCCCGATGCCGAGCTTGCCCCACCACTCCTTGAGGTACTTGCCGATCGCCTTGTCGTTGGGGTCCGTGGCGTGGCACAGGATGCGCAGGTCGAGCGGCTTGCCGTCCTTGCCGACACGCTGGTCGCCCTTGAGCTTGTAGCCCGCCTGGTCGAGCAGCTTGGCCGCCCGGGCCGGGTCGTACGCCAGATTCTGGCTGTCGGACGGCTGCCAGAAGTAGTCCCCGTAGCGCGGCGGGATGTAGCCCTGGCCCTCGACGGCGTGCCCCTGGAAGACCTTGTCGATGATGGTCTTGCGGTCGACCGACAGGAAGAGTGCCTGACGCACCTTCTGATCGAGCAGGGCCTTGTTGCCGTTGCCGAACTTCTTGCCGTCCTTGGTCTGCGCGCCCGGGTTGGTCGCCAGTGCGAAGAAGCGGCGGCCCGGACCCTCGTTGACCTTGATGTTCTTGTCGCCCTTGAGGGACGCGGCCTGGGCGGGCGTCAGCGCGGGAGCGCCCGCGACGAACGACACCTCACCCTTGCGCAGCGCGGCGACCGCGGCGTCCTGGTCCTTGTACGTCTTGAAGACCAGCTCGTCGAACTTGGGCGCACCGCGCCAGAAGTCCTTGTTGGCCTTGAGCTTCACATACTGGTCGACCTTGTAGTCGGTCAGGATGAACGGTCCGTTCCCCACGATGGGGAACTTCGTGTCGTTGTTGAACTTCGAGAAGTCCCCGACCTTCTCCCAGACGTGCTGGGGAACGATCGGTACATCGAGCGCGGCCATGGTGGCCTGCGGTTCCTTGAGCTCGATGACCAGCTTGTCCGGGCTGGGCGCGGTCACCTTCTTGAAGTTGGCGACGAAGCTGCCGTTCGCGGTGGCGGCGCCTTCGTCGGTCATCATCTTGTTGAAGGTCCACGCCGCGTCCTCGGCGGTGGCCTGCTGCCCGTCCGACCACTTGGAGTTGGACCGAATGGTGTATGTCCAGGTCAACTTGTCCGCGGACGGCTCCCACTTGGTGGCGAGGCCGGGGATCGTGTGGTTGTCCTTGGCGTCGTAGTTGGTGAGGAAGTCGTACATGAGCCGGTGGACGCTGGTGCTCATGAGCCGCTGAGCGAGGAACGGGCTCAGCGAGTCGACGCTCTGCGCGACCGCGACGGTCAGCGTCGTCTTGCCGTTGTCGGCGGCCTGCGCCTGCTGAGGGGTGGCGCCGAGGGGCATCCCCGGGACGATCGACCCCGCGGCCAGGGCAAGGGCCGCGGCACCGGAAGCCAGGAGGGTACGCAGACGTGAACGTGGCTGAGCGGAGGGTGGTGGGACTCTTGTGACCATGGACGGGGACCTCGCGTCATGACTCGCACGGAGAAGGCGGTTTGATCTCTGGTTCGCCAGCTGGTGAAGCGAAGGTTTATCAGCGGTGGTCGAGCCGCGTCAACGGTGTGCCAAATGGCGTGTGGGCTGCAGGAATGCGCAGAGGACCCGCATCGTGGAAACGGTGCGGGCCCTCATTGGTTCAGACCTCTGACGCCTTACTGCTGAGGCGCTGGCGGCGGCTGTGGCGGCTGCTGCTGCCAGCCGTTCTGCTGCCCGGGGCCCGGCTGTGGCGGGTACGGCTGCTGGGGCTGCCGGCCGCCGTAAGGTTGCTGCGGCGGGTACGGCTGTCCCGGGCCCTGGGGCTGCTGGGGCGGATACGGCTGACCCGGTTGCTGCGGTGCGTACTGCTGCTGACCGGGCATCTGGTGTCCGGGCATCTGGTGTCCGGGCATCGGCGGAGCGTACTGCGGCGGCGGGTTGCTGCCGTTCGAGGTCCACAGCCCCTGCTGCTGCTGGGCGCGCGCGAAGTCCTCGGCCACCATCGCGGAGAGGTTGAAGTACGCCTCACGCGTTTTCGGGCGCATCATGTCGAGGTCGACCTCGGCACCGGCCGACAGATGCTCGTCGAACGGCACGACGACCACGCCCCGGCAGCGAGTCTCGAAGTGCTGCACGATGTCATCGACTTTGATCATCTTGCCGGTCTCGCGGACCCCGGAGATGACGGTGATGGACCGTTGGACCAGATCGGCGTACCCGTGCGCCGAGAGCCAGTCCAGCGTGGTGGAGGCGCTGGACGCACCGTCGACCGACGGGGTCGAGATGATGATCAACTGGTCGGCGAGATCCAGCACTCCGCGCATCGCGCTGTAGAGCAGACCGGTGCCCGAGTCGGTGAGGATGATCGGGTACTGCCTGCCGAGGACGTCGATCGCGCGCCGGTAGTCCTCGTCGTTGAAAGTCGTCGAGACCGCCGGGTCCACGTCGTTGGCGATGATTTCCAGGCCGGACGGTGCCTGCGAGGTGAAGCGGCGGATGTCCATGTACGAGTTGAGATACGGGATCGCCTGGACCAGGTCACGGATGGTCGCCCCGGTCTCGCGGCGCACCCTGCGGCCGAGCGTACCGGCGTCCGGGTTGGCGTCGATGGCGAGGATCTTGTCCTGCCGCTCGGTGGCCAGGGTCGCGCCCAGCGCGGTGGTCGTCGTGGTCTTGCCGACGCCGCCCTTGAGGCTGATGACTGCTATCCGGTAGCAGGACAGCACGGGTGTACGGATCAGGTCGAGCTTGCGGTGCCGCTCGACCTCTTCCTTCTTGCTGCCCAGCTTGAAGCGGGATGCGGCGGACGGTGTGCGGCTGCTCTTCGCCTTCTGCTTGCCACGGACCAGACGGTCGGAGGAGAGCTCGACGGCCGCTGTGTAGCCGAGCGGAGCACCCGGTACGGACCGCTCGCGCTGGTCGTGCGTGACTGCCGACGGCCAGGCCGCCCCGGTCCGCGGATCGGCGGGCGGCCCCTGCTGCGGCAGTTGCTGCGGCGGCTGCTGGTGGGGCTGTTGCTGCGGCATCTGCTGGTGGGCGGGAGGTTGCGGAGTGATCGGCGCGGGCAGGTGGGGAGCGCCCTGGACCGGCGGCTGGGGCGGCTGGAGCGCCTGGTGGGGCTGTTGCTGCTGCGGGAATCCGTAACCACCCTGTGGCGCCTGCTGCTGCGCAGGCCACTGGGGCGCCTGCGGTGCCTGGGGGAATCCGTAACTGCCCTGCGGCGGCGGTGTTCCCTGAGCGGGCGGCTGCGGTGCGGGCTGCGGGAACTGGGGCGCCTGCGGTGCCTGTGCGGCGTTCGGGAATCCGTAACCACCGGGAGCCTCGCTCGCCGGAGCCGGCTCCGTCGCGGGCCACTGCGGCGCCGACTGGGGCGCGTTGGGCTGCGGAGCGGCGGGCTGGAATGCGGGCGGCAGCGGCGGCAGACCGCCTTGAGCGGGCGGCGCCGGGGTCCACGGCGTCGGCGCGGCGATCGGCATGGCGTCCTGAGGCGCCGGAGCCGGAGCCGGAGCCGTGGGCACGGAGTCGGCGGGCGCGTCGGACGGAGCGTCGGCGTCGGCGCCGTCGCCCGGAGCCTCTTCGGCAACGGAGTCCGTGCCGCTGTCGGCTGCCGCGTCGGAAGACTGTGCGGCTTCGCTCCGGCCGGCCTGCTCGCCTTGCTCGGACCGGACGGAATCCGACGGTACGGAAGCGGCTTCGGCCGTCCCACTCGTGTCCGTACCGACCGGGCCACCGCCAGGGCCTTCGGAACCGGTACCGGACCCGACCCGTGCCCCCTCCGCAGCTGCCTCCCGCTCCGCGATCTCACGCTTCAGCGCGGCGGGTGAGAACCGCATGGTCGCGCCGCTCTCCACATCGCCGCCCCCGAACGGATCCGGGGCACCGTTCCCCGCGCCCTCCGCGGGGGTGGACGAAGGAGCTGCGGCGGAAGCGGCCGGAGACGTCTGACCCACAGGGGCCACAGCGGCGGCAGGTGCCACAGGCGGAACGGGCGCAGGCGTGGGCGGCGCCGGGTTCCAGTCGGGTTCGAAGCCGCCCCGGGCCGGCAGTCCGGGCGCGGACACAGGCGCCCCATGGGGCGGCGGAGGCGGCGCCAGGTGCGTTCCGGCTCCGCCCGACGAGTCCCCCGACGCGCTCTGCGTGTACCAGGCGGGCGGGGTGTAGTCGATGGTGAACTCACCCGTCATCTCGGCGGGCTCCGCGTCGGACGACTCGTCGACGGGCCTGCTCCAGCCCTCTCGGATTTCGTCCCGATCGCCGTTCACTTTGCCTCCTGGTGTGGTCGAGCACCCTTGTGCCGTGGTGGGTGGGGGCGACCGTTCCCGTTGTCCGATCCGCCCGGCTCTCCCCCTTGCGACGCGCAGTGCCTGCCCGCAGGTTTCTCTGCCGCGCCCAGGCCCACCCTAATCGCCATCGGGCTCAGCGCGGCAGGCCGTACCGCGTAGCAGTAACTGTCCCTCAGGTCACGTGCAGCGCTCAAGTGAACCGAGTACGGCAGAACGTGAACGAAGAAGCAGGCGGTGTGTCACAGACCGGGACGTGTCCGGGCGTAGTGAGAGGGCGGCGTCGTCCGGACAGCCGCCCTCGCGCTGGGCTGTTGCCTACGTGAGGTCGAATTCACCGTCCCGTGCGCCCAGCACGAACGCGCGCCACTCGGCCTCCGTGTACCGCAGTACGGTCTCCGGATCCAGCGAAGAGCGCATGGCCACCGCGCCCCCGGGGAGGTGCGCGATCTCGACTCGTTCCTCGACGTTCTCGGTACCGGGTGCGCTCAGCCACTCCACATCCGAGATGTCGAGAGCGTAGAGCTCGTCCTTTTCCTGCTGGGTGCCCATGAGTACGTCCCTTCGATCGAACTGTGTCGTTCCCCCGCCATGATCCTGAAAAGCGGCGGGTCCGGGGTGCAAACGAGACAGGATTCAGTCCATCCTGCGAGCATTGCCCAGCAAGCCGGTCTCGACGTCCGTCGCACTGGTCATCACCCAGTGGCGCTCGCGGCCCGCCACCCAGAGCGTGACACCGTCCGCCAGAGTGGGCAGGGCCTCGCTCTCGACCCGCGCGAGCCCCAGAATCCTGCCGATCTGCTCCGCCTCGGCCGGCGAGACCCGCTGAATGCCCACGAGCGTCGAAGCTCGCAGCAACCGAGGTGCCACGGGGCTCAGATAGGGCAGCAGCGTCAGCACCGACTGCCACGGCGAGGACACCACCCGGCCACGCGGCGGACGCATACCGCAGTCGCGCACCACCACCACCGGGCTGCCCACGGTCGCTCCTGTCGGCGGAACCCGGCCCACGTCATGGAGGGAGATGCACTCGAGACCGGCGCCCGCAGCCTGTGCCACCGTGGTCCACGCCTGGGTGCGCCCCGTCTCGACCGCTACCCGCGCACCGGTACCGGCAGCGCGCAGTGCCAGCACCTGCGCGGTCCACAGTCCGCCGATCAACAGGACGTCGTACGGCACCGGTCGGTGGAACCCGATCATCTGCGGGCGTCCCTCGGCGTCGTCGCCGATGATCACGCCGTCGTCCCCCACCGGCAACGAAAGCGCGCCCAGGTGGTCCGCCGCCAGGGTGTGGCCGGCGTGACGCGGGCCGAGCAGTCCCCGCCTCGGAGCGATGTGCTTCGTCACTGTGCGCCTCCCAGCGGGAGCGTCGCCAGGACACCCGGCAGCTGTTCGCGATCCAGCCGTACGAGGCCGACTTCCGCATGCCGGGCAGCTTGCTCCAATGTCCTTCGTACCCCGACGAGTTCGGTGTCGGAGCCACCGGTGATCCGTACATGGCCGCGTACGGACATGTGGCCTTGGTGTGCGCCGCGGCGCACCGTCAGGCTGAACGTCGTCGCATACGCGGGGACCGAGGTCAGCAGCGAGACGAGCCGCGGGAGCGGAGTTGCTCCCCGGCCCAGCTCGGGCCAGCGGTCCACCGCGTAGGTGGTGTGCCAACGGTCGTCGCAGCGCCAGACCCGTGGTGTCTCCATCGTCCGTCGCTGCGGCGCGGCATCCGGGCGTCCGGCGCGCGCCGACAGGATGGGGTTGGCACACGCGGACGTCGCCACGGCGGAGTTCAGCTCCTCCTGGTCCAGCACCGCGGCCCGGAACCCGTCGCCGGTGATCCGGCTCGCCACGTGGTCCGCGACCCGCACCAGACAGCGCTGAGCTCCTCCGATTCCGCCACCGCGTGCCTCCACGGCCTCCCGGCACAGCTGCGGATCCAGCTTCAACGCCACCCAGGTCATCCGCAGCGCGGGCGCCCCGGTCCGGTCCTGGAGAGGGGCGTACGAGAGCCGGGCCACCGAGCGCTCCGGCAGATGCGGCGCCGGAGCGGGGCGCACCTGCTGCACGAGCTGCGCGGACTCCAGCACGATGTCGTCCACCGTGAGGGCATCGCCCAGGAGGGACAGCGGAAGTGCCCGCGCACCCAGCGCCTGACGGAGCGATTCACCGCTCGCCTCGACCCGTACGACAGCGGTCAGAAACGTGCCGTCCCCGAGCATGCCCACCGTGCGGCGGTCCCGGTCCACATAGATGTACGGAGCGAATCCCGGCACGCTCTCCGCCACCGGCGCCAGCTGCGGCTCCGTCTCCGTGGGGGGCGCCGCAGCGGTCCGCCTGCGATCGCGGAGGGACAGCAGCGTCGACAGCCAGTCCTGTACGGCACGGCCCCGGCGACGTACCACCGCGAGAAGAATCAGCAGGCAGGCGACCGCGACGCCGGGCACCAGCCACGGACCGCCGAGCGCGGCGCCCACCACGGCGACCGCCAGGGCTGTCTCGACGAGCACCATCTGCCGCAGTGCGGGCCCGACGCGACCGGTCCGGGAGATCGAGCGCAGAGTGGTTGCCGCAGGGGCGTTCGCCGACGGATGGGAAGCTGCGTCGGCCGACCCGTTGCTGCGTTGCCGCCGGGAAGGGTCGGACGTTCGGCGGGTAGACCGCCTCGTGCGCTCGCGCGTCGCTGAACCCATCGCCGCGTTGCCCCCTCGTGTCCGTATTTACTGTTTTTTTCACGGGCGTTGATCGGGCGATCACCCTACCTGAGCAGTGAGAGCCAAGTGTCAACAGGCATAGTAGAGAGGCCTGGTCGACGGCAGAGGCTCACGGCGGGTGTGGGAACCTGGTCGCCCACTGGGGAGAAGGGGCAGCGCGCACATGGCATCACGGCGGGACGAACTCAATGCCTACACCTTCGCGAAGCGGAGGTTGATCGCACAGTTCCTGCAGCCCAACCCGTCCGGCTCGGAGGAGGGTGCGCCGCGCCCCCTGCGTGCGGTGATGCCCGGCGCGATCGTCGGCGCGGTCGTCCTGGCGGTCTTCGGAGCCTGGGGGATGTTCAAGCCCGTGGCACCCCAGAAGTGGGACACCCCCTACGAGAACGTCATCATCGCCAGCAAATCCACCACTCGATATGTCGTGTTGAAGACCGACGGCAAGAAACAGCTCCACCCGGTGCTGAACATGTCCAGCGCCAAACTCCTCCTCGCCCCGGACAAGGGCAAGGTCATCAACGTCGACGAATCGGTCCTCGACAGCGGCAAGATCCCGCACGGCGCCACCCTTGGCATCCCGTACGCCCCCGACCGGCTGCCCGACAACCGCGAAGCCGGCTCCACGAAGCGCTGGGCGGTCTGCGAGCGGCCCGGTGAGGGCGGCAGGGCCATCCAGAAGGCCGCGTTCGTCTTCGCGGAGCGCGAGCAGAAGAAGACCGAGGGCACAGGCCGGCTGCACGGCGGTGAACTGATGTACGTCGAGGGGCCGGGACCGGACAGGACCCGCTACATCGTGGACGCCACGGGCAAGGCGTACGCGGTGCAGAAGGGCGAGCTGCTGCTGCGCACCCTCGTCGGCCAGGACCGCGTCCCCCAGCGGGTGTCCGCCCCCTGGCTCGCCACGCTGCACACCGGGGACGAGATCACCTTCCCGACCATAGAGGGAATTCCCGGCGCCGACGCGGGTGTCCCGGGAAAGCTGCAGCCCGACGCGAACAAGGTGGGCATGGTCCTCGCGGCGACCTCCGGTACCAGGACCCAGCAGTACGTGGTCCTGCCGGGCAGGGTCGCCCCGGTATCGGACTTCGTCGCCAAACTCCTGCTCAGCAGCCGCGCCCTGGTCAACCTCGACCAGGACGGCAAGGCGAAGCACGTCAGCGCCGGAGCGTTCGAGCCCGGTGAGGCGTTCGGGCAGGAGAGGGACTGGCCCACGAGCGAGTTGACGCCCGTCAACTCCGCGAGCACGGCGAAGGGAAGCCGCAACACCGTGTGCAACGTCCTGCGCGACGTCGCCGCGAAGAACGGCACCACCACACTCAGCACCTGGGCGGGCACGAGCTTCCCCGCCACGCTCCCCACCGGATCCAGCAGCGCCTATGTGACCCCTGGATCCGGCCAGCTCTTCCGGCAGTTCAAGGGGTCCAGCGCCGACTCCGGGCCTCTCTTCCTGGTGACCGACACCGGTCTGCGCTACGCCATGCAGTCCAACGGCGACAGCGTCCAGGACGATTCCGGCATCGGTGAATCCGGCACGAAGGAGGAGAGGGAGCAGCGTCAGCAGGAGGCACAGCAGGCGCAGAACCGGCTGGGGTACAAGGACGTCGATCCCGCGCCCATTCCGGCTGCCTGGTCCACGTTCCTGCCGACGGGACCGCGTCTGTCGACCGGCGCCGCCCGCCAGCCGCAGGGTTCGTGAGGAGCGACCACGTGACGACGCACCCCTCTCCTCGCCCCCGGCGCCTGCTGACAGCCGCGGCTGCCACCGCCGTCCTCTTCGTCACGCTGCCCGTACTGCCCGCGGCCGCGGATGATTCCACCCAGTGCACCTTCCCTTCGAAGAAGTACGCGGGCCGTCCCTGGGCACTGCAGCGCGTTCTGATGGACGAGCTGTGGAAGCAGTCCACCGGCAAGGGCGTACGGGTGGCCGTCATCGACACCGGCGTCGACGTCAAGAACCCTCAGCTCACCAAGGCCGTGGACACCGGGAGTGGCCGCAACTTCCTGCCGAAGAACCTCAAGGACGACAACGGCACCAAGATCGACCGCGGCAAGGAGAACGGCACCACCGACGTGGTCGGCCACGGCACCAAGGTCGCCGGAATCATCGCCGCGCGAGAGGTGAAGGGCACCGGCTTCACCGGCCTGGCTCCGGACGCGACGATCATCCCGATCCAGCAGAACGACGCCGAGGGCCACGGAACGGCCGAATCGCTGGCGGCCTCCATCCGCTACGCAGCCGACGTCGCCGACGCGGACGTCATCAACATCTCCCAGGACACGGCCAACGCGGTGAAGCCCGCGCCCGTCCTCAAGCAAGCGGTTGACGCTGCTCTGGCCAAGGAGATCGTGATCGTCGCCTCGGCGGGCAACGACGGGCTGGGCGGAAACGTCAAGGAGACCTACCCGGCCTCGTACGACGGTGTCCTGGCAGTGGCCTCGTCGGACCGCAACAACGAACGGGCCGCCTTCTCCCAGTCCGGCGAGTTCGTGGGTGTGGCCGCCCCCGGCGTGGACATGATCTCGACGGTGCCCGGCGGAGGACACTGCGCCGACAACGGCACCAGCTTCTCGGCCCCGTACGTCGCAGGAGTCGCCGCCCTCATCAAGGCCAAGCACCAAGGCTGGACGCAGAAACAGATCGTCGCCCAGATCCAGCAGACGGCGGAACGCTCGGTCGCGGGTCACGACCGCCTGGTCGGCTGGGGCGTCATCGACCCGGTGCGCGCCCTGACCGAGGACGACAAACCCATCGAACACCCGGTGGCGCACGAGGGCGTGAGCAAGGGCGCAGCACCGGTCCCGGCCGCCCTCCACCTGGGCGAGACGGCGGACGAACGCAACGCCCGCCTGGCGACCTACGTCATGGTGGGTGGGGGCGTACTGGTCGCCGCCATAGCGGGTGCGGCCGTGGCCGTGCGCGACATGCGACGACGGGCCGGGCGCCCGGGAAGAGTGGGCCACGCTTGACGAGGCCGTCAACTGGGAAACGGTCTGCGGAAGTTACGTGATGGGCAAGTGAGTTGGTCCTCTCGTAGCCAGTGGCTAGAGTTTATGGAATGAGGCCAGACTTGTTCACGCGGGTGCGATAGCAACGAGTGGCAGTCTGAGCGAACGGGGAGTCGGGGAGGGGGCGGATCGTGACCGGTCCAGGTGGTGGCGAGGGGGGCTCGGGCGACCTCCGGCGTGGTGTTGGCGCGCTGGAGAAGTTCAGGGGGCGTGTCAATACACTCCTTGCGGAGCTCGAGGGTTCGGCAGCCGGTAAGTCGAAGATCGCGGCGCAGACGGTGTCGCGCGCTGCCTTGAGTGGTCAGAATGCGTGCTTCGCAGAGGCGGACGGGCTGTACACGCAGTACAACCGAGTCCACGAGGAACTCGTCTCGCTCTCCAAGTCGCTCGGCGACCAGATCGAATACCTGAGCCTCGGCGTGCACGCGGCGGCCGTCGGCTTCGACAACGTGGACGACGACGTGCGGCGGCGGTTCTACGAGATCCAGGTGCGTTTGGACGCTGAGCGCGAGAGGGCGCAGGCCGAGAAGGCCGACAAGCCTGAGCAGAACGCTGACAAGCAGAGCGACTCGGGGTGGGCAGCCGAATGAGCGAATCGAAGAAGCCGGAACTGACTCCGCAGGAACAGCAGCAGCAGGATCAGGAACGCGTCCAGGGCCAGCTGCTCGTCACGGACGCCAACCGGCAGCTCCAGGGCGTCCTGGAGGTATTCGGCCTCGGGAGCTCCGGCTCCTCGGGACGGACCTCGTTCGAGGGCCATGAGCTCAACGCGATGATCGACTTGATCGAGAACTCCAACCCGGAGCACCTCGAGGAGGCGGGCCAGGCGCTTTTGAAGGCAAGGACCGCGATCAACGACGCCTCGAAGGACCTGGGCGACTTCATCGCGGCTGTCGACTGGGAGGGCGAGTCCGGCACTGCCTTCCGTGACTGGGGCAACGGCTTGGTCGCCCATGCCTACAAGCTGGGTGAGTTCGCGCAGGCGGCCGGCACGCAGATCATGGTCGCGGGGACAGGCCTCGCCTCGGTACGCAACTCACTCCCGCCCCGTGACAGCCGTCTCAGTCGCAAGTCCCCCGACGAGATCGAGGCACCGAAGCGGATCGAGGGCAACCCGGAGTACGCCGCGGCGGTCAAGGTCGAGAAGGACCGCCAGGAGGCCATCAACCAGGCGAACCGACTCGCGTCGTACTACTCGGTTTCGGAGGAGACGCTGGCGGCGCAGGAGCCGCCGCGGTTCGACAAGCAGCTTGATGTTGCGATGCCGCGGCCGGGGGGTCTCAGGGAGAATGACGAACCCGGCGCCTCTTCCGTGGGCTCCGAGGCAATGGGCAACAGCATGCCACGGGGAGGCTCAGAGCGTGCTGCCACGGCTGACACAGGCACTTCTGGCGGCACCAGCAATCGAGCTGCAATCGATGCACTCGGAACTGCACCTGCGCTGGACACAAGCACCTCGACGGAGATCGACAGTGTGGCCGTGCCACCGGCCCCCGTGTCAGTTTCCGACACGTCCCCCATGCCGTCGGCTACAAATCCTACGAGCCCGAGTACAAGCTCGACTCCGCCCATGGCGGATGGCTTTGTGAACCCCGTGACAGGCAGCTCGCGGCGGTACACGGCATCAACTGGTTTGCCCAGAGCAATCGGGCAGCCCGGAAACAGCGGCCCCATGCGCAGCGCGCCTGCGGCGAATGGGCGCACCGGAGCTCCGATTGGGCGTTCGGGTCCCATGGGCGGTGGCTCGGGCTCAGGCACGTCTGGGCGCCCTGGTGGGAGCGGGAGCCAGCCACCCGCTGCTGGTCGGTCTGGTGTGACTGGCGCCAGGCCCATGGCAGGAGGCCATGCCGGTACCTCCAAGTCTCCTGGTCCGCGTACTGGGCGGGCAAGCGGCATCGTAGGTGGGACTCCGCAGCGCACCGTTCCGGGCCCAGGTACGTCTGGGGGAGCTCGTGGTGTTTCGCGCGGAACGGTTATCGGAGCCGGGGGACCAGCGCAATCCGGCGGCTCGGTCAGCGGCGCCGGACAGCGGGGAGTGATCGGAGCCGGCGGAACGAACAGCGTGACTCGTCCTGGTGGGCGGGGAACTCCCAGTTCGAACGGCGTCGTGGGTACGCCTCGTGGTGCTGCCGGATCCGGCTCGGGGGCAAGAGGCTTCACGGCTGGGGGCGCGGGCCTCGTACGTGGGCCCGCAGGCCGACGGGACTCTGACGACGAGGACCAGAACGGCGGCACCTCGCGGCCGGATTACCTGACGGACGACAGAGAGACGTGGGAGGCCGGACGGCGTGGAGTCGCACCGCCGGTGATCGAGTAGGTACAGGGAAGGTTCGGAAGTCAGGATGACAGCAGGAATGAGCCAGACCCGGAAGTGCCGTATGCCTGTCGGATTGCGAGGACGTCTGCTTGGCACGGTGGCCGTGGTCGCTGCATGGAGTGCGGGATTTGCGGGGGTTGTCCCCTCTGCGATGGCCGCAGACGTGCAATCGAAGCAGTGGTACCTCAGCGCCATGCAGGCGGAGGAGATGTGGAAGGTCACCACGGGCGCAGGTATCAAGGTTGCTGTCATCGACTCCGGTGTCAACCCGTCGACGCCGTCCCTGAAGGGACAGGTCCTGAAGGGGTTTGACGCTACAGGAGCCGACGGCGATGAGTACGACGACTACCGCGGACATGGCACAACCATGGCTGAGTTGATTGCCGGAACGGGCAAGGGTGGGGGGCTGCGAGGCCTTGCCCCGGGCGCGAAGATCATCCCGATGCGGATCACCGATACGGAGTTTCAGAATCAGCATTCAGTGAATGCGTATGACTCCGAGGACGCTATCCGAGCTGCGGCGGACAGTGGTGCAAAAATCATCAGCATGTCGTTTGGCAGTGAGTTTCCCACGCAAGGGGAACGAGATGCTGTCCAGTACGCGCAAGATAAGGGGAAGCTGTTCTTTGCGTCGGTCGGCAATGGGGCACAGAGCGGAAACAAGGAAGAGTATCCGGCAGCATATCCCCAAGTCATCGGAGTAGCTGCAGCAGACCGGAACGGCAAGGTTGCCGAATATTCTCAGTACGGTCAGATTGCCGACATCGCTGCTCCTGGTAGTGACATACCGCGCTGGTGTGATGAGACCTTCCAGAGGTATTGCGATGGCAATGGCACCAGCCCAGCCACCGCCATCGCTTCTGCCTCCGCAGCCTTGGTGTGGTCCGCCCACCCCGACTGGACCGCGAACCAGGTCCTCAACGTTCTCTTCGACACCGCTAGCCGTGACTGGGAGAAGGGCACGCTCAGTAAGTACCTCGGCCACGGCCTGATCCGCCCCTCCATGAACATCCTCAAGGGTAAGGGCAACCCCGGCGCCCCGGACATCAGCCCTCTCACCAAGGAAAAGACGTCCGGCTCTTCGGCCTCACCTGCCCCGTCCGCATCAGCTTCGTCACAGCCCGACAAGAATGAGAAGGCTGACGACGCTGCCATGGCAGGCTCCAGCACTGAGAAGGACGACAACAGTCAACTGGGCCTGATCATCGGCGGAGCGGCAGCGGTAATCCTGCTCGGCGGCGGAGCCTTCACGCTCGTCCGTAAGCGCCGTAAGGCCTGACTGTTCGTAGGGTCTTCACCCGTACCCACCGGCGAGTAGAGCCGGACCGAATAAGAGCACCAGGAAGGAAGCCGAAACCATGGCTGATCAAAAGCTCTCAGATGCCGCTCTCCTCAAGCTGGAGGGTGAGCTCTCCACGCGGTTCGACTCCGTGAAGGGCCAGCTGAAGACGCTGCAGGCGACGATCGACAGCCTGGAAGGCGCCTGGAAGGGCATCGGCGCCGGCGCCTTCAACACGAAGCAGGAAGAGATCAACCGGAAGATGGTCAGCATCGCCCATCGGCTCCTCAATTACCAGGAGGCCATCAAGGCGGCGCGAACCATTTCGGGCAACACCGAAGACGAAGTCAGGCAGGCGCTCCAGGGCGTCGACGTCGTCGGCGGTTACTCGGGTGACGCGACCGCGGAGGCCAGGACCTCAAACCTCAACAACTTCTGACCTTGCCGCGCCTGCACCACGTACGAGGCCTTCACACCAAACCTAGATAACACGGGAGGACCGCATGCCGAACAACAACGACGGCACGATGGTTGTCACTTACTCGAGCCTGGATCTCGCAGCCGGTGCCATTGACCGGCAGAGCAAGCAGCTCCAAGAGGACCTTGCGTCCATCAAGCGGATGATCGCCAATGTGTCCGAGCTCTGGGTGGGCGAAGCCAAGAGTGCCTATGACACCGCTCAGCGCGGCTGGGACGCCGACGCCACGGCGATTCACACCGCCCTGAGCGAGATCTCCCGCAAGGTGCGCGAAGCTGGTACCGCTTACCACGCCGGCGACAAGCGGGCGAGGGCCAACTTCGAGTAGAACTCGGCAGAAAACAGGTCAGGGTGGGCACGCACGGGAGGTGCCCACCCTGACCTGTGTCCCGAACACCAAGCCGAGCACAGAGCAGCGCCCCGGCCACCAGGCGGGGGTGCTGTCACCGGACCCCTGAGCAGCCCCATCCCCGTCTCGGAGGCTCAGCAGGTACGGGGCGAAAAAGTTGATCTATATCAACTCGCGGGCGTAATTAGGGTGGTTGGTTCCGGCCACACCAGGCATCCGATGCTTCCCGGGTGCAGGGAAATCAGCTGGGTCGCACGGTCGGGAGTGCGCAGCGACATCCGGAACCCGCCGTCCACAGCGGTGACCTGGGCGCTCCCGTCGTCGTGTGCGACGCCCCACGCGGCGACACGGGCGTCAGGCTCGCCGCTGTCGGTTTCGAACTGCTCTACCACGGCGAAGAGGCGGGGTGCGGTGGCTTCGACGAGGGCGCGGATCTCGTCGGTGAATCGGTCAGGAGGGTCGCTGGGGGAGGAGGGCGGACAAAGTGTTCCGCAGCTGCGGCCCGATGAGGTCGAGCACCGTGCCTCGTTTCGAGTCAAGCGCCAAGCAGTGCTCTTCGGGGAGTACGCGACTCCCTACACCGCTATCGTCCATGAAGCAGCGCTGCGCATGCGGTTCGGTGGGCCCGAGATCACGCGAGCCCAACTGCTTCACATGGCCGCGATGATGGACCAGTGCAACGTCACGATCCAGGTGATTCCCTTCGATCGCGAGGACTTCCCAGCCGCTGGTCAGCCGATCACCTACGTCGCCGGACGGGTCCCACAGTTGGACACTGTTGTGCTGGACTCCGATCACGCTGCGATTTCCTCGACGCCGAGGCGCAGCTTCGACGCTACAGATCAGTCCTGGGCCGCATGGAGGGCTGCGCGCTCAGCCCCGTGCAGAGCCGGGACTTCATCCGGCAGATCGTCAAAAGTATCTGAGAGGCCATTCCATGTCCGAGTACAACTGGCAGAAGTCCTCTTACAGCACCGAAGGAGCGAACTGCGTCAATGTCGCCGGCGCGCCTGACGGGACGTTCCGGTTGCGAGAGAGCGACGAGCCGGATGTGATGCTCGTCACCAGTGGTGTCGGCCTGTCCGCACTGCTCACATCGATCAAAACTGACCGGCTGACCGGCGTGAGGGGAGGGGCCGGGCGACTGCGGAACACCTCGACCTGGGATCGGTAAGGAACGGGTCCATGACCGCAGCGCGTGTGGGGGTATGCCCCGTACCCGTACCCGGACTGGTGCTGACGTTGGAGCATGCTCGAGCAGTGTTCAGGCAGTTCCGCACTTGCGCCCCTGACCCTCACAAGTGGGGGCGTCTCGTCCGGATTTCCCCGCTCCAAAGAGAGCGGCGGTAAGGCCTCCGCCTGACAGTGCTGGAGGCGACGCTGCGAAAGGACCGCTCAGCACTCGCCCTCGCGGCTTGTCACCGCGAACTTGTAACTCGGAACGGTCACCGTCCCGGCGCCGCCCGCCACGCCGGGGGGTTCCCAGTCGTCGTCCTTCGACCTGATCCGTTCGACGTGCACGCAGAATGCCGCGGCCGCGCCGGAGGCACTGACCGTGTAGCGGGCATCGGAGGCCTTGTTCGTGTCTGAGGAGGCGGCGTCCACGCCGGTCTGCGGGGCGCCACCGCCGCCGTGTTCGACGACCTCCTCCTCGATCATCCTCGCGTACTCGTCATCGAAGCTGCTGTCGTCACCGAAGATGTCGCCGAAGCGGGAAGCGCCGTCCAACGCTGTCGTGGCCTGGCTGACCGCACTGGTCAGTTCGTCATCGCTCCACTCCGCGTCGGCGGAGACGGCCATGGACTGGAAGGCCGTATAGACGCCGATGCCCGCCATCCCGAAGAGAAGGACGCGACCGACGACGAAGGCGGAATCGGGAAGTTCGGGCGCCGAAGGGTTGAAGGACCGGCGCCATCCACGGACCCGGGCCGCCTTGAGGCAGCCCATGGCGACGAGCACGGCAACCAGCACAAATATGAGTGTGACCATCGCTGTCAATGACTTCCCATTCTCTCTGGCCTGAGCCTCACGCCTGGTACCTCCACAGCTGTCATGGCAAAGCCCGCGCCAAAACTCATTGACTTCGTACCCTCACCCCATGTCTCGAAAAATGAAGAAGGGATCCGCCAGACCTCATTTGGGTTTCAGATCAATTTTCTCAGTCCATTTTGAAAGGGATGGTGCAACCGGCATCCTTGTGGGCGAACGCGGCCGAGCTGCTGACTATGTCAATCAGCTCCTGGCGGTATCGGTCTTTCGCTCTATCGGGCTCCGCCGAATCCCTCAGTAGTACAACGGTGGTGAGACTCTGTTCTCCTTTGGGGAAGCAAGGGACAACTACGGCTGCCTTGCTCTTCGATGCCACCCCCCATGTATCGGTGCCGAATCTTTCGAAGTTCTTCGGGTCCTCTGTGTCGACCATCTTGCTCGCCGGTCCATTCACCCAGGTGTCGAAGGTGCTGTTTCCCAGCATGGTGAACTCGGTTCTGGTGACGAGGAAATCTACCTCTTCTGCCCGGACGGAGCAGCCGGAAAAGTAGGTGTCCAGTCCCTGGTTTTCCTGTTCGATGAACGAATAATCCGGCTTTGGTGGAGCTATTTCCCTGATGGCTGGGATGACTTTCTCTGGAGAGCCGAGGTTCTTGCACGCCTCTCCTGCCTCGGTGGTCCCGGTGCGCTTGAAAGGTGGGGCGCCCAGGAGGTAGGCGGCGCCGACCGCCAAAACGGCAGCAGTCACCACAGCTGTCGCGAGAATCCGTACCTTGTTCTTCTTCATGAATTACTTCTCCTCCTCGAGCTTCCTCGGGTTTCCCTCACCATCGAGAGAGGAACGAATGTTGGTGCTGGCGTTATTGAACCCCTCTTCTGCTGCGGGTGCCACGGAGGCAACAATGTGCGGCGACGGATTCCCTGACCGCTGCCCGGCTGTTTCGGCAGATTTCTCGACCAGCTTATAGGTCGATTCCTTGGTCGCGTCCATGTCTTGGCCGTTGCTGTAGATGACCTCCCCGGAGCTGTCTTTCATGGCACCTTCTGTGAATGCGCCGATGATCTCGTCCGCAGCGGTGCCCGCCAGCCCTCCTGCCACGGCCCCGCCCGGCCCGATCATCGGGGCCGTGCCCAGTCCGACACCGATGCCGACAGCACTGCCGACCCAGGTACTTGTGGTCTCGATCGCCTTGTTGTAATCGGCGTCCTTGGCTCCGCCCTCTACTTCCACTTCGTACGAACGTCCCGCGCCAATGGTTCCCTGGATCTCACCGGCCACCTCTGCGGTCGATACGATCGCTTGCTTCAGGTTCTCGCTCTGTGAAAATTCAGGGTCTGTGATGAACGCATCAGGGTTGCGGAAGTGGTACTCCATCAGGTTTGCCGTGTAGCTGTGCTGTCCGACATTGACTGCGGCGTATCCCTCCGGGTTTCGTCCCAGCATGTAGAGGAAACGAGTGGTGTCGTGCTCCGTGAGCGAGGCCGGGGAGCCTGCGATGGGGAACAAATTCTCCTGGCCGCTGCGGTTCGCATTCAGTGACCGGTGAATATCCGGCATGTATTCCGCTGCGATCTGCCCGATACTGTCGGACATGTAACTGTGGCCACTCAAGAGTTCGGGCTTCTCCGAAATGGCTTCGACCAGGCTCTTCGTCAGTGCGGCCTGATCCGCATTGTGTGCCGGCGTGTCTTCCGTAGGCATTTCGCCCGCGGGATGGCCGGTCGTCGCTGCTTCCAGAGCCAAGGCCATGGCGTTTCGGCCGGTGACGCTGTCGTCGCCCTTGTCGTTCTGGTCCTTGGGCCAGTCCCGCTCCCCGAAGAGGTAGTCGAAGTTGCTGAGTTCCCTCTTCTCGTTCTTCCCGTTCTTGTCGGCGTCTTCCTCGAAGTCGTGATCCTCATCCTTCGTCACGAAGGTGTCGCTGAAGAAGTCCGTGGCGGCGTCGGGGCTGTTGGAGAGGGCCTTCATGAAGCCGGTCATCGGGTCCGATCCGGAGTCGGTTCCGGTGCGATTGAGGAGAGGATCCATCCCCATGCGCGTCCAGGCGAACCCTCCAGTGTGTGCCGGGAATGCCGGACTTTCGGAATCTCTTCTGGGACAGGCAGCCGCATCAACCACCCGCCCGGTGCCGGGCGAGGGGAGGGCGGAACGGGGCGTACCGACCGCCACCGGTACACCGCCCCGCCACCTCACTCGCCCCTACGGTTCCCCGTCCATGAGCCCCGACTGCACCAGCGGATTCCCCCGCCGCCGCGTGACGAAGACCCCGCGCCCCGGGGGCATCGGGCGCGGTCGTACGTTGCCGAGGACGTCCCCCTCGACGGGGTCGCCCGAGAGCATCAGGCCCTGCGCGCCCAGCTCCATGATGCGCTGCATGAACGGCTCGTACAGGGCCCGTCCGGCCCCCGCCGTGCTACGGGCGATGATGAACCGGACGCCGACGTCACGTGAGAACGGCAGCATCTCCGTGAGCTTGGCCAGCGGGTTCCCGCTCGACGTGGAGACCAGGTCGTAGTCGTCGACGACCACGTACACCGTCGGACCGCTCCACCAGCTGCGTTCGCGCAGCTCCTGCGCCGTGACGTCGGGCGACGGCGTACGACGCTTCATCAGGTCGTACAGCGCGTCCATGTGGTGCTCCATGTTGTTGGACATGGGCACGTACTCCGCCAGGTGCGTCGCAGGCGTGACGTCCAGGAGCGTTCGCCGGTTGTCGATGACGAAGAACTTGCAGACGTTCCCGTCGTACCGCTCGGCCAACTGCTTGATGAGCAGCCGCAGCAGATTGGACTTGCCGGACTCGCTCTCGCCGAACACCAGGAAGAACGGGTCGCGTTCGAAGTCGAGGAAGACCGGCTCCAGGTTGTTCTCGTCGATACCGAACGCGATGCCCCGCTCCGGATGCGCGTAGCCCGCGGGCAGTTCGTGCGCCGGGAGTTCGCGGGGCAGTAGACGGACCCCCGGGGCGGGTGCCGCGGTCCAGTGCCGGGCGACCTCCTGGTTCATGGCCGCCGTCGCCTCGGAGAGGTCGCTGTCGGAGTTGATGCCGTCGATCCGCGGTACCGCGGCCATGAAGTGCAGCTTCTCCGGCGTGAGACCACGACCGGGCACGCCGGCCGGCACGTTGACCGCGGCCTTGCGGTCCAGTTCGGAGTCCATGACGTCACCGAGCCGCAGTTCGAGCCGGTTCATCAGATGGTCCTTGAGGTTGGCCCTGACCTCCATGGAGCGTGACGCCGTGACGATCAGGTGGATGCCGTATCCGAGGCCGCGTGCCGCGATGTCCACGGCTGCCGCTTCCAGGCCCTCGTAGTCCGTACGGAAGTTGCCCCACCCGTCGATGATCAGGAAGACGTCGCCCCAGGGCTGGTCCGTGACTGAGATGTCGCCGCGCGCCCGCAGCCTGCGGAAGGTGGCGATAGAATCGATGCCCGCGCTGCGGAAGTACTCCTCACGCCGCGCCATGATCCCGTACACCTCGGAGACCGTACGCCGTACCCGCTCCGGATCGAGCCGGGACGCGATCCCTCCGACGTGGGGCAGACCGGAGACCGAGGCCATGCCGCCGCCACCGAAGTCGAGCCCGTAGAACTGGACTTCCTGGGGCGTGTGGGTGAGTGCGAAGCCCGCGATGAGTGTGCGCAGCAGCGTGGACTTGCCCGACTGCGGACCGCCGGTGATCTGCATATGGCCCGCCGCACCGGAGAAGTCCCGGTAGAGCGTGTCGCGCCGCTGCTCGTACGGCTTGTCGACCACACCCAGCGGTACGACCAGTCGGCCCGCGCCCTCGAACCCGGGCTGGGTCAGCCCACGGCCCTCGACCGCGGAGAGCCCCGGCAGGAGCTCGTCCAGCGACGGCGGGTTGTCGAGCGGAGGAAGCCAGACCTGGTGTGCGGAGGCCCCTCGGCCCTCCAGCCGGCGCACGATCACATCGAGCACCGTGTCCGCCAGCGCGTCGTCCTCCGCCGTACGCGCATCGGGTACGAAGGTCCCGGGCTGCGGGCTCGGCTGTACGTACCGCACCGGCACCGGAGCCGCCGTGAACACCACCGGCCTGCGGTCCACCGGCAGAGGGCCGGAGGACGCGGCGGGCTGGGCGACCGAGCGGTACACCCCGGAGACGTACGCGGCCTTGAACCGCACCATCTCGTCCGTGCCGTACTTCAAGTAGCCGGAACCGGGGACGTTGGGCAGGTGGTAGGCATCGGGCACGCCCAGCGCCGCCCGGGACTCGCCCGCGGAGAACGTACGCAGACCGATCCGGTACGACAGATAGGTCTCCAGTCCGCGCAGCCGCCCCTCTTCGAGGCGCTGTGAGGCCAGCAGCAGATGGACGCCCAGCGAACGGCCGATACGCCCGATCTGCACGAACATCTCGATGAAGTCGGGTTTGGCCGTGAGCAGTTCGCTGAACTCGTCGATGACCAGGACGAGGGAGGGAATGGGCTGCAGCGGGGCACCCGCGGCACGCGCCTTCTCGTAGTCATGGATGTTGGCGTAGTTGCCGGCGTCGCGCAGCATCTCCTGGCGGCGGTTGAGCTCACCGCTGATGGAGTCACCCATGCGGTCCACCAGCGTCAGATCGTCCGCGAGGTTGGTGATCACCGCTGCGACGTGGGGCATCTGTGCCATGCCGGCGAAGGTGGCACCGCCCTTGAAGTCCGCGAGGACGAAGTTGAGCGTCTCCGAGGTGTGGGTGACGGCAAGGCCGAGTACGAGCGTACGCAGCAGTTCGGACTTGCCGGAACCGGTGGCGCCGACGCACAGGCCGTGCGGCCCCATGCCCTCCTGCGCCGCCTCCTTGAGGTCCAGCATCACCGGGGCGCCGTCCTCGCCGACGCCGATCGGGACACGCAGCCGCTCCGCCTGCGAGCGGGCCCGCCAGGTCCGGCTGACGTCGACCGAGGCGGCGTCGCCGAGATTCAGCAGATCGGTGAACTCCAGATTGGCGAGCAGCGGTTCGTCGTCGTCCCCGCCCGAGGCCACGTGGAGCGGGGCCAGTTGCCGGGCCAGTGCTTCGGCGGCCTCGTGACTCAGCAGGTCGGGAAGACCGTCGTACACCAGTCCGTGTCCGGACTCCAACCGCAACGAGTGGGGGTCCACCACGATGGAGAGGCCGCCGCGCGCTCCGTTGACCTGGCCCGGGACGATCTCGACGACCGTCACGCCCTGAAGGCCCTCGGCCGCGGCGAGCGCGGACGTCGCCGGTACGGACTGGCCGTCGAGCACGACGACGACATGGGGCTGGTCCAGGAGCGGCTGGCCATCGGGCTGGAAGCGCGGCCGCCCGTCGAGACGGCCCGCGAGCATCTCCTCCAGCTCCGCGGCACTCGTGGTGATCAGGCGACGGCTGCCGGCACCGTCGATGGAGCCCGGGGCCTGCACGTGCGGGAGCCACTTCGTCCATTCCCAGTGCGGGGCGGCGTCCCGGCCGGTCGCGACGGTGATGATCAGGTCCTCGGGGGAGTGCAGCGAGGCGAGCGCACCGACCATCGCGCGGGCTGTGGAGCGCACGGACTCCGCCTCGCCGCTGATCGTCAGGTGGTAGAAGGCGCGCAGCGAGACCGCCATCGGCAGGCCGTCCAGCGTGCTGTGGGTCGTGATGAACTGCTGCATCGCCCCGGCGGTCAGCGGCTCCAGCTCATCGACAGGCGCGGTGTCGGGCGCGACGAGCGGCGTGGCGAGTTCCTGGCTGCCCAGGCCTATGCGTACGTGCGCGAAGTCCGCGTCGCCGACGCGGCGCTCCCACACCCGGCTGCCCTCAGCGACGAGCGCCCACAGCTGTTCCGGGGACGGGTGGAGATAGAACTGTGCGTCGCGCTGCATGCGGGCCGTTTTCAGCACGGCGCGCCTGGTCTGCGTCAGATATTTCAGATAGTCACGCCGCATGTCTGCGAGCTGACCCTGGGTGCCGCGCCGGAAGCGAATGATCATCGCAATGGCCATCGCGACCGTGGACGCGATCATGATCATGCCCATGATCCGCATGATCGGGTTCGGCGTCATGAAGAAGAAGACGACGGAACCTCCCATGCCGAGCATCGGCAGCAGTTGCATCATCACCCCCTCCTGCTGGCCACGAGGCAGCTCGGGTGGAGGTTGCAACTGCACCTGCTCGCCCGGAACTTCGGAGGGGAGGGCCCGCGGTGGGCGCTTGACGACAATCTGGCTCACAGCTCACCAATTCCCTTGCCGGACGGAACTGTTCCTATCGGCGCCCCCGTGGCGACGGGCCCCGTCCGCGGGAGGATCCTACTGGCGTACGGGATGACCCGAGGGCGGTAGGGTGTCGCGACGCGTGTACGCATCCGCTAACTACCGCAAAAAAATGGGTCATTCGGGACGCGGGTTGATCCCGTGATCCAGGGGTGCGTTCCAGGAGAGCCAGCAGAACCATGAGGGGGAGCAGCACGTGACTATGACGACCCAAACGGCGGCTACCGGATCCGGTCGACCGGGTCCCGGAGTTCCGGCCGGCAACGGAACCGGTTTCTGCCGGGTCACGGTCGTCGCGCCCGACAGCCGCGTCGACGTGGCGCTGCCCGAGGACATCCCCGTCGCGGACCTCTACCCGGAGATCCTCCGGCTGGCGGGGCAGAGCCCCACGCAGGGCGCTCCGGTCGGCTATCACCTGGTACGCCGCGACGGCGCCGTCCTCGACGGCGGGCGCACCCTGGCCGGCCAGCGCATCCTCGACGGCGAACTGCTGTCCCTGCGGCCCTTCTCCGAGTCGCTGCCCCCCGCGGTCTTCGACGACGTCTCCGATGCCGTCGCCACCGCCGTCGCCCGGGACCGCACCCTCTGGGGCGACAGCCTCATGCGATCGGCCGGGCTCTTCGGCGGGTCGGTCCTGCTGGTCCTGCTCGGTTTCGTGCTGTGGACCTCCGACCTCCGGCACGACATGCACGGCCTGCCGGGCATCCTGGCCGCCGTCACCGCCGTACTTCTTCTCGCGCTCGCCTGCGTACGCGCGCGCGTGTACGTCGACCGTGGATCGTCCATCGCGTTGGGGATCGGCGTACTCGCGAACGCGGCGGTCGCCGGTGCCGGGCTGTTGCCGCTCGGCGAGGGCCAGGGCATCGGCAGGCTCCAGTTCCTGCTCGCCTGCACCGCCGTGCTGGTGGCGGCGGTGATCCTCATGATCGCCGCGCCCGAAGGCGACGGCACCTTCGTCGCGTTCGTGTTCGCCGCTGCCATCGGCGTGCTGGTGACCTTCGTCGCGATCACGACCGGTATGGAGCCGGCCGAGACCGCGGCCGTGTCCGCCCCCCTCTCCGTGGGGCTCCTCGCCTTCCTGCCGGGACTCTCCACCCGCTTCGCCCGCCTCCCCATCGGTTTCGAGCCGCCCCGTACCACCGTCGGTGACTACGGGATGTCCGACCCGGCGCCGCAGGGCCCGGTCGACGCCGACCGCATCGCCGCTCAAGCACGGCGCGGCCACGAGCTGCTCGTCGGCCTGGTCGGCGGATGCGCGCTGGTGGCCGTGGGAGCCGCAGCCGTGCTCGGCTTCTCGGACAGCGTCTGGGGCCAGCTGCTGGCCCTCGCCACCGGGATCGCGATGCTGATGCGCGCCCACCTGTTCCGTTACACCGCCCAGGTCGGCTGCGCCCTGGCGGCGGGCCTCGGCGCACTGGTGCTCCTCGGCCTCGGACTGTCTCTCAACCCGCCGACGGCGCTGGTGCGCGAGGCGTTCGAGGGGGACACCGCAGGGCTCGACATCCGTACGATCTGGTTCACCGCCGCAGTCGCGGGCGTTGCCGCGCTGATCACTGCCGTGGGGCTGATCGTGCCGCGCAAGGGAGTCACCCCGTTCTGGGGGCGCTTCCTGGAGATCGCCGAAGCGTGCGTGCTCCTGACGCTGCTGCCGCTGTGCCTCGCCGTTTTCGACGTCTACCACTCGATCCGCGCACTCACCAGCTGATCCCCAGGTGCCACGGACGGCCGGGGCCTCGGCGACTGGTAGTCTGACTGGTGGCCGTTTGTGTACGCGCCTCCGGGGCCTCCTGGGGACTGCGCTCATCGGACCCTCGCCTCCGAGTCACGGAAGCTCCCCTGAGATCAAGACCAGGGGCACTCGTGGGCGCATCGAACACCAAGAGGAGTACGCGTGCCGCTCGACGCCGCTACGAAGAAGCAGATCATGTCCGAGTTCGCCCAGAAGGAGGGTGACACCGGATCCCCCGAGGTCCAGGTCGCCATGCTCTCCCGCCGGATCTCGGACCTGACGGAGCACCTCAAGACGCACAAGCACGACCACCACTCCCGTCGTGGTCTGCTGATCCTGGTCGGCCAGCGTCGCCGCCTCCTGCAGTACCTGGCCAAGAAGGACATCCAGCGCTTCCGTGCGCTCGTCGACCGCCTCGGCATCCGCCGTGGTGCGGCCGGCGGCGCCAAGTAAGGACGCTGTGAGAGGGAGCGGTACCCCGGTTCCAGGGGGCCGCTCCCTTTGCTGTACGTGCAGGACCGGGGTCAGCCTCAGTAACCTGGACGTACAACACCAGAACGAGGAGAGGCGCGCCACGGCCGCCGCCGGTCCTCGGTAGTGGCCCCCGGGACAACGCCCGGGAGCTTCGATCGAAGACCGGCCCGCACACACGGCGCGCTTCTCCGCGCCGTCCTCCGCCACACGGGCGGCAGGACGAAAGACGACGAGTATGGAGAAAACGCTAGTGGAGAACGAGACCCACTACGCCGAGGCCGTTATCGACAACGGAACCTTCGGCACCCGCACCATCCGCTTCGAGACGGGCCGCCTGGCCAAGCAGGCCGCCGGCTCCGCCGTTGCGTACCTGGACGACGACACCATGGTGCTGTCGGCCACCACCGCGTCCAAGAAGCCCAAGGACCAACTGGACTTCTTCCCCCTCACGGTCGACGTCGAGGAGCGGCAGTACGCCGCCGGTAAGATCCCCGGCTCCTTCTTCCGCCGCGAGGGCCGCCCCTCCGAGGACGCCATCCTCACCTGCCGCCTGATCGACCGGCCGCTGCGCCCCTCCTTCAAGAAGGGCCTGCGCAACGAGATCCAGATCGTCGAGACGATCATGGCGCTCAACCCCGACCACCTGTACGACGTGGTCGCGATCAACGCCGCCTCCTGCTCCACGCAGCTGGCTGGCCTGCCCTTCTCCGGCCCGATCGGCGGCACCCGTGTCGCCCTGATCAAGGGCCAGTGGGTCGCGTTCCCGACGCACACCGAGCTCGAGGACGCCGTCTTCGACATGGTCGTCGCCGGTCGCGTCCTCGAGGACGGCGACGTCGCGATCATGATGGTCGAGGCCGAGGCCACCGAGAGGACCATCCAGCTCGTCAAGGACGGCGCCGAGGCCCCGACCGAGGAGATCGTCGCCGCCGGTCTCGAGGCCGCGAAGCCGTTCATCAAGGTCCTCTGCAAGGCCCAGTCGGACCTGGCCGCCAAGGCTGCCAAGCCCACCGGCGACTTCCCGGTCTTCCTCGACTACCAGGACGACGTCCTGGAGGCGCTCACCGCCGCGGTCAGCACCGAGCTCGCCAAGGCGCTCACCATCGCCGGCAAGCAGGAGCGCGAGGCGGAACTGGACCGCATCAAGGAGATCGCCGGCGAGAAGCTGCTCCCGCAGTTCGAGGGCCGCGAGAAGGAGATCTCCGGCGCCTACCGCGCGCTGACCAAGAAGCTGGTCCGCGAGCGCGTCATCAAGGACAAGGTCCGCATCGACGGCCGTGGCGTCACGGACATCCGTACGCTCGCCGCCGAGGTCGAGGCCATCCCGCGCGTGCACGGCTCGGCGCTGTTCGAGCGTGGCGAGACCCAGATCCTGGGCGTCACCACCCTCAACATGCTCCGTATGGAGCAGCAGCTGGACACCCTCTCCCCGGTGACCCGCAAGCGCTACATGCACAACTACAACTTCCCGCCGTACTCCGTCGGTGAGACCGGCCGTGTGGGCTCGCCGAAGCGCCGTGAGATCGGCCACGGCGCGCTCGCCGAGCGGGCCATCGTGCCGGTGCTGCCGTCGCGCGAGGAGTTCCCCTACGCGATCCGCCAGGTCTCCGAGGCGCTGGGCTCCAACGGCTCGACGTCCATGGGATCGGTCTGCGCCTCCACCATGTCGCTGCTGAACGCCGGTGTGCCGCTCAAGGCCGCCGTCGCCGGTATCGCCATGGGTCTGATCTCCCAGGAGATCGACGGCAAGACCCACTACGTCGCCCTGACCGACATCCTCGGTGCCGAGGACGCGTTCGGTGACATGGACTTCAAGGTCGCCGGTACGAAGCAGTTCGTCACCGCGCTGCAGCTCGACACCAAGCTCGACGGCATCCCCGCCTCGGTCCTGGCCGCCGCGCTGAAGCAGGCCCGCGACGCCCGCCTCCACATCCTTGATGTGATGAACGAGGCCATCGACGTCCCGGACGAGATGTCCCCGAACGCCCCGCGGATCATCACGGTCAAGATCCCGGTGGACAAGATCGGCGAGGTCATCGGCCCCAAGGGCAAGATGATCAACCAGATCCAGGAGGACACCGGCGCCGACATCACGATCGAGGACGACGGCACCATCTACATCGGTGCCCAGCAGGGCTCGCAGGCCGAGGCCGCCCGCGCCACGATCAACGCGATCGCCAACCCGACCATGCCGGAGGTCGGCGAGCGCTACCTGGGTACGGTCGTCAAGACCACCACCTTCGGTGCGTTCGTCTCCCTCATGCCGGGCAAGGACGGCCTGCTGCACATCTCGCAGATCCGCAAGCTCGCCGGTGGCAAGCGTGTGGAGAACGTCGAGGACGTGGTCGCGGTCGGAGCCAAGGTCCAGGTCGAGATCGCCGAGATCGACTCCCGCGGCAAGCTCTCCCTCATCCCCGTGATCGAGGGCGCTGAGTCCGACAGCGGCTCCGCCGCGGGGTCCGAGAAGAAGGACGACGCTGCCAAGTGACGTCCCGTAGTTCCGTGACGACGGCCCGTGCCTCCTCCGAGGCGCGGGCCGTCGCCCGTACCCAAACGCTTCTCAAGGGCAGCAACGGCGTCGGCACCGTCCGCCGCACGATCCTCCCCGGCGGTCTGCGGATCGTCACCGAGACCCTGCCCTCCGTACGCTCCGCCACCTTCGGGATCTGGGCCAACGTCGGATCACGCGACGAGACACCCACGCTGAACGGCGCGACGCACTACCTCGAACACCTCCTCTTCAAGGGCACGGACCGGCGCAGCGCCCTCGACATATCGTCCGCGATCGACGCGGTCGGCGGCGAGATGAACGCCTTCACGGCGAAGGAGTACACCTGCTATTACGCGCGAGTGCTCGACACCGACCTGCCGCTGGCCATCGATGTCGTCTGCGACATGCTGACCGGCTCGCTGATCGCCCCGGAGGACGTCGACGCCGAGCGCGGCGTCATCCTCGAAGAGATCGCGATGACGGAGGACGACCCGGGCGACTGCGTGCACGACCTGTTCGCGCACACGATGCTCGGCGACACCCCCCTCGGCCGGCCGGTCCTCGGCACCGTCGACACGATCAACGCGCTCAGCCGCGGCCAGATCGCCCGCTTCTACAAGAAGCACTACGACCCGACCCACCTGGTCGTCGCCGCGGCGGGCAATGTCGACCACGCCACGGTCGTCCGCCAGGTCCGTCGGGCCTTCGAGCGTGCCGGCGCGCTGACCCGCACCGACGCCATCCCGGTCGCACCGCGCGAGGGCTCCCGCACCCTGCGCACCGCAGGCCGGGTCGAGGTGCTGAACCGCAGGACCGAGCAGGCCCACGTCGTCCTCGGCATGCCGGGTCTGGCCCGCACCGACAAGCGCCGCTGGGCACTCGGCGTACTCAACACCGCCCTCGGCGGCGGCATGAGCTCCCGCCTCTTCCAGGAGGTACGGGAGAAGCGCGGACTCGCCTACAGCGTGTATTCGTACACCTCGGGCTTCGCCGACTGCGGACTCTTCGGCGTGTACGCGGGATGCCGGCCCAGCCAGGTCCACGATGTCCTGAAGATCTGCCGTGACGAGCTCGAGCGGGTAGCGTCCGACGGACTGAGCGACGAGGAGATCGACCGCGCCATCGGCCAGCTCTCCGGCTCCACCGTCCTCGGCCTGGAGGACACCGGTGCGCTGATGAACCGTATCGGCAAGAGCGAGCTGTGCTGGGGCGACCAGATGTCGGTCGACGACCTGCTGTCCCGGATGGCGCGGGTCACCCCCGATGACGTCCGCGCGGTGGCCGGCGAAGTCCTCGGACAGCGACCGTCGCTCTCCGTCATCGGGCCGCTCACGGACAAGCAGGCCGGCCGCCTCGACGAAGCGGTCTCCTAACTCCACCCGTAAGGAAGCAGAGCAATGAGCAAGCTGCGCGTGGCCGTTCTCGGCGCCAATGGCCGCATCGGATCCGAAGCCGTACGAGCCGTCGAGGCCGCCGACGACATGGAACTGGTGGCTGCTCTCGGCCGGGGCGACAAGCTGGAGACCCTCGCCGAGAACGACGCCCAGGTCGTGGTCGAACTCACCACGCCCGGGTCGGTGATGGGGAACCTCGACTTCTGCATCCGGCACGGCATCCACGCGGTCGTCGGCACCACCGGCTGGACCGACGAACGGCTCGCGCAGCTGAACACCTGGCTCTCCGGCTCCCCGGAGACCGGTGTGCTCATCGCGCCGAACTTCTCGATCGGCGCAGTCCTCACCATGAAGTTCGCCGAGCAGGCAGCCCGCTACTTCGAGTCCGTCGAGGTCGTCGAACTGCACCACCCCAACAAGGTCGACGCCCCGTCCGGCACCGCCACCCGCACCGCCCAGCTGATCGCCGAGGCCCGGCGGAAGGCCGGCTGCGCCCCGCAGCCGGACGCCACGGCCACGGCGCTCGACGGCGCCCGTGGCGCGGACGTGGACGGGGTCCGGGTCCATGCGATCCGGCTCCGCGGCCTCCTGGCCCACCAGGAAGTGCTGCTCGGCGGTGAGGGCGAGACCCTCACCATCCGCCACGACTCCCTGCACCACAGCAGCTTCATGCCGGGCATCCTGCTCGGAGCACGCCGCGTGGCGACCACTCCGGGCCTCACGTTCGGCCTGGAACACTTCCTCGACCTGAACTGACTGAGCCCACCGCCATGCGCGCAAAGATCACTTACCTCGTCACCGCTGCCGTTCTGGTCTTCTACTTCGGCCTGGTCGGCAGCCGTGGCCTGCTGCTCATCGAGCACGGCACGCTGATCACCGTCACTTTCGGGGTCGCGGTGCTGATCCTGCCGGTGATCGGTATCTGGTTCCTGTGGAAGAACACCCAGTTCGTCCGCAGGGCCAACGCCCTTGCCACCGAGCTCGACGCCGAGGGCGGCCTGCCGGTCGACGAACTGGTCCGTACCCCGGGCGGCCGTATCGACCGCGACTCGGCCGACGCCGTGTTCGCACGGCGCCGCGAGGAGACCGAGGACTCCCCGGACGACTGGCGCTGCTGGTTCCGCCTCGCCGTCGCCTACCAGGACGCCCGGGACACTCCGCGCGCCCGCAAGGCCATGCAGCGCGCCATCGCCCTGCACAGGAACCCGGTGCCGACAGGTGCACCGGGCTCGTCCGCCGGCTCGGTGCCGTCCGGCGACTGAGGACATCGTCCGATCCCGTACGGCGGCCGAGGGCAGACCGGCCGCCGTACGCCAAGGCCCATGGGTGTCCGGCGGATCATGGCCGGGGCCGAGGCGTCCGGCATCCCCACGTTTCCGGCTTCGCTCGAACAGGGGAGACCCCACTCCTCGCGGCGTTGCCGGAGCGTCCGGACAGCGTCGCTGTACGGACGCTCCGGCGCCTTGCGACGCATCGCACCGGACGCCGCGACCTGCCCGGCCCCGATTCGCCGGACAGCCCTAGCCGCGCCGGTACTCGTCCCCCCAGGCCTCGATCGTGTCGGCGGCCCGGTCGAACGCCTCGCCACGCCCGAGGAAGTCCGCATTGCTGTCGGTGAGCAGCGGCGGCACGGCCTCGCCACCCTTCCGTACGACGATCAGGGCCTGCCCCTGCACGGTGCGCGGGAACCCGAGCCACCTCACCGGCTGCTGCACCGTACGGACCGCTGTGGCCCGGTTCCACGGCACGGTCGTCGTCACGAAGAAGCCCACCCGTCGCACCCCGTGCCGGCTCACCCAGGCTCCTACTCGCAGCAGTCGCAGGGCGCAGAAGATCACCACAAGGGCGAGCCCGACACATACGGCGGCCCCGGAAAACGCCCCGGCAAACGCGGTGATCATGCCTGCGATGAGCACGAACGAGGCGAGCAACAACAGGGTGGCCGCCGCCGCGACCCGCCACGGCCCGGGGCGGTAGGGGCGCCGCCAGCTGTCGTGGTCGTCGAACGGCAGCGCAATGTCCTCAGCGCTCGCGTCAAACGCGCGGTCGGCCGTCAGAAAGGGCAGGGGCACGACTGATCCTCACTCACAAGCACGCTCGATTGCTGTGCCTGGTGAGGCTACCGAGCAGGCCCCCGCCCCTACCACCCCAGGGGTCCGTACGAGTCAGCGGTGGGCGGCCTCGCTCTGCTGGCTGTGCGACGGAGCCTGCTTCGGGGCGAGGGCTGGAAGACCGAGGAGCAGCGATCCGGCGAGACCGGCGACCACGGCGAGCCCCACGAGGGAACGGGCCGCCAGCTGGGAGACGGTGGCGCGCTCCCGCGGCGGCGGGGCGACATTGCTGCGGAATCGGTCGGCCTCGGCCACGAAAGCGAACGGGACGGCTTCACGCCGGCGGAACATGAGGAAACTCTCCTTGAACTCTGCTAGGGCTGGTGCTATTGAGTCAGACGCACGGCGGATCCGTTCGGTGCCCCGAATCGGTGAATTGGTCGAAGAATGTCCCGGACGGACCTTCTGAGGCTCGTTGTCGGTGGCGGCCCGTAGAGTGGGCGCCGCCCGAGCGACGCAATTGGAAGGACCCCGCCGGTGACCGAGACCCCCGAGCCCGCAAAGCCCAGCTTCCGCAGCGATGTGACCGTCGAGCTGGTGAAGCACTCCGCGGCCGACTCCGACGTCCTGTTCGCCGCCCGTGTCTCCACGGCCGGAGAGCAGTCCCTCGAAGAGGTCACCAAGGACCCGGAGCGCTCGAAAGGGCTCATCAACTTCCTGATGCGGGACCGTCACGGATCCCCGTTCGAGCACAACTCGATGACGTTCTTCATCAGCGCACCGATCTTCGTGTTCCGCGAGTTCATGCGCCACCGCGTCGGTTGGTCGTACAACGAGGAATCGGGCCGGTACAGGGAGCTGGAGCCGGTCTTCTATGTTCCCGGCGAGGCCCGCAAGCTCGTCCAGCAGGGCCGCCCCGGCAAGTACGAGTTCGTCGAGGGCACCACGGCCCAGCAGGAGCTCACAGGCCGCGTGATGGAGGACTCGTACGGCCAGGCGTACGAGGCCTACCAGGAGATGCTCGCCGCCGGCGTCGCACGCGAGGTCGCCCGGGCCGTGCTCCCGGTCGGCCTGTTCTCGTCGATGTACGCCACGTGCAACGCGCGCTCGCTGATGCACTTCCTCGGCCTGCGCACCCAGCACGAGCTGGCGAAGGTCCCGTCCTTCCCTCAGCGCGAGATCGAAATGGTCGGCGAACAGATGGAGGAGCACTGGGCACGGCTCATGCCGCTCACCCATGCAGCCTTCAACAAGAATGGACGCGTAGCCCCGTAGGCGGTGTCCATATTGCGACGTTTCGTGAAGTTCATCTAGGCTGATCAAACGGACCCGGCACTGCTTGAACCCCCGAGCAGGCAGTGCCGGGCTCCTATCCCTTCCTCCCCCCGAGGGACCACCGGGCGCTGAGCAGCGAGTAGCGTGTTACCCATGGCTCCGATCTCCACTCCGCAGACCCCCTTCGGGCGGGTCCTCACCGCGATGGTCACGCCGTTCACGGCGGACGGCGCACTCGACCTCGACGGTGCCCAGCGGCTCGCCGCCCACCTGGTGGACGCAGGCAATGACGGCCTGATCATCAACGGCACCACCGGCGAGTCCCCGACCACCAGCGACGCGGAGAAAGACCAGCTCGTCAGGGCAGTCCTCGAAGCCGTGGGGGACCGGGCCCATGTCGTCGCCGGTATCGGCACCAACGACACCCGCCACAGCATCGAGCTCACCCGCACGGCCGAGCGTTCCGGCGCTCACGGCCTTCTGGCGGTCACGCCGTACTACAACAAGCCGCCGCAGGAAGGCATCTTCCGCCACTTCACGGCGATCGCGGACGCCACCGGTCTGCCGGTCATGCTCTACGACATTCCCGGCCGTAGTGGTGTGCCCATCGACACGGAGACGCTGGTCCGGCTCGCCGAGCACCCGCGTATCGTCGCCAACAAGGACGCCAAGGGTGACCTCGGCCGCGCGAGCTGGGCCATCGCCCGGTCCGGCCTCGCCTGGTACTCCGGCGACGACATGCTGAACCTCCCGCTGCTCTCGGTCGGCGCAGTCGGCTTCGTCTCCGTCGTCGGCCATGTAGTCACCCCCGACCTGCGCGCCCTCATCGAGGCGCACCTCGGCGGCGACGTCCAGAAGGCCACGGAGATCCACCAGAAGCTCCTGCCGGTCTTCACCGGCATGTTCCGTACCCAGGGTGTGATCACGACCAAGGCCGCACTGGCGCTCCAGGGCCTGCCCGCAGGCCCGCTGCGCCTTCCTCTGGTGGAACTCACCGCGCAGGAAACGGCCCAGCTCAAGATCGATCTCGCCGCCGGCGGGGTACAGCTGTAACCACAGACTTCACAACTGAATAAGCGAAGAACACTCGCAAGAGCGACATCAGACAACAGCAAGTGCACGAATGACATGCGCGCCACGTGCCTCAGCGGTACGTGGCGCGCGTGGTAAGGAGAGTCTTTTGAGTCATCCGCATCCCGAACTCGGCACCCCGCCGAAGCTCCCGAAGGGTGGCCTCCGCGTCACCCCGCTCGGCGGCCTCGGCGAAATCGGCCGCAACATGACGGTTTTCGAGTACGGCGGCCGCCTGCTCATCGTCGACTGCGGAGTGCTGTTCCCCGAGGAGGAACAGCCTGGAATCGACCTGATCCTGCCGGACTTCTCCACGATCCGGGACCGCCTCGACGACGTCGAGGGCATCGTCCTCACGCACGGCCACGAGGACCACATCGGTGGCGTCCCGTATCTGCTGCGCCTGAAGCCGGACATTCCGCTCATCGGCTCCAAGCTGACTCTCGCACTCATCGAGGCGAAGCTGCAGGAGCACCGGATCCGTCCGTACACCCTTGAGGTGGCGGAAGGCCAGCGCGAGCGCATCGGCGTCTTCGACTGCGAGTTCATCGCGGTCAACCACTCCATCCCGGATGCCCTCGCGGTCGCCATCCGCACCCCCGCGGGCATGGCTGTCGCGACCGGTGACTTCAAGATGGACCAGCTTCCGCTGGACGGCCGTCTCACCGACCTGCACGCCTTCGCCCGGCTGAGCGAGGAAGGCATCGACCTCCTCCTCTCCGACTCGACGAACGCAGAGGTGCCCGGCTTCGTACCGCCCGAACGGGACATCTCCAACGTCCTGCGCACGGTCTTCGCGAACGCCCAGAAGCGCATCATCGTGGCGAGCTTCGCCAGCCACGTGCACCGCATCCAGCAGATCCTCGACGCGGCACACGAGTACGGCCGCCGGGTCGCCTTCGTCGGCCGCTCGATGGTCCGCAACATGGGCATCGCCCGGGACCTCGGTTATCTGACGGTCCCCGCGGGCCTGGTCGTCGACGTCAAGACCCTCGACGACCTGCCGGACGACGAGGTCGTGCTGGTCTGTACGGGTTCACAGGGCGAGCCGATGGCCGCGCTGTCCCGGATGGCCAACCGCGACCACCAGATCCGGATCGTCCAGGGCGACACCGTGATCCTGGCGTCGTCCCTGATCCCGGGCAATGAGAACGCGGTCTACCGCGTGATCAATGGCCTGACCCGCTGGGGCGCCCACGTCGTCCACAAGGGCAACGCCAAGGTCCACGTCTCGGGTCACGCCTCGGCCGGCGAGCTGCTGTACTTCTACAACATCTGCAAGCCGAAGAACCTGATGCCCGTACACGGCGAATGGCGCCACCTGCGGGCCAACGCCGAACTGGGCGCCCTTACCGGCGTTCCCAAGGACCACATCGTCATCGCCGAGGATGGCGTCGTCGTCGACCTCGTCGACGGCAAGGCCAAGATCGTCGGCAAGGTCCAGGCGGGTTACGTGTACGTCGACGGCCTCTCGGTCGGAGACGTCACCGAGACCTCGCTCAAGGACCGCCGCATCCTCGGCGACGAGGGCATCATTACGGTCTTCATCGTGGTCGACAGCTCTTCCGGCAAGATCACCGGCGGTCCCGACATCCATGCCAGGGGTTCCGGTATCGACGACGCTGCATTCACTGCCGTCGTACCGAAGATCGAGGAAGCGATCAACAGGTCCGCCCAGGACGGCGTGATGGAACCGCACCAACTGCAGCAGCTCGTCCGCCGCACGGTGGGCAAGTGGGTCTCCGACACCTACCGCCGGCGCCCGATGATCCTCCCCGTCGTCGTCGAGGTCTGACCCTCCGACAGGCGCGAACTCCGGAGCGGGGCCCCCGATTTGCATCGGGCGCCCCGCTCCAGTACGTTTACGGCTCCGCCCGACCGGGAAGCAGCCCGCGCACTCGTGCGCAGAGGTCGCCCCGAGGGGGTCGGAAATTCCGACTCAGAACTTCTGATAAAGTCGGATCCGCCGAAAGGCGAAGGCCATTCCAAAGGCCACCGGAATCAAATTCGGACCGGAAACGGAATCGAAAAGAGTCTGGTAAGGTTGGAACCGCCGGAAAGGGAAACGCGAAAGCGAAGAACTGGAAAGCGGAGTAACAAATCTTCTGCTTCGCAGAGGGCC
>NZ_JBFAJH010000048.1:0-59514 GCF_040655115.1 Streptomyces atratus | reverse complement strand
TACCAGCTACCTCGCCGGACTCCACCTACGCGGATCGATCATCTGGCTCCGGAGTCTCCGCCCCACATGATCCGAACCTGGAACACGCCCTAGTCCTTGACCTTGCTGCGGTTCTGGTAGGCGAGGTCTTGGTAGTCGGGGTGCCGGGCCATCCAGCCCGAGATGAAGGGGCACACGGCCAGTACTTTCAGGCCGTCGGAGCGGGCCGCGTCCAGCGCTGCGCGGGCAAGTGCGGAGCCGACGCCGCGGCCCTCGTAGGAGGGGTCGACTTCGGTGTGCACGAAGGCGATCAGTTCGCTGGTGCGCAGATAGTCGGCGAATCCGGCGAGCTGCCCGTCTATCCGCGCCTCGTAGCGGTTCGCGGCGAGGGAATCGGTGATCTCGACGTTCGTGGATGTTGTCATGGTGATGCCTCCGTGTCGTGGTTCGCTGGGAGGGCGGGCATGCTCGCCCTCCCAGAAAGTGCCGGCTTGTCCGGTCAGTTCGATTCGGGCGAGGGCCGGTTGCCGAGGCCAAGGCGGTTGCGCTCGGGGAAGTACCAGCGCATGACCTCGCGGAGCTTGTCCGCGTCGTTGCGCGCCCAGTTGCGCATGAGTTCGCATCCGAACGATATGGCGGTAATCGGGCGTGCCCCAGCAGCGATCATCCGATCGAACGCGCGGTCGTGTGCCACGGGTGTGATCCCGCCGACGGCATCGGCGACCGGGTAGACCTCGTAGCCTTCGGCGATCATATCCAGGGTCGGGAACGTCAGGCAGACCTCGGTCCACAAGCCGCCGATGACGACCTTGCGTCGGCCTGTGGCTTCGATCGCCGCGCGGAAGTCCGCGTCCTCCCAGGCGTTCACGCCGGTCCGGTCGATCTCGGTGACGCCGGGGAGTTCATTGAGGATCGCGGGGTTCGTGCCTTGGTTGACTCCCATGTCCACGGCCACGGTGCTCAGCACCACCGGGATCTCGTACGCCGTTGCCAGTTTGGCGACAGCGCGCACGTTCAGGTCGATTTCCTCCTGACTGGAGGACGTCACCGTCGAGTACTGGCTCGGCTGGTAGTCGATCAGTGCGATCACGCAGTTCCCCGGCGTGAGCAAGTGATCTGTCCGAGGGGAACGCTGGGGCTCCGGTGCGAGCTTCGGCACGGTGTATTCCTTTCATGTGAGAACGCTGGGGGCGAAACCCAGCAGAGGACTCGATCGCCGGGCCGCCACATCGATACGGGGCGGTCAATGACGAGAGCTCGTTGCTTTTTCCAGTTCTCGTGACCGGTGTTCAGGCATGGTGCCCGTGACGGACCGAGTGGCGAAGAGGGCGGTGGTGAAGGGTCTCGTAAAGATTCAGTCCGGCCAACAGGACGGTCACGATGGCCAGTGCGCCGATTGCGGGGAGCAGGGAGACTGCCGGGTACAAGGCAAGAAGTGCCGCAGCAAGGACTGCTCTGACTTTTTTGAATTCGCCGTACGTTCGCTTTTCGAATGCAGCGACGGCGAGCAGGTAGAGTGCCGTGCCGCCGAGAAGCGCGGCCAGAGGGATGCCTTTCAGCGGGTCGGAGAGGCTGTGATGTGCGTGTCCCCCGACGTATTCAAGAACGTACTCCATGCCGAGGGCGACCAACGCGATACCTCCGACGATCGGCAGGTGGAGGTAGGTGTAGGCCGTTTGTGCCATCGCGGAACGGTGGTGGTCTCGGGCCTGCGTCAGCGCGTGCTCTGCGCGTAGTGCCGTCGTGTCGAAGTAGGCCCACCACAGGCTCGCCGACAGGGACAGTCCGAGTACCGCGGCCAGGATGATCGGCCATGAGATCGGGAGGTGCGCTACGCCGGCGCCAACGGCGACGATTGATTCACCCAGACCGATGATCACGATCAGACCGTGCCGTTCCGCGAAGTGCTTCGCGGAATTGACTCGCCAGCCCTGGTTACCGATGGCCAATGTTCCCCCGTAGTCGACGACCACGGCCACGCACCACAGCACGGTCTGCGTGGCCCCGTCCATGGAGCCGGCGGCGAGGAGCAGAGCTGTGGAGCCTGCCATGGTCCCCGCGAACAGGAGCACTTGCCGTCGCAGATGCGGATCACCGCGACTGGCAACAACGAATTGTGCGACATGGACTGCACGCAGCACGAGATAGGCGCATGCGACGACCGTCGGCCCGCTCAGGCCGCCGGGCAGGTCGGTGAACGCTTCGGGGATAACCAGGGCGATGATGAACATCGCCGCCATAGCGGCGAGCATCGCCGCCCGGGTCACGCCCTCGTCGGCCTTGACGACGTTGGCGAGCCAGGAGTAGTCCACCCAGCACCACCAGACGATCGCAAGGACGAGGAAACCGTGGAGCACTCCGGTACCGGTCAGGTCTGAGGAGATGAGCTTCGTGATCTGTGTGAGAGCGAAGACGAAGACCAAGTCGAAGAAGAGCTCCAAGTTGGTAGCAGCGCTCTGCTCGACCACGTGCTCGACCCGCAGGCCACGCTTTCGTTTCGCCCCTTGACCTTGACTCACGCCATCGCCTTCCACGTCGCTCCGCCCGCAGCAACGACCGTGGAAAACAGGCTGACCGGGGCCCGCACCCATGCCGATGCCTCATGATGACCGCAGCAAAGGGTGCCCCATCCAGTCTCAAGAGTGGCCGCCGCGCGCAACATTTACTCCCAAAATAGTGAAACGGTCAACTTTTCCATCGATGAGCTCTCCGCCGGTGTCCCAGGTGTCACCGATGCCGTCGTCCTCCGGAACGCCGATGTCCGGCATCTCCTCGGCAAGGCGCTCGTCCAGACTCTCCTCTCGCTGTTGCTCCGCTGCCGTGACGCCGGCGTGCTCCACGCCCCAGGGCCTCTCAGGAGGGGAGCAGCCCTCGTCCAGGCTCTGGTCGCCGCCCCGGAAGTCCAGGGTGTCCAAGGCGTCAACACCCCGGCGTCGTCCTGCATCTCAGAACCGTCCGGCTGGTAGACCTCGTCCCCCATGGCCTCATCAGCCATTGGCGCTCCTTCGTCGCTCCCGCCGGCCGCGGACGACAGGCGTCCGGTGAGCCGACAGGGTTCCAGCTCGTCGCACGTTCCGCCGTCCTCAATGGGCCTGCTGACGTCGCAGCAGGTACTTGTGCCGGCCCATCAGCACGAGCTCGCCGTGCTGGTTGTGGATGGTGGCCGACGTGATCACGACACCGTTGTCGCCCTGCTGCTCCAGGCCTCCGTTGCATTACCTCGGTAAGCGGTGCACGAGGCCGCAGAGGCGGCGGATCCCTGCACTCGAACCTAGGACCTGGTCACGGGTGCGGCTTGTCCGGGAGCGCACGGCCCGTGGTCCGCGAAGGAACCCGGCGACCGGAGGGCTGAGACGGGTGCGCTATCGGGCACCAAGCGGTGCGCTGGAAGGCAAGCCGCTCGGCTACGAGCACCTGCGCCACCACGAATTCCGGCACACGGGACTGACCTGGTTCGCCGACGCCGGGGTCCAGGTTCACGTCCTTCGTAGAATCGCCGGCCACGGATCGCTGATGACCACCCAGCGCTACCCGCACCCGGACGTACACAAGATCACGTCCGCTGGCTCAGCGCTCTCCGCGCACCTCAGCGCGCTACGCGCGCCACGCTCCCTGCCGAGCCCGATCGTGGTCACCCGCTGACGTCAGTCAGGGACACGGGTCCCCAACTGGTCCCCTAGAATGATCAAGGACCGGTTTCGGATTTCTCCGTAACCGGCCCTGACCTGCGACTGTCTCCAGTCGGGACGACAGGATTTGAACCTGCGACCCCTTGACCCCCAGTCAAGTGCGCTACCAAGCTGCGCCACGTCCCGCTGCGATTCCCCCCGGTGTTTTCGGGTGGCCGCGCAGGACAAACATTACCTCACTCCGCGGACCTGATTGACGTCCGTGCCTGATGGGCGCGGGTCGCGAGCGCTTCGGCGCCGCACACCGTGGCCAGTTTCTGGGCCAGGGCGAGCTCGCGCGGGGAGCGGATGGCGATGCCGTAGTCGAGACGGGCCAGGGCGTGTTCGTACGCGGACGGGGACGCCTCCAGGTGCCGAACCGCGTCGGCCAACAGACGGTGGGCGTCCTCGGGGCGGGCGAACAGGGCGACGCAGCGCAGAGCCTCTCCGATCGCGGTGTTCGTGCCGAAGCGTTCGGCGTGCACCCGGGCCGAGGTGGCGAGCTGGGCTGCGCGGCCCGGGTCTTCGTCGGCCAGGGCGCGCGCGAGGTCACCCGCCCATGGCGCCCAGATGCTGTTGAACCGGCCGCGCGGCTCAAGAGCCTGTCCGGCTGCTTCGAGCTCGGCGACGGCTTCCTTGGTACGGCCTTCGGCGAGCAGGAGACGGCCACGGACGCTCGGTGCGTCCGGCATGACCATCGCGCTGGGATAGGGCATCCCGAAGTTGTACCGGTCAGCTATCGTACGGGCCTCGGTGACCCGGCCCCGGGCCAGCAGCGTGTCGATGAGCAGGCAGGCGGCGATCCAGTTGACGGGCAGGCCGCTGCCCACACGGTCGGCAAGCCGCAGTCCTTCGCGCAGGAAGCCCTCCGCCTCGGCCAGCCTGCCGCGACGCCGGTGGACGAGACCGAGGAGGGTGTGGGCGAAGGCGAGGTGCGCGCCGCTCCAGCCGGAGATCTCGAAGGCACGGACTGCCTCGCTGAACAGTGCCTCGGCCCGGTCGAGCTGGTCGGTGAAGGCGTAGGTGATACCCACCGTGGTGGGGAACTCGAAGCCCCATTCGGTGTCGGTCCACCCGAGCCCGCGGGCCGGGCGACCGTCGACCAGGGCGCGTTCGCAGAGATCGACGACGAGCTGGGAATCCTCGCCCCGGAGCATGGCGTCGAAGGCGCGCAGCGTGAGCAGGGCGCGTTCGGCGTTGTCGCGGCCGGTGAGGTGGTCGGCGTTGCCGGCGAGCCTGCGGGAGCGGCCGGGGCCGTCGTCCTCGGCGGCCTGCATGCCCTCCCACAGGAAGTGCGCGGCCTGGAGCCGCATCCGGCCCGGTCCGGGGGCGGTGCGCCCGGTCTCGGCGGCGAGAGCCAGTGCCGCTTCCTTCAGCTGGTTGTTGTGGGAGAGGGCGGCGGCGAGCCGGAAGGTGGCGTCGACGCGCACGTCGTCGGCGAGTCCGGGCAGATCGAGGGCGGCCCGAAGATGCTGGACAGTGGTGGGAGGGGAGCTGAGCAGCGTCGCGCAGCCCAGCTCGTACAGCAGCGTGGCCCGCACCTGGGGGCGCGGCGGTTCCTGCAGGGCGCGTTCCAGGCAGCGGCGGGCGGCTTCGGGGGCACCGACCGCGAGATGCTGGCCGGCTGCCTCGCGGAGCTGCTCGACCAGTTCCGGGTCGTCGTCCGGGTGGACTTCCAGGAGGTGGCGGGAGGCCGCGGCGGTGCCGAGTCCGGCGCGGGTGATCGCCCAGGCGGCGCGGCCGTGCATGGCGGTGCGGGTGGCCGGCGGGATGGAGCGGTACACGGCGGTGGCGATCAGCGGGTGGACGAACTCCAGTGGGTCGAAGCCGCTGACGATACGGGCGTCGCGCAGCCGCGCGGTGCAGTCGGCGGCCTCCGCGGGGCTCATTCCGGCGAGGGTGGCGGCGAGGTCCTGGGAAATGTCGGTGCCGAGGACGGCGGCGGCCCAGGCGAACCGGTTGGCGTTGGTGCCGAGCCGTTCGAGCCGGGCGACGAGTCCGCTGCCGCGGGCCGAGGCGCCGAGTTCGCGCAGCAGCCCGGCCGACTCCTCAAGGGGGGCCAGTTCGCGGTCCTGCACCTTGGCGACGAGTTCGACCGCCTCGTACGGGTTGCCGCCGGTGACGGCCCACACCTCGCGGCAGAACGGGTCGTCGGTGTGGTCGCCGAGAATGGCCCGGACCAGTTCCGCGGTGGCCTCGGGGGTGAGCGCGCGCAGTGCGACCCGAACCTGGGCGGGGTGGCTGCCGCCGTCCCCCTCGCGCGCCGATAGTTCCTCCGGGCGGTGCGCCCGGACGACGAGGACCGGCAGCTCGCCGAGGCGCGCGGTGAACGAGGCGAGCCAGGCAAGGGATTCGCCGTCCGCCCAGTGCGCGTCGTCGATGATCAGCAGCGGCGGACGGTGGCTCAGCCGGGAGGCGAGCTGTGACACGACGTGGTCGAGTCCGTCGCGCACACCCTGCGGGTCGGCCTGCGGGCCGCTGGGCTCGGCAAGTCCGAGGGCGGGTGCGGTGATCTCGAACCACGCGCCGAACAGATCGCGTACCTCGTCGGGCGGAAACTGGTCGAGCGCGGGCTGCAGGAGTTGGCGTACGACGTGGAACGGCACGGATGTGACCGTCTCGCCGCCGCGTGCGGACCAGACGGTGCAGCGGTCCGCGGCCATGGCCTGCACCTCGGTGAGCAGAGCTGTCTTGCCGATGCCTGCCTCACCGCTGAAGATCAGCAGCCCGCCGACTGCCTGGGCGCCGCAAAGGGCATCCACGGCTTGTGCGGCGGCAGCGAGTTCCGGTTCGCGCTCGTACAGCGGCCGGGACGGTTTCATGCCTACCCTCCCCTAGTGATACGGATTACTGCCGAGACTAATCGTGCGCGGGGGCCCACAGGCAGTGGTTCGGACAGTTCGCCGCAGGTGCGGGGCACAATCGACGGGTGGACGAGACTCGCAGGGACCGCGATACCGAGGGCCGGGCGCGCAGTGCGCGCCCCCGTGACGGGCTGGGGCGCCCCCTGCCGTACGGGGCGCCGGGGGTGGAGCGGCAGCCGGAGGGCGTGGCGCGCTCCCCCGAGGAGACGCTGTTGGAGGCGCAGCGGCTGCTGGACGCGGGGATGCCGTTCCACGCGCACGAGGTGTTCGAGGACGCGTGGAAGTCGGGCCCGGATGCGGAACGGGAGTTGTGGCGTGGGCTCGCGCAGCTGGCGGTGGGGCTGACGCATGCGGCACGCGGCAATGCGACGGGTGGGGCGCGGCTGTTGCGGCGGGGCGCGGCGGCCCTCTCGGCGTACGGGGAGGCGTCGGCGCACGGGATCGGGATCGATGCGCTGACCGGCTGGGCGGAGGAGTTGGCCGGGCGGGTGGAGGCGGGCGGCGGGCGGACGGTGGACGCGGCCGAGGAGGCGCCCCGGCTGCGGCGTGAGGGCGGATGAGCCGGATGGCGACGTTCGTTTTCGGCAACCGCCGCGCGGAGCGGTGAACACGGCGCCGCGGAACTATTACCATCCCGCGTCATGAGCACTTCTGACCAGACCCAGTCCGTGGACACCCCGATAGCCACCCCCGTCGGCGACACGAACGGCACAGAGACCGACGCCGAGGTCGAGGTCGACGCCGAGGTCGAGGAGGCGGGGACCGGGGACCGCAGATTGACGCCGCGTCAGGCCAGACGGTTGCGGATCGTGCTCTCCTCGGTCGGCATGGCGGCGATGGCGGTCGTACTGGCGCTGCGGATCGCAAGCCGGTCGTCCGTCCTGGTGGTCGGGGTGTACGGGCTGGCGCTGATCCTGTGCGGGATCGTGATCGAGCTCAGCCGGAACGGCCGTACGCGCTTGGGAAGTTGGCTGCTGGCCGTCGGTCTGATGGCGGCGATCGGTTCGGACTGGCTGCTGATCCCCTGACGTCCGGTCGGTTCGGAGTGCTGTGATCCGCACGGTTCCGCCGTGCGGATCGACACGGTCGAGCCAGTCTGCGCGCAACCGGAACGGCCGGTTCGGTTCGGCGGGCAGCAGCAGCCGCTGTCGGTGGAGTAGGTGTCCGTCCTGGCCGACGGGGCCCTGGCACCTGGGCCGCTGATCCAAGCCGATCGGCTGGATCGGCTTGGTGTGGGTGGCCATCGTGACCGTACCGTTCCTGCTCCCGCAGTCGTCGCCGGTGACCATCGACTCCATGAACTACGCGTCGGTCGCGCTGGTCGCCGTGCTGGTCCTGGCCACCGTCCGGTGGTTCGTCGCGCGCCGTTCCTACAGCACGCCGTCGGCGTACGGGAACGCCCGCGAACAGGCGGAGATCGCCGCGGACATCGTCTGACACGACGGCTTCCGCGCTCTCCTCGGACCCTCCTGGAAGGTCCGGTCCAGGGGGGTCTCGTCATACCATGGGGTGCGGTCAGCGCAGCAGCAGCTGGAGTCCGCCGAGCACGGTCGCACCGAGCACCAGTCGCTCGAAGAGCTTCTGGTTGATCCGGTCCACACACTTCCGGCCGATGTACGCGCCCGGGACGACGAACAGCAGCATGGCCGCGTCCAGCAGCAACGACTGCGCGTCGATGAGCCCGAGGCCCACACTGAACGGCACCTTGGAGGTGTTGACGATCAGGAAGAACCATGCCGATGTGCCGAGGAAGCCGAGCTTCCGGAAGCCTGCGGACAGCAGGTAGAGCGACATCACCGGGCCGCCCGCGTTGGCGACCATGGTGGTGAAGCCGCCGAGCACCCCGTACGAACGGGCCTTGAGCCTGCCCGCCCCGGACGGGCCGCCGGACTCGTCCGGAGCCACCTTGCTGTCGGCCCCGGTGCGACGCCGCCAGACGGTGACGCCCGCCATGAAGAGCAGGATCGCGCCGATCGAGGTCCCCACGGCGTCGTCGTCGGCCCACATCATGAAGACGGTGCCCATCACCACGCCCACGGCGACGGCGGGGAACAGCCGCAGCAGCGTCGGCCAGTGGGCGTGCCTGCGGTAGGTGAAGACCGCGAGTGCATCGCCCGCGATGAGGATCGGGAGCAGAACCCCGGTGGACTCGCGGGCCGGGAGTACGGCCGCGAAGACCGCGAGACTGATCGTATTGGCACCACTGACGGCCGTCTTGGAGAAGCCGACGAGCGTGGATGCCGCGGCCAGCGCCGCCAGTTGCCAGAGTGTGAGGGTGTCCATGCCAGGAACAGATGCTAATCGCACGCACTTCCGAATCGCCAACCGGCTCCCCTGCTCGACGCCCACCTTTACATCGACTCATCCGATGTGTTGGCGCAGCGCACACATGACACTCGCATCAATTGCCGCTATTTACCGCCCAGTTGACCGCAGGAGGCCTTGACCCCGGATAGCAGCGTTGCAAGCGTCGGATGTCTTCGTGAGTGGTCTCCCCTGCCCCACGTCGAGGGTGAACGCGGCGGACAACCACATGGCCGTCGTCGTCGGCGGAGTGCGCAGCGACCGTCGCAGCATCCGCCCGCTGGGCGCGGGAGGGGGCGACGGCTGGGGCTGGGCCGCGTCCTGGCACCGCCCCGTCTTCACGTCGGGTGCGCCGATGGTGCCGGGGATGCGGGCGGAGAGCGTGATTGTGGTCCGCGGCCGGTACGAGTTGCGGGTGCACCGGGTGCTGGGTGCCCCAACCGGGGCGCGGGTGGAGCAGACGGGCTGGGCGACCGGTCCGGACAACTCCGTACGGTCCGAGCTGCACGGCCTGAGCGGCTGGGAGACCCGGGACGAGGTACGGGCTCCGCAGGGCACGGCGTACGCCCGGTGGGCGGTGGTGCCGAGGCTGGGCGCGGACGCGGAGGGAACGGTTCTGCTGGTGTCACTCGCGTCGCTGACGGCAGAGCCGGAGACGACGGCACTCGCGGCGGCGGTGAGCGGGGTGAACGTGGACGGCGACACGGTCGAGGTCGGCTGGGCGGACGACGGGTCGACGACCCGTATCGGCTTCGAACCGCTGACGGTCGAGCACCGCTGACCATCTGTCCGCCGGACGGCATCCTCGCCGTCCGGCGGACACCCCCTACGCGTCGACGCGGATCACGACCACCAGCGTGCGCGGACCGTGTACCCCCTCGACCCGTTCCAGCTCGATGTCCGACGTGGCCGACGGCCCGCTGATCAGCGTCGTCGGGCGCTCCGGCACCAATCGCGCCACCGCCTCCGGTACCCCCACCTCGACGGCCGACAGATCGACGACACACACATGCAGGTCGGGGACGAGCGACAGGGCCCGCCGCCCCTGGTCGGGCGAGCCGTCGAGGAAGATCGTGCCGGTCTCGGCGCAGCCGACGGCCGACGCGGTGACAACTCCGTCCAGCGCGTCGAGCCGGGGCGCCGGAATGCCGGCGGAGTCCTGCTGGACGTCACCGTCGTACGCGCCGAGCCACTGCTCGTCGAGCCCGGCGGGGACCCCGATCCTCCGCGCACCGAGCCCGTCCAGCACCTCCGCGATCACCTCGGCGGTGCGGGCGGCGGTGCAGGTGTGCACCTGCGCCTTGTAGTCGACGAGCCGGTCGGTGAAGAGTGCGAGTCGCTCGTCGTCGGGTAGCGTGCGGCCGGTCCGGTAGTCGCGCGGGATGGTGGTGTCCGGGGTGGGGGCGAGGGCCAGGGCGTCCCGGACCCGGCCGAGCACCGTGGCGCGAGCGGTCGTCACTTCTCCTCCTCCTGCTGGTTCCTGTCGTACTCGTCGGCGGCGGCCCGCATGGTCGCGGCGCCCTCGTCCGACGCCAGCCACGACCGGAAGGACTGCTTCGGCGGCGCCGCGGTGTCACGGCTGTCGCTCCATCCGCTGAACGGCGGCGGCAGATGCGAGATCTTCCCGTCCCGCCCACCGAGCACCCGGCCGAGCCCCGCCGCCTTCTGCGCGGCGGTGAACAGTTTCGGCCTCTTCATCACGCCGGCCGCCGCCTTCATGGCCAGCTTCTCGGCCGTCGTACCGGACTGTTCGGTGTGCTGGTGGCGCAGCTCGACCAGCAGCGACGGGATGTCGATCTTGACGGGACAGGCGTCGAAGCAGGCGCCGCAAAGGCTGGAGGCGTACGGCAGGGAGCTGTTGGGGTCGTCCTTGGCGGCGTGCATCCCGGCGAGCTGCGGCGTGAGGACCGCGCCGATCGGCCCGGGGTAGGTCGAGCCGTAGGCATGGCCGCCGGCCCGTTCGTAGACCGGGCAGACGTTGAGACACGCCGAGCAGCGGATGCAGTTGAGCGCCTCGCGCCCGATCCGGTCGGCCAGCGCGGCGGTCCGTCCGTTGTCGAGGAGGACCAGATGGAAGTCCTGCGGTCCGTCGCCGGGGGTCACACCCGTCCACATCGAGGTGTACGGGTTCATCCGCTCCCCGGTCGACGAGCGCGGAAGCAACTGCAGGAAGACTTCGAGGTCCTGATAGCGCGGCAGCACCTTCTCGATACCCATGACGGTGATCAGGGTGTCGGGCAGGGTCAGGCACATCCGGCCGTTGCCCTCGGATTCGACGACGGACAGGGTGCCGGTCTCGGCGATCCCGAAGTTGGCGCCGGAGACCGCCACCTTCGTCGTCATGAACTTCTCGCGCAGATAGGCGCGGGCCGCGGCGGCGAGATGGGCGGGCACGTTGTCGAGCCGCGGGTCGACGCCGGGGATCTCCTTGAGGAAGATCTGCCGGATCTCGTCGCGGTTGCGGTGGATCGCGGGCACCAGGATGTGTGACGGTCTGTCGTGGGCGAGCTGGACGATGAGCTCGGCGAGGTCCGTCTCGTACGGGGTGATGCCGGCCGATTCCAGGTGTTCGTTGAGACCGATCTCCTGGGTGGCCATCGACTTGACCTTGATGACCTCCGTGGATCCGGTCGCCCGGACGAGCCGGGTGACGATCTCGTTGGCCTCGACGCCGTCGCGCGCCCAGTGGACGGTGCCGCCGCACTCGGTGACCTTCTGCTCCAGCTGTTCCAGGAGCTCGGGGAGCCGGTTCATGGTGTCGGTCTTGATGGCCGAGCCGGCGTCGCGCAACTGCTCCCAGTCCGGGAGTTCGCCGGTGACGTTCAAGCGCTTGGCGCGGATCGTGTGGGTGGCTCTGCCCAGGTTGCGCCGCAGTTGTTCGTTGCGGAGCTCGTCGTGGGCGGCCGCGGGAAACGTCCGGTCGCCGCGCAGATGGCCCGTCCCGTACGGGGAGCGGGGCGGGGTGGCGGGCACGCCGAGGAAGGTGCTGCTCATCGGACGGCCTCCGTCAGGACGTACGGCGAGGTGCGGGTGGAGGAGAGGATCTGCGCGAGGTGCAGGGTGCGGGTGCCCGACTTGATACGGGAGAGTCCGCCGCCGATGTGCATCAGACAGGACGAGTCCCCTGCGGTGCACACGTCCGCCTCCGTGGTGGCGATGGTGCGCATCTTGTCCTGGAGCATCGCGGTCGACGTCTCCGCGTTCTTCACGGCGAAGGTACCGCCGAACCCGCAGCAGGAGTCCGCCTCGGGGAGCTCGACGAGGTCGATGGAGTCGACGGCGCGCAGCAGCTTCAGCGGCTTCTCACCGACGCGGAGCATCCGCAGGGAGTGGCAGGTGGGGTGGTACGTGACGCGGTACGGGAAGTAGGCGCCGACCTCGGTGACGCCCAGGACGTCGACGAGGAATTCCGACAGCTCGTACGTCTTGGCCTTGACGGTGGCGACGCCCGCGCGCAACGCCGCGTCGCCGTACCGTTCGGCGACGATCTCGTGCTGGTGGCGGACCGAACCCGCGCACGATCCCGAGGGCATGACGACGGCGTCGATCGACGGGTCAGCGAACTGCCCGGCGAAGTTCCGCACGAGGGGGACGGGCTCGCGCTGGTAGCCGGTGTTGACGTGCATCTGGCCGCAACAGGTCTGCTCCGGCGGGAACACCACGTCATGTCCCAGCCTGGCGAGCAGGACCGCGGTGGATTTCACCGCCTCGGGGAAGAGCGTGTCTCCCAGACAGGTGGCGAAGAGTCCGATGCGCATGGAGCCTCTCCGATCGATTCTGGCCTTTGTATGGTCAGACCATACTAGCCTCGGTCCGGAAGATGAAGGGGCCGCGACATGCGAGAGGGGCGGTGCGCATGCGCACCGCCCCTTGATCGCCCGACGTCCTGCGGGCTATTCGTTCTCGTCCACCAGTGTTCCGTGCAGGCTGCGGATGTGCCGCTCGACCAGATCGGCCGCCTTCGCCCCCTTGCCCGCGCGCACCAGTCGCAGCAGTTCGGCGTGCTGGGCGTTGAGCCCGCCTGCCGTGGCCGGCCAGTCCTCGGCCCCCTCCAGTGCCCGCAGGATCAGCGGACGTACGGACTCGCGCACCGCGGAGGTGAGGGTGGAGGTCAGTTCGTTGCCGGAGCTGCGGGCGATCTGGACGTGGAACCGGGTGTCCAGGTCGTTGAACTCGGAGACTCCGACATCCGGCTCCCCCATGCGCACGAGCAGGTGCTCCGCCTCCTCCAGATCCTCGGCGGAGGCGTGCGTGGCCGCCGCCTCGAAGCTGGATCGCTCCAGCACGACGCGCGCCTCCAGGACGTCCTCCAGGCTGTAGCTGCCGAGCGCGAAGTGGAGCCGCAGCAGCCGACCGAGGGCGTCGTCGGGGTTGCGCACGATCCGCGCCCCGGCATCCGGGCCGCGGCCGGGCTGGGCGACGAGCACCCCGATCGTCTCCAGTACCCGCAGCGCCTCACGCAGTGCGGATCGGCTGACTCCGAGCACCGGTGCGAGTTCACGCTCGGGCGGCAGCCGGTCCCCCGCCTTGAGCTCTCCCGCGAACACCCGCTCCTCGATGCTCTGGAGCACGAGCTCATGCGTACGGGACTGCCGTACGGGTTGCCACTCGACGGGCACCGTTCACCCCCTGCCTCGCTTTGCTCCCACTATGTCACACACACCATGTGGTCGGACCAAAGACTCGGCATACCTTGGCTGCTCCCGTTGCCTCCCGCCGCGCACGGGACGCGGACGGCCTCGGCTGCGCGACACCCAGTGCGTTCACGGCGATGTTCCGCCGGACGCCGGGCTCGACCCCTTCGGCATACTTCGCCGACGGGGAAGGAGCCCGGCTCGGCGGGTGAGGCCTCAGTAGGTGACGACGACGCGGCGGGCGGTCCCGTCGACGCGGATGTGCCCGCCGTACGGAATCACCACCTGCGGGTCCGTGTGGCCGAGGTCGACATCGAGGACGGCCATCGTGTCGGGGGCGTACTCGCTCAACGCGCGCAGGACCGCCTGTCGTTGCTCCGCACGGAACCGGTCCCCCTCCTCGGCGCCGAGTGGCTGTGCGAACGACCAGCACTTGGCCCGCCCCATGATCAGCGCGGGGAACTGCTGGAGGAGCCCACGCTCTCCCATGCCCCGCAGAATCCTGTAGACCTCGTCGGCAGAGGGCATCTCCTCGGACGTCTCCAGGAAGAGCACGCTGCCGGTGTACTCGTCGACCGGCCGGATCTCACGGTCGGCCATGAGCAGCCATGACAGGATCTCCAGGTTGCCGCCCCAGCCGGCCCCCTCGACGACCCGGTCGGCGTTGTGCCAGATCCAGCCGTCGGCGGGGCGCATCTCGGGCTCCGAGTCGAAGGTCCGCGGGTCCTGCCAGGGGCGGTTGACGTGGTCGGTCTCCTTGGCGGGAGTCAGTTCGTAGGTTCCCCGGGTGAAGAGGGCGGCTCGCAAGGAGTCGGCGGTCAGGGGGTGCATCGCGCCGGGGCGTCCGAGTTCGACCATCACCGACCCGCCGTGGTAACCGACGATGCCCAGGTTCCGGAGGAGGACCAGCAGGTTGGTGTTGTCGCTGTACCCGAAGAACGGCTTGGGGTTGGCGCGCAGGAGCTCGCGGTCCAGGTGCGGAAGAACGGTGATCTGGTCGTCACCGCCGATGCTGGCGATCACCGCCTTGATCTCGGGGTCGGCGAACGCCGCGTGGATGTCGGCGGCCCGCGCGGCCGGAGTCGATCCCATGGTGCGCGTCGCCGGATACTCCACCACTTCGAGGCCGAACTCCTCGCGGAGTCTGCGTAACCCCAACTCGTAGGGCAGGGGCAGGATTCCGGGCGGCCCGGAGGACGGGGAGATCACGGCGACGCGGTCGCCGGGGCGGGGCTTGTCCGGGTAACTGGATGTCGTCATCCAGCGAGCGTAGGACCAGCCCGTTCCCGGTGTCAGCCGGGTTTCGGCTCAGTCGGCGAACGAGCCGTGGCGGCCCGCGCGGGTGTGCCGCCGAGGAAGCCGTCCGGCTGGTGCCGCCACAGCCTGGCGCAGGCGCCGCGTGCTGAAGGAGACGACCGTCCCCTCGTACAAGCCTTCATCGCAGCATCCGCGTCCATGACAGGTCGCGGCGACGACCGAACGACGAGAGTGCGTTGACCAGCGGAGCGAGCCCCTCCCAGCACAAGGGCTACGTGAAGGCGTGCCGCGCATGGCCTCATCCCGCGCCTGGACACCGGCATGGTCCGCCGCGCACTCGGGCACGACCCCGTCGGCCTGCTTCACCGACGGGACAGCACCGACATGAGGCGGGCTCACTCGGCGAAGGAACCGTGACGGCCGGCGCCGCTACTGAACCGCTTCGCGCCGGCCTGTGTCTCCCCCGCGGTCAGCGGGACCATCCCGTGCCGGTACTCGGCCGCCAGGGCATCCGGCTCGGAGAGGCCGTGCTGTTCGCGCACGGAGAGTCTGTCGTGACGCATGCACAGCTGCGGGAACACGGCAATCTCCCGGGCGAGTTGTTCCGCCGCGCGGCGGGCCTCCCCGATCGGGACGAGCCGGTTGGCGAGCCCGATGTCGTACGCCTCGGTCGCCGGGACCGGGCGGCCGGTGAGGATCAGGTCCATCGCCCGGCTCTCACCGATCAGGCGCGGCAGCCGCACCGTGCCGCCGTCCACCAGGGGAACGCCCCAACGACGGCAGAAGACGCCGAAGACCGCGTCCTCCTCGGCGACGCGCAAGTCGCACCAGACGGCGAGTTCCAGGCCGCCGGCCACCGCATGGCCGGCGACCGCGGCGATGACGGGTTTGCCCAGCCGCATCCGGGTGGGCCCCATGGGTCCGTCGCCCTCGGCGAGGACCTTGTTCCCCCGCTCGGTACCGATTCCCTTGAGGTCGGCTCCGGAGCAGAAGGTGCCGCCCTCACCCCACAGCACGGCGACGGCCGCGTCCGGATCGGCATCGAACCGGCGGAAGGCGTCGGCGAGTCGGTCGGCGGTCGGCCCGTCGACAGCGTTGCGGACCTCGGGGCGGCTGAGAATCACCGTGAAGACGGGGCCGTCGCGCTCGATCCGTACGGCGGGGTGTTCGGTCGTCATCTTCCCTCCCACAGGGGGTCGCGCAGGGCTCGGCAGAGAATCCTACCGACCGGCGAGTACGGGATGGTCTCGACGAAGTGCACGGTCTTGGGCACCTTGTAGCCGGCCGGCCGGGCGCGCACATGGTCGCGCAGGGCCGCTTCGGAGGCCTCGGCCCCGGGGCGCAGCGTGACGAAGGCGGTGACGGCCTCGACCCAGGTGGTGTCGGGGGCACCGACAACGGCGCACTGCGCGGCCATCAGGTCGAGGTGGCCGGCCGGGTCGGGCCCACCGAGGCGCACGAGCTTGAACTCAGGTACAGCAGCGCGCAGTTCGAGGGCGCGTTCGGCGAGTTCCGGCCCGTACACCAGGAGGGTCGCTCCGGTGTCCTGGAGCATCCGGGTGTGTTCTGCGGCGGGTGTGCTGCGCGAGGACCTCACGGTCGACGACGAGTTGCTGCGTCTGTGGGCGGAGCGGTTCCTGGGAGCTCAGCCCTGAGGCTGCTCGCCCCGCAGATCGTGGACGTACCAGTTGAACAAGGTCCCGTCCGCCTCCGGGACCTGCTTGAGGTAGCTGAAGCCCGCCCGCCGCGCGACCGCCACCGACGCGCCGTTCTCCGGGTCCGCCTTGATCACTCCCTGCGTCGCACCGGCGGCCGCCGCGTATCCGCGGACCAGGGCGACGGCGCGCGTCGCCAGACCCCGGCCGCGCCAGTCGGGATAGAGGCCGTAGGCGATGTTGACCTGCCCGGGCGCCGGGCCCGCCACGTCGAACCGCAGGTCGATGCTGCCTGCCAGCACCTTCCGGTCCCCCACCCGTATCCCGAAGGCACGCAGGGGTCCGTCGGCGGCCCACTGTTCCATGCAGTGCGCGACGTACGTCTCGACACCGGCCCGGGTGCCGGGACCGCCGCTGAGCCAGCGCACCAACTGCTCGTCCTCGCCCGCCAGATGGGCGTCGACATCGTCCAGGCACAAGGCGGACAGGGTGACGACACCGTCCGACAGTTCCACGTCTCGCATGGTGCGACTGTCGGGTCCCCGGTGCCGGGCCCGCAATCGAATATCGCGCCGCACCGGCGGAGGCCGGACCCCGCGTCGGGATCCGGCCTCCGCCGGGTATGCGCGCCCGGCCGGCTCAGCCCGCCGTTCCGGCCGCTGCCGCGGCCTTCAGGGGGCGGCGGCGAAGCCGACGCGCACGGAACCGAGGCCCGAGATCCGGGCCTCGAAGGTGTCACCGGGTGCGGCGACGGCCATCGGGCCGAGCGCTCCGGTGAGGACGATGTCTCCGGCCCGCAGCAGATCGCCCATCGAAGCGAGCGTGGAGGCGAGCCGGACGGCGGCGTTCAACGATCCGTCGAGGCAGTCGGTGCCGCTGCCTTCGGAGACCTTCTCGCCCACCCGGGTCAGCGTCATCCGCACACCGCGCAGGTCCACCGCGCTCAGCGGCACCGGGGCTCCGCCGAGGACGAAGAGCCCGGATGAGGCGTTGTCCGCGACGGTGTCGACGAGGCTGATGTCCCAGTCGGTCACCCGGCTGTCGACGATCTCCAGGGCGGGCAGTGCGAAGTCCACCGCCCGGATCACATCGGCGACCGTCGACTGTGCGTGCGGCAGACCGACAGGGAAACGCCGGTACGGACACCCACCTGCGGGGTGGGTCTGTGCAGAAGGTGGAGGGGAACGGCGTCGGTCATCGCCTCGGCTCGCGTGTCCGGTCCGGCGTTCCACTCGGGCACGGCGCGCTCAAGAAGTCGGACACCACCCCGGTCTCTATCATGGGCAGGGAGAGGCCTGGGACGAGGTGGTGCCGGTGCGCGTACCCAAGGATTCCGGGTGCCTCGACACAGGGCCGGAAGACCCGCTGTCGGGGGCGTGCGCGGCGATCGCCTACGTGGCGGGCAACGGCGCGATCTCCCTGTGGAGCCCGCAGGCGCAAGCACTTCTCGGATACCCCGCGGAAGACGTCTGCGGAAGGCCGGCGGTGGATCTGCTGACAGCCCGGGAGGACCGGGAAGCGGCGGTGGCTGCCCAGGTACGGCATACAGCCGGGTACAGCTGGGACGGCGTCCTGAGCATGAGGCATCGCGACGGGCACGAGGTGTCGGTAGCGGTGCGCGTGCGGCCGTTGCTCGACAAAGAGGGCCGGGCCGGCTGGTCCGTCAGGGCCGCCGACGCGCGAGAGGCGGAACGGGAGGAGGTCGACCGCGCGATCCTGGAGGCGCTCTTCAGCCAGTCCCCGATCCCGGTGACCGTCATGGACACCGAGCTGCGGTACCTGTGGGCGAACGCCGCGGCGGGGCGCGTGACCGCCTTGCCCGCCGAGCGGCTCATCGGCCGGCGCATCGGCGATGACACACCGGACGCGGCCCCGACGATCGACCGGGTCCTGAGCCGGGTGCGGGACACCGGCGAGCCGGTGGTCGACTTCGAGGTGCACAGCCGCCTGGCGTCCGATTCGGACCGCGAGCACGTGTTCTCCGCCTCCTCCTTCCGGCTGACAGACCCGGTCGGCCGCGTCCTGGGAATGTGCCAGACGTACATCGACGTCACCGACGGCTATCAGGCCCAGCAGCGGCTGGCGCTGCTGACCGAGGCCGGCGCGCGCATCGGCACCACGCTGGACGTGGTGCGTACGGCGCAGGAACTGGCTGACGCTGCCGTTCCCGGACTCGCGGACTTCGTCGCCATCGACCTGCTGGAGGCAACGGTGCGGGGCGAGGAACCGGCCCCCGGGCCGGTGGCCGGGCACGTGCATGCCCACCGATCGGGACTCCGTTCCATACGCGAGCATGCCCCGGAGGCCGTGTTTACGGTGGGCGAGACCGTGGCGTTCCACCCGGACACGCCGCAGGTCCGGAGCCTGGCCACCGGGCGGTCGGTTCTGGTGCGGAAACTGGACGCCGACAAGTGGTTCGCCCACGACGCCCGGCGGGCCGAGAAAGTCCGCGAGTTCCGTTTCCACTCGTACATGGTGGTGCCGCTGCGAGCCCGTGGCATCACGCTGGGTGTTGCCACCCTCGGCCGCTACCAGGATCCTCGCTCCTACGACGAAGGGGACCTGTCCCTCGCCGAGGACTTCTCGTCCCGCGCCGCGGTGTGCATCGACAACGCCCGCCGGTACACCCGCGAGCACAACACCGCCCTGGCCCTGCAGCGCAGCCTGCTGCCGCACGACCTGCCCGATTTCCCCGCCGTCGGGACAGCCCACCGGTATCTGCCCGCTGCCGCCCACGCCGGAGCGGGCGGCGACTGGTTCGACGTCCTGCCCCTGTCGGGAGCCCGCGTCGCACTGGTCGTCGGAGACGTCACCGGCCACGGCCTGCACGCGGCGGCCGTCATGGGACGACTGCGCACCGCTGTCCATACACTGGCCGACCTCGACCTCTCTCCCGAGGAGGTCCTCACCCAGCTCGACAACCTCGTCATCCGTCTCACCGAGGAGGATCCCGACTTCGAGGGCGCCACCTGTCTGTACGCCGTCTACGACCCCATCTCCCGAGTCTGCACCTTCGCGCGCGCCGGTCATCCCCCACCCCTCCTGGTGCAGCCCGATGGCGCGGTGGAAATCCTCGACGACCTCCCGCCCGGGCAGGCCCTGGGACTGGGCGGGCTCCCCTTCGAAACTGCTGAACGCCGACTCGCGGAGAGCTCTGTCCTGGCGCTCTACACCGACGGCCTCATCGAAGCACCGGGCCGGGATGTCGACGCCGGGCTCGACCGGCTGTCCCGCACCATGGCCGGCCCCACCCGACCGCTCGAGCAGCTCTGCGATGCCGTAGTGGCTTCCCTGGTGTCAGAGCGCCGATCCGATGACGCTGCCCTGCTCCTTGCCCGCACCCGCGTCCTGGAATCAGGCCGGGTCGTCTCCTGGGAACTGCCGGCCGACCCCTCGCAGGTCGCCCACGCCCGCGCCCTCACTACCCGTCAGCTTGCCATCTGGGGCCTGGAACCACTTGCCTTCACCACCGAACTGATGGTCAGCGAGCTGGTCACCAACGCCATCCGACACGCGCGCGGCCCCATCGCCCTGCGTCTCATCCACACCGCAGCCCTCATCTGCGAAGTCTCCGACGGCAGCCTCAGCGCCCCGCATCTGCGCCGCGCGCGCACCAGCGACGAGGGCGGCCGGGGCTTGTTCCTGGTGGCCCAACTCGCCTCCCGTTGGGGCGCCCGCTACGACCGCGACGGCAAGACCATATGGGCCGAGCAACCTCTTTCTCCTGTCGGAGCACCGGTTCCGGCGATGTGACACTCCAACAGAGGCCCGTGTGACGCGGACCGCGCATCCACGCAACGGACGTACCCGCCGAGTGGTTGCCACGCAGTCCTCCGCACAGTCGGTTCGCAGCGGTGGTGGCCGCCGTCACCGCGTACACGGTCGCCGCCGTGTCATGTCCGAGGAACCCGATCTCGACGGCCTCCCCGACGAACTGCGCGAGCCTCTGACGAAGGCGCTCGCGAAGAACCCCGCCGAGCGAATCAGCGCCGAAGCGGCAGCAGAGGAATGCGCGCGGCTCCTGGCCCGCCAGGTGACCCAGGCCCTCGGCGCTGCCGCCGGACCGGAGCCGATGCGCATCAGCGACTTCCTCACCGCCGAGTGGAGCCTGCCCAGTGTGGAGGACCCTGTAAGCAGGTGTGTGGAAGCGCCCCGACACCACGCTCGCCGACACCGGAACCAGGGTGGAACCCGAGACCACGGTCGCGAAGGTGGAATTGTCCGACGGTGGTTCGGAAAACTTCGCCTCAGTGTCCCGGGGGAACCACACCTTCGGACTCGGCTGGTCCACATCACTTCCTGCACCCCGCCTCAAGGGCGACACCGCGGTCTACGCCGAAGCCGTCCCCGGCGGCGATTTGCATGTGACCGCACTGCCGCAAGGGTTCTCCGAGTCGCTCATTCTCCATGAGCGTCCGACCTCGCCGGTGGAACTGCGTCTCCCGGTCACCCTCGAGGGCATGCGCTTGGAGAAGACAGAGTCGCACCACCTACGTCTCGAGAGCGAGACTGGCACCCTGATCGCCAGTGCCCCTGCTCCGCGGATGTGGGGCAAGGGCATCAACCCGGAGTCCGGCGATCCCCGGCATTCGATGGACATCGCCACTTCCATCGAGGAAGACGCCGACGGCGCCGTTCTTGTGCTGAAGCCCAGCATGGAGTTCCTCACGGATCCCGATGTCGACTACCCGGTGAACATCGACCCCACCACCACGCTTGCAGCCTCTACGGACACCTGGGTGGCGACCAACTACCCCGATTCCCAGCGAGGCTCGACCGAACTGAAGGCGGGGACCTACGACGGGGGCACCACCAAGTCCCGCTCGTAGCCCAACTATGGCCTGCAAGTGCGGGCGGTGGACGAGACCGATTCGCTGAGCTGGCGACGTTTTCGTTCGGCCAACTTCGTCGACGGCTCCCAGGGTCCGACAGAACCCGCACTCACCGTGACCTACAACACCAAGCCTGGCTTGGCAGTCCCGGTGTCACCCGCCAGCGGCACGGTAACTTCGGACACCACCCCTACCCTCTCCGGAAAAGCCTCGGACGTTGATGGGAACACGGTCCGGCTGACCTTCGAGGTATGGGACAAAGACACCACCACCAAGATCGCCAGCGGGACCTCGGCCTTCGTCGCCCCGGGATCCAATGGCTCTTGGACCTCCAGCACGCTCGCAGCCGGCGTCTACAAATGGCGGATTGCGGTGTACGACGGGACCGACTGGAACGGAGGCTGGACCCCGTGGAACACTCTGACCATCGACACGTCAACTCCCGCAGCGCCATCAGTCACCTCCAGCGTGTACCCCGCCGACGGACTGTGGCACGGAAACGCCGGCACGCCAGGAACTTTCACCTTCTCTGACCCTGCGGGCACAGCGGTGACCGCGGAATACTCGCTGAACGGCGGGACAGCAGCCACTGCCGCACTCACCGCCGGCAAGGGGACCGTCACTCTCACACCGGCCAGTAAAGGCGTTCACGATCTTTCCGTAAGGGTAAAGAACGCGGCGGGAACCTGGTCGGAATCCGCAGAGTACAAGTTCTACGTAGGAAGCATCACCGGCCAACTAAGCACAGATTTTATTGCCGAAGTAGCTGAGGCCCACTTCGCGGAGTCGCTGCACCCAGACGACGACAGTGTCGAATTCGTAGAGCCGCCCACCGGCGAGGAATATCCGGAAGTTGACGACACTCCGGCAGGCTACCAGGACCAGCGCGATCCTGAAGTTGTCGAAACCGAAGAGTCCGCTCTCAGCCTTCCCACGGTAGAGCTCCCCGCGAACGCCAACGAAAGCATCATCGGCACTAGCGTAAGCGGAAATTCCCAGACCGTTGTAGACATGCCGACGGGAAGCTCGGCTCCTGCAGAGTTGGGCGCCACCGGCCTCATCGTGTACTCCAATACGCACACTGACGCCGATATTCTGGCGATTCGAACGGCAGTCAATTCCGTCGAGACATTTCACCTGCTGCGCAGCACTAATGCGCCGAAGAGTTACTCCTACAAGCTGCAGCTCCAGCTTGGCCAGACTGCCATCGAGACGGGCGAGAACGGCGTTCTCATATCCGATCAGTCAGGTCACGTGACCATAATCTCTGCACCAGTGGCTTCGGACGCCAAGGGGAATTCCGTTCCAGTTCCCCTCCGCCTGGTCGACGGCAATGTCAACGTCACACTGCAGCCAGATTCCGGACAAGTCATTTCTTATCCGGTGCTGCTCGACCCGAAGTATGCCACGAACTACATGACGGCATCCGAAAACTGGTACTGCCTGATGAATCCCATTGACTGTACCTGGGTGATGGACTCGGCATCAATTGCACTCAGCAAGTCCAAGGAGTGGTACGTAGGCAGCACGCTCTACCAGGGAATCGGTGACGCATTCCGCCACTGCTACTTGGACGCCGCATGGAAATCCGCATCAGCACCGAGGACGCCTACCAGTTCGCAACCCGACACGAGTCAGACTCGACCGGAAAGGACCGGGAAATGGACTTGAAGAACAATTCCATAGGCCGAGGGATCGGGAGGAGCAAAACAGGTCAGCACTGGCTGGCACGAAAGTTCGCGACGCTTGCCGGGCCGCCCAGAGGGACGGAAAGCTATGGATCCTCAAGGGCGGCAACCTCGTCAGGAGCAATAGGTGAAATCTAAAATTATCCGACGGATCGCTGCAGGAGTGATCTTCCTCCAGATAGCATATGTGGTGCTCGCGAAAATCGTGATTGCCATCATGCTCGAAGACACTTCTGCCATCGACCATACGGAACCCCCGACAGGCGAATCAGAATTCTATCGACTGGTGGCGTGGGCAGTCCTGATCGTGCTCCTTGCAGGCGCACTGCTGCTCGCACTTCCAAGGAAATGGGAGCGAGCCCCTCGATGGGGCAAATTCACGCTTCTAGGAACTGTCGCCCTCATCGAATGTTCAGTCATTGTTGGAGTTCTGCTGAACATGTTCACCCAGAGTTTCGGGCCCGACGTAGTCCTGAACATCGGCATGGTCGCACTCTCCGGCGTGGTTGCGTTCGCCTCGGCATCTGAGCTGTTCCAGGAACGTTCCGGAGCTGCGCGGAGCAGCGTCTAACCCAAGGGGTGTCCCGCAGCCCCGCGAGCAATGAGACGACCGGTCGCGCCCGCCAGGGTGTGCCAGTTGTTGACAAGAAGGCGCGCACCGCCAGCCCTCGACAGTGCGCAGTCTCTGAGGGTCCGACGCCCCTATTTTGGCGTCGGGCCCTAGCTGTTCTGCCCATGGAGGTTGGTGACAGTGATCACGGTCGGGTGTTCTTGAACGAGTGAGGGCCTTCCGGGTTCGGTGTGGATTGCGACATCGCCACCGACCAGAGAAGGCCCTCATGCCCCACCGTAATGCACCCCTGACCGAGACCGGCCGCCTGCGTCTGGCCCGCTGCGTCGTGGAAGACGGCTGGCCCCTTCGCCGGGCCGCCGAACGCTTCCAGGTCTCGCCCACGACGGCCCAGCGGTGGGCCGGCCGCTACCGCGAGGCGGGCATGACCGACCGGTCCTCGCGCCCGCATCACAGCCCGCGCCGGACCCCGACCCGTACCGAGCGGCGGATCATCAAGGTCCGCGTCCTGCGCCGCTGGGGACCCGCCCGCATCGCCTGCCTGCTCGGGCTGAACCCGGCCACCATGCACCGCGTCCTGACCCGCTGCAAGCCGGCCCGTCTGTCCCACCTGGACCGCGCCACCGGCCGTAACATCCGGCGCTACGAACACGCCGCCCCGGCGACCTCGTACACGTCGACATCAAGAAACTCGGCAACATCCCCGACGGCGGCGGCCACAAGGTCCTCGGCCGGCAGACGGGCCGCAAGAACCGCGCGAAGGCCGGGAGAGTTTCCTGCACAACGCCGTCAACGACCACTCCCGCGTCGCCTGCAGCGAGATTCAGAACGGCACCGCTAGACCCCGTGGTCCCCAACTGGTCCCCAAGAAACACGGAAAGGCGGTACCGGATTTCTCCGATACCGCCTGCGACCTGCGAAAACACAAGTCGGGACGACAGGATTTGAACCTGCGACCCCTTGACCCCCAGTCAAGTGCGCTACCAAGCTGCGCCACGTCCCGATGCTCGCCTGACCTGGACTTTCCCCCTGGCCGAACGCGCATGAGAACAATACCGCACTCGGGCGGGTGCTCACGAACCTCTTTCCGCCCTCTTTCCGCGCTTGACCTCAACCATGCTTGAGGTTGAATGCTGGGCCCATGACGATCAAGACCGCCGCCGCCGCGACGCACACGTACCGCGACCTGAACCGCCTGATGAGCCTGATGACCGGCGACGAGAAGCACGGGCCCGCCGCCACCTCCACCCTCGACGCCCTCTGGGTTCTGTACGACCAGGTGCTGCGGGTCACACCCGACACCGTCGACGCCCCGGACCGCGACCGGTTCCTGCTCTCCAAGGGGCACGGACCGATGGCGTACTACGCCGTCCTCGCCGCGCACGGCTTCCTCGACGAGGAGCTGCTGCCCGGATTCGGGGGGTACGAGTCGCCGCTGGGGCATCACCCGGACCGGATGCTCGTCCCCGGCGCCGAGATCGGCAGCGGTTCACTGGGACACGGATTGCCGCTGGCTGTCGGCAGCGTGCTGGGGCTCCGGGCGCAGGGGCTGATCGACCCCCGTGTATGGGTGCTGATCGGGGACGCCGAGCTGGACGAGGGCAGCAATCACGAGGCGATCGCCTACGCCGGTCCGGCCGGACTCGAGCAGCTGCACACCTTGGTGGTCGACAACGCCTCCGCCACCTTCGGGTGGCCCGGCGGCATCGCATCCCGGTTCGAAGCGGCCGGCTGGTCGGCCGAGACCGTGGACGGGCGCGACCACGAGGCGCTGTACGCGGCGTACACGGCACCGCATCCCGGGCAGCCGCGGGCCGTGGTCGCCCGCGTCTCCCCCAAGAACTGACCCCCACGCCACAGCACACCAGCGATTCAGCGATTCAGAGCGAGAGAGAACAGACTCATGGACACCATGCGTGACCGCTTCATCACCACCGCGTCGCGACTGCTGGACGAGGACCCCAGGCTGGCCGTGGTGCTGGCCGAGATCAGCCGGGACGGCTTCGACCGCGCCGAGCGCGCCCATCCGGACCGGGTGATCAATGTCGGAATCCGGGAGCAGTTGCTGGTCGGCGCGGGGGCTGGACTGGCGCTGGCCGGGATGCGACCGATCATGCATACGTTCGCCCCGTTCCTCGTGGAGCGGCCCTTCGAGCAGGTGAAGCTCGACTTCGGGCATCAGGGCGTGTCCGGGGTGCTGGTCAGCGCCGGAGGTTCGTACGACTGGCCCGCCGGCGGCGTCACCCATATGGCGCCCGGCGATGTCGCGCTGATGGACACCCTCGACGGCTGGACGGTGCAGGTGCCGGGCCACCCCGACGAGGCGGAGGCCCTGCTGCGGCAGGCTGCCGCCGGGGAGGACAGGGTCTACCTGCGGCTCTCGCTCCAGCAGAACGAGCGGGCCCGGGTGGTCGACGGCGGTACCGGGTTCACACCGGTGCGGGTGGGGAGCAACGGGGCAGTGATCGCCGTCGGCCCCATGCTCGACAACGTCCTGGCAGCGACGGACGGCCTGGATGTGACGGTGCTGTACGCGACGACCGTGCGCCCCTTCGACGCGGCGGGGCTGCGGCGGGCGGCCGGAGGCCGGGGGCCGGCGGACGTGGTGATCGTCGAGCCGTACCTGGCGGGCACGTCGACGGGCGCCGCCAACGACGCACTCGTCGATCTGCCGCACCGGGTGCTGGGACTCGGGGTGGGGAAGGCGGAGCTTCGCCGGTACGGACAGATGGACGAACACCTCGCCGCACACGGCCTGGATCCGCACGGGCTGCGGGAACGGATCACCGGCTTCCTGGGCGGCTGACCGGGGCAGGGGCGGCACGCGCATCCGCCGCCGGTGCCCTTCCGGATCCGCGCCCAACGCGTCCCACTTCCCGGTCCGGAAGCTGTCAGGCGGCGCCCTCGCCGTCGGCGGCGGCCCGGCCCAGCTCCGGATGGGCGTCCCGCAGCTTTCGGGGTGCCGCCTGGCGCCAGGAGTCGGCAAGGATCGCCGTCAGTTCGTCCACGTCGTCCAGTGCGGCGAGCCGCACCCGGAGCCACGCATAGGTGTCGTCGTGGCCCTCGCGGGTGAAGAACTTCTCTGATTCGGCGGCGATCAGCTCCACCCGGTCCTCGACCGGGCACTTCACGCCCATCGTCGCGTCGTCGTCGCCGAGCGCGGCGAAGATCTTCCCGGCCACCCGGAATGTGGGCTGCCCCCAGGCCAGTTTCTCGGCTGTGTCGGGCAGGGCAAGCGCGATCGTGCGGACGTCGTCGGCGGTGGTCATCCACGGTCTCCGATCCGGTGAACCAGTCAGGTGCGGTCGGAATCGACCGTAGCGCCCGGCACTGACAATCGCCCGGAGCGCGGGACCCGGCCGCCGCCCCGAGCCGTCCACAGCAGGGCCGCCCCCCTCACAGCAGAGCCACAGAGAGCCCTGCCGACCCATTGACCCGTGGAAGACGTGAACCTACTCTGAACGGCGTACTTCAGAAAGCGCTTTCTACATCCCGCAGTCGGCATCTACCGCACAGGGAGCGCCCATGAGTCATCATCCGTTCAGCAGACACCCGTCGCGAGGATTACCCTCATCCCTCCTCGCCCTCACCGCACTTCTCGCCCTGGTCCTCGGCCTGTTGGTGGCTTCGCCGCCTCGCGCCCACGCGGCCCCCTTCCGGGTCCTTGTCTACTCCGAGGTCACCAACTTCAGGCACGACTCGATTCCTGCGGGGATCGAGGCGATCAAGAAGCTCGGTACCGAGAACGGCTTCGACGTGGAGGCCACCGACGACTCGGCCGTATTCAATGACTCCGATCTCGCCCGCTTCCAGGCCATCGTCTTCAACAACACCAACTCCACGCCGCAGAGCGGCAACTTGCTGAGTACCGACGAGCGTTCCGCGCTCCAGAAGTACATCCGCGCGGGCGGCGGCTGGGTCGGGCTGCACGCCGCGTCGGCGAGTGAGCGCGACTGGGACTGGTACGAGGGTCTGGTCGGCGCGATCTTCGACCAGCATCCCGCCGTGCAGACCGGCCGGATCAAGGTGCTCGACCATGCGCACCCCTCCACCAAGGGCCTTCCGGACCTCTGGGAGCGTACGGAGGAGTGGTACAACTGGCGTACCAATCCGACCTCCAAGGTGCACACGCTCGCGCAGATCAAGGTGCGCGACGGCATCACCGGTCTGGACGAGGGCGTGGACCATCCGTGGTCCTGGTGCCAGAACTACGACGGCGGCCGCTCCTGGTTCACCGCGGGCGGTCATGCCGCGTCGGCCTTCCAGGAGGAGGGCTTCGTGAAGCATCTGCTGGGCGGCATCGAGTGGGCCGCGGGCGCCAAGTCCGGTGACTGCACGGCGACTCGGACCGGTTCCTTCCAGCGCACGGCACTGGCCACCAGCGACCTCGCCGACCCGTTCGAACTGGCCGTCGCCCCGGACCGCCGGGTGTTCTTCGCCCAGCGCACCGGGAAGCTCAAGGTCATCGACCAGCAGACCATGAAGGTCACGACAGCGCTGGACTTCGCGTACACACCGGAGATGACCAGTCAGTCCGACGGGTTGCTCGGTCTCGCGCTCGATCCGGGCTTCGCCACGAACAACCGGCTCTATCTGCTGCATTCCGACAAGACCGAGAAGCGCCTCAACCTCTCTCGCTTCACGGTCACCGGCAACACGGTCGATCCCGCCTCGGAGAAGAGGCTGCTGACCATTCCGACCTGGCGCGGCGAGGGCCGGGCCAACTCCCATATGGCCGGGTCGCTCGCCTTCGACAAGGACGGGAATCTGTACGCGGCGACGGGTGACAACACCGACCCGTTCGCGTCGGACGGTTTCAGCCCGATCGACGAGGGCGAGGGCCGCCGCGCCTGGGACGCCCAGGGCACGGCGGGCAATACGAACGATCTGCGGGGCAAGATCCTGCGCATCACCCCGAAGGACGACGGCACATACACCGTGCCCGAGGGCAATCTCTTCGCACCCGGTACGGAGAAGACCCGTCCGGAGATCTATGCGATGGGGATGCGCAACCCGTTCCGGATCACCACGGACCCGGTGAGCGGCACGCTGATGGTCGCCGACTACGGCCCGGACGCCAAGGCCGCGGTCGCCGATCGCGGGCCGGAAGGCACGGTCGAGTACACCCGGATCACCAAGGCGGGGAATTTCGGCTGGCCGTACTGCATAGGCGACAACACCCCTTTCAACGAATACGACTTCACGACGAGGACGTCAGGTCCGAAGTTCGACTGTGCGGCGCTCGTCAATGACTCGCCGAACAACACCGGGCTGCGGAATCTGCCGCCCGCCCAACCCGCGACGGTCTGGTACGCCTACTCCGCGTCCGCCGAGTTCCCGGAGCTCGGGACCGGCGGCGGTGGCCCGATGAGCGGTCCGGTCTACGACTACGACCCCGACAACACGTACCGCACCAAGTTCCCCGAGTACTTCGAGGGGAAGTGGTTCACCTACGAGCTGACCCGGCAGTGGTTCAAGACGTTCTCCTTCCAGCAGAAGGACCAGACATTCACCGATCCGCGGTTCGCTCCCGTCAGGGCCGGTGGACTCCAGTCGATCAACGGCGTCTTCGCGGACATGAAATGGAACCAGCCGTTCGATGCCGACTTCGGTCCCGACGGGGCGCTGTACGTCATCGACTTCGGGCTCGGCAGCGGCACCGGCCGTGGCGGCAGCAACGAGGGGGCGGGCATCTACCGGATCGACTACGTCGGTGACGGACGGCTGCCCGACGCGAAGATCACCGCGAGCCGGGACAACGGTCCGGCGCCGCTCACCGTCGCCTTCTCCAGCGCCGGTTCCGGGCTGCCGGACGGCCGACCGGTCACCTATGCCTGGGACTTCGACGGCAACGGCACCACGGACTCGACGGAGCCGAACCCCTCGCACACGTACCAGGCCAAGGGGCTCACCACGGCGCGGCTGACCGTCACCGGGCCCGGTGGCCTGACCGCGCAGGCGGTGCAGGACATCACCGTCGGCAACACCCGGCCCGAAGTGACGATCAAACAGCCGCCGAACGGGGGGATGTTCCGCTTCGGCGACACCATCCCGTTCACGGTGAAGGTGAAGGACAAGGAGGACGAGAGGAACGGACAGCCTATCGACTGCTCGCGGGTGGTCGTGCAGTCACAGCTCGGCCATGACACGCATCTGCATCCACTCGACAACTACACCGGCTGCGCGGGCGAGATCGTCACGGATGCCGGGGACAGCCACGGCCCGGGCCAGAATCTGTACTACGGGATCACCGCCCGCTACGAGGACAAGGGCGCCCCGGACGCCCCGGCGCTCACCGGCTCGACCTCACTGACACTGCGCACCGCGTTCCGTGAGGCGGAGCACTTCACGGCGACGGGCGGAGCCCACGACGGAGTGGTGGTCGGCAACAGGACCGACGCCTCCGGCGGGAAACGGCTGACGGAGATCGAGGACGGTGACTGGATCAGCTTCGATCCGGTGCATCTGAAGAACATCGACTCGGTGACGGTCGGCGCGGCCTCCGGCGGGATCGGTGGCACTGTCGAATTCCGGGCCGGTTCCCCCACGGGGCAGTTGCTCGGGAAGGTGACCGTGCCGAACACCGGGGACTGGGGCAAGGTCGTCTCGCCGACCACGGCCCTGGAGGACCCGGGAAGCAGCGTGAAGCTGTACGCGGTGTTCACCAACCCGGAGTGGTCGAGCGACAAGGCCGACCTGTTCGCCGTGGACTGGCTGCACTTCAACGGGTCCGGCGTCGAGAAGAAACCCGGTACGCAGGTCGCGGTGAAGGCGGACCCGGCCACCGGCACGTCACCGCTCGCCGTCGCGCTGAGCAGTGTGGTCAGGCCGGCGGCCGGGCGCACGATCACCTCCTACCACTGGGACTTCGGCGACAACGCCAAGCCCGCAGGGCCCGAGGGCGCGACGGCGACGCACAACTACGGCCGCAAGGGTGCGTACACCGCGCATCTGACGGTCACCGACGACCAGGGCGACACAAGCACCGGTTTCATCCGCATCGACGTGAGCTGAGCGGCGTCGGCTGAGAGGAGAGAGACGATATGCATGGCACACGACGTGCGTTTCTCGGTACGGCTCTGGGTGTCGCCGCGGCCGCCGGGCTCGGTGCGCACCCCGCGTCCGCCACGGAATCCGGGCGCTCCCGCCGCATCCCGCCGTCCGGGATCGGCATGCACCTGTACACCATGCGGACCCCTCTGGCGAGGGACTTCCGTGGCACGCTGGAGCGGCTGGCGGAGATCGGGTACGCGACGGTCGGGGTGAGTGGCCGGCACGGCAACAGCGCGGCCGACATCCGGCGGATGCTGGACGAAACACGGCTGAAGGCGGTCCTCGAACATGTCGCGTACGACACCGTGAAGGGCGCTGGGCTGCCGAAGGCGCTGGAGGACATCCATACGCTGGGCGGCAAGTGGATCGTCGTACCCAGTCTGCCGGGATCGCTGCACAATCCGGCCGGATACCGCGAGGCGGCCCGGGAGTTCAACAGGGCGGGACTGGCCGCCCGCGAGTCCGGGCTGAAGCTGCTCTACCACAATCACGGCACGGACCATCAGGTGGTGGACGGGGTCAGCCTGTACGACATTCTGCTCGCCGAAACCGATCCGGAACTCGTCGGCTTCGAACTGGATCTGTACTGGGCGGCCAACGGTGGCGCTTCGGCGCCGGGCGAGCTGTTCGTACGCCATCCCCGGCGCTTCCCGGCGCTGCATGTGAAGGACATGGCTCCGAACGGGGACTTCGCCGATGTCGGGTCGGGGGTGCTGGACTTCCCGGCGATGTTCGACACGGCGCGACGGGGCGGGGTGAAGCAGTGGCTGGTGGAGCACGACTCACCGGCTGATCCGTTCGCCTCGGCGCTCGCCAGCTATACGTACCTGTCGCGGCTGCGGTACTGAACGGACCGGCGCGCAGCGGCCCCGGAGAGCGTTCCGCCTCCCCGGGGCCGCTGTGTTCTCAGTGCGCGGCAAGCAGCTGCCCGTACCGGGCGAGGTCGCGTCCACGGTGGCCGGGAGCGGATTCGGGTGAGGCCGTAGGCCTTCTCGATGGCCGAGGAGTCGACAATCTGCGCCTCGGTGTACTGGTAGAACATCTCGGCGTACTCCGCCATGAAGACCTCGTCGAACGGGCAGACCGGTCGCGGCTCGTCGACGACGGTGATGTCGAGCGGGCGACCGGTGCGTTCCTCGATCATCGTGAAGATCTGCCGGGTGGTGGGCGCGGGCGCGGTGGGCAGGTGCCAGATGCGGCCGTCGCCGTCGGGGTGCTCGCCGGGTGTGGCGAGTCCGGCGGCGACATCGCCGATACAGGTGTAGCTGCGCGGCAGGTCGATGTCGCCGAGGCCCGGGACCTGTCCCTGATCCAGGGCGCGCCGGTGCCGGGCCATGTCGCACCGGCCGACACGCTGGACCGGGCCCGAACGGTGCTCGGGCCGTTCCCTCCGGTCTTCGCCGACGGGTCGCCAGGGGCGGGGGTGGCCGTGGTGGTGGACCAGATGGCGGCATGGGCCGGGGCGGACGTGGGTGTGGCCGGCTGGGGGGCCGCATATGTACCGGCCGCCGCCGGCGACGCCGGGATGCCGGGATGCCGGGGCGGGTGCCGGCGGGTGCGGTACTCGCCTGGGCGCAGCTGCACGGCCCGGCCGGTCTCGAGGCGGCCGGCCAGTTCGCGGGCATGGGGCACACCGGCGACCCGCTGCCGGCCGTGCAGACCGAGATGCCGGCGGACGCGTTCGCGCCGGTGTGACGCCGGGGCCGCACCGGGCGCCTTGCCGTGCGCGCCCGGGCGCCCTCGTGTGGTGGCGGGGCGGACCGTCCCGATCAGTCGTGGGCCGACGCCGCGCCGAGCAGATCGCGGATGTGGGACGCCGCATCCCGGAATTCAGGGCGACCCACCGTCTCGCCGTACTCCCGTTCCGCGTCCAGCCCCACCTCGATGATCTCCGTGATGGTGCCGGGCCGGGGGCTCATCACGACCACCCGGTCGGCCAGATAGACCGCCTCCGAGATCGAGTGGGTGACCAGCAGCACCGTGGTGCCGGTCTCCCGCCAGATGCGGTTCAGCTCCATGTTCATCTGCTCGCGCGTGAGGGCGTCGAGCGCGCCGAACGGCTCGTCCATGAGCAGCACCGGCGGTTCGTGCAGCAACGCGCGGCACAGCGCGACCCGTTGCTGCATCCCGCCGGACAGCTCGTGCGGATACGCGTCCTCGAAGCCACCGAGTCCGGTCATCCGGATCAGCTCGTCGGCCCGGTCGCGCGCCCTGGCCGCGGGCATCTTCCGGATCTCCGCCTGCAGCAGGATGTTGCGGCGCGCCGAACGCCACTCCAGAAGGGCGGCACGCTGGAACACGTAACCGATGTCGTGTCGTGGGCCCTTGACCCGTTCTCCGCCGAGCCGGACCTCGCCCGAGGACGGCTTCAGCAGTCCGGCGACCAGCTTCAGCAGCGTCGATTTGCCGCATCCGGACGGTCCGACCAGGGCGATGAACTCGCCCGGCGCCACGTCGAGCGAGACCTCGCGCAGCGCGGTGACATCACGGTTCTTGCCGCGGAACCGGACCGAGACGTCCGACACGCCGACGGCCGGGGTGACGGCGCGACAGGTGCTCGCACCGAGCGGGTCCCGAGGCTTCGCGTCCTGCTTCGGCATCGTCATCCCTTCAGCGCCGTCTTCGCGTCCCAGTACTCCGCGACGGACTTGGGCTTGCTGACCATTCCGGCCTCGGCGAAGACATCAATGGTCTGCTGCCAGTCCGCCTCGTCGTTGACCCCGGGCGCCTTGCCCTCGGTCGACGTGGTGTGCAGCAGCGTGAGCGTCGTCCTGAACTGCTCCGCCAGCACGGTCTTCGGCGGCAGCTGCTCCGACGCCCCGTCCATGGCCGCGACCGCGGGCCCGGGCGCCTTCTCCGCGGCGGACCATGCCTCGCTGACCGCCTGCACCATGCGCCCCGCCAGCTCGGATCTGGAGGCGAGAAGCTTCTGCCCGGCAAGCAGACCGTTGGAGTAGAAGTTCAGCCCGTGCTCGGAGAAGCGCAGATACGAGACGGGCTTCTTGGCCTTCTCCTGCATGGTCGGGCCCTGGTCGCTGGCGTAGCCGAGCAGTCCGTCGGTCTTCCCGGAGATCACCGCGGCGATCTTGCCCGCCGGGTCCGTGTTCTGGACCTTCACGTCCGACTGGTCGATGTTGTTCTTCTTCAGGAAGATCGGGAACGTCTTGGAGAGCGCGTCACCGGCCGTCCCGGCGATCGTCCTCCCCTTCAGATCGGCGGGTGACCCGATGCCCTTGGCGTCGAAGGACTGCACGGACGCGGGGGTGGTCTGCAGGAAGACGCCGAGGCTCTTGACCTGCACCCCCTGGTCGACCGCGGCCAGCAGCGCCGGGGTGTCGGCCCAGCCGAAGTCGGTCTGCCCAGCGGCGGTCGCCTGCACCGTCTTCTGCGAACCCTGGCCGGCCTGGATCGTCAGGTCGATGCCGTGCTTCTCGAAGATCTTCTGCTGCTTGCCGTAGTAGAAGGGCGCGTGTTCGCCGTACGGATACCAGTTGAGCGTCAGCGTGACCTTGTCCAGCTTCTTGCCCGAGTCATTGGTGGAGGTCGACGCGTCGTTCCCGCCGCAGGCCGTGGCCAGCAGGAGGAGAGGTACGACACCGATCAGGAGTCTGCGCGCGTGCATGGGCTGGCCCTTCTCGCAACGGGGTCCGTGACAGCAATCAATGGGTGGTGCTCGGTACGGGACGGGGTGGCGTTCAGTACGAGGTGGTGGCCGGCGCGTCGCGACGGCTGGCGTGCCAGGGGAGCAGGAGCCGCTCGGCGATCTCGACGGCAACGAAGAGGACGACGCCGATCAGGGACATCACCAGCAGCCCGGCGAAGAGCATCGGGGTGTCGAGGTTGCCGTTGGCCTGCAGGATCACATAGCCCAGCCCCTCGTTGGCGCCCACGAACTCGCCGACGACGGCGCCGGTCACGGCCAGGGTGACCGCGACCTTGAGGCCGGAGAAGAGATGCGGAAGGGAGGCCGGGAAACGGATCTTGAGGAAGGTCTGCCAGGGCTTGGCACCCATCGTCGCCGACAGCTGGAGCATCTCCGGGTCGACCGCTTTGAGTCCTGTGACCATGGAGATCACCACCGGGAAGAAGGCGATCAGAACGGCGATGAGGATTTTCGGCGCGATGCCGAAGCCGAGCCAGACCACGAACAGCGGCGCGATCGCGATCTTCGGTACGACCTGGGCGAACAGCAGAACGGGGTAGAGCGTGCGCTCGACGGTCGAGGAGTACACCATGACCACGGCCGCCAGCACGCCGACGGCCACGGCGATCACGAAACCGAGCAGCGTCTCGTACGTGGTCACCCAGCTGTGCTGCCAGAGATAACTCGTCTTCCCCGTGAGGACATCGAGCGTCGCACCGGGCGACGGCACGAGATACGGCTCGACCAGCTCGGCTGCCGAGATCACCCACCAGACGACGAAGCAGACCAGCAGCAGGGCGACGGGGCGCCAGCTCTGCTCGGCCGCCCGCGCCAGTCGCTCCCCCGTCGACGGCCCGGCCCGCCGGGCCACACCCGCCACGTCGGCGGGACTTCTGGTCAACGCGCCCTGACTCACGGTGAACTCCCTGCACTTCGGGGGGCAGTTGTTGAGAGCTGTGCGATCCTGCAATGACGGAGAAGGCGCTTTCAGAAAGCGCTTTCTGGTAAGATGCCGCCACGCTAATGACTGCCTGCACGCACGGTCAATAGGTCGTCCTGAAGTTTCGGGAGCCTGCCGCCACCGCGCCCTTGGGGGTCGAGTTGAGTGAACGCGTGAACCAGGGACGGGCGACGCCGGACCGTCCAGGAGCGCGCCGCACCGTCGCGGCCACGGCCCATGTGACGCTCGACGCCGTGGCCCGGGAGGCCGGGGTCTCACCGGCCACCGCCTCGCGGGCGCTCAACGGTACGGCCACGGTCCGCGACCATCTGCGGCAGCGGGTGCACGCGGCGGCGGACCGACTCGGCTACATCCCCAACGCGCATGCGCAGGCTCTCGCCAGTGCCGCCAACAACCGTACGGTGGGCCTCATCTGTCATGACGTCAGCGACCCCTACTTCGCCGCGATCTCCAGCGGTGTGATGCGGGCGGCAGCGGAACGGGGGCTGCTCGTCATGCTGGCCTCCACGTTCCGGGAGCCGGCGCGGGAGATCAGTTACGTCTCCATGCTGCGGGCCCAGCGCGCGCGGGCGATCCTGCTGATCGGCTCGGGCTTCCAGGACCGTGCGTGGGAGCGAGCGATGGATGCCGAGCTGGAGCCGTACGTCAGGGCCGGCGGGCGGGTGGCAGTCGTCAGCCGGCACCGCAGCCTGCGGGTGGACACCGTACAGCCGGAGAACCGGACGGGGGCGGCCGCACTGGCCCGGACGCTGGTGGGGCTGGGGCATCGGAGGTTCGCGGTGCTCAGCGGGCCGCCCGAGCTGACGACGGTCTCCGACCGGTTGGCGGGGTTCCGGGAAGGGCTCGCCGAGGCGGGCATCGGGCTCGACCAGGTGGTGGCGGGGGCGTTCACCCGTGACGGTGGGTACGAGGCGGCGCGGCGGCTGCTGCTTTCCGCGGCGCGGGCGCCGTCCCGGGCACGGCCGACATGTGTCTTCGCGGTCACCGATGTGATGGCGGTCGGGGCGTTGGCAGCGCTGCGAAGGGCGGGGTTGAGGGTGCCGGAGGATGTGTCGCTGGCCGGGTTCGACGACATTCCGCTGGTACGGGAGTTGTCGCCGCCCCTCACGACGGTGGCACTGCCCCTGACTCAGATGGGCGAGAACGCGATCGCGCTGGCGCTGCGGGAGCTGGGGGCGGCGAGGCGGGCCCGGGTGGTGCGGGTGGAGGGTGAGGTGGTGTTGCGGGACAGTACAGGGGCGCCGGGGGGTGGGGTGCGGTGACCGGGGCCGCTCTGTCCTCGATGGGCGGACGGGCTTGATCGTGCCGGGTGGACTTGAACCTCCGCGCGCCGCGCTGCGGAGAGCGCCAGCCCCGGCCCGTCCGGCGATCGAGGACGGCCCCGTCCGCCATGAGCACGGCAGGACTACGGGCACGAAGGTGCCGGACGGGCTGCGCGCAGCCCGTCCGGCACGGGTGGATCACCCTCGGCGGGACTCGACCTACGGGTGGATCAGGACCTGGGACAGGGCCACGCGGCCCGTTCCCGGCAGGGCGATCTTCACCGTGCGGGTCCGGCTGTCCACGTTCAGCACCGTCGGACGCAGCGCCCTGCCACTGACGTGGACCGTGCCGTCGTCCGTGATGACGTCGAAGTCCGCTGTCGTGGACGACGAGTTGTTCCAGATCTCGATCTGGCGGACATGCTTCGCCGCGCCCAGGTCGACCTGCCACCAGGCACCCGCCTCGGACAGCGTCCGGGTGTCCGTGGTGGTGTCGGCGTCGAGGGCGAGTGCCGCACCCGCGGTGCCCTCGGTCGAGGACTGGGTTGCGGTGCCCGTGCGTGCCAGGTCGGCGCGGAGCTGTTCGACGGGGCCGCCATGGGCGCCGGCCCGTGCGGCTACGGCGAGGGCTTCGGCCGGCAGCCGGTCCAGGCCGGTCGCGTTGTCCGTCATGACGGACCCCGTACCACCGAGCGCGGGCGCCGCGGTGTCGGTCCAGTTGCCGCGGGCGGTGTTCTGGATGCCGTAGTCCGCCCAGTTGGAGACCCACTTGTAGCCGATGCGGGTGATGACGTTGTTCTCGACGGTGATGTACGAGGACTGCTCGTCGAGGTAGATGCCGTTGCCGTCGCGCTCGGTGTTGCCGAAGGCGGAGCGGTTGATGTAGTTGCCGGAGACGACGGTGCCGGGCTGGGCGCCCTGGGTGTAGATCGCCCCGCCGTCGTGCTGCTGGTGGGCGACCTCCATGACGTCGGTGATCCGGTTGTTCGTCACCTTGTTGTCTCGCAGCACGGACTTCCGCGACTCGGGCTGGTTCCAGCCCCAGCCGACCGAGATCCCGGAGTACGGGAGGTGGTCGATGCTGTTGTGGTCGACGGTCAGCTCGGCCTCGTAACCGGCCCAGATGCCGACCGAGTCGGTGTACTCGACTCCGGAGCGGGTGATGGTGTTGTACGCGATCGTGTTCCGCTCCCCCGCGAGGGCCGCCGAGGGCATCGGCTCGGTGTCACCCACGTACACCGCGCCCGAGGACAGGTCGGTGAACGTCGAGCGGGTCAGGGAGCTGTCCTTGGTGCCCGCTTCGAGCGTCGCGCCCGCCCCGCCGAGGTGGCTGAACCGCGCGTTCTCGATGGAGATGTGCTGTCCGGCGCGGACGGTGACCGCGGCGGACGGCTTGGTGTAGAAGCGGCCCGCATGGTCGGCGGGGCCGGTGGCTCCGGTCAGGGTGAGACCGGCCTGCATGCCCGCGTAGCCCTCGTCGGTGCCGGGCTGGCGGTACGCCGCGTACGCGAAGCCGATCCCGCTGACGGTGACGTCGTGGGCGCCGTCGACGACGATCAGCTGTTCGGTGTGCGGAGTGATGGCCTGCGCGCGGTGCATGTCCTCGCCCTTGCGCGGCAGGTAGGTGACGCTGCGGGCCTCCGAGTTCCAGACGAACTCGCCCGGCTGGTCGAGGAGTTCGGGGGCGTTCTCGAAGAAGGCGACACCGCTGTAACGAGTGGAGTCGACCGTCGTGGTGTCCCAGGCGGGTCCGGTGCGGTTGGTACCGCTCGCGGAGTTCGTCCAGCAGGGCTGGGCGAAGGTGAGCAGGTCGCCGCTGACGCCCGCGATCCGGCAGTGGTAGTTGCGCCAGCGGACCCGGATGACGGCCTCGGCGTCCGTGGGGCGCTGCCAGTCGGCGATGCCGGTGGCCTTCGCACCTGTCATGCCGGTCTTCGTGGCGTCGCAGACGCTCGCCGCGCAGGCCTCGCCCCGGGCGCGGGTGGCACGCCTGCCGTCGACGAAGAGCTGACGCGGGGTGACGCCGGCCGGGACCTCGGCGGTCCAGGTGCCGTCGGTGTTCTGCGTCCATCCGGTGAGGGTGCGGCCGCCGGACAGGATGGGGCGCGCGTCGGGCGCCGCGGTCCAGGTGACGGTGTGTCCGTCCGTGCCGGAGTCGTCGGCGCCCAGCCGCAGGGGGGCGTCGAGGTGGTACGTGCCGCCCTTGAGGAGGACGCGGATGTCGCGGCCGGTCTCGGTGCGCGCCTGGTCGCGGGCGCCTTCCGGGGAACACGGGCGGGCGACGGTGCACGAGGTGCCGTGCCCGTCGGGTGCCGCGTACAGGGTGCGGGCACCTGGTGCGGCCTGGGCAATCGGGGCGGCGACCAGGGCGGCGAGAACCGCGGCGGTGATGGCTGCGGCGGTTCCCCGGATGACGTTCATCGGGCGGTTCATGCGGCGGCCTTCCAGTCGGGGTGTCCGGGCATGGGCGGGTTCACGGCTCCGAAGAGCCAGTCGCGCAGGAACGGGTCGAGGGATGCGTCGCCGGTGATCTTGACGGTGTGGGCGATGAACTCCTCGCTGGTGTAGGTGGAGTCCTTGAACCGCTTGACCCACTCCCGCATGACCTGGTCGAACTTCTGCTGCCCGATCTGGAGACCGAGGGCGTACAGGACGAGCGCGCCGCCGTCGTAGATGTTGGTGCCGCCGAGCGCCTTGGGCCGTCCGGGCGGGCCGTCGGCGGCGCGGACCGCGTCGAGTTTCTCGTACGTGGCCTTCATCTTGTCCGCGGAGACCGACCAGCCGCGCTCCTCGCCGTACAGCCCGGCGTAGTACACGGCGGGGCCCTCGTTGAGCCACGCCTGCTGCCAGTCGTTCGGGGTGACGGAGTCGCCGAACCACTGGTGGGTGAGCTCGTGGACCATGGTGGTCTCGTAGCCGGGCTGGCCGTTGGCGTTGAGCTTGAACCAGTTGGTGGAGAAGAGGGAGAGGGTCTGGTTCTCCAGGGCGTCGGTGTAGCCGTCGTAGATGTGGAGGCCGTACACGGAGAACGGGTAGCGGCCGAACTTCTCCTCCAGCCAGGCCAGATGGTCGGCGGTACGGGCGACGATCGGGCCGTACTTCTCTTCCTGTCCCTGCGGGACGATGTGCCGCAGCGGCAGTCCGCGGTGGCTGGTGCCGTACAGATAGGTGCCCTTGACGACGGCGATGCCGATGAGTTCGGTCGCCATCCGCTCGCGCAGGGCGAAGTGCCACACGGTGGAGCCGTCGGCGCGCGGGGTCCTGTCGAGCAGTTCGCCGTTGGCGGTCGCGACATAGCCCTGCGGCGCGCTGATGTGGAAGGTCCAGGTGGCCTTGTCGGACGGGGTGTCGTTGCAGGGCAGGAACGTGTCGGCGCGGGAGGACTGGGCGGCCGAGGCGAAACCGCCGTCGGTGCCGAACTTCCAGCCGGTGAGGCCCAGTCGGGGTGCCTTGCCGTTGCCGTGGTAGCGGATCTCGACGGTGAACGGCTGCCCGTCGTGCAACGCTTGGGCGGGGGTGACGGTGAGCTCCTGGCCGCTCTTGCCGGCCGACAGCGCCCAGGTCGCGGTGCGCCCGGCGACGGTGACGGAGTCGATGGTGTGCCCGTCGGTGTCCAGGTTGAACGCGGACAGGTCCTGGGTCGCCCTGGCATTGATCTTCACGACGGCGGTGAAGTCGTACGTCACCGGGGTGAAGTCGAAGGTCAGGTCGTAGTGGACGACCTGGTAGCCGCCGTTGCCGAGGGTCGGGAAGAGCGGGTCGCCGACGCCGTCGGAGCCGGGCTTCGGGTCGAAGCCGTGCGGCTGTGCGATGGCGGTCGAGCCGAGTGCGGGTACCGCGACGGCCGCTGCCACCGCCGCGCCGCCGAGTCTGAGGGCCGAGCGTCGCGTCGTCACTTCTTCCCCTCCTGGAAGGCGTCCTCGAACTCGCCGCGGGCCTGCTCGCCGCCCTTGGCCAGGTAGTCCTTGACGAGCTGGTCGTAGGCGGACATGGGCTTCCGGCCCGCGATGATGTCCTTGAGCGCGTCCTGCTTGAACGTGTAGAGGCTGCCGGATCCCTTCGAGTCCCAGGTGGGCGAGGAGTATTGCAGCGTCGGGTCCTGCTCCATGATCGGAATCATCTTGGTGAAGGCGTCGTGGACGTGGCGCACGCCCTGTTCCGAGTCGGCGCTGAAGATGGCGGGGACGGCGGAGGCCATGAACTTCCACGGCACGGTGACGTCCTGGGTGCCCTGCTTGGTGAGGGCCGGGTTGCCCTTGGCGTCCCGCGTGAAGTCCTTGCCCTCGACGCCGTAGTTGATGAGCGTGTACTCCTCGCTGCCGAAGGGAGACGCGGCGAAGTCGGCGAGTGCCAGGATCTCCTTGACCCGGTCTCCGGACGCCTTCTTGATGTGGGTGTTCTGCAGCTCGACGTTGTCCATCCAGGCGATGGCGTCCTTGCCGAACGGGACGAACGGGCGAGGGTCGTACTTCTTGTCGATCGCCTTCATGGAGGCGATGTAGCCGACGCCGGGTGCCAGGTAGGTGGGCATGCCGTCGTAGACGTAGGCGCCCTTGCCGTTCTTGAACATGTCCGTGTACTGGGCCTTCTGCGCCCCGGACATCTGCAGGGTTCCCGGATAGAAGCAGCCCGCCTTGTACAGCTCGCGCGCGGTCTCCACGGCCTTGCGGTACTCCGGGGTCTCCAGGTCGGTGGTGAACTTGCCGGTCTTGGCGTCGAGCCGCCAGTAGTAGGGCGCGCCCGCGGACATCGCGAGCATGGTGGTGGCGCCCGCGATGATCGCGTACTGGTCCTTCTTGGGCCGGGTCAGCTCCTTGCAGACCTCGACGAACCTGTCGAGCTCCGAGATCTGGGCGAGGTCGGTTACGCCGACCTCTTCGAAGAGGTCGTGGCGGTAGAAGCCGGCGCCGCCTGTGCCTGTGCGCGCGATCGGGATGCCGTACAGCTTCCCGCCGAAGATGGCGGCCTGCCAGGCGCCCATCGGGATCGCTGCCAGGTTCGGGTAGTCCTTGATCTTGTCCCCGGCGAGGTACGGAGTCAGGTCGGCGCACTTGGCCTGGAGGAAGGGCGCCTTGTTGTCGACGCCCCCGACCTCGGGATACATGAAGAGATCCGGCAGGCTGTCGCTCGCGACCATGGTGGAGAACTTGGTGCCGTAGTCGTCGGCGGGGACGGCGGTGATGTTCACCTGGCCGCCGAGGAGCTTCTCGATCTCCTGCCAGGCGGCGTTCTTGCCGCGGGCGGGCGGCGGCGGGGAGAAGGTCTCCATCGTCGCGCTGATCGGCTTGGCGCCCTTGAGCGGGGTGCCCTTCGTGGCCCGCAGCGGCTTGGCCGGGTAACTGAAGTAGCCCTGCGGAACACCGGCGGCGGTGCCCGCCAGGTCGGGCTTGAGGCCGATGTTGCGGACCGCGGTGTCGGGGAGCAGTGAGGCGCTCTTGGCCTCCGCCTTCGCGGTCGTGCCGCCGTCGCCGCAGGCTGCGAGCAGCGGGGCGGCGGCCAGTCCCAGACCGACGCCCGCGCCCATGCGGAAAAGTGATCTGCGGTTGATGGGGGTGGAGCTCGACACCTGAATCTCCTTGGGATAGGGGAAGGAAGGAGTGGGGGGCGGTGGCTGCGCTCAGCCCTTGATGGCGCCTGTGAGCACGCCCTTGGTGAAGTAGCGCTGGAGGAACGGGTAGACACAGAGGATCGGTACGACGGCGATCACCAGAACCGCCATCTGTACGGCCTGCTGCGGTGCGAGCACCTCGCCGGCCGAGGCGGCGTTCAGGCTCTGGCCCTGGAGGACATAGGTGCGCAGCACCATGGGCAGCGGCCACTTGTCGGAATCGCCCAGGTACAGGAGCGAGTTGAAGAAGGCGTTCCAGTACGTCACCGCGTAGAAGAGGCTGATCACGGCGAGGACGGCCTTGGAGAGCGGCAGGACGATCCGTACGAGGACGCGGAAGTCTCCGGCCCCGTCGACCTTCGCCGCGTCGTACAGCTCTTCGGGCAGGTTCATGAAGAAGGACCGCAGGACGACCAGGTTGAAGGCGCTGACCAGGGTGGGCATGACGAGCGCCGCGTACGTGTCGTACAGCCCAAGTCCTTTGACCAGCAGGAAATTGGGGATGATGCCCGCGTTGAAGAGCATGGTGAACAGGGCGGTCATCAGGATGAAACGGGATCCGGTGACATCGCGGCGGGAGAGACCGTACGCCATGCCGACGGTGACGAGCAGGCTGGCGAGGGTGCCGAACACCGTGATGCCGAGGCTGACCACGAGCGCCCGGGTGACGACTCCGCCGGTGAAGATGGTGCGGTAGGCGTCCAGGGTGGGGTGGTCGGGCCACAGGACCAGTCCGGAACTGCGGATGATGTCGATCTGCGAGGCGAAGCTCGTGCCGATGACGCCGAGCAGCGGATAGGCGACGGCGGCGACCACGACCACGATGGCGAGACCCTTGGCGGCCTGCCCGACGCGGGTCGGCTTCTCCATCCACGGCGGACGGCCGTCGGACTGCTTCTTGCTCCGGGCAGTCTTCTTCGCCGGCGCCGTGGTGGGTACGGACGTGGCGGGCGGCTTCTCAACGGTCAGCACCGCGGTACACCCCTTCGTGGCCGAGGCGGTGGGCGAACTTGTTCGCGCCCAGAACGAGTGCGGTGCCGATGACCGCCTTGACGAGTCCGACGGCGGCGGCGACGCCCCAGTCGTTGTCCTTGATGCCGTGGTAGTAGACGTATGTGTCGAGGACCTCACCGGCGTCCGGGCCGACCGCGTCGCGCTGGAGCAGGATCTGCTCGAAGCCGACGGAGAGGATCTGCCCGAGGTTGAGTATCAGCAGGAGGATCAGGACCGGTGCGATGCCGGGAAGAGTGACGTGCCACAGGCGGCGCCTGGGACCGGCGCCGTCGATCGCGGCGGCCTCGTACTGGCCCCTGTCGATGCCGAGCAGCGCCGCGAGGATGATGATCGTGCCCCAGCCGGCGTCCTTCCAGGCCACCTGGAGGGTCAGCAGCCAGGGGAAGGCGTCGGGGTCGCTCATCATGTCGTAGCGGGGCAGCCCCATCCCCCCGAGGACATCGGGCAACAGCCCGGCGCCGCCCAGGATCTGCTGGAAGATCGAGACGATGATGACCCAGCCGATGAAGTGCGGCAGGTAGACGACGCTCTGCACGAAGCGCCGGATCCGTTCGCTGACGATGCTGTTGAGCAGCAGGGCGAGGGCCACCGGGATCGGGAAGAAGAACACCAGCTGGATGAGGGCGATCTCCAGGGTGTTGAAGGTCGCGGACCAGAAGGCCGGCTCACCGAACGCGGCGGTGAAGTTGGCGAAGCCCACCCAGGCGCTGTGCATGTAGCCGAGGTACGGCTGGTAGTCCTGGAACGCCACGACATAGCCGAGCAGCGGAACGTAGTGGAAGACGATGAAGTACAGCAGGCCCGGCAGGGTCAGCAGCAGCATCACCCGGTCCCGCTTGATCCGCTGCCAGACGGTCAGCCTGCTCTGCGGGAGAACGGTCCGGGTCGACGAAGACGACGACGTTGCAGTCCTCTGTTGCCGTTTTGACCGCTTTTCCCGAGGCAGTGGGGGTGCTGTTTCAGCCATGGTGCGTCCTGTTCGGCCGGTTGGCGCGTGGTGAGCCTTCTGCGGCCGCAAGTTAGTAAGCGGTTAACCCCAGCGTCAAGAGATCTGGAGAATCGGCTCCGTTACGCGGGACTCTCACGGTCAAATCCTGGGGGATGAACCAGCAAATTAACCACGAAACGGGTTAGTTGACCGAGGGTCATGCTTGACGGTCGGGCCTCGGGGTACCTAGCGTGCCGGTCATTCCATAGAACACGCTTACTGTCCGGAGGCAGGGTGCGAACCACCGAAGAGGCACCGGCTCATTCCGGTACCGACGCTGCGGAACTGCCCCCGAGGCGGCCGCGCACGGTCCTGGTCATGAGCCCCGGACTGCTCGACGACGTCTTCCCACCGCCCGTACGGACCCGGCTGGAGGAGTCCGCAGATCTCCTCGTCCCGTCCGCGGTCAGAGATTTCGTCGCGCGGGAGGCCGCCGCGGCGCTGGCCTCGGCCGAGGTCCTGCTCACCGGCTGGGGCTGCCCGCCCGTCGACGCCGCCCTGCTGGACCGGGCCCCACAGCTCCGTGCGGTGATCCACGCGGCCGGCACGGTGAAGACCTTTCTGTCGCCGACGGCGTTCGACCGCGGGATCGTCGTCTCCTCGGCCGCGGCGGCCAACGCCGTACCAGTCGCGGAGTACACCCTGGCGGCGATCATCATGGGCGCGAAACGGGTGTTCCCGCTGGCCGAACTCTTCCGCACCCGACGGACCCACCGCACCGGCGCCGACCTCGACCGGCAGCACTGGCTCGGTACGCACGGACTGACCATCGGCGTCGTCGGCGCGTCCCGGATCGGCCGCCGGGTCATCGAACTGCTCAGGATCCTCGATGCCGAGGTGCTGCTCTACGATCCGTACGTCGACGCCGACGAGGCCGTACGGCTCGGGGTCACCCCGACCGATCTGGACACCCTGGTGGCGACCAGCGATGTCGTCACCGTGCACGCGCCCGACACACCTGAGACCCGTGGGCTGCTCGACGCGCGCAGGATCGGCCTGATGCGCCCCGGCACCCTGCTCGTCAACACCGCGCGCGGCCCCCTCGTGGACACCGAGGCGCTGACCGAGCACCTGGTCAGCGGGCGGCTGGACGCGGTTCTGGACGTCACATTCCCCGAGCCCCTGCCGGACGGTCACCCCCTGTGGGACCTGCCGAACGTCTTCCTCACCCCGCACCTGGCGGGCGCGCAGGGCAATGAGGTGGGGCGGCTCGGGGCGCTCGCCGTCGACGAGCTGGTGCGGTACGCGCAGGGCGCGCCGTTCGCCCATCCGGTCCACCGGGCCGACCTGGGGAGGATCGCGTGAACCCCACCCGCGCCCAGGCTCTAGGCTCGGCGTCACACAACAGTCACCAGGGGGTGAGCCGGATGCGCCGGCAGAGCACGGCCGCGGACGGACCGCGCAGGGCGACCGTCACGGATGTGGCCCGGCGGGCGGGCGTCTCGACCGCCACGGTCTCGCGCGTCATGAACCGCAACTACCCGGTCGCGGAAGCCACCAGGGAGCGGGTCGAGGCCGCGATGCGCGAGCTCGGCTATGTCGTGAACGCGCACGCCCGCGCCCTTGCCGGCGCCTCCGGCCGCACCGTCGGCATCATCGTCAACGAGCTCATCGACCCGTTCTACGCATACATCGCCCGAGGCGTCGAGCGGGAGGCCGCGCTCGGCGGGCGGCTCTGCCTGGTGTGCTGCGCCCAGGGCGACCCCCAGCGCGAGCTGGCCTTCGTCGAGTTGATGCACGAGCGCAGGGCCGACGCGGTGATCGTGGTCGGCGGCAGCGTCGCCGACCACGGCTACACCTCGGAGCTGGCCCGCCGGGCCCGCGAGCTGGACGCCGGCGGATCGAAGCTCGTGCTGTGCGGCAGGCCGCCACTGGGGGAGCAGGCACCGACGGCCGCGGTCGAGTACGACAACGAGGGCGGCGCCTTCGCCATCACCGACCATCTGCTGATGCAGGGGCACGAAAGGATCCTCTACCTGGGCGGCCCGCCGAAGCTCTCCACCACCCGCGACCGGCTGGCCGGACACCGGCGGGCCCTGGAGCTGCGCGGGGTGACACCGGACCCGGAGCTGGCCCAGCCCGGCACCTTCAGCCGGAACTTCGGCTACCGGCGGATGGCGGAACTGCTGCGGGACGGGCTGGACTTCACCGCCGTCTTCGCCGCCAACGACATCGTGGCGGCGGGCGCGGCCCAGGCGCTGGAGGAGGCCGGGGTGCGGGTGCCCGAGGACATCTCCCTGGTGGGGTACGACGACATTCCGGTCGCCCAGGAGCTGCGGCCGCGGCTGACGACCGTTCATGTGCCACTGGAGGAGATGGGGCGGCAGGCCGTGCGGCTGGCCGTCGGCGGTGGGGACGAGGACGACTGGCGCGAGCCGACCACGGGCGCACTGCGGCTCGGCACGCACATCGTGGTACGCGATTCCGTCGCGCCCCGGTCCAGTCGGGCCATCCGGATGTGACCGGTTACTGCACCACTGCCCGTAGTTGACCATAGTAAATAACAGTAACTTCCCGACTCCCCTTGCGGCTCGATAGCAACCGCTTACATGCTGACGGCGAGCTTCACCTGTTCCGCACGCTTCCGCGCATCAATTGTTTCTGCAGGGAGAGTTCCGCATGCGTCAGTCCTCTTTCTCCGCCGTCACGCCGTCGGCCGCCGCCTCCCCCGTCAGCCGCCGTTCGGTTCTCGCCGCCGCGGCAGGCGTCGGAGCGGCAGTCACGCTCGGCGCCACCGCCCCCTCCGCCCGGGCAGCCGGTACCGCTGCCGCGGACACCGCACAGCCCGTCAAGGTGAGCATGACCGCGCGGCCCGCCGCCGAGGTGGAGCGGCTGCGGCTCGGACAGGCCCTGCGCGGCTCCGAGTTCCAGCCCACCGGCCTGTACGTGCCGGCCGCCACCCCGCTCTCGTTCACCGTCCAGCCGAACGACGGCCTGGTACCCACGCTCTGGATCGGCGCGTGGGACTACTACGGCGAGATCACCGAGCCCCGCAGCTACCCGCTGACGGCGGGAGCGAACACCGTGACCGACCCGCACGGCGGCCCCGTCTATCTGACCCTGACGGGGAACGGCGAGCGGGCCGGTGTGGTGTTCCGCTCCGGCGCAGTCCCGATGCCGGTCTTCACGCTGGGCAGCACCTCCGAGGCCGACTTCCAGCACCAGCTCGACACGCTGACCACCTCGCCGTACGTCGAACTCCACGCCCCGCACACCATCATGACCCTCACCCGTGACGGCGCGCTCCTGTACCGCGGCGAGGACCATGCGGCGCTGCTCGAACTGGTCGAGACGATCATCGACTCGCACGCCCGGATCAGCGGTCTCGACGGTTCGAAGCCGGTGCACCGGCGCAAGGCGGGGCCGTACCACTTCACCGAGGTCAGCAAAGTGCCGAGCGGTGTCGGCGCGTACGCCACGCACGGCTACAACGGCTTCCCCCGCGCCTATCTCGACCGGGCCACCACGGTGGAGGGGCTGCGGACCCGCGGCTGGGGTCTGTACCACGAACTCGGCCATCTGCACCAGCAGATGGCGTACAAGCCGGGCGGTCTGACCGAGGTCACGGTCAACATCTACTCGCTCGCCGCGCAGCGCACCCTGAAGCAGCCCTCCAACCTCCTCACGGTCGATCCGAAGACCGGGCTCACCTATTTCCGGTCCGCCCAGCTCAAGTTCGGCACGGCGGGGCTGACGTACGAGAAGTCCTTCAGCGCGTACGAGAAGCTCGTCCCGCTGCGCCAGCTGGAGCTCGCCTTCGGTGACGACTTCTGGCCGCGCCTGCACAAGCTGGTGCGCGAGGAGAACCCGCAGTCGGACTACACGGAGACCGACAAGCGCTACCGGGCGCTCGCCACATATTCCAGCCGGGTCTCCGGCTACGACCTCACGGACTTCTTCGTGAACACCTGGGTGTTCCCGATCGACGCCGTCGGCACGGCGGAACTGGCCGCGCTGAACCTGCCGAAGCCGCCCGTCGACCCGAGCACGCTCACGGACTGACCACAGGCGAAAGGAGACACCCATGAACCTCAGCAGGCGCACCCTGCTCGCCGCGACGGGCGCCACCGCGGCCGTCGCGGCCACCTCCGCCACGACACTCGTCGCCACGGCCGGCGTCGCACAGGCGCAGCCCGTGGCGGCCGGCGAGAGCGCCGGGACCGTGGGTTTCGACGCGCTCCTCCAGCGTGCCGAAACCCTCCTGACCGGCGGCGCGTTCGACCCGTCCGACCCCGACGTCGCCGCCGCGGTCGCCATCCTGGACACCACGGCGAAGGGGCTCTGGGAGACCCTGGACCGCAGCGCCGGACGGACCGCACTCTGGCCGGACCTCTCCCCGGTCACCGAGCCCGGCAACTTCGGCCAGAGCTACACCCGACTCCGTACGCTCGCGACCGCCTGGGCCACCCCCGGCACCTCACTGGCCGGCAGCGAGGAGGCGGCGGACGCCCTCGTCGCCGCGCTGCGCTTCACGTACGACACCGCCTACAACCCGGCCAAGCGCGAGACCGGCAACTGGTGGTTCTGGGAGATCGGCGCCCCGCGGGCTTTGATGGACTGCTCCGTCCTGCTGCGCGGGCGTCTGCCCGCCACCGATCTGGCGGACTATCTGGCAGTGGTCGACCGGTTCTGCCCGAACGCGGACCGTCGCACCAACTCCCCCACGCTCGCCGAGACCGGAGCCAACCGCACCGACAAGGCCGTCATCGTCGCGCTGCGCGGGTTGCTGGGCCAGGACGCGGCCAAGCTGGCATCGGCCCGTGACGCGCTCTCCGACGTGCGTGACTCCGGACGCAACAGCCTCTTCCGGTACACGGGTTCGGGAGACGGCTTCTACGAGGACGGATCGTTCGTCCAGCACGACGTGGTCGCGTACACGGGCACGTACGGCACGGTTCTGCTCGGCGGAGCCGCCTATCTGCTGTCCCTGCTCGCGGACTCCGAGTGGGCGGTCGCCGACCCGCAGGTCTCCGTGATGTACGAGGCAGTCGAGCGGACCTTCTCGCCGGTGGTCTTCGACGGGCTGATGATGGACGCGGTACGCGGCCGGGCGATCTCCCGGGAGCGCGCCGGTGACCACCGGGACGGTGCGGCGACCGTCGCGGCGATCCTGCTCCTGGCGACCGGCGCACCCGCCGCGTACGCGGACCGCTGGCGCGCGCTGGCCAAGGGCTGGCTGACCCGCAACCGCACCACCCCGTTCACGGCTCTCGCCACCCTTCCCCAACTGGCCCTCGCCAAGGCCGTGCTGGCTAACCGGAGCATCCCCGCCGGGGCGCGCACGACCGGTCACTTCGTCTTCGCCGACATGGACCGGGTGGTGCACCGGCAGCCCCGCTGGGCCTGCGCACTGTCGTTGTCGTCGAAGCGGATCTCGGCCTACGAGGCCGGCAACGGCGAGAATCTGCACGGCTGGTACACCGGCGACGGCATGACGTATCTGTACGACGGCGACGACCTGGGACAGTTCAGCAACGGCTTCTGGCCGACCGTCGACCCGTACCGTCTGCCCGGCACCACGGTCGACACCAGGCAGCGGACCGATCTCGGCACCGGCGCCGGCACCTCCACCTACCGGCCGACGAACGCCGTCGCCGGCGGAGCGGTGCTCCACGGCCGTTACGGTGCTTCGGCGATGGAGCTCGTCGGACCCGCGGGCAGCACCCTGCGGGCCAGGAAATCCTGGTTCCTGCTCGACAATGCGGTGATCGCGCTCGGCGCGGGTATCACCGCGAGCGACGGGCGCACGATCGAGACGGTCGTCGAGAACCGCAATCTCAGCTCGGACGGCACGCAGTGGCTGACGGTCGACGGCGCACGTCGGCCGGCGGAGCAGGGCTGGACGGAAGAGTTCGGCGATGCCCGGTGGGCGCATATCGACGGCGTCGGCGGCTATGTCTTCCCCGACCCCACTGCCCTTCAGGCGCTGCGTGAGGAGCGGACCGGGACCTGGCGGGCGATCAACACCGGTGCGGACACCGGCGGCAGCACCGACCCGGTCACCCGCCGCTATGTGACGCTCTGGGTCGATCACGGTGTCTCCCCCACCGATGCGGGCTACGCCTATGTCCTGCTGCCCGGCGCGTCCGCGGCCGCGACCGCCGTCTGGTCGCACGCGCGACCGGTCCGGATCGTCGCCAACGACGTCACCGCGCAGGCCGTGGAGGTCCGCAGGCAGGGGCTGACCGCGGTGAACTTCTGGGCAGCGGCCACCGCCGCCGGGATCACCGCGTCCGGACCCGCCTCGGTCCTGCTCCAGCGCCGGGGCCAGGACCTCTCCGTCGCCGTCGCCGACCCAAGCCGCACGCAGACCACGGTCACGCTGGAACTTCCCTTCCCGGTAGGCCGGGTGGTCGCCGCCGACCCCACCGTGTCCGTCGCACCCGGCCGCCGCCCCGTCCTCACCGTCACGGTCGGCGGATCGCGCGGTCACACGCACACCGCCACCCTCTCCTGAACACGCACCTGCGACCGGTCTTCCCCTCCTTCCTCCGGGAGTACGCATGCACCCTTCCCCCGCCTCGTCACCGTTCAGCCGCCGCAATGCCCTCGCCGTCCTCGCGTGCGCGGGCCCCGCGACCCTACTGGGCTCCGGGACCGCCTCGGCCCGTGCCCGTACCACCGCAGTCCGCGCGACGGCGTTCCCCTCGACGGAGACCGAGCGGCTGCGCCTGGCCACCACGTACCGCGGCAGCGACTTCATCACGACCGGGCGATACACCCCGGCCGGCGCCACCCACTGACGGACTGAGGAGCACCGCCCGCATGACCCCGCCCTTCCTGCACCTCCCCCCGACCGACCGGCTGCTGTCCTCACGGACCGGCTGGACGCGCGCGCACTGGGAAGCCTCGGCCGACCACATGCTCGACGCGCTCGTCCCGTACGCCACACCGGGCTTCGCGCAGTACCGGCTGCCCGGCCGGGCCAGCTGGTCGGGCGTGGTGTCGGACGGGCTCGAAGGATACGCACGCTCCTTCCTGATGGCCGCCTTCCGCATCGCCGGAGCCCGGGGGGACGTCGATCCGAAACTGATCGAACGCTACGCGCAGGGTTTGGTAACGGGCACGGACCCGGCCTCCGCCGAGGCCTGGCCCCGGCTCACCGACTGCTCGCAGCAGATGGTCGAGGCCGCCTCGATCGCCGTCGGTCTGCATGAGACCCGCCCCTGGATCTGGGACAAGCTGGACACCCGGGTCCAGGAGCGGGTCGTCGACTGGTTCTCCGGCTTCGTCGGCGGCCGCACCTGGGACAACAACTGGCGTCTCTTCCAGGTGGTGTCCGAGCAGTTCCTCGCCTCGGTGGGCGCCCCCTACAGCCGCTCCGACATCGAGAGCAATCTGGACAGGATCGAGGACTGGTACGTCGGGGACGGCTGGTACACCGACGGGGACGGCCGGAACTTCGACTACTACATCGGCTGGGCCATGCATCTCTATCCGCTGCTCTGGTCGCGGATGGCGGGCCCGGACGGCGACGGCGGCAGGACCGAGGTCTACCGACAGCGGCTCTCCCGGTTCCTGCAGGACTATCCGCACTTCTTCGGCTCCGACGGTGCGCCGGTCCACCAGGGGCGCTCACTGACGTACCGGCTCGCGGCGCTCGCACCCGTCTGGATGGGGGCGCTGGCCGACTTCACGCCGCTCGCACCCGGACTCACACGCCGGCTCGCGTCGGGCACCCTGCGGCACTTCGTGGAGCGCGGCGTCCCGGACGAGCGGGGGCTGCTGACCCTCGGCTGGTACGACACGTTCCTGCCGAGCACCCAGCCGTACTCCGGTCCCGCTTCCCCGTACTGGGCGAGCAAAGGCTTCCTCGGGCTGCTGCTCCCGGCGGACCACCCGGTGTGGACGGAGCGGGAACTCCCGCTCCCCATCGAGGAGTCCGACCAGTACACCGCGCTGCCCGCACCGGGATGGCTGCTGCACGCCACACGGCACGACGGCATCGTCCGGCTGATCAACCACGGCAGCGACCACAACCCGCCCGCCGCCACCGACGACACCACGGACGCGGACACGGGCGAGGAGGACCCGCACTACGCGAAGCTCGCCTATTCGACAGCGACCGCGCCCGAGTCCGCGCCGCATGCCGTGGCACGCGCCGTCGACGGCCATCTGGCACTCCTCGCTCCGGACGGCACCCCGTCACGGCGGCGCAGGATCCATCCGCTGCGCTGTGAGGACCGCGTCGCCTCGTCCTGGTACGCGGCCCGGCTGCCCGGCGACGACCGCGCGTACCGGATCGAGACGACAAGCGTGCTGCACGGCCCGTGGGAGATCCGGGTGCACCGGGTCGAGGCGCCGGAGGGCGCGGTCGTGCGGGAGGGCGGTCATGCGGTGGCGCACGCCGAGCGGCCGTTCTCCTCGTCAGGACCCGGCTGGGCGCTGACGCGCACCGCCGACGGTCTGACCAGTGCCGTGGTCGCCCTGTACGGCTGGGACACGGCGGCGGGCGGGACGTCCCAGGAGGCGGTGGAAGGGGCCGGCGTCGCGCGGGACGTGCAGTCCAACGCGTACGGGCCGCACTCCGCGATCCCGTATCTCCGGAGCGACCGTCATCCGGGCGGGCGGAGCATCCATGTCTCGCTGGTCGCGCTCTCCCGCGACACCGTCCATCCGCAGGCACTGCGTGAATCGGTGGTGGTTCGGGCCGATGCGCAGTCGGTGGCGCTGACCTTCCTGGACGGCACGACGGTCGAGGTCTGAGCGCAGACGTCCGAGCGTGCTCCCCGGCACGGGCGGCGGCTCGCACGTCCGAGGCACAGGTGGGGCGACGGATCAGAGCGCGATGCTGCCGTTGTCCTCCCGTCGGTGGATGTGGCCGATGAGTTCCTGCGCCAAGGACTTGATCGTGTCGAGACCGGCCTGCCCCCAGGGGCGGGGCACGGTGTCGACGGCGCAGACCGCCCCCAGCACGATGCCCGCAGGGTCGATGAGCGGCGCCCCCAGATAGGAACGGATGCCTATGTCGTCGACGACCGGATTGCCGGCGAATCTCGGGTAGTCGCAGACGTCCTCCAGGGCGAGCGCCTTCCGCCGTGCGACGACATGCGGGCAGTAGCCGTGATCGAGGGCCACGTACCGCCCGCCGCGGCCGCTGCCCGCGGCCGCAACGCCCAGGTAGGAACCGGTGTGTGTGCCGGTCGGTGTGTGCAGTCCGGCGAAGAACTGCCGGTTCGCGTCGATGAAGTTGACCATCGAGAAGGGCACATCGATCATTTCGGCCACCTTGTCCGCGAACGCGTCGAAGCCGGCGAACGATCCACCGGCCCGTTCCCCGAGCGTCGGCAGCCGATGAGCGCGGACGGGGGCGTCGCGGTCGACGGGGGTCGGCAGCAGCCGGCCGTCGATGCGTCCGTTCACGGGTGGGCTCCGAAGGCGGAGAGCGGGGCGGGGGCGGAGGTGGCGTCGATCAGATACTGAACCAGTGTGACCAGCGCTCCGGTACCCGAGTTCGCGATCCTGGCGTCGCAGAGGACGACCGGTACCTCGGGCGGAAGGTCGAGCGCGGCCCGCACCTCGTCGGGGCCGTAACGGTAAGCGCCGTCGAACTCGTTGACCGCGACGATGAATCCGATGCCACGCCGCTCGAAGAAGTCGACCGCGGGGAAGCACTCCTCGAGCCGCCGGGTGTCGGCGAGCACGACCGCTCCCAGCGCGCCCTGGGAGAGCTCGTCCCACATGAACCAGAAGCGCTCCTGGCCCGGGGTGCCGAACAGATAGAGCACGTGCTGCTCGTCGAGGGTGATGCGGCCGAAGTCCATGGCGACCGTCGTGGCGGTCTTCGACTCGATACCCTCAAGGCTGTCGACCGCCGCACTGACCTGGGTCAGCAGCTCCTCCGTGCTCAGCGGCGCGATCTCGCTGACGGCTCCCACGAACGTCGTCTTGCCGACGCCGAAGCCCCCCGCCACCAGGACTTTGAGCGCGACGGGGAAGCACTCGGAGCCTCCGGGGGCGTCGCCTCCGTCCGAGGTGCCGAAGCCGTCAGAGCTGTCGTCGTAAGCCATCGAGCACTGCCTCCAGCAGAGATCGGTCGGTGGGCGTGTGAGGGAAGGCGGGCGGATGCGCGGTGACTGCGCCGCAGTCGACCAGATCGGAGACGAGCACCTTGGTGACAACCGCGGGCAGCCGCAGATGTGCGGCGATCTCGGCCACCGAAGTGGGTCCGCCGCACAGCCCGAGCGCCACGGAGTGCTCGGGGCCGAGATGCGTCTGCGGATCGGTGCCGGTGGCCCTCACCAGGGAGAGCAGATCGAGCACGGCGGTCGGACGGGTACGGCCGTTGCTCACGGTGTACGGACGGATGAGCCGGCCCGCCGCGTCGTCGAGCAACGGCCCGTCCTGCGGGGCCGACACTCTCACAGCCCCGTGGTGGCTGATGCCCCGGCCGCCTGTCTGGCCGGAGTCATCAGATACGGCCGGACGCTCTTGACCAGCATCGTCATCTCGTATCCGAGCACCGCGGCATCTGCCTCGCGTCCGGCGAGGACAGCCAGACAGGTGCCGGAACCGGCGGTGGAGACGAAGAGCAACGTCGAGTCGAGCTCCACCACCACCTGCCGGACCTCCCCGTTGTCCCCGAAGCGCGCCCCGGCGCTGCGACCGAGGGAGTACAGGCCGGCGGCCAGCGCCGCCATGTGGTCGGCGCTGTCCGCGTCCATGCCGTGGAGGGACTTCACCAGCCCGTCGGCGGAAAGCAGGACCGCGTTGCGTGTGTACGGCACACGCTGTACCAGCCCGCTCAGCAGCCAGTCGAGGTCCGCGACCTGACCGGACGGCATATCGGTCGTCATGGTGCATCTACTCCTTCAAGGTGTTCGTTTCGAGGGGGCCCGGTTCGGGAGGGAGCGGGAAGGCGGTCGCGATGGTTCCCCGGACGGGCAGCGGTTCAAGGGGCTGCCGGGCCGGCGGTCCGGACGCGTCGAGGGCGCCGTCCGGGGGCTGTGCGGTGTCGGCGTCCGCGTCGCTCCGGGCCTCCGCGAGCTCGATGCCCCGCCGGAATGACGCCATCAGCCCCGGGTCGTGCAGGGGGGGTTCTGCGTCATCGGCCCGGGGGGCCGGGGCTTCGCGCAGCTGCGGGACCAGGTGTTCCTGGTGGGCGCGCCTGGGGAGTTGAGGCCGCCCCATGGTGCCGCGCACGGTTCCGGGCTCCGGCTGGAGGGCTGGAAGCGCGTCGTCCGGGCGCTGGATGCCGGGTCGGGCATCGGCTGGGGTGGGCCGGGTGACACGCTCGGCGCGCAGCGGCAGCGGCGGCCCCTCACCCTGCCTTCGCGGCTGCTGGGGCGTTTGCTGCAGGCGGAGCGGCTGACTGGGCACCTGGGCCTGCCGGTTCGGGCCCGGGCTCAGTTTCCGCTGGTGCGCGGTGTCGCCCTGGGTCGGTGGCCGGTGTACGGGCCCGGGCGGCGGGACCGGGACGGCGTCGGCCGTGGTGGGTGCGTCGGCGTCGGCGCCGAGCAGGGACTGCGGGAGTACCAGTACGGCCTGGGTGCCGCCGTAGATGTTGCTCTGCAGCCGGACCGCGATGCCGTGCCTGCGGGCCAGCGATGCGACGACGAAGAGCCCGATCCGGCCGTCCTGGAGCAGATGGGCGACGTTGACCCGGTCGGGGTCGGCGAGCAGGGCGTTCATCCGCTTCTGCTCGTTGCCCGGCAGGCCGAGCCCCCGGTCCTCGACCTCCAGGGCCAGCCCGGCGGTGACGTGCTGGGCTCGCAACAGCACCTGGGTGTGCGGGGCGGAGAACACGGTGGCGTTCTCGACGAGTTCGGCCAGCAGATGGATCACATCGGCCACGGCGTGACCGCGCAGGGTGCCGTCGATCGGCGGCACCAGTTTGACCCGCGGATACTGCTCGACCTCGGCGATCGCGGAGCGCAGCACCTCGGTCATGGTGACCGGGTTGCTCCACTGGCGCCGGGAGACGGCTCCGCCGAGTACGGCGAGGTTTTCGGCATGCCTGCGCATGCGGGTGGCGAGGTGATCGACCTGGAAGAGACCCTTGAGGAGATCAGGGTCCTCGACCTCGTGCTCCAACTCGTCGAGCAGCTGGATCTCCCGGTGGACGAGGGACTGGAGGCGGCGGGCGAGATTGACGAAGACCTCGACCCGCTGTTCCTCGCCGGAGCTGTTGCTGAGCCGGGCTGCCTGGACGACGGCGGTGACGGCCCCTTCGTGCGACCGGCCCATTTCCTGGGCGAGCAGGTCGAAGGCGTCGCTGCCGGGGGCGACGGGCCGCGGGGGGCGCCGCGCGGGCACCGGCCCTCCGTTGCGGAGCTGCTCCACCAGTCGCTGCAGGTCGGCCTGGCCCTGGGCACTGGCACGGCGCAGCGCCAGGCAGCGGCCGAGGACGGTGGTCGTGACCCGGTTGGCGCCGAGGAATGCGGCGACCACGGCGGCGGCGGCCAGCGCCCCGGATCCGCCCAGCGCGGTCCAGAGCTGGGTGGTCGGGCGGGCTCCTGTGGAACGGATCGTGTAGATGACGGCTGCGGCACCGCTCAGCACCGCGGCGACGGCCGGAAGCAGGGCGGTACGCAGGATCTGTGGGCGCATGCGGGCGTCAGGAGACGGCTGTGCGGCGCGCGGCCTGGCCGCGGCCGAGTGGGAACGGGCACCCGGCCGGCCGTGCCGCGCGCCCTCTCGGCGTTCCGGTCGCGCTTCAGGTGCGCGAAGTTGAGACATCAGCGTCCTCGGTACATGGGGCACCAGGAATCGGCGTTCATGCGGTGGCACCTACGGTGGTCGGTCAGGCTCGGGTCAACGCCCGGGCATGCTCGAACGATATGAGCACAGCGTTGATCACCGACCACACACAGTAGTCACCAATCGGGCTCCCGCGACAGGCAGTTGTCAAACTTGCCTGCCATCCGTCCCGCTCCGGTATGAACTCTCGTACAAGAGACCGATAACGCTGCATTGACATGGTCGCCCGGCAGCCGGACCGCCGGGGGGCAGTTCGGTCTGGACACACTTGCGGTGGCCGAAAACGAACCGGAACCGCATCCCGAGGGTGACCCGTTCGCAGCCGGCCACCCCAAGTCCCTGGAGCTGCGCCACGCTGCTCCTGCAGTCACGCAGCCACCGCTGCCTCACCGGCGAGACCGATGGCCGCAGTCAAGCCTCGACCGGCAGCGGACGCTCGGCGGATCCTGGGCGGTCCCTCGCCACGGGGCGCCCGCTGCCAGGTGGCTGCGGGCGCCCGGTGCGACTGCTGTCAGCTCACGTTGAGCGCCGTGTCGTCGATGACGAACGAGGTCTGGAGCATGGAGCCCTCGACGCCGGTGAACTTGATGGTCACGGTCTGGCCCGCGTAGCTGCTGAGGTCGAAGCTGCGCAGAGTGTAGCCGCCGGCGGCGTTGAGGTTGGAGTAGGTGGCGAGGGTGCCGAGCACGGTGCCGGAGCTGTTGAGCACCTGGGCCTTGAGGGTGTCGTAGGCGGTGCTGGTGGTGGTCTCGGCGGTGTCGATGTGGAGGTAGAAGCTGAGGGTGGCGGCGCAGCCGGACGGGATGGTGACGGACTGGGAGAGGGTGTCGGTGCTCGCTGAGCCGTAGCCGCCGAGCCAGGCCTTGTAGGAGCCGGTGCGGGCGGCCTCGCCGCTGCTCGTGGTGATGACACCGCTGCTCGCGGTCCAGGAGGTGTTGCCGGACTCAAAGCCGGGGTTGGCGAGCAGTTGGGCGGCGGTGCAGGTACCGGTGCCGCCGCCGCTGCCGGAGAGCCACTCGGTGGCGTTGAGGGCGAGGGTGGCGTTGGTGGCGCCGGAGTCGTTCCAGCCGTCGTACAGAGTGTTGCCGGACTGGCCGGTGCCGTCATCGATCGGCGAGCTGTCGCCCCAGAAGGCGACGCGGCCGCTGCCGAAGGTGCTGGTGGCGAAGAAGGCGCCGGTGTTGCCGGAGTACCCGGTGCGGTAGAGCAGGCCCTTGACGCTGGAGTTGTCGGCCGGCTTGAGGGTGGCGGTCGTACCGCTGGCGATGAGGCTCTTGGTCACCGTGCCGAAGGAGCCGTGCAGCACCGCGTTGGTACTGTCGGTGATCGCCGCCGGGTGGTCGGAGCTGATGCTGAGCGAGTCGACGGAGAAGCCGAACGGGTCGGTGCCGTCGACGGTGTTGTTGGTCATCAGGTCGTTGATGATCTCGACCGCGTCCTCACCGTCGCTGTTGCGGTCGGCGCCGGTGTGGTCGGAGATCAGGAACAGGCCGCCGCCGTTCTTCACGAAGTTCATGACGGCGGCCTTCTCCGCCGCGGTGAGCAGAACGTTCGGCTCGGGCAGCACGAAGGTGTCGAAGTTCATCAGGTCGGTTGCGCTGGTGGTGCCGTAAGTGATCGAACTGCCCGACGGCAGCGTCTTCAGACTGTACTTGCCGGTCTTCTGCAGGGCCACGCCCCAGGAGGAGAGGGCGCCGGTCCAGGAAGTCTCCGAAGTGGGGCTGGAGTTCTGACCCAGAGGGTCCGGCTGGCTGGTGCTGATGATCCAGTCCGCGTTGCCGGCCGTCTCGGCGTGTGCGTTGTCGAACAGCACGCGGTTGGTGGTGGCTGCGGTGGCGCTGGGGGCGGCGTGAACCGCCTGGACGGCGGTGCCGGTGGCGAGCGCGCCCAGGACGGCTATACCGCTGACGAGCCTGCGACGAGGGAACTTACCGGATCCAAGCATCCGCCATACCTCCGGGAGGGGTTGATCTACGAGGGCGCAGCCGCTGGGTACTGAATTCTTCGCGCGTAGAACAGTGACTGGGATGCGACCTGGGCAACAGACCGTTTAAGCGTACATGACAAACGGCAAACGAGTCCCCGCACTCGACGCAGGCCGGGCCTTGGGGCTCCGGCGGGGGACGACGCAGGACGGCCCGCCGGTACATCCGGCGGGCCGTCCACGGTGGGCGTGAGGTCCTACGGTTCGAGCGCCTCGATCAGGACCTCGGAGGCGCCTGCATCAAGCAAGGCCTGCCGGACCCGCTCCAAGTCCGCCGTCGCCGCCCGTTCGGCCTCGTCCGCATCCACGCCTGAGCCGTTGTCCCCGACGCTGTCACACAGCAGCTCCCAGGCCGAGGCGATCTCGCCGTCGGGACCGGACTCCACGTCCTCCGCCTCGTCGGGGAGGACGACCTCGATCTCCCATCGCTCGTTGCTGAGGAACTGCGGGGTCGAGTTGAAGATGCCCAACGCGTCCGCGGTCCGCTGGGCGACGGCGTCCCCGCTCATCCGCCCCATCACTCTCACAGTGAACTGCACGACCGTCTCACTCCGGGTCCGCCGTAACCGACAGTCTCATTGTCACTGTCGGCCCTGCTATCAGCTTCGCGAATGCTTGTTCGTCGCGTACCGCGAGGGCGGCCAGGCCACGTACACCTTCGCGATCCGCGGCAGCCATGTCCAGAGCGCCACGGGCAGCTTCGGTCGCGCCACATGCGCGGGCAGCCTCCCCGGTGAAGCTGGCCGCAACGCCGCCTGAGCTTGACTCTGTCGGGGATCTTGGAATCAGCGGTGTCAACCACGGCTGCTTCTCCAGGACTTCGGCCGGTGGATGTTGTGCTGGTCCAGGA
>NZ_JBFAJH010000047.1:0-62982 GCF_040655115.1 Streptomyces atratus | reverse complement strand
GCAGCGCATGCGAAGGCCCCACGTCCACACCGACAGGACAAACCAGGGCAACCCGCCGGATCGGATACGGCCGTCAGGCCGCAGACGAATCGAGGTTGAAGGGCTTCGCTTGTTCTCCGGGCCCGGCGACCGATCGCGCGTACGAGCAGCCCTGAGCCGGCGCCACCCCCTGGTCGAGCCGACTGCTGCTGCCCTGACCCGACTGGTCGCCCCGGCCACGGCCGGTGGCCGACTGAACGCGGCCGGCCAATTCGGCAGCAACAGTCCGCATAGTTTTTCTGCGGCCTGACGGACCGATGCTTCGCACAGCAGGTTGAAGAAGGCGCGTGTCCCGCCTTCGGCGCCGCTCGGGCCTCTTTCTCGTCCAGGTCAGATCAGTGCGGCACGCACGTTGGCTAGCGCTTCGTCGAGGGTGGCCGCAACGTTCTCGTGGCCGCTGAAGCCGTCGTCCTCGCCCGGGTCGACGGTCCAGCCCCAGCCGCTTTCAGGATGCCCGTCGATGGTTGCGGCGTGCTTGCCCTTGGTGATGGTGATGGAGAGGTTTCCGGCGGGGAAGGTCTCGATGTCGGCGTGTGCCGTCTCGCCGAAGGCGTGATGGATGGCGTCGCGGGCTTCCTGCTCGGTGGTCATGGGCTTCTCCTGGTGGACGGTGACGACGACGGTGCGGCCGCCCCGGATCGGTGACGGGGCGGCCGCCCGGGGATGTGATCGAGGGTGCCGACGGGCGCGGTGAGGCTGAGGGATAGGGGCAGCTCGAGTACGGTGCCGCCGATGCCGGTGGCACCGTACTCGAGGTCTGTGCCGTTTTGGTCCTTGGTGAAGGTGGACGTCATCAGCAGGTTGCGCCCGAGCCGAAGGCCGCTTCCTGTGGCAGGTGCTCCCAGGGAATCGCCGTGTGCGGCACGAGCGGAATCTCCCGCACATCTGCCCATCGGTCAGACGTATGCGATCTGGGAGGCCCTTACTGCGCTCGTCCTTCGGCGCGAGCGACTCGATCACCTCCCACACGTCGTCACTGCCTTCCCATGCCTCGACCCGCGCCATTCCAGTACCCCCGCAGCCTGATGAACCTGACACCGAGTGGGACCCACTCACTCCATTGATCATTCTGTGGGAGGTTCTTGAGGAATCCGAGCATCGGCTGAAGCAGCAGATTACGAGTTGGCTGACGCTATTGCCGCCGTTGGTCCTCGCTGCGAGCGTGGCGACTTCCGCGGCTGCGCGGACGGCCGATGGCTACGCCGGAGCGGCGGAACGCGGACGGTGTCGGAGGAGGTGCGGGAGGCCGTCCTGGCGGTTCGCGACTGAGGTGGCGGCGCCAAGAATGATCACTTGGCGCGGTGTCGGACTGGCCTGGATCCGCCGGGGTTCACCAGCGCAGGAGCTGGCCGGCGGCTGCGAGGCGGTCGAGCGCGTCGCGGGTGTTGGCGCGGGGGCGGTCACCGTGGGTGAGGTAGTCGGTCGGGGCCTCCAGCATCAGCAGGGGGTCACGGTGGAGGCGTCCGGGGTGACGCCGAGTTCCTCGCGGATCTCGCGTACCAGGGTCTGCTTGAGGGTCTCGCCGGGTTCGGGCTTGCCGCCGGGCAGGTAGAACCGGTCACGGCCGTGGGTGCGGGCGGTCAGGAGTTGGCCCTCGTCCAGGTGGACCCGGGCCACCTTCTCGATCACCTGGTCATGCGGCGGTGGGGGCGCTCGCGACGCGGCGCTCGCCGCCGTTGCGCTCCTGCCAGAACCGGTACACCTCGACGGCGTCCTCGCGCGCCTCGTAACGCATCGGCAGGCGGCGCTCCTGCCAGGGCTTGGCGATCTCGTCGTAGAAGGTGTTCAGCTCGAAATACTTGCGGTCGTCGACGTAGTGAGGCTCGTAGGCGTCGCGGGTGGTGAGGAAGACGACCTCGTCCGGCGAGCAGTAGTACAGCGATCCCAGGCACATCGGGCACGGGTGGGCGAGCACGTAGATGGTGGTGCCGGTCAGGTGCTCGGTGCCGAGCCTGGTGCAGGCTTCGCGGATGGCGAGGATTTCCGCGTGCGCGGTGGGGTCGCCTGTCTGGGCGACCTTGTTGGGGCTCTCGGCCAGGATCCCGCCGTCCTTGACGATGACGGTCGCGAACGGGCGGCCGCCCTCGGCGACGTTCTGACGGGCGATGTCGATGGTGCGCTGGACGAAGTCCATGGAGGTCCTCCGGAGGTTAGCGGGGCAGGCCGCCGGCAGGCGGCTTCGCGGGGTTCAGGGAACGGGGCGGGGCGGGCCGGAAGGCTGTTTCCGGCCCGCCCCGTTGCCGCCCGTCTGCGATGCCGTCTCGGTGTCGGTTCGTCAGAAGGGCTTGGTCGGCAAATACTTGCCGTCCAGGGTGATCACGGCGCGCTCGCCGCCCTCGGGGTCGGCGACCTTCTTCACGTCGAGCTTGAAGTTGATCGCGGAGATGATGCCGTCGCCGAACTGCTCGTGGACCAGGGCCTTGAGGGTGGTGCCGTAGACCTGGAGCATCTCGTAGAAGCGGTAGATGGTCGGGTCGGTGGGGATGCCGCCGGGGATCGAGCCACGGGTCGGGATGGCCTGCAGCAGCATCGCCGCGTCGTCGTCCAGGCCCAGCAGTTCGGTCACGGCCTTGGCGGACTTCTCCGGCAGCGGGTGCTGGCCGAGGACGGCGGCGGTGGTGAAGGCCACCGACAGACCGGAGGCGTCGGCGATCTGCTGCCAGGAGAGGTTCTTACGGGTCTTGGCCTCCACGGCCTTGGCGGCCAGGGCCTCGCGAGCGGTGGGGTCGAACTGTGCGTGCACCATGATCAGTACGTCCTTCTCTCAGGTGGGCCACTTCACGAGCAGGGGGTGGGGGTGGAGTGGCGAGTGGGTGGGGTGGATGCGGGGTTCCCTGCAGGCTGTCCCGGGTGGGAACCCCGAAGCCGGGAGGGTCAGGCCGCGAGCGCGGGGCCGGCGGCGGTCAGGTCCTCGACGCGGCCGGTGGGAATGTCGTAGACCCAGCCGTGCAGGGCGACCTTCCCCTCCGCCAGGGCGCGGGCGACCGAGGGGTGGGTGGCCAGGTTCGCCAGCTGGGCGAGCACGTTCTGCCGCACCAGGGCGGGAACGTCACCGACGGCGGTGGTGCGGGCCTGGGAGGCGTCCGCGTGCCGCAGCCAGGCGGCGACCGTCGGGGCACCGCTGAGGTCGTGGCCCTCGGCGAGTGCGGTCATCGCGCCGCACGCGGAGTGGCCGCAGACGACGATGTCCTTCACACCCAGTGCGGCGACGGCGTACTCGATGCTCGCCGCCACCCCGTCGGCTTCGGGGCTGTAGGCGGGCACCAGATTGCCGGCGGTGCGGATGACGAACAGGTCACCCGGCTCGGTGCCGGTGATCAGCTCGGGGACCACGCGGGCGTCGGAGCAGCTGATGAACAGCGTGGGCGGCGTGTGATGCGTGGCCAGATGGGCGAAGAGCTCCGCCTTGGCCGGGAAGACGTCCCTCTGGAAACGGGCGACGCCCTCGGTGAGGTCCTGCATGGTCACTCCCTTCGGGTGGTGATCGGCCCCTGTGGGCTGGTGAGATCCACCATGCATGACCTGTGCCTATAGTGTCCAAGAGCCATTGACCATATAAGTTATTGACCACATCTATAGTTGTTCTTATGGCTGTTCTCGAACTGCGTCACCTGCGCTATCTGCTCGCCGTGGCCGAACACGGCAACTTCACCCGCGCCGCCGAGGAGCTGCACATCTCGCAGCCCACGCTCTCCCAGCAGATCAAGCAGCTGGAGCGGACACTGGGCGTGCAGCTGCTGGACCGCACCGGCCGCACGGTACGGCTCACCGACGCCGGCGCCGTCTACACCGACCACGCCCGGCACGCACTGCGCGACCTGGCCGCCGCCGAACGCGCCATCCACGACGTCAAGGACCTCTCCCGCGGCCACCTGCGCCTGGGCGTCACCCCCACCTTCACCGCCTACCTGATCGGCCCGCTCACCGCCGAGCTCCACACCCGTCACCCCGGCGTCAGCCTCACCCTGGTGGAGATGACCCAGGACCGCATCGAAGCGGCCCTGCTCGCCGACGACCTCGATCTCGGCATCGCCTTCGCCGGCCCCCACCTGCCCGGCATCACCGCCACCGCGCTGTTCACCGAGACCCTCAGCCTCGTCACCGGCACCGCGCGCGCCCAGGCGATGCCCAAACCCCTACCGGTCAGCACTCTCAAGGACGAGCAACTCGCCCTGCTCAGCGGCGACTTCGCCACCCGCAGCCACATCGACGCCTACTTCGCCCACCACCGGGCCGCTCCCCGCATCGCGGTCGAGGCCAACTCCGTCCAGGCCCTCACCGAGATCGTCCAGCGCACCCCGCTGGCCACCGTCCTGCCCGACGCCATCACCCACGACCACCCCCACCTCACCCCCGTCCTCCTCGACCCGCCACTGCCCACCCGCACCGTCACTCTCCTGCATCGCGAGGGCGCCTACCGCAGCGCCGCCACCCGCGCCTTCACCGAGCTCACCCACGACCTCGTCCGCACCCGCGGCTACGCCCCACCTCTGTGAACCACCCGCCCCGGGGCGGGCCCCGCGAACGCCCCTTCACCGAAGCGGGGTCCGCGCCAAGCGCACGTTCAGCCGGTAAGTACGGGGCCGTCGCATCGGCGCTCCGCCGTTCCAAGGAGAGGAGATCCGCTTGGGGATCACCCGAGACGAAGCGCACCCGCTCCACCCGCAGGTGACAACAAGCCTGCCTATGTGACAACTGACGTGCTTCGGCTCATTCGTTGTGACTCAGCGCTCCAGTTGGCAAGTTTCGCCAGGTATCACGCTCAGGCTCACGGTGTGGCGTGTGCCTTGTGCACCCCTCCACTTGGGTCGATGCTCCAGGAGCTGCGCGATTGAACGTACAGAAGACCGGCCTTCCTCGGCGCGATGGCCGGTGCCGTGAACTGCCCGTTCCCCTGGCACAGGAGCGCCCCGAGCGTGGAGTTCGATCGAAGTACGTGGAGCGAGAAGGCGGTCCCGTCATGCTGAGTGATCCGCAGGGGCACCTGGCCGCCGGGGTGCCGCAGGACGTAGGAGCCGGTCGATTCCAGCTCTCCCTCCAGGAGCGGGATCTCCTCCGGCGGATGCAACCAGATCCGCCACCCTCCCTTGGTGTTCATCTGGAGGCGTATCGCGTCCCGACCGTCGGCCTCGACCGGAACAATCGCCCGCGTCAGCGAGGAGCCGTGCGTGAGGATCTGCCTGGGCCGCCCGTTGCCGTCGGGCGGACTGGTCAGCTCGACCCAGGAGTCCGCGGCCCGCTTCAGGTGGACCACGAGCAGGGCGGGCTTCCGAGGGTCGGTGCGGACCAGGTGGACTCCCTTGTTGCCGTGGCTCTCCCAGCGCTGCCGCGCACCCGTGTTCCCGGGCCAGGTCTCGTAGGGGTCAGGAGACGCGAGCGGGGAAGCCGGGGGCGGAAGCGCTGCGGTCGGGCGACGCTCCGGGCGCCTCTTCGCGCCTGCGGCGGAGGCCGGGTTCGGGCTCGGTCCGGGCCGCGGGTGCGGAGCGGGCCGCCGCTCCCGCAGACCGTTCTCGATCGACGGCATCCCCTCCGCCAGACGTACGGCGTCGGCTGCACACACGGCGATCATCCGGGCGGCCCCCTCGGAAGGCGCCCAGCGGACATCCTCGGTCGACTGCCCGTGGCGGGGGTCGAAGAAGCACAGCGGACGCCGCTGCGGGCGTGGCTGTCCTTCGATTGCGGCGTGCACACAGGCCAGCGCATGACGCCCCTCGTCGAGAGTGCGCAGCACATCGGCGGCGTCCCGGAGGTTCCGATCGCCGACGAAGTTCTGCTTGGCCTGCTCGTACGCGTCAAGCGCCCGTTGGTAGTCAGCGAGGAGAGCGGGAACGTCCTTGTGCTGGCCTGGTTCGAAGGAATGCCCAGCGAGCGCCTCCCCGAACGCGGTGATCTCCGCATCGACCTGGGCGAGTTCATCCTTGCGCCTGCGTCCCCGGAACAGACCGGTGATCGCTCCCACTATCCCGTCAGTCACGCAGGTGATCGTAATCGGGTCGGCCAGGTCGGGTGTGTCGCTTACCGCCTGCACGTCCCACTTTTCCCCGCCGCCTCGGACGCCCGGCCGCGCCAACTCAAGCGCTCACCCGCCAACTGAAGTGTTCAGTCACATTCGTGCATTCGTGTCGGCCAGGCGTGGCGGTGTCAGAAGTCGAGCTCGACGTAGTCGATGTCGGTGAACTCGACCAGGAGACCTTCGGCGCGGCGGCCGCGGTCCTTGAAGTACTGCTCCTGGAGTCCTTCGGCGACGACTGCCTGGAGCTGCTGGTCGGTCGCGCCGGCGGCTTGAGCGTCGAAGAGACGGGCGGCGTACTGAGGTGGGAGGTGCTGGGTGATGAGTCGGATGCGTCCGTCGTCGGTGGTGCCCGGTGCGGCGGTGAACCCGAACCGTGCGCGGGTTTCGACGACGATGCCGGTGGAGGTGGCGGCCTGTTTCTTCGCTTTCTCCTTGACCCGGGGCTGCCACCGGCTGCGGACCTGATCGGCGAGCCGGACCGCGAGGTCGGCGTGCGGCTTTTTGAACTGGTCCTTGACGTAGCGTTCGACGGTGCGCTGGGAGATGCCCAGTAGTTCGGCCACGGCCCTGGTGCCCTTGTATTGCTTGACCAGGAACCGCATCTGGGCGCCGGCCGACTTCGGGATCGGTCGGGTCGCGGCGCCGGCGGTGGCTTTGTCGAGGCTGTCTCCGAGGATGCCCACCGAGTACTCCTACTCTCCGTCGATCGCGGCGTCGGTTCCCTTGATGTGGCGGGCCGGATTGTGTCCTTCGTCGAGCATCTGCACAGCCCACAGCATTTCCTGGGTGCCCTCGTGCTTGACCATCCCCGGGGACACACCGAGCCGGAACGTACCGGGGGCCGGTTTCCCGTCCGCGGTGCGCGGCAGGACGTCCAGCGGGGACGGCCCGTCGGAGAGGTAGACGGCGCAGTCCGACAGCAGCGCGATCGGGAGCAACGCGTCCTCGTCGAGGGTCAGGTGACCGGAAGGCGCCGGGGCGGTCTGCGTGGCGAGCGCTGTTTTCAGCAGTTTGCGGTGCATGTTGACGCGGGCGGTGGAGATGACGGCGGCACGGATGTCGGGGCGCCAGGTGGGACGTTCCAGTGCGGGCCACCGCTCGCCGAACTTGTATCCGGTGCCCTGGGGGCGCTCGCGCAGCTTGCCGATGCCGCCCTTGACCGTCGACTTGATGGCGGACAGGACCGCGGCCACGGCGGGGTCGGTCTGCTTGTGGGTCTCCATCGCTGCGAGGAACTCGGTCTCGGTCATGCCGGAGACGACGCCGAGGTCAGCCATCGTCTGCTTGTACGCCTCGGCAAGGTGCTTGTACCAGGGATCCAGGTAGGGGCCGGACTCGATACGGATCCACGCTTCCCGCGGCCGGATGGTGACGGGCAGCTTGTAGGTGTCGATGAGCTCGGCGGCGTAGGCGACGGTCGGTGTTGCGTACCAGGCAGGTCCCTCGGGGCGGGTGCCGTGCGGGGTAAACGGACTGGGCAGGCGCGGGTCCAGCTCGATGGCGGACAAGTCGACCAGCCAGCTGCCGGGCGACTTCTTGTCGAACACCGGCTGTGTGAGGTGGACGGGTGCGCCCAGGCCGAGGACGAGCCGGTTCGCGGCAGCAAGGAACGCGGTGTTCACGTCGATGCCGACCGCGAACGCCCTGGTGCACTCTGCGTCGGTGAGCAGTTGCGGATCACGGGTCCACTCATACGCCTCTTCGTCCAGGACCTCCCCCGGGGTGCGCCGGTGAGTGCGCGGGTAGAGAGCGGCAACGATCGGATGCTCGTCCGGGGCTTCCACCGGGGCCGGGTCGACCTGGTCGGTGAGCGAGCCAGGCAGCGGTCCGGACACCCAGGTGCCGGCGTCCTCGTCACGTACAGGGCGGGTCGGCGGGCGCAGTGCGGTCATCGTCTCCAGGCCGGAAACGGCAGTGGAACCGCGGGGGGTGATCACGCGGGTCGCGTACATGCCGAGTACGCCGGCGATGTCAGCCGGGTCCAGTTGGTCGGTGGTGCCCCAGGAGCGCGAGTCGAGTGCGCCCCAGGGCAGGACCGCGAACTGCACGCATTGCCGTCGCCCGTCTGTCGCGGGGCGATAGATCCGCGCCCAGGGGCCGAAGCCGCGCCGGGTCAGCTGCCACTTCGCCTTGGTGATCTGCTTGACGACCTTGTGGTCCCCGGGCAGTCGCAGGCCGCGCCGGTCCTCCAGGCGCTCGGGGAGTCCCAGCCGTACGGCGGCTGCGGCGGTCAGGACGATCAGGGGGTCGGCGTCCTTGCCGGACGGGTGCAGGCGCGGCGCGCCCAGGTGCGTGTCTGTGAGAGTCCAGTCGACCAGCGCGGGGATGGTCCTGGCCGGGCAGTCGAGGACAAGTCCGCCGACGCAGTACAGCGAGCCGTCGCCGTCCAGCACACCGAGCGGACCGTTCGCATAGCGAGGATCGGCGGCGGCCGGAACGGGGGCCGGCTTCGGGATGGCCCTCTGCGTGGCCGGGCGCCGCGACACCCGTGTGGTGATGCCCGCAGAACGGTCCGGAACGACATCCGTGGTGGAAGCCGGAGCCGAGACGGACTGCGGCCCTGTGTCGGGTTCGGCGGCTGGTCCTGCGGACAGCGGGCGAACTTCCGTAGCGGCGCCCACCGACTCCGGTGACGCGACCTGACCGGGCACAGCGGCGTCGGCGGGGTAGAGCTCGGCAAGCTTCTCCAGCAGCCGGGCGTACGCCTCGCGCTGCGGCGGCCGCGGTTCGGTCTTCCCGCTCTCCCACGACACCACCGTCGGCCGGCGCACCTTGAGGGCCTTGGCGACCTGATCCTGGGTCAACCCATGAGCTTTGCGCAGGCGTTCCCGCTCGGCGGGCGGCGGCAGCGGGGAAGCGGACGCGATCAGGGCATCAATCGCGTCGAACAACTCGGACATGAACACCTCCGGAGCCACCCTACAACGAGAATCGCACATTCTGCGTATGAAGATCGTACAATGCGCGTACATTTGACCCGTCGCATCGAAAGTTGACCGCGCGCTGCGCGCGAACTGGATGGTGAAGTCGGCCTGGGGCGCGGTTCCGGTCTTTCGACCGGCCTGTTTCCCCGGAGCCGCTTCCCGAACCGGGCATGCGACTTGGCACCGCACCCGGCTCTCCACAAGCCCCGAGGGGGTTCGTGGTGGTTGTTCTCATCCCGTGGTTGCCCAGGGAGTGGGAATCGTCAGGCCCCGGTAGCGGTAGCGAGTGGTGCCTACCGTGATCGGGTTGAACAACTCCCGGGTCTCCCCGGTCCACCATGACCTACGGCCGCAGTAGCGGCTGAAGATCTTCTTCCGGCCCGTCTTCGGGTGCTCGCCCGGATTCACCGGCCGCAGCACCGAGCACCGCGGCCGGGACCTGGACAAGCAGCCCCTGTGGTCCCTGCTGGAGCTTCAGGAACTGCTGGACGAGTGGATCGTCGCCCAGTGGCAGAACCGCCCGCACGACGGGCTGCGCGACCCGGCCATGCCGGGCCGGTCGTTCACGCCGAACGAGAAGTACGCGGCGCTCGTCGAAGCCTTCGGCTACGTCCCGGTTGCGCTTTCCGGCGACGACTACGTCGAACTGCTGCCCACGTGCTGGCGGGTGGTCAACGACTACGGAATCAAGATCAAGCGCCGCACCTACGACAGCCCCGCCTTGGCCGGACTGAGACGCCAGCACTCCGGCGTCAGAGAAAAGAAGGGCTTGTGGGAGATCCACCACGACCCCTATGACATCGCCCGGATCTGGGTCCGCAACCACCACGCGGGCAGCGGCTGGATCGAGGCCACCTGGAAGCACCTGCACCGGGTTCCGGTGCCCTTCGGCGAACTGGCCTGGGATCACGCTGCCCAGGGCCTGCCCAAGGCGACCGAGGCGGAGATCGCCGACGCCGTCGCCGCCCTGCTGGCCAAGGCCCACGTCGGCCCCGACCAGCCGACCAGACCGAAACGGTCCGCGCGGGACAAGCAGGTCGTCGCCCGCACCCGCTCCGCGCACTCCCTCACACCGCCTCCCACCGTCCCGCCCCCGCCGGCAGTCACGGACGCAGGCCCCGACGAACCAGGCTGCTGAGCGAGGGCGGGTACGAAGGGCTTCAGCCGTTCCAGCGGGAGCTCTACGACGAGGAACGGCTCGATCACCATGCCCGATTGCGGGTGGTCGCCACGTCCACGGTCCGGCACACCGTCACCTGCGGCCGGCGCCTGGTCCTGCTCAATAAGCACGCGATCAGCGCCCGCCGCGGTCTGATCGTCGCCGGCCCCGCCGGCACCGGCAAGACCATCGCCATCACCCAGCTCGGACGAGCCCACGAACTCTTGGACCAGGCCCGGCACCCAACAGTCCCCGGCCGCATCCCGGTCGTCTACATCACCGTCCCTCCGGCCGCGACCGCCCGCATGATCGCCGCCGAGTTCGCCCGCTTCCTCGGCTTGCCGGTCCGGCGCAGTTCCAACATCACCGACCTCATCGAAGCCGTCGTCGGTGTCTGCACCGACACCCGCACCGGCCTGGTGCTGGTCGATGAACTCCACAACATCTCGCTCACCAGCCGCACCGGCGCGGCAGTCGCCGACACGCTCAAGTACTTCTCCGAGCGGATCCCGGCAACGTTCGTCTATGCCGGCATCGATATCGAGCACTCCAACCTTCTGTCAGGCACACGCGGCCAGCAGATCGCCGGACGCTTCACCCTCGTTCCCACCGCCCCATTCCCCTACAACATGGAGTGGAAGGGCCTGGTCGCAACGCTGGAAAGCACCCTGCGTCTCCACCGGCACCAGACCGGCACCCTCACCAGCCTGGACCGCTACCTGCACGACCGCACCGGCGGGATGATCGGCGCGCTGTCCCACGCCATCCGGGGCGCGGCGATCGACGCAATCCTCACCGGCACCGAGGCCATCACCAAGAAATCACTTGCCGCGATCCCCTTGGACCACTCCGCACAGTCCTTCTCCCACCTCTCATCTGGGACGCGTCAGTGAGCAACAACTTGCCAATACCGCCGCTCGTCCCTCTTCCCGTCGACGTCCGTCCGCGGCTCGGCGAGACAACGGTCAACTACGTCCAACGCCTCGCGCGGGCCAACCACCTCAAGCCCAGCGAGTTGATCCGGATTCTGGCGCCACCACCGCACTCGGTCGGCCAGAAGCCTGCCCTGAAGCGCGTTGCCTGGGCCAGTGGCCGCTCGCCAGAGGTCCTGGCCCTCACTCTCGTGGACGCCAGCCCGGCATACCTTCCGATCTGGACGAAGCCCGATCTCCGGCTTCGACGCCATGCTTCGTTGACGCATGACGGCTTCAACAAGACCGGGCTCATCAACCACGAAGCCAGCTGGAGCAAGCAAAGCCTGCGCCAGATCGCCCATCGTTGGCAGATTCCTCTCTGGCTGCTCAAGCGGATCCTCAGCCCACGTTTCCCCAACGAACGACCAGTGCCGCGGCCGACCATGCCGGAAGACACGCACCAACGGCTCAAGGACCACTACGCGCGGGGCCTCACCGCGACGCAGTCGTGGCGATCGTTCCTCGACGACCACGAAACCTGGCTCACGCTGTCGGCCGTCACGCAGCTCTACCTCAGCTTTCAAGACTCCACATCAATCAAGCCGCGCCGCACTAATTAAGCCGGAGCCTCGCTGCACCAACAGCTGCACGTTCGAAACGATCGTATAAAGTCCGGTGATCGACATCGGGCGTCTGGTGTCCGGCCACGCCGGGTGGTCGGGGCGGGGCGCGGGGGGCGATTCACATGGGTGGGACACGCGGACGAAAGAGTGCTCCGGCGGCCGGGCGCTCGCGTAGGCGAGCGGGCGGGAAGTCGGACGGGCTGACGCGGCGGGGCCGGATCGTTGCCTGGACCGCCGGTATCGGCGCCGTGTGCGTCCTCGGCGCCGGCGGTGCCGGTGCGTGGATCTACAACGACCTCGACAGCAACATCCACGGCGCCCCCCTCGACGGCAAGCTCGGCGACGACCGCCCGGAGAACCTCAGTCCCGGGTCGCGGAACATCCTGGTCGTGGGCTCCGACAGCAGGTCCGGGGCCAACGCCCGGTACGGCGGCATGGAGGGGGGCACCATGCACTCCGACACGCTGATGGTCCTGCACATCCCCGCGAACCGGAAGTGGGCCGCGGTCGTGTCCATACCCCGCGACTCCTGGGTGCGAATACCGGCCTGCGACAAGGGCGACGGTACGACCTCCGAGGTCCATCACTTCAAGATCAACGAGGCGTTCTCGCTCGGCGGCACAGGCGGCGAGGTGGCCGACGCCGCCGCTTGTACCATCAAGACGATCGAAGCCAATACTGGTCTGCGCATCGACAACTTCATGTCGGTCGAATTCCAGGGGTTCAAGGGCATGGTCAACGCCCTGGACGGCATAGAGGTCTGCCCTGAGCAGGCCATCCACGACAAGAAGGCCCACCTCGATCTGGAGGCCGGCTGCCAGACGATCAGGGACGAGAAGGCGCTCGGCTACGTGCGTGCCCGCTACAGCGTGGGCGACGGCTCCGACACCGGACGCATCGGCCGCCAGCAGGAGTTCATGTCGGCGTTGGCCGAGAAGGCCAAGTCGAAGATCACCGACCCCGTCGCTCTCTACAAGTTGCTGCAGTCCCTCACCAAGTCCCTCACCACGGACGACGAACTGGCCGGTGCGAAAGCCCTCACCGGCCTCGCGTCCGAGCTGAAGGGCGTTCCCGAGGACCGGTTGACGTTCCTCACCGTTCCCAGCTATCCGCGCGAAGCCGACGTCCCGACGGACCAGGCCAATGTGGTGTGGCAGTACCCGCAGGCCGCCACCGTGTTCACCGCCCTGGCCAAGGACAGGGAGATCGACAAGAAGAGCCTGGAGGCGGACGCGAAAGATCCGCTGTACGCGTCCTCCGTGCACGTGCGTGTCCTCAACGGATCGGACGCCGAGGGGAAGGCCGCCGCGGTCGCCGAGAGACTGCGCGAGGCCGGGTTCACCGTCACGGGCACCGGCAACGCGCCGCACCCCGGCCGCACCACGGTCACCTATCCCCCGGGCCTCGCCGACCGGGCCGCGGTCCTCGCGTCCCAGGTACCCGGCGCGCACGCTGTCGAGGACGCCGCCGCCCCGGCGGGCGAGGTCACCCTGGTGGCCGGCGCCGAACTGGACGTCGACGACCTGCGATAGGGCACCACATCGAGAGACCGAGCGAGCTGTGCTTCCGCGTCTGCGACAGGACGCGGGAGTACGGACTCCGCGTCCGTACCGGATGCCGTCGTGCTGCGGCGGAACCAACGGTGCTGCCGGCCGCGGATTCGCCCGCTGACGTCGACGCCGACAATCGAGCGCACGATCTCGTGGCTGTCCGGCTACCGCAGACTCAGCCCCCGCTACGAACGCAACCCCCGCAACTACCTGGCTTTTCTCGGCCTTGCCGCTGCCCTGTGCTTCTACAGGCGACCCTCAAACTCACCACATAGGACACCGTCTAAGTGACCCAGGTCACTCAAACTTCGATGACACCCGCTCAAACTTCGATGGCACAGGACACTGGAGACCGGACATGGACGAGGACGACTGGCTACGCCGCCATGGTCTGCACCCCTGCGCCCGCTCCCTCGACAGCGTACGAACGCTGCTGATCAACCAGACTCAGCTCGAACGCGAAGCTCAGGGGGACGGCGACACATTGCTGAGGCTTCGGCGCCTGGAGCGGTAGAAGGTCGGTGGCACAGAACATCGAACGTAGCCTGGTGCCGTCAGAACGGCGCCCCAGGAGGACCGCAGAGAACCTCGCGTGCGATCGATCGGAGGACTGATACGCGCGGCCGCAGGAGGTTCGCCGCGAGCGGTGGACAAAAGCGGTGGCCAAAGATCGCGCGAGCAGCAGACCGACCCCACAGCGCCGTTTCACCAGCCGTTCACCATGGCTGCAACCGGGCACGCAACGCCTGGAGGGTCCAGTCGAATGCCGGGGTCAGGCCGTGTGGGGCGGACCAGCCGTTGATCACTGCAAGCAGCTGGAAGTACCTGTCTCGACGCGGGTCGTTCGCGGCCTCCAGCCGAATCAGCAACCTACGCCGGAGCTCAACGTCGTCGGGGCCGGCCAGGACGTACGCGTAATGAGCCGTGATCGCCGCGATGACCGGATCCGCTTGGGGCGAGGCCGGGTCGATGCCGTCTGCAAGCGCGGGGGCAACCCGTTCGCGGACCACCGTCGCAACGTCGCGGCGCAGGCGCGGGGTCCCGTCCTTCACACGCTCGGCCATGTGGTCCACGGCCATCCCCCGCATACCGGCGCGGAAGTCCGGATTCTGGGACAGCTCGGCCAGCTCCACCCACGCCTGGACCTGCTCCGCTTCGGGATTGTCGGGCAGTTCCGGTGTCATCGAGCGAATGACGGCTGCGAACTCGGGTCTGTCGTGCAGGTCGGCGAAGACAGCGTCGAGGAAATCGCCGATCAGGTAACGGCGTTCGTCCTCGGAGAGTCTGGCCAGCTTGTGCATGAGATCCATCTCCTCAAGGGTGGACCCGCGTCTGGCCACTGCCGTCAACACCGCACGTCGCAGGCGCAGGGTCCTGATCTGCACCGCCAGGGCCTCGGCGTGTGCCGCCGCGACCTGCGGGAGCGACAGCTCCCGGTCCACCACCTGCCGGATCGTGGAAAGGTCCAGTCCCAGGTCACGCAGGGTTCGTACGAAGTCCAGGCGTGCGACGGCGTCGATGTCGTAGAGGCGGTAGCCCGCCGGGCTGCGGTCGATCGGCAGCACGATCCCACGGTCGGAGTAGAACCGAATGGTCTTGACCGTAAGACCGGTGCGCCGGGCCAGGTCACCGATCGAGTAGAGCGTGTCGCCGTCCATGCCCCCACTTTCGTGTCTCCCCCTACTGGAGACTCAAGCCCAGTCCCCCCGCTGGTAGCAAGCCACGCTCATACGTGAGTCCCGCCAGGTGCAGTACGGACGCGCTCGAGGTCTCCCGTCTGCGTACACAAGCAGCACGGTCGGCCGCGAACGTGTGGCATACCTGCTGAGTGGTGTACAGGTGCCCTGTTCGGCGCACCGCCGAGTCGTGACCTGTCAAACGTCAGTGGAGTATGCAAGGGTGCGTTACATGGGTACGACACCGGACGGGCGTCCCGTACCGCCCGCGCATGCTGAGGAACGCGTCATGCTGGAAAGCTGGTTGGAGTTCCACCGGGCCACGCTCGTGCTGAAGTGCGAGGGGCTGGACGACCGTCAACTACGTCTGGCATCGGTGCCACCATCACCGATGACGTTGCTCGGCCTCGTCCAGCACATGGCGGAGGTTGAACGCAACTGGTTCCAGCGAGTGTTCGCCGGACAGGACCTGCCACTTGTGCACCAGGAAGGCACTGCGGACGGGTTCACCCTCACCCCTGACCGTGGTATCGACGACGCACTGGCTATCTGGCGCATGGAAGTGGCGCGGGGCCGCCAGGTGATCGCCGCCTCTTCGCTGGACGACTCAGGCAAACTCTCGGATCAGGAGGCTGCGTACATCGGTGGCCAGGGGGTGTCACTCCGCTGGATCCTGGTCCACATGATCGAGGAGTACGCCCGCCACAACGGCCACGCGGATCTTCTCAGAGAGGGCATTGACGGCGTCACGGGCGCCTGAGCCCGGTTGGGCGAGCAGATCACCGGCGTGGCCGGAGCCGAGTCGCGCGGCGGCTGGATCGACAACGCAGAACGGACCGTCGATGAGACGGTGGAGTCGATCTTGTCCGCGACCGGTCCTGCGTCCCATGGCGAAGCAGACCTGGTCCTGTCGTGATCGGTTTCATGGTCCTCGCGATCTGACGAACGACCAGTGGGCCCTACCGCAGCCGCTGTTGCCCACAGAGCACGCACCGACTGACTACCCGGACCAGCAGGGGGGTCGCAACACTTCACGACGAGGTCCTGTAGAACCGCTCCCATGGTGCACGTGCTTCGACCGTTCGGTACTCCCCTGCGATCGTCCGCGACGTACTGTGACGCCGCTCATCCGGTGTCCCGATGTTCACTGATCAGTCCCAGCCGGCTGCGCGTTGGTCGACACGGTCGCCCAGGTGAGTTGAGTGGATGTGGTTCTCACCTCCAGCAGGCAGCGGCCGCCGGGCACGTTGTCGAGCATGCATGGCAACTGCTACTCGCCGAGGGTTACGGAGGCGACCGTACATCGAGAGGCGGACTCTGTCCGACATCCGCCGGGCCGCCCAGAATCAGACGCCCGCCGCCCGGGCCGCCTCGTACACCTCGGCCGCCACATCGACCAGTTCGGCGGCGTCCCGCGTCGTTGCCTGGAGGTCCAGCATGATCTCCGGTACGCCCACTCCCGCATGGGCCACCAAGTCCTCCACGATCTGGGCCACACTTCCCTGGAAGGGCTGGCGGTCCGCACCCTCAAACGACTTGGCGCTGTACCTCGCATTGGCACGGGCACACACCTCGATCGGCCTCTGCCTGCCACGCTCGGCCGCCAGGTCCTGTACCCGCCGCCACTGTTCGGAGAATGTCGAGGGACCCATGGCCACAGGCATCCAGCCGTCCGCGCGGTCCACGAGCCGACGGGTAGCACGTGGGCTGTTGGCCGGCAGATAGACCGGGATGGGGCGAACCGGTTTGGGACCGACCTCGGCCGGCGCAATGGTGGTCAGCTCACCCTGGTACGAAACCGGGTTCGGACCCCAGACGGCCGTGCAGACGTCCAGCAGTTCGTCCAGGACCGCGCCGCGCTTCTCGAAGGGGGCGACCGAGGCCGCCGCGTACTCGTCCAGGGACCAGCCGGTTCCCAGACCCGCGATCACCCGACCGTTGCTCGCGACATCGAGCGAGGCGAGCGAGCGCGCCAGTTGGAACGGTACGTGGAGCGGGGCGACCAGCACGCTGGTGCCGAGCCGGGCCCGGCTGGTGGCAGCGGCGGCCAGCGTGAGCGTGACCAGCGGGTCGGCGACGCTGCGGTAGTGGTCGGGCCACGGCAGTCCCGGTACACCGTACAGCCCCTGGGTGGGAGGGTCGGGAAAGAGGACACGCTCGAAGACCCACAGGCTCTCGTACCCGACATCCTCCGCGGCGCGTGCCACCGTGGCCACATCGCGGCCGATGTCGTACTGCTTCATTTGCGGAAGACCGAGACCAAGCGAGACGGACATGCGTGCACTCCCTGACGAGAACGACTTTGCAACTACCGTATGTCACATACTTCTGTCCCGATCAACTATGTCTGCCATCTCGTCGGACGCGGCGGCCCGGCCACCCTGCGCGAGGAACGCGGTGCCCGAGCTGCCCGGAACCGGGGGCGGAGAGCGAACGCAGGGCCAGCAGCAGGAACGCGATGTCATCCAGATAGACGGGGTCGGGGATCAGGTCGACAGGGCTCACGGTGTAGATCACCGCGGCCCACACCAACGCCTTGCTGCGCAGCGGGACACCCGCGTCGATCAGCAGCTTCCTTGCGCGGAACAACCTGACCAGGAGTGCACCGGCAGCCCCCATCGTGAGCAGTGCGGCGACCACGCCGACGAGAATCCAGGCCTTGGTGTCCATGGTGCATAGTCCGTCCTCATCCGGATTCCTGACCATGCCTGCGCGTGCGTCGCTTCAGCGCACGCCGTTCGGCTCTCCCAGTCCGCCCCATACGTCGGAGTCCTGGCCGTTCTCCATGGCCCACTTCAGACGCTGCTCCCGCATCGGGCATCCCCTGCTTCTCCGGGGGCCAGCCCGGTGTGGTGTGACGTTGTGCGGGTTGATCTTCTGGGACTCGTTCTCGGGGGGTGTGGCTTTGTGGCGGGTTGTTGCGTCAACCGTCGAATCATGGAGTTGCATTGCGGGCCTTCCCGGTGGATGTGCCGTCGGGAGTTCGGTACTGGACGGCCGTCGACGACGACTTCGAGGTGGTGCGGGTCGCAGAACAGCGCCGAGACCGGCGTCTTCGGGGCTCATCACCGGGTCAATGTGATCCGCTACGTCCGGAAGATCGTGAACCGGGTCCGCGTCATGGTCCTCATCGGTCCCGGCCAGGTTCTGGAGGGTCTGCCGGCCGACTTCGCACTGTCCATGGAGGACATCCCGGACGAGCCCGAGGACACCGAGGCCGGGCGCGACCTGCCGGACGAGGTGATGCGGGAGCTCTGCGACAACCTCGATCGCTGGAGAAGATCAACAACCACGAGTTCCGCGTCGCGACCGAGCTGCTGATCGACACCGGGCGGCGGCCCGACGAGATCAGCACGTTGCCCTTGGAGTGCCTGGAGAAGGATCCGGACGGCACCCTCGTCCCGCTCTACGACAACTCCAAGAACTACCGGCTGGGCCGTCGCCTGCCGATCGCGAAGGCGACCGCCGCTGTGATCACGGACCAGCAGGAACGGGTACGGGAGCGGTTCCCCAACACCCCGGCCGGCAAGCTCAAGCTACTGGCGAGCCCGGTGGCCAACCCCGGGGGGACAAAGCCGAGCGGCTCGATCGGCGACGCTCACCGAGCACGGGTCGATGCCTTGCCCGACATCATGATGCCGGTCGTGGTGGAGGTCGAAGGGCAGCTGGTGACAAAGATGCTGCCGTTCGACAAGTCCAAGATCTTTCCTTACGCCTACCAGCACTCCTTCGCTCAGCGGCACGCGGACGCCAATATCGCCCCGGACGTGCTCATGGATTTGGATCTGCTCCGCAGCCGCGAGCGGCTCATGTCGGCCTTCGAGGCCGACGACTGGGCGCGCAGCGAGGCCATGACCTCCGACGGCCTGTCAGAAGAGGAGCGCGCTCAGGTCGAGAAAGCCGTCGCCGTGGTCCGTCGCGGCCGCGTGGTGATGCTGGGCACACCTCGCGTCGGCCAGCCACTTCCCGATGTCAGGCCTTGGAGGCTGCCGTGATCCCCGCTATGCGCGATGGCCGCCCGGTGTCCGCTGCGATGTAGCCCTTGCCAAGCTTTAAATAAAGTGATTCATTCAGCCTGGCTAGTGAATGGATGTATGTCAAGCACGAGGAGATGTCCGTGGCCGTCCACCTGGCGGAGCCCGCTGCGGACGATCGCGCCCTGGCTGTCGCGCCGTCAATGCCGAGCGCTCCCGCGGCGCCATCGGGACCGGCGCCGACAGCGCGGGCTACCCGCTGACGAGTCCCATCACCGACTGCTGGCCGATCTGAGAGGACCCCCATGGCCGCCCACAAGATCACCACTGTCACCTTGGGTGAGGAGCCGATCACCATTGAGCAGTTCGTCGCGGTCGCCCGGCACGGCGCCCGGGTCGAGTTCGATGCGACGTATGTCGACCGAGTGCGCAAGTCCCGCGCGCTCGTGGAGCGCTTCCTGGCCGAGAACCGCTTGGTGTATGGGGTGACCACCGGATTCGGCGACAACGTCACGGAGGTGATCGCCCCGGCGGATGCCGAGCAACTGCAGCGCAATATTGTGCGCTCGCACGCCGTGTCGGTCGGTGAACCCCTGCCCACTGAGATCGTCCGCGCCATCGGGCTGATGGAACTGGTCGGCCTCGGCGAAGGCTATTCCGGCATCCGGCTCGAGACCCTGGAGCTGATCCGGCGGATGCTCAACGCCCGGGTCACGCCGCACGTACCCGGTGAGGGTTCCGTCGGCTACCTGGCCCCAGAGGCGCACATGGCTCTTGTGCTGCTGGGAGAGGGCCGGGCCTGGTATGGCGACGAACTGCTGCCCGGGGCCGAGGCGTTGAACCGGATCGGGGAGGAACCGACCCGGCTCGGCTGCAAGGAGGGTCTTTCACTCACCAACGGGACACACTCGGTCACCGCGATCGCCGTCCTGGCCGCCCATGACGCCGGCGTCGCGGCGGCCACCGCCGACATCGCCGCGAGCCTGTCGGTGCAGGCACTCAAGGGCACCGTTCGCGCCTACGACGCCCGGCTGCACGAGAGGAAGCGGCACCCCGAGCAGGCCGCGGTCGCCGAGAGCCTGCGGCGGCTGACCGAATCCAGCGCGCTCAGCGCCGAATTCCTCGACCATCGGCTCCAGGACGGCTTGGCCCTGCGCGCCGTTCCGCAGATGCACGGCGGTGCGAAGCGGACGCTCGCGCAGGCCCGGGAGGTCATCGTCGAGGAGCTGCACTCGGTGGGCGACAACCCGGTCATCCATCCCGAGGGCGAGGACGGGGTGGCGCTGATGGGGGCGAACTGCGACAGCACGTACGTCGGCATCCAGGCCGACTCCATGGTGAACGCGATAACGGTGCTGGCCAAGGTGTCCGAGCGCCGCACCGACCGCATGGTGAACAGCAACTTCAGCGAACTGCCCGCGTTCCTTACCCCCCGGCCGGGGCTGAACAGCGGCTACATGATCGCGCAGTACACGGCCGCCGCGCTGACCATGGAACTGCGCGGCATGGCGATGCCCGCATCCGCGGACAACGTCACCACCTCGGCCAATCAAGAGGACACGGTCAGCAACGCCTATCTGGCGGCGCTGAAGGCCTACCGGGCGGCGCGCAAGCTCGGCTACGTCGTAGCGATCGAGGTGATGTGCGCCGTGCAGGCGCTCGACCTGCTCGCGCCGCTCTCACCCTCGCCGGCCGCGGAGGCGCTGCGGGCCAGGATCCGGGAGACCGTTCCGACCGTCTACGAGGACCGGGTCTTCCACGCCGACATGGAGCACATCACCCACCTCGTGCGAAACGGGGAGTTGCTGCGGGTCGCCGAGGACGTGGTGGGCCCGCTGGGTCACTGAGGTCGGGCTGAGGACCGGCGGCGCGGTGCGTTATCCGCCCGCCGTCGACGGTCAACCTGACCTGAAAGGGCGAATCGTTAGCTAGAGGCCGCGAGGGGCGCCAGCCGTAGCTGGCGCCCCTCAGCACGTCCCTTCGGGGGTGGAGTCCGGATATGGGGAGCACGGGTACAAACCCCTGCTCGGCGAGATGCTGCGCCTGCGGGCCGCGGGCGAAGAGGCGGAACCGGAAGGCGCTACTGCGGATCTCGACGTGGAGCCGGTACGACTCGGCCCGGGTCGCGAGGGCCGCCTCGGAGTCAGGCGCCGTGCGCTGGTTTGTCCACCGGTCTCGGTGTGTACCAAGCCGGGGCAGTACGGCGCACTGGCCGATCTCCCGCATCGTGGGGGCCGCGAGGTCAGGCTGCCGGGCGCATAGGGCTCGTTCGGACCGCCCGTCGCGCAGCAGAGGTAGTCGGCCCGCAGGATCGGCAGTGTGGAGTTCCCGATCAAGGTGGCGCTGGCCCAGGCGGTCCCGAGGCTGCCCGAGGGGCCGGGGTGGTGGTTCGAGCCGAAGTTCGACGGTTCTCCAGACACTCAGATGTGTCTCACCTACTGGTGCCGTCGTTTCAGGAGCCTGTGCGCGAGGGTGGCCACGGGAGTCTGGAGCGCGTTCTTCGTCGTACACATGACGATGTGCGACCCGTTCCAGGTGAAGGCGATCGGTACGTTGCGCGGGGTTCTGTCCTTGGCGACGTAGGCCAGGCGGGTCACGTCACGGGCCAGCAGCTCCTGGCTGATCGGGCGGTTCAGAACCTCGATGATCTCGTTCGGCTGCATGGTTCGGTTTCTCCTTCTCAGCGCAGTTGCTCGGCCAGTCCGACGATGATGCCCTCCGGGCCGCGGATGTAGCAGAGCAGATAGCCGTCCTCGAACCGGGCGATCTCGCCGACAAGTTCGGCGCCGTGAGGGCACAGGCGGGCCACGGTGTCCTCGATGTCGTCGACGGCGAACATGACGCGGTGCGTGCCCAGAATGTTGTGCGGCCGGTTGCGCGGCCCGGCGCTGATCACCGCGGGGCTGCGGTACTTCGCCAGCTCGAGCCGGCTGTGACCGTCCGGGGTCCGGACCATCGCGATGTCACAGCGGACGCCGTCGAGTCCGGTGCACTGGTCGGCGAAGAGGCCCTCGACCTCCGCCCTGCCCTCCAGCTCCATACCGAGTTCCACGAAGAACGCGATGGTGGCATCCATGTCCTCGACGACGATGCCGACGTTGTCCATCCGCTGAATCGCCATGCTGGTTTCTCCTTCTTCCTCGTGCGGCCGGTGGTGGCCGCTGATGTCCCTGGGACGGAGCCGGTGGCACGTTCTCGACATCCTCAGACCGCCGAACTCCGAAAAATCTAGATCGCGCCTCAGCACCGCTACAGCAGACCCGCGAGCCAGGCGCCACCACCGAGGGTGAGTGCGGCGCAGGTGGCCGCTCCCATGAAGACGATCAGCCGCAGCATGCCGTCCCCGCTTTTCAATGCTTCCTCGACGATTCGCAGCGTGCGCGCTTGAGCATTGCGCCTCCCCAATTAATTCACGGTGCCGGGTCACCCTTGGCGGGTGGAGTTCCCCGTGCCGCCCGCCCTCGCCGCACCCGTCCGGGCCCCGCCGCGCGGCGCCGGCGCGAGCTGGGGGCCGCGCTGACCCCCGGCGGGCCCGAGCATCCGTGGACGGGAATGCAGATCAGCGCTGGATGGGGCTCTGGGAACAAGCTCCGGTACGTCACCGTCCAGCCGAACCTCGTCGCCGAGGTACGCGCTGACACAGCGGTCGACCGCGGCCGGCACCGGCACCCAGTGCGCTACCTGCGTATTCGGGATGACCTCACCCCTGGCGACATCACGGCGGCGGGGTGACCGATGCGTCGGCGCCTGATGTCTCATGAGACATCAGGAAGTCTGGAGAACGACGGGCACCGAGTTGTACTGCGGCGCACCGATGACACCGTGATTCTGTATGCCCCGTCCGGGAGGGTTGTCACGCCGTACTGGATGGACCTGGCCCTGGCCGGCATGGCGCTGCGGCCGGGCACGGTGCTGGACGGGGAGGCGGTGGTCTGGCGGGATGGGCGGCTCGATTTCGGAGCCGCTCAGTCGAGGGCCGCTTCGTCCGTGACCCGGGCCCGTGCGCTGGCCGCCCGGCACCCGGCCTCGTATGCCTGCTGGGACCTCGTGCAGCACCCCGCCCCGGCAATCGGTGACACCCGCACGCTCCGCCACACCACCACCGGCGCACACCACCTCCGAGCCGAGTACAGCCGCCGTTACGACGCTCTGCGTCGGCGCCTGACAGCCCTGGCCTTCGGCTTCGTCACCATGGCCTCAGAAAAGCGCCAGGCCCTCACTGCTGGTGTCCGCGATGACTGGCCGGAACCGGGCGGGGAGGCCGTCCAGGCGGTCGGGTCCGGCCTCAGCCGCCACGGCAGGGGCGGTCTCGGCGGGTCTGTACGGTGAACGGCTCTGTCCCGTAATCGGTGGTGACCGTACGTCACTGTGTGTCAGGCTGGGGCGTGCTTGAGGTCAATGCCCTTGTGGGTGTGGTGTTTTCGGGTCTGTCTGCCCTGGTCATCGAGGGTGTGGCGGATGAGGGTGAGCTGGTCCGGGTGGTGGCGCGTACCCGCGATGATCCGGTGCCGTGTCCGGTGTGCGGGACGCCGACCGGGCGGGTGCACGGCTTTCACGGCCGGACGGTGGCGGACGTGGCGGTACGCCACCATCGTGATCAACGCCGAGACCGGCGAGCGGATCGACGTACTCCCCGACCGCAGCGCGGACACCCTTGAGGCGTGGCTGCGCGAACATCCCGGCGCTGAGATCGTCTGCCGGGACGGCTCAGGCGCCTACGGCGAGGCCATACGCCGGGCCCTGCCCGCCGCGGTGCAGGTCAGCGACCGGTGGCACCTGTGGCACAACCTCTGCGACAAGGCCCTGGCCGAGGTCCGCTCCCACAGCTCCTGCTGGGCCACCGTCAACCCACCCCGCCCCGAGGGAGCACGCGGGCAGACCACCCGCGAACGCTGGCACCAGGTCCACGACCTCCTCGGCAAGGGCGTCGGCCTGCTCGAATGCGCCCGCCGCCCGAACCTCGCCCTCAACACCGTCAAGCGCTACGCCCGCACCCAGGAGCCCAACGCCCTGCGCCGGGCCCCGCAAGTACCGGCCCACCCTCGTCGACCCCTACCGCGACCACCTGCGCGCCCGCCGGGCCGCGGACCCCGCCGTCCCCGTGCTTCAGCTCTTCCGCGAGATCAAGGAACTGGGCTACACCGGCAGCCTCAATCTGCTCTACCGCTACATCACCCAGGGCCGGGCCGAGGGCGACCGGCCCGTCATCACCCCGCGCCGCCTCGCCCGCCTTCTCCTCACCCACCCCGACAACCTGCGGGACAAGGACGCCGAACTCCTGTGTGAACTCACCGCCGCCTACCCCGAGATGACCGAACTCGCGCGTCTCGTCAAGGAGTTCGCTGAACTCCTCACCCCCGCCACCGGCAACGACACCAAGCTCACCGAGTGGATCACAGCCGTCCGCGCCTGCAACCTGCCCCACCTGCACACCTTCGCGAACGGCCTCGAACTCGACCGCGCCGCGGTCAACGCCGGCCTCACTCACCCCCACCACAACGGCCGCACCGAGGGCGTCAACACACGCACCAAAAGGATCACGAGACAGATGCACGGCCGAGCCGGATTTCCCCTGCTCCGCCACCGCATCCTCCTCCAATGACCACCACATAGCGCTACCACCGATTACGGGACAGAGCCCGGTGAACGGTGTAACTCCCGATCTGGAAGCGATAGTTGATGGCTGACGTGATGAGTGACATCGAGGCCGGGGAGGCCGCCGCCTGCAACGCTCCGGTGACCCGAACCGGCCGTTCCACAAGGTCAGGGAGGTCGTGGCGGCCACGGGCGTCCTCAAAGGCCGGCGGCGGCGGGCTTTGGACTCCACCGTGCTGGACGACGCGGTCGCCACCCAGGACACCGTTACGCAACTGGTTGCCGCGATCCGCCGGGTCGGATCGCCCCGCACATCAGGTTCGACCAGCACCTGCAGTGCCGGCCGCAGACCCGGATCCAGATCCGCGACCCGCACCAGCAGTTGCGCTGCAACCGAATACGCCGCCGTCACAGCTCTGTGTCAGTCCATAGATCCAACAGGTTGTCGCCGAGGCCCGCACCGGGTTCGGCTGCGGCGTCGTGGAGGGATTGTTCGGTCCAGATGACCTTGCCGCAGGCGCCGTACCGGGTGCCCCAGCGCTGGGCGAACTGAGCGACGAGGAACAGCCCGCGGCCGCCCTCGTCCGTGGTGGCCACCTGCCGCAGGTGGGGGGAGGTGCTGGAGCCGTCGGCGACCTCGCAGATCAGGTGGTTGCGGTCGTTCAGCAGGCGCAGCCGGATGGGCTGGGTGCCGTATCGGATGGCGTTGGTGACCAGTTCGCTGACGATCAGCTCGGTGGTGAAAGCGACCTGGTCCAGGCCCCAGGTCTCCAGCTGGCGGGTGACGTCGGTACGGACGCGGGAGACGGCCGCCGGGTCGGAGGGCACCTCCCAGTCCGCAACCCGGGCCGGGTCCAGCAGGTGGGTCCGGGCCACCAGCAAGGCGATGTCGTCGCGGGGGCGCTCGGGGAGCATGGTGGCGAAGACGGTCTGGCAGGTGGCCTCCGGGGTGCGGTCCACACAATCGGCCAGGGCCGTGCGCAGCTGCTCGATTCCGGTGTCGAGGTCGCGGTCCCGGTCCTCGATCAGCCCGTCGGTGTAGAGGACCAGCTGACTGCCCTCGGACACAGTGAATTCGGCTGTCTCAAAGGGAAGGCTGCCGCCCAGGCCCAGCGGGGGACTGACGGGTACGTCCGGGAAGGTGACGGTGCCGTCGGGGTCGACCAGGGCGGGGCCGGGATGGCCGGACCGGGCCACAGTACATCGGCCGGAGACGGGATCGTAGATGGCGTACAGGCAGGTGGCCCCCGTGACCCCCTGGCCATCGGCCTCGTCGTGGTCGATGTGGGCGACCAGCTCGTCCAGGTGGCTCAGGAGTTCGTCCGGGGCCAGGTCCAGTGCGGAGAAGTTGTATACGGAGGTGCGCAGCCGACCCATGGTGGCGGCGGCGTGCAGGCCGTGGCCGACGACGTCGCCGACCACCAGGGCCACCCGGGTGCCGGGCAGGGGGATGACGTCGAACCAGTCGCCGCCTGCCCCGGCCTGGGCGGGCAGGTAGCGGTGGGCAGCCTCGACGGCGGTCTGCTCGGGCAGGGTGCGGGGCAGCAGGCTGCGCTGCAGAGTGGCCGCCAGGGTGTGCTCGCGGGTGTAGCGGCGGGCGTTGTCGATGCACAACGCAGCACGTCTGGCCAGCTCCTCGGAGAGGGAAAGGTCCTCCTCCCCGAAGGGAGGGGAGGCGTCCGCCCGCCAGAAGTTGGCCATCCCTAGCACCACCCCGCGGGCCTGCAGCGGCACCGAGATCAGGGAATGGATTCCGTACTCCAGCACCCGCCGCGCCCGCTCCGGATCCTGGGCCCGCCAGCCGTCGGAGTCGGCGAGGTCCGACTCCAGCACAGCGTGGCCGCCGGCCGCCCCGGCGGCGATGGGGTTGGTGGAGGCGAAGCGGATCAGCTCCCCCACGGGGTAGAGAGGCGGGTCGCCACGGACGCCGCTGACGGCGGTGCGGCGCATTTCGGTACTTGCCTCGGCCGGCTCCTCGCCACGCAGCACCGGATCCAGCAGCTCCACAGTGACGAAATCGGTGAACTGCGGGACGACCATCTCCGCCAGCTCCTCGGCGGTGCGCACCACATCCAGCGTGGTGCCGATCCGTACGCCCGCGTCGTAGAGCAACTGCAGGCGCTCACGGGCCACCTCGGCCCGGCCTGCGAGTGTGCGCAGTTCGGTGGTGTCGCGCAGCGTGGCCACGCTGCCGACCGGGCCGCCGTAGTGCTCGACGGGCCGGACGTTGACGGCCAGCAGCCGGTCGCCAGCCAGATGGACCTCGTCGGTGGCCGTCCGTCCCGAGGAAAGCAGCTCGGCGGCGCCCGGGGGCAGGCCGAGGTCGGTGATCTGGCGCTGCTCCGCGTCCGCCGGCAGCTCCAGCAGCCGCCGCGCCTCGTCGTTGGCCAGCAGCAGCCGCCCGTCACCGCCGACGATGAGCACGCCCTCGCGCACCGCATGCAGCACCGCGTCATGATGCTCGTACATGCGAGTCATCTCGGCGGGGCCCAGTCCGCGGGTCTGGCGCAGCAGCCGCCGGCCAATCAGCGCCGACCCGCCCGCGACCAGGGCGACCGCGCCGCCCGCGGCGCCAAAGAGCACCGGAAGCTGCCCGGCCACCGCTTCGTTCACCTTCTTGACCTTGATCTCGGGGGACACGACGCCGGCGACCGAGCCGTCGGGCCGGAAGACGGGGACCTCCGCGAAGACCGAAACGCCCAGCGGAGTCACCTCGGAGTCCGTGAGGGCCGTGCCCCTCACCGCCTTCCGGTAGGGGTCGCCCTTGACTACGTGTTTCCCGATCCGATGCGGGTCGGGGTGGGTGTACCGGATCCCGTCCGTGCTGATGACCACGATGGCGTCGACGCCGGACCGCTTCTGGGCCCTCTCGGTGAATGGTTGCAGTACCGCGCTCGGATCGCGGCTGTCCAGCGCCTGCACGATCCCGGGGGAGTTCGCGAACGCCTCGGCGACGGAAAGCACCTTGTCGCGGGCATTCTCTGTCCCTTGGTGCCGGGCCTGGACCGCCAGCGTCACCACCATCGCGGCCACGAGCAGCACCACGACCGCCAGCTGCAGGAGGAACACCTGACCGGCGACGCTCCGCGCGCTCACCAGGGAGCGCAGGCGCCGCCCGGGCGACCGGTGCTGGATCTCCCGTTCGTTCGCGGGACGAGTCGGCTGCTCCGTTCCCGGACGCGGAACCTCACGCCGTCTCCGCGCACGCCAACCAGCGAACCGACGGGCGAGCTGTCGGCGCGCAGTGCGCCGGGGCGGCCAGGGCGTGGTCATCTTCGGCCTCGTATTCGTGGTGCGGATTCGGGAGCGGGCCGCCAGAGCGCTGTGCGGCGGCCCGCCGAATATGGTTTATGGCAGGCCCGAAATTCGACTGTGCCAGAACCGGAAATCTATTGACTGGACGTGCGTAAAATCCGCACGCAGGCCAGCGGCGCTGGTGCCCCATTCCGTGAAATACGACTCAGTGATGACCCCCGCGACGATCGGATGCAGCTCCTCCTCCATCGCACCATCCTCCCGAAGCTGGAGGATCTGCGCGGCGTAGGTGGGTGAGATCGGCGTGGTGATGGTGCGCTCGCGGCCGTCGTCCGAGCTGCCCTTGCAAACGAATCCGAAGTACGCCGTCACCTCTACCATCATGCCGCTGGAGGTGGCTGCCTGCTCGCGCGCCTGTGCCCTGACCTGCGGTTGCCACTCAGATTCGGTTGCCTACACCAGGCGGCCTGGAGCCGCTTCTGAGGCTTGGTCAGCTTCCCAGCGCGGTGAACCAGGGCGCGGCCTTGCGCGGGTCTTTGAGGCGCAGCAGCGAGGCGTAGGCGAACAGGATGCGGTGGGCGGGGCGGTTGTCGGTGTCGCCGTAGAGCAGGACGTCCCTGAAGGGGTACGGGAGGGACTGCTGGAGGACGCAGACGCCGGCGGCCGCCCATGCCAGGGCTGTGGTGAGGTCGCCAGTGCCGTTTTCGGCGTCGGTGAAGTCGCCTTCGTCTTCGAGGCCGGCGTACTCGTAGGCGAAGGTGGCGTAGGAGTCGAGATCGCGGGGGTGCAGCAGGCGGCCGCCGATCGTCACGTTGGCCTTCTCGTACGCTGCGTCGTGTTCCTCGCTGGACTCCTCATCCGGGGTCCAGATCCGCTCCATCCTCCACTCCCGCCGCGGCGGCAGAGCAGCGATCTTCTTCTCCAGCGGAGACAGGCCACCCGGCTCATCGGCGAACTCGGCGTAGTGCGCGGCCGAGTCGAACAGGTACGCCTGCGACTCCTGTGTCCACGTAAGCAGCGGTCGGTCCAGTTTCTTCAGCGCCTTCGCAGCCGCCTTCCCGGTCGGCGCGAGCCACGGCATCACGCCCTCCAGCGCGGCCTTGGCATCCTTTTTCTCCAGCCCCATCCACATGGCTGTCAGTGTCCCCCGTCCCGTGGACGGGCGGGGCAGAAGGCCGGAGGCTTCACCAGTACGAGGCGCGGCAGGATCCTCGGATCCTTTGGCTGGCGGGTGTGCCGGGCGGTGCCTTGCGTTGGTGCCGTGGAGCAGGACTTCGCCGGCGTCCGTCGGCGCGGTGCCGTCAGGGACGGTTCAGTCGCGGTGGCGTTTCGTGTGCGTGCACGGGTGTATCGGAGGGCAATGGTTGCTGTCAGTCGTATGCCGATACCGGTCAGTTGGGTGCTGAAGGGCTGGGATACCTGAGACCAGGGCGGCAAGCCGTGCTGTCCAGTATTCGGCGGAGAGGGGCCACACATGCCGGGAAGCCGTGGCGAGGATCCCGTAGATAGTCCGTGGCAGTGTTCCCGCAGGCGTCGGGGCGGGCGGCGGCGATGCCCCGGCTGCTGGACCTCGACGGGCGTGGAGAGCTGACGGCCACGCATGTGCGCCTGGTGGCACGGGCGTTGGGGAAGTCGGAGCGGACGGTGTGGCGGTGGCTGGCCGCTGCCCGGGAGGATCATCGCCTCGCCCGGATGGAGTCGTCCCATTTCACGGTCACCACGGAAGTCCGGCGGCTGCTGGCGCTGTGGGGCGGTAACGCCTCCCGGGTCCACGCCGAGCTGGTGCAGCGGGCGGCCGACGATCCGGAAGCGCCCGCGGTGCCGTCGCTCTCCACGTTGCACCGGGCGATCCGCCGGGACCTGACCCGCGGGGAACGGGCCGGCCTCAAGAGCGGGGAAGCGGCGCGGGGCGCGCATGACGTCTTCGGGCAGCGGCCGGCGACGCACCGCAACGCGGTGTGGGAGGGCGACCACAAGCACGTGCCCGTCGGGGTCGATGTGGAGGGTGAGCTGGCCACTTCGTGGGTGACCTGGTTCATCGACTGCGCCACCAAGGCAATCACCGGGGTGGCGGTCACCGCGCCCGCGCCGAGCCGGGACGCGGTGCTGGCGTCCTGGCGCATTGCGATTACCCGCACCGAGCCGTTCGGGCCGGTGGGCGGGCTGCCCGGTCAGATCCGGGTCAATCGCGGCAAGGAGTTCCTGTGCGCGACGGTCACCGCGGCGATGGGCGCGCTCGCCGTCCCCGTGACCGATCTGCCCGCCTACACCCCGCATCTGAAGGGCACCATCGAGGCGCTGAACGACGCGGTGGAGGAGATGTTCCTCGTCTCACTCCCCTGCTACACCGGCCGCCAGAAACTCACCGGCGGCCATCTCGCCGACCCCGACGCCCCGCCCCTGACCTACGAGGCGTTCGTGGGCCTGCTGCTGGACTGGGTGGCCTGGTGGAACACCTGCCACCACCCGTCCGCGTTGAACGGGAAAACCCCCGTCGAGGCGTGGCAGGCCGACGCGACACCGCTGACGGATGTGTCCGCCGGGCAGCTGGCGACGTTCGCGCTGGAGGACGACGGCCGTACGTACACGATCAGCACCAGCGGGGTGCGGTGGCGCCGCCGGGACTACCTCGCCCCCTGGATGAACGGCCGTACCGGCACCAAAATCTCGGTACGGCACCTGCCCCACCACGACGACACCCTTGAAGTCTTCGACGCCGCGACCGGCCGCCACCTCGGATCGGCCTTCCTGGCCGCCGCCGCGAGCAGGGAGCAGATCCGCTCCGTCCAAGCCGCACGCACCGCGGCCGCCCGCCGGCTCAAAGCCGATCTGAAAGCCGCGGAGAAACTACGCCGCCGGCGCTTCGAAGCCTCCACCACCGCCGCCCCGCCCCGTCCTCTCACCTCCCCGTCCTCCGCGCAGGCCGAAGCGGAGCTGGGCGCAGCAGCGCAGACGAACCGCCGTGCGCTGGCCCGTCCCGACTTCATTCCGCACGGCCCCGCGCCCGAGACGTGGGCCCGCCCCAGGCCACCACGCACGCCCACCCCTGATGAGGACCAAGACTGATGATCGCTGACCTGGACTACGGACTGCTGCCCGACGAGAGCGAAGACCACTTCCTCGGCCTGGAGCAGGCACAGCTCGTGGGCACCGGCACGCTGCTGACCACGCGGGACAACATCGAGGCCGTCATCGAGGCCAAGGCCATGATGTGCGTCTACGGGCCCGCCGGATCCGGCAAGACGATGTCGGTGAACTCGGCCCTGCGCCACCTCGCCCCGGACATCACCCACCGCTTGGAACTGCGGGCCGGACCGACCCCGCGCGACATCCGGCATGGTCTCTTCCAGGCCCTGGGGCTGCCGGGTGGACCGCCGGCCCGTCCGATCGAGTTCGACACCCTGCTCAAGGAGGCGCTCGCCGAGGAGTTCCGGGTCCTGGTCTGCGACGAGGCGCAGTGGATGAAGAAGACCGGGTTCGAGTTCTGGCGCCATCTGTGGGACGACAAACGCACCAACATCGCGGTGATCTTCGCCGGGGGTGACGGCTGCTACAAGGTCCTGCGCCGCGAACCGATGCTGGCTTCCAGGATCTTCATCTGGCAGGAATTCACCCGCATGTCCAAGGACGAAGTACGGGCCACGATCCCCGCCTTCCACCCCGTCTGGGCAGACGTCGACACCGCGCTGATCGACGCGATCGACAAACAGGCCGCCCGCGGCAGCTTCCGCAACTGGGCCAACATCGCCACCCACATCCCCGCCGGCATGAAGAAACTGAACCTCAAGAAAGTCGACGAAGACCTCGTACGCTGGGTCTACAGCAAAATCGGCGGCATGTAGTGACCGCCGTTGTCCTCCCGGCCGTCACTGTCCTCATCGACAAAGACGACCAATGCTGCCTATAAGGACTGTCCGGTAAATGTGGTCACACCGGCACCGCTCGCCGGGTATCGGTGGATGATCGGTGTCATGGATGCCGGCGCAGTGGCGTGGTTGGGGGCGGGGGCTGCTCTCCGGCGGTGGAGTACCCGGAAGGGGAGGGTCCAGGCAGGCCAGGCCGATCTCGTTGAAGCGGGGGATCACATCGCGCACGGTGTCCTCGTCGGCCTGCACCCGCTGGGCGATCACCGGGACACGGTTCCCGGTCGAGGCCGGCAGCATCGTCGCGCGCCGGTACCGCACCGTGCTGGTGCTGCCCCGGCGCACGATCTGCTGCAGTCGATGCCCCTCCTGGTCGGTCGGTCTGCGCGCACGGACGGGCTCGGCCACCGCGCCTCTCCAGCGGTCGGATCGGACGGCACCGCACCTCCACCCGTCACGGCTGCCAACCCGGCGAACCTATGCGGTCATAGCACCAGCGCGTCAGCGAGCGGACTGGCGGCTGTTGTCGTCGGTCGGGCAGGGGTGGTCAATGAAGGAGATTGCGGGCTTCGAGCGCGTCGGGGACCTGCTTGCCGGTCGATGGTGGTTCGTCATTTCTTCCGTTCGGCGCCGATGGTGGTGTCGGGACCGTGGCCGGTGTGCACCACGGTGTCGTCCGGCAAGGTGAGGAGTCGGTCACGGATCGAGGCGCGGATGGTGTCGTGGCCGCTGTAGGAACGGCCTGTCGCGCCGGGGCCGCCCTGGAAGAGGGTGTCGCCGGTGAACACGCATCCGAGTTCCTTGGAGCGGAAGCAGACCGCCCCTGGTGCGTGCCCCGGGGTGTGGATCACCTCCAGGAGCACGTCCCCGACCTCGATGACCTGCCCGTCGGCGAGATCGACGTCCCACCGTTCGGTCGGATGGGTCAGCTGCCACAGTGGCCGGTCGTGGGGGTGGAGGAAGATCGGCGCCTGGGTCTGCTGCTGCAGCCGTGGCGCCACCCGGACGTGGTCGTCGTGGGCATGGGTGCAAAGGATCGCCTTGACCCTGCGGGCGCCGACCACAGCGAGAATCCGGTCCACGTCGTGAGGTGTATCGATCACGACGCATTCTTGGTCGTCGCCGACCACCCATACGTTGTTGTCGACCTCGAAGACCTGGCCGTCGAGGCTGAATGTGCCGCTTGCGGTGGTGTGGTTTACCCGGGTGCGCGTCACAGGACGACCACTGAACGCAGCACCTCGCCGCGGCCCATCCGTGCGAAAGCCTCCTCGATGTCGTCCAGGCCGATTCGCTCGGTGACGAAGGCATCCAGATCCAACCGCCCCTGCTGGTAAAGGTCCACCAGCATCGGGAAGTCCCGCGAGGGCAGGCAATCGCCGTACCAGCTCGACTTCAACGCCCCACCGCGACCGAACACGTCCAACAGCGGTACGTCGGGAATCCGCGTGTCCGGAGTCGGTACCCCGACCAGCACCACCGTGCCGCCCAGGTCCCGAGCGTAGAACGCCTGCCGCCAGGTCTCCGGGCGCCCGACAGCGTCGATGGTCACGTCTGCCCCGCAGCCATCGGTCAGCTCTCGGATCGCCTTCACCGGATCGGTCGCCGCACCGTTGATCGTGTCGGTGGCGCCCATCGACGACGCCCACTTCAGCTTCCGGTCGTCCACGTCCACCGCGATCACCTTCGCGGCGCCGGCGAGCCGGGCCCCCATCACCGCCGCGGATCCGACACCGCCGCAGCCGATGACGGCTACCGACTGACCGCGGGTCACCTGACCGGTGTTGATTGCCGCGCCGATGCCGGCCATCACCCCGCACCCCAGCAGCCCGACTGCGGCCGGGTCGGCGGCCGGGTTCACCTTGGTGCACTGGCCGGCGGCCACCAAGGTCTTCTCCGCGAACGCCCCGATGCCCAGCGCCGGGGTGAGTTCTGCACCGGCATCCGGGTCGCCGTCGGCCAGCGTCATCTTCTGCGTGGCGTTGTGGGTGGCGAAGCAGTTCCACGGCTGACCGCGGCCGCACGCACGGCACTGACCGCACACCGCACGCCAGTTGAGGATCACGAAGTCCCCTGGCGCCACCCCGTTCACCCCCTCGCCGACCGCCTCGACCACGCCTGCCGCCTCATGCCCGAGCAGGAACGGGAAGTCGTTGTTGATCGCGCCCTCCCGGTAGTGCAGATCGGTGTGGCACACCCCGCAGGCCTGCACCTTCACCAGCGCCTCGCCGGGCCCAGGATCGGGGACGTTGACCCGGACCACCTCGAGGGGCCGGTCCTGACCCCGCGCGACGACTGCCTTCACTTGTTGCATGTGTGCTCCCGTGTTGAAAAGTTCGATCCTTCGGCGCCGCTGTGCCGGCCTGTCACCCGCCCCGGAATGGCCGCCCATCAGCGCGGCCTGGAGGAATGCAACCCTCAGGCCTGCGCCCACCTGGGCAGGCAGGACCCGGCCAGTAGCTGGGCGAGGCGAATCGTGAGGGCAGCCCGGGTGAGCCCTGCGGATTCAACAGGCCCCACCCCGGCACGGTGGCTGCAAAGCAGCGGCCTCAGGTCAACCACGCTCTCCTCTGCGGCTGCCTGAGCCGTCCGATTCGTTCCCCCGCCAGTGCTGGCCCCGTAGACGCGGTCACGGCTTCGCTCCGATCGAGCCTCACTGGCCCGTGTGGCCTTCTCCCATGCTTCGGGCGCAATGACCGCAGACCGATCGGCGTACGACCGGAGAGATCAACTGTGATGGCGGACGCACGATCCGACTCCTCAGGCCTACCAGTGAGAGGGGTCCAGTGAGAGGGGTCACTCCCGCAGCTCACGCTGCGGGAGTGACCTCGTCTAGGCGGTGCGGCCGTAGAACAGTTCCTGGGTCAGTTGGTTGAGCTTGTCTCCGGGCTTCGCCGAGTACGCCAGTACGGCGTTGATGCGAACCTCATCGGCTTCGATCGGCGAGACCCGATGAAGGGAGTACTGCCCCCGGAACATGCTGAGAGTTCCCGGGGCGTTGTAGAGCTTGATCCTGCCCGGCAGGTCGCCCTGCAGGGCCGACGTCACGTCGGACTTGTTCTCGTCGTCCGCGCTGCGGAGATGGTGGTGGTACTCGTAGTCCCCTCCGACCGTGGAGGGCTGAAGCATGAGGGTCACTGCGAACGGCGATCGGTCGAAGTGCCAGCCGAGCTCGTCCCCCTTCTCGAACAGCATGAGCGAGGCGGCGCCGAGCGGGTCGGCGTACGGGTGGAACTCAGGCATGCCGAGGGCCTCGCCCAGGAACCTGGTGAGGTCATCGCACTCGTAGGCGATGCGGAGGGGTGAGCTGGGGCCGATCAGGTCCCAGGCAATCGCCGACTTTGAGCTGTGCTGCAGCGCTGCGGCCGGATCGTTTTCTGACGGTTCGTCAGGCACGGGCTCGAAGTACACGTTGTGCGTGTCGTCGGTCCGGTAGGCCACGCCGTGCTTCTCGAGCGCCTCCGTGATAAGAAGCTCCACAGCCTCGGGGCGGACAAAGCCGGGCAGCTGACACGCGCCCTCGAACGCGAGCGACGCACGGCAGAAGGCCACAAGAGCTCGGCCCCTCGGGCTGTCGAGCTTGTCGATGGGGTAGCGATCAAGGTCGATCACCTGCTCTACGGCGGTGATCAGAGAGGACCCACTCATGGGGACGCCTCCTTCCTGGTCGGAACGATGTCGCGACAAGACTGGCCCCTGCTGGCCGATAAGCACCAGCGAGCGTAAGTTGTGGGGGTCATAAATTTCCCTTATGGAGGAACGTTGACTACTCCTTTGTGGGCCCGGCTTGATCTACGCTATTTCGTGACGCTGAGGCAGGTGGCGCGGTCGGGTTCTTTCACGGAGGCTGCAGCCGAACTCGGATACACGCAATCCGCAGTGAGCCAGCAGATCAGGCGGCTGGAATCGGTGATCAAGCACCGCGTCATCAATCGTTCGGTCGGCGGAAAATCTGTATCTCTGACTCCGGCCGGAAGGATACTTCTTCACCATGCCGAGTCCTTGACGGCAACCCTGCAGAGGGCCGCTACCGATATCGAGGCGCTTTCTTCGGGGTCGGCCGGAATCCTGCGCGTCGGTTGCTACGAGAGCGTGGGGGCACATCTCATACCGTCGGTCCTGGCCGGCTATCAAAAGCAATTCCCCCGGGTACAAGTCGTTCTCACCGAGCTACCGGACGACGGGGAGCTGCTTGAGCGCGTAGAGCGCCACGACCTTGATCTGACATTCGTGGTCTTCCCTCTCCCGGATGGCCCCTTCCAGACTCAAGCGCTCCTGAGGGACCCGTACGTCCTGGTGACTGCCTCGCACTCGCCGGTAGCCTCGAGCGTGGAACCGATCGATCTCGACGAGAACACAGATCTGCCTCTGATGTCGTACGGCGAACTCCGGTCGGCTCACACGATCGAAACGCGCTTGGGTCGACCGGCCTACAGGGACCGAGTGGTCTTTCGGAGCAATCACAACTCCACTCTTCTCAGCCTCGCTGCCCAAGGCTACGCAGCCGCAGTGATGCCATGGCTCGGAATCGACCACTCCCGGGACGACCTATGCGTGCGTCAGCTGGCCAAGGTCAGTCCGCGCATCGTCGGGATCGCCTGGCATCGGAATCGACCGCTGTCGGACGCGGCTTCCGGATTCATCCACGAGTCGCGAGTGGCCGCCTCAGAGCTGGAAGCCCGAATGCCGAAGACATTGGGTTTCGAGTAGTTTCGAGTACTGAGCGTGAACTCGTAGTGCCGTAGGAGCTGGCGACTTCCTGTCCGTGCAATATCACCGGCGCATGCGGTATCCACTGCTCGCGGCAGCACCCGCGATCGCCGGGTACTTCCTCCCCCCAGTTGTCAGCGAACTCGGCGAACCGCTCCGGAGCAGCCTCCTCGGTCGCCGCGGTGCAGAGGGGCTTGAGCATCTTCGCGATCTTGTCCCAGTCCCGGCGGGCGCCATGGCGGGAGAAGTTCTGCATCAGGTGCACCACGCAGGTCCGCACGGCGGTGCGCGGCCAGACGGACTCGACCGCCTCGGGCAGCCCCTTGAACCTGCCGCAGAACTGCATCTGGACGTCGTTCCCGCCGCGGTTCTTGATCTCGGTGAGGATGTGCGGCCAGTGCTTGGCGCCCTCACCGCCGTCACCGGCCCGCAAGCCCGAGGATTCTCCGCCGGCCGCCGGCGGTGACCGTCAGGGCCGCGCATGCGGGCCGGTTGGCCACTGCACCATCGCGGATCTGCGTGTGGATCGCGTCGAGGAAGAGCACCGGGCAGCCGGCGTGCGGGGGTCGGTTCCGCTGCTCGGCCCTGTCGTCGAGGACCTTGTCGGTGGTCGTGGAGATGGTCTGGCGGGAGACGTCGGCGCCGCAGACCTGCGCCAGGTGGGCTTGGACGTCGCGGTTCGTCAGGCCCTTCGCTGCAAGGGAGATGACCATCTCGTGCACGCCGGACAGGTGCTTCAGGCCCGCTCACCGGGCTCCTTGTCGGGCTGCGCGCCCGCTTGCGCGGGGCCGAGGCCGGGTGTGCGGCAAAGCCGGCGGCCGCGGGGAGCCGCCTGAGTGACCGGCCAATACCCGCTGCGCCAGGCCCCGCGACCGCAGCTTCCTGTGCAGACCATCGTTGTGGACCAGGCCTCGCGGGAGTTGTGCGCCCAGCTCTGACCTGCGCATCGATGTACCGATACGCAAGGCGTGACGCGGCGGCACACACCGGTCGCGGGCGAGTCGGCGGTGGAGCGTCAGCCGGCCGGCGCCCGCTGCGCGCATCAGTGCCGGGGGCGCGCGACAGCACGTCGATGCATAAGAAATTTCAGCCAGGCATTGTCTGACTGGATTACTTCATGCACGATGAGCGCACCTCATCTGCATCTGCCCTACGGAGGCGTGTATGGACAGCAAGGTAAGGCGGGCGAATGCCGACCGCAGTCACACCGGCATCGTCAGGGAGCCCCTCACGGTGTTCCATCTCCGTGTCACCGCAACCACGTTCGGCGCCAACTTCTCCGACGGTTACGCCCTCGGCATCATCGGGGCCGTGCTCCCGGTACTGGCCCACACCATGGGGCTCTCCGGCGTCTGGCAGGGACTGCTCGGCTCATCCGCTCTGATCGGGCTGTTCTTCGGCAGCATCCTGCTCGGGCGCCTCGCCGACCACATTGGCCGGCAAAAACTCTACCTCTACAACTTCGTCCTCATCGCCCTCGCGTCCGCCGCCCAGTACTGGGCCCACGACCCGCTCACCCTGTTCCTGCTCCGGCTCGTCATCGGCTTCTGCCTCGGCGCCGACTACGCCGTCGGCCCCACCCTCCTCTCCGAGTTCGCCCCCCGACGCCTCCGCGGAATCCTCCTCGGCTCACTCACCGTCCTGTGGACCGTCGGCTACGTCCTCGCCAACATCCTCGGCACCTACATACCGCTCACCGACTCTGCCGCCCGCTGGCTGCTCGCGTCCGGCGCGCTGCCCGCGCTGCTCGTCCTGCTGCTGCGCATCGGCACCCCCGAGTCCCCCAGCTGGCTCGACAGCCGCGGCCGCCATCAGGAGGCCGCCGCCATCCGCCGCGACTACCTCGGGCAGGACACCGCCCTCCCGGTCAGCACCACGGCCGTTGAAGCCCCGGTCACCCGCTACGGCGCCCTCTTCGCCAAGGGGCAGCGCCGCAACACCTGGTTCGGTGTCCTCTTCTACAGCGCCCAGGTGCTGCCCTACTTCGCCATCTACACCTTCATGTCCAGCATTCTGGAAACCCTGCACGTCTCCGACCCGGACGCCCAGAATCTGCTGCTCAACCTCTTCCTGCTGGCCGGCGGTGTCATCGGACTATGGCCCGTGCAGCGGATGGGCCGACGCCCGTTCACCGCCTGGACCTTCGCCATCATGACCGCCTGCCTCGGCGTCATGGCGCTGCTCGGCAACACCTCCGGGGCCTGGCTGATGGTGCCCTTCCTGATCTACACCTTCGTCATGGCCGCCGCCTCCAACATCACCCAGATCTACCCCGCCGAGCTCTTTCCCACCGCACTGCGCGGCTCCGGCGTCGGCTTCCTCAACGGCGCCAGTCGCATCGCCTCAGCCGTCGGCACGTTCGTGCTCCCGGTCAGCCTCAGCTCTCTGGGGATCGGCTGGTCCATGGGCTGGCTCACCCTCGTCCTGCTGCTCGGCACCGTCGTCAGCTTCGCCTGGGCGCCCGAGACGAAGGACACCGTCACCACCGAGGAATGGATCCACTGATGTCGCAGACACTGGTACTCGACGGCACCACGCTGACCCCCTCCCAGGTCACCGCCCTCGCCCGCCGCCGGACCACCTCCGTCGTGGCCCCCGCGGCCCGGCAGCGCGTCACCGCCACCCGCGCCGCCGCCGCACGCGTCACCGCCCGCCGCCATGTCTACGGCCACACCACCGGAGTCGGCGCCAACCGCACCACCCCCGTCCCCGACGCCGCCGCCGACACCCACGGCCTGCGCCTGCTGCGCAGCCACAGCGGCGGCATCGGCCCTCTTGTCCCCGAGGCCCAGGCCCGCGCCATGCTCGCCGTGCGCCTCAACCAGGTCCTCGGCGCCGGCTCGGCCCTCGGCGACACAGTCGTCGACGCCCTCGCCCAGGCCCTCGCCGGCGGACACGCCCCCGCCGTGCACGCCCTCGGCGCCATCGGCACGGCCGACCTCACCGCCCTGGCCGAACTCGGCCTCACCCTCGCCGGAGAACTCCCCTGGCAGGGTGGCGACGGCCCCGCCCCCCTGCCCGTCCCGATCACCCGCTGGGACGCCCTGCCGCTCATGTCCAGCAGCGCGCTGACCATAGGCCAGTCCGCCCTCGCCGCAACCGATCTGCGGCTGCTCCTCGACCGGCTGCCGCTGGTCGCCGCACTCACCCTCACCGCCGTCCGCGGCGGCACCGAGGCCTTCGCCTCCTCCGTCCACGCCCGGCGCCCGCATGTGGGCGCCGGGCAGGCCGCCGCCCGTATGCGCGAGTTGCTCGCCCACTCGGACTGGCAGCCCGCCCTTGTGCAGGACCCCTTCGGGTTCCGCTGTCTTCCCCAGGTCCACGGCGCGGCACTCGACTCCTGGGCCGCGCTCGACTCCGTCCTCACCATCGAGCTGAACTCCTCCGTCGAGAACCCCCTGCTCGACCTCGCCCCGGACCAGCCCGGCCACGAGGACTACCACCACCACGGCGGCTTCCACATGGCCAGCCTCGCCCTCGCCCTCGACCAGTTCCGCCTCGCCCTGCTCGGCACCGCGTCCCTGTCCACCTCCCGCCTCGGCGTCCTGGTCGAACCCGCCTTCACCGGCGGACTGCCGCCCTTCCTCGCCCAAACCGACGACGGCAGCAGCGGCATCATGATCGTCGAGTACGCAGCGCAATCCGCCCTCGCCGAACTCCGTGGCGGCGCCCAGCCGGTGACCGTCGGCCACGCCGTCATCTCCCGTGGCGTCGAGGAGCACGCCAGCTTCGCTTCCACCGGTGCACGCCGAATCCTCGAGGCCGTCAACCAGGTCTCGCTCGTACTGGGCTGCGAACTCGTCGCCGCCGTGCGTGCCCTGCGGATGCGCGGGCTCAAACCCCCGGCCGGAGAACTCCGCGACTTCCACCGCGCCGCCGCGGACGCCCTCTCCCCGGACCTCGCCGACCGCAAGCTCACCGACGACATCCACACCGCAGCCGCACTACTGCTCCGTCCCACCTGAGCCGTCACGAAAGGCGGGTCATGGCCCTCAGCCGCAGCCCACACAGGCCCTCCACGCGGCCTGCTCCCTCAAGCACGCCCCAGCCTGACACACAGTGACGTACGGGCCTGTCCCTGACTGAGGACGCCGGCGAGCACCTGGCCCAGCTCACCCGCGGGCTGGACGCGGCGTGGCGGCAGATGGCCGACCGCCTGGAGGAAGCCGGCGACGACGCGAAGGTGGAGATCGTCGTCCCCGAGGGCGGCGGCCGGGCCCGCCTTTCGGTGGACAAGCTCGGCGCGGTGGGCGAACCGGGGTCCCTGACCTGGCTGAAGGCCACCACGGAGGCCATGCTCCCCAGGATCGACCTGCCGGACCTGCTGTTCGAGGTTCACTCCTGGACCGCGTTCCTCGACTCCTTCGGGCACGTCTCCGACCGGCGCACCCGCATGGAGGGCCTGCTCGTCTCTCTGGTCGCCCTGCTCGTCTCGCAGAGCTGCAACATCGGCCTGACCCCGGTCATCGACCCGGAGAACAAGGCCCTGACCCGCTCGCGCCTGTCCCACGTCGACCAGAACTACGTGCGCGCCGATACCATCGCCGCGGCGAACGCCACACTCATCACCGCCCAGTCGCAAATCGAGCTGGCCCAGATGTGGGCCGGTGGCCTGCTCGCCTCCGTCGACGGCCTGCGTTTCGTCGTCCCCGTCAAGAGCATCAACACCGGCCCCTCACCCAAGTACTACGGCTACAAACGCGGCGTGACCTGGCTGAATGCCGTCAACGACCAGGTCGCGGGGATCGGGGCCATGGTCGTGCGCGGCACCCCGCGCGACAGCCTCTACACCCTGGACACGCTGCTGAACCTGGACGGCGGGGTGAAGCCGGAGATGGTGGCGATCGACAACGCCTCGTACTCCCGTACCCTTCAAGCAGGCTCGATCGGGCTTGAGCGGCAGCCCCGGGACACCGGTGCGCTGCTCGCCCTCGCTGCTAATTAAGAGCTGCGATCAGGATCGCTACAGTACGGGCGTGCAGGTGGGCACCCGGTCGGGCGGTAAACTCCGCGTCCGGCCAGGAAGGCCGGATGCGACTCGTAGCAGCCTGCCCGTCAAAGGGCTCTTCACGACTCCGTCGGCCGGCCTTCCGGGACGCCCCGTAACTGCTGATTAAGAGTGGCGACTCGATCGCTCGTACGGACTTGCCTGCGGGTGTCCCGACTGTCGACATGGCCTTCGGCCTGTACAAGATGTTCGGCTTCCGCTTCGCCCCGCGCTTCCGCGACTTGGCCGATCAGCGGTTCTGGCGGGCCGACCTGTCCGACGATGGCGGGGAGCCGGCCGCCGGGTACGGGCCGCTGGAGGCCGTAGCCTGCAACAAGGTCAACCTCAAGCGCATCGAGACGCAGTGGCCGGACATGCTCCGGGTCGCCGGGTCGCTCATCACCAACCAGGTCCGGGCCTACGACCTGCTGCGGATGTTCGGCCGCGAGGGCCACCCCACCCCGCTGGGGGCGGCGTTCGCCGAGTATGGGCGGATCGACAAGACCATGCACCTGCTCGCCCTGGTCGACCCGATGGACGACACCTACCGGCGGCTGATGAACCGGCAGCTCACCGTGCAGGAGTCCCGCCACCGGCTCGCCCGCGCGATCTGTCACGGCGGCCGGGGCCAGATCCGCCAGGCGTACCGCGAGGGCCAGGAAGACCAGCTCGCCGCCCTCGGTCTGGTCCTCAATGCCGTGGTGCTGTGGAACACCCGCTATCTGGACGCCGCCGTGGCCCGGCTCCGCGCGGCGGGCCACGACATCAAGGACGAGGACGTGGCCCGCCTCTCCCCGCTCAAGGACCGGCACATCAACTTCCTGGGCCGCTACCTGTTCAACATCAAGGCCAGCGGACCCGGCCAGGGCCTGCGGCCCTTCCGCGACCCCGATGCCATCGAGGACGAAGGGGAAGACGGCTGAGGGCCGGCGCATCCGAGACGGCCTGCGCCCCCTGCGCGGCCCGGCCGCGGCCGGCGATGGCGACGCGGACGGTGGAGAGGAATGACCTCTTCCCGGCAGCGGTCTCCGGATGGACACGGGGAAGTGCTTATCGGCCGGCTCCGGCGTGGGCGTGGCGGCCGTCGTGGTGGGGGCCGTGCCAGTCGAGGCACAGCACCGTGGCGTCGTCGGGCAGGTGGCCGCCGCAGGCGTCGGTAACCGCTGCTGTCAGGACGCGCACGACCTCGCGGGGATGTTCGAAGGCGGTCTCGCGCATGAGGCCGGGCAGGTCGACGGACTCGGCTTGTCGTTCCTGCATGCCGTCGCTGTGGAGCAGGAGCCGGTCGCCGGGACGCAGGTCGAGGAACTGTACGTGGTACGGGGTGGGTCCGGGGGCGCCGAAGAGCAGGTCGACGTCCAGGCGCACCTCGTTCACCGTGCCGTCGCGCAGGAGCAGCGGCCAGGGGTGTCCGGCGTTGACGAGCTGTGCGCCGGTCCCGTCCAGGGCGATGCGCAGGAGCTGTCCGGTGGCCATGGTGTGGTGGCCGTGGTCGAGGAGAGCCTGGTGGATCCGGCGGGCCTGCTCGGTCAGGCTGGCGCCGTCGCGACGAGCGCCGCGCGAGGCGTTGACCAGGAGGGTGGCCATGAGTGCGGCGTCGACGTCGTGGCCCATGGCATCGGTGACGGAAAGATGCAGGGTGTCGTGGTCGAGGGCGTAGTCGTAGGTGTCCCCGGCAGCGTCGTCGGCCGGGACCAGGCACGCGGCGAGCACGAACTGTGCGGCTTCGCAGGAGGGCGCGTCGGGCAGGAGCTGGCGCTGGATCTCGGCGGCCAGGCTGAGAGGGGTAGCGCGCTGACCCCACCGGTAGAGGTCGGTGAAGCGGCGGTCGGTGACGATGATGTACGCCAGCGCGTGCGCGGCCTCGCCAACCTCGTCCAGGATCTCCTGGCTGACGTGCGGCAGGGACAACTCCAGGACGCCGATGGTGTCACCGCGGTTGGTCACCGGGGCGAACACCCGCTTTCCGCGCCCGGCGTCGGGGGCCCGCACCAGCTCCTGGGTGCGCAGCACCTGGTCGTAGACGCTGCCGGCCAGCTGGATCTGATCGGCGTCGAGGCCGGCCCGCGGGGCGATACCCTCGTCGACCCGCACCATCTGCCGGCCAGCGACGCCGACGAACAGGAACGACACCGCCCGCGCGTCGAACCGGTCGCGTAGATTGCGCGCCACCACAGCGAGAGACTCCCCCGGTGCCGCGTCCTCCGCAGCGGCGAGCACCTCGGCCAGCCCGAACGGGTCACCAAGCATCCTTGCCTCCGCTCATGCGAATGTCCCAGCCTGACCGCGGGCACTGCCCGCATGCGATCTCACACCGGTTCCACCTCGGCGGCGGGCAGGCACGCCCAGTCCCTCGCATAAATGACCACTTGCGAGAGTTCTGCGAACACCCCGGAGCCGATCGTGAATCCGCAGGTCGTCGTTCGCAGAGGTCCTCTCAAAACCGGTGAGTTGTGCGAGGCGGTTCTGAGACACTGCCGGGGTGGATCTGACGCCCGATCAAGCAGCAATCGCGGTAGAACGAAACGACTGTCCGAAGTGTGAAGCCCCGGTCGGCAGCGCATGCCGCACCCGCAGCGGAAAGTGCGCGACGAAGTACCACACCGCCCGCTTCATCCTCGTCCCCGCGCTCCGCGAGGAGCTTGAGGTGATCGTGCCGGAGGACCGCTGCCCGGGGCGGCCGTGGAAGCCGGGCCCGCCCGTCGAGGCGGCGCCAGCCACCGCGGTGGCGAAGCCCATCCGGATCGGGTACGCCCGCTGCTCGACCGCCCAGCAGGAACTCGCCTCCCAGCTCGCCGCGCTCGAACCGGTCTGCAAGCGGATCTTCTCCGAGAAGATCTCCACCCGGGTCAAGACCCGGCCCGAGCTGGAGAAGGCGCTGAAGCTGGCGTATGACATCAAGGAGGCAGCCCCCGACCAGGAGGTCATCCTCACCGTCCACGAGCTCAAGCGCCTCGCCCGCAACGCCGCCGAGCTCATGACCCTCTCCGGCCAGCTCCAGGACGCTGGCGTCCAACTCGAACTCCTCACCGGCCCGCTCACCGGCATCTACGACCCCAACGGCATGGGAGCGATGTTCTTCGCCGTGCTCGCCGTCGCCGCGCAGCTCGACCGCAACTACATCCGCGAGAAGACCCTCGAAGGCCAGCAGACCGCCGCCGCCAAGGGCAACCACGGCGGACGGCCCAAGGTCATCGACGACGACATGCTCACCTTCGCCGTCGCGCTGAAGAACAAGGGCGTCCCCGTCCCCGACATCGCGAAGAAGCTCACGATCAAGACGGGCAAGAACGCGGGGCGCCACCCCTCGGTCGCCTCGCTGTACCGGGCGCTCGCCGAAGCCGAGGAAACCGCCGAGCCCAACGACGCACAAGTCATCAGCCCCCGCCGCCCGATCCGAGCCCGCATCACGGGCCCCGGCAGCGGCACCGACCCGGAGTTGATGGAACGGCTCACCGCACAGGTCCTCGACGGCGACACCGTGCTGGACGACCTGGCCCGCCAGGCCGAGGATAGCTCCGACGACGTGGTGGCCCAGCTGCTCGTGCAGGCTCGGAACGGAGACAACCAGTGATCCCCATGCCGCCCCATCGCTGGAAGGGCCCGGCGTCCTCGGCGCCACCGGACCCGGAGAACACGGTCTCTTCGGCCCTGGCCCGACCCCACGGAGCCTGAAGTGGACAACGCCGACCCCGGCCACAGCGCACCGGAGCGCTCTTCGCAGTAGGAGAACCCCAGCAAGACCAATCTCACCGGGATTTCCTGTACCTCAACTACTCACACCCGGGGGTGATCTTGGTTACTGGTCGAGGTTGCTGACGCGGTTCGCGTACTCGCGGCGGGCCTTGCGCTGTGCCGGGATCGCCGCGGCGTTGTCGAGGGGCTGGCAGCGGTCGAGGAGTTGGCGGTGTACCGCCGGGCCGGCACTGACGCGCAGGGTGTAGCCCTGGCCGCGTCGTACGGTCACGCCCTGGTCGAGCGTGGCGCGCTCGGCGGGCTCCAGGTCGGCCGTGCGGAGGAAGTCGGCGACCTTGCCCGGCATATCGAGGGTGACCGGCAGCTCCGGGGCCGGGGCGTCCTCGGCGGCGGCGGTGCGGTCGGGCAGAAGGTCGGCGACGGCGGTGCGGATGGCGCCGCGGCTGACGTCGTGGTCGCGGGCGAGGGCGGCGATGGAGCGGCCCTCCAGGTACGCGGTGCGGACGTCGTCGGTCTTGTCGGCTGGGACGGCCGGGCGGCGCCCGCCCTTGTTGCCCTTGGCCTCGGCGGCCCGCAGTCCGTCGTAGGTGAGCTCGCGCTGGAGGTCGCGTTGGAGTTCACCGGCGGCGGCGAGGGTCTGCACCATGAACTTCACGGTGGACAGCAGTTCGCCGGTGCGGGGGTGGCGGGCGGTGAGGTCCATGGCGGAGAACGCGCCGTCGTGGATGCGCAGCGCGACCTGGTCGCGGTGGAGGACGTCGAGCACGTCGAGGATGTGCCCGGTGCCGCGTACGAGGCGGAACATCTCGGAGATGTGCACGGTGTCGCCCGGCCGGGCGTAGGCGAGCAGCTCGCCGAACTTCGGCCGCTCAAGGGGGTGGAGGCGGCTGGAGGTGCCGGCCTGTTCCTCGAAGACGACCGGGTCTTCGATCCCGGCCTCGGTAAGGACGAGGTTTTGACGGTCGGTCGACTGCTGGTCGGTCGACACCCGTTTGTAGACCAGGTTGGCCATGCCGCTCCCCGCTCTCGGTGGTCGCATTCGACCCTAGCTGTCAGCAAACCCTGTCATCATCCGCCATCGGATCTGATTGGATCGGCGCCGCCGTCGGGCCCCGGAAAGTCCGGGTTCATTGGACGCCCGGCGCGTCTGTCGTCATTCGTTCGTTATCTTGAGCCGCCCGACGGGCGTCCCTGACGTTGAGCAAGCCCAGGTGAAGCCCCGGGAACTGCCTGATGGATGTGGTTATCTGCCGCTGTCCATCACGCAGATTCCCCGGAGGTCCGATGCTCGTACAGCGCGTGGTGATGCCGTCCTCGCCGCTTGAGTCATGGACGGTGCTCGGCGAGGACGCCGCCCCGGTCGAACCGATCGAGCGCTACCTGGCCTATCTCACCGATATCGAGCGGTCACCTAACACGGTCAAGGCGTATGCGCATGACCTGAAGGACTGGTTCTCCTTCCTCGGCGTCCGGGGCCTGGACTGGCGGGAGGTGCGACTGGAGGACGTCGGCGAGTTCGTCGCCTGGCTGCGGCTACCGCCAACAGCCCGGGCTGGGGCGGTCGCGGTGCTGCCGTCGGTCGAGCATCACTGCGGCGAGGCGACGGTGATCCGAAAACTGTCGGCGGTCAGCGCCTTTTACCAGCACGCCGCACGCTATGGCGTCGATCTGGGCGAGTTGCTGACGACCTGGCAGCCGGCCGGGCGCCGCAGCACCGCGTGGAAGCCGTTTCTGCACCATGTGAGCAAGGGTCGACCACAGCAACGGCGGGCTATCTCGCTGAAGACGGACAGGAAACTCCCGCGCATCCTTGCCGCCGCCGAGGCCCAGGCCATCCTGGATGCTTGCGAGCGGCTTCGGGACCGGCTGCTGTTCGCCGTCCTGGTCGACTCGGGCATGCGGATCGGGGAGGCCCTCGGGTTGCGGCACGAGGACTGGGCCGTCGCTGAGCGGGAGTTGTCGGTGGTGCCGCGGCTCAACGACAACGGCGCCCGCACCAAGTCGGCGCGGACAAGGACGATCCCGGTCAGCGCTGAGCTGATCCGGCTGTATGCCGACTACATGCACACCGAGTACGGCGACCTCGACTCCGACTACGTCTTCGTCAACCTCTGGGCCGCCCCGCGCGGGCATGCGATAAACTACGCGGCGGCCTACGACCTGGTCAGACGGCTCCGTCGAAGGACCGGCATCTCCTTTGACCCGCACTGGTACCGCCACACCTACGCCACCAGGCTGCTGCGAGGCGGCACCCCGGTCGAGGTCGTCAGTAAATTGCTGGGGCACGTCAGCCTGACCACTACGACCGAGACATACGGACACCTCACCGCCGAGGACGCTCGGAAGGCGCTGGAGGCCGTCGGCTGGTTCGACGGTACGGAGGTGCGGCTGTGAGCGAGACCTCGCACATGCCTGCCGACCCGGGAAAGGCGGGGCCCGAACGCCCCAGGCTTCAGCTGCATACAGGGCAACGCGTCGAGGAACCCACTCCGCGAAATGTCTGGAACATCGAGTACGACCGGGAGGTCTGGCGGCTCCGCGAGCTGGGGATCAAGGCCAAGATCGCCCACATCCGCTTCGACCGGATCCCACAGCTCTGGCTGAAGGATCTGGCAAAGCGGTGGGCCCGGTGGCGGCTCAGCACAGGGCTCGGTGCGGAGTCCGCAGCCTCCGGCACACGAGCCATTAGTCACTTCGCGCAGTTCCTCGCATCGCCGGCGGTCCGCGTCGTCCGCCTTGATCATGTGGATCGGCCGTTGTTGGAGAGGTATCTGTCCCATCTGCACGCCGACTATGCAGGTCGAGCGGTGCACCGGAACTTCATCGGACAGCTCAATATCTTCTTCCTGGCCATCCGTCAGCACCGCTGGAACGACGCCCTGCCCGCAAGCACTGTGTTCTTCCCCGAGGACTTCCCCCGATACGACGAGCGGCTGCCCCGGGCCCTGAGCGAACCAGTGATGACGCAGTTGGAGCAGCCCTCGAACCCGGACCGGTGGAAGACCCCGGCCTACCGGCTGGTCACGCTCATCCTGATGCGCTGCGGCCTGCGGATCACCGACACGGTGCGGCTGCCGCACGACTGCATCGTCCACGACGCCGATAGGGCCCCCTACCTGCGCTATCTGAACCACAAGATGAAACGTGAAGCGCTCGTCCCCATCGACGAAGAGCTTGAACGCGAAATCCGAGATCACCAGCGCCACCTTCATGATCGCTGGCCGCACGGCACTCCGGTGCTCTTCCCTCGATCTCTCAAGAACGCAGACGGGCACGAGCCTACGGACGACAACGTCTACCGGAGGGCGATGCACCAGTGGTTGAAGGCATGCGACGTCCGTGACGAACACGGTCGTCTCGTGAAGGTCACCCCTCACCAGTTCCGTCACACGCTGGGCACACGGTTGATCAACCGGGACGTCCCGCAGGAAGTCGTGCGTCGGATCCTCGACCACGACTCCCACATGATGACCGCGCACTACGCCCGGCTGAGCGACACTACGATCCGTCGGCATTGGGAGCAGGCCCGCAAGGTTGACATCACCGGCCAGACCGTCGCCCTCGACCCCGCAGGGCCGTTGGCCGAGGCGTCCTGGGCGATCGGGCCATGCTGACAGAGCCCCGAGCTGCCTCGTGAGCTGCTTCACGGACGCTGTCCTCACCGCATCGCCGCAGGTCAGCGAGACGCATCATTTCGGTGCTCAAGATAACGAACGTTTGCCGACACCGGCCTTCAGGGGATGGAACACGCGTCGGGGCCCTGCGTCGCCGTTAGGGCACGCGATCTTCGTACGACTGCGGCGGGTTCTGCGGCGCTGTTAGCCTGCGGTCCATGATCAAGGGCGGTTTGGCAGGTCGAATAGGCCGGATGGCGGGGGACAGTGGGCCGGAGCGCGTGCTGGTCGCCGCCAGTTTCGTCAACCGGGTCGGCAATGGTCTGTTCAACGCGGCGTCGGCGCTCTATTTCACCTTGGTCGTGGGCCTGCCTGCGGTGCAGGTCGGCGCCGCGCTCACCATCGCCGGAGTGATCGGCTTGTGCGCGGGGATACCTGGGGGTCATCTCGCTGACCGGCGCGGCGCACGCGTGATCATGATGCTGGCCCTCGCGGTCCAGGCGGTATCGATGGCGGCCCTCGTCCTCGTCGAGAGCTGGGCCGCGCTCACGATCATCGCGACGGTCGACCAGATCGCCGCGGCGGTCGGAGGGGCGGCGTGGGGGGCTCTGGTGGCCCGGGTCGGGGGTGAGCGACCGGCCATGTTCCGGGCGAAGCTGCGCACCTTCGTCAACCTGGGCGTCGTCCTGGGAACGGTGGGTGCCGGGCTGGCGCTGGCCGCGGACACCCGCGGCGCCTATGTCACGCTGATTCTCGGCAACGCGGCGAGCTTCGCCCTGTGCGCGGTGCTTCTGCTTCTGCTGCCCCGCTATCCGGTGCTGGCAGCGCCGCCGCAGCAGCGGCGCTGGCTCGTCTTCGCGGACCGTCCGTTCCTGACGTTCACCGCCCTCTACGGGGCCATGGGACTGCAGTACCCGGTGGTCTCCCTGCTCCTGCCGATCTGGATCTCCGAGCACACCGAAGCGCCGCGCTGGACGGTGGCCGCGCTGTTCGCCGTCAATGTCGCCTTCTGCGTACTGATGCAGACCAGGATCGGCTCCCGCATCGAGACCCCGTACGACGGCGGCAGGGCGTTTCGCACTGCGGGGCTGCTCTTCCTCGTCAGCTGTCCGATGATGGCGCTGGCCGCCTACGCCCCGGTCTGGGCGGCAGCAGGACTGGTCCTAGCGGCGATCTTCGTCCACAGCCTCGCCGAGGTCTGGGAGTCCTCGGCGGGCTTCGCCCTGGGCTTCGGTCTTGCCCCCGACCATGCCCAGGGCCAGTACCAAGGCGTCCTCGGCCTCGGCTTCAACGCGGGCCAGGCTCTTGCCCCTGCGATCCTCACCACGGTGGTGCTAGGCCTCGGCACGGCGGGATGGCTGCTGCTGGCGGTGTTCTTCGCAATGCTGGGTGCTGCTGGCCCATCTCTTGCCCGCTGGGGTATGCGGACCCGGCCGCAGCCCGGCGTTGCTGCGGAAGCGACGAGATGACCAGGGAGTAGGTGCCAGGAGCCTTCCGCGTGGCATGGAACAGTGTGTGTGCATCGCGTGGCCGCTGGAGTAGCGACATGACATGGGTGGTTAGGCCGCCTGACCGTAGCCGTCCGGCGCGGGCGGGGCGTCACCGCGCAGCGGGCTGAAGTCGACGTCCAGATGCGGGTCGTACGCCTCGGGCACGAGGCCGAGCTCATGGGTGGAGTACTCGCCGAAGCGGCGGACGTGCTCGGTCAGGTACGGCGAGATGTGGGCCAGGTCCTCGGGGTCGATGACGTAGCCCTCCTCCTGGAGCTGGCGCACGATCTCGGCGATGTCCAGGGCGTTGTGGAAGATCACCGCGTTCGTGAGCAGCGCGTTGAATTTCGCGGTCTTCTCCTGCTCGACGGGGTCGTTGTCGGTGATGACGCCGCCGTTGCCGAAGCCGATCCACTGGGAGAAGCCGTTGAACGCCTCGACCTTGTTCGTCGCGGCGGTCACCCGCCGGCGCAGCGGGGCGTCCGAGAGGTAGCGCAGCAGCTGGACGGTGCGGATGACGCGGCCGACCTCGCGGAACGCGGTGTAGGTGGCGTTCTTGCGGGAGCCGGCCCGCAGGCGCCGCAGCAGCAGCGTGGAGGAGATGGCGCCCTCGCGCACGGAGACGGCCACCCGCATCAGGTGCCGGAACTGGGACTCGATCAGGTCGAAGTCGATGACGTTGCGGCCGCTCTCCCCGAACAGGGCGTCGATGTGCACGTACTCGGTCCGCTTCGTGGGCCGGTAGAAGGTCAGGTCCTTCCAGTTCCTGATCCTGGGCATCAGGTCGAAGCCCAGCAGGTGGGCGAGCGCGAAGACCGGGAACGACTGGCCCTGCGTATCTGCGTGCACGGTGGTCGGCTTCACCTCGGACGTGTTTTCAGCAGGCCCTCGATGATGTAGACGGCCTCCCACACCCCGCACGTGATGAAGTGGGTGAAAAGGGTTGAGGAACATCGGAACGAAAACCGGCGCTAAGCCTCCCGCGCCCCTGAGAGCGCTTTGACCTGGACTTCTTCGAGGGCGGAGCCTTCAGCAGTCGTGTTGATCATTGACTGTGTGGAGGTCCGGGGTGCCGGTCGAGTTTCTGACGGATGCACAAGCCGCTGCGTACGCGGCGTACAACGGGGCACCGTCCCGTGCGGAGTTGGAGCGGTTCTTCTTCCTGGACGATGCCGACCGGGAGCTGATCGAGGGCAAGCGGCGGTCCCACAACCGGCTCGGCTTCGCAGCCCAACTCACAACCGCGCGCTACCTCGGGGTGTTCCTGGACGACCCGACCGACGTGCCAGCCGAAGTCGTCGACTACCTCGCAGAGCAGCTCGGCATCGCGGACGCGTCGGCACTGAAGGCGTACGGGGAACGGGAGAACACCCGGCTGGCCCACGTCCGTGAGCTGCGGAAGGTCCTGGAGTACACGGAGTTCACCGAGGCGGAAGCCGAGCTGCGGGTGTGGGTGGACGCGCGGGCCTGGACCACCGGGGAGGGCCCGAAGGCGCTGTTCGACGCGGCGGTGGGGTGGCTGCGCGAGCGCCGTGTGCTGCTGCCCGGCGTGACGACGCTCGCCCGGCTGGTCGCCTCCGTACGGGAGGCGGCGAACCAGCGGCTGTGGGACAGCCTCTACGGGCTGCTGAGCACCGGTCAGCGGGCGGTGCTCGACTCCCTGCTGACCGTTCCGCCCGGCGCGCGGGTGTCGGAGCTGGACCGGCTGCGGCGCGGCCCGGTGCGGATCTCCGGGCCCCAGATGAAGTGGGCGCTTGAGCGGGCGGCGGAGATCGACGCGTTCGGTATGGGTGAGCTGGACGTGTCCGGGATACCGCCGCGGCGACTGGCAGAGCTGTCGAGGTACGGCGTGGACGGCAAGGCGTCCCTGCTGCGGCGCCACGGCGATTTCCGGCGCCTGGCCACCCTGCTGGCCACCGCGGTCTACCTGACGAGCAGGGCGGTCGACGACGCGCTGGATCTGCTGGAGGCGCTGATCGCGACGAGGCTGCTCGCGCGGGCGGAGCGGGAGACGGCGAAGCAGAAGCTGAAGACGCTGCCGAGGATGGAGCGGGCCGGGATCAGGCTGGCGACCGCGTTCCGGGTCGTGTTCGACACCACGAGCGAGCAGGTCGACACCGAGTCCGGGGAAATCAGTCCGCCGGAGGTGGCGACGCTGACGGCGATGTGGGAGCGGATCGAGGAGGTGGTGCCGCGCGAGGAGGTGGTGCCGCGCGAGGAGGTGGTGCCGCGCGAGGAGCTGGCCGCCGCGATCGCCGCGCTGTTCGAGCTGGCGCCGCCGATCGACTCGGACGCGGCATGGCGGACGATGCTGGTCACCCGGTTCCCCACCGTACGGCCGTTCCTGCCGCTCCTTGTCCAGGTCGTCGACTTCGGCGCCACCCCGGAGGGCCTGCCGGTCCTCAAGGCGCTGAAGGGGTGTGACCGAGATACGCGGCAAAGGGGCAACGGGATGATCTTGAAGCCCTGAGTGCTCGTCGCCCGTCACCCATTCGGCGCAGTGTCGTTGGTGGTGGTCGCGACTTCTGGTCAGGCTTCTGCGCTATGCCTGTTCGAGAGCATTTCGCAAGGTGCTATCAGCATGGTCGTCGAGGGTTGTAGCGATCTTGCGCAGCTCGGCACGTCGTTCCGTGCTGCCTCTTTCGGCCAGAGTGTTAGCCCACGCTGTCTTTTGTGCGTCGGTGATTCCGACCGTCTCGTTGAACAGCGCATACAAGGCATACCAGCGCACTGAGTCGTTCTCGTCCTCGGACAGCGTCAGGAGAGCCTCGACAACTCTGGCCTCGGTGTTTTCCTCGTCGGCCAGCGCAGGAAGCGCGGCAGCTACCGAGAACCGGACGGGCTGTGCTGTGTGCGCCTGGTAGCTGAGTACCAGATCGAGGGCCTCCCGGGCATAGTGGTAACCCAGTGCGGAGATCATCCATCCCAGAACCCAAGGGTCCGGCTCGTCGGGCATCTCCGCCACGATGGCCTTGATGGTCTTCGTGGTGAACGGCCGGTGACCCGTTCCATCGTCGTGGCCCAACTCGCGCAGAATCCGTGCTCCCAGCTCTCGCTCATCCGGCGATTCGCGTGCCAGCAGACGAACCGCGCGTTCAAAAACATAGGAGGTCGGCCGGTGCTGCAACGCTTCCAGCGCCGGAAGGCGGTCGTCGTCTGTCTCCTCCGTCCTGACCTCGAACAGCGCTCTCTGGAACAGCTCGTCGTCCGTCGCTGCCTCGGCGTCATCGACTCCCATGCTGCACTTCCTTAGGTTTCCGATGAGTTGCACTCTCCTACAGTCAGCAGGGGCGAAACTGTCTCTCCTACCGCCGCGCGGAGGAAATCTTCGAGGAGAACACCCGGCTGCTCGCCAACCCCCTCGCCTCACCCGAGGACATCGAGGACCTGGACGGCTGGACCCTCCACCGACTCCACCACAACACTCTGACCCACGACGCCGAGGACAGCACCTCCACCCCGATGCTGCTGGCCCGCTCCCGCCACGCCTCCGTCCGCTCCCTGGAGCGATACGCACGGCCCGGCGTCGACTCGGTCGCCCGGCACGTTGCCGAACGCGACCCCGCTGCACGCCGCCGCACGTAAGTCCGAGCGGATCAGGGCTTCAAGATCATCCCGTTGCCCCTTTGGCGCGTATCTCGGTCACACCCCTTCAAGGACGAGACCCGGATGCCGTTCGACGTCCGCCTGCCCGAGCGGCCCAAGGCTCGGCGGCTGGTGTGCGGGCAGTGCTGCAACGACGGCGTGGACGAGATGGAGCGCCTGGCCGCGCTCGCTGGAGAGCCGTCGTGACGGCCGTCGAGCCGGGGACGGACAGGTTGCTGGTCGCGGAACTGGTGGGACTGCTCAACGACGCCGAGCACTATGACGGCCCCGGCTCCACCCCCGACAGCCGTCTGGCCTACGTCGACTGCCGGGCCGCCCTGCTGCACCGGCTCGTCGACGCCCTCGGTGACGAGTCCTCCCGCTACCTCGCCCTGGACGCCGAGGACCGCGCCGAAGACGTACGGGCCAGGGCCGATGCCTTGGCGCGGGAGTGCGGAGACCCGCCGCCCGCACCGCGCCAGTAGCAGTGATGTGGGTACCACAAGGGTGCTGGACAGTCCGTGATGCGGATCCACCCGGGCCCGCGCTGGCGCCTGGCCTGACGGTCAGACAGCGCGCAGTCGAGGGGGGTCAGGCTGCTCCGGCTCGACCTCCGCAACAACCGTGAGGGGAACAGGGGTCTCGGCCTGGGTGGTCTCCTCCGCCCGGCGGCGCAGCTTCGACTTAAGGCTGATCAGCCCGCTCTTGACGTGCGGCGCGACAACGACCCCCAGCGCGAAGCACGTGCCGGCGATCGCCAGGGCCGTCTTGGTGCCGTCGAACAGCACGGCGTGCGTGACGAGCGTGTTGTCGTCATCCCGCGCCAACGGGCTCTTTCCGCCCGGAGTACTCGACTGCGAGAAGCGCGTGTCGGAGGGACGCCTCGTCAGCATCAGTTCCCAGATCCAGTCACCCCGGTTGAACTCCATGACGCAACTGTAGAGGCGACCAGGCACACCGCGGCCCGGAATGCCATGTTCCCCACTTTGGTCAGCGGACGGGGACCCGAGGACCTTGACACCCTTTCAGTCGAGGTCTTCGCGTCCCCAAGGGGTGGCCTACCGGCCGCCATAGCGCCAGGCGATCTGTGTCTGTTGGGTACCGTCGTGTCCCCGGCTCTACTCCTGAACGAGGTCGTAGACAGCCCGTTGAGGGTCGGTTTTGACGATGAGCCCGTCCGCGCACAGGTCGCGCATGATCTGCCGGACCCGTTTCTCCGCTGCCTGTTGGTCTTCCCACGTGTGACCGTGGTCGCCGAGAGCCTTGATGGCACGCTGCGGGTCCCAGGTGCCGCCGAGGGCGCGAATCGCCTGGGCGAGGACATGCCGGTCGGGATGGTCCTTCTTGCGGTGGTTGGCGATGCTGGCAGGGGCGCCGCTGTAGTTGCAGTCGGCGCACTTCTCCCACGAGCAGTCCGGATCGGTGACGGCGGCGTGGCGGACGGAATGGTGCGAGCCGAAGCCGTGGGCGTGGAGCAGTTGAGCGACGGACCCGTCGTACTTGAGGGCCATGAGCGCTGCTTCGGCGATCTTGTCGTGGCCGGCGGCGAAGAACTTGCCCAGGCCGACGTCCTTCCCGCAGCCGCACCAGCACTTGCCGGTCGGGATGAGGCGAGGCTTCTCATTGCTTGGCATGAACCCAAGGTAGCAATCCTTGGATTGAAGTCAAGGCATAAATTCAAGGATGCCATTCAAGGGTTGCGCTGCGCGAGCAGGCGTACAGCCGCAAGCCGACTTCATGCACAGCAGGGTCAGCGGCGCGCGTCGCCGGGGGCGAGCAGGCTGGTCAGCTCAGAGATCGCCTCGGGGGACGGCTTGAAGTACCGGCGGACGTTCTCCGGCTTCTTGTGCCGGGACTTGGCCATCAGCATCAGCAGGGAGGCGCCCTGCTCTCCGAGGTGGGTGAGGGCGGAATGGCGGTACTCGTGCAGGTCCCAGCCTGTCCCCGGTCCGCGCACGGCGGTGTGCTCATCGAGCAGGGCGCGGGCCTGGCCGTAGGAGAGGCGGGCCAGCCCGGTGTCCGGGCACACGTCGCGCGGGCTGACCACCTTCCCCGGACCGGGACGGCGATGGGTGACGAACACCGGGCCACGGGTGCGGCCTCGCAGCAGGCGAGGCAGGAGCCGGGCGGTGCCGGCGTCCCAGTAGACCGTCTCCAGCACGAAGTCCTCGCGCGCCTGTCCTCGGCGGCGGGCCTTGCTGCGGGCGCCCTTGGCCTTGACCGGGCAGCGGCGGGCGGCGAGGTCCAGGTCCTCGATGTTCACACCGAGGATCTCCTCGGACCGCCCGGCGGTCTCGTAGAGCATCCGCCACAGCGTCTTCTCCCGCAGGTGGACCTCGCGCCGGGCGATGAGCCGGTCCACGGCCATCTTCGAGCGGGCTGGGGTCTCGGAGTCCGGTACTGCCAGCCGCTTCGTCCAGGCCGGGACCGCCGGGCCGTCGTAGCCGTACGACTCGCACCAGCCCAGCCACGACAGCACCGCTGCCCGGCGCGCGTTCCAGGTGTTGACCGCCGCGGTGCCCCACAGCAGTTCCAGGGCCTCGCCGATCTCGTCGTCCGCGACCGACCCGAGCGGGCGGGCCTCTCCGATCCGCTCAGCGGTCTTGCCGACGCCTGTCGAGTAGCTGCGGACCGTGTTCGGGTTGCGGAGCGAGTCGAGGAAGGCGTCGGCCGCCGCGCGGACGGTCAACGCCTTCCCGGCCGGCAGTTGCACGACGGTGGGCACCGCTTCCCCCTTGCCGCAGATAACAGGGCCGCTTCATGTACGGCCCGGAGAACGTCACCGCAGGTGACGAACCAAGCTCCCGCAGATAATAGGGCGTTATCCGTGGGAAGACTTCAGACCGGTCCGGTCACCGATGCTCCGTCAGCACCCCACCAGGCTCGGTCGAGGCTTAGCGCCGGTTTTCGTTCCGATGTTCCTCAACCCCCGTGAACAGCGCGATGTAGCTGTCGGAGATGTGGTGGTACGCGATGCCGCCCGGCTTGCCATACCGCACGGACGTCTCGGACAGCAGGTTGTTGAGGTAGGTGTCCATGTGGGTGCCGTCCGCGGCGACCGCGGAGCCGTCGCCCCACGCCTGCGAGATGTCCAGGCGGGCGTGTGCGTCACCGGGAGGACGGGCAGGCCCGGACTGCGTCGTTTTCGCGTTATGGCCGGTTTGATCACGTGATGCCGAGGGTGGTCAGCGGCCGGGTGGTGTCGCGGGAGTGTCTGTGCAGTCCGGCGGCAGCTTGCGCCGGGAGGGAACCACGGCCCTGGGCGGGCTCGTGTCCTGATACGGGTGGTAGGAAAACCGGGCGAGGTTCGTGGGGGAACCATGCAGATCATCGAGGTGACCGGGTATGCCGTCCGATCTGCTGTGATCACCATGAGGCGGACAGGGACACCACTTGAATTCGTGATCTTCCCGATGCTGCATGTGGCTTCGCCGACGTTCTACTCCCAGGTCCGCATCAGACTCAGGGAATGCGACCTCATAGTCATCGAGGGAATCCGAGGGAAATCGGTCGGAGTGAGTGCCCTCACGCTTGCCTACCGGTTCACCCCACGCCGGCGGCGCAACGGCCTGCAGGAGCAGCGCGAAGAGCTGCTGCTTCCCGAGACCGTGCAGGTTATCAACCCGGATGTGACCGCGGCGGAGGCGATCGCGGACCTGAAGACACTGCCGCGGTGGATGTACTTGCTGCTCATGGTCGCGGCTCCCGTGATGGGCCTGGTGTTCGCGCTGCGCGGGCCGCGCGCCTTCCTCGATGAAGACCTGGTAGTCGAGGATCTGCCGTCGACGCTGCGGGCGGAGATGATGGCCGACGATCCTGTGGAGCACGCGATGACCGGTCGGCGCGACCAGCGGTTGCTCGACGCGCTCGGCAAGATCCACGCGGAGCGCGGCGACGAGCCGATCCGGGTGGCCATCGTCTACGGAGCCCGCCATGTCCCGGCGATCGTGTCGGGGCTGAGGGATCGTTACGGGTACCGGCCACGTGAAGCGGAATGGCTTACCGTCCTTATCCCGGCGTAGATCGCCGGGCGAAACCGGTTCTGCGCGGCCCGGCAGACAACGGCGTAACGGCTGGTTTAATCACATGATGCCGAGGGTGGTCAGCGGCCGGGTGGTGTCGCGGGAGTGTCTATGCACTCCGGCGGCGATGTTGTCGCAGCCGACCAGGCGCGGGTGCCGATGGCCAGGTTGCACAGGATCGCCATGGCACGGGGTGCGGTCGCGGTCCGGCTGCGTAGTTGCGATCCTCGGTCGCCCCGGAGGACGACCGCCACCGCGTTGCAGTAGTTCCGCACGTCCGCCGGAGAGGTGTTGCGATCCTCGGTCTCGAATTCGTAGGTGACCTGTTCGGTGACGGTCAGGGAGACGGTCACCGTGAACTCTTGGTCGTCCTCGTCCGTGTGTTCCGTCTGCTCGGGCTCCGGCCGGCGGGCGTTGGCCAGGCTGCCGGAGGAGTGCGGGACCGGGCCGGGCCCGCTGGGTGCCGCTTCGGTGGCGCCGGCCTCGGTGTCATGGCCGGCGTCCTGGGCGCTGATGTCGGCGGCGGCGCCGGCGACGGGGATCTGGTCGCCGGTTTTCAGCTGGCCCGCACGGGCTGTGGGTTCGCCGGCGAAGGAGTAGTCGAGGTGGTTGGTGCCGTGGTGCATCGCGGTGCCTTTCTGTGTGGTGTGGTCGAGGGCCGGCCCTAGGTGCCAGTCAGCTGCCTGGCGGCCTGGGCCGGGCGGCGGGTCCTCAGGTGCGGCTCTTGGTGCCGGGAGCGCTGTACGGCCACAGAATCGCGTCACCGCCCCAGTCCCACAGCTCCGGCTCGGCCTGCTCGCAGAGCAGCAGGCAGAGCAGGCCGTCGTCGCCGGCGTCGCCCTCGTTGTAGGCCGGCTCCGGCAGGATGTCGAAACATCCGCCGACGCCCTCCATACGGTGGACCAGGCGCAGCAGGTGCATCGGTCGCTGCGGGTCCAGCTCCCCCCATGCCTGGCGCAGTTCGGTGTCGGCGAGAGTGGCCAAGCCCAGAGGGGTTTCGAAGTCGCACACGATGCCGCCGGCGGTGTCCCGGATGCTGTGGAGCCACAGGACGTCGTCCTCGCTTCTCGTGCGGAGCCAGGTTGCAGGGAGAGGTATCCGAGGGTGGCGTACCGGAGCTCGATCAGCCCGGTGCGGGCCTCATGGTCGAGCCGGATCCAGTACTCCATGTCGTGCGGCGGGTAGATCGCGTCAAGATGGCGAGCCCGGCTCACCGGCAGGCCGAAGTCAGGGTCGGTCTGCGCGTTGACGAGGTCCTGTCGGCGATGGGTGGCGCTCGGCTTCCCCCGTGACCGGGGTGAGTACACGTACTCAGGTGTCGTCGGCCGGACTCCTCCATGCTGGTGCGCGAACGCCGGACCGTCTCAGGGGGACACGCATGGATCACGCCCTGCAGCTGCGCGCTGCCACGCCTCGGGATCACGACTGGATCCACGAGTTGCGCCATCGCGTGTACGCGGAGGAACTGGGACAGCATCCGGTGGATCCGTCGGGGCGGCTGAGCGACGGGCTCGACGGCGACAACATGTATCTCGTGGCCGCGCGCGGGGAGACGCGGATCGGCTTCGTCAGCCTCACCCCGCCGTGGGTCGGCCGCTACGCGCTGGACAAGTACCTGACGCGCGAGGAGCTGCCGGTCCTGTCCGAAGAGGCGCCGTTCGAGATCCGCGTCCTGACCGTCGAGGAGCGCTGGCGGTCCACCGTGGCGGCGCCGCTCCTCATGTACGCGGCGCTGCGCTGGGTCTCGGCCCGGGGCGGCCGCCAAGTGGTGGCGATGGGACGCACGGATCTGCTCGACATGTACCTCACCAGCGGGCTGCGGCCAGTGGGGCGCACGGTCCGCTCGGGCGCCGTCTCGTTCGAGGTGCTGAGCGGCTCCGTGGCCGAGCTGACAAGGACGGTCCGGGAGCGCCACGGCCGGACCGTGGAGCGGCTGCGGGCGGGCCTCGACTGGCGGTTGGACATGGCGTTCGCGCCGCGCGCGGACGGCTGCGAGCACGGCGGTGCCTTCTTCTCTGCGATCGGTACGGACTTCCGGACGCTGACTCGCCGTCACGAGGTGGTCGCGGCCGATGTGCTGGACGCCTGGTTCCCGCCGTCCCCGGAGGTCCGCGCGGTCTTGTCGGAGGATCCGGGGTGGGTGGCGCGAACCTCGCCGCCGACAGGCGCGGAAGGGCTGCTCGCGGAAATCGCCGGGGCCCGTGGGCTGCCGGTGGAGTCGCTGGTCGTCGGGGCGGGCTCGTCCGACCTGATCTTCCGGGCGTTCGGCCGGTGGCTGACGCCAGGAAGCCGGGTGCTCCTGCTGGATCCGAGCTATGGCGAGTACGCCCATGTCACCGAGCGGGTGATCGGCTGCCGGGTCGACCGGCTCCGGCTACGCTGGGAGGACGGCTGGCTGCTCGATCCGGCCCGGCTCGCCGCCGCGACCCGGAGCGGACAGTACGACCTCGTGGTGGTGGTCAATCCGAACAATCCGACCGGCCGCCACGCTCCCGCAGACGCTCTGCGCGCGGTGATCGAGGCCTCGCCCGCGCGGACCCGATGGTGGATCGACGAGGCGTACCTGGGCTATGTCGATCCTGCGGACTCGCTGGCCGGGCTCGCGTCGGTCGACCCCCGGGTCGTGGTCTGCACCTCGCTTTCGAAGATGTACGCGCTGTCGGGAATGCGGGCCGCGTATCTGGTGGCCGACCCCGACACGGCCGGGGGGCTGCGCCGCTGGACGCCGCCGTGGCCCGTGAGCCTGCCGGCCCAGCTGGCCGCCGTCACGGCGCTGGGCACGTACCGCTGTGCTGCGCCGGGGGCTCGCCGCCGGGCTCGCGGAGCTCGACGGGTTCTCCTCGGTCGACGAGGGGGTGGCGAACTTCCTCACGGTGACCCTGCCGCCGGGCGGACCGAGCGCGGCCCGGCTGGTGCACGAGTGCCGCCGCCACGACGTGTACCTGCGGGACCTGTCACCGATGTCCCCGGCGTACGAGGGGCGGACCGTCCGCGTCGCTGTCCGCGACACGGCGGAGAACACGCGGATCGTGGCGGCGTGCCGGAGCGCCTTGGACGCGCTACGCGCGCCGGTGGCGGTGGCGTCGGGCGTGCCGGACGGGCGGGTCTCCCGGTGACAACGGTCCCCGGTCTCGTGCCGTACCTCGGCGGGGCAGTGGCGATCGGAGGGCTCGTGGTGGCGGCGACCCGGCGGCGTGAGCTGATGGTCCGCTGGTGTGTGTGGGCGCTTGGAGTACCACTGGTCACCGGCGCGTTCTGGCTCGGTCCGCCGGGGATCGCGGTGCTCGCGACCGTGGTCGGGGTGGTCGCGGTGGCGGAGTTCGGCGGGCTGCTGCGGCTGGGCCCGGTGGACCGGGCGGTGCTCGGCGCGGCGGTCGTCGGGCTCGTCCTGACCGCCTGGCTGGCCCCCGGTGAGGTGCTCCGGGTAACGGCGGTCGGGGCGCTCGCGATCGCCGGGGTGCCCCTGCTGTCGGGCGACTCCGAGCACGGGTTACGCCGCCTGGGAGCGGGCCTGCTCGGGCTCGTGTGGCTGGGTGCCCTGGCCGGTCTCGTGCCGTCGGGTGCTCTGGGCCTCGTCCTGTTCGTGGCCGTGTCGATCGCCGACATCGTCGCGTACGGGGCAGGTCGCCGTCTCGGCGGCCCCCGGCTCTCCCCGCTGTCCCCCGCCAAGCGGTGGAGCGGCACGCTGGCCGGGGCGGCGGCCGGTCTCTTGACGCTCGCCGTGCTGTCGTCCCTGACCTGGCAGACGGCAGTGGCCGTGGCGGTCGGCGGCCCACTCGGGGACCTGCTGGAGTCGATGGTCAAGCGGGGTGCCCGTGCGAAGGACGCCGGCCGTTGGCTTCCCGGCTCCGGCGGTCTGCTGGACCGGATCGACTCCCTCCTCGTCGCCCTGGCGGTGCTGCTGGTGCTGGGCTGAGCCACGGTCGTGTCCCCCGAAACTCCGTTCGTCCAACGGCAGGATCGCGGTCCCTCTCATTGAGGAGTCCCGGCACTACATTGCGCTGACCATGCTCTCCCCGCACGCGTACAACGCCCCTTCGGGGCCGCTTGTGGGCATGGACCCTCTGCGCAGAACGTGCACCCACTGCTACACGGCCCTCGGGGCGGCGAAGGCGGACCTGCACCGGGCTCTCTCCCGGTGGCGTGGAGGGGCCTCACTCCCCCGCAGACCGTACGTGCCGAGGCCGTGCCTGCCGAGGAACTTCTCGAAGCAACCGTACGCGCAGCAGGCGAAGATCTCCGCCCCTGAGCCGTACCGCCGGAGTGCTCTGGCGAGCCTGCTCTACAGGTGGGGGGAGGATCGTGCTCCGTCGCTCAGAACCACGGACAAACTCGCTCTGGCTGGCGTGCAAAGGCATGTGAAGCAACGTCAGCTCGCGTACGTGGACGACAGGGCGACCACAGTCCACCTCCGGCGATTCAGGTGCGTCGGTACGCAAGAGGGCCAGCCGCTCGCGGCTGGCCCTCTTGCGTACCGCGTTCCCGCAGCATCGATGGCCTCGATCAGGATGTCTACGCCCTGCTCACCGTCTACCAGGCTCTGATCCGCGCCGGTGGCCCGTTGTCCGCCAGCGGGGAGATCGAACTGTCCCTTGACAGAACTCACAGTGCCCCTTATCAGGTCAGGAGCACCCCACGACTCGGAAGGCCAGACAGACGACGACAGTGTGATCCTCGACCGGCGTGCCTGAACGGTCCCAGAAGCGGCGGTGCACATCGCGCCAGTCCTCAAGAGACGCGTCGCCCTCGCCCTCGGCCTCGGCGTGCTCCCACGTCACTTCCGTGAAGGGCTTCACCTCCACGCCGGTGTACTCGAGGGTTGTGATCGATCGCCCCTCGTTGTCCAGGAGCGCCTGCCGCTCACCGACGTACTCCAGTCCCTCTGCCTCCTCGGCGTACTCGTCGAGCAGGGGCTGTCTTTCTGCCGGCCAGAACCAGAGAGTTCAGCTCGGCCCGCATGTCGCCGGCAATGCCCAGTTCCAGTGCGCGCATACCGTTGACTCGCGGCCACATGATCTCTCCACCTCGTGCGGAGCAGTTTGTCGGCCCCTGGGATGCTTTCGCGTGAGGGGGGCTCCGCGTCCCTCGATGTAGAGCTTGTACCAATCGTTGTCACCAGTCCCCCACGACCGCCGGCCCCGAATCGGAAGGACGGGAGAGGAACCCGGCCCGGGGGCGGCTCGTCACAGGGGCAGTATGGCCTCCACCTTTCACCGCACAGCCTTCGTCACCGCCACCGTCCAGGGGGACCCCATGCGTACGCGCGCCGCACGAACCGTCGATCTGCTCGTCG
>NZ_JBFAJH010000046.1:0-63597 GCF_040655115.1 Streptomyces atratus | reverse complement strand
CCGTGCGCTCATGCCTCGGGTTAGCGATCTTCTCACCGGTGGAGAGCGTCAGGAGGTGGTTCAGACCGACATCGACACCGACCGCCGCATCCGTGACGGGGAGCGGCTTGACGGTGGGGTCGTCGCACAGCATAGAGACGAACCAGCGACCGGCGCTGTCCTGGGCGACCGTCACAGTGGACGGCTTCGCCCCCTCCGGGAGCGGGCGCGACCACACGATGTCCAGCGGCTCGGCCATCTTCGCCAGAGTCAGCCTGCCGTCCCGGAAGCGGAAACCACTGGTGGTGTACTCGGCGGACTTGCGGGACTTTTTGCGGGACGTGCGACGGCCGGGGTTGCGCAGGGCGCGGACGCCGGTGCCGCGGAGCCAGAACCCGGCGCCGCGTCCGAGGACCGGCCCGGGCTCGCCGTCGCGCAGCTCCAGCTGCACCCGCCCGCGGGTGACGACGCCGAACGCGTCGCACCATTCCGCCGCGACCACCGCGGCACTCGCGCCACCGCGCAGCGCGAGCGTCCACACCGGGACTACTCCGTGCCGTCCGCCGGCAGGCGCTCCGGCAGCCCGAGCCGCGGGAACTGGTCGTCGTGGAAGATGACGATCTCGGTGATCGCCCCGCCGGTGACGCGCAGGACGTCGATCGTCAGCGGCAGGTACGCGCCCTCCCGCTTCCGCCAGAGGTAGAAGGCGACGGCGGGCTGCCGGTTCACGCGGGTGAGGACGGCGCGCAGGCCCTTCATGCCCTCGAAGCCGCTCTCGACCCAGTCGTTCACCACCGCGTCGCGGCCGACGTACAGGCCCGGCGTGGGCGGCATCGAGCAGCGGATGTCATCCCGCAGCAGTGCGGCGAGCCCGTCGACGTCCGTGGCCACGCTGGCGTCGGTAAAGCGGCGCACCAGCTCGCGCGTCCCGGTGTCCTCCTCGCCGCCGGTCCAGTCCTGCCGCTCGGCGGGCAGGTGCTCCCGCATGCCAGCGCGGGCTCGCTGCAGCGCGCTGTTCACGGAGTTGACGGAGTCCCCGAGGAGCTCCGCGACGTCCTTCGCCGGCCAGCCGAGCACGTCCCGCAGGATCAGCACGGCCCGCGGGCGCGGCGCGAGGTGCTGAACTGCGACCAGGTACGCCAGCTCGATCGTCTCCCGCGCAACGGCGACGGTCTCCGGCTCGTCCGCGTCTCCCGCGGGCAGCTCGTCGAGCAGCCGGTCCGGGTAGGGCTGCAGCCACAGCACCTCGCCGCCGGTCGCGGGCTCCGGGCGGCGTTTGGCGAGCAGGTCCAGGCAGGCGTTGGTGGCGATCCGGTACAGCCAGGCCCGAAACGTCGAACGCCCCTCGAAGGTCTCCCGCCGCCGCCAGGCACGGAGGAACGTCTCCTGCACGGTGTCCTCGGCGTCCTCGAACGACCCGAGCATCCGGTAGCAGTGCACGTGCAGCTCCCGCCGGTGCCGCTCCGCCAGCCCCGAGAACGCCGGCTCGTCGACCTCGCCCAGACCGCTCCCGCCCAGACCGCTCTCACCGAACTCCTCCAGCCGCGTGTCCGCACTCATCACGTCATCCTTCCGTCTCGTCGTGTCCCGTCGTAGGTGTGACGGGTGCGGGCGCGACAACTCATCACCAGGGTCGGTCGGCATGACTGAGCGTTTTCATCCTTGGTAGGTCGGCGACGTGGTGGAGAACGAGGATGGCCTGCACCATTGCGGTCGTCCGGGACGGGCTGCAGCGCAGCTTGGTCAGGATTTTCCAGGTCTTGAGGGTGGCGACGGCGCGTTCGCCGCGGCAGCGGATCCGGGCGTGGGCCTTGTTCACGGCCTTCTGCCGGCGCGACAGCTCCGGCCGGTATCGGTGCCGCTTGAACGGGGTACGCACGGAACCGCCGGCGCCTTGATACGCCTTGTCCGCGAAGGTCATCACGTCGGCGTCGGTCAACGCGGCGACGATGCCGTGGGTTCGCGCAGCAGTCAGGTCGTGTGCCGAGCCGGGAAGTGCCGCCAACGCCAAGACGAGACGTCCGGCCGCATCCGCGATTACCTGCACGTTCATTCCGTGCCGTCGGTGCTTTCCGGAGTAGTACGGCTTCTGATCGTGCACGCGGTCGATCGGGATCAGCGTGCCGTCGAGGATGACGTAGGCCAGCAACCGGATCCTGGTCATCGCCTGATGCAGGTCGTTGGCGGTCGCGGCGAGCAAGGTGATCGCCTCGCGGATATAGCGCCAGGCGGTGGCAACCCCGACCTGGAATCCGACGGCCGGGCGAGTGAGGGTGTCGCCGTTGCGCAGGTGGGCCAGGGCGAGCAGGGCCTGCCGGCCGGGGTCGAGTCGGCGCCAGCGGGATCGTTGCGCGAGCGCGAGATCGACCCGGTGCGTCTGCGCCCGCACCCGTGCGAGTTCGCCCCGTACTTCGCCGTCGGACCATTGTGCGGTGGTGAGTGTTCCGGGCCGTTTTCACCGCCCGGAGCACCCACGACACCACAGCAGCAGCGGGCTTATCTGGCGAGTTCGGCCGGTTCGTCCAGCCGTGTCAGCTTCCGCGGGTTTCTCACCACGTAGATCCGGGTGATCCGCCCGTCCTCCACCACGACGCTCACCGCGGACGGCTCGCCGTCGAACTCGATCCGGCCCGCAGGCGCGCCGTTGAGCCACACGGCCGTGGTGTCGAACGCGGACACCACCCGGTGTGCGCGCGCGAGCAGCGGCGCCACCAGCTCGACCCCGTGGACCGGTGCCAGAGCGGCGGCCACCAGCCCGCCGCCATCGGCGATCAGGACCACGTCCGGCGCCATGACCTCCATCAGCTCCTGCATCTGCCCGGTCCGCAGCGCGACCAGGAACCGCTCCACCACGGCCTGCTGCTCCGACCGGCTCACCTGCACCCGCGGCCGCCGAGCCGCCACATGGTCGCGTGCCCGCCGCGCGATCTGCCGCACCGCGGCCGCGCTCTTCCCGACGGCCTCGGCGATCTCGCCGTAGGGCATATCGAAGACCTCGCGGAGCACGAACACCGCCCGCTCCGCCGGCCCGAGCGTCTCCAGCACGGTCAGCATCGCGATCGAGACGCTCTCCGCGAGTTCGACGTCCTCGGCGACATCAGGGCTGGTCAGCAGCGGTTCCGGCAGCCACTCGCCGACGTACTCCTCGCGGCTGCGCGACAACGTGCGCAGGCGGTTGAGCGCCTGCCGCGTGACGACCCGGACGAGGTACGCCCGCGGGTCGCTCACCTGCGCGTGGTCGACGGCGGCCCATCGCAGCCAGGACTCCTGCAGCACGTCCTCCGCGTCGGCCGCCGATCCGAGCATCTCGTAGGCGACCGTGAACAGCAGACTGCGATGGACGACGAATGGATCCTCGGTCATGCCGACGACGCCACGCCGGACATCTCAGGACGCTTGGCCAGCGGAATCTCGCAGGCGTCGGAGAAGCCCTGCGAGGTGACCCCGTTCGCGTTGTTGTTCCTGGTCGCCATGTTGACAAAGGCGATGTACGCGGTGAGCTCGACCATCGCGGCCGCGCCGAGCCGCTCCAGCAGGCCGGCGTACAGCTCGTCGGTGACGGTCGGCGGAGTGCTCGTCATGGCCTCGGCGTACTCCAGCACGTCCCGCTCCAGCGGCGTGAACACCTCCGACTCCCGCCAGCACGGCACCTGGCTCGCCTTGGTCAGGTTCAGGTCCTGGTTCTGCGCCTGGAAGTAGCCGACGTCCAGGCACCAGCTGCAGCCGACCTGTACGGCGACGGCCATGTGCGCGAACGACTTCAGGCTCGCGTCGGCCGATTCCCACTCGGCCAGTTTGCCCGAGAACTCCAGGTTGGATGTGGCGACCTCGGGGCTGTGCCACGCCACCTCGACGGGCTCGGGCACTTCACCCAGCTGCTTGATCATGTTCTCCCTGAGTTCGGTGGGAAGTTCCGCCTTCGGCACGCGAAGCGCCATGGTGTCCTCCTTGGACGTTTGCCTGTCCGGCAGTACGCCATGAAGACACCGCCGGACCCGCGGATGTGACAACCACCGCCACCGCACACACATCATCAGAAGCCGTTGTCTTTGTCTTTCCGGATGTGATCGCTGAGTTTCCGCCGGTCGGGCATGGTTTTGGTGTCGTGGGAGAGGTTGGACGTTCCGTTCGGCCTCGACGATGCGGAGGTGGCCGGTGGCGTCGGTGATGGGGTTGCTGGAGGAGCGGGAAACCGCTGCCCGGGTGCGGGTGGAGGAGCTCCAGGCGGAGGCGGATCGGATCCTGGCTGAACTCGGTGTGGTCGAGGCGGTGTTGGGTGTTGGAACGCCGGGTGATCGCTCGTGCGGAGCAAGGCGGCTGAGGCAGGAGCCGATCGTCTCGCCGTGGATCGGTGGCAGCGCGACGGGCAGGGTCCGCAGGTGGCTGGTCACGCGGCCGTCCGGCCCCAGCGGGTAGGAACTGGGATGCGCTCGCGCCCCAGGCTGGGAAAGGGTCCAAGGTGGCTCGTTATCAGTGTGCCCAGGGCAGACGAACCGCCTCTGTCAGCCGGTTCCAGCTCTCACGGTCCGGGCTCCCCTCGGTCGGCGGGATCATGCCCAGTGGCCGGCTGCCCTCCTTCTTGGCCGAGGGAAAGCAGCGGTACGAGGGCATCAGACCTTCGGGTACGGCCGGGTCGCCGGTTCGCCGGGCAAGTTCGACCCAGCGCAGCCGTCGCCAGCCGGGGCCCGGGTGCTGGGCGCGGCCCAGTCCTCCTCCTGTTTGGCGACGCTCACGGTGTCGAGGTCAATGCCCCCGACGATGTGGGGCATGGCGCTTCTGTCGGCAAGACGTGCCTGGTGGTCCTCGTGGTACGACACATCGGCCGGCCCCGCTGCCGGTGTGCGCGGTCCGTCCGGCGGACCGGATCACATGGCCCCGAGGACAGCGGCGAGGCCCGCCCGGTGCAGGGCGGGCCTCGTGTGCGGCACTCGGCTTCGGCGGCAGGTGCAGCTCCCCAGCGAGACGGTTCCGGCCGCGTTGCGGATCGGCCAGGGGCTCTCGGACCGCCCTTCCGTCGGCTAGCGCGACCGCCTCGAGTCGCTGCGCATCTACAGCGTGGGCGCCGGGTTCCTTACCGAACTCGCGCCGTTTACGGTGGCGTTCGGGAACACTGACCGCCGCAGCAGCGCGCAACGAGGCCACTGGAGGGTGCGCTCGGCGAGCTGGCGGAGGGTTAGTTGTCCACGCCGTGCGAGCAGCGGGAACCCGGCAAGCAAAGATCATCTGGCTCGTAACTGCGGGGCCCTCCACTGCTGCGCGCAGAGATCAACTCCAGTAAGCTGACTGCGCTTTCGGCTCGATCCATTCATCGGGCCCCGTCTCGGCCTCGCAGTCGTCCGTCTGCGGTGCCACTTCTTCGCCCTGCACGAACGGTCCAAAGTCCATTCCCGAATCGCCACACGTTACGCCTGTCCGCCAGTTCTTCGGAGACGGCACTCACCCATGGGGGAGTAAACCGCTGCGTCGTTCTTCGAAGGCTCGACCGACCCCTAGGACCACTCTCCGTGACCTTGTCCTCAAAAATCGCCCTTGCCCTCGGCGTCTTGTCCCTCCTCCTAGCAGTCTGGGCGCTGCTCCTGGCACGCTCGCGCCGCAAACTCATACGACGGGGCCGAGACTTGTCCACGGAGGCGCAGGCCGCCAATTCCCGCGTGCAGGCTGCCGAGGGCCGCGCTCGAGTCGAGGTGCAGAAGAGGGAGACCGCAGAGTCCCGCACGCAGGAAGCCAATACTCGCGAGGCGGAGCTTCTCGACGAAGTGCGTCACCTCGTCTCCCAACGGCTTCCCGCTCTCGCACTGCACCTGATCAGCTCTCATCACCCCGTCCCCGGACTGCTGCACAAGAATCTCGCGGGGTCCGAGGCCGGACGGCTCCTCGACGCGCTGCCCGAAGCTGTCTCTGGAATTGTCCTCAAGGAGAGGCGCCGCATCGATGCCGCTGCTCGGGCTGCCCTGCGCGGCGCGACTCAGGAGTCCCAGGCTCTCTCCTATCGGTTGCAGACGAATATCGTGGGTCTTCAGCACGAGTTCAGCGCGCCGCCCCGTCTGACGCAGACCCTGCTTGAGTCTGACCACCTCAATGAGCAGAACCTGCGCCTCACGCAGAGATCCGCCATCGTGTGCGGAGGCTGGCCGGGGCATGTCCGCAAGGACACCTACGTGAGCGAGGTCGTCAGTGGCGCCTCCTCCCGACTGCGCGGCTTCGAACGCATCAACATCGTTTCTCGGCTCAGCGTCTCCAACATCGGCGTGGTCGGGCGCGCTGCCGAGCCTGTTGCCGTGGTCTGCGCCGAGCTGATGGCCAACGCGCTGGAGCACTCCCGTGACGACCTCATGGTGGACGTCAGCTTGATCCAGACCGGCAACGGCAGTGTGTGCATCACGATCGATGATGCCGGCAAGGGCATGACTTCAGAAGCGCTCGCTCGCGGCCGAGGTCTGATATCGGGTGAGCAGCAGGAGGTGATGCTCCTCGAGCTCGGTGACCCGCCGTCTATGGGCTTCGCCGCCATCGGCCGCCTCGTGGCCGACTACGGCCTCCACGTCTCCATCGACACTTCCTCTCCCTATGGTGGGGTGCGCGCTGTGGTGTCAGTTCCTGAGAACTTGCTGACCTCGATCGACGAAAACGCCACACCTCCGTCGGTCTTGGCTCCCCAAGCCGCCGTGGCGCCGCAGGCTCACAAGCGGCCCGCCACTGCCGACTCGTCCGCGCACCCACCCGCGCACCCGCCCGCGCCTACCGCCGCGGCGGAGCTGCCGCAGCGCCGCCGCCGTTTCTCAGCGACAGCCACCAATGATGATGACGCCGCCGCAGCGCCCCGCCCCTTGGACCCGGAGGACACCGGTGCCATCTGGAGCGATTTCCAAAGTGGCCTCACCAGCGGCCGGTCCGTCACCGATTCGGAGTAAACACTGTGACCATGCCTGAAGCTCACGAAGAGACCGGCCCGTCCGCCTGGGTCCTGAAACCCATCACCGAAATCCCTGGTGTTCGGCACGCCCTGACTATGACTCTCGATGGGATGGTCCAGGTCACCTCCGAGAACCTCACCAAGGACGAGGCTGACGGCATCGGTGCGATGACTGCCGCGCTGCACTCCGCCTCCCGTGCCGCCACAAACGCTGTTCTGGGAGTCCCTCCGAGCACTCCGCTCAGGACCGTCACCTCGCACAACGATCAGGGCACCTACATGGTCATGCCGGTCGGCGAGGGAACCAACACCCTGATCGCGGCAGCGGGCGATGAGGACATGCCCATGGGGGTGGTCGCGGCGACCATGGCCCGCCAGGCAATGAAACTCGGGGAACAGATCATGTCTGTTCCCGCCCGGACCAGCGACCGGGCGTCATGAGCCGCGGCCAGGAACGGCGACGTCTGCTTCCGGCCTACCTTGCCACCGGAACCAGCCCCGGCACCGGCCTCTCGGGCACCCTCGATTCGCTGGCCGCTCTGCGTGCCAGTGGTCTGCCCCTCGCCAGGTTCCACACGGCGGTGCACCAGCGTGTGGTCGAGCTCGTTACCGACGGATCTCTCAGCGTCGTCGAACTAGCCGGCTATCTCGGCCTCCCGGTCGGTGTGACGCTGGTGCTTTCCGAACAACTTGTCACTGACGGCCAGTTAAAAGCCAGCGTCCCGATTCCGGACGCTCTGCGCGCGTCGAACGATGGCCGACCGTCGAAAGAAGTCCTGGAAGAGGTTCTGAGTGGACTCCACGCTCTCCTTGCCGCCTAGCTCGCCTCCCGTCTACCTGCCTGAGGGAGAACACCGAAGGATCAAGATCCTCGTTGCCGGCCCGCTCGGTATCGGCAAGACGACTGTAGTCAAGTCGCTGTCGCAGATTCCGACACTGCACACCGACGAGGTCATGACGAACGCGGCGGTTGCTACCGACGACCTCGGCCACGATGTCCTGCGTGAAAAAACCACCACCACGGTCGCCATCGACTTCGGCCGTCTGACCCTGCCGGGCGACAAGATCGTTCTGTACCTGTACGGAACTCCCGGGCAGCGCCGCTTCCTTCCTCTGTGGGAAGGCATCGCGTACGGAGCACTCGGTGCCCTCGTCCTGGTCGACACCCGGCGGCTCAAAGACTCCTGGGAAGTGATGGAACTCATCGAGGAGCGCGGTTTGCCGTACGCCGTCGCTGTCAATGTCTTCCCCGACTCACCCAAATACGACCTGGCGCTCATCCGTTCGAAGCTCGACCTCGCCCCACAGACCCCACTTGTCACCTGTGACGCCCGGGAGAAGAACAGCGGCCTCAACGCCCTCATCCAACTGACCGCCCATTCCATAGCCCGTGCCGGAGTCGAAGCCTCGTGACGCTCACACCACCCGAAGCACCCGTGTCCCTGCATGGGGCCGAACACGCCGCGAACCCGCAGCGCAGCTATGAACTGCTGCGCCTGCAGGGGCCGGTCGCAGAAGCCGAGGTGGCCCCCGGTGTCGTGGTCCACCTGGTCACCGACTACCGGGCCGCCCTCGACCTCCTCCAGGACACCGATACGTGGACCAAGGACACCCGGAGCTGGCTGCCGCAGGTGCCGCAGGACAGCCCGATCCGGCCCCTGGTGGAGTGGCGGCCGAGTCTGTTCTTCGCCGACGGCGAGGCACACGCGCACCTGCGACGTGTGATCACGGACAGCTTCGGTCTCCTGGACCCCCATGATGTACGCGTCCTGACATTCCGCTATGCCGACACGCTGCTCCAGGAATTCGCTGATACCGGGACGGTCGACCTCGTCCGCCAATACGCGCAGCAGCTGCCCCTGATGGTCTTCAATGCTCTGTTCGGCATGCCGGACGAGGAGGGCCCGCGGCTTGTGTGGGCGCTCGGGGCGATGATGGACAGCGATCCGGAGACACAGGCAGCGGGCGAGCAGTCGTTCGGCGCCTACCTCGAAACCCTCTACGGGACCAAGGCGGCACAGCGCGGCCACGATTTGACCTCCTGGTTCATCGATCATCCCAATGGGCTGAACCAGGAAGAGGCCGTCAACCAGATCCTCATCACCCTCGGGGCCGGGAACGAGCCACTGGGCAACCTCATCGCCAACACGCTCGTCCGCATGCTCAGCGACGACCGCTATTTCGGCACCCTGACCACCGGGAGCCTGCCCATCCAGCACGCCATCGACGACGCGCTGTGGCACGACGCGCCGCTGGCCAACTACAGCGTCCACGTCCCCAAGAAGGACGTGACCTTCCACGGCACTCGCATCCCCACAGGCTCGCCCGTCATGGTGTCGTACGCCGCTGCCAACACCTGCCCCCACTCGGGCATGCCGACGGACGGCTATCGCTCTGGGAACAAGGCGCACCTGGCCTTCGCTGCAGGGCCCCATGCGTGTCCCGCCCGTGACGTGGCCATGCTGATCGCCACCGCCGCCATCGAGAGGCTCCTGACCTACCTGCCGGACATCGAACTGGACGTTCCCGCCGACAAGCTGACCTACCGCCCTGGAGCTGTCTACCGGACGCTCACCGCACTCCCGGCCCGGTTCACCCCGCTGACGCCCGACGCCGACGGGGCCACCCCCTGGAGCCGGAGCCCCTCCCGCCCCGAGCGGGACACGCCATTGGCCCCGACGTCAGTCAGGACTGAGGCGTAGAAGCCGTATCACCTGCCGTCGATCATCGCGTCGCGGTGGTGCCGACCGGCACCACCGCAACAGCCATGGGGAGAAGACGCGTGCCGGTGCTCCGTCCACCGCGAGAACGGAACCGCGACAACAGGTCTCGAACGAAGGAGGATCAACCGCCGGTGACACAAACACTGCGCACGGAACTGCCCGACCTCTCTTCCCTACAACAGAAGGTGGGAGCGGTTCTGACCGACTTCCTGGACACCAAGGAACATGTTGCGCCAGGAGCCGAGCTGCTCTACCTGACCACCACGCTGCGCAGACTCCTGACCGGCGGAAAACGACTGCGGTCCCTGCTGTGCCTGTACGGATGGCAAGCCGCCGGAGCAACAGGCGATATGACTGCTGCGGTTCGCGCTGCCGCCAGCCTCGAACTTTTCCAGGTGTTCGCCCTGGTTCACGACGACGTGATGGATGACAGCGACATCCGCCGCGGCCAGCCGTCCGCCCACCGTGCACTGGCCACCGCGTATACCGACGGCGGCGGCCCGGGCAGCAGGGCCCAGGCGCACGGTCTGGGCGCGGCCGTCCTCCTCGGAGACCTGGCCCTGGTGTGGTCCGATGAGCTCCTGCGCACAGCGGACCTCAGCCCGGTGCGGCTGGCACAGGTGCTGCCCCTGGTGGCCGAAATGCGGAGCGAGGTCATGTACGGCCAGCTCCTGGACTTGCAGACCACCGGCCGCCTTGTCGGCGACGTGGATACGGCATTGCACGTCATTCGATACAAGACGGCTAAATACACCATAGAGCGGCCCCTGCACATAGGGGCGGCAGTTGCCGGAGCGACCCCGCCCGTACTCGATGCCTGCACCGCCTTCGGCATACCGCTAGGAGAAGCGTTTCAGCTGCGGGACGACCTGCTCGGGGTCTTCGGTGATCCCGCCAAGACAGGCAAACCAGTACTGGATGACCTGCGCGAGAGCAAGGCCACCGTCCTGATGGCACTCGCGGTCCAGCGAGCCTCCACGGCCGAACTGAAAACGCTGCGCGAGTTCGTCGGCCGAAGCGACCTCAAAGAGGAGCACGCCGCCGCGGTCCGCACGATCCTGAACTCCACCGGCGCCCGGCAGACCGTGGAGGAAATGATCGCCACGCGACGGGCGGCCGCCCTCGCCGCCTTGGACAACGCTCCGTTCCCGGGAAGTGTCACAGCCTCCCTGCGCCGGCTCGCCCTGGACGCAACGGCCCGGCAGACATAGTGCGTCGCCGCACACCGCTAGTCAGAACCCCGAGAAGGAAGTCGCCCCATGAGCATCAGCACGCCCATCGGTACGTCCTACGCCGAACGAGCCACCAGTCTGGTGTCCAGGGCCGACCAGGACAGTTGGGGAAGCGTCGGTCCCTCCCTGTACGAGACGGCCCGCGTCCTGTCGGCGGCGCCGTGGCTGCCCGGGGAGCCACGGCGGATCACATACCTGCTGGAACAGCAGGCGCCTGACGGCAGTTGGGGGGAGGGGCCGCTGCCCTACCGGCTCCTGCCGACACTCAGCGCGGTGGAGGCCGCGCTGGCGGTCCTGCGAAGGGGCACCACGTCCGCAGAGGTCACCGGCCGGCTCACAGCCGCGGCGAACAGGGGCCTCGACGTACTGCGCGCACTGCCACCGGTATGCCCGTGGCCGGACACGGCTGCAGCAGAAATACTCGTACCCAGCCTGGTAGCCGAGATCAACGAGAAGTCGGGCTCCCAGACCACCGGCGAGGACCTGCCGGGTATCGGTAGCTTCCGGCTGCCGGTTCCGGGCGGCTTCCACGAGTCGGCACCTGCTTATGTGGCCAGACGGTACGAGTCGCAGGGCAGCCTGCCCGTGAAGTTTCACCACACGTTTGAAGGCATAAACAGCTACATACCGTCGGCTCTCGTCCCTGACGTCGAAGGCCTGCTGGGCAGCTCGCCGGCCGCCACCGCGGCACGGGCAACACGGTCACCTGCCACTACTGCTCAGGCCGTCGCCGACCTCACTGCAGTGGCGCAGCGCTACGACGGTCTCTTCCCTGAGGCCGCACCCCTCCAGGTGGTCGAACGGCTATGGGCCGCCGCCGCGCTGGCGCGCGCCGACCTGCCCGCCGCCGCCCTTCCCACAATCCGTGGGTGGGCCGAGGAGATCTACGATCTTCAAGGCGTGCGCGGTGCGCCCGGCCTCATGACCGATGCCGACGACACCGCTATGTCGGTGCTGGTTGCCTCGCTCGTCGGCCTGCCGTACGGCCCCGTACCGCTGGACCTGTTCCACAACGGCAGCCACTACGACTGCTACATCGGCGAGGACACCGGATCGGTCACCGCGAACGCCCATGCCCTCCGGGCCCTCGTGACTTACCTGCGGCACTGCCCGACGAAAGAGGCCACATACGGCCCCCGAGCGGCAAAGCTGTGTGACTGGCTGATTGGCCAGCAGCAACCGGAGGGACACTGGACCGACAAGTGGCATGCCTCCCCTTATTACGCCACCGAGCGGTGCGTCACTGCGCTCGCGCAGTACGGCGGCCACCACGCGTCCAGGGCCGTCCAGAGGGCCGCCGTGTGGACCACCGACACTCAGCGCGCCGACGGCTCCTGGGGCGTGTGGGGCAGCACCGTCGAAGAGACCGCATACGCCGTAAAAATCCTGCTGAGCGCCGCCACCCCCGCACCGCAGCCGCAGCGCACCCGGGCCCTGGATCTAGCTGAAACGTATCTGCACGCCGCCTCGCACCCCAGCCACCAGCACCCCGCCCTGTGGCACGACAAAACCCTGTATGCGCCCACCACAGTGATCGAAGCGGAGGTGCTCGCTGCGCGGGAGATGCTGCGGGCACGTCGCGCAGCCGCATGTACAGAAGCAGACGCAGCCGCATGTACAGAAACAGATGTGGAAAGGACGGACGCGTGACTCCTGACATAGATGTGACTGCCGGCACGGACGTTCCGCCGACCGCTCCGGGGCGGCTGCCGCTTATCGGACACGTTGTGCCCCTGCTCAAGGACCGCCTGGAGTTCGTCGAACGCCTGCGCACATACGGGCCGATCGTCCGTATGTCGGTCGGCCTCAAGAAGGTGACCGTGGTCAACTCTCATGAGCTGATCCACGAGATGCTCACCAGCAAGTCCGGCTCCTTCTCCAAGGGGTTGCTGGGCGAGAAGCTCAAGCTTTTCGGTCAGTCGGCCCTGCCGGTCGCGGAAGGCGAGCCCCACCTGCGTCGGCGCCGTCTGCTCCAGCCCGCCTTCCACCGCGAGCGGATCAGCGGGTACGTCAACACGATGCGGGAAACGGTGGAGCCGTCCATCACGGGCTGGAGTGAGGGGGAACTGCTCGACCTGAAGACCGAAATGGGGCTCATGGCCCAGGACGTGGCCATGTCGGTGTTGTGTTCCTTCCGCGCGGAGCAAGAGCGGGCTCGCGCGATCCTCGACGCCGTCGACACGGTCTTCACGGCCGCCATCTGGCGCACCATGGTGCCCGTGTCCTCGCTGGAACGGCTGCCCACCCGCAGCAACCGGCGGCTCAAGGCCGCCCGCAGCCTGCTGCGCAGCGAGGTGGCGGACATCATCGCGGAGCGCCGGTCGGCCCCCGACGCCCACGACGACCTCGTGACACTGCTCCTGGAGGCCCGGGACGAAACCGGTGCGCCACTGCCCGACAACGAGATCCTGTCGGAGATCATCGGGCTGCTGGCCGCGGGCTCCGAGACGACGGGAGTCATGCTGGCCTGGCTGTTCCACGAGCTGGGCCGCGACCCCGAGCTGGAGCGCAGGCTGCACGAGGAGGTCGACTCCGTGGTCGGAGAGGGCCCGATAACCGCCGAGCACGTCCCCCAGCTCGCCTTCACCCGCAGGCTGGTCAGTGAGACCCTGCGCCTGCACCACGCCGGCTGGCTGGTGACCCGGCAGGCCACCAAGCCCGTGCGCCTCGGGCAGGTCAGCCTGCCGGCGGGTGAGCAGGTGTTGTGGAGTCCCTACGCACTGCATCGGGACCCTGTCCTGTACCCCGACCCGCTGCGCTTCGACCCCGACCGCTGGCTGCCGGAGCGCCCCCAGCCGCCGCGAGGAGCCTTCATCCCCTTCGGGTCAGGAAAACGCATGTGCATCGGCGACGCGTTCGCCTGGACGGAGGCGATCGTCATCACGGCGTTCATCGCGTCCCGCTGGCGACTGCGGCCCGTTCCCGGCGCCACCGTGAAGCCGATCGGGCTGCTCACCGTGCACCCGTCGGACCCCCGTATGGTCGCCGAAACCAGGCAGCGGGCCGTCGCGGGGACAGCCGTATGAGCCACACCCACAGCTGGGACGCGCGTACCCTGCCGATGCCCGACCTCCGAGGCTCTTTCCCCGGCCCCTTCTCCACCAGCCCGCATGCCGACGCCATCGAGGAGCAGACCGCCCACTGGCTCCGGACCTTCCCCTTGATCAGTTCACCCGGCGAGGCGAAGGCCCTCTGCAACATCACGGCCCAGGGGGTAGCTCGTGTCCTGCCCACGGCGGACCGTGACGGCGTGTTCCTCTGCGCCGATCTCTTTCTCTGGCTCACCGCATTCGACGACGTACATGGCGAGGCGGTAGGAGGCCGTGACACCGCCCGTCTGGTCCGCCGCATCAGTCGCTGTGTCCACCTTCTGACCGGTCACGACGAGCCGACGGCCGATGACGACGCCTACATCGCCGCCCTGCGGGAGCTCCTGCACCGGTTCCGGGAACGGGCCACGCCCACGCAGTACCTGCGGCTCACCGCGCACCTGCGGGACAACCTCTTCGGCATCCTCTGGGAGGCCCATCACCTCGACAGGCCCGACCAGGTCACACTGAGCGACTATTGCGCGATGCGCCCACACACCGTCTTCGTCCGGACCGTGATGACGACCGCGGAAGTCGCGCTCGGGTACGAACTTACCGAGGACCAGCGAGCCTCGGCAGCCGTGCGGGAACTAGAGAAAGCCATTGCCGACCTTGCCGGGTGGATCAACGACCTTGCCTCGTACGCGAAGGAGACACATCGCGGCGGCCCGACCCCTCTGAGCCTGCCAACACTGCTGATCCGACACCACGAGTGCGACCTCGAAAGGGCGTTCCGCATGGCCTCCCGCATGTGTGAAGACCAAGCCTCCACCGCACGCCTTCGAATCACCGAACTCGCCGTCAACAGCAAGAACGCACTTGCGGATCACGCTCGCGCCATGGAAGCCGTCGCAGCCTCCTACGTGTGGCACATAGGGCACGCCCGCTACGAGCGTTAGCCGCGCCCCCTGTGCCCTCGGGCCGCCGTACTGCATCGTCATCGGGCGCCGTGGTGTGCCGCGTACGCCAGGTCCGGTAGTACGCGCGGTCCCAGCGGCACACCGGCGTCACCGCGCCCCGCCGACTGGTGGCGAGGACCGGCCCCTGTGAGCCCTCGTATCGCTCGTACGCCATCGGCGCGCTGTTCTTCCTGAGCTGCCTGCTGAGCGGTGAAGTCCGCGACTCCTCCACCCCGTGAACGGGGTGGCTTCTCGCTATACCTGGTTGGCGTTGCGACGGACCAGCCCGGCCCGTAGAACGTTGGTTGCTCCGACGATGTCGGCGTGGGCCGTGTGGCCGCAGCCGACGCAGTGGAAGGTCTCCTGTGTGGGCCGGTTCTCCTTGGCGGTGTGTCCGCATTCGGGGCACCGCCGGGAGGTGTGGCGGGGGTCCACGGCGATCACTTCCCGTCCGGCGCTTCCGGACCAGGGCGTGCTGGAACGTTCCTGGGCCGGCCCGGAACAGGTGACGGGGGCGCGGCGCGGGCGGGTCGTCGCGGAGGATGCCGCCGGGGATGTGGCCCGACGCGGGGACGGGCGGGTGTGGTTCGGGGAGGTCAGCCACACCCCGAACGGCAGCGGCACCGGGTATGCCGGGCTGGTCGGGTCCGGGTCTCCCCGTCTGCGGATGGGGCCGGCATGAGGAGGATGTCGGCGTCCGTGTCGGGGGCGGGCCATCCCGGTCCGGCCAGGACGGCGCGCCGCGCTGACGGACCTGCGGGCAGCAGGGCGTCGAGGGCGCGTTGGAACACTTCCGCGATCAGGCCGTCCGGACGATCACCGGCCGGCCTTCTGAGGCTGCCAGTACACGATTGTGTCCGCGCCGAGGCCCACCACCGCTCGACGGCACCGTGGACCCCCGCTGTCGAGCACGAGTTCAAGCGGGCGGAGTGACCGAAGACCACACGCCGAACCACTGCTCGGCGCCCCACGCCTCGTACCTCTCCACCTCGGTGCACCCCAGCTTCGCTGCGAGGCGCATCGAGCGGTCGTTGGCGGTCTGGGTGGTGAGCACCACCGGCTCGCCGGGCAGCGCGTCGGCGAACCAGTCGAGTGCCGCCGTGCACGCCTCGGTGGCGTACCCGTATCCCCACGCCTCCGGCATGAACAGGTAACCGAGTTCGGTCTCCCCGACCTCCGGACGGCGGTAACCCGGACGCTCGGGGGCGCGCCAGTTGAGCTCGATCGTGCCGATCATCGCCCCGTCGAGCTCGACCACGAAGAAGCCAGGGCGCCGCCCGGGTACCTCGGGCACCATGCGTTCGAGCTCGGCACGCGGTCGAGGGCCACCGAGGTAGGTGCCCACCTCTGGCGAGGCATTCAGCTCGATGACCGCCGCACGATCCCGGGACTCGGACTCGCGGAGCACGAGCCGCTCGGTCTTGATCGGGGCAGGTGGCCAGGCGAGGGGTCTGGGGTCGGTCATGCCGGCCAACCCAACCAGCAGGCTCGACAGCGATCAAGACGCGCGAACCGACCAATCCACCGGCCCGGAGCCTCATCCTCACCAACGGGGCCGGGCCCGACAAGCCAAACCTCCCTCCTCACCGATTGGTGTCCACTCCTTGCCCCACCCTGCGCGCATTCGCTCGAACCCACGTCCCCGACCCCGATATCCCGACCGCACACCGGCAAGTTCACCGCGGTGGGCCTTCAGGAATTGCGAACTTGCGGCGGAGACGCCGACACCGGAACGCCGCCACGGCGTGGAGCATCAGGTCCAGCGCGAATGGGTACAGAGCCGTGTACGGATGAACGTGCGGAGGTGCTACGGAGTCTCTTCAAAGTCCCGTCTGCCCGGCGCTGTGTGGTGCGCACGCTCCCTGGGGCATTCCGGGAGGGACGGGCTCCGCGGTACCGCGCCGCGCCACGAACACGAACTCCCCGCCCGGCCGGTCGGGTGCGTCGCGTACGTCCTCGACGACGAAGCCGTGCTCGTGCAAGTCCCTCTCGATCTCCGTACGTTCGCGGAAGCGAAGTGTCGATTCCGAGGTCAGTACGTCCCCGTCCGCAGCGAACACGTGCGTACCCCGGAAGCTCACCAGCGGCAGGCTCACGTCCGTCAGCTCGGCCCAGGTCTCGACGTGGCCGACGCCCGGGAGGTCCGTCATGCGGTACGTGGTCTCGCGCGTCCACTCCGCCCACTCCTCCCACACGCGCTGCGCCGGATCGCGCGTCTCGAAGACAAGCCGACCGCCGGGCCGCAGCGCCTCGTACGCGCCGCGCAGCGTCGTACGCCACGCCTGCGGATCGGCGATCGCCTGGGCAACGTTCCCGGTCATCGTCACCAGGTCAATCTGCATGGGCGGCAGGTCCCCCGCGTCGCCGTCGAGCCAGCGCACCCGCTCCGCGCCCGGCTTGCCACGCGCGACGTCGACGGACGCCCGCGCGGGATCGATCCCGGTGACCGTAATCCCGCGCTCGGCGAGCAGCAGCGCGAACACGCCCGTACCGCACCCGATGTCCAGCACGGACCGCGCGCCGAACTCCTCCGCCATCGCGAGATACGCGTCGAGATCGCTGCGGTCCGGATCGAGTGGGTCGTAGATGGCGGCGAGGCGCGGATGCCCGAAAGTTGCGTCAACCATGGAGGCGAACGTATGTGGCCCCGAGCCCGCGCCGCCACTGCTTTTTCGGGTTACGGCGCCAAGCGGGCGCGGCGAAGTGCGCCGCCCCACGGATGCTCGGCGAACACGTCGGCCATGAACGACGCGACCGGGAAGCCGTCGGCGTGGGCCAGCATTCTTGACGCCTTGACGGGGCCCTGTCAACGCCTGACAATCGAACCCACTTCACGCCCACCTGGAGGACCGTTGACTCACGGCCCATCTCGCCGCGCCGCGCTGCTGGCGGCAGCCGGCGGTGCGCTCGCGCTGCCCGTCATATGTTCCGGACCCGTGCGTGCCGCCACCCCCCTCCCGGCGGGGAGCCGCGAACTTCCCATCGTCACGCACCCTCGCCACGCCGGCGCCGTCTATGGCCCCGACGCAGCGCGCAACGCCCACGCCGAGCCGTTGAACGCCACCGTCAGTTGTGCCCTGGGCCGAGAAGGGCGGAGCTGATGGTCACGTTCGTCACCCGCTCCCAGTGGGGCGCCCGGGCGCCCAAGAGCGTCAGCAGCAACATCACCCCGGCACAGGGCGGCGTGGTCGTCCATCATGTCGACGCCGTGAAGGTGGCCGAGGCCAACCACGCCGACTGCGCCGGCCAGGTGCGGGGCATCCAGAACTTCCACATGGACTCCAACGGCTGGTCGGACATCGCCTACAGTCACCTCGCCTGCGTCCACGGCTACCTTTTCCAGGGCCGCGGCGAGAACGTCCGTACCGCCGCCCAGGGCACCACACAGGGCAATGACGACTGGTACGCGGTCTGTGCGCTGACCGGCGGCACCAGCAGCAACTACGACACCATCACGGCCGGGCTGATAGACGCCGTCCGCTACGGAATCAACCGTCTGCGGGTGTCGGGCGGTGCCGCGCAGGCCATCACCGGCCACCGCGACCACCACGCGACTGACTGCCCGGGCAACCTGTACTCCCGGGTGCTCAGCGGCGAGGTCAACCCCGGTGGCGGGCCCTTGCCTTACCCCGGGGTGAGTTTCCGCCAGCCACCGACCTTCGTGCACGCCAGCGTGGCGACCTGGCAGTACCGGATGAACAGCGTGCACGGCTACTCCCTCACCGTGGACGGCCAGTACGGGCTGGGCTCCGACTCCGCCTGCCGCAGCTTCCAGTCGAGCAAGGGCCTGAGCGTGGACGGCATCGTCGGGCCGGCCACCTGGGGCGCCACGTTTGCCTAGCCAGGACCAGGTGGGGCCGCCACTTCTGACGACGTACGCCCGTAACCAACGACCTTCACGGGGGACACATCACATGCGTTTGCCTCGCGTGCTCACAACCCTGGCGGCGGTCCTCGGCCTGCTCTTCGGCGCGGTCACCGCGCTGCCCGCCCACGCCGATGACGGCGCGGCGGCACCCGCCCAGTGGCGCAGCTACTGGGCGGACGCCTTCAACCCGGGTATCTACACACCCGCGCAGGTCACGTCCCTGGTCAAGGACGCGTTGGACGTCAACGCCAACGCTCTGATCGTCCAGACCGCCCGGCGTTACGACTGCTTCTGCAACAACGCCCTGTACCCGCGCACCGACGCCGCGATTTCCCCGGCGCCCTACGATCCTCTGGAGGAGATAGTCCGGCAGGGGCACGCGGCCGGACTGCAGGTGCACGCCTGGGTGAATGTCAACACCATGTGGAACAGCACTACCCCGCCCCGCTCCCCCGACCATGTCTTCAACCAGCACGGCCCGGGCGTCACCGGCGCCGACCGCTGGCTCAACAAGAAGGCCAACGGGCAGGAACTGGTGGGTGCCAACGCCTATGTCGACCCCGGCCATCCGGCGGCCGTCGACTACATCGTCCGCAGCATCCAGAGCATTGTCCGCAACTACGACGTGGACGGCATCAACCTCGACTACGTCCGCTACCCGGACGGCAGCTCCACCACCACCCACAGCGACTGGGGTTACAACGACGTGTCCGTCGCCCGCTTCCAACAGGCGACGGGCCGCACGGACATACCCCTCCCGTCCGACGCATCCTGGAGTGACTGGCGGCGCAGCCAGGTCACCAATCTGGTGCGCAAGATCTATCTCGGTATCTGGGAGGTCGACCCGCGGGCCCGCTTGTCGATGGACGCCATCACCTACGGGCACGGGCCGCAGGCGGTCGGCGGCTGGCAGGCCACACGTACCTACGCCGAGGTCCTGCAGGACTGGGCGGGGTGGCTGAACGAGGGGATCATGGACACCGCGGTGACCATGAACTACAAGCGCAACTGGAATCCGGACCAGGCGCTGATGTTCTCCGAGTGGTCCGAGTTCCTGGCCGACCACCAGGGCGAGCGGCAGGCGGTCAACGGACCCGCGCTGTACTTGAACGGTGTCGCGGACTCGCTCAGCCAGGTCAGGGAGGCGCTGCGGCCCACCGCGGCAGGCAATACCGCGGCCGGCTGGAGCGGCTACGCGTACGCCAGTCCCAGCGTGGATGTGGCGGCCAACGGCCTGGCGGTCGAGCGGGCCAAGCTGGTGCAGGCGCTGACGCAGGGCAAGGGCGCGCCGTTCAAGGACGAGGCGGCGGTGCCCGGCATGCCGTGGAAGGCGGCGCCCCAGGACGGGCATGTGGCGGGCCGGCTCGCGCTCGGGGGCGGCGGCCCGCTGGACCAGGTGCCGGTGACGCTCGACCCGCTCACCACCGGCGGTGAGAAGACCACCCGGCTCAGCGACGGCTCGGGCTGGTTCGGCTTCGCCCATGTGGAACCGGGCGTGTATCTGCTCACCCTGGACCTGCCGGAGGGTGTGATCGGCTCTCGGGCGACCGTGGTGAGGGTGTCGAAGGGCGATATCGCGAAAGCGGCGTTCCCGTTCCTCGAAGTGCCGTAACGAAGTATCGATGATGACGCGGGACCGGTCCGGGGCCGGGAGGAGGAAGTCCATGCGCTGTCGGTGCGGCGTGCCGGACTGCTGGTCGCTCCTGTGGGTGTACGGGTCGTGGTGGAGGTAGACCTGGGGATCAAAGTGGGCAGCTCGAAGCCGTCAGGCTCGGCCTAGGTGTTCTGTCCACAGAGGTTGGTGACAGTGATCACGGCTGGGTGATCTTGATCGAGTGAGGGCCTTCCGGGTTCGGTGTGGATTACGACATCTCCACCGGACGATCAGAAGGCCCTCATCCCCCACCGTAATGCGCCCCTGACCGAGACCGGCCGTTTGCGTCCGGCCCGCTGCGTGGTCGAGGACGGCTGCCCCTGCGCCGTGCTGCCGAACGCTTCCAGGTCTCGCCCACCACGGCTCAGCGGTGGGCGAGCCGTTACCGCGAACGGGGCGGGGCCGGGATGGCCGACCGCTCCTCCCGCCCGCACCACAGCCCGCGCCGAACGCCGACCCGTACCGAGCGGGCGGATCATCAAGGTCCGCGTCCTGCGCCGCTGGGGACCCGCCCGCATCGCCTGCCTGCTCGGGCTGAACCCGGCCACCGTGCACCGCGTCCTGACCCGCTGCAAGCCGGCCCGGCTGTCCCACCTGGACCGCGCCACCGGCCGTAACATCCGGCGCTACGAACACGCCGCCCCGGCGACCTCGTACACGTCGACATCAAGAAACTCGGCAACATCCCCGACGGCGGCGGCCACAAGGTCCTCGGCCGGCAGGCGGGCCGCAAGAACCGCGCGAAGGCCTCGTCCTGGGCGGTACGCAGCGGCTTGGCCGCCGGGCGGTGGCCGTCGCCGACCATCACACTGCGGAAGAAGTACCGCCACCCGGCACCCGGGGAGACCTTCGCTTTGCTGAGCATCCGGTCATGGAACACCGCCCGCGCTCGACTCGCTCCCGGCCGGTGCCGGCCGGTGCCGGCCGGGTCGCGCACCAGCCGGCCACGGACGACGGCGCCGGTGGAGATCGTGAACTCCCGCCCCTCACGGGCATGTAGGAACCCTTGCGCACTCGCCTCGGCGAAGATCGCGGCAATCTCCTCAGCGATGGCGTTCACCGGCTCACCCGCCGATCGGCCCGGCCGGTGTGCAGGAACTGCGCCCGCCCGCTCCCGTCGTCACCGACGAACGCGTGCACCATGTGCATGCCGTGCTGCGGCTCCGCCGGGATCAGCTTGTCGCCGTCGTACGCGACCAGTTCGATCCTTTCCGACGGACCGCCGTCGAGCTCGGCGAACACCCCCTTCGGGTTCCGCTGGACCCACAGCCGGCCGTCGGCGTCCTCACTGACCACGGTGTCGCTGACGGACGACGCGTACTCGCCCACGAACCTCGCCGTGTCGACACGTGGGGCGTGGAGGTCCGGCACCGGGAGTGCCGGCATTTCTATTCCGGCCAGCTCGCGAAGCACGCGCCCGACGAGCTCGGCGTAGAGCGGGAGCGGGTTGCCGCCGTTGGTCAGCAGTGCCACCGCGATGTCGTGGTCGGGAACCACCCGCAGGAAGGCGGACTGGCCGAGCGTGCCGCCGTCGTGGCCGATCACCGCGCCGCCGGGCCAGTCGAAGAGCGACCAGCCAAGTCCCCAGGCGTCGCCCATCAGACCGAGATCCAGCAACACCTCGCGGTGCCGCATGGCGAGCGCGCTCTCCGGCGTGAGCACCGCCCTCCCGTCGGGCCCCCTGCCCCCGTCAAGATGCATCCGCGCGAACGTCAGCAGGTCCCGCGGTCGCATCGCCAGCATCGATCCGGCGGGCGAGTTCGACCGGGGCAGTGCCCAGGCCTGCGCGGGCTGCGGCTCGGCGCCCCGCTCCGGCGAGAGGTGCCCCGACGCGGCACGGAACCTGACAGCCTCGTACGGGCTGGGGGCGACGTGGGTCAGCCCCAGTGGCGTGAACAGGTGGTCGCGCAGGCAGTCGTCGTAGGACTTGTCACGCAGCACCTCGACGATGCGACCGAGCACACAGAAGGCGGCGTTGTTGTACGAGAACATCTCGCCCGGCGCGAACAACTGGGGCACGTCAGCAAGGAGGGTGACGAGCTTGTGCACCGCGTCGTCGCCGCGTCCGGTGTCGAGGAAGATGTCGCCCTCGAAACCGGAGGTGTGGCACATCAGTTGGCGGGCGGTGATCTTCGCGGAGGCTGTCTCGTCGCCGACGGCGAATTCGGGCAGGTACGCCCGGACCGGGGCGTCGATGTCGAGCGCGCCCTCGTCGACGAGCTGCATCGCCAGCGTGGTCGTCCAGACCTTGGTGATCGAACCGATCTGGAAGACGGAGTCCGCTGTGGCCTCGACGCCGGTGTCCTTGTTCAGTACCCCGGCCGCACGGTCGATCATCTCGCCGTGTGCGTATACGGCGATCGATGCGGCCGGCACCTTGTACTCGGCCAGCAACTCGGGAAGGCGGCTTTCCAACCAGCCACGGATTTCATTGAGTTCGGACATGTGCACCTCTTGTCTCTGCGAGGGAGAACGGGGGATTCCGGGAGGGTATGATCTGCGCGCTCATGGTCGATTCGTGAGAAACGACGAGAACCGGCGAAACCTTCATCGGGGCCGGCGAAACACGCGGCCGCCGGTACGGGTTACCGCCGAAGCCAGTCCACCGCCTGGGCGGCGGCGAACCCGATGAAGGCGTCACGCTCGGGAACTCTCGATCGGGCGTCGACGGCTCTGGTGAAGACGCCGACCGCGTACCGGCCGCCGTCCGGGTACTCCACCACGCCGATCTCGTTGCGCAGCGAGGGCAGCGTTCCGGTCTTGCCGCTGATCCTGACGTCGTCGTCCGCGAAGCCGGAGCGCAGCCGGTGCGGCCACAGCTGCAGTTCCAGCCATCGCCGGACGTCGGCGCACGCCGCCGCGGGCGCTGCTTCGTCACGCCAGATCAGGCCCAGCAACCGGGTGCTCTCCGCGGCGGTGGTCCGGCAGGTCTCTTCGGGTGTCAACGCACGTAGCTTGGCGAGTTGTTCGGCCGGCAACGCGGCCAGGATCCGTTCGTCGTCCTGGTAGTCGATCCCGAGGTCCTCGCCGATCGTGCGCAACAGTTCCCCACAGTCGTGGGGGACGGCCGTGTGCGGGAGGTCGAGCCGCCGCAGCGTCCTGGCGACCGCGGCCTTTCCCACCTTCCCGAGGATCAGGTCTGTGGCGACGTTGTCGCTGATGCCGATCATCAGGACGGCCAGGTCGTACCAGGACATCGTGACGTCGTGGCGGAACGTCGCAAGGCCGTACGGGCTGGCGGTCGGATGTCCCGGTGCCACCGCGATCCGCTCGGCGAGGTCGAGTTCACCGTCGGCCGCCTGCCGGGCAAGTTCCACTGCCACGGGAACCTTGAACACGGAGGCGGTGACCACCGGCTCCTCGGCGTCGATGCCCACCTGTCGCGGGCCGTCCAGATCGGCCGCGTGCAGCCAGACCCGGACGCCGACTTCCGCCGCTCGGGCGGTGATTGTCGCGACCAGTTCCGATTCCGTAACCATGGGGGATCCCTTCTGTCTGTCCGGTGTGGACTTTCTGCCCGGACCGGATCTGTTTGCTGGATGCGCCGACCGACTACTTGGCGCCGGTCGACGGGAAGTTGAACTGTTCGGCGCGCTGCGGGACCCAGAACGCGATCACCGCGGTGAGCAGCGTGGTGCCGATCAGGAAGCCGAACGCCGCGGTGTAGGAGAACGCGTCCGCCAGCCAGCCCATCGCCAGCGGCGCGATGACGCCGGCGACCTGGCCGCCGAAGTTCGTCATCCCGGAACCGAGTCCGGCCACCGCCGTGGGAAGCACCCGCAGCGGAAGGCCGAAGACGCACATCGTCGCCATCCCGAACACTCCGACGGCCAACGTCTCGTAGACCGTGAATGTCACCGCGCTGCCCGCCGACACCATCAGGGCGAGCAGGACGGAGGTCACCGTCGCGATGGACGCCAGGTACCACCTGGCCTTGTCGTGGAAGTACCGGTCGAACAGCCAGCCGCCGAAGATGGTCGTCGCGAAGCCCACCAGACTCGGGATCGCCGACAGCACGCCGGTCTCGTTCAGCGACAGGTGTCTGGCCTCGAGCAGATAGCTGGGCACCCAGGTGACCAGGCCGTAGTTGAGCATGTTCATCACGCAGAACAGCACCGCGAACTTCCACACGGCCGGGGACTTCAGCACTTGCGCACGCGAGACTTCGGGCGTCGTCACCGCCGTTTGCGGGAGCCGGCTGAGCCGGTCCGGCAATGCCTTGGGCAGGAGCGCCCACAGCCCGATGCCGATGGCCGCGCCACAACCCGCCATCCAGAAGAAGGTGTGCCTCCAGCCGATGGCTGTCAGCAGTGGGGCGACGAGCAGGGGTGCAAGGCCGGCGATCCCACTGGCGGACAACATCACGCTGGTGGCGGTTCCCCGTCTCTCCGGTGTCGTCCGTTCCGCGATGGCTTTGAACGACGCCGCCGGGAAGGCGCCCTGACAAGCACCGAACAGGCCGCGGAACAGCAGGAGCAGACCGAAGGTGCCGGCCATCCCGGTCAGAGCGGTGAACAGCGACCACAGCAGGAGCGTGATCAGCATCGGTTTACGGGAGCCATACCGATCGGCCAGGTAGCCAGCCGGTATCTGGCAGATCATGTAGACCAGCGCGAATACGGTGACCAACGAGCCCTGCGCGGTCTTACCGAGATGGAACTCCTCTCCGATCGACGGCAGAGCCATGCTGATGGAGAACCGGTCGATGTAGTCGATCGACCAGGCGCACAGCATGACCACCATCGTGATCGTTGCTGTCCGGTTGACCCGCTCAGGTGTCCAGGTGTCCTCGGTGACCACCGCGGTCATGGTTGCCTCCGTACCGCTGCGTCGGGGTTGATGGCCCATCCTGGACATCAGGTGACGCAGCGGGTTCGTGGAGTTCCACAAACCTTCAGGTGGTGTTCGGGCGGTGCGGACGAATGTTGACTCGTTGCGGTGTCCGGCTGCTACTCAGGTGCCGGGCGGGTGGAGCCGGAGTTGCAGCATCGCCGCGAACCGCTCTCCAGGGTCGTCGAGGTTGAGCTCACCGACCTCTGCGACCCGTCGCAGTCGGTACCGGAAGGTGTTGGGGTGCACGTACGCCGCGGCGGACGCGGCGGCCACGTCGCCGAAGGCGTCCAGCCAGCACCTCAGCGTGTGGACGAGTTGCGACTGGTGCCGGGCGTCGTAGTCGAGCAGGCGGGCGACGGGCCCGGTCGCCATGTCCCCGCGCGCGGCGGCCAGATCGGCGAGGTCCAGCATGAGCGCGTCGACGTGGACGTCCTCCGCCGTGGCCACCCGCCGGGCGCCCCTGTTGGCGAGCAGCACCCGCAGCGCCCGGTCCGCGCCGTCGCGCGAGCGGCTGAGTCCGGAGCCGTCGAGTGCGGGCGGGCCGATGCCGATCGCCGCGTCCACGCGCTGCCCGGTGCGCTCCAGGAAGGTCGACGCGACGCGGATCGACCGCTCCTTGCAGTCCGCCTGGCTCCCCGGCATCGGCACGATGCCGTAGGCCACGTCGCCCACCAGTGCCACGGCCGAGCGCGCCTGGACCGCACTCAGGTGCATGGCCAGCGCGTCCGCGACCCGCTGGCGGTCCGCGACCCGGCGCAGACCGTCCTCCGTCGACGTATCGGCATCCGAACCACCGAACAGACCCAGTGCCAGCACGATCGCGGGCTGCCCCACCAGCCCGAGCCGCGCAATCGCCTGCGCCGCCCCCGTGCCGCCTTCGAGCGCGGTGCTCACCAGGTCGGCGCGCAGGCGGCGTTCGACATCTGCGCCCGCACGCAGACGCAACATGTGGAGCGCGACGAGCTTGCCGGCGTCGATCAGCGCCTGCGTCCGCTCTTTGGACAAGGGCCCGGGCACCGCCGCCCAGATCGAGCCGAGGATCTCGTCGCCGGCCCGCACCGCCAGCGCCACCCGGGGAACGGTCATCGTCTCGTCGTGGAGCGGATCGACGTACACGGGCGCATGGCCGCGATGGAGACGCTCGAAGACGCCGTTGCGCGCCAGGCCGAGCGTGAACCGTTCCGGTACCTGGCGGCCCAGGATCGTCTCCACTCGGGACTGGTCGGCCTCGTCCTGGCGGCCGGAGAAGGCGAGCACCCGTGAGCTGCGGTCCTCGATGGTGACCGGCGCGTCCAGCAGCGCGGCCACGGCGTTGGCCAGCGCGAACAGGTCGCCCGACGGCATGCCGCCCAGCGTCTGCGGTGAGATGTCGCCGATGTCTCCCTCGACGAGCAGGGTGCGGAGCATGGCGGCGACCTGCGCCCACGAGGCGCCTCGGGTGAGTCCGAGCAGTGCGACGCCAAACTCGTCGGCGGCCCGCCGGATTTCCACGGTCGCGGTGAAGGGTGACCGGACGACGAGCGCCGCAGCGCCCTTGCGGCCGAGTTCGTACAGAAGGCGGACCACGTCGTCCGGTTCGTGGACGCCCACCCCCAGGACGACGGCCCGGGCGGGGAACTGCGCCTCGTCGAGCGGGTCGTGGATGACTACGCCGCTCAGCTGCCGGCACGTGCTCCCGCCGTCGGCGATCGACTCCAGCAACACGTCCCCGAGGTCTTCGAGAACGCGCGCCAGGCTTGTGTGTGGCCTGCCAGACGTCGGTGTCAGCACCGCCCAAAGGTAACTCCGGCCGCACCGGAACCTATTGGTCCGATCCGACCGGATCTCACGGCGCGTTCGTCGCGTGCTACGAACCGAGCCACACCGTCGAGGTGGTGACCTCAGCCAGCAGGTCGGGAATCGGGGTGACACCGAGGCCCGGCCCCTGGGGCACGGGCAGGTGTCCGTCCTTCAGGACGAACGGTTCCGTGATGTCGGTCCGGTAGAACCGGTCCGACGCCGAGGTGTCGCCGGGCAGGGTGAACCCGGGCAGCGAGGCGAGCGCGACGTTGGCCGCCCGCCCGAGCCCGGTCTCGATCATGCCACCGCACCACACGGGGATCCCGTGGGCGGCGCAGACGTCGTGCACCCGCCGTGCCTCGAGGTAGCCACCGACCCGGCCGGGCTTGATGTTCACGATGCGACAGGCGCCCAGCGTGATCGCGTCGGCAGCGGAACGGGCGGACACGATCGACTCGTCGAGGCAGATCGGTGTGCGGATGCGACGGGCCAGCTCGGCATGGCCCAGAAGGTCCTCCTCATCCAGGGGCTGCTCGATGAGGAGAAGCTCGAAGGGGTCCAGACGGGCGAGCTGGGACACGTCGGACAGCGTGTACGCCGTGTTGGCGTCGACCTGCAGCAGCACATCGTCGCCGAAGCGCTCCCTCACTGCTCGCACCGGCTCGACGTCCCAACCCGGTTCGATCTTCAGCTTGATCCGCACGTAGCCGGCGTCGAGATAGCCGCCCACGACGTCCAGGAGTTGTGGGACGGAGTCCATGATGCCCACCGAAACCCCGCAGGGCACGGAGTCCCGAGTGGACCCGAGCGCGGTGGCGAAGGACAGGTCGTGTGCTCGGAGTTCAGCGTCGAGCACGGCCATTTCGAGTGCGGCCTTCGCCATCCGGTGACCCTTGAACCTGGCCAGGCGGGGCGCGACTCGGCTCGCGGTGACCCCGCCCTCCATCAGGGCCGGGACCAGGAAGCTCCGCAGCACGTGCTCGGCCCCGTCGACGTACTCCGAGGAGTAGAGCGGCTCTCCCATCGTGACGCACTCGCCCCAACCCTCGCCGTTCGGTGTCACGACTCGTATGAGCAGCAGTTCCCGTACGTTCTGCGTACCGAACGACGTCCGGAACGGTGCCACCAAAGGCATCCGGACACGCAGAAGTTCCACACCACTTGGCTTCATGACGACTTCTCCCTTGAGACCACGTACCAGCCGGCACGATCGAATCCGATGACCCTGGCTTCCTCCGCCATCAGGCCTCCCAACACCTCCCGCAGCGCGACGCGCCACGCCTGGCCCTGATCCGGGTCCGTGCGCCGGAGTGTCTCGATGTCGGGCGGCACGGCGACCAGCACGACCGGCCCGTCGGCCGCTGCGGTCAGCGGCCCCCCGTCAGGTGCGACCGACAGGGCAGGGGCCGCACCGCGCTCTCGCAGCGCGGCGGCGTCGACTCGGACAGCCTCACCGAGCGAAGCGGCGGACGCCGCCGGGCCGGAAAGCTCCCACCGGACCATCAGCCGGTCGGTGTCACCGGCGCCGTTGATGCCGTCGCGCATCGGCCCGTAGAAGTCGGGCAGGTAGCGCGTCGGGCCGGCGCCGAGTTTGGCCAGGTTGAAATACGCGTTGCGCCGCACCAGTGGATCGAACGTCCAGGTGACCAGCGAGACGTCCTGGCGCAACGCCCAGGCGCGCTGGTGCAGTTTGAGGGCGAATCCGATCCCGCGCCCGAGCCCTCGCGGCGCCACGCCGGCGATGTGGCTGTGCAGGCTCGCCTTGGCCGGGCTGCCGAAGAAGCCGAGGCAGGCTCCCAGCAACTCCTCCCCTTCGTACGCGCCCGCGACATAGTTCCCCGCCGCGGCCATCGCCCGCAGCAGCTCTGTCGTCACCGGCCCTGCACCGGCGCCCGGCTGCCAAATCGATGCGAAGAGCCGGCAGACATCGGCCAGGTCGGACACCTCGGTCAGGTCCCGGATTTCCACACGTGAGGCGGCGGCGGCAGCGGTCGTGGCGGCCAGCGCTGCTGCGCTCACGGCCGGGGAAACCAGACCTGACTCATATGTCGCAAGATCTGTCACGGGACTTTCCTTTCCGGGCTTACCGGGCGGATCACCGTGGTGCCGCACCAGGGTTGTCCGCCGCGTTCGTCGTAGCGCACGGAGTTCACTTCGCCAGCACGGCGTCGATCAGGGCGGTGAGCAGGGCGGTGCGTCGTGGCAGTTCGGCGATGACGACGTGTTCGTCGTCCGCGTGCGCACCGCCGCCCACGCCGCCGAGGCCGTCGAGGGTGGGGATCCCGAGGCCGGCGGTGAAGTTCCCGTCCGAGGCGCCACCGACAGCGGCGGCGGAGAGCGCTCCGAGGCCGAGTTCGGCAGCGATCGTTGCAGCGAGATCGAACAGCCCCGACGACGCGTCCGCCTGCAGCGGCGGGCGGTTGATGCCACCCGAGATCCGGATCCGCGAGCCCTCGAGTACGGGGCGGAGGTCCCGCACGGCCCGGTCGACCCGCCACTGCTCCGCCTCGTCCCACACACGTACGTCGACCGCCACGCTGGCGCCCGCGGGAACGGTGTTGGTCGTGGTGCCGGCGGAGAGGGCCGTCGGCACGACGGTCGTGCCCCGCTCGGCGTCGGCCAGTGCCGCGACTGCGAGGACCTGGTGCGCCGCCTCCACCCCGGCGTTCACCCCCTTCTCCGGTTCGAGCCCGGCGTGCGCGGCCCGGCCGTCCACTTCGATCCGGTACAGGGAGGCGCCTTTGCGGCGGCACTTCAGTGCTCCGCCGCCTGCCGACGCCTCCAACACGAACACCGCGTCGCAGCCGCGAGCCTCTTCCTCGATCAGCCGCCGCGACGACGGCGAGCCGATCTCCTCGTCACCGGTGACCAGGATCGAAAGACCCGACCGGTTCCCGGCGGCAGCGGCGGCGTGCAGCGCCATCACGACGCCCGCCTTCATGTCGAAGCAGCCCGGCCCGCGCAGCACTCCGTCCCGGACGGAATACGGGTGTGTCTCCAGCGATCCGGTGGGCCACACCGTGTCGTGGTGTCCGAGCAGCAGCACACGCGGCGCCTCGCCGAACCGCCACCTCAGGTGCGTGCACCCGTCGATCACCACGCGATCCGGTTCCGTGTCCAGCAGCCTGCGCCCCAGTGCCGCCACGACGTCTGCGCTGCGGGCGACGGCTTCGTGATCGGACGACGGCGACTCGCATCGCACCAGGGTCTCGATGTCCGCGAGGAGGGCCTCCACCGCCACCTCGGCGCGCGTCGCCGTCATCGTGGCTCACCTCGCAGCGGCTGTCCGGGAAGCGCGTCGGCCTGCAGCTCCCCCGCACTGACCACCGGGACACCACCGACAAACAAGTGCCGCACGCCCACAGACGGCCGCGTGGGGTCGAAGTAGGTCGCGCAATCGGTGATCGCCACGGGGTCGAGTACGACGATGTCGGCGTCCGCGCCGACCCCGAGGTGTCCCTTCGCCCGAGCCCCCGGCGCCACCTCGTCGAGGACCCGCGCCGGCAGGTGGGCACACCGGCGGAACGCCTCCGGCCAGTCCCAGGCGCCGCTCTCCCGCACCATCACGCGCAGCGTCCTGGTGAACGTTCCCGCGGTGCGCGGGTGCGTCGTTCCCCCGGGCGGCAGTGGCCACTCGGTGCTGTCGTTGTTGCCGTCGGGCCAGAAGACGGGCATCGCGTCGCTGGCGACAATCGCGTCCGGGAAGGCCAGCGCCCGGTGCAGCATCGCGAGCTCGCGCGGGTTGCCCTCGTCGAGGAACTCCAGAATGCAGGGCGCCCCGGGGTCGCTGTTCCGCAACTGCCGCAGGCGCCCCTCGTCGGCGATGCGCTCCCCCGATTCGAGCATCACGACGCTCGACGGGGACAGGCCCTTCATCCGCAGGCGTTCGGCGTCGAGGAAGGCCGCTCCGATCGCCGTGCTGCCGGCCCCGTACGGGTAGGCCTCGACCGTCACCCGAGATCCCGACCGCCGTGAACCGTCCAATGCGCCGAGTACCCGGTCGATGTGGTGGCCCGAAGTGCTGTTGACGTGGCAGTGGTGCATCGCTGCGCCGGTCTCGGCCGCGGCGACGACGATCTCCTCGGAGCCGTCTGCGGGAGTTCCGGGATCCACCTCGACCAGCTCGCGGACGTGGGTGTACGTCGGCACGCCGGCCTTCGCGGCAAGCCGGGCGACAGCAAGGAACTCGGCAGGCTCACTGTGGGGCGCGTACCCGAGGAGGACTCCGATGCCGAGCGCTCCGGCGCTCAGCTCCCCCTCGATCAGGGCCAGCCACTCGGCGAGTTCACGATCGGTGGAGGAGCGCTGCCATGCGCGGTTTCCCAGCACCGCGAGGCCGCTCCCGATCTGTGCGTCGGGCTGGATGCCGGCGAGCACCTGGGCCCGGGCACCGCCCCACGAGGCGGAAAAACCGTAGTGCAGCGGGCGTCCGGCCGCGGCGGCCTCGGCGTACGCACGCCCGATGGGCATGAGGCCCGCTTCCAGGTCGAGGGCCGTCGTCACGCCGTCCATGGCCTGCAGCCGCTGCCCCGCGATGGAGTGCACGTGGCTGTGCAGGTCGACGAACCCCGGACCGACGACCAAACCCGTGACATCGACGACCGCGCATCCTGGTGGCGCGTCGAGCCCTGCGGCGACGGCGCTGACCACGCCGTCGGACACGAGGACGTCGGCGATGCCGTCGAACCCGGTTCCCGGATCAATGACACGGCCGCCACGCAAAAGTGTCTGCATGCCTTCGTCTCCTCGTCGAGGACGCACTGGAGCACCTGCTGGTCTCCAGTGCGACCCTAGGAGGGAGATCAGGCACCGCTGTTGGTTCAGGTCGACGAATCCGTGACGGCCTGTTCATGCACCCCGACGAACCCGGCACGACGTACCGCTTCTTCTCCCGGCTGGACATGCTGGGACGACCCCGGTAGGCGTGCCGTGCGGGCGACCGCTCGGCCGTGATTGCCGTCGGTGGCGGTCACCAGGGTGGCCGGGCCCCATGCACTCGCGCTCGCGGTGCGCTCGGCAAGGCTGTGATGGACCGCCCAGGAGGTACCAGCGCCTTGAACGCGGGCAGCCCCAGACGCTACGGCTCAACCTCTTGCGGTATGCCCATACCACGTCAACGAGCCACATCACCGTAAGCAACACTCTCTGCGAGCCCTTGGCGGCTTCCCTGTACGACGGGCCCCGCGCACAGACCACGCTGGAACGCTGGCACCAGGTCCACGGCCTGCTCGACCAGGCCCAACACGTCCACGGCGATCCCGCGCTTGCGGCCCGGTACTCGTTTCGCGGCGTCCTTGCCGGTCGTCGCCGCGGGCACGTTCACCGCGGCGTGGACACTCTGGGTGTCCAGGACCACCAGGGACCGGTCCTCCAATCGACCAGCCCGCTCCCGAACCGAGCAGCGCAACAACTCGTTGATGGTCTGATCCGTGCCGTCGTCCCGCCACTTCGCGAAGTAGTGGTACGTCGCCCCGCGGGGCGGCAGATCGTGCGGCAGGTAGTCCCACTGACAGCCGGTCCGGCCCTGATAGAGGATCGCGTTCACAAGCGGTCATCATGCCGCCCCCACCGACGTAGCTGTCACTGGGACGACCTGGGCGGACGGGGATTCCGGCAGGCGCAGGGTCGTTGAACCGCACTGGTTACTGCCGAGGAACCTCAGATGTTCCGCAAAGATCTCCAAGATCCATTGCTGATGAGGCCGACTGTTGCCAAAGTGCCAGCAATCACCCTCGCCCGAGGCCCTCGGAGGCTCGATGATCGCCCGCCGTGCCCTGGTGTCTGCCGTGTCAGCGACAGCCCTCGCTCTCCCTCTGCTCCTCCCCACCGCAGCCGCCGGCTCATCCCCGGCAGGCGCTGCCGCAGCACCCTCCGGCTCACGTCTCCAGCCGCCGCCCAAACAGGCCGTCGCCACCGGCAGCGGGGGCGCAGTCTCCAGTGTGAACCCATACGCCTCGCAGGCCGGCATCGAGGTGCTGCGGCGCGGCGGCAACGCGGTCGATGCGGCGGTGGCGACCGCGGCCGCGCTCGGAGTGGTCGAGCCGTACTCGGCAGGCATAGGAGGCGGCGGCTACTTCGTGTACTACGACGCCGCCAAGAAGAAGGTGCACACCATCGACGGCCGAGAGACGGCCCCGGCCCGGATGCGCTCCGACTCCTTCATCGACCCGTCCACGGGCAAAGCCATACCGTTCCAGGAAGCGGTCAACTCCGGCCTGTCCGTGGGGGTTCCGGGCACCCCGGCGACCTGGCAGAAGGCCCTGGACGACTGGGGCACCGTCTCGCTCGGGCGCGCACTGCGCCCGGCCACCCGGATCGCCGACGACGGCTTCGTGGTCAACGACGAATTCCGCGCCCAGACGGCGATGAACGAAGCCCGCTTCCGGGACATCACCTCGACCTCCGATCTGTTCCTGCCGAACGGTGAACTCCCCGTGGTCGGCAGCCGTTTCCGCAACCCCGACCTGGCCCGTACGTACCGGGAACTGTCCCGCGAGGGCACAGATGCGCTCTACCACGGCGACATCGGGCGTGATGTGGTGCGCACCGCGCAGAACCCGCCGGTGGCCGCGGGCTCCGACCGTACGTTCCGGCCCGGACTCATGGAGCGGCGCGACCTCGCGAACTACGCGGTGGTGCGCCGGGACCCGACCCGCACCACGTACCACGGGCTGGACGTCTACTCCATGGCGCCGTCCTCCTCCGGCGGCACCACCGTCGGCGAAGCGCTCAACATCCTGGAGAACTTCCCTCTGTCGTCCGCCGACCGGGTCCAGGCGCTGCACCACTACCTGGAAGCCAGCCGGATCGCCTTCGCCGACCGCAACCGCTGGGTGGGCGACCCCGCCTTCTCGGACGTGCCCACGAAGGCACTGCTGTCCAAGGAGTTCGCGAAGGACCGGGCCTGCCTGATCCGGCCCGACGCGACGCTGACCAGCCCGCTGGCCCCGGCGGACCCGCGCGGCGCGACAACCGGCTGTGTCCGGGGGAAGGGCACTCAGGAGCCTTACGAGGGGCCCTCGACGACCCATCTGGTGACCGCCGACCGTTGGGGCAACGTGGTCTCGTACACCCTGACGATCGAGCAGACCGGAGGCTCGGCCATCACCGTGCCCGGACGTGGCTTCCTGCTCAACAATGAGCTCACCGACTTCGACTTCACCCCGCTCACCCCCGGGGTGCCCGACCCGAATCTGCCCGCGCCGGGCAAGCGCCCGCGCAGCAGCATGTCGCCGACGATCGTGCTGCGGGAGGGAAAGCCGTTGATCGCGGTCGGTTCGCCGGGGGGCGCGACCATCATCACCACGGTGCTCCAGACTCTCGTCAACCGTCTCGACCTGGGCATGTCGCTGCCCGATGCGGTCGCCGCTCCGCGGATCTCGCAGCGGAACCGGACCACGACCGACGCCGAACCCGCCTTCCTCGACTCACCCGAGCGCGCTGCGCTCGAAGGCCTCGGCCAGCACTTCGTCCTGGCCCCACAGACCTTCACCCCCTCCCCGGAGATCGGAGCGGTGGCCGCACTGGAGTTCCAGCGCGACGGGAATGTCACGGCGGTCGCCGAACCCAAGCGGCGAGGTGGCGGCTCGGCCATGGTGGTGGACGAGAGCCGTTGACACGGCGGACGTTGCATCACTCGGGCCCCGCGCAACGCCCCGGTGCTTACGACGACACCGCAGACTCCATCACCAGTCTCTTCGGCCCCACGCCGGAACGGTCGGCCTGACGGCTCACAATCGCAACGCGTCTTTGCCTCGCGATGAGCGCTGTAGTTGGCGAAATCTGTCAACTACAGCGCTCAGTGTGCGACACGAAGTCGCTCCACGTATGTAACCCCCGGTGTGCTGCTGCGCCGCGACACCTCCAAGGACGCCGAGTTACTCGTGCTCCGCCATGAGAGGGCGGTGCTACGGTGCCAGATCGCCGGCCCGGTCCCCTACGAGCCCGCAGATCGGTTCTGGCTGGCTGCACTCTCCAGCCTGATACCCCGCCGGCACGAGGTCTTCCCGGTCACGCCCGGGACCCTGCTGGCCTGACATCGCAGGTTCATCGCCGCGAAGTGGGACTACAGCGCCCGGCGTGCCCGCACCGGACGGCCACCGACCAAGGCAGCACTCAAGAAGCTGATCCTGCAGCTTGCCCGGGAGAACGCGCAATGGGGGCATAGGCGGATCCAGGGCGAGCCGACCCGACCCGGTCACCCCATCGCAACCTCCACAGTATGGGAAATCCTCCACGCGGCGGGCATCGACCCGGCCCCGCGCCGCGCCGGCCCGACGTGGAGGGAGTTCCTCACCCACCAGGCCGAAGGCATCGCCGTCGACTTCCTCCACCTCGAAACCGCCCTCGGTCACGGGCCCTACGCGCCGGCGTTCCTCGAACACAGCACCCGACGCCTGCACATCGCCGCCATCACCGCCATCACCGCCCACCCCACCCGCGACTGGGCTGTGCAGCAAGCCCGAAACCTGGCCACCGATCTCGGCACACGCATGGAGTCCCTGCGCTTCCTGCTGCGAGACCGCGACGGCAGGTACGGGCAATCCTTCGACGCTGTCTTCGACGCCGAAGAGATCAAGATCCTCAAGAGTGCCCCGCGAGCGCCTCGGGTGAACGCCCACTGCGAGCGGGTGATCGGCACCATCCGACGCGAGGCCCTTGGCCCTCGACCATGTCCTCATCTTGAACGAGGCCCACACCCGGCACCTCCTGGCCGCCTACCAGCGTCACTACAACGAACACCGCCCCCATCGGGCCCGCAACCAACTACCACCCGGCGCCGACCAGCAACCCACGACCGTGCACAGGCCCGAAAACCGCCGACTCCTGCGCACCCGCATCCTCGGCAGCGTCATCAACGAGTACCGCTACGCGGCTTGACCTGCAGCGACGCCTCTCCGAGCCCCACAGTCGTACGTGCTGTCGGTCGCACCAGCGTCTGTTCAGCGGCCAGACCTCGGGTGTCCTGCGGGCGCAGAACTGCGGTTTGACCTGCGCAAACGAGAACTTCCGCTTTCCGCCGCTCTTGATCGCCGCATGAGCTCCGGCCCGCTCCGGGACCCCCGGGATGGAGCCACCGAAAGATGGTTTAAGCTTCAATCAATGCGGGATGGCGTGGCCCGGAACACCAATTCTGGACGCGCCGAGGAGCAATCCGGAGACTGCGGCCAAACAGGCTGCCGTCGACATGGCTCCGCACCCGACCGCACAGTTCGAAGGAGTTTTCGCATGTCAACACGTAGCCCGAAGTCGCGGACGCTGAGGTCCGCAGTCGTGGGCGTGCCGATGGCGGCGACCGTCGTCGCCGCGGCGTTCGCAGGGACCGCCGGGACAGCCTCCGCCGCTGACCCGAAGCCGGCCACGAACTGGACTTCCGCGGGCCAGGACTCCCACAACACCCGCAACGCCGCGTCCGAGCACATCCTGAACGCGAAGAATGTCAAGAACCTGAAGGCGCGTTGGACCTTCACGGCCGGCGGTGACATCTCCGCCACGCCGACCGTGGTGGACGGCGTCGCGTACGTGCCGGACTGGAGCGGCAAGCTCAACGCTGTGAACACCGACACGGGCAAGGCCGTCTGGTCCAAGCCGGTGAGCACGTACAGCGGGATCCAGGGCGACGTCTCCCGGACCAGCCCCGCCTACGAGGGCGGCAAGCTGGTCTTCGGCGAGGGCGTTCCGGCCATGAAGACCACTGCCGGCGCCTACCTCCTGGGCGCCGACGCCAAGACCGGCGCCCCGCTGTGGAAGACGCAGATCGACGACAACCCGGCAGCGGTTGTCACCGGCTCGCCGGTGATTGCCGACGGCGTGGCGTACGTGGGCGTGTCGTCCAAGTCCGAGGGGATGCCCGGCGAGCCGACCTTCCGCGGCAGTGTCGTCGCAGTGAGCGTCGACACCGGCGAGATCCTGTGGAAGACCCACACGGTGCCGCAGGGGTACACCGGTGGCTCGGTGTGGGGCAGCCACCCCGCGGTGGACCTCGAGCGCGGCCTGGTGTACGCGGCCACCGGCAACAACTACTCGGTGCCGGAAGGCGTCTGCGAGACCCCGGACGCGACCGGATGCACCCCCGCCTCCCCCGACAACCACCAGGACTCGATCGTCGCGTTCGACCTGGATGACGGCAAGGTCGCTTGGGCCCGCCACACCCTCGAGGGCGACCAGTGGACGATCGAGAAGCCGAGCGGCCCGGACTACGACTTCGGGTCGGGCCCGAACCTCTACACGACCACGGTGGACGGCAAGCGCACCGACCTGCTCGGTGTGGGCCAGAAGAGCGGCGTCTACTGGGCGCTCGACCCGGCCACGGGCAAGGTCGTCTGGCAGACGCAGGCGGGCCCCGGCGGCCTCGGGGGCGGCATCCAGTGGGGCTCCGCGACCGACGGCAAGCGCATCTACACCGCGGTCACCAACTACGACAACGTCCCCACCACCATCACCTCGGCGACGGGTGAGAAGTCGACCACCACGGGAGGCTTCTGGGCCGCGCTCGACGCCGCCACCGGCAAGATCCTGTGGCAGACGGCCGACCCGCAGGGTCACAAGGCCCATGGCTTCGTGACCAGCGCCAACGGCGTCGTCTACGGGGGCTCCATGGCTCCCAAGGGCAACAACATGTACGCCCTCGACGCCGCCACCGGCAAGGTGAAGTGGGGCTTCGCCAGTGGTGGTTCGGTCGTCGGCGGTGCCGCGGTGGTCAATGGCTCGGTCTACTGGGGCTCCGGCTACACCTCGGCGATGTGGCCTGACAAGGGCACGAACAACAAGCTGTACGCCTTCTCCGTCGGCAAGGGCAGCAAGAACTAAGCGTCTCTAATCAGCTAAGCGATCCCATGTCAGACGTGGTGTCTGCGGTGCCGCGCTGGCGAAGCCGCACGCCGAACATCTACGGCGGCCACCCCGAGTCAGGAGCGGGCCTTGCGGGCTGGAACACCCAGGGCCAGACGACCTGGGCCCCTTCGGGACGGCTGCCCGCCCGGTCGAGTCGTCATGCGCTGCGGCCAAGGCCGCGACGGTTCCCTCTGGCTCCGCGCAGGCAACACCTGGCTGCGCATAGGAGCTTGAACACCCCGGCAACAGTTGCGATGGCCGTCACAGAGCACAGTCCCGAAGCGCAGGCGGGCACCACGCCCCGACGGCGCCATCAGACACTCACACACCCAACAACGTGACAACGTCATTCAGTTTGTTGATCAGGTGCTCGGCGGTGTTCATCTGCGACATCGTGTGCTTTGGTCTTGCCGTTGACCCGGTGGGGCCTGGTTTTCAGGTCGAGGGATCTCGGGGACCATCACCAGCCTGAGGAGCGTGGGGCTGGAGCACGTGAATGCGACGCCCGGTCATGCGCGTGGGGGTGATGGTCAGCCACACATCCTGCCGGTCGCCCGCCCACGGCGTGGTGTAGGCGAGTTCGTCCAGCCTGTGCGCGGCTTCGGGATCCGTGACGGCTGCTGCCGTACCGACCATGAGGACGCTCCACCCTTGACTCAGAGCTTCATCAATGTGATCCACTTCGAAGGCGACCGGGAGGTCCGCGGCGGTGGCGGGCACAGTGTTGTGGGCGCTGCGATACGCGACCCGGTCACCATCCATGACGTAGTTGACCGGCAGGATGGCCGGCCCGTTGTCCGTCGTCACACCGATCCGGCCCACTCCGTGGGTGGACAAGAGTCGGCGGCACTCCTGGGGGCTGAGTTCGAGCAACTCGGTGCGATAGCCAGCGCGGCCAATAGCCGGAGGAAGCTCCGTCGTGCTGCCGATCAGCTCGGCCACAGTGGTTTCCAGCGCCTGGGCCAGCCGCAGCAGAAACCCTATGCCGGGTGTGGCCTGCCGCTCTTCGACGTACTGGATGTATCCGGGTGCCGAACCGGCCCGCTCGGCCACTGCCTGCCGGCTGAGTCCGAGCTGCTCGCGGCGCGTCAGCACCCGTCGGCCCAGGTCTCCCGACGCCCTGTCCGGCATGCTGTCCGATGAATGGCTTACTCCGTGCGCCATGCTGCCCACATCCTTCGTGGGATCCCCGGTCCGTCGTCGGGCCCGCCGCTGTTCCGCGTGCTCTTCGTCCACTCCATCGTGTGCCGCTGGGGTTGCATGGCGCTTGGGCCGACCGGCCCGGTCTCGCGCCCGCTCAGCCCATGCCGCGAGGCGTGCGGGGTGTGCAGGATGGTGGCACGCGCTCCTGCCCGCACGTTTCGCTGCGCGATGCACTGCGGGCGGGGTCCGTTGTCGCAGCGGAATGAGGCCGGACCATGGCTGGAGAAACGCACCCCGGAGAAGGACAGGAAGACGACGCGCCCAGCGCGCGCGGGCTGCCGATCCGAGTCCCGGATCGCATCCAGCGCTGGGGCAGGGTGCTCTTGGTCGTGGTTTTCCTGATGGCGGCACCCCTGGTATCGGCTGCCACGGGCCGTGCGGTGCACGACGCCGAGACACATCGTGTCAACACACTTCCCCATATGAGGAAGGTGGAGGCGCGGCTGATTTCCGACGCGGGTGTCCCCGCTACAGCTGTCATGGCACAGACAACGGTGCGTGCCCCCGTCCGGTGGACACAGCCGGACGGTACCGAGCGCACGGCAGTGGTCAGTGTCTGGGCGGGCAGCTCGGCCGGCACGACCGTACCGATCTGGACCACTGCTCAAGGCGTGGTCACCACCAGGGCACCCACAACGCGTGGTGAGGCCGTTGCATCTGCATGGCTGGCGGCAGCAGGGACCTTCGCAGTGGCGACGGGACTATTCGTCGCCGTGTGGAAAGGCTTCGCGAAGCTGGTGGACAGCCTCAGGTACATGGGATGGGAGAAGGAGTGGGACGAGGTGGAGGCCGAACTGTCCCAGCAATTCCGGGACCGGTAGCAAGTCGGTGCTCCCTTCGCCTCGGGCGCAGAACATTCAGGAGAGACCACGGACAGCAGTCGATCAAGCGTGACCATGACGGGACCGGTCGTGGTCGGCACCGACGGATCCCACCGCGCGATGCGGACCGTGCGGTGGGAAGCACCCCTGAGGACCGAAGGTGCGATCAGCGGGTGTCCGGGACCACGGCCACTGGACAGGGTGCATAGTGCAGCACCGCGTGGTTCACCGCACCAAGGTGCAGCCCATGGTGTCCGTCGGAACGGCGTGCGCCGACGACCAGCAGTTCCGCGCCGGTGGCCGCTTCGATCAGTATCTGGTGTACAGGCCCCTGTTCCACGGAACGGTGGACAGCGGCCTCGGAGCTGGTCCGGTCGAGTACCGCCAGGACGTCTTCGAGGTGGTCCTCAGCCCGCTGGCGGTGTGCGGAAGCCGGGGAGCCCGAGAGGAGCGGATGGTCCGCAGCCTCGTGGGCGGGGCAGCGCCAGGCCCGTACGGCGATCAGTTCGCCGTGGCGCGACACCGCCTGGTCGAGTGCGAAACGGGCGGCTGCTGTCGGTCTTTCGGCATCACCGATCCCGACGACAACGCGACCCTGCTTCGGGGGAGCACCCGGTGTGGTCGCCGGGATCACGACGACCGGGCAGTGTGACCGGCCCGCGAGGGCGAGGCTGACGGATCCGAGGAGCATCCCGGCGATCCGGCCCCGGCCACGGGAGCCCAGGACGACAAGGGCCGCCTCATGGCTCTCGCGCACAAGTGCTTTCACCGGGTCTTCGGGCCGTACATCGGCGACCACGTCTACCTCTGCGTGGAGGCGCTGTGCACGTTCCTGAGCGGAGGCGACGAGGTGCTCGGCGAGGATCTGCTCGGCCGGGCGCTCGGTGTCGAAAGTGGGCAGCCTGCCTTCGTAGCGTTCCCACAGAGAGGCGTGGACGACGCGCAGGGGGTGCTGTGAGCGTGCCGCTTCCGCCGCTGCCCAGTCCAGGGCGCGAAGACTGCCCTCTGATCCGTCTACTCCAACAACTATGGGGAACTGCATCGCTCCCACCGCCTTTCCGCCGCGTTCCTGCTGGGGTTTGATCGTTTCTACGGTTCGATCGTCAGCACTTGCTCGACAGGGCGGCGAGGCGTGCGCGGCCCCGTGGGCCCGTATCCCAGGCGGATGATCATTTGTGGGTGTCCCGTGCCGAGGACCGGGTCGCGCAGGATCCATCGCAGGTCCGGCCATTCGAGGGGCTGTGTGGCGAACGAGGTGGACACCGAGTGGAGTGTGGCAGTGAGCAGCACGCGTTCCAGGGCCTGACCGGCGCGCAGCCAGTCCTGCGGGTGGTCGCCCGGGGTGCTCAGCAGGGCAAGCTGCGGCCGGTTCTCGAACAGGACGCGGGCCCGGCCGGCGAGGACGGCGCTGCCCGCGAAGTCGCGGACGGTCGCTCTTTCGGACGCGTCGCGGGGGCCGAGGGCGTAGTCCGGAATTCCGTCCATGGGCGACTCGGTCTTCGTGTCGCGGACCCAGTGCCGCTGCTCGGCTTCGCGTGCCGGATCCCTGCGGTCGTACCCCTCGGCGTCCCGGATCAGTTCGAGCACCGTCTCCAGATGAGTCGCGGTCAGAAACGCGAAGTCCGTGCTCTCGGTACGGGCCGCTTCGGCGAGGCGTGCGCGGATGTCCTTCGGGATCGCCTGTTCGTCGAAGGGGTACCGGCTGGTGTGCCGGTCACGGATCGCGGGGTGGAGAGCGGCGAGCGCTTCGTCTGCAGGCCCACCGTGGGCATCGGGGCGAATGCTCAGGCGTACGGCGGCCAGCAGGGCCGGGTCCGATGGGGCAGGCAGTAGCCTGGTAACCGCGTCCAGGCCGTGGTGGGCGGCGGACACGCGCAGATTCAGCAGGGCCGCGCCGCAGCCTACGTGCAGTGCGCGGGTGGAGGGGTCTTCCTCCGGCATCGCGCGTTCGAAGTCCGCCAGAAGAACGAGGGTGCGACTACGGCGTCCGTAGCGGAACTGCCAGGGCTGGGCGTTGTGCATGGACGGTGCGGCGATGGCATCGGTGACGAGGTCGGCCAGCGTGGCGTCGTCGAGCGCTTCGGTGAGCATCGCGGGTCTCCCGGGGAGTCGGGAAGGTTCGATGTCTTCAGCATGGAGTCGGCCGTTGCCCGGTACGTATGGGCCGTTCGTCCCTTGAGCCGGACCGGATGGGTTCCTCAGCGGGGGCACGTCCGTTGCCGGGCTCAGTCGGATGCTTCTCCTTCGAGCCGGCAGTCCACGCCGACCACACCTTCCACGGACTGAGCGAGACGGGCGGCGACGGGAATGAGGGTGACGTCGCGGACACGACCGGTGAGGGTGGCCACGCCCCAGGTGACACTGGCCTTCACGGACGAGGCGGGGAAAAGCCGGTTGACGACCTCGCGGCGTATTTCGGCAGCGAGGTCGTCGTCGGAGCGCAGGAAGACCTTGAGGAGATCGGCGCGGCTGACGATGCCCTTGAGGCTGCCGTCGGCGTCGACGACCGGGAGGCGCTTGATGCGCTGGTCGGCCATGAGCCGGGCGGCCTGCGGGAGGGGCACGTCGGGCTTCACCGTGATGGCGGGACTCGTCATCAGTTCCTCGGCGCGGACCGCTCCGGCCTTGGCGGTGTCGCCCGGGCGGTACATCTGCTCAATCAAGCCGATCCTGTGCGCGTGGAATTCCTCCTTGGGGAGCAGATCGGCTTCGGAGACGACGCCGACGACATGGCCCTTGCTTTCGATGACGGGCACGGCGGCGACCTTCCACTGCTTCATGGCGGCAGCGATCTCTTTGAATTCCGTGTCAGGCGTGACGGTGACGACGTTCTTCGTCATGACGTCGTTGACGGTGTACCGGGCTGAGGTCATGGCAGGTTCCTCGGTGAGGGCTCGCTCGGGTTCGTGACGGCGGATGCCGTACGTCGGCTCCATCAGCAGCACGTCAGCGCCGGTGAACGGCTCTGGCGGCAGCAGCAGCGGGTGGCCGGGGCGGCCTAGGTCTCCGCTGGTGGCGAGGGTGTGGCCGTCCTCAAGGGTCAGTTGGGCCCAGGCAGAGCCGAGGATGTGTCCACCGTGGAGCGGCGTGAGCCGTGTGCCGGCCATGGTCTCGACGTGGTTGCCGACCGGGACGGCATCGAAGAATTTCACGGTGGTGTCGACATCGGTTTCGTCATGGAGCGGTCTGGCGGGCCGGTGCGTGGACCAGCCGTGTTCGTTGGCGTGCCGGGCCGTCTCCATCTGGAGGCGCGCGCTGTCACGGAGCACGATCTCGGCGAGCCGGGCGGTGTGGGCACTGGTCAGGATCGGTCCCCGGAAGCCGTGCCGGACCAGGCGGGGCAGGTAGCCACAGTGGTCCAGGTGGGCATGGGTGATGACCACGGCGTGGATGGACGAGGCGTCGTACGGCAGCTTCGCCCGGTTGCGGCGGCGCAGGTCCGTGAAGCCCTGGAAGAGGCCGCATTCGAGGAGGACCCGGGCGTGGTCGCTCTCGATGAGGAACGTGCTGCCGGTGACGGTCCGGACGTCGCCGGGGAAGCGCAGCAGCGCAGGTCTCGACGCGGCCGTGGCCGGACCGAAGTCCGTCACGGACATGGCCGTCCCTTCTCCGATGGGTGGCAATCGTCTTCACCATCGCACTCCCGGCGCCGGAGGCGCGATGGGCCCGCCCGGTCCCGGCAGGGACCGACTGGCCCCATGCGCGACGGGCCGATGCGGGGTCAGCCTGAGGAAGAGCCTCACCGGAGGAGACACAGGAAGAGGACGACGTTGTGAAGGCACTCGTTCACCAAGGACCGGGGAAGACCGCATGGCAGGGCGTTCCGGACCCCGTCGATGTCGTCACCATCTGCGTCCGCGCCGGCTACAGCCCGGGAGACGACCTCACCGAGGGCCTCGGCGCCGATGTCGTCATCGAAGCCGTCGGCGTGCCCGAAGCCTTCGAAGTGTGCACCCGCGTGGTTCGTCCGGGGGGCCGTGTCACGAACATCGGCGTCCATGGAAGGCTGGCGACGCTGCACCTCGAAGACCTGTGGATCACGGCCGGGGATACCGGTGTCCTCGAGGTGGCGCTGGGCGGACCGCAGCACAACGAGAATCTCCTCCCCGGCTCAGTCGTGAGCCCTGGTGGGTGGGAAGACTACGAGAGGGACCGGGCCCGGCCCCGCCGCCGTCGAGGTGCCCGCCGGGCCGACCGATCCGGGGCTTTCGGCCGCCGCTCGCCACGACCCCAGGTCTCACAGTCGTGGGTGGGGCTGTACCGCGGCGGGGTCGGTGCTTCACATGCCGGCCGACCCGGAGAGCATCGCGGTGTCCGTGACCGACTCACTCGTATGGAACGCCGGAGAACTACGGAGAGTGGTCATGAGCACGGAATGGACTTGGGACTTCAGCGGCTACGACCCCAAGAAGGAGCGCGCTGTCGAGGCTCTGTGCACACTCGGCAACGGCAGGTTCGCCACCCGGGGGGCCGCGCCTGAGTCAACCGCCGGCACCGCCCACTACCCGGGGACTTACGCTGCCGGGTGTTCCAACCGGCTTTCCTCGGACATCGCAGGAGAACAGGTCTGCAACGAGGACATGGTCAACCTGCCCGACTGGTCGCGCCTGCGCTACCGCTGCTTGCCGGACGACGGGCCGGCAGGGCAGTGGCTCACCCCCGACGACCCGAGCGTGCGGCGCTGCAGTGTCTCGCTCGACCTGCGAGGCGGCGTTCTCACTCGCCACTTGTTCTTCCAGGACGGTCACGGCCGCCGACTCGGCGTCACCCACACCAGGTTTGTCCACATGAGTGATCCGTATCTCGCCGTCCAGAGGACCGCTTTCCACGGGTACGGCTGGAGCGGGGTGATCGAGGTCGAGTCCATCATCGACGGCAACGTCATCAACGCCGGTGTCGAGCGTTACCGCGGCCTGAACGGCCGTCACCTCACGGGCCACCGCGCCGGGGTGGAAATGGACGGCGTGGCCTGGTTGTCCTGTCGTACCCGTTCGTCCCGGATCCGGATCGCCATCGCCGTCAGGACGTCGTCGCGGCCACTCGTCGCCGTGGGGGCGAGCTGCACGCAGGCCGAAACGGCCCAGAGACTCAGGCTGCCGCTCTCTCGCGGGCATTCCGTGGCCGTCGTGAAGTGCGCCGCCTTGTACACCTCGCTGGATCGGCCTCCGGGCGATCCCCTCTCACTTGCCGTCGAGCACGTGTCACATGCGCCGGCGTTCACCGCACTGCTCGCTTCCCACCGTGCCGCTTGGGAACGTCTGTGGAGCCAGGGCGAACTGAAGGTGCCCGGCGAGCCGGGTCGCATCCTCCGGCTTCATCTCTTCCACGTCCTGCAGACCCTTTCCCCGCACACGGCTGAGCTGGACGTCGGAGTGCCCGCCAGGGGCCTGCACGGCGAGGCCTACCGAGGGCATGTCTTCTGGGACGAACTGTTCGTGCTGCCGTACGTCACCCTGCACTTTCCGGAGGTGGCGCGGGGTCTTCTCATGTACCGGCACCGTCGGCTGCCAGCGGCCCGTTCCGCGGCCCAGCAGGCGGGCTTTCGAGGAGCGATGTTCCCCTGGCAGAGCGGTAGTTCGGGTGTGGAGGAGACACAGACGCTGCACCTCAATCCCCGATCCGGCCGTTGGCTGCCCGACCACTCGCACTTGCAGCGCCACGTCGGCTCGGCCATCGCCTGGAATGTCTGGCGGTACGGGCAGAGCACCGGCGACACCGGGTTCGTCCAAGGCCCAGGGGCAGAGCTGTTGCTCGACATTGCGCGATACTGGGGCGCCGTCGCCACGTACGACGCCGATCGCGACCGCTACCGTATCCGCGGTGTGGTGGGCCCCGACGAGTACCACGACGCCTACCCCAAGGCCGCTGCTCCCGGGATCGACGACAACGCGTACACCAACGTGACCGCCGCCTGGTCGCTCGCACGTGCGCTTGAGGTGTTCGACGGACTGCCTGCAGCTCGTCGGCGGGAGCTGGCTGAGCGAATCGGCCTGGACGACGAGACGTTGAGCCGCTGGGACGTCGTCTCCCGCCGCGTGTACGTGCCGTTCCACGACGGTGTCATCAGCCAGTTCGAGGGCTATGGCGAGCTGGCCGAACTGGACTGGGATGCCTATCGCTCCCGCTACTGCGACATCCGCCGCCTCGACCGGATCCTGGAGTCCGAGGGGGACACGGTCAACCGCTATCAGGCGACCAAGCAGGCCGACACACTCATGCTCGGCTATCTCTTCCGCCCCGCCGAGCTGCGGGCCCTCTTCGACCGTCTTGGTTACCGCCTCGATGACGACGTGTGGCGCCGGACGGTCGGCTACTACCTGGCTCGTACCAGTCATGGTTCGAGTCTCAGCAGCCTGGTGCACGGCTGGGTGCTCGCTCGTGAGAGAGGCCCGGACGCCTGGAGATACTGCGAGGATGCCCTGCTCGGCGACGTGGCTGACATTCAGGGCGGCACCACCGGCGAAGGTATCCATCTCGGTACCATGGCCGGCACCCTCGATCTCGTCGAACGGAGCCTCGCGGGTCTGGAGGCAGGCCCGGACGGACTCCGTATCGACCCCACCCCGCTCTGCGAGATGCCACGCTGCACGTTCACGTTCTGTTACCACGGGCACCGGGACATCCGTGTCCGCCTCCTTCCGGGCCGGTTGGGGATCCGTGTTCCGCACTCCCGGCTCACACCCTCTCTGCGCGTATGCCTGCCCGGTGAGCGGCTGGTGACCGTGGCCGCGGGCGAGCAACGTTGGTTCCGCCTGCCCGTGCGCTGACCTCCGACGAATTTCGCACGGCCCGCCGCGACGACGAGGCCGGCGCAGCGCCCGACGGCCACAAGGCCGAGAATGAAATAGCCCTCAGCTGGTTCCGGAGGTACATGGTGTGAATGCCGTACACGGACAGCAACAGACCTCGAGCATGGGCCCCGAGTGGCCGGCCAAGCCCGATCGCCTCTTCGACAGGGATGACGAATGGGCAGCCCTGATGTCCTTTTCGAGCGATCCGCATCCGGGAACGGGGCTGGGCGTCGTCATGGGGCGCCCTCGCCAGGGCAAGACGCTCCTGCTGGAATCGGTGGCACGAGCCACGGGAGGATTCTATTCCTGTGGTCAGCAAGCCACCGAAGCCGAGGCGCTGCGCAGGGTGGGCGAGGAGTACGCGCGATACCGGCGGGTCGCACGGCCCAGCCACTGGCGTGATTGGAAGGAGGGCCTCGACGCCTTGCTGGCGTTGAGCGACACCAGGCCACTGCCCGTCATCCTCGACTCGTTCCCCGACCTCGTTGCGGCGAGCCCAGACTTGCCGTCCGTCATCCACGGTGCCCTCCGGTACCTCGACAGGTCGCCGCTGGACAACCGTGCGCGACTGCTGCTCGGCGGTGAGACCGCACCGGTGATGACCCGGCTGTTCGCCTCCTCCTCACCGTTGCGCGCCCTTGCCGCGCTGAAGCTCGACATCCAGCCCCTGGACTTCCGCAAGGCAGCACGCTTGTGGGGCATCGACGACGCGAGGCTCGCCTTTCTCGTTTACACGGTCGTCGGCGGTACGCCCGCCTACCGGCACGACTACGTGGGCGACGACGTTCCCGTCGATCGTGACGACTTCGATGCCTGGGTCTGTCGCACCGTCCTGAATCCACGAACGCCGCTGTTCCACGAGGCCCGCCACCTGCTCGACGAGGAGACCGGGCCCTGGACCCGCGGGACTTGCCACTCCGTACTCGCCGCCCTGGCCAGAGGCTGCACGACCTGCGGCGAAATCGCCACCTTCCTGGGACAGCAGCTCACTGACGCCTCGCGCGCTCTGGCCGTCCTCCGTGACCACGGTCTGCTCCAATCGCAGACAGACGGACTGCAACCGGGGATCACACGTCACCACATCGCGGACCCGCTCCTCGCCTTCGAGCACGCCGTGGCACGTCCGCGCAGGGCGGCTCTCGAACAGAGCAACGCCGAGACGGTGTGGGAGGACGCGCGAACCGATTTCAACATTCTCGTCGCCGAGCCCCGGTTCGCTCAGGTCTGCCGGGACTGGGCGGCCTGCTTCGCCGACCCGGCCACCTTCGGTGCCGAACGTGGCACGGCGTCGTACGGCTCCCTCGGCGACCCGTCGGCGACTGCCAGGCTCGACGCCGAGGTCGTGGTCCGCCGACGGGACGGCCACATGAGAGGCCCCCTCCTGTCGGTGGGGCTCGCACGATGGCACACCGGCATGGACATCCACCATCTGCAACGCCTGAAGCACATACTGGACGCGCTCGATTCCCGTGAAGATCTCAGCCACGTTCGCCTGGCCCTCTACGGTGGTTCGGGATTCAGTCCCGAGCTGCATGCGGCGCACGCTCGCGGTGAGGTCCTGCTCGTTGATCTCGAGCACCTGTACGGAGGTGTTTAGGGGGCCTTGTCGCGAAGCGTCGTGGTCCGGCGGCCACCAGATCCGAGCCCACCTCGGCCATGGGCCGTTCGGTCCCTCTCAGTTATGGCCCACTCGGCACTGCGGTGACGACGTTTCCGGGGCGATCGTGGAAGTCGGACGCTTTCCGGGCTCCGCCTCCCGAAGAGGTGACAGCGATGCGGCGCATCCGGACCCAGATCAGGCCGAGACAGCCCCGCAAGCCCGCGCAGCTGGATCTGCGCACCCCGTCCCGGTCGGCCGATGCCCTACTGAAAGTCCGCAGACCTCGCACATACGGCGGAGGACATCATGGCAGTGACTCGACGCGTCGTACCCTTCGCGGAGTTCGGCCGGCAGGATGTCGGCCGTGTCGGTGGCAAGAACGCCTCGCTGGGGGAGATGACCGCGCACCTGGCCGCTGCGGGGGTGCGGGTGCCTCCTGGCTTCGCGACGACGGCGGACGCGTACGGGGAGTTGCTCGACAGGCACGGACTGCGTGCACGGATCGCAGCGCAGATAGGACGCCTGCACGCAGGGGCCGCGCTGAACGAGGTGGGGGCGGCGATCCGGTCGATGATCATGGCCGAGCCGCTGCCGGCCGGATTGCGGACCGAACTCGCCTCCGCGTACGAACAGCTCGCGCGCGACCAGGGCCGTGACGATCCCGAGGTCGCCGTGCGAAGCAGCGCCACCGCCGAGGACCTGCCCCAGGCGAGTTTCGCCGGCCAGCAGGAGACCTACCTGAACGTGCGCGGGCCCGCCCAGCTGCTGCAGTCCTGCCACCGCTGCTATGCCTCCCTGTTCACCGACCGCGCGATCGACTACCGGGAACGGATGGGCTTCGACCACCTCTCGGTCGCTCTCTCCGTCGGCGTCCAGATCATGGTCCGCTCCGACCTCGCGGGTGCAGGCGTGATCTTCACCCTCGACCCTGAGAGCGGCTTCCCCGAGGTCATCGTGGTCAGCGCGGCGTGGGGTCTGGGCGAGACCGTCGTCAGCGGCCAGGTCGACCCCGACGAGCACACGGTCTTCAAGCCGAGCCTGAAGGATCCGGCACTGGACCCCGTGATCGATGTCCGGATCGGAGTGAAGCGGAAGAAGGCGGTTTATGGAGAGCGCGGGCTCACCAGGACCGTCGACACGTCCGTTGAGGAGCGCGCGCAGCGTGTTCTGACAGACGCGGAAGTCCGACTGCTGGCCGAATGGGCCATGGTCGTAGAAGAGCACTACGGCTGCCCCATGGACCTGGAATGGGCCAAGGACGGCCTGACCGGAGAACTGGCGATCGTCCAGGCCCGCCCCGAAACCGTGCAGTCCCGCCGCCGTACGACGACGTTGCGTCGCTGCCGCCTGACCACCACTCCGAGGGAGAGCCTCGTCGAAGGCAGCGCGGTCGGTGAGGCCATCGGTTCAGGCCCGGTCATCGTCCTCGACGCGCCTGTGGATCTCGACCGTTTCCCGACCGGCGGGGTGCTCGTCACCGGCATCACCGACCCGGACTGGGAACCGGTCATGAGGCGGGCCGCCGCGATCGTCACCGACCACGGCGGCCGGACCTCGCATGCCGCCATCGTCAGCCGCGAACTCGGCGTACCCGCCGTCGTCGGCACCGGCCGGGCCACCGAGGTACTGCGCAGTGGCCAGGACGCGACCGTCTCCTGCGCCGAAGGTGCCCGGGGCCGGGTCTACGCAGGGCTGCTGGCCTACGAGGAGCGCGAGACCGATCTCAGCGAACTCCCCGCCACCCGGACCCGCGTGATGCTCAATCTCGCCGACCCGTCCGCCGCCTTCCGCTGGTGGCGTCTGCCCGCCGACGGGGTCGGGCTCGCGCGCCTGGAGTTCATCGTCGCCCACCAGGTCAAGGTCCACCCCATGGCGTTGCTGCACCCCGAACGAGTGGACCAGCACGACCGCTGCGTCATCGAGCAGCTCACCAAGGGCCACCCCGACCGCGGCCAGTACTTCGTCGACCGACTGGCTCACGGCGTGGCACGCATCGCCGCATCCCGCTGGCCCGACCCGGTTGTCGTACGGACCAGCGACTTCAAGACCAACGAGTACGCGCGTCTGCTCGGTGGCAAGGCCTTCGAACCGGTCGAGGCGAATCCGATGATCGGCTGGCGCGGCGCGAGCCGCTACTACAGCGACGGCTACCGCGAAGGATTCGCTCTGGAATGCCGGGCGCTGCGCCGGGTTCGCGACGAGATGGGCCTGACCAACGTCATCGTCATGATTCCCTTCTGCCGGACCCCCGAAGAGGCCGACCGGGTTCTGGACGTCATGGCCGAACAGGGGCTGCGCAGGGGCGAGCACGGCCTCAAGGCGTACGTCATGGCGGAGATCCCCTCCAACATCATCCTGGCCCAGGACTTCGCCGAGCGCTTCGACGGCTTCTCCATCGGGAGCAACGACCTGACCCAGCTCACCCTGGGCGTCGACCGCGACTCCGAAGCCCTCGCCCATGTCTTCGACGAGACCAACCCCGCGGTCACGCAGAGCATCCAGTCGCTCATTTCGCGCGCTCAGACCATCGGCCGCACAGTGGGCCTCTGCGGCCAGCGCCCCAGCGACGACCCCGCCTTCACGGAATTCCTGGTGAAGGCAGGCATCGACTCGATCTCAGTGACACCGGACAGCTTCGCCACGGTGAAACAGCACGTGGCTGCTGCCGAACTGAACCTGTGTGGGGAAAACCGAACGGCCCCGCTCGGTACCCAACAGCCCCAAACGGGCCTGTCGCCCCGCGACGTCACATAAGACCGGACACAGCACAGGGGCGCCGCTATCAATGCGTCAGGTCGTCTTTTGTCGACGGGTGTCCGTTCGTTCGTCGGCCGGCAGGTCGTCCTGCTCGTAGTCGAGCCGATTGGTCACATCCACGACTCCGTCGACACTCCGGCACAGGCGCAGGACGACGGGGACGAGGCTGTGTCGGCTCACGGTGCCGCTGAGGGTCACGAAACCGTCGGCGACCTCGACAGTCAGCGACGAGGGACTGAGCCGGAGTGTGTGGGTCAGGACGTCTTCGAGGATCTCCTCCTGAATCGCGCGGTCCCTGCGCAGGAAGAGTTGCAGGAGATCGCTGCGGCTCAGGACTCCGATCAGATGCCCTCCGGCGTCGACGACGGGGAGCCTCTTGACCTTGTAGTTCTCCATGGTGCGGGCGGCGCGGACGGCGCTCCATTCGGGCGCCGCGGTGATCGCAGGGTGGCTCATGAGGTCGGCTGCGGAGTTCGCGCCGCCCCCGGAGTCGCGTCTGTGGAGCAGGTCCGTTTCGGAAACGACGCCCACGGGGCATCCGTTCTCGTCCACGACGGGCACGGCGGTGACACCGAACTCGTCGAGGAGCCGGGCGATCTCCTTGAACGTCGTGCCACGCTGGACGCTGACAGCTGTGGGCGTCATGAGGTCGGAGACGCTGCGATGCCTCATCGTCGTTCTCCTTCACGCCGGAGCTTCGGCGTCGAACCGGGCCGTCACGTTCACGACTCCTGGCACCGTGTGCGCAATCCGAACCAGCACGTCACTGAGTGACGGGTCGGGGATGGTGCCGTTCAGGTGGACGATGCCGTCGGACACGTGAACGTACACGATCGCCGAGCCCGCCGGCATGAGCCGAGTCAGGATCAGCTCGCGCAGCTCCTGGGCGATGTCCTTGTCCGGGCGGAGGTAGATCTTCAGCAGATCACCCCGGCTGACCACTCCCACCAGGCTTCCGTCGTCGTCAACGACCGGTAGCCGCTTGAGGTGGCCGCGAGCCATCAGCCGAGCGGCACTCGCGATGCCCGCATTCCGGGTCACCGTCACGGCGGGTACGGTCATCAGCTGGCCGGCGGAGACGGCGCGGGACTCATCGCCTTGCGCTTTGAGCAGAAGGTCGGCTTCGGAGATTACGCCGACGACCCGTCCCTCGTCCGACATGACGGGCAGGGCGCTGATCCGCCATTGCCGCATGGTCTTCACTACGTCCTTGAACGGCGTTCCGCGGTTGACCGTGATGACGGCATGCGTCATCACGTCGTCGACGGTACGCAGATGTTTCATAGTTCCTCCAGGAAGAAGAGGCCCTGTATGTCCGAGCGTCGGCATCCTTCTCCGCCGGCGGTAGGACCACCCGGGGTCCGCCGGGGACTGTTCGGCCCTGTTGCCCGGGCATGAACAGGTACTTTCGTGGAATCGACGTGCGGAGCCATTTCGAGGATGCGGAGAAGCGGCTGATGACCGCGCACCGCACGATCAGGAACCGCGAGAAGCAGTAGGCGCTTTTCGTCCCATTGCGTGAGCGCTCAGGAGTTGCCGGTGCTGCGCGCCGGATCGGAATCCGATGCCAGATCGTCTACGGCGTATTCGAGGGACTGGTCGACGCTGACGACGCCGTCGACAGAGAGGCACAGGAGTTCGATGACGGGAATGGTTGATCGATCGTCGACTCCGCCATCGAGAGTGACGACTCCGTCCTCAACAGTCACGGTCACGCCTCCGGGCGTCATGCGGAAAGTACGGCCCAGTACCTCGTCGATGATTTCATCGCGTATGGCGTCGTCTCGGCGGAGCATGGGGCGCAGCAGCTCGCCGACTGTCACGAAGCGCGGCATGGCGGAGACCTCCGGTGTGCTGCACTTCTGCGATCTGTTCTCAGCCTGGCCTGTGGGGCAGGAGCGCAGGAGAGGCCATGTGGCCCCTGGCGAGGCCGCTCAGCCCCGTCTAAGCGGTCGGCGTGTGCGTGGCTACATAGTTCGCGCAGCCGTTCAGTGTGTTCAGCGAGGGGTAGTCCGCCTCGGGAAGGGGAAGGCCCGTGCGCCCGCTCAGCGCCTCGATGAAGTTGAGGAAGTCCAGCGAATCCATCTCCAGACTGATCCGGAAGTTCTCGTCGGGTGAGAGGAGGGCTGGGTCGGCGCCGGGCACCACGTCTGTCAGGACCTGCTTGATCAGTTCGAGCGCCTCGTCGTGGTTCACAGTTCCTCCGGTCGTTGGAGCAGTCGGTCGAGTGCTGTCAGGAAGCGCGCGCCGGTCGCACCGTCACTCGCCCGGTGATCGGCGGAGAGCGTGGCGGTCACGGTCGGGTGCACAGTGAGCATCCCGTCCACGGCCACCGGATGCTCGATGACACACCCCAGTCCCACGAGCGCGACCTGCGGTGGGTAGATCACCCCGAAGACTGTCTCCACACCCTGATCGCCGAGGTTCGTCACCGTGAGCGTGGGGTCAGCGGTCTCCGAGGCACGCAGGCGCCCTCTGCGGGCCCGCGAAACCAGATCTCTGAGGGTCTCCATCAGCTCAGGCAGGAGCATGCTGTCGGCGTTGGCCAGCGCCGGTGCCGCCAGGCCACCGCCGCGCAGGGACACGGCGACGCCGAGTCGCACCTCATTGGCCGGGACGAACTCGTCATCCGTCCAGTGGCCGTTCAACTCCGGGACTTGCCGTGCGGCCAGAGCGACGGACTTCAGTAGCAGTGCCGCAGGCACGAGCCGCTCCCCCACGGGGCTGTTCGCGTTCCGGTTGAGCATCCACGTCGTGGCGGCCGCGAGGTCGATCGTCGTGGACAGGTAGTAGTGGGGGATGTCGCGGTTGGCGCGTGTCATCAGCGCGGAGATCGCCGAGCGTGCGGCCGGTTCCCTCGTGCTGGGGGCGCTGGGGCCGGTCCTGACCGACGGGCGGTCCCGGGGCGTGGCTGGGGCTCCTGCCGCAGGCGGGCGGCGACCGAGGGTACGGGGCGCACGGCCCGCCGCGGCACGCACGTCGTCGGCTCTGACCGTGCCGTTTCGCCCAGTTCCCCGGACCCTCCCCAGATCCACGTCCAACGACTGCGCCAGACGTCGGGCCAGCGGCGATGCCTGTACCCGGAGCGGCGGCCGAGATGCTGTCCTCTCGACGTCGGCCCGGGTGATCCGGCCGCCCTTGCCTGAACCGTGCACGGTGGACAGGTCGATGTCGTTCTTCTGCGCCAGGTGCCTCACCAAAGGTGTCGACACGACTTCGTCGGCCGGAGCGGCCGCGCGAACGGAGGCGGGGTGGGGGCCGGGAGCCGGCCCGGCCGGCTGTTGCGCGACGGTGTGGGCTGAGGGCTCGGCCGCGGGACCGATGACCGCCATGGGGGCGCCTACCGGCACAATGGTCCCCGGCCTGACGAGGAGAGTGCCGACGGTACCCGAGTCGAAACACTCCACCTCGATGGTTGATTTGGCCGTTTCCACGACCGCGACCACATCCCCCTTCGCCACGGTGTCGCCCGGGCTGACCAGCCATTCGACAAGAGTGCCCTCATCCATGTCCGCGCCCAGGGAAGGCATGGTGAACTCGGCCATGTCAACTCACCGCCAGGCGCACCGCGTCCACGATCGATGCGGGTTGGGGCAGCGTCGCCTCTTCGAGCTGCCGGGCATAGGGAATGGGCACTTCTGCGCTGCATACCCGCTGCACGGGAGCGTCGAGCTCGTAGAAAGCCTGCTCGGTGATGCGGGCCGAAATCTCCGCGGCGAGGCTGCCGCTGCGCCATGCCTCGTCCACGACCACGGCCTGGTGAGTGCGGCCCACGGATTCCATGATGGTGGCATCGTCCAGCGGGCGCAGGGTACGCAGGTCGAGGACTTCCGCGCTGATGCCGTCCCCCGAAAGGTCATCCGCGGCGGCCAGGGCCTTCGGCAGCGATCCACCGTACGTGATGATGGAGATGTCCGTGCCGGGCCTGCGCACTGCCGCACTGTCGAGGTCGACGGCGTCGATGGTGGGATCCAGGACGCCTTCGGCGTTGTAGAGGCTGCCGTGCTCGAAGACCAGTACCGGGTCCGGGTCGGCGAGGGCGGCCGCCAGCATGTGCCGCGCGTCGTCCAGGGTCGCCGGGGCGAGTACACGAATGCCGGGGATGTGGGCGTACCAGCCTTCCAGGCTGTGGGAGTGCTGGGCACCGAGCTGCCGTCCCGCTCCAGTGGTCATGCGGATCACCATAGGTACGCTCAGCTGTCCGCCGGACATGTGCAGCAGGGTGGCCGCGTTGTTGAGGATCTGATCCAGCGCGAGGAGGCTGAAGTTGACGGTCATGATTTCGACCACCGGCCGCATCCCGCCGAGCGCGGCACCGATGCCCGCGCCGACGAACGCTGACTCCGACAGCGGAGTGTCCCGGATCCGGTCGGGTCCGAACTCCTCCAGGAGGCCCAGGCTGACACCGAAGCATCCGCCGTATCTGCCTACGTCCTCACCCATGAGGAAGACCCGCTCGTCGTGCAGGGCGTCGCGCAGGGCGTCGCGCAGGGCTTCCCGATAGGTGGTCGTCGAGGGAGCCTTGGTGGATGACCGCCGCGTGTTCACGGGGAGCCCCCGGGTTCACTCGTCACGAAACGGAGCAGGTCTGCGACGGGCTCCTCCGGTGCGTCCTCCGCCGACCGGACGGCCCGTTCGATCACACCGAGTACATCCTGCTCCAGCTGTTCCATCGTCTGGTCACCGAGCTCTCCCTCGGAACGCATCCGGTCGGCCAGCCCTCGGATCGGGTCACGCCCTTTCCACTGCTCGATTTCGGACTTGGCACGGTAACGGTCCGGGTCGTACATGGAATGGGCGCGGAACCGGTAGGTCTGCGCTTCGAGGAAGTGCGGTCCGATGCCCGCGCGTATGGACTCCGTGGCCTGGTGGGCGGCGGCTTCGACGGCGAGCACGTCCATGCCGTCGACGCTCCAGGCGGGCATACCGTAGGACGAGGCACGCATCGCGAGGTTGGTCTGCGCGTGTTCACGAGCCAGGCTCGTTCCCATCGCGTACAGGTTGTTCTCACAGACCATCAACAGGGGCAGCCGCCACAGTGCCGCGAGGTTGGCCGTTTCGTGGAACTCACCTTCCGCGAAGGCGCCGTCGCCGAAGAAGCAGCAGGTGACACGTGTGCTGCCGCGCATCCGGTCGGCGAGTGCGAGCCCGGCTGCCAGGGGCAGTCCGCCGGCCACGATCGCGTTGCCACCGTAAAAGCGGCGGTCTGCGTCGAACAGGTGCATGGAACCGCCGTGTCCACGGCTGCAACCAGTGACCTTGCCGTACATCTCTGCCATCACCGCGTCGGCGGGCACCCCACGGGCCAGAGCGTGTCCGTGCTCGCGGTAGGTGGACACCACGGCGTCCTCCTGGCGCAGAGCCTCGTTGACCCCCACGGCGACGGCCTCCTCACCGATATAGAGGTGGACGAATCCGCGGATCTTCGTGCTGCTGTACAGCTCGACGCACCGTTCTTCGAATCGGCGGATGACAAGCATCCGCCGGAGGAGGGAAAGGCGGTGATCGGATGCGGGTGTGCTGTGGGCAGTGGTGGTGGATACCTTCTTGCGGGCGCCTTTGCGGGCTGCCGGACGGGTTCGTCCGTCGGTCCGCGTGGTGGTGGTGCTCATGGTCGGGCCTTCTCTCGCGCGTGTGTGTCATCCCGGGTTCTCGACCGTGGACAGGTCTCCTTCGGGCAGTCCCATTTCCCTGGCGCGCAGCACACGGCGCATGACCTTGCCGCTGCGGGTCCTGGGGAGGTCCTGCTCGAACTCGATCTCTCGGGGAGCCACTGCCGGGCCCAGCCGCCGCCGTGCGAACGCAAGAAGTTCTCGCTTCAGGTGCGTGTCGGGTGCGCGGCCCGGCCGCAGCGACACGAATGCCTTGACGACTGCTCCCACGACAGGGTCCGGACGGCCGATGACGCCCGCTTCCGCGACGGCGGGGTGTTCCATGAGTGCGCTCTCCACCTCGAACGGGCCGATCAGGTGTCCTGCCGATTTGATGACGTCATCAGCGCGGCCCACGAACCAGAACCAACCGTCCTGGTCCCGTTTCGCGAGGTCGCCCGTGAGGTACCAGCCGTCCGCGAAGCACGCCGTGTAACGGGCTTCTTCGTTCAGGTAGCCCCGGAACATGGATGGCCAGCCCTGACGCAGCGCCAGCTCTCCTTCGGTGTCCGGTTCGCCGATCACGCGTACGTGGCCGTCGGTGACCTCGGCGCGGCCGTCCTCGCCACGCTCGAGAAGACCGGCCTCGACTCCGGGCAGTGGGCGTCCCATGGAGCCCGGGCGGATGTCGCTGGAGGCGAAGTTGGCGATCATGATGGCGCCCGTCTCCGTCTGCCACCAGTTGTCATGGATCGGCAGGCCCAGGACGTCCTGCCCCCAGAGGACGGCTTCGGGGTTCAGCGGCTCGCCCACGCTGGCGATGAAACGGAGGGCCGACAGGTCGTACGGGCCCGGCAGTTGGCGTGTCCCTTCCCGGGGGGTTGCGCGCATCAGCATGCGGATCGCGGTCGGCGCCGTGTACCAGACCATGACCCTCTGGTCGTCCAGGATGCGGTACCAGCGGTGTACGTCGAAGTCGCCCTCGTCCACCACGAGGGTCACCCCGTGCGTGAGCGGAGCGATGATTCCGTACGAAGTGCCGGTCACCCATCCGGGATCCGCGGTGCACCAGTAGACGTCGCCCGGGCGAAGGTCGAGTGCGAAGGCCGCTGTCGCGTGATGGGCGACGACAGCCTCGTGGACGTGGACCGCGCCTTTGGGCGCCCCGGTTGTGCCACTGGTGAAATGGAGCAGCGCCATGTCCTGCGGTTCGGTGGGAGGGACGGTGTATTCCTGCGATGCCTGCTTCATGATCTCGTCGAACGAAGCCGTCCCGGTGGGCGGATCCTTGACGGGGCCGACGAGCAGGACGTGGTCCAGGTGCGGCAGGCGGTTCCTGTTCTCTTCCACCTTGCGCCGGTACAGCTCCTCCGTGGTGACGAGAACCCGGGCGTCGCCCAGTTCCAGTCGCTGGCGTACGGGCTCTGGGCCGAACGCGGAGAACAGCGGGCACAGCACGCGGGCGCTGCGCAGCGTGCCCAGCACCGTGGCGTAGAGCTCGGGGCAGCGGCCCAGGAGCGTGAACACCATTTCCTGCCGGGCCACCCCCATGGACGTGAGTGCGTTGGCGAAGCGCCCTGTGAGGCCGGCGAGCTCGCCATAACTGATACGGGTGACTGTGTCGTTCGCTGCGACGCAGCGCAATGCCTCCCGCCCGCCAAGGCCTGCGGCCACCTGACGGTCCACTGCTTCATATCCCATGTTCAGCCCGCCACCGGGCAGCCCGGCCAACTGCGACCGGGCCTCGTCCCAGGTGAATTCGGCGCGGATCCGCTCATAATCCTGGAGCATGAAGGCGGCGCCGGACCTGGGCTGCTTGTGGATGACGCGGTGGTCCATGGCCGAGTCCTTGTCCTCGCTCCGGATTCCTCAAGGAGACACTCCGGCTTCGTGGTGACGGTGATGCCGGCAGTGCGGCCTCACGGCGCTGCGGACGGTCCGTGCGCGGCACTCGGCGGGCCATCCACGTGTGCGGTCACATGGCTCACCACCGCGACCACCCCGTCGAGTTGTTCGGCAAGGCGTGTCAGGACCGAGATCTGGCTCCGGTTCTCCAGTCGGCCTTCCAGGGTGACGACGCCGTCCACCACGTGGACGGTGACTGCGGCGGGTCCGAGTCCCATGGTGTCTTCGAGTACGTCCTCGACGAGACGTCGTCGTATCTCCGCGTCGGGTCGCAGGAAGAGGAGCAGCAGATCCCGGCGCGTGACGATGCCGACAAGCCGGCCCTCATCGTCCACGACCGGGAGCCTCTCCACGCCACGGCGGGTCATCAGCCGGGCGGCTTCCGGTGCGGTCTCCTGCGCGTGGACGGTCACGGCTGGCGTCGACATGACCTCGGCAGCGGTGAATTCGGCCCCGGACGAGGTCCTGGTGGCGGCGTCAGGAGCGTCGCCCGTCACCGGATGTCCCGTCGCCTGTCGGCTCAGCAGGTCGCTCTCGGAGATGACGCCGACAACCCGGTCCTCGTCGTCGAGCACGGGAAGTCCGCTGATGTCGTGCTGCGCGAGCAGCTTCGCGACTTCCTTGAAGGAGGTGACCGAGACGACCGAGACGACCTCGTCGGTCATCAGGTCTCCCACTTTGATGTGCCTCATGGAGGCACCTCCGGCTCTCTCGCGGAGACCCGCACGGACGCAATGCGGGCGGCTCGTTCAGAAACCACGATCCACTGGGCCGCACGGGGATGAAGAGGGCCGAATGGGCCTGCGCCGGGACCGGTCGGACCCGGCTCGGACGCTCGGACACGGCAGGATTCTCCCGACCGGGACCATCGGGGCCCTCGGGCGCCCCCGACGGCCCCTCTCCGAGCGGGGCTCGCGGTGCCAGCGTGAGAGGTGTCCCCTGTCAGTGGCCCTTGGTGAGGAGGAACCATGAAAGGCACCACCGGCAGCCCGGAACTGGGCTCCGTCATCGTCGGCGTCGACGGCTGCGAGTCGGCCCGCCGGGCAGCGCTGTGGGCGGCGGCCGAGGCCGCACGCCGTGACGGCCCGCTGCGCATCGTTCACGCGGCCGACACGGACTGCCGGACTCCCCACCTTTCGGCGGAGAGCGTCGCGCGGGTTTGCGGCGCGGGTCGCGACCTGCTGCGGGACACCGCCGCCGCCATCGGGGAACAGAGCCCCGGCCCGCACATCACCACGGAGTTCAGCACCGGCTCACCCGTCCCCAGCCTGCACGGGACCGCCGGCCTCCGCGGCACTGTCGTGGTGGGCAACCGTGGTCTCGGCGGGTTTCCATACCTCATGCTCGGATCCGTCGGTCGGCAGGTCGCCCCAGGTGCCACGACGCCTGTCATCGTGGTCAGGGGCGTTGACGACGGGGCCGAGACCGGGGTGGTGCTCGTCGCGGTCCGTGACGAGCACGACGCCGAATGCGCCCGCTACGCGGCGCGCGAGGCGGAGATTTGTAAGGCCTCGCTGCGGCTGCTGCGCGCGTGGAACGTTTTCGAGTCCGCTGGAATCGCCGTGACCATGCTCGACGACGTCGAGACGCTCGTCGGCGAACAGGTCCACCACCTGACCGCCGAGGCGAACCGGATCCGTGACGAATTCCCGGCCCTGACCGTGCAGGCGGATACCGAGAAGAGCCTGACCGTGGCCGGAGCACTGGTGGAGGCATCGTGGCATGCGGATCTTCTGGTGACGGGCGGGTGGCGGTCGCCCGGTTACATCGGCCCCACTCCCGGGCGGGCGACGCACAGCCTTCTGCACCACGCGTACTGTCCCGTGCAACTCATTCCGCGGCCGGGTTCCGGACACGGGAGTGAGCCGTGATGGGCGCCGTCGAACATCGTGAACTCGTCGTCGGTATCGACCCGTCGAGGAACTGGCACCTGTCGTTGGCCTGGGCGGCGGACGAGGCACAGCGGCGCGGGCTGGAGCTCCGGCTCGTGGTGGCCGTACCTCCACTGCGCGACCCGCATCCCCGCGATGACAGCCCGCGCAGAACGTCCATGCTCCAAGCCGGGTCGAACGCTCTCCGGGAGGGGGCCGACTGGGTCCGGGCGCGCCATCCGCAGCTGCAGCCGGCCACCAGTCTGCTCGACGGATACCCGGCTGCCGTGATCGGCCGGCTGTCCGGGCGGGCCCGGATGGTCGTCCTCGGGTCCCGGCATCTGAGCCGTACGGCCGAGTACCTCAGTGCCGGCTCTCTCGTGGTCCCCGTCACAGCCCAGGCACGATGTCCCGTGGTGGTCGTGGGCGACGCAGAACACATCACTCAGCAGCCGACCTACCTGGTCGTGGGAATCGACGGCAGCGAGTCCTCGAAGGCGGCGCTGGGGCTGGCGTTCGAAGAGGCCGACCTCCGCGGAGCCGCGCTCCGCGCCGTCTCGGTGTGGCAGCCGCCCGTCTTCACGCTCCACGACGAGAGGGCCGCCGTGCAGGCTCAGCGACGACTGCTCTCCGAAACCACGACGGGCTGGTCGATGAAGTACCCGGACGTGCACCTGACCCACGAGGTGCCGACCGGGCATCCGGTGGAAGAGCTGGCCCGTGCGTCCGAGCACGCCCTGGCCGTCGTGGTGGGGCGCCGCGGCCGGGGTGGCTACACGGGCATGCGGCTCGGCTCCGTCGTCCACGGACTGCTGCACCGGGCGCACTGCCCGGTGATCACAGTTCCCCTCGTGTGAGCCCACTGTGACGACCGCCCCGGCAGCGGACAGGGAGCCCGGGCAGGAGCCCTGCGGACTGGCCGGGCCGGAGGCCGAACGCCGTCTGGCTCTGCTGGCCCACGGTGGGCCGCATGAGGAACGTGTACGCACAGATCTGATCATGCGAGGTCTGCGGCACTTTCGAGGCGGAGCTGCGGGAGTTCAACGGCGAAGCCGACCACGTCCACCTGCTGGTGCACCACCCGCCGAAGGTCGCCCTGTCGAAGCTGATCAACAGCCTCAAGGGCGTCAGCTCCAGGTACCTGCGGGCGGAGTACACGGGCCGGATCAACCGCATCGGCGTGGGACCGGTGTTCTGGTCCCGCTCCTACTTCGCGGGATCCTGCGGCGGAGCACCGCTGACCGTGATCCGCCAGTACATCGAAGAACAGAAGCGACCTGCCTGACCGTCACCCCGAAGGCGCAGCGAACTCCGGCGCTTCGCGCCTCCGGACCAAGGACGCGTTTCCCTCCCCGGCTGAAGCCGGGGATACCCACGCAAGATCAGGGATGACGATGCGTCGGCCGATGTCGCCGGGGGCTGGGGGTCCCGTCGGACCCGGTCCTGGTGGACTGGGCACCAGGATCGTTCGCGCCCGGCCGGGATGACTCGTGGGTTCTCCCGGCCCCGTGCTCAAGGTGACGGACATGGGCGTCGGGCCCTGGGAACACGAGCGACACATGGTCGGTGTCCGACCAGTGCACGTCGTAGGGAGGGGTCCCATCCTCATGGCGGAGTCCGACGATCTCGCCGTCGCGCCTGCTGGCGCCAGTGGCCGGACTTTCGACAACAAGATGATCGCCGAGGTGAGCTCGCATGATCGTCACCGTTTCCTCATTATGTTGCTGTATTCAAACTGCCACGCACAGCGTGCCGCTGCCATGGGGTCCAGTAGCCCGTTTTTGGGCCCACTGGACCCCAAAAACGGGCCCGGCCAGCTCAACCGTGGACGTCTGGTTCCTGATCCGCTCGACACATGACCACTACTGGCCGTCACACCCCCGAAGGGGAAGTCACATGCATCACCGAACCGTTGCAGAGCTCATGACGCGAGACGTCGTCCGGGCGCGGCGTGACCTGCCGTTCAAGGAGATCGTCAAACTGTTGGCGGAGAACGATGTCACCGCGGTGCCCGTGGTGGACGAACTGGACCGGCCCATGGGTGTGGTGTCGGAGACCGACCTGCTGCGCAAGTCCTCCGACCAGGCCGATCCATCCGGGCTGACGCCGATTCCGCATGTCGAGGCGTGGGAGCGGGCCAAGGCCGAGGGGGCCAGAGCGGAGGAGCTGATGTCGGCTCCCGCGGTGTGTGCGCGTCCGGAGTGGAACGTGGTCGAGGCAGCCCGCCTCATGGAAGTACAGGATGTGAAACGTCTGCCCGTTGTGGACGAGACGGACAAGCTGCTGGGCATCGTCAGCCGCAGCGACCTGCTACGGATCTTCCTGCGCCACGACGATGCCATCCGTGAGGAGATCAACCGGGATGTGTTCCAGCAGACGATGGGCCTCGCTCCCTCGACGGTGACGGTCGAGGTCCGGCAGGGGGAGGTGGTCCTCAGCGGATCAGTCGAGTTCAAGAGCCTGATCCCCATCATCGAACGATTGTGCCGGAGCGTCGACGGTGTGGTTTCCGTCGCCGATCACCTGAATTACCGGACCGACGATGTACCGGGTTCACCCGCCGGCACGTGAGGCTGCCGTGCCGCTGTTGTCTGACCACAGGGCCGGCGACCGCCCCGCCGCACGCCTGTTCCGAGATCACTTCACCGCCCTCACGACGCGAGGCCGGAGCAGTCCCGTCCGACGGAGTCCGCCCTCCGTGCCGGAGTGTTTCGACGGCGGATTCTTCCACCGGCCGGGGCCGTCGATGCACAACCGCCGGAGCATGTGCCACCTCCTGTCCGCCGCGCGCGGACCGGGTTCCTCCCAGAGCGCCACGCGGGGTTGCGAGCTGCTGTCGGTTTGCTGCATTGAAGTGAGTTGTAGCGAGCGGGAGTGAGTCCTGTGGGTGGGTTTGTGGGGGTGGGAACGGGGGTTCTGGGGTCGAATGGGTGACCTTGGTGGCCGCTGCTCGTTGGACTGGGTGGCAGGTGTCCGGCCTTGAGGGTGGGGGGTGATGTGGTGGGCGGTCTGCGGAAGCTGGCCGTGCCCTTCGTGGTGCCCGGGCCTTGCGGGGTGGCGGTCCGGGACCGCCTGGGGCACCTCACGCCCCAGGACGAGAGGGTGCTGCGTGCGGTCGGTGCGCACCAGGGTGCGCTGGCTTCCGGTGATCTCAGGGCTCGCTGTGCGGATGGTCTGGAGCACAGCACGGACGCGTGGGCGGCGCGTAAGCGGGAGCTGACGGCACGGTCGTCGTCGCGGATCGCGGGTGCGATCA
>NZ_JBFAJH010000045.1:0-64833 GCF_040655115.1 Streptomyces atratus | reverse complement strand
CGGCGGGTGGCGATCCATCCGTCGGCGGTCATGCGTCGGGCCCAGGTCGGGGCAGGCCAGGCTTGCCCCTCACCCCGCTCCTTCCTCCACCCCACCTATCTGCGCGGCCTCTAACTCCCCTTTCAGTGCCCGGAGTCGGCGCACCCAGGCACTCCTCTCGGGCGGTGCGGGGCTGCGGGCATGACGCACTCGCCGGACGCGTCGAAGACGCTTTGCACGCGTCGGAGTCGGGCGTGAAGTGTCTGCTCGTCGCGGACGAAGGGGTGCTCCGGACGCTGCACAGGTTTCGGCTACAGGGCGTGCTGCCCACCGATACGACGTTCAAGGTGTCGGCGCACATCGGCCCGGTGAACCCCGCCGCGTAGACGGTCCACGAGCAGCTCGGCGCCGACTCCATCACTATCCCGTGGGAGGGACGGGGCGATGCCTTCAGGGGCACCCCCCGTCCGCTTCAACCCGCGAAGGCAGTCCCCGCCATCCCCTGTCCCGCATCCGGCAGCACCAGCAGTGAACCGGACAGCGGATGCGGGGAGTCGATCCCCGTCCGGGCCGTGGAAATGTACAGGTCGCGCAGGTCCGCACCGCCGAACGCGCAGGCCGTCGGGCGCCGTACCGGCAGTTCGACGGTCCGGTCCAGCGCGCCGTCCGCCGTGTAACGGCGCAGCGCGGCGCCGTCCCAGAGGGCGACCCAGACGCCTCCCTCGGCATCGACCGTCAGCCCGTCCGGGAAGCCCGCCCCCTCCTCGACGGTGGCGAACGTCCGCCGGTTCACGGCGTGTTCACCGTCGAAGTCGAAGAGGTCGATCCGGCGCGTCGGGGTGTCGATGTAGTACATGAGCCGCCCGCCGGGGCTCCATCCGGTGCCGTTGCTGCACGTCACCACGGGCAGCACCGGGGCGACCGTGCCGTCGGGCGCGACGCGGGTGAGGCTGCCGCCGGTCTCCGCGTCGTTGTAGCGCATGGTGCCCGCCCACAGCGCCCCGTCGGGCGCGACAGCGGCGTCGTTGCCGCGCCGTCCGGGCGCGGGGTCGTGCACCAGCCAGCGGAAGGCGCCGTCGGGGTCGTACAGGCCGACACCGTCGCGCAGATTGACCACAAGACCGCCACCGGCCCGCGGCTTCGCCGCTCCGACGTGCTGTTCGGTGGCCATGACCGTGCGGCGGCCGCTCACCGGGTCGTACGTGTGGACGCGGGCGGAGAGGATGTCGACCCAGATCAGCCGTCCGGTGACCGGGTCCCAGGTCGGCCCCTCACCGAGCTCGGCGTGCTCCCGCACCGCCACCTCGGGGCGGGGGCCGCGCATCACTTACCCCTCGCGTGGTGTCCGAGCCGGCCGGAGAGCGCGTCGGCGCCGTCGGCCGCGAGGACCGCCAGCTCCTCCTCGCGCTGCTCGGTCCAGCGGATCATCGGCACGGAGATGGACAGCGCGGCGACGACCCGTCCCGACCGGTCCCGCACCGGAGCCGCCACACAGCTCACATCGGGGTTGGACTCGCGGTGTTCCACCGCGATCCCCCGCTCCCGGACAGCCGTGAGCACGGTCCGAAGCTCGGCGGGGTCCGTGATGCTGTTGGGGGTCATGCCGGTGAGTTCGCGGCCGTCCAGCCGGGCGTCGAGTTCCCGGTCGGGCAGGGCGGCGAGCAGCATCTTGCCGACGGAGGTGCAGTGGGCGGGCAGCCTGCGCCCGGCCGCGGAGACCATCCGGACGGCATGGGTGGAGTCCACCTTGGCGATATAGATGACGTCGGCGTCCTCCAGGATCGCCACATGGACCGTCTCGCCGCACGTCTCGGCGACCTCACGGGCCACCTGCTGTCCCTCGGCGGCGAGGTCGAGCTGCTCGGCGTACCGGCTGCCGAGCTGGTACGTACGGACGCCGAGGCGGTAGCGGCCGGGCTGCTCCGGGATCGCCACCAGGTAGGAGCGGGCGGCGAGGGTGGTGAGCAGTTCGTGGACGGTGGTGCGCGGCAGCTGGAGCCTGCGGGTGACCTCGGGCGCGGAGAGTGTGCCGTCACCGTGGAGGAAGAGTTCGAGTACGTCCAGGGCCCGCGTCACCGCAGGGACGAGTCGCCCCATGGTCGTGCACCCACCTCTCATGTTCGACACTCCGACCAGTGACCGGAATCGCGAACACAGGCTAATCGCAGCACACTTGCCACGGCAATGGCGTCGCCCCGGTCCGATACCCCGCCGGTACGCCGGTATGATCCGTTTACCGACTCTTTGTCAGAGCTGCCTGCCGAGGAGTGCGAGCAGCTGGGTCTGCGGGTCGGCGTCCTTCGTGGTGCTGACGGCCGGGGCGAACAGACCGGTCTGCGACAGCCCCTTCGCATACGGTCCGACCTCGCGCCGCGTGAACGCGACCAGATCCTCCGGCAGCCGCTCGTCGGCACCGATCGCCCGGGACAGGTCCCAGGAGTGCACCACCGCGTCGCTCACCATCTGCGCACAGTACGCGTCGGCGGCGGTGTCCCCGTACGACAGGCTCACGGTCCGCTTCAACGCCCCCGGTGCCGCGAACGCCTCGCGCGCCCCTGCCGCCGCCCGGTCCCAGACGGCGGCGGGGTCGTCGCCCAGCACATCACCGTCGTAGGCGTCCCCGACCTCGGCGACCGTGCGCCCCTCCGTCACCAGCGGCGGGACCCACAGCTGCTCGGACGTGAGATGGGCGACCAGATCGCGGACGGACCACTCGGTGCACGGCGTCGGCGCGGACCACTGGTCGTCGCGCACGGCGTGCACCCGGTCCGTGAAGAGCTGGAGCGCCTCGGCGTGGCGGTTGAGCAGGTCGCGATCGGAAGAGGAGTGAGATGCCATGTGACCACTGTCTCCGTCCGGAGAGCCGCGCGCGAGCGCGCCTGCTGCTTCGGCCCGGCCGAAAAGGGTATCCGCAGCCCCATGTCATCACCGAGCAACGCATCCTCCGTCCCCTCACCCACCGGACTCCGCACCTGGCTGCACCTGCGCGATCTCGCCGTCTTCCGGAGCGTGGCCGGCCAGCACTGGCCGGGCGCCGGCCCCGTACTGCCCCGGCTCAGCCGCAGCGCCGATCACGGACTGCTGTGGTTCGGGGCCGCGGCGGGCATGGCGGCCTTCGGCGGCAGCGCCCGGGCCCGGCGCGCCGCGCTCCGCGGGGTGGCCTCGCTGGCCGTGGCCTCGGCCGCGATCAACACCGTGGGGAAGGGCGTGGTGCGCAGGGAGCGGCCGGTGCTGGACGCCGTTCCGGTGATACGGCGGCTCACCCACCAGCCGTTCACCACCTCCTTCCCGTCCGGGCATGCCGCGTCGGCGGCGGCTTTCGCGACGGGCGTCGCCCTCGAATCGAAGGGCTGGGGCACGGCGGTCGCGCCACTCGCACTGGCCGTCGCCGCCTCCCGGGTCTATACGGGGGTCCACTATCCGAGTGATGTGCTGGCCGGTGCGGCGCTCGGCATAGGAGCCGCGTTCGCGCTGCGCGGTGTCGTACCGACGCGTGGACAGCTGCCCGCGCCGGGCAGACCTCCCGCCCACGCGCCCGCCCTGCCGGACGGCCGGGGTCTGGTGGTCGTCGTCAACCAGGAGTCCGGCTCGGCGACGGCCACGGCTTCGCAGGTACAGGACGCGCTGCCGCTCGCCGAGGTGGTGGAGTGCGCGCCCGGTGAGCTCTCCGACGAGCTGGAGAAGGCAGCCGGACAGGGCCGTGCGCTCGGGATCTGCGGGGGCGACGGCACGGTCAACAGCGCCGCTGCGGTCGCCGCCGCGCACGGCGCGCCTCTCGCGGTGTTCCCCGGCGGGACCCTCAACCACTTCGCCTACGACCTGGGCATCGAGACGGTGGACGACGTGTGCGCCGCGCTGATCTCGGGCGATGCGGTACGGGTGGACCTGGGCCGCTTCCGGCCGGGCCCGGACGGGCCGGGCGGCGCGCACGGCTATTTCCTCAACGCATTCAGTCTGGGCGCCTATCCGGAGCTGGTACGGACCCGCGAACGCTGGACGCCGCGCATCGGCGGCTGGCCGGCAGGCGTCGTGGCGGCGCTCCACGTGCTGCGCGGCGAGCGCCCACTGGAGGCCGAACTGCAGGGCAGGCGGCGGCCGTTGTGGCTGCTGTTCGTAGGCAACGGCCTCTTCCGGCGGGTGGGTCCGGCGCCGGGCCGGCGCCACAATCTCGCGGACGGTCGCTCGACGTACGGGTGGTGCACGGCGGCCGCACACCCGGCCTGCGCCTCCTCGCGGCAGCGGTTGCGGGCCCCTTGAGCCGCTCACCCGTTCATGCGGCGGTACGGCTCCGAAGGGTCCGGATCGCCGGCCTGACCCCGGGAACGCCCTACGCATACGACGGTGAAGTGGCGCACAGTCAGCGCGAGTTGGTGATCGACAAGCTGCCGGAGGCGCTGACCGTCTACTGCCCGATGCCGGTGTGAGCCGTCGAGCTTGTCCATATCTCAAGACGTCTATCTCATCATCCGACATCTCGGCGTACGGTTGGCGCATCGCTCAGCGCTTCGCATCACGCTCCGGGAGAGGACGCACAGCCATGCCGAAGGAGACCGCCGTCTACACCCACGGCCACCACGAGTCGGTGCTGCGCTCGCACCGCTGGCGCACCGCCGCCAACTCCGCGGCCTATCTGATCGGCGAAATCCGGCCCGGCATGGCGGTGCTGGACGTCGGCTGCGGTCCCGGAACCATCACCGCGGATCTGGCGGCGCTGGTCGCCCCCGGCAGGGTGACCGCCGTCGACACCACCCGCGAGATCCTGGACCAGGCCGCCGAGCTCGCCGCCGAACGCGGCCTGGACAACGTCGAGTTCACCGCCGCCGACGTGCACGCCCTGGACTTCCCCGACGACTCCTTCGACGTCGTGCACGCCCACCAGGTGCTGCAGCACGTGGGCGACCCGGTGCAGGCACTGCGTGAGATGCGGCGGGTCTGCCGTCCCGGCGGCATCGTCGCGGCCCGGGACAGCGACTACGCGGCGATGACCTGGTACCCCGACATGCCCGTCATGGACGCGTGGCAGGAGCTGTACGGACGAGTGGCCCGCGCCAACGGCGGCGAGCCGGACGCGGGCAGACGCCTGCTCGCCTGGGCCCGGCAGGCCGGCTTCACCGACATCACCCCGTCCGCCGCCGCCTGGTGTTACGCCACGCCGGAGAACCGCGCCTGGTGGAGCGGCCTGTGGGCGGACCGAACGGTCGGTTCGGTGTACGCGAGGCTGGCCGTGGACGGTGGTCATGCGACCGCCGAGCAGCTGACCGGCATCGCGGCGGCCTGGCGCGCCTGGGGCGAGCAGGACGACGCATGGTTCATGGTCCCGCACGGCGAGGTGCTCTGCCGCGCCTGACACCGCCGAGGAGCGGCGGGTGGAATCGATCACATGGGCGCCACCCGCCAACTACCCTGTTCCGCATGAAAATTCTGGGAACCACGCTGCGTATATGCGTCGATGACCTGGAGGCCGCGGTGGCCTTCTACGAGGAACTCACGGCCAGTTCGGCGCTGCGCTTCGAGCGCGGCGGGGTCTCGGTCGCCGCGATCAGCTGCTTTCTGCTGATGAGCGGCCCCGAGTCGGAGCTGGAGATCCTGCGCAAGGTGACGGCGACGATCGCGGTGAAGAATGTCGACGACGCCCATGAGTCCCTCGTCCGGGTCGGCGCCCGGATCGTCGCGGGCCCGGTGCCGACTCCGGTCGGCCGGAACCTGATCGCCGTCCATCCGGACGGCTCGGTCTTCGAGTACGTCGACCGGACCCTGCCCGTCTGACCCGGCAGGGTCCGGTCGCGGCGCCCCCTACGGCGACTCCGTGCCCGCGTGCGCCATCACCTCGTCCGCCAGTTCGCACGTGGGCCGCTCGCCGTCCAGGAGCACCGTCCCGGCCCGCAGCGTGTCGACCGCGGCCACGCACTGCGCGATCTGCGCCTTGCCCCACCGCCGGGCGGCCTCGTCGCGTACGGGGTCGTCCGGGGCGACGACCCGGGCATCGAGCCGTTGCTCCAGGACATCGGCGGACACCTCGAGAAAGAAGTGATGGACCGTCACTCCAGCTGTTTCCAGGGCTCCGAAGATCTCGTCCGCGTACTGCGGATCGACGACGGTCATCGGGGCCAGGACGGGCCGCCCGTACTCCTCGACCAGCCCGATGGCCATGGAGGCGACCTGTCGTCGCCACAACGGCAGATGCTGGAAGTTGCCCTTCGGGACCTCCACGATGTCCCGCAGGACGTAACCGATCTGCTCGGGGTCGTAGACGAGGGCCTCGGGCCACCGCCGGTGCAGTTCGGCCACCAACGTCGTCTTGCCGCTGCCGAACGCACCGTTCACCCAGACGATCACGCGCCGCCCCCCTCTCTCGCGCTCACGGTCAACTCTTCGGGCGCATACGGAAGTTGTACACATCGGGCAGTGGCTCGTCGGTGAGCAGGGACCACACCTCGTCCAGGATCTCCGCCCCCTCCCGCAGGTCCGCGACCTCGAAGCCCTCGTCGAAGACGGCACGGGCGGCAGCACGGTCGCCCTCGGCCAGCAGGAGTCGGGCCTCCAGCAGGCGGAACCGGCCACGCTGCTGGATCTCCGGGCGCAGCCCGGCCCAGACCGTGCGGGCCCCGTCGGTCCGTCCGGCCGCCAGCAGCGCCTCGATCGCCTCACGGCCGAGAGCGGTGGTGGCAGCAGTCCAGGCTTCACCGTCGTCCCGGAGTTCCGCGCAGAGGTCCTCGAAGGCCTCGGTGTAGTGATCGGCGGCCCTGTCACGCTGCCCGCTCTCCTGGGCGGTGACGGCCAGGCAGCGCAGCAACGGCCAGCGGGACGGCGCGAGGGCCAGACCGCGTTCCCAGCTGCGGACCGCCTGGGCGCGGTCGCCGGCGTGCCACTGGGCGACGCCGAGGTGGTACTCGGTGAGGGGTTCGGCGGGTGCCGTCTCCAGCATGTCGCGCCAGTGCGCGGAGACCAGCGATGGTCCTGGCGGCGCCACGCGGCGCGGTTCGGGGAAGCCGCCCTGGTCGAGCAGGTGCAGCCAGGGCGCCTGCTGCTCGCCGAGGGTGGACTCGGCGAACGGCGTGCCGGGAAGCTTGTATCCGGCGCGTCGGACTTCGAGGGCGCCCCAGCCGGAGCCGGCGGCGAGGGACTCGCCGGGCTCGGTGTCGGCGTACGGGCGCCAGGCCTCGTACGCGGCATCGACGTCGGCCCGCGGCAGCGCCTCGGCCAGCCGTTGTTCGGTCTCGGCGCGGGCCGCGGTCCAGTCGTCGCCGTGCACGACCCGGGGGTCCGTTGCCAGTGGACCGTACGACTCCAGCCAGCTGAACTCGGCGCCGGGTTCGAGCGGTATGTGCTCCAGCTGGGTGCGGGCCAGTCCGGCTTGGATCTCCGCGTAGCCGACGGTGCCGGGTTCGGTGAGCCACTGCTGCCAGCGGCGTCCGCCGGGCCCGTTGCCCCAGACGAAGAGCTTGCGGCCGCGCAGCAGGTCGGTGGAGGTCTGGACGAGGCCCCGGCCCTCGGCGTCGAGGGAGGCGATCCAGCGGCGGGCGCCGTCGGGCACTTCGTAGAAGTAGTCGGCGGGGAAGTCGCTGAGCAGCGGGTACGTACGGTCGACGGAGCCGCTCTCCGGGACGGGAACCCGGGTCAGGGTCCGCTCGTAACCGAAGTGCCAGGCCTCGTCGGCAGGGGCCAGGACCCGGGTGCGTTCGCCTTCCGGGACGGCGGTGTTGGACCACCAGTAGACAGGTGCGGTGTGCTCGTGCGGGTTGCGTATCCGTACACCGACGTGGAGGAAGTCGGAGTCCTCCGGCAGCCACAGGTCCACCTGGAACGGCAGGTCGCGCAGCCGCTCCCACTCCCAGAGGCGGACCATCTCACCGCCGTCGGGGGCAGGTACACGGGCGGCGTGCACCGGGGCGCAGGACAGCGTGGTGTGACCGGTGGCGCCGATGTTCCACTCGATGCCGCCGGAGAACCAGGCACCGTTGAGCGCGAAGTCGGCGGGCTGCAGGACGGGGTTGGTGTAGAGCAGTTCACGGCCGGCCGGCTTGTGGTGGAGGGAGTGGATCCGGCCGCCGAGCCCGGGCAGGACGGTGGCCCGCAGCCGGTCGTTCTCGATGATGATCGCGTCCACGCCGGTGGGCGTACGCTCGCGCCCGTAGCCGTCGAGGACGCGCACCGGCAGGACGGTGCCCAGCGGCTCGTAGCCGATCTGCCGTGCCATGTCACGTGGCAGTCCTGCCCGGGCCCGGTCGTCGACGACATGCATCTCGTCGAGCGGCCGCAGCGCCGGCAGCGGGTTCTCCGGGCCCAGCGGTGCGGCAGGCAGAGTCAGTACGACACGTCGTACGGTCGTGGCCAAGGCATCCTCGCTCCCTCGCGCGGGCCGCCGCAGGTCCGGGCGCCCCCCCCGATGACCATGGAACACGCTGGGAGCCTCCCCGACCAGGGGCGCAGCTGTCACTCTTCGGCAAAAGCCGCCACCAGCAGATCGGTGAGCAGGGCTCCGGCGGCTCCGTCGGGGTCGAGATCGGGGTCGTACACCGTGACGTAGAGGCCGACGCGACGGGGCGAGCCGGCAAGGGCGCGCGGCAGCGGGCCGAGCTCCAGAGGGAAGTCGCCGGCTCGGACATGGTGCTCCACTCGGTCGGCGAGGGTGCGGGTGCAGCGGGCGATGGCGGCGGCGTCGAAGGCCCCGTCGCCCTCCTGCCGCCCGCCGAGGTCGTACCGCGGCGGTACGACGACGCCGCCTTCCAGCGCCCCGAGCCTCTGCACGATCCGCTGCTCGCCCAGTGCACCGGCCGGCTTGCAGCAGCCGGGGACGGTGCCGGGAGCGGGCGGCCGCAGCCCGAGGTCGGACGGGTCGTCGACGACGCCGATATTCCGCGTGCCGCCCATCCTCGCCGTCGTAGCCTTGATCCTCAACGAATCATGCGATGAAGGCGGCAGGACTCTATGAGCACCCAGCACACGTACCGAGTGATCGTGCGCGGCACCTTTGAGGGCCTCACGGACGAGGCGCGCGCCCGGCTGCTGGCCGAGGTGGAGCAGCACGGCCTGGCGGCGATGCAGTTCACCGAGGAGGGTTCACTCACCTACGACGCGGTGCTCAAGCACTTCAGCTTCCGGTACGTGGTCGTGTCGGACGCCGAGGACGGCGAGGAGATGGCGTCGGCGATCGCCGAGGACCGGGCGGAGACGGCCCTGAAGGAGTACGACTACGGCTTCCGCGAACTGCGCTCCACCGCCACGGACATGGACACCATGAAGATCAATTACAAGGGGCGGCGCGCGGCGGGCTCGGCGTGACGCCGCATCGAGAGCCGCCGCACGGGCTCTGATCCGGATTTTCCCGTCCGTCGGTTCCGTCATGGTCTTTCCCGCTCGCACACCGGATCGTCCCGCGTCGCGCGCATGCGTCAGGAGCCGGTCGGGAATCAGGCGTCGTGCCCCTGCCTCAGGGACTCCGGAGGTCCTGGTCGGGGTAGAGCATCGTCCCAACCAGTTCATCGACGCCGGGACCGCCGACGAGCTCGCCGTGATGCGACCGCTGACCGAGGACCAGATACGCGCCTGGGCGCCGGACGGCCGCCCCACGTACAGCCGGTTGGCCGACGCCCTCCACTCCGACCTGCTCGCATTCCCGGACGCGGTTGCGGGAGGTGCGCCGTGCTCTACCGCGACGGTGAGCCCGCGGAGATCGGCTGCTGGGGGTCACGGCGGACTGACTGATCGCCGATCCCGTACTCGTCGGGAACCGCTTGTCCGCCGGCTCGATCGTCGACGACGTGCCCATGTCCCAGGGGCCGGCGCGGATGACGGCGTGCGGGCCGTGACACTCCCCTCGGGGGTGTCACAGGGATGGGACGAGGGGCGCCACCGCTTCGGCGGCGCCCCTCCGGGTTCAGCCCACGGACAGGGTCAGGGCCGCGGTGTGAAGCCTGCCGCCGGTCTGGAACTGCAGGAACAGACGCCAGTCGCCCGAGGTGGGCAGTTCGGCGTGGAAGGACAGGGCGGGGCCGCCGAGCTCACCGTTCACCGCGGTGGTCGGGTGGAGGTGGGCGAATGCGGCGTCGCCCTCGTGGAAAGCCGTCAGGTGGGCGTAGGTGTCCAGGTAGGGCTGCAGATCGGTGACCGGCTCGCCGTCCTTGGAGACCGTGACGGTCAGCGGACACGCCATGCCGGCCATCGGCTCGCCCTTGACCGTGACGGTGTACCCGTCGACCTCCGCGCTGCCGGCCGCCGCGGGCAGCGGGGTCTTCGTGGTTGTGCCGGGGACGGTGACGGTACGGCTGAGAACGAGGTCCTTGCCCTTCCCGGTGCCGGTGTCCGGGGTGAAGGAGGCGAACATGCGCCAGGATCCGGGAGCGAGGGAAGCGAGGTCGGCGGTCCAGGTGCCGTCGGCGGCCATGACCGGGTGGATGTGCTGGAAGCCGGTCAGGTCCGAGCGGATGGCGTAGACGTGCATCCGCTTGGTCTGGTCGACGGCGAAGGCGGTGACCGGCTTCGCGTCCGGGCCGTTGACCGTGAACCGGTACGCGGCCCGCTTGCCGGAAGCCAGGGCCGCGTCGTGGGAGGTGAGGCGGTAGCCGTCCTTGCTGTCGGACAGCCCGTCGGCGGCGGCCATGTGATCCATGCCGGGCATGTCACCCGTCGATGGCGATGCGCCGGGCGAAGAGGACGCCGACGTCTTCGCGCCGTGGTCCATGCCGGGCATGGACGAGGAGTCGCTGGAGGAGCCGCACGCGGCCAGGGTCAGTGCGAGGGCCGCTGCGGTGCCGACCATGGCGATGCCGCGGCGACGCATGGTGAATCGGGAAGAGGCGAACATCTGAGAGTGGTCTTTCCGGGTGGGCGCACCACGCCGGTGGCGCGCGGGAAGGGCAGGACACGGTGCCGGGCCGGTCGGTGACCGGGCCTCGGCGCGGTGTCTGTCACGTCCGTGCGACGCACACCTGGATGAGGAGATCTCGCCCACCGGCCGGCGGCCCGCGCCGCCGTGTCCAGCCGGTGGCCGCCCGCAAACCTGCCGGGAACCATGCGGCCGGCACGGCGACGGCGGCGTACAGGCCGCCCGTCGGCAGCGGGTTCCGTTCGTGGGCGGGGGTGAAGACGCACTGCACTCCGTGCGTCCCCGAACCGTCCCCGGCGTGGGCGGCCGGAGCGCTCTGCGCGGGGGTCGGCGGCGCCGCTGAGGTCGTCGTCGAAGCGGCGTGGCCGTGCTGCACGGGAACGGTGACCGAGGGCATCGCGCCGTGGCAGCCCTCGGCGGCGGTGGCCGGGGCGCCGTGCATCAGGAAGAGACCGAGCAGCACGGCACAGACCGCCACGAGCCGGGCGATGCCCCGCTCGCCCGGTCGTCCGCTGCTCACTGTCACTCCTTTCCTCCGCGTCGACGCACGCCTGTGGCCGGCTGCCCGTCCGACGATACCCCGGCCGGGTACGCGCAGCCCCTCGGCGAGTCGGATGCGGGCGATGAGTGCGTACCGTTCGTCGTTGACCGGCCCGCCCCACGTGATGCCCAGGTCAGACGGCGGTGTGGTGGGCGAGGGCGGCGTGGGGGTCGCCGTGGTCCGGAGTGTGGTCGGTGTGCACGGTGGCGCCGGTCAGGCGGGGAACGGCGTGGATGAGGGCGTGCTCGGCTGCGACGGCCAAGGCGTGGGCCTCGACCACGGTGAGCTGCGGGTCGACGACGATGTCGGCCTCGGCACGCAGCGCGTGACCGATCCACCGCATGCGGACCTGCCCGATGTCGCGGACGCCGTCGACGGCACGCAAAGCGGTTTCGGCGGTGTCGACCAGAGCGGGGTCGACGGAGTCCATCAGCCGCCGGTAGACCTCACGGGCGGCATTCCTCAGCACCATGAGGATCGCCACGGTGATCAGCAGCCCGACGATGGGGTCGGCGGCCCGCCACCCGACTGCCGCGCCGCCGGCGCCGAGGAGGACGGCGAGCGAGGTGAAGCCGTCGGTGCGGGCGTGCAGCCCGTCGGCGACGAGGGCGGCGGAGCCGATCGCGCGGCCGGTGCGGATGCGGTAGCGGGCCACCCATTCGTTGCCGACGAAGCCGACCACCGCGGCGGCTGCGACCGCCCACAGGTGGGTGATGTCGCGTGGGCTGACGAGACGGTCGACGGTCTCGTACGCGGCCAGGGCGCAGGAGGCGGCGATGGTGAGCACGATGGCGATGCCGGCCAGATCCTCGGCGCGTCCGTAGCCATAGGTGTAGCGGCGGTTCGCCGCACGGCGGCCAAGGACGAACGCGATGCCCAGAGGGATGGCGGTCAGGGCGTCGGCAGCGTTGTGGATGGTGTCGCCCAGCAGCGCGACCGATCCAGACAGTACGACGACGACCGCCTGGATCACCGTGGTCGCCCCCAGGATGCCCAGGGACAGCCACAGGGTGCGCATCCCCTCCTTGGATGTCTCCATCGCCGCGTCGACCTTGTCCATGGCCTCGTGACTGTGCGGCGTGACCACGTGGGCGATCCGGTGTCGCGCCCGCGACCAGCGCGAGCCGTCGTGCTCGGGAATCTGCGGGTACGGGTGATCGTGCGCGTCCTCGTGACCGTGGTCATGTCCGTGACCGGCACCCGGTTCGGCGTGACCATGGTGGTGCTGCTGGCTCACAGCGCGCTCGCTTTCGTCAGGCGGGGTGGCCGGAGATCCCACCCGCCTATTATGTGCATATGAATGCACGCATGCATCTATCACCTGCGCAGGGTTCGCAGCCGCGAGAGGTGGGCGCTGAGCATTTCCTGGTCGCGGCCGAGGTCCTGGGCCTTCTGGCGGACCGCACCCGCTTGGCGCTGTTGCATGTCCTGACGGCGAACGAGGCGGACGTCACCTCGCTGGCGGAGGCCGTAGGGGCGGCGCGACCGGCGGTCAGCCAGCATCTCGCCCGGTTGCGCATGTCCGGGCTGGTGACGACCCGCAAGGAGGGCCGCCGGGTGATCTACACCCTGCCGGACGGGCATCTACGACGTGTGGTGGCCGAAGCCCTGGAGCTGGCCGACCACCGGCTGACCGGGCGTGCGCCCCACGCGTGAGGCGCACGCCGGGCCAGGGGTTCAGACCGCCGCCGGCACCGGGACAGCGGCGGCGTGGTTGAGGTGGCCGGTGCGGCGCAGTGCGGTCAGGGCTGCCGCGCAGCCGCCACCCACGACGGCCAGCGCGGCCCAGGGCAGCCACGGTGCGCCCAGTCGGGCGGCGAGGTCGAACAGGGCTCCCACGCCCAGGTTCCCGGCGGCCACCGCGATCCCGGAGACGGTGCTGTACGCGCCGTAGCATGTAGAAGCCGAGGTTGATGCCGAACTGATTGAACATCAGCAGCTGAAGACCGGGGTCGAAGGAGCGCACGTGCGCCGGCAGTTGCTTCACCGCGCACCCGCCACGGTACGAAGGTCCGTGGGGGCGGTGCGACCCAGCGGTGTTGCCCACCAGCTGGTGGGCGCCGCGGGCGACCGGCGGCACGGGGGCGAGTGAGTTCGCGCAGAAGTTTTCGAGCAGGGGGACGTGCGTGGTCGGCAACGCTCCTTGGTGCACCCCGGATCAGGCCGGTTGTGCGAGGCAGACGGGTTACGGGCGCGCGCACACACCTCCGTTCGGTACTCAGACTCCCGCGCTCAGGGTGTCCGCGAGTCGTCGGCGGGCCGAGCGGGCCGCGGGAAGTGCGGCGAGCGCGCCGGCCCCCACCACCGCGACCGTACAGAACAGCAGGAGGACGGGGAGGGACGGTCCCCGGGCGATCCCGGCGCCGACCCCGCTCGACCTTCCCTGGATGTCGATCAGCCAGTGCGCGAGGGGCAGCCCCAGTGCCGTAGCGGCGAGGACCGCGACCAACGCCTTGCAGGCGGTGGCCGTGACAGTGACTGCCGTGATCTGCCGTGGGGACAGCCCGATGGCCTTGAGTGCCAGTACGTCCCGCTGGCCCTCGCGCACGGTGCCGCCGATCGCGGTCAGCAGTTCGATGAGTCCGATGAGGGCCAGTACGGCGATCAGCCCGACGACTACCCCGCGCAGCGGCGAGAGACCGTCGGCCGGATTCGTCACGGCGCGTACGTCCAGGTGTCCGTGCCCGGCCGTGGTCAGTTCCGCGCCGACCTTGCCCGGGTCGGCGCCGGGCCGCAGCTGGAGCTGGTAGAGGGTCGGGCGGAGTTCGGGGTCGTTCTCGCGGAGGGTGTCCAGCGAGGTGGAGATGACGCGGCCGCCGTTCTCCGGTTCGATGCTGCGGCCGACGATGTGCAGGATTTGCGGGCGCGCGCCGACGGTCATGCGCACCCAGTCCCCGACGTGCGCGTCCAGCAGGTCGAGCAGCCCCTGACCGGCCACCGCCTCGTCGGGCCCGTGGGCAGAGCGGCCTTCGGCCAGTGCGAACGGGTACGGGTCCTGACGTGTGCCGAGCCCGCGCAGCGCGATCGTGGCCGTCTGCCCCGGGACCAGGGCGGCCACCTCGGTGCCCGGATGGACGGCGGTGACATGTGGATTCCGGGCAAGCAGAGTCTGCGCCTCCGAGCCGCTCAGACTTTCGTCCGCATGTGCCGTGAGCGCGGCTGCGAGACCGATCTGCTCGGGCCTGCTGTGGAAGCGGTCGATGGTGGTCCACGCGCTCAGCGCCACCACGATCAGCAGCAGCGGCAGCCCGAGTCGACCGACTGTGGCGAGCGACCGCGGACGGCGCGGGAAGGCCTCGTGCCAGCCCAGCACAAGCGCCGGAGGCAGCCGCAGTCCGAGCGCCCGGCGTGCCACGCCCGACAGGCGCCCGCCCAGCGGTGCCGCGGCCCGCAGCACCGGTACGGGAGGCACCCGGCCGGCCCGCCACGCCGCGATCCCGGTCGTCGCACCGATGAAGAGCACCGCGGCCACGGGCACCGCGAACAGTGCCGCGTTGTGTCCGGGCAGCCCCCGCCATACGCCTACCGCGTCGCCGAGACGACCGGGGATCCACCTGCCCAGCGCCTGCGTGAGCGCTGCGGCAACCAGGGCGCCCAGCGACGCGAAGGCCACGTGCTGGATCAGGAAGATGCGCACCACCTGACCGGGCGTGAATCCGATCGCCTTCAGCACCGAGATGTCGCGCAGATGGCCGCGGATACGGGTGCCGATCGCGCCGTGAACGGCGAGCGCGGCCGCGACCAGCGCGCCGAGGCCGAACAGCCCCAGCACCTGCCCCAGCAGCCGGTTGTCGCCCTGTGCCTCGGCGCGGGCCTGCTGCCAGTTCGAGACCTGCGTGACCGCGCCGGCGCCGAGCACCGTGACGGCGCGCTGGACCGCGTAGTCCGTGTCGTCGGGAGCGGTGAGACGCAGGCCGATGACCTGACCGACGGGTCCGCCGGCGCTCTGCACCGCGGACGACAGCGCCCAGACGACCCCCGAACGCTCGCCGGGTCTGTAGCGGGGCTCGGCGCTGTCGGCGACCCCCAGGACGGTGAGGGTCCGCGTGGTGTTGGGCACGGTGAGGGTGTCCCCGGGCTCCGCCAACAGGGCCCGGGCGAGGCTGTCCTCCAGCACGACTCCGTCGGGTCTGGCGGGGTCGAGCCAGCCGCCGGAGGCGAGCAACGGCTGCCCGGTGCCGAGGCGTTCGACGGCGCCGCGCAGCTCCACGGAGGCGCGCGTCCCGCGCGACTCGACGGTGGCGGACGCGGTGTGGTACGGGCCTGCCACGGATTCGACACCGTCCAGCGCCGCAAGCCGCCGGGCGTCGGCGGACGGGCCGGTGTGGATCCAGACGTGGGCGCCGTGCGACTGCGTGAAGACGCGCTGCCAGGGATTGGTCGCGTATCCGAAAAGCGCCGCGGCCAGCAGCAGCGAGGCGACGATGCCGGCGGTGGCGAGCACGATGAAGAGCGCCTCGCCGCGATGGGTGCGCAGATCGGCATGCGCCCAGCGCAGAGTGGCCCGCACGCCGCGTCAGCCCTTCGACCCGCGTACGACGGCACCACGGGTCACGGGCCGGCGTACGCCCGGACAGGCCCCGGGGTCATACACGCTGGTGCTGGCCACGGACTCACCTGCAGCAGGGCAATCATTCGACTCGGGCACGCGGATCAGTCCTTCAGTTCCAGCACGCCGGATATCCCGTCGCCGCGCGACGGCGTGCCGTCGAGTGTCGCGTCGTCGACGATGCGGCCGTCGAAGAAGCTGATCACCCGGTCCGCGGCGCTCGCCACCCGCGCGTCATGGGTGACCAGCAGAATGGTCTGACCGCGCTCGTGGAAGTGGGACAGCAGCCGAATCACCTCGCGGGTGCCCTTGCTGTCCAGGCTGCCCGCTGGCTCGTCGGCCAGCAGCAGCGCGGGATGGTTGACCAGCGCCCGCGCCAGGGCAACGCGCTGCTGTTCGCCGCCGGACAGCTCACCCGGCATGCTGCGTTCCTTGCCCTCCAGGCCCAGCTCGGACAGCAGCCGCTCGCGCTCGGCGCGCGCCCGCCTGGGGGAGACCCCGGCGAGCAGGGCCGGCAGTTCGACGTTGTCGGCGACCGACAGGTTCGACACCAGGTTGAAGAACTGGAAGACAATGCCGATACGGCGCCTGCGCTCCACCGCCCAGCGCGCCTCGCCGTAGGAGTCGGTGCACTCGCCGTCCAGCCAGATGCTGCCGCCGTCCGGCCGCTGCAGTCCGCCGAGCAGGTGCAGCAGCGTCGATTTCCCGGCGCCGGACGGGCCGGTGACGGCCACGAACTCGCCCTGCCGCACGGCGAGATCCACCCCGCGCACGGCGTGCGCCGGGGCGCCCTCGCCGTAGTGGGTCTTGACCAGGCCCTCGGCGCGCAGCAAAGGAGCGCTGTGGCTCACTCCTGCTCCTCCAGTTCTTCCTGGCAGCGCTCCAGCCAGTCGAGATCGGCCTGCAGATGCAGCATGGCGCCCTCGATCAGCAGGTGGGAAATGCGGTTGTCCCGGTTCTCGGCCGCAGCCAGTTTCGACAGGCCGCGCATGGTGTTCAGATACTGGCGTCGTTGCTTGTTGATCAGGGTGATCTGGTCGGCGAGGCCGGTCGTTGCGGCGAGCGCGAGCTTCATGAAGAACTCGTCCCGTACTCGCGGCTCGTCCGCCGTCTCCTCGTACCAGGCGTGCAGCGCCTCGCGCCCGGCGTCGGTGAGGTGGTAGATCTTCTTGTTGGGTCGGCTCGACTGCTCGACTTCCTCGCTCTCGACCAGTCCCGACTTCTCGAGGCGGCCGAGCGTGACGTAGATCTGGCCGACGTTCGGCTGAGGGTACGCGGAGCCCAGCAGTTGCTCAAGGTCCTGCTTGAGCTCGTACCCGTGGGCCGGGCCACGCGCCAGTAGGGCCAGGAGTGGCAGCCGCACTCGCGCTCTCCTCCTCGCATCCTTGTCATGTGGCGCAGGCCGATGTGGCGGGAGCCGATGTGTCGCAGGCTCTAGTGCCCCTCCCGGCAAGCTTTGCCCCGTCGCGCCGCCCAGCACGCACGCTCGCAAGCGTCGGCCAAAAGCCCTGGTAGCTCCGCTACAAGGACTTCCGGCCGCCTTGCGATCGCACGCACCGGACGACGCTCCTTCCGGGCAAACATTGCCGGTCACGGCACTAGTATCGCCCATACCTAACAGGTATACATGGCGTCTGACGCCGAGCGAAGGTGCCCGGCGCCGGTGTACAGGGAGGAACCTATGCGGTGGATGCGTGCCGCCGGTAGGGGCCTTCTTGTCGCTGCGGTGGTCCTGACCGGTCACGTCGCCTCCGGCACACCCGGCCACGGGGCACGCGGCGGCGGGCGCGGTCCGCTCACTCTGGCGACGGCAGGTGACCTCACCGATTATCTGAGGCCGTTGCTGGAAGGCTGGAACCGCAGCCATCCCGGTGAGAAGGTCACCCTCGTGGAGCTCCCGGACTCCGCCGACGAGACGCATGCGCAGATGACGACCGACCTGCGTGGCGGCGACCGAAGCCGCTTCGACGTGCTCAACATCGATGTGGCCTGGACCTCGGAGTTCGCCGCCGCGGGCTGGATCTCCCCGTTGGACCGCGACCACTTCCCGCTGGACAGCTTCCTGCCGCCGGTCGTGGACACGGCGACGTACGACGGCAGGTTGTATGCGGTCCCGTACGTCACCAACGCGGGACTGCTGCTGTACCGCAAGGACGTCCTCGCCAAGGAGGGCGTCCCACCGCCGCGCACCTGGGCGGAGCTGGAGCACCAGGCGGCGGCCATCGCGCCGAAGTACGGGCTCGACGGATACGCGGGCCAGTTCCTGCCGTACGAGGGACTCACGGTGAACGCGGCGGAGGCGGTCTACTCGGCAGGTGGCACGATCCTCGGAGACGAGGGTCAGCGCGTCACCGTGAATTCCGAGGCCGCCCGCCAGGGCATCGGGTTCCTCGCGCGGGGTGTGCGCGACGGCTGGATCCCGAGGACAGCCCTGACATACAAGGAGCAGGAGTCCAAACAGGCTTTCCAGGACGGCCATCTCCTCTTCCTGCGCAACTGGCCCTACGCCTACGTCGGCGCCTCCGGCAAGGGTTCCGCGGTGGCCGGGAAGATCGGCGCGGTGCCGCTGCCCGGACCCGACGGGCCGGGCGCGAGCGTGCTCGGCGGCTCCAACCTCGCCGTCAACACCCACGCACGGCACTCCGATTCGGCCGCGCGCCTGATCACGTACCTCACCGGCGAGCGGGCGCAGCGCCAGGTCCTCACCAAGGGTGCGCTGCCACCCGTGCTGGCCGCGCTCTACCAGGACCCGGAGCTGATCCGGGAGTTCCCCTACCTGCCCACACTCCGGGCGAGCGTCCTCGCGGCCGCCCCGCGCCCCAAGAGCCCGCACTACGACCAGGTCAGTCTGGCGGTGCAGGCCGTCGTGCACGATGCGATGACCGGGCACGAGACGCCTTCCACGGCGGTACGGCGGCTGGCGCGTGAGCTGGCGGCCATCTCACGTCGATAGTTACCTGTTAGGTAACGGACGCATCCCAACTCTGGATTTTGCGCCTGATATATCGGCATAAAATCTCCCGACTCCCTGTCCATCTCTGCCGACTCGTTGACACCCGCCTGACACACCTACTTAACATGCATGCACAACTCATAGGCACGCATAGAGAGGTCGACGGGTGACCCTCAACACGCACCGCTGGTGGCGCGACGCAGTGATCTACCAGGTGTACGTCCGCAGCTTCCTGGACAGCACCGGGGACGGCATCGGCGATCTCGCCGGGGTCCGGGCGGGCATGCCGTATCTCAAGAAGCTCGGTGTCGACGGCATCTGGCTGAGCCCCTTCTACCCCTCACCGCAGCACGACCACGGCTACGACGTCGCCGACCACTGTGACGTGGACCCGCTCTTCGGCGATCTCGCCGAGTTCGACCTGTTGATGACGGACGCCCGCCGACTCGGCATCAAGGTGCTCCTGGACATCGTTCCCAACCACTGCTCCAACGAGCACCCGTGGTTCCGCGAGACACTGGCGGCGGAGCCCGGCAGCGAGGCCCGCGCCCGCTTCCATTTCGCCGACGGGCGCGGCCCTGACGGCGCCGAGCCGCCGAACAACTGGCACGCCATGTTCGGCGGACCCGCCTGGTCCCGCGTCACCGAGGCGGACGGCCGGCCCGGCCAGTGGTACCTCCACATGTTCACGCCCGAACAGCCCGACCTGAACTGGCGCAACGCTGAGGTCGCCGCCCACTTCGACCATGTGCTGCGGTTCTGGCTCGACAGGGGCGTCGACGGCTTCCGCATCGACGTGGCCGCCGGGCTCTTCAAACACCCCGACCTGCCCGACTCGCCCGACCCCGAGGCCGACGCCCGCAGCCGCGACTCGGTCAACCCGCTCGCCTGGAACCAGCCCGAGGTGCACGACATCTGGCGTCACTGGCGGGCCGTGTGCGAGGAGTACGCCGCGCACGACGGCCGCGAGCGCCTGCTGGTCGGGGAAGTCTCGGTGCCGACGACCCGCGAACACGCCGAGTACGTACGCCCCGACGAACTGCATCAGGCCTTCTTCTTCGACCTGCTCGGCGCCCCCTGGAACGCCGACGCCTTCCGCAAGGTCATCTCCGAGGCGATGCAGGACATCGCGGGCACCGGCTCGACCGTCACCTGGGTGCTCAACAACCACGACCAGGTCCGTACCGTCACCCGTTACGGCGAGTCCGGCACCGAAGGCAGCGGACTCGGCGCCGCCCGCGCCCGCGCCGCCGCGCTGCTGATGCTGGCCCTGCCCGGAGCCGCATACATCTACCAGGGCGAGGAGCTCGGGCTGCCCGAGGTCGTCGACCTGCCCGACGACGTGCTGACGGACCCGATCTTCCGCCGTACGGGAAACCGCGCCCGGATCCGCGACGGGTGCCGTGTGCCCCTGCCGTGGTCGGGACACGCCTCGCCGTTCGGCTTCACCTCAGGCGTCGAGAGCGCCAAGCCATGGCTGCCGCAGCCCTCCTACTTCGCCGAGTACGCCACCGACCGTGCGCTCACCGACACCGGCTCCGTCTGGCACCTCTACCGGGACGGGCTCCAGCTGCGCGCAGGACTGCCTCAGTTGGGCGAGGGCGCACTGCGCTGGCTGGAAGCCCCGCCGGACATCCTCGCCTTCGTCCGCGGCGACGGCCTGGTGTGCGCTGTGAACTTCGGTACGGCTCCGACGCCCGCGCCGGTCCCCGGCACCCCGCTGCTGTCCAGCGGCCCCTGCCCAGCAGGCGTCCTGCCCGGCTCGACGGCCGCCTGGTGGATCAGCGACTGCACGAACCTCTGAGCACTCCTTCCATGGGCCCGTGCAGTCGGCCCGCTCCTGATCACCCCTCAAGACCCCCGATCACCCGTCAACTTCCCTGTTCTCGAAAGGACATCAACAATGACGCAACGACGCACGACCCTGCTCGCGAGCTGCACCGCCCTCGCTCTGGCCCTCGGCGCGACCGCCTGTGGCGGCGATCCGGTCACCGCCGGTGGTGGTGCTGGTGGTAACAAGTCGCTCAAGGGCCAGACGATCACCGTGGCCGGTGTCTGGTCGGGCAGCGAGCAGAAGAACTTCCAGAAGGTCCTCGACGCGTTCACCGAGAAGACCGGCGCCACGACCCAGTTCGTCTCCACCGGTGACAACGTCTCCACCGTCGTCGGCAGCAAGATCGAGGGCGGCAACGCACCCGACGTGGTAATGGTCCCGCAGGTCGGCGTCCTCCAGCAGTTCGCGCAGAAGGGCTGGCTGAAGTCCCTCTCCAAGACCACCGAGCAGTCCGTCGACGCGAACTATGCGAGCGTGTGGAAGAAGTACGGCAGCGTCGACGACGTCTTCTACGGCCTCTACTTCAAGGCAGCCCACAAGTCGACCGTCTGGTACAGTCCCGACGCCCTCGACCAGGCAGGCGTCAAGCCGCCCAAGACCTACGACGAGATGCTGAAGGCCGGATACACCGTCTCGGACTCGGGACTCGCGGCCTTCTCCGTCGCCGGACAGGACGGCTGGACGCTCACCGACTGGTTCGAGAACGTCTACCTCTCCCAGGCAGGGCCCGAGAAGTACGACGCCCTGGCCGCCCACAAGCTCAAGTGGACCGACCCGACGGTGGTGACGGCCCTCACCACCCTCGGCAAGCTCTTCAAGGACAAGCAGCTGATAGCGGGCGGCCAGAAGGGTGCCTTGAACACCGATTTCCCGGGCTCCGTCGAGAAGGTCTTCGGCCCGAAGCCCGAGGCGGGCATGGTCTACGAGGGCGACTTCGTCGCCGGGGTCGCCAAGGACCAGTTCGGCAAGAAGATCGGCCAGGACGCGAACTTCTTCCCCTTCCCCGCGGTCGATGGCGGCACGGCTCCGGTGGTCAGCGGCGGCGACGCGGCCGTGGTCCTCAAGGACGGCAAGAGCCAGAAGGCCGCCATGCAGTTCCTGGAGTACCTGGCGACCCCGGAAGCCTCCGCCGTGTGGGCCAAGGCCGGTGGCTTCCTGTCCCCGAACAAGAAGCTCGACCTCGCCTCCTACAGCGACGACATCGCCCGCGAGACCGCCAAGTCCCTCGTCGCCGCCGGGGATTCGGTCCGCTTCGACATGTCCGACCAGGCCCCGGCCGCCTTCGGCGGCACCAAGGGCACGGGCGAGTGGAAGATCCTCCAGGACTTCCTGCGCGACCCCTCGGACCCGAAGGCCACCGCGGCCGAGCTGGAGATCGCGGCGGCCAAGGCATACCGGGGCTGATCGCCATGACCGCCACCCTCGTGAAGGGGGCGAGCCCCCCGACCGTCACGACGGCCGACCGCAGGCGGCGCGCCAGGCGACGCGGCCGGATCATCGCCCTCGCCTTCGTCCTCCCTGCCCTGCTCCTGCTCGGCGCGCTCGTCGTCTACCCCGTGGTGTTCTCCGTGGGCCGAAGCTTCTTCGACGCCTCCGGGACCCGGTTCGTGGGGGGTGACAACTACAGCGAGATGTTCCGCGACCCAGCCACGCTCAAGGCCATCCGCAACAGCACCATCTGGGTGGTCGTCGCGCCGACGCTGCTCACCGGGCTCGGTCTCGTCCTCGCCGTACTGGTCGAGAAGATCCGCTGGTCCACTGCGTTCAAGCTGCTGCTGTTCATGCCCATGGCGGTCTCCTTCCTGGCCGCCGGCATCATCTTCCGGCTCGCTTACGACGAGGACCCCGACAAGGGCGTGCTGAACGCCGCCGTGGTCGGCGTCCATGACGCCTTCAAGGGCACATCCTCGTACCCGACAGCCCGCGCCCGCGACGGCCAGGGCCTCACCAAGGGAGCCGACGGCTCGTACCGTACGACCGCCGCCGCATCCCCCGGCCACACGGTCGGCCTCGGTCTGGTCGGCGTGCTCCCCAAAGATCTGCCGAAGAACGCGGAGCCCGCATACACGGCGGCCGGACAGAAGGCGGCTGGGGACGAGCTCCGGGGTGTTGTCTACCTGGACTTCACGCCCGGCGGAGGAGGGGAATCGGGCAAGGTCGACAGGCAGGAGAGCGGACTGCCGGCCATGAAGGTCGAGGCTGCGCGCGAGGGCAGGACCGTTGCGAGCACCACTACGGCGGCCGACGGTTCCTTCCGCTTCTCCGGGCTCGACCCCGGCTCGTACACCGTGCGGCTGCCCGCCTCGAACTTCGCCCCACCGTACGGGGGCGTCTCCTGGCTCGGTCCGACGCTCGTGACGCCCGCGATCATCGGCGCCTACCTGTGGATCTGGACCGGCTTCGCCATGGTCCTCATCGGCGCCGGACTCGCCGCCCTGCCACGCGACGCGCTGGAGGCGGCCCGGATGGACGGTGCCAACGAGTGGCAGGTCTTCCGTCGGATCACCGTGCCGCTGCTCGCGCCGGTGCTCACCGTGGTCTTCGTGACCCTGGTGATCAATGTGATGAAGGTCTTCGACCTCGTCTACATCATCGCGCCGGGCCCGGTGCAGGAGGACGCCACCGTGATCGCCACCCAGATGTGGCTGGTGTCCTTCGGCGGCGGCAACAACCAGGGTCTGGGCAGTGCCCTCGGTGTGCTGCTCCTGCTGCTGGTGATCCCCGCCATGGTCGTGAACGTCCGTCGTTTCCGAAGGAGTCAACGGTGAACGCGCTCAGGCGAGGACTCGCCAACAGCCTGGTGCAGGCGTTCCTCATGGTCGTCGGTCTGATCTGGCTCACCCCGCTCGCCGGGCTGTTCCTCTCGTCGCTCCGCTCCGCGCAGGACAACGCCGACGGTGGCTGGTGGACGAGCCTGACCAGCCCCGGACGGCTGTCCTTCGACAACTACTCGGCGCTCCTGGGCAATGCCGGCATGACGCAGGCGTTCTGGAACACTGTGCTGATCTCGGTCCCGGCCACGGTCCTGGTCGTGGTGATCTCAGCGCTCGCCGGATACGCCTTCGCCTGGCTGGAGTTCCCCGGCCGGGAGGCGATCTTCCTGGTCGTGGTGGCGCTGTTGGTCGTGCCGGTCCAGATCGGACTTCTGCCGGTCGCCAAACTCTTCGGACAGCTGGGCCTGTTCGGCACGATTCCAGGCGTCGTCCTGTTCCACGTGTCCTACGGACTGCCGTTCGCCATCTTCCTGCTGCGCAACTACTTCGCAGAGATGCCGCGGGAGATGCTGGAGGCGGCGCGCATGGACGGCGGGAACGAGTGGCGCATCTTCACACGACTCGTGCTACCGGTCGGGCGCCCCGCCGTCGCCAGCCTCGCGATCTTCCAGTTCCTATGGGTGTGGAACGACATGCTCGTCGCGCTGTTGTTCGCCGACGGCTCCGCACAGCCGCTCACTGTAGAACTCCAGTCGCAGATACGTCAGTTCGGCAGCAACATCGACGTGCTCGCGCCAGGGGCGTTCCTTTCCCTGATCGTGCCGGTGGCTGTCTTCTTCGCCTTCCAGCGGCACTTTGTGCAGGGGGTGATGGCGGGGTCGGTGAAGTAACCGTCCTCTCTCCCCCACCCCTGGCTGGTACTCCTCCCCGGACCCCCCTCCTCGAACGCCGGACCGCGCTGAAATCAGCCTGTCCGGCGTTCGAGGCCGAGCCCGTTCAGGGCCTGGCCGACGGATACAGCAACCGCGACAACTGCGAGCCGGGCGGGTGTTCCCCTTGAGCGGTGCCATTTCGTGGATGCCCGGTGGGAGAAACTCCGACGGCCCCGGTCACCGTGATCCCGAAGGCGACGCGCTGCGCGTCGGCTCGCAGCCGACCGATGAAGATGGGCCGACGGACGGGGGGCGCACCGCCCGTCCGCCCCGAGCAGACCGGAGCCACCGCAGGTGCTCGGCCTTCCGCCGATGCGTCAGACCCAGGCGTACCGCCCGTGAACGGCACCGAAGTGATCTTCTTCGGCAATCCGGGCACACCTTGCGTACAACCCTTGTGCCTCATGAGCTGTCAAACACGACACCGGACAAGGAACGGGCCCTTTCCGGATACCCCCCGTGCCCCCCGAGCAAGCCCGGCCCTTCGTGAGCCAAGGAGCCGCTCATGCGCAAGCACCGCTCGGCCGCCGTTGCCGCGGCATCGTTTCTCCTCGTGACGGGGGCGGCCATCGCCGCGGCCCCGTCCGCGTACGCCGGAACCCCCGGCGGCACCCACGCCAACGACCGCAACACCGACTTCAACGGCGACGGTTACGACGACGTGCTCGTCGGCGCTCCCGGTGCGGCCGTCGGCGGGCACAAGGGCGCGGGCATGGTCACCGTGCAGTACGGCGGGCCCAAGGGCATGGGCACCTCCAACGTCAGGGCCTTCAGCCAGAACACCTCGGGCGTGGCCGGCGCCGCCGAGGCCGGCGACGCCTTCGGCAAGACGCTGGCCACCGGCGACCTCGACGGCGACGGCTACGACGACGCGGTCGTCGGCATCCCGGGCGAGGACATCGGCACCATCTCCAACGCGGGCGGCGCCGTCGTTCTGTGGGGCACGCCGAAGGGCCTCAGCGGTTCGGTGAGCAACTGGCTGCGGGCCGACGAGCCCACCGCCGGCGGCAAGTTCGGCGCCTCGCTCGCCGCGGCCCGGTTCTCCGACACCACCCCGGGCGACCTGTTGGCGGTCATGGACTCCGTCGGACTGACCACGTACCAGTTCGAGCCGTCCACCGAGCCCAGCACGAAGAGTGTCGGCCCGCGGACGCGGCAGCCCGTACAGAAGTCGCGTACGACGCTCTCCGCGCCGTCGAAGACGGCGCGCGCCGGGTCCGCCGCCGAGGCGCCCGGTATCCGGCCCGCGTCGATGACGACCGGCGACTACGACAACAACGGCTACGCCGACCTGGTCGTCTCCGGCACCAGCGTCGGCGACGAGCCGGGGTACGGCTGGTCGTACATCCTCCCCGGCACCGCCTCCAACGACGAGCCGCTGCCGGTCACCGCGGTACGCGGCGGCCCCGTCGTCGCCTCCGGCGACATCAACGGCGACGGATACGACGACCTGGCCACCGGTGAGCCGCACAGCCCGGACGACGGCGGCGCGAGCATGACCGGCGGTCTGGTCGGCGTCTACTACGGCAGCGCGGCCGGACTCGCGGGCCAGAAGGGCCCGGGCACCCCGCCCGTCTGGTGGACCCAGAACTCGCCCGGCGTGCCGGGATCGAACGAGCGGGGCGACGGCTTCGGCACCGACCTCTCCATCGGCGACACGAACAAGGACGGATTCGCGGACCTGGCGGTCGGCATCTCCGGAGAGGACGTCGGCAGCGTCGCGGACGCGGGTGCCTTCACGGTGCTGCGCGGCTCGGCCCGGGGGCTGACCGCCACCGGTGCGCTGTCGGTGACGCAGGGCACCGCGAAGGTCCCGGGCACCGTGGAGAAAGGCGACAAGTTCGGCGGCCAGGTCTCCTTCACCGACCCCAACGACGACGGCCGCTTCGGTCTGCTCGTCTCGGCGCCCGGCGAGAACACGAACGACGGCTACGTCTGGGTCTTCTCCGCGGGCACCGGCGGCGTGACGACCTCCGGTTCGTGGAACTACGGGGCGAGCGCCTTCGGCGGTCCGTCCCTGGACGCGCTGTACGGGGCGGCGATCGACGACTGACACGACGCGTGGCGGGCGCTCGTCCCGCCCGCGCCCGATTCATTGGTGCCCCGGCGGTCTCCGGGGCACCAGTGCTTTCACGGAAGTCCGGATAGCCTCGGACCCATGGATGCGTTCCTGCCGCTCCTCGCGGTCGTCGGCGGCCTGGCCGCGGTCATGGGCTTCTTCACCTGGCTGGCGTCCCGCGTCCGTCGCCGCGGTACCGCAGGCGCAGCGATCACCGCAGCCCTGGCCTCCTACGACGAGGCGTTCCGGGTGACTGCTCACGAGGCGCACCACGAGATCCGGGCGCAGGCCGAACGCAAGGCGTCGATCCTGTCGCCCGGCGATCACTGGCGGCGGAACCCCGACGAAGGACGTCGGCCCGGCGCGGGGAACCGCGGGCCGCGTCGGGCGCGCCCGCGCCGAAGGCTGCGGGGTCTCGGCCGCCGGATCGGCCGCCCGGATCCCCGCCGCTGATCGTCTGTGCGTCGGAACTCTATGAGCGGACGCGGCGCACCTGGCCAGATCGCCGCCGGCCTGGCGCGGGCGCCCTGATCGGGAAGGCACTCGCTGAGCGGGTGCCGGAGAAGCGGGCCCGACTGCTCGTCCTGCTGCTCGCACTCGGCGGTGGGATCACCACGCTCACCAAGGGTGTGTGGGCGCTCTGACCGTCGGGGCCACTGCCTGGATCCGCCCACAGATGATCTGCACGGACCGCCGCCCGGTCGGCAGGGCCCTGTCGAACAGGCGGCGGTCACGGGATATCTTGATATCAAGCAATGTTGCAGACGTGGAGCGGAGCACCCGGTGACTGACTCGACCATCATCTATACGCACACCGACGAGGCCCCGGCCCTGGCGACGTATTCGTTCTTGCCTGTGATCGAGGCGTACGCCTCGACGGCCGGGGTCACCGTGGAGAACCGCGACATCTCCCTGGCGGGGCGGATCATTGCCGGCTTCCCGGAGCACCTCGACGAGAACCAGCGCATCGATGACGCTCTCGCCGAGCTCGGCGAGCTGGCCAGGACGCCCGGCGCGAACATCATCAAGCTGCCGAACGTCTCGGCGTCGATCCCGCAGATGAAGGCGGCCATCGCCGAGCTGCAGCAGCAGGGCTACGCGCTGCCGGACTACCCGGACGACCCGCAGACGGACGAGGAGAAGGACGTCCGCGCGCGCTACGACAAGATCAAGGGCAGCGCGGTCAACCCGGTCCTGCGCGAGGGCAACTCCGACCGCCGTGCCCCCGCGTCGGTGAAGAACTACGCCAAGACGCACCCGCACCGCATGGGCGCCTGGACGGCCGACTCGAAGACGAACGTCGCGACGATGAACGCCGACGACTTCCGCTCCACCGAGAAGTCCGCCGTCATTGTCGAGCCCGGCTCCCTGCGGATCGAACTCGCCGGTGACGACGGCACCACCACCGTCCTGCGCGAGTCGGTACCTGTGCTCGCGGGCGAGGTCGTCGACGCGTCCGTGATGCGGGCGGCGGCCCTGCATGAGTTCCTCGAGGCGCAGATCGCCCGCGCCAAGGCCGAGGGCGTGCTCTTCTCCGTACACCTGAAGGCCACGATGATGAAGGTCTCCGACCCGATCGTCTTCGGCCACGTGGTGCGCGCCTTCTTCCCGAAGACGTTCGCGAAGTACGGCCAGGCGCTGACCGCCGCCGGCCTGTCGCCGAACGACGGCCTCGGCACGATCCTGAACGGGCTGGACGGCGTGCCTCACCTGGGCGCCGAGATCAAGGCGTCCTTCGACGCCGAGCTCGCCGAAGGTCCCGCCCTGGCGATGGTCGACTCCGACCGCGGCATCACCAACCTGCACGTGCCGAGCGATGTCATCGTCGACGCGTCCATGCCGGCCATGATCCGCACCTCCGGCCACATGTGGGGCCCGGACGGCAAGGAGGCCGACACCCTGGCCGTCCTGCCGGACAGCAGCTATTCGGGCGTCTACCAGGTCGTCATCGACGACTGCCGGGCGCACGGCGCGTTCGACCCGTCGACGATGGGCTCGGTGCCGAACGTCGGTCTGATGGCGCAGAAGGCCGAGGAGTACGGCAGCCACGACAAGACCTTCGAGATCGCCGCCCCGGGCACGGTCCGCGTCGTCGACGGTTCCGGCGACGTGGTGCTGGAGCAGACGGTCGCCGCCGGCGACATCTTCCGCATGTGCCAGACCAAGGACCTGCCGATCCAGGACTGGGTCAAGCTCGCCGTCACCCGCGCCCGCGCGACCGGCACCCCGGCCGTGTTCTGGCTGGACGAGGACCGCGCGCACGACGCGACGCTCATCGCCAAGGTCAGGACGTATCTCGCCGACCACGACACCGAGGGTCTGCAGATCGAGATCCTGTCGCCGGTCGAGGCGACCGCGTTCTCGCTGGAGCGCATCCGCCGGGGCGAGGACACGATCTCGGTCACCGGCAACGTGCTGCGTGACTACCTGACCGACCTGTTCCCGATCCTGGAGCTCGGCACGAGCGCCAAGATGCTCTCGGTCGTCCCGCTGATGAACGGCGGCGGCCTGTTCGAGACCGGCGCCGGTGGCTCCGCTCCCAAGCACGTACAGCAGCTGGTCAAGGAGAACTACCTGCGCTGGGACAGCCTGGGCGAGTTCCTCGCGCTCGCGGTCAGCTTCGAGCACCTGGCGCAGACGACGGGCAACGCGCGCGCCCAGGTGCTCGCCGACACCCTCGACCGCGCCACCGGCACCTTCCTCAGCGAGGACAAGTCGCCGAGCCGCAAGCTGGGTGGCATCGACAACCGCGGCAGCCACTTCTACCTGGCGATGTACTGGTCCCAGGAGCTGGCGAAGCAGACCGACGACGCGCAGCTCGCGGCGGCGTTCGCCGGTCTCGCCAAGACGCTGACCGAGCAGGAGCAGACGATCGTCGACGAGCTCATCGCGGTGCAGGGCTCGCCGGTCGACATCGGCGGCTACTACCGTCCGGACGCCGCCAAGGCGTCGGCCGTCATGCGCCCGTCGGCGACATTCAACGAGGCCATCGCGTCCCTGGGCTAGCCCACGGCAGCCCCCCGTTCACCGCGAGGCCCGCGGTGACCGTTCCGCCCCGGCCGCACGTGCGGCCGGGGCGGTCCCGTGTGCGGGGAGTGTTTCCGGCGTCCGCCGCCTCTGTGGCGAGCTGTCCGGCGGACAGCGCCAGCGGGTCGCCCTCGCCAGGGCGATCCTGCGCGACGCGCCGATCCTGCTGCTCGACGAGGCGACCGGCGCCCTGGACTCCGAGAGCGAGATCCTCGTCCAGGAGGCGCTGTGGCGGCTCATGGACGGGCGGACGGCGCTCGTGGTGGCGCACCGGTTGAGTACGGTCGCCACGATGGACCGGCGCGTAGTCCTCGACCGCGGTCGGATCGTCGAGCAGGGCACGCACCAGGAGCTGCTCGCGTCGGACGGCGCCTGCGCGAAGCTCTGGCAGCACCAGTCGGGCGGCTTCCTCGACGACACTCCCGCGCCGCAGGCCGGCCTGCACTGAACGCCGGCCCGGTGGGTGTGGCCCTGCGCCTGCCGATCATCTCATCCGTACTGATCAGACGGTTCTGCCTGCTTCGTGGGGCTTGCTCCGGCCCGTCGGTCTGGCGTCCGGCCCGCCTGACGTGCCCCGACCGACGCCCCATTGTGCAAGATGCGGCGTGATGCGAGACTCACGCTGCAACTGGGGCTTAGGTGGGGGGAGTTGCGATATGAGAGGCATGCGTGCGGTGAGTGCGGTGGTTACGGGCCTTGCCCTGTTACTGCTCACCGGTTGCGGAGAAGGCGACAACCGGAGCAACGGCCCGGACGCACTTGACCCGAAGGCCGACATCACCGAACAGTCCCTCACGGTCTCCATCTGGGACGGCTACAGCCCCGAGGACCTCCCCGAACGGGTCAAGAAGGACCTCGGCGTCCCGGTGAAGATCGCGCACCACGCCACCAACGAAGAGATCATGGCCAAGCTGACGGTCGGCGGCACGGCAGGGAGCCACAGCGGTGTCGATGTCGCCTTCGTCTCCGGCCAGTACGCCCAGGCCCTGAACGAGGCCGGACTGATCGAGCCCATCCACGCGGACCTGATCCCGAACCTCAAGAACCTCTACCCCGAGGCCCGGCAGCTCGCCTACGACAAGGGCAACACCTTCTCCGTCCCCTACACCTGGGGGACGACCGGGATCTGCTACCGCACCGACTTCGTGAAGCAGCCCCCGACCAGCTGGAACGACCTCCTCAAGCCCCCGCCCGCGCTGAAGAAGAAGGTCACGATGATGACCACCGAGCGCTGGCTGGCCCTCCCCGCGCTCAAGGTGCTCGGGCACTCCGTCAACACCACCAGCGACCAGGAATTCGCCGCCGCCCGCGCCCTGCTCCTCGATGCCAAGAAAAACCTGCTCGCCTACGACGACACCACCTTCGGTGACCGGCTGACCAAGGGCGAGTCGGCGATGGCCGAGGCGTGGGACGGCTGGTGCCCGACCAGCGACCCGAAGATCGAGTTCACCGTCCCGAAGGAGGGCAGCGACCTCTGGGTCGACACGATGGTCGTGCTGAAGTCCTCCAGGAACAAAGAGGCCGCGCACGCCCTCATCAACTACATCCTCGATCCGGAGATCCACAGCTGGGCCGCCGAGAACATCCTCTACAAGGTGCCCAACAAGGCCGCGATGGAACAGCTCGACCCGAAAGTGGTCGAGGCCAACACACCACTGCGCATGACCCCGGCCGAGCTGCTGAAGGGCGAGTCCATCGTCGATGTCGGCGAGGCGGCCACGAAGTACACCCGACTGTCGACCGAGGTAGCCGCCGGCTCATGAAGCGGTGGCCGCTGGCAGGGCCCGGCCTGACCTATCTGACCGTCCTCATGGTCATCCCTCTGGGCCTGGTGCTGAGTTACGCCTTTCTCCGGCGCGGCCGCTTCGGCGGCGTCGTGTACGAGCCGACCACCGAAAACCTCACCCGCCTCGCCGACCCCCTCTACGCCGACGTCGTCCTCCACTCCACCTGGATCGCCGCCCTCACCACCGTCCTCGCCCTCCTGATCGGCTATCCGACGGCGTACGTGATCGCCGACCTCCCGCGCCGCCGGCAGACGATCGCCCTGATCGCCGTCGTCCTGCCCTTCTGGACCAGCTTCCTCATCCGCGTCTACGCCTGGATCGTGCTGCTGAGCGGCCCCGGCTGGCTCAACAAGGCGCTGCGCGCGATCGGCCTGGGCCCGGTGGACGTCCTGTACACCGACGCCGCCGTCGTCATCGGACTGCTGTACGCGTATCTGCCACTGATGATCCTCCCGCTGTACGCGTCCCTCAGCCGGCTCGATCCGCAACTGCGCGAGGCCGCCGCGAATCTGGGCGCCGGGCCGTGGACCACCTTCCGTACGGTGACGCTTCCCCTCACCCTCCCCGGGGCCCTCACTGGCTGCCTCTTCGTCTTCGTACCGAGCTTCGGGAACTTCGTCGTCCCCGAACTGCTCGGCGGAGGACGGTCGGTGATGGTCGGCAACCTCATCCGCGACCAGTTCCTCAAGGCACGCGACTGGCCCTTCGGCTCGGCGCTCGCGCTCGCGCTGCTGGCCGTGCTGATGTTGTTGCTCTTCGCGCAGGCGTGGGCAGCGAGGAGGTACGCAACCCGATGACGAACACCCCGAACCGGCTGTTGACACGCCTTCCGTTCTGGCTGACGTACGTCTTCCTCTACGCGCCTGTCGTCGTCCTCGTCGCCATGTCGTTCAGCGCGGGCGGCTCTCCGTACGCCTTCGAGGGGTTCAGCCTGCGCTGGTACGGCGAGCTGGCAGGCGACGACGAGATCCTGCACGGGCTCGTCAACACCCTGATCGTCGCGGCGGGGTCCGCGGCGCTGTCCACCGTCCTCGGCACCCTGCTCGCGGTCGGCGCGGGCCGTGACAACCGTTCACGGCTGCTGGAGGCGGTGACCCTGCTCCCCGCCGTCGTCCCCGATCTGCTGCTCGCCATCGGCCTGCTCGTCTTCTACGCAGCTGTCCAGCTCACTCTCGGCCTGCACAGCGTGCTGCTCGCGCACACCGTCTTCGGCACCGCCTTCGTCGCCGCACTCGTACGGACCCGGCTGGCGCACACCGATCCCTCACTGGAGGAGGCATCCCGGGACCTGGGGGCGACGCCGCCTGCGACGTTCGTCCGCATCACCCTGCCGTCCCTCGCGCCGGGCATCGCCGCCGGGGCGCTGCTCGCCTTCACGCTCTCCGTCGACGAGTTCGTCATCGCGTTCTTCACCGCCGCTCCGACCGAACCGACGCTCCCGGTCGTCGTGTACTCGATGGTCCGCTTCGGCGTCACCCCGGAGATCAACGCGCTGGCGACACTGCTGCTGGCGGTCAGCTTCACCGCCGTCGTGGCCGCACAGCGGCTCACCCGTACGACCGACCCCGGTGCTCCGGAGGCGACAAAGTGATCGAGATCAAGGGGATCGACCACCGCTTCGGGCGGACGCGAGCGCTGGACGGCGTCTCGCTGGACATCGGCGAGGGCGAGTTCTGTGCACTGCTCGGGCCGAGCGGCTGCGGCAAGACGACCCTGTTACGTATCCTTGCCGGCTTCGAGACCCCGGACGCGGGCACGGTCACGCTCGACGGGAAGGACCTGCTGACCGTGGCACCGCACCGGCGCCCGGTCAATCTGATGTTCCAGTCGTTCGCGCTCTTCCCGCACATGTCGGTCGAGCGGAACGTGGCGTACGGGCTGGAGCGGGAAAGGCTGCCGCGCCGTGAGGTACGGGAACGGGTCGACGCGGTCCTGGCCACCGTCGGCCTGACCGCGTACGCCCGCCGCAGGCCGCACGAGCTCTCCGGCGGACAGCGCCAGCGTGTCGCGCTCGCCCGCGCGATTGTGAAGCGGCCCCGTCTGCTGCTGCTCGACGAGCCGCTGTCCGCGCTCGACAAGCAGGTGCGGGCTCAGATGCAGCTGGAACTGAAGCGGCTGCAGGACGAGGTCGGCATCACCTTCCTCGTGGTCACGCACGACCAGGAGGAGGCGATGTCGCTCGCCGACCGGATCGCCGTCATGAACGCGGGCCGCATCGAGCAGACCGATGCACCGGTGGCGCTGTACGAACGCCCGCGCACCGCTTTCGTCGCGGGCTTCGTCGGCGCGAACAATCTCCTTCCGGGCCCGGACGGCATCACGGCCGTACGCCCGGAGCGCATCCACATCGGCGACGGTGACTGCCACGGCGACGACGACGGCGGGGGCGGCCGGCTCACGGGCACGGTCGTCGACGTCAGCTTCCACGGCGGTACGTCACACCTCGCCGTGCGCGTCCCGCACCTGGACCAATCGGTACTCGTCGCCGTCCAGGGTCCGTCCCGTGCCGTGTCCGGCGAGCGGGTCTCGCTTTCCTGGCCGCCGGAGGCCGCCGTCCACATTCCTGCCGGACCGATCGTAGGGGAAGATCCATGACAGAGCGCCGGCTCACCGTCCTGTTCGTTCCGGAGAGCGCGTACGGACCCACCAACAACTGCGTCGGCATCGGCGATGTCCTGCGCCGCCGCGGCCATCGCGTCGTCTTCGCCGCCGAGGCATCCTGGCAGGGGAAGCTCACGGCGCTCGGCTTCGAGGAGGACCTGGTCGACCTCGCGCCCGCACCCGAAGGCGGGCAGGACGCGGGTCAGTTCTGGAAGGACTTCATCCGGGACACCGCCCCGGAGTTCCGCAAGCCGACCATCGAGCAGCTGGAGACGTGGATCAAGCCGGTCTGGGAGGAGCTCATCGCGGGCGTCAAGTACTGCGAGCCGCAGCTTCGGCAGATCATCGAACGGGTCCGCCCCGATGTGATCGTCGAGGACAACGTCGTCTCCTTCCCCGCTCTGCTGACCGCCGGCAAGCCCTTCGTACGCATCATGTCCTGCAACCCCCTTGAGCTGAGGACGGGCGGCGTTCCCCCGGTCTTCTCCGGCTATCCGTCGGCGGACCGCACCGGCTGGGCGGAGTTCCGAGAGGCCTACGACCGCTCGCACGGCGCGCTCTGGGAGGCGTTCAACGCGTGGGTGATGGAGCAGGGAGCTCCAGCCCTGCCCGAGCTGGACTTCATCCACGAAGGCGGCACGAATCTCTACGTGTACGCGGAGGTCGCGGACTACGAGCGCGCGCTCGGCCCGGCCTGGCACCGGCTGGACTCCTCGGTGCGGGAGACGGACGAGAAGTTCGAGCTGCCCGCCGAACTGCGGAACGGCGACGGCGCGTTGGTCTACTTCTCGCTGGGCTCGCTCGGCTCGGCGGACGTGGCGCTGATGCGGCGGATCATCGGCCTGCTGGCCGGGACCCCGCACCGCTACATCGTGTCCAAGGGCCCGCTGCACGAGGAGATCGAGCTCGCGCCGAACATGTGGGGCGCCGAGTTCCTGCCGCAGACGTCGATCCTGCCGCTCGTCGATCTCGTCATCACGCACGGCGGCAACAACACGACGACCGAGGCCCTCCACTTCGGCAAGCCGATGGTGCTGCTGCCACTGTTCTGGGACCAGTACGACAACGCGCAGCGGATGGACGAGCTGGGCTTCGGCGTCCGGCTGGACACCTACCGCTTCACGGACGGGGAACTGACAGGGACGGTGGAGCGGCTGCTCGCGGACAACGCTCTGCGGGAGCGGCTGGCCGGTGTGGGCGAGGAGATCCGCCGCCGGGACGGCCTGCGCCAAGCGGCGGATCTCATCGAAGGAGCTGCTACGTCCACCACGTGGCCATGAGGAGTCGATGGTGGGCCTCTCTTTCGTCGAGTGGCTCCCCTTCCTCGTCACCGGTCGGCGGTGCCACCGCGGAATCGTCCCGGGCGTGACCGGGCGGTGCCGTCGCAGCGCCCTGGGCAGTGTCGGATCAGGGCAGCGAGGCAGGCGCGGTCGGCCCAGCGCGTGACCGCGACGTGGTCCCGCTCGAGCGGTCGTACGGGGCCGGCCGTGCTGCGGGACAGCTGGTCGAGCCCGGCGCCGGCATCCTGGTCCGGTGCCTGGAGGTGGCCGGCGGGGCACAGTGCGAGGACGGAGCCTTCCGCGAGTCGGCGTTCAGCGGTTTCGAAGGGCAGCCCGCCGCGCGGCCTGCGTCAGCACCTCACCGTCGTCGCAGCACGTGACCAACGCGGTGACCTCCCTCCACGTGCTCGCTCACTTCTGGCTGAGCTTGATGTGCTCGGTCAGGTTGCCGACCTCGCTGCCGAGTTTCTCGAGCACCGCAAGCAGTCCGGGCGTGTCCGCGACGACATTGATCACGCGTCAGAGGTGCGAGAGAAAAGGGACTCGTCCCGGACCCGGTTGGCCATGACGCGGCGGGGATGCCCTGGCGGATGATCTCGGCACATGGCCGTTCAGCCGTCGGCCCGCAGGGCCTGCAGCAGCATCGGTAGCGAGGAGTGCAACTCACGCTGCCAGTAAGCCCAGCCGTGGGTCCCGGGTCCGTAGAAGTTGGTGGTCACGTGCTTCGCGCCCCTGCGTTCGAGCTCGCTCGCGAGTGCCTGGTTCTGCCTGTTGAAGTCCGCCTCGAGCGCGCTCGTGCTGCCCGGCGGGTCCAAGGGGCCGGTGGTGCCGTCACCGCACGACAGGTAGACGGGGATCGACTTGAGGCGCTTGGCCAGGTGGAACGGGTCGTGGGCCGCCCAGACATCACGTTGCGCAACCGGGTCGCCCCAGACCCTCAGCGGGTCGTTGCCCTGACCGGCGAAGAACCCCATGATGCGGTTCACCGACTCGTCGTTGAGCAGCGGGTGCACGGAGCCGGAGTACGCCGCGGCCGCCTTGAACATCCCGGGGTGCCGGGCGGCATACAGCAGCGCGCCCTGGCCGCCCATCGAAAGTCCCGCCACGACGCGGTTTCTGCTCGCCCCCCAGTCGTGCTCGAGGAGTAGGCGCAGCTCCTTGGTGTGGAAGGTCTCCCACGCCGGGTCACCGCCCTGGCCGTGGTTCCACCAGTCGCTGTACCAGCCGTTCCAGCCTGCCTCCGGCATGACCACGAGGACGTCGCGCAGAGCGTCGGTCCGCGCGACGTCGGTCCGGCTGGTCCACGACGTGTAGTCCCCGCAGCAGCCGTGCAGCAGCCAGAGGGTCGGCCAGCGCCCGGTCCGAGCGCCCGGGTCCCAGCCGTCGGGCGTGAGCAGACGTACGTTCACCGTCCGGCCGCCGAGGGCCGGTGAACGGACCGACAAGTCGAGCTGCCGGTCGCCGACCTGGGTGACCGCGACGACCTCGGCACCCCGGGACGAGGGATCGAACCCGCCCACCTTCCCGGCAGGTGACACTGTCGACGCGGTGGCGAGCGCCGGCGGAATCGACGCCAGGGTGAGCAGCAGCGCGGCAAGGACGAGCAGGAGGCGGGCCCGGCGGATCGGGATGGCGGTCATGGCGGCTCCTGGCGGTCGGTGGTCGCCCGCTCGGGCGTTCTCGGACCGGGCTGGGTCAGTCCCGGTGGGGCAGGATCAGCAGTGCGTCCCCGACGGGGCGTTCACCGGCCGCGTCGGACGGTTCGTTGATCACTTCTCCGTCGACCACCATGGTGGTCGACCCGCCGCCGTCAAGATTGACCGCGTCGCGCAGGCCGAGTGCCCGGGCGACGGCGGCACTCTCGGGGATGCTCAGCCCGAGCGCATCCGTGCTGCGTCCGTCGGCGGTGACGACCACGGTCCTGCCGGCAGCGTCCACCCCAGCCAGCGTGCGTGGATTGCGCTTGTGCACCCAGCCGTAGTAGAAGCTCGCGTTGCCGGGCTGCACCATCCCGTCGGTGGCAGGCGTGACGTGCAGCCGTCCGTCGCGGACCAGTTCGGGGCCGCCGTTGAGGATGCTCGTCGCCAGTGACGGGGAGACCTTGCGGCCGCTGCCGTCCCGCAACGTACCCTCGACGCGCAGGGGTCGGCCGACCTGCGCCAGGGCGGCCAGCTCGGCGACGCGGGTGCCGGTCGCCTGCACGGAGCTGCCGCCGACCGGCAGCGGTCCGCCGCGTGGTGAGCGCAGCTCGCGAACCCGTCCGCGGGTGTCCAGTACGGCCTCGAGGCCGTCGCCCTGCGGCGTCTGCCGACCGTAGTCAGGCGTGAAGGCGACGAGTTCGTCGCGGTCGGTGCAGGTTACGTCGTGCAGGGGAAGCGAGGTCGGAGTGTCGTCGGCGGTGCCGCCGCAGTTCCTGATCAAGCCCGGTACACGGTCGATGCCGTCCAGGGGTTGCGACGCGTCCCTGCCGGCGACTCGTCCCTTCCAGGTGAGCCGGGCGACCCCGCTGTGTGCGCCGGAGTCGCGTATCATCAGGGCGGGGCGCCCGTTCACCGGCTCGCTCAACAGTCGGCCGTCGTAGACGCCGACGCCGGCCGGATCGCCCGGTGCTCCGGCGCTCGGGTCAAGGACGAAGAACCCGGCGTTGACCGCTGCGGTCGCGCCGCCCGCGGCCGCTAGCTCGCTGGTCTTCTCGCGGTTCTCCAGATCGGGACCGTACGACGCCTTGAGCCCGCCGCGGAACCGGTCCGGGTCGATGGTGAGCACGTCGATCCGCCACGGGCCACGGTCCGCCGGGTTACCGTCCCAGCCGGTGTACATGGCGGACCCGGCGTACCCGGACCCTCTCAGCCGGGTGCGCTCGACCGTCGCGGCGGACTGCGACTCGAACTGCCCGACCCGGACCCGCCACCCAAGCGTTCCACCGGCGTAGTCGGCGACCGCCGGAGTCGTGACCTTCTCGACCCGGGCGTCAAAGCCGTCCCCCTGCAAGTCGGCAGCGAGCTCGTCGGCGCTCGCCCGGTCCTTCAGCGCCGTCGGCGGCGCGTCGGGGTCCGGCGAGGTGGCACCGCCGGGTATGGAAACCTCGACCGTCCACGCAAGCGCCGGGGCGTCGGCACCGCGCACGATCCGCGTGAGGGTGACACCAGGCTGCAGCGTCCGTGTGCTGCGGGTCTCGGTCAAGTCGACGGCGCCCAGCGGCAGGGCTCGCGTCGGCAGCGGCTCGGAGGAGGCAGGCGCCGGCAGGGCGCCCACCACAGCGAAGAGGGCCAGGGCCGTACACGCACCGAGCAACTTGCTGTTCACGTAACCCCCTTGGAAAGAACGGCCCAGCAACGGTGCGTGCGACAGCGACCACCAGTCAAGACGCGTGCACGTCAATCTCCGATGACGCGGCATGTGGAGGGTGCCGCACAACAGTTGGCCCCTGAGCGGTTGGGGCAGTGCGGTGCGCTGGAGCAGTGCGTCACCGGCTGGTATCCCGCGACGAACGTCGCCGCTGAGTCACCGTCCGTTCTCTCTCTTCGAAGCCGCTATGGGCGCCGAGGCCGCATCAGGAGCCATCGATCAGTTTCTCCACCTCGGGCGGGAGTTCCGAGCCGGAGTAAGCGGCGAAGAACGTGACTTCCTCAGGTGCGTCCCCGATGGCGATGGCCACCTTGGGAGAGATGCCGTCCACCTCGTAGGCGGTCTCCGTCGTTGCCGGCTCCTCGTCCTTGTCCTGGCCGCCGGTGTCTTCGCAGGGTGGTTTGGTGGCGGCGCCAAGCTTCTTCCCGACCGTGAAGTCCACGTTCGCCACGTCCCGATACGACCGGTCCTGGTAGGTGAACCGGTTGACGCAGGAAGCCGATCCCTCCCCACCGCTACTGCTGTCGGCCGTGCACGCGGCTGCTGACATCACCATCGCCGCCGCCAGTAGCACGCCCGCAGATCGCTCGGTCCAGCTCATGCGTGTCCCCCTCAGTAGATGCTGCGAAGAGCGAGGATGTCCCCTCGTGTCGAGTTGTCCTTGCCCGAGTCGACAACATTCGCGCCAAGTAGACGTCGACGACCCGGATCAGGTTCCCTTGCCGCGCCACCGCCGCGTGATCCTGCAGCCTGGTCCTGAGCGGCAGAGAGGGCGTTCACACCTGCGATGGCGACAAGTACGCCTGGCGCGAGGCGAGGCGACGGCAGTCCTCGGCCCGGATCTACGTCGAACACACCAACGCCGAGCTGCGGCAGTGGGCCCCGATGAGGCGGTTCACCGGACGCCGCGAGACCTTCCCCGAGACCCAGCGGGCCATCGCCGCCCTGATCTCCGACCGCGCTGCCAAGAGGCCCACCCGCCGCGTGCACAGCACCGACCTCGTCCTCGCCGGCGACGCCGCCTGCTGATCACCCACCAGCCGAACCGCCAGACCAGCACGCCCCGAACCCAATCGCGGGTGAGGTCGTAAGGGATTCAGGTGCAGTTGCCGTAGCTTGGGCTCCCCAGGCCCGAGGTGGAGGAGCGCGGCAAGGAAAGCACGGTCCGTCCAATTCCCCCGCAACTCTGCCGTGTATGTGTGCGCTTCGCTATGCTTCCCGGCATACCGGCCGATCAGGGGGAACGGAGTGTCGGAACGGCACCGCACGAAGAGGACCACCGTCGTGGGCGGACGCGATCGGGTGGGTAAGCCCCTGTACGAGCGCGAAAACGCGGTGACCGCTGCTCGGAATGCAGTGGAGGAGATCTGCGCAGGCGTCGGGGACGGCGAAGGCAAGCACGGCGGGCTGCTGTTCTTCAGCGCCGCCGCCGGACTGGGTAAGACGACCGTGCTGGCAGAGATCCGGCGCATCGCCGCTGCCCGCGGCTGCACCGTGCTGTCCGCCCGAGGCAGTGAGCAGGAGCATACCGTCCCCTTCCATGTCGTACGCCACTTGCTGCAGCCCGTCCTCGCTTCCTGCACCGAGGCCGAGCGTCGCGAGATCTTCGGCGGGTGGTACGAGATCGCCGGCCCGGCCGTAGGTCTGTTCGCTCAGCAGACCGGTATCGCCGTCCCGGACCCGCAGGGCGTCCGGGACGGTCTGGACTGGGTCGTCACCCAGCTGGCCGTGCGCCGGGCACCGGTCGTGATCGTCCTCGACGACGCCCACTGGGGTGATCTGGAGTCGCTCGCCTGGCTCGCTGCGTTCGCAGTGAGAGTGCAGGAACTTCCCGTGCTGGTGGTCCTCGGCTACCGCCCGGACGAAGTGCCCACCGAGGCCCAGACGTTCCGCGAACTGGTCGACGGCCGCAGCACACGCCCGATCGCGCTGCACGCCCTTAGCCCGGAGGCGGTGTCCGAACTGGTGCGAAGTTCGCTCGGAGCGGGAGCCGACGACCTCTTCTGCCGCGAGTGTTGGCTGGTCACCGGCGGCAACCCCTACGAGGCCGTCGAGCTCGTCGCCAAGGTCCAGGACCGCAACCTCGCCCCGGACGCGGAGTCGGTTCCCCTGCTGCGTGAACTCGGCGCGAGCGCCCGCGGCACCGGACTGGTCAAACGGCTGGAGAGCCTCGGCCATGCCGCTGTCCGGCTTGCCTGGGCCGCCGGAGTGCTGGGTACCGAGATCTCCCCGGAACTGGCCGCATCAGTGGCCGGGCTGCCACCCGCCGAGGCCCAGGACGCCGTGGACCGGCTGCGCGTCGCCCGTATTCTCACCGGCACCCGGACACTCGAGTTCATCCATCCGCTCATCGCCACCGCTGTGTACCAGGCCATCCCGCCGGCTGTCCGCACCGCGCTGCACGGTCAGGCCGCCTGGGCGGTGGCCGAAGCGGGCCTGGGCGTCACAGCCGCCGCTCGGCATCTGCTCGAGACCCATCCCGAGGACGACCCGCACACCGTCCGGCAACTGCGCGCTGCTGCGCGCGAGAATCTCCGTCTGGGCGCGCCCGACGCGGCTCGACGCTGTCTGGAACGTGCGCTGCGCGAACCGCCGGCGCCTGAGGATCGCGCGGGCGTGCTCTACGAACTCGGCTGCTCTGCACTGCTCACTGCCCCGGCCACCACAGTCAACCACCTCACGGCGGCCTTGGAGCAGCCCTTCCTGGACCCTGCACTCAGGGAGGACGCCACCTTCCGGCTGGCTCAGGCGTTCGCCCACAACGACCAGCTCGCCAGAGCGGCCGCCGTCGCGGGCGCCGAGGCCGCCCAGGCGGAGACCTCCCGAGCGCGGCTGCGCCTGCAGACAGCGCATTATCTGTGGCTGGTCTTCGACGCGCACGAGACGCAGGCGTCCGTCCGCTCCCGCCGGCTTGCACGGCTTGCCGAGCACTTGCCCGGAAAGGACATCGAGGAACGGGCCTTGCTGTGCATTCGAACCTGGGACGCGATGTTGCGCGGGGAGCCGGCCGCGAGCACGCTGACCATCGCCGCACGCGCCCTGGGACTGAGCTACACCGACCCGGACTGGGGCTTTGAACTGCCGAGCCTCACCGCGCTCAGCTACATGTACGTCGACGAGTGCGACCGCGCGGAGGAACTCTTCAGTTCGGCCATCACCGAGTGCAAGCAGGTCGGGTGGAGCGGTGCCCACCTCTCTTTCGGCTTCACTCTCCTCGGCCTGGTCTGGTTCCGGCGCGGGATGTTTGTCAAGGCAGAGGAATGCGCGCGTGAGGGAGTGCGCCTGGCCGAGCGGGTGGGCCCCCGGGTGCCCGCCCAATGGTACGCCGTCGGGCTGTTGCTGGACGTCCTACTGTCCGGGGGCCGCGTCAAGGAGGCGCTTCGCGTCGCCAGGACGTACGACTTCGCGCCCCCCTACCCGAACGCGGTGGTCTTCCCCGACTCCCAGACGGTCTACGGACGGCTGCTTCTCGCCCGTGGTCTGCGCAAGGAGGCCGTGACCCAACTCACCGCCGCCGGGAAACGGCTGGAGGCCAAGGGCGTACTCAACCCGACCTGGTGTCCCTGGGCGGGACACCTCGCCATCGCCGTCGCCGAGGAGGACCCCCGGCGCGCCCGCGCCCTCACGGCGGAAATGCTGCGCCGGGCAGAGCACTACGGCACGCCCACCGCCATCGGTGAGGCGCTGCGCTTCAGCGCGGCGGTGGCCGAGGACGGGCAGGCGCTGTCCCTGCGGGAGCGCGCGGCGGAGGTACTGAGCCGGTCCCCCAACCGGCACGCATACGCTGAAGCGCTGATCGACCTCGGCGCGGAGCTCGGGCGCGGCAGCCGTACCGACAGGGCAGCTGAGCTGCTGTTCGAGGGTGTCGAGCTGGCGGACCGGTGTGGTGCCGACCATCTCGCAGAGCGAGGCCGTGCGGAGATGGCCAAGGCGGGACTGCGGCTGCATGGGCGGCGCACTTCGGCGCAGCGCGGAGCGGGCGCCGCAGAGCAGGGCTGACGGGGCCGTGGCGGCACGCGCCGGCGCCCTCCTCCGTGCGGGATGCGGCGGGCGTGTCGAGGTCCGCGGGGACGCCGACACCTGCCCCGAGACGTTTCCAGCACAGGCCTCACCGCACCCTGCATTGGCGCTGCACCCCTACGGCCGGTTCCCGAACCGACGCGCCGGCCTCTCACTTCTGTGTCAGTACTCCTCGCTCACAACCGCGGCCCTGCCGCGAGTGTCATGAATCAGGTGTGGGCCCTCCACGGTCCTGCCCTTTGCCGGGGGAACGGGGGCCTCGGCGTACCGGGCCGATTCCTGGCAGTAGTCGAGAAACCCACGAGCCCATGCGCGGATGCCGTCCACGTATCGGTCAACTGAGGCCTGCTCCTGCACCGTCAGGTTCATGGCGAGGGCGGTTGTCTGCAGACTGGCTATCGCGGCAGACAGTTCGGTGATTCGCCAGGAGAGCCGGCGGTGTACCTCGTTGACAGCGTCCTGCAGCGTCAAGTGGTGATGGTGCTGCAGTATCAGGACGAGGTTGCTGGTTTCGCCGGTGCGTAGTTCTTTGCCCAGGGAGAACAGGTCGTTGGTCCAGCAGATGACGTCGGCGGCGGTATCCCGCAGCCGACGGCAGGCCGGCGAGGACCACACCAGCTCGGTGAGTTCCGCGTGCTCTGCGTATTCGGTGAGGTCGAAGCACCAGCCGACCGCTCCGGAGACCCGGCGCCACGCGACGTAGGCCTGGGGGGTGGGTATGCCGCCTTCGGTCCGGCGCCGGATCATGTCCCTGTTGGTGTGTATCCATTCCGCCAGATGCCGGCGGAAGCGGTCGCTCCACGCGGGGCTCATGTGATCGGCCAACCGGGGCACAACCTCTGCCAGGACGCGTAAGGTCGCCGGCGCCTTTTCGGGCACAGCATCCTGTGCGCAGGTGACAATGCGCATCATGGCTTGCAGTTCTGTGTCGACCGCTCCGGAATCGTCCCCGCGGGCGTCGCTGCGGTCATCGACGGCGAACATCCACAGGGCCAGGCGAGACAGCTCTGCCAGCCTCTCCGGGGGTGCCCACGGCCAGACGTGTCCGGCGAAGGCAATATGACGCTCCCTGCGGGCCTGCTCAGCCGCTTCCGCAGACAGCAGCTCCACTTTCTGTGCCCAGGCCATGACGTGCGGCTCCACGTGCGGCAGCCCGGGGTTGAGCAGCGAGGGTCCGGGGATCTGCACCGCAGGGGTGGCAAACCGTTGCTCGCCGTCCGCTGGGACGACCCGGCCTGCGGTCTCGGTGCGTGCGCTTGCAGACGTCTGCCTCACGAGAACTCCCCTACAGCACGGGTAAGGACCTCACCTTGTGATCTTCCCTGCATATCGGTTCCTACCCACCCCGCCGGGACGGGACGCCCTCTCTTCTCGCATCGCGCCCAGCATCCGCCATCCTGACGTGGTGAACGCACGCTCGTCCATCGGTTCCTGCTGCTGGAACCCGACATCGTGCAGATGATGCAGCGGCGGATCATGCTGCCCTGTTCCTTATACGCTGCGCGTGACCATGTTCGCACCGTTGACCTACAAGTACGTCCAGTGGTCCATGCCTGGACAGCTCTGCCGACCGATCGCTTCGGAGTAGTACATGCCCGCACCCCTCATCGTCGCTGTGTCCCAGCCTTCCTGTCTCCACCTCGATATAGCCGCGAACGCCACGGCCCACGCGGAGGCGATCACGGGCGCGGGGGCGCGGCTGGTCGTCTTCCCGGAGCTGTCGCTGACGGGCTACGACCTCACCGCCCCGGCCATCTCGCCCGACGACGCCCGTCTCCGGCCGATCGTCTCCGCGTGCCGTTCCACCGGAGCGACGGCCCTGGTCGGGGCCCCGGTGCGCGAGGCGGACGGGCGTGAGTACATCGCCGTACTGGCCGTCACGGGAGAGGGTGCACGGGTCGTCTACCGGAAAATGCGGCTGCACGGCGAGGAGTTCGACCGCTTTGCCCCGGGCGAGAAGCCGGAGGTCCTGGTGATCGACGGCGTGCGGCTGGGGCTTGCGGTGTGTTACGACGCGGCCGTCCCGGAGCACGCGGCCGAGACCGCCGCGCTGGGCATCGACGCGTATGTGGCCGGCACGCTCTACGGCGTGGGCCCCGATTCGGCGGCCCGGCGTGACGGGCACATGAGGGAGCGGGCGCTCGCTCACGGGGTGTGGGTGGTGCTGGCCACCTCGGCGGGGGCCAGTGGTACGTATCCGGAGACGTCCGGCGGTTCCGGTGTCTGGGATCCCGACGGAGCCGTGGTCGTGCAGGCCGGGCCGGAGCCCGGCGCCGTGGTGTCCGCGGCGCTCGGGGGAACCGTGCCTGCCTGAGAGCCTGTCGGGTGACCTCTGATCGGGCGGCCACGCCCTGGCACGCACGCTTCCGGCGTTGCCGAAATGCCCTAGTAGCTCCTTCCCCGAGCTCTCAGCTTCGTTCGAGCAGGGGAGACCCCATCCGAGGCCATCTCGGCGCCTTGGAATCGCACGCACCATGCCGCGTCCGCTATCCGATCGAAGGTCACCCGACAGGCTCTGAGGCGTGTCCGGCGGATCAGGGACGACAGGACCCTGGCCTTTCGGGTCAAAGGCCCGGGGCGAGCATCTCCGCTGTGATCGCCCACCGCTCGTGGTCCCGCCACGCCCCGTCGATGAAGAGGAACTCCGGCGAGAAGCCTTCGAGCCGGAATCCGGCCCGGCGGACAAGGGCGATCGAGCCCTTGTTGTCCGGCTGGATGTTCGCTTCCAGGCGGTGCAGGCCGAGCGGCCCGAAGGCGTACCGCAGCACCAGATCGAGCCCCTCGCTCATCAGGCCACGCCCCGCGGCGTGGGCGAACGCCCCGTATCCCAGCGCGCCGCAGCGGAACGCACCGCCGACGATGTTGTTGATGTTGATGAAGCCCGCGATGGGACCGCTCCCCGCCGCGTTGCCGTCCACGGTTGTGCGTTCGCAGACGAGGAAGCCCACCTTGGTGGGGTCCTCGATCAGCCGGCTCGCGTAAGCGGCGTACGCACGCGGGTCGTCCGGCGGGAACAGCCACGGGCGGTGCAGGCGACCGCTCTCCTTGGCCCGGCTGGTGAACTCCTCGGCGTCCGCGGGGGTGAAGAGGCGGATCCCCACGCGCGAGCCCTCGGCCAGGTAGACGTTGTCAGACATCCGGACAGCGTAGACAGCGCGCCGGGCTCACTTGGGCCTGCGGCGGAAAAGGTAGCCGCCGCACACCATGCCGGCCGCGAACATCGCGAGCAGCACCACGTACAGGGGCAGCGTCACCAGCGGGGTCAGCAGACGGATGGTGACCTCGCCGGTGTTCTCGGCGATGAAGACGATCGACAGGACAGCGATGAGAAGGACAACGATGCGGGACGGTGAGAACGGTCCGACGCTGCCCTTGCCACCGCTCGACGCATCCTTCGGGCTCATGGCTGGGCCCCTTTCCCTGGTCCTGGTACGTCACCGCCCTCCCGACTCCAGGATGCCTCCATCCCGCGCCCGGGGGGCGGTGACGTGGGGCCGTACAGGTGACGCTCCGCTCCGGGTCGGTTCACCCGTCCTGCGACCACCGGCAGCTCCAGCACGCCGGTGTCCTGCGGCCTGCTGACGACCGTGACCGGGGTGATGCCGCGGTTCCCGGAGTACGCGCTGTCGCCGGCCGCGATCTTGAATTCGAGCCGGTGCCCCGCCTCGTACCGGTGCACGATGCCCGGCAGCCGCACGGTGAACGGCCGGGTGACGTCGGGCACCCGCGCCGGTGGGACCAGCCGGTTCACCGGCGTTCCGGAGCCGTCGGGCGCCATGTCGTACACCATGGCGAACAGGACCAGTTTGTCGGCGGCGCCCCCGCTGTTCTGCACGTCCTCCGTCCGCGGCGAGACGACCCCCCGCGTGGCCTTCGGCGCGCCGACGACAACGACGGCGGCGGAGGTCGGCGGGGCGCCGGTCCAGCCGAGACAGGTGCCCCTGGCCCGCATAGCAGTGTCAACGCTCGCGACAGTGTTTCCTGAAGGATGTTCGACTTCTTCTCATCCGGGGGCGTTCAGATCAGCGCGGGCACCTCGACGGTGAGCGTGCCGGGGCCGCCGTCCTCCGGCGCGTCCAGCACCGCCGGCACGCCGAGCGGAATCGTCAGCGCCGTCGGGCCGTGGCCGAAGCCCAGCTCCTCGACGACGGGCACGCCCAGCCCGCCGAGCCGGTCGGCCAGGACCGCACGCACCTCCTCGTACGGTTCGCAGCCCTGCCAGGAACCGCAGGCGACCCCGGACACCCCGGACAGCGCCCCGGCCCTCAGGAGTTGGGTGAAGATGCGGTCGAGGCGGTACGGATCCTCCGTCGTGTCCTCGATCATCAACAGTCCGCCCCGGGCGGACGTCCGGGCCTGCGGGGTGCCGATGTCGGCGGCGAGCAGGCTCACGCAGCCGCCGTACGTGATGCCGCTGCCCCGGCCGGGCACCAGCACCCCGGCCGTGCGAAGGCCGAGGGTCCGTACCGACTCCGGCTCGAACAGGGTGGCCCGCAGCGACTCCTGGGTGTCCGGGTCCTTGAGGAAGGTCTCCGTGGCGACCATCGGGCCGTGCAGCGTCGCGAGCCCCATGCGCCGGGCGAACGCCTCATGGAGCACGGTGATGTCGCTGTAGCCGACGAACACCTTGGGCCCGGCAGCGCGCATCGCCGCCCAGTCGACCAGGTCGACCATGCGGTGCGCCCCGTACCCGCCGCGGGCGCACAGCACCGCGTCGAACGACGGGTCGCACCAGGCCTGCTCAAGGTCGCGGGCACGCGCCTCGTCCGTACCGGCGAGATAGCCCAAATCCGGGTGTACATCACGGACATGGGGCATCTCGACGGGCTCCAGGCCCCAGCCGCGCAGCACGTCCAGACCCGCCTCGAGGCGGTCACCCGGCACCGGACCGCTGGGCGACACGACGGCGACCCTGGCACCCGGTCGCAGGCGGGCGGCGCGGGTCAGGGGAGTCAGCGTCACTTCTTCAGCTCCAGTTGTGGTACATCGGGGCGGTCGATGCCGAAGGTCTGGGCGTAGAGGGAGAGTTCGGCCTCCAGTGCGGCGATCATGGTATCGGCACGCCGGAACCCGTGGCTCTCCCCCTCGAAGGTGAGATACGCGTGCGGGATGCCGCGCCCTTCGACGGCGGTCAGGAACCGCTCGCACTGGACCGGTGGGCAGATCACGTCGTCCAGCCCCTGGAGCAGCAGGAACGGGGTGGTCAGCCGGTCGGTGCGGTTGATCGGCGACCGCGCGCGGTAGCGGTCCGGAACCTCGGCGAGCGGGCCGATCAGGGACTCCAGGTACTGCGACTCGAAGTCATGGGTCTCGTCGGTGCCCCAGCCGGTCAGGTCGAGGATCGGATAGATGACGGTGCCGCAGGCGTAGACGTCGGTGCTGGTCAACGAGGCGGCGGTGGTCCAGCCGCCGGCGCTGCCGCCGCGGATGGCGAGCCGGTCCGGGTCGGCCGTGCCCTCGGCTGCCAGCGCCCGGGCGACGGCGGCGCAGTCCTCCACGTCGACGACGCCCCACTGTTCGCTCAGCCGGTTGCGGTAGGCCCTGCCGTAGCCGGTGGAGCCGCCGTAGTTGACCTCGGCGACGCCGATGCCGCGCGAGGTGAAGTAGGCGATCTCCAGGTCGAGGACGAGCGCGGCGTGCCCGGTGGGACCACCGTGCGCCCACACGACATAGGGCGGCAATTCGCCTTCCGGACCGCCCCGTTCGGGGTTGCGCGGCGGGTAGATGTGAGCGTGGATGTCGCGGTCGTCGGGCCCGGTGAAGGTGCGCTGGTGAGGTTCGGGGTAGTAGGCGGGATCGACATCGTCGCGGTGCTGCGCGCCGATGATCCGGGTGCGGCCCGTCGCGGTGTCCAGCTCCACCACCTCGTACGCGCTCCGCGGGCCCGCGGCGACGCCGACGACCCGGCTGCCGTGAACGGCGAGCGTCTCGGCCCACTCGGTCCAGGGCCCGGCGGTGTCGGCGAGTTGGCCGGTCTCCGGGTCGAGGATGCCGAGGGTGGTGGTGCCCTTGCCGTGGATGGTGGCGATCAGTCCGTTCTCCAGCGGCCGGAACCAGCTGAGCCCGATCTTCCAGAGCGGCCCGGCGAACTCCTGCTCCCGTGTGCAGAGCGCCACCGCGCCCCGGTGCGGATCGGCGCGGTACAGGTTCCACCAGCCGCTGCGGTCGCTCGCGAAGAGGAGTTGTCCGTCGGCGGTCCATTCGATCTGCGGCACCGATTCCCCGGGTCCGCCGCCGAAGCTCCAGGCGCTGCGGAACGTGCCGTCGTCGGTGACGTCGGCGAGCATCACCTCGGTGCCGTCCCACGGCATCCGCGGATGGTCCCAGGCGATCCACGCCACACGCCGCCCGTCGGGCGACAGCTTCGGCCCGGTCACGAAGCGGTGCCGGTCGTCGGAAAGTTCGCGTACCGCGCCGCGGTCGTCGGCCGCCGATCCGTCCAGCGGTACGGCGGCGATCACCCGGCGCACATCGGTGGGCGCCTCACCGGTGAACTCCTCCAGGACGCACCACACTTCGCCCCGCTCGCCCCGGTCGAGGTGCAGTTGCGGGTCGACCCAGCGCAGTCCGCCGCCGACGGCCGAGACCGGGGTGAGCGGCCATGGTTCGTCGGGCCCGTCGGGCGCGTACGCGTACAGCCGCTGGTCGGTGAAGTGCACGAAGACGATCAGCGGTCCGTCGTCGGCGCGCCCGGCCCCCGCCCAGGGCAGTCCGCCGTACTCGATGACGCGGCTGCGTACGTTCCACGGAACGGGCAGCACGGATTCGGTGGTCCCGTCCGCCCGGCGGCGGACCAGGGCGCGGCGGCCCGCCTCGGCCGGGCGCGGCTCCGTCCACCACACCTCGTCGCCGACCACGCCGACGTACTCCGGGCGGCCGTCGTGCGACGCGGCCAGCCGTGCGTCGATCGGCGACGGCCATGTTCCGTAGGCCCCTGTGGACACCATGTTCAATTCCCCCCGTGCGGGTCAGGCCGTGCGCAGATAGTGGTCGAGTACGCGGACGCCGAAGTGCAGTGCCTCGACGGGCACGCGTTCGTCGACGCCGTGGAAGAGCGCCTGGTAGTCGAAGCCGACCGGGAGCTTCAGCGGTGAGAAGCCGTAGCCCGTGATGCCGAGGCGGGAGAACTGCTTGGCGTCCGTGCCGCCCGACATGCAGTACGGCACGACATGGCCGTCCGGGTCGAAGCGTTCGACGGCGGCGCGCAGCTTCGCGTACGTCGGTGAGTCGACCGGCGCCTGCAGAGCGACCTCGCGGTGGTGGAACTCCCAGTCGACGTCCGGTCCGGTCAACCGGTCCAGGGTGGCGTGGAACTCGTCCTCGCCACCGGGCACCGTCCGGCCGTCGATGTAGGCGACGGCGCGGCCGGGGATCACATTGACCTTGTACCCGGCTTCGAGCATGGTCGGGTTGGAGCTGTTCCTGACGGTCGGCGCGACCAGGGCCGCGGCCGGTCCGAGCTTTCCGAGCAGTTCGTCCACGTCGAACCCGGGGGCGTCGACATCGGCGCGGATGCCGTGCAGGGCGGCGATCTCGGTGAGGGCGGCACGTACGGTCGGGGTGAGCCGCACCGGCCATTCGTGCGCGCCGATCCGGGCGACGGCCGCGGCGAGTGCGGTGACCGCGTTCGCCCTGTTGACCTTGGAGCCGTGCCCGGCCCTGCCGTGGGCGGTGAGCTTCAGCCATCCGGTCCCGCGCTCGCCCGCGGCGATGGGGTAGAGCGGCATCCCGGGTCCGGCGTGGAAGGTGAAGGCGCCGGATTCACTGATGCCCTCCGTGCACCCTTCGAAGAGTTCGGGGTGCCGGTCGGCGAGGAAGCCGGAGCCGTCCTCCGCGCTGGCCTCCTCGTCGGCGGTGTACGCGATCACGATGTCCCGGCGGGGCCGGATACCGGCCCGGGCCCAGGCCCGGACCACGGCGAGGACCATCGCGTCCATGTTCTTCATGTCGACGGCGCCGCGGCCCCAGACGACACCGTCGCGGACCTCCCCGGAGAAGGGGTGCACGGTCCAGTCGTCGGCCTCGGCGGGCACGACGTCGAGGTGCCCGTGGACAAGAAGCGCGTCGGCGGACGGGTCGGTGCCCTCGATCCTGGCGACCACGTTGGTGCGGCCCGGGGTGCGTTCGAGGAGCTGCGCTTCCAGTCCGGCCGCGGCCAGCCGTTCGGCGACGTACTCGGCGGCCGGACGCTCCCGGCAGTCGCCGCCGCCCCGGTTGGTCGTATCGATCCGGATCAGTTCGGACGTGAACGTCACCGACTCGTCGAGGGCCAGGTCGTCGACGGAATCCTGGGGGGTGGTCGCCTCAGCCATACTGCTCCTCCACGGCCGACGACGCGATCGTCGTCACCGCCTTGAACGTGCGAATACCTTCGTACATCGTCGCGCTGGTGTAGGCGACGCGCCGCTCGCCACTGGGCGCCACGCCGGGGACAACGGTGGCCGCCGCGGCCAGATGCTCGGCATCGAACTCCAGCTCCACCGTGAACGGGCCGCCCCGCACCGGTTCGAGGCGCCCGGCGAGCGTGGTGGCCTCCTTGGCGGCCGCACGGATGGCGGCCGCGGTACGAGCGGGGGTCCGGCACACCGCGGCGTACCGCGACACGTAGTCCTTCACCGCGACCTTGCGGGCGGCGGGAGCGTATCCCTCGGCGTCCACGCAGGTCAGGTCGTCGCCGGTGACGAGGACGACGGGCACGCCGTACTCCGCGGCGACATGTGCGTTGAGCAGCCCCTCGCTGGCACGGACCCCGTTCAGCCAGACGCCGGTGATGGAGTTGGCCAGGTACGTGTGGGCCAGCACGCCCTCCGCACCGGCGCCCGTGTGGTAGCCGACGAAGGCGATCGCGTCGACGTCACCGTGCTGGATGCCCTCCACCATGCTGAGGGACTTGTGCCTCCCGGTGAGCATCTGGACCCGCTCGTCGAGCCGCTCCAGCAACAGGTTGCGCATGGACCAGTGGGCCTCGTTGATCAGCACCTCGTCGGCGCCCCCGTCATAGAAGCCGAGAGCCGCCGCGTTCACATCGGAGGTGAACATCGAACGGCAGCGCTCCCACTGCGGCGTCCCGGGCAGCACATCGGCCGGCCAGGTCACGCCCGTGGCGCCTTCCATGTCCGCGCTGATGAGGATCTTCACGGTGTACCGGTCCTCTCACAGGTCAGCAGGCATGCGTTCCGGCCGTGACCTCGGCTGCCTGCCTCGGCTCCGGAGGAACGCCCGACAGGCTCCCGAAGCGACCGTTCGCGAAGGGAGATCTTCATGCGGGAACACCGTACGCGGCGGCGGAGTCCCAGGCCAGAGGTGTTGTCAGCTCCAGAGGTCCAGTCCACCGCGGGGTCAGCCGGACGGCCGGTCGGCGCGGGGATCCCGGCGACCGGCCCCCATCGCCCCCATGGCCCCATCGGCCCGGATCCCGTGACCGGGCCGAAGCCGCACGACGTGGGCCGGGGCGGAGACCAGAGCCCAGGTCGGGACGGTCCTCCACGCGGCCTCGGTGGCCCTGCCCATGAACGCGGTGGCACCGATGGGACGTTGAGAGGCCGCCGGCCTTGCGAGGGACGGCCGTCGGTGGTCGACACTCGCCGTCGACACCCCGTACGACGGGCGCCGACGGCGGCGGCCGGTACCGGACGAGGGACCTCAGGAGATCTTCAGCAGCTCCTCGATCCGGGCCAGTTCCTCGTCGCTGAACTCCAGGTCGCGTACCGCCTCGACGCTGTTCTCCAGCTGCGCGACACTGCTCGCACCGACCACGGCGGAGGTCACACGCCCGCCTCGCAGCACCCAGGCCAGCGCCATCTGTGCCAGGGTCTGCCCGCGCTCGGAGGCGACCAGGTCGAGCGCGCGCAGTCGGGCGACCAGTTCGGGGGTGACCGACTCGGGCGTCAAAAAGGGACTGCTGCCCGCCGCGCGGGAGCCCGCCGGGATCCCCTTCAGATAGCGGTCGGAAAGGATGCCCTGCTCCAGCGGCGAGTACGCGATGGAACCGACGCCCAGTTCGTCCAGCGTCGTGAGCAGTCCGTCCTCGACCCAGCGGTCCAGCATCGAGTAGCGCGGCTGGTGGATCAGCAGCGGCGTGCCGAGTTCCTTGAGAATGCGGGCCGCCTCCCGGGTCTGCTCCGGCGAGTAGTTGGAGAGGCCGACGTAGAGCGCCTTGCCCTGGCGTACCGCCGAGTCCAGCGCCCCCATCGTCTCTTCGAGCGGGGTGTCCGGGTCCGGCCGGTGGGAGTAGAAGATGTCGACGTAGTCGAGTCCGAGCCGGGTGAGGCTCCGGTCGAGCGACCCGAGCAGGTATTTGCGGGAGCCCCACTCCCCGTACGGCCCGTCCCACATCAGGTGGCCCGCCTTAGTGGAGACGACGATCTCGTCCCGGAGCCGGGCGAAGTCCGTCCTCAGGGCGCGTCCCATCGCTATCTCGGCGGCGCCGGGCGGCGGGCCGTAGTTGTTGGCGAGGTCGAAGTGTGTGATGCCGAGGTCGAACGCCCTGCGCAGGATCTGCCCCTGGGTCTCCGCGGCCCGGTCGCTCCCGAAGTTGTGCCAGAGGCCGAGCGAGAGCGCGGGAAGCCGCAGGCCGCTGCGTCCGGTGCGCCGGTAGGGCATGGCCTGGTAGCGGTCGGGCGACGGGATGTACATACAGGGCTCCACTGGGAGGTGAGGCGGGTACGCGGGGAAGTGCGCGGTCTCCAGGCTCCCCGACAACGATCCAGCAGTCCAACAGGAGATTCAGGTTGGATTCATCGTCTATGTTTCTCAATCATGGAGTTGCGTCAGCTGGAACATTTCATCGCCGTCGCCGAGGAACAGCACTTCACCCGGGCCGCGGAGCGCGTCGCCGTGTCGCAGTCCGGGCTGTCCGCCTCCATCCGCTCCCTGGAGCAGGAGTTGAAGACGCCGCTGTTCAGCCGGACCACGCGCACGGTGCGGCTGACCGAGGCGGGTCGCGCCCTGCTGGTGGAGGCGGAACGCACGCTGGCGGGCGCACGGGCGGCGCGGGACGCCGTCGATGCGGTACGCGGACTGCTGCGCGGCACACTGACGGTCGGGGTCGAACAGTGCGTGGCCGGTGTCCGGGTCCCGCAGCTGCTCGCGGCCTTCCACCGGACCCACCCGCAGATGGAGATGCGGCTCCGCCAGGAGGGCACGACGAGTCTGGTGAACGGGGTGGCGGGCGGCCGGCTCGATGTCGCGTTCGCGGCGGCGGTCAGCGCCGCGGAGTGGCGCGGCGAGCTCATCCCGCTGGCCCGGGAGCGCATGGTCGTCCTGTGCGCTCCCGGTCACCGGTTCGCACATGCGGCGGGCGGCGTCGCGTGGGACGAGCTGACCGGGGAGTCCTTCATCGACTTCCATCCGGACTGGGGTCCGCGCCGCGCCGCGGACGAGGCGTTCGCCACGGCACGGGTGCGCCGCACGGTGGGGCTCGAGGTCACCGACGTACACAGCCTGCTGGAGCTGGTGCACGAAGGGCTGGGGATCGCGGTGGTGCCGCACCACTTCTCGCGGAAGCCGGAGGCCCTGGGGCTGGTCACGGTGGAACTGGACAGTCCTGAGCAGTCGTACTACGAGAGCGTCGTGGTGCTTCCGGCCGCCGGGGCGATCAGCCCCGGCGCCCGGTCGCTGATGACCTTGGTGCGCGGCGGCGTACCCGGTGACCCACCGAGTGACGCCGGGCGCTGACGGCGGTCAGCTCCCCAGCGCGGTCGCGAACGCTCCCGGCGACGACGAAGGCGAGGGTGCAGATGTCGGGGGAACCGACGGAGTCGGTATCGGCAGCGGTCGTGGCGCTGACGTACGGGGTGTAGGCGGTGGTGACGGCGGATGCCGCGGGGCCGCCGGGGCGGCACGAGGTCGCGCTGATGGCGAGCGTGCCCCTGATCGATCTGATGTGGAACGTGCCTGCTTTCGAACATGACCTGCCGTTGGACAGCATGTGGTTCCAGTTCGGGGTCGCCTGGGTGCTGATCGCGGCGGCCGGGGTCCTCTTCGGCTGGGTCGAGGACATCGCGGCGAAACGGGGGCCGCGCCTGCTGCCTTGACGCGGACCCGCCGCACCTTGCGTGCCCCCGCCGGCCCTACCGGTCGGCGGCGGCGAGGACGAACCAGCGGGCGGGCAGGTCGATGCGGGTACCGTCCGGCAGGTGCTCGGTCTGGGCGAGCGCCGTGTCGCCGCTCGCCAGCGTCGTCAGTCCCGCCGCCCGCAACAGCTCCGGCACCTCCTCCTGCGTGGCGCTCGCCGGCCGGAGCCCGTGCTCGAAGACGCGCCGCAGTTTCTCGGGCGGGCCGCCCGGCGCCTGGGCCGCCTGCTGGAGCACCGTCTTGGACGCCGGGGTCAGCTCGGCGACGAAGGCCCTCCCCCGCGCCCCCAGGAGCGTCGCGATGGCTGCCGCGACGGCGGGACGTGCCTCCGGCTCGCTCTGGTGGATCACCGCCCGCATATAGACATTGGTGTCGCCGATCCGTTCGCGCAGGGCCTGTACCGCGTCCCCGTCGACCAGGTTGAGCTGTTCGAACTCGGCGACGCCCGCAGAGTCCGCGCGACGTGCGTGCCCGATCGCCGCATGCGAGAGGTCCACGCCGATGGCGCGGGTGAACACCGTGGCGAGGTAGCGGGTCTGGGTGCCGTTGCCGCACCCGAGGTCGACGACGGGCAACGAGGCGTCGGCGTGCGGGAGCAGCAGCTCGCTGTGGGGTACGGAGGTGAGGGACGGGTCGGAGTCCCAGATCGCCTCGCCGGGTGCGCCGGAGATCGACGACCAGTAGCCTTCCCACGCTTCGCGGTAGCCCTGTGACACGTCCATACGTACTCCCGAGTCCGATGCACCCACAGCCATTCGCAGAGCAACGGACTACCGCCCCGTCGGCGTCCGGGGCAAGGGTGTGGGCATCATCCGCCGTTCGGGACGCCTCTTTTCACCTGGTGTTCGACCGGGTGCGGGGGAATCGGACAAGCGGCTGCTCGAACCGGACGGTCTTGCCGTGTGCCGTGGTGCTCGTGCCCCACTCCCGGGCGAGACTGCTCACCACCAGCAGTCCGCGTCCCGACTCGTCGTGAGCGGAGGCGCTGAGGAGTGTGGCGGGGGCCGGTTCGTCGTCGCTGACCTCGCAGAGCACGGCGCCGGTCCGGACCGGGCGCAGCCCGATGTGGCGGCTGCGCCCGTGGTTCACGGCGTTGGTGACGAGCTCGCTGACCATCAGCACGGCCGACTCCACCGCGTCCGGCAGATCCCAGTCGAGGAGCTTGCCGCGTACCAGGCGCCGGGCTCGTGCGCCCCCGCGTGTCCCCGCGCACAACGCGGCGCCGGACGTGGCGTCAGTCCTCGTGACCGAGTTGCAGGTCGCGTTCGGTGCGTCCGCCGCCCGCGACCTGGAGGACGGTGGCCACCGGCGGGTACCCCGCCGCGATGACGGTGTACTCGCCGGTCGACAGGTCCACGAAGCGGAACGCCCCGTCAGGCCCGGTCGTCAGGGTGTCGACGACATTGCCCGCCGCGTCGAGGAGCGTGACCCGGGCGTCCTCCACGGGCCGTCCGCCGCTCGCCCGTACGACGCCGCGCAGCACCGCGCCACCGGCCAGTTCGATGTCCTGGCGCGTCTCCCTGGCCGCCTGCACACTGACCGGCAGCGCGGCGGGCCGGAAAGCGGGGGCGCTGGCGGCGAGGGTGTACTCGCCGGCCACCAACTCCGAGATCACATAGCCGCCTTCACGTCCACTTCGGGTGGACGCGACGACCTCTCCGCGCACATCGGTGAGCGTGACGGCGGCGTCCCGCACCGGGATCCCGTCGGCCGTGACGACGGTCCCGGCCAGCCGGCCCGCACCGCCGAGCACCACGTCGAGCTCGACGGGCCGCTCGCCGACGGTGACGCTGACGGCCTGCGGCTGGTGTCCTCCGGCCGCCGCGATGAGGACGTACGAACCGGAGCCGGGCACGCTCAGCGCGTACCTCCCGTCGTCGCCGCTCGCGCCGCGGCCGACCTGCTTCCCCTGGATGTCGATCAGGGTGAGGGCGGCGCGGGGGACCTTCGTGCCGTCGGGGTGCTGGACGCTGCCGCACACCGGAACGCCCGACAGGTGGACGGGCGGTGGAGGGGCGTGGGTGGTGCGGGCGGCGGGGATGGAGGAGGCGGGCTCGGCCGCTGCGGATTCGGGGCTGTGGTGGGACACCAGCGGTTTCTCCTTGAGGAAGAAGGCGATGACGAGGCCGAGTGCGAGCACCGGCACGAGGTAGAGGAAGATCCGCGGCATCGCGTCGGCGTACGCCTGGATGTAGCTGTCGCGGAGGGCCGGCTCCATGGCGTGGACCAGCTGCGGGGTGATCGACTCGGGGTCGGGGAGGTCGGCGCCGGACGGGAGGCGGACGGCGAGTGCGTCGGCGAGACGACCCGCGAAGAGCGTCCCGAAGACGGCGGCGCCGACGCTGCCGCCGATCTGCCGGAAGTAGTTGTTCGCACTGGTGGCGGTGCCGAGGTCGGCGGGATGTACGGAGTTCTGCACGGCGAGGACGAGCACCGGCATGATCAGGCCGATCCCGAGGCCGAGGACGGCCTGGGCGATGCTGTACTCGAGGCGTGGGGTGTCGGTTTCGAGGCGGGAGAGCAGCCACATGCCGACGACCGAGATCGCACTGCCGAGGATCGGGTAGACGCGGTAGCGGCCGGTACGGGAGATCAGCTGGCCGGAGACGACGGACGCGCCGACGATGCCGCCCATCATCGGGAGCATCAGCAGCCCGGATTCGGTGGCGCTGGCGCCGTCGACCATCTGCAGGAACGTCGGCAGATAGCTGGCGGCGCCGAACAGCGCGACGCCGACGACCGCGCCGACGAGCGCGGTCACGTTGAAGATCGAGTCGCGGAACAGCCTGAGCGGGATCACGGGTTCGGGCGCACGGTGCTCGACGACGAGGAAGAGCAGAGTCGTTCCGGCGGCCCCGGCGGCCAGCCCCAGGATGGTGCGCGAGCCCCAGGCGTACTCCGTACCGCCCCAGCTGGTCAGCAGCACCACACAGGTGGAGGCGGCGGCCAGCAGCAACGCGCCGAGCACATCGAGCCGGGGCCGGACGGCGGGTTTGGGGAGTTTCAGGACGACGGTGATGACGGCCAGGGTGACCAGTCCGAACGGGACATTGATGTAGAAGCACCAGCGCCAGGACGCGTGGTCGGTGAAGAAGCCGCCGAGCAACGGGCCGGCAACGGACGCGAGACCGAAGGCGGCACCGATCAGCCCCATGAAACGGCCGCGTTCGCGGGGCGGTACGACGTCCGCGATGATCGCCTGGACCCCGATCATGAGCCCGCCGCCGCCGATGCCCTGGACGGCGCGGAAGGCGATCAGCTCGTCCATGGTCCGGGACCAGCCGGCCAGCGCGGAGCCGACGACGAAGACGATGATGGCGAACTGGAAGACACCCTTGCGGCCGAAAAGATCGCCGAGCTTGCCGTAGATCGGCAGCCCGATGGTGGAGGCGAGGAGATAGGCGGTGACCGCCCAGGACATCTTCTCCAGACCGTGCAGCTCACCGACGATCTTCGGCAGCGCCGTGGCGACGATCATCTGGTCGAGCGCCGCGAGCAGCAGGGTGAGCATCAGCCCGAGGAAGACCAGCCGGATCCGGCGGGGGCCGATCTCCGCCGAGTCCGGACCCGATGAAGGCGAGGGCGCGGTCTCCGCACCGGGCAGGGGGGCGGTCTGTGCACCGAGCGGATCCGCGGTCGCCGTCTCGACGTCGCCCTCCGCACCGTCCGGCTCGTCCTTCACCAGAGTGATTCCACCCGCCACGTGCCGCTCCCCTCGTCGCATCTGCGCCGCCCATTTCTCGCATTGCGCGACAAGGGAGAGCAAACGCGACGGGGGGCGCTGACGGCGCACTCGGGGGGCTTATCCCCCGGTGGGAGCCACTACGGCGCACAACCGACCGGCCCGGAAAACCACCCGAACCGGTGAGGCCGGTCAGCGATACGTGGGGCTACTTCTCGACCTCGGCGGCGAGGTTCTGCAGCAGTTCGTCGTAGATGCGTCCAAGTCCCTTGGGCGCAAAGGTCTTCTCGAAGAATCCGCCGATGCCGCCCGCACCGTTCCAGACGGTCGAGACGACGGCCTTGGACCTGCCCTCGCCCGCCGGGGTGACGGTCCACGTGGTGACCATCGACGAGTTGCGGTCCTTCTCGACGAGCTGCCCGTCGGTCGGCTCGGTCACCTCGAGCAGGCAGTCGCGGACCCGCTTGCTGGTGGCCTGGAGCTTCCAGTGGACGAGGGTGCCCTCGCCGTCACCGCCCTCGCGGACCTCGTACTCGCTGAACTGACCGGGCAGGACCTTGCCCCGGACCTCCTTGTAGTCGGCCAGCGCGTCGAACACCGTCTCCGCGTCCGCCGCGATGATCCGCTCTGTCGTGGCCTCGACCTGCGCCATGGCTGTTCCTCCAGCACTCGGTTGTTCCGGGGTGTGCTGAGCCAATCACCTCCGGCACTCCGCTCAAAATCCGGGCCGGGACGAAGGGGAGAAACCGATCAAGGGAGCAAGTGTTCCATTCTCTCTCCAGCGGGTGTGGTGCTGCTGCGGAAGGTCTCCGATCGCACCTGCCTGACACTCGCGCTCAGCGCAGCGCTGCCGAAGGGTAGCGGGCCGGGCCGAGGGGACCGCGGCATGGCACTGGTCGTGCCGGCCTGCGCGATCGGTGAACAGGTAGTGGGCGCCGCGCTGTTCGACGAGGTAGGTGGCGAGAGCGCGCTGTGCGTGCAGTGCGTCCACGGTGATCACGCAGCCTCGCAGGTCCGCGTCGTCGATCTGGTCCAGCAGAGGCGCGAACTCCGGTATCTCGTTGGTCTTCGCGCCGATCTCGCGGGAGGCCAGGGTGATACCGTCGCCGTGCCGGACGGCGGACAGCACGAACACGCGGCTGCCATCAGGACGGGCGGGCTCCGCGCAGACACTTCCCGTCCACCGCCAGGGCCCGACGGCGCGGAGCGGACACGTCCTCGTCCTTCGCCCGCCGGTGAGCTCGGCGCTGTTCCCGCTCCATCAGCCCGTCCGGGGTGCGCGGGCCGGGTGGAGTGCGGGCCGCTTGCTGAAGGAGCGGGCGGAGGTAGGCGAAGCCCGCCGCACTGACCTCGGTGGGGTCGAGCAGGCCAAGAACCCGGCGCAGGGTCTTCTCGCTCGGGACGCGGAAACGTGCGGTGGACACGTCGTAGGGCAGCTCGAAAGCGGCCAGTTCCTGGTGCGTTGCGCGCTGGCACCACTCGGCCGCCGCGGTCAGGGAGTCGTTGCCGGCCGATGTCATCGCGCACACCGCCAGGACCAGCAGCGAGGCGAGAGTGAAGCGTCTGCCCTTGCGGGCACGAGGGTCGGGCACTGCCGCCAACTCGGCGACCAGCGAGCGCACTTGCGCGGCATCGCGGGTATCCACGCGAGTCGGCGGGGCGGGGATCCAGGAGGGAGAGGGTATGGGGGATGATGGAGGAACGAACACGGCACCCTTGCAGATCGTGAAGTCTAGACACCTCCATGATCCGCAAGGGGCCGTGTTCTCTTGCGTCCAAAACCCCCGCTGTCACCGATCACGACGAACTCGGACTATCGGGATACACGCCGGGGCCCTTCGGTCAGGGGGAGCGATAAAGGACTCGCTCCCCCTGACCGAAGGGCCAGCTTTCGTAAGCCTTGCAGCTTACGATGCGCAGACCATGTCGACGTACGTTCGCACGCTATCCCCTGACAGGGACACCACGTCGACGGTTATGTCGTTGTCGCAACCATCCACCCTATTCACGTAGCTGCCGCTCTCTATCGGTGTGCCTTCGGCGATGGATTGCCACTTTCCATCCAGTTGGGGAGAAGTGATTTTCGTCAGTTCTACCGTCGACTTACTGGATTTGGACAGGAACTCATCCATGACTTCCCTGGATGAATCGAACCGCATTTCTCCGGACGCTCCGGACCAATGCTTCTGCTCGCAGAATCGTAGTCCCTGGACCCCTGCTGGGATCACGAGACCGTAAACCTTCTTCACCTCTTCCAGGCCCCGCCCAGAAGCACACCCGGCGTACATCCTCGGGTCGGAAGCGGATGTGGAAGATCCAGCATTTCCTGCATGCAGGGTTCCACATCCCGAGACGACGGCAAGGAGTCCGAACATGAAACTCCCAATCGTCAGTCGAACCGCATATCGCGACGGAACGATCATTTCATCTGTCCTCTTACCCTAGAACGATTGCAGAGTACCGGTGCCACTCGCTTCGTACTCTTGAGCATATCCGTGTTCATGGAGGTCCAGGAACTGCCCAAGATCGAAGCCGAGAGCCGTATCACCTCTGTCGAAGTTCCAGTCCTTGAAGAGGGAGACGCTGAAATCGGTAGTAACACCACCTCCGGCACTCGCCCGACACGGAAGCGTTGATCCGGTATTTCACGTTGCCGATGCCTGTGAATGCGTCGAACCCCTGGAATGATGCGTTACGCCATCCACTGTCAGCAGTGAAAACGCACGACTCCTTTCCACTGCACCGCTTTGACGCTTCCCCCTCCCAAGTAGTGAGTTGCCTCTCGATCTTGCTACTCACTCCCTTGTCCTGCAGAAACTCGTCCACCGTTGAGGAGTCGAGAACGTAATCATCTCCACTTCCTTCGCATGCGACCTCCAACTCGCTGACACACGCAACCTTTGTGAGGTCGTCGTACTGAGCCAGAGCGTTCGCCAACGACATGCTGAAGTGGTCCCAGAAGCTCGACTTGGAGTCGAATTCTGCGCCTTCGTGTGGCGTGTGAGGGTTGTCGCTACCAGGCTTGCTCAGGCTGGCCGTCTCCTCCGGTGCCGGAACCCGGCCGATTGTGACGGCAGTGCAGCCCTTCAGGCCCTCACACAAGGCGTCGACCGAAGTATGACCGTCGATCTCGATTCCTGAGAGTGCGGTACGCGACCTTATGCCCGGCTTGCCATCGCTCGATGGGGTGAGGTTGGGACATCATGACCGGTCAAGCGTTCGTGATTCGCTTGGGTGGCTGGATGGGTGATTGCAAGCCGTACTCGAGTGATGTCTCCGACGAGCAGTGGGTGTTGGTGGAGCCCGTGATCAGTGCCTGGAAGGCCGGGCACCCGTCGGTCAGTGGCCACCAGGGCAGATACGCGATGCGGGAGATCGTGAACGCGATCCTGTACCAGAACCGCACCGGCTGCCAGTGGGACCTGCTACCTCACGATCTGCCGCCCGCCGGTGCGGTGAAGTACTACTTCTACAAATGGCGCGACGACGGTACCGACCAGACCATCCACGATCTTCTGCGATGGCAACTGCGGGAGAAGAAGCGGCGATTAGCCGACCCGAGCCTCGTCGTTCTGGACACACAGAGTTTCCACGCCGCCGTCGGTGTGCCGGCCACCACAACTGGCCGGGATGCCGCGAAAAAGGTGCCGGGCCGCAAGAGATGCCTTGCCGTGGACACATTGGGCCTGGTCATCGCCGTCGTCGTGCTGGCGGCCTCCGCGCACGAGAACGCCGCTGGCATAGCTCTGCTGGACGACGTGGCCGAGCAGACCGACACGGTGCGCAAGGCCCTGGTCGACCAGGGGTTCAAGAAGAGCGTCGTCGAGCACGGGAAACAGCACGGCATCGACGTCGAGATCGTCGAACGCAACCCCGCCGACAAGGGATTCGTCCCGCAGGCCAAGCGGTGGATCGTGGAGCAGACGAACGGGATCTTGATGTTCTACCGGCGCCTGGTCCGCGACTACGAGCACCACCTCCTCAGCTCCCGCTCCCGCGTCTTCTGGGCGATGACCTCCGTCATGGCCCGCCGCCTCACCGGCGCCACCGTCCCCTCCTGGAGGACAGCGTGACCGAAAACCCGCAGATCAGCGCCGTTCTGGAATATATCGAGGCCCGTGAGCACGAACTCGGTGAGCAGGCCGGACACCTCCGCTCCCGCATCGAGGAACTCACCGCACGTCTCAGCGAACTCGACGCGGAGAACGAGAACTTGCGCATTACCCGCAAGACCCTCCTCGCCATCCCCGCCCCGGCACCCGCCGAGGAGACGCCCCGCCCCGACATGCCGGACCACCCGGCCTACCAGCAGATACTCACCGCCCTCACCGACGCCAGCCGTCCGATGCGAGCCCGCGATCTGTGCGAAGCCCTCGATCTGCCGATCCTCCCGAAGAACACCGAAGGCATCCGGTGCAAGCTGAAACGCCTGGTCACACGGGGCATCCTCACCGAACCCGAACCCGGCCTGTTCGTTCAGCCCCGCACCTGACCGCCAGCCCACCCCGCCAACCAGGGCCCCTCATCCAACCCCAAGACCGAAGCGGGCATTGCATCACGTACCGCACCCTCACGATCACACAGGCAGCCAGTCCGGCCACCATGGGGGCGCATTGTCCGGAGCGCAGGCACTCACGCTGACCGGGTAATCGGCTGGAGCGTTCAAGCTCGCCATGAGGACCCAGTAGGCGCACAGCGTAGCGAGTACAGCCACCGCGGAGGCGAGCAGCAGGCCCCTTCCGGCGAGCACCCCGAACGCGATGGCCCAGATCAGTGCGACTACGACCCAGACGGCGAAAAATATGGGAATTAAGGACCAAAAGTTCGCTGACGCGTTGATTCCTATTTCGCAATCGTTCCAGGCCCTCGCAAGCATCGTGGTTCCACCGTAGGCGGCAATAACCCCCATAACGGGACCAAGCAAGCAACCGACAAGGCGGCGGGCGGCCTGCGAATCTCCGGACAATTTCTGATTCTCCATCCCGAACGGGTTGTCGGGTGCCCCACCGTGTGGGGCACCCGACTCACTTCCTAGTAGTAGGGGGAGTGCGGCCACCTACCGAGGCTCGGCTCTGTGCTCCGATACTGTAGGTCAGGATATTCGCTGAGCTGACCGATGACGCCTTGGACGCCGGTCTGGAATTCCTTGTACGTCATATCGGCGCCGTACTTGTCGTACATATCGACTCCGGCCTGAACGGTCAGGATGTCGCCAGGATCGGTCCTGCCGACCGCACCCCCGAAGTCTGCCTCCGCGCCTGCGTGCAGAGCTCCCCCGGTGAATCCGGCGGCCCGCCCGATGAACCCGTAATGGATGTTCGACCAGACGTCGTAGAAGAGCTCTGCGTCCTCGCCCGGAATCTTGAAGTACAGGTCGTCTGCATTCTCGCCGGACAGGCCGAACTTATTCCTGAGCTTGGGCTTGTGATCCCAGACCGATCCGGAAGCGACGCTCGCCCCCCAGAGGCCAAGTGCGGTGAACTGGAGCGCTCTTCCCTGGACGTTTTCGCCCTTCCCGAAGTGCGCCTCGAATTTCGTCACCAGATCCTGGATCTTATTGAACCGCGGAGTGGTCTGGTTGAACATCATCTCGTTGTAGATGTACTTTTCGGATTCTTGGTACATGTACTCCTTGTAGTCGGAGGAGAGTTCTCCCCCCTGACTATTCACAATGTTGGCGTAGTTGCCCCCGTAGCCCGTGACCTTCGTGCCGCCTTCACAGGTGTACATGCCGGAAGCGCATTCTTCGAGCTGGTGGCCGTCGAGTTCGATACGGCTGACAGGGTTGCCGCCGGTGAAGGCGTACCTGTTGCTCGTGTACGGGTCGGTGCCGAGGCCCATGTCGGCGAGGGCGCCGGAGTACATGTCCCGGCTGGTGAAGCGGTTGAGGCCGGGGTTGTAGTCGCGGAAGCCCATGTCGTAGGTGCCGGACTGGGCGTCCCACCGCTTGGCGTTGAAGCGGTAGGGGTTGTAGGCATCCTTGGTGGGGTCGGCGGCGTCGGGCTTGTCGATGCCGGTGAACTCGGACTTGTCGTCGGAGCCGTAGGCGGTGTAGCCGTACGTGGCCTTGGTGTCGCCGTTCTTGTCGGTCAGGGTCTCGACGTCGGTGTGGCTGTTGTAGCCGTAGTAGCCGTCCTCGGTCGAGCCGTCCGTGTTGTGCTTGCTCTGCGACAGGCGCTCGCCCCACGGGCTGTACTGGAAAGACTTGGTCAACTCGCCGGAGACCTTCTCGTCCAGTACCTCATTGGAGAGGCCCAGGTACGCGTAGTCCGTCGTCTTGCCGTCCGCCGTCTTCGACGCGGTGCGGTCCAGCGGGTCGAAGGTGTAGGTCGTGGACTTCATCGCGCCGGTGTCGTCCGCCTTCTGGGACTCCACAACGTGGTCGAAGCCGTCGTACACGCTGCGCTCGATGACCTGGCCGCCCGAGGTGACCGATTCCGTCCGGCCGAACGGGTCGTAGTTGTAGTTGGCCGAGACGCCGGATGCGGTCGCCGTCAGCAGGCGGTTGCGGTCGTAGTTGTAGGTCGTGGACGTGCCCTTGACGGTCTGGCTGATGACGTTGGCGTTGTCGTCGTGGACGTAGGTTTCCGTGCCGGCGCCCGTGCCGGTCTTGACCGACTTGGCGAG
>NZ_JBFAJH010000044.1:0-67112 GCF_040655115.1 Streptomyces atratus | reverse complement strand
TACTCCCTGCCCGAACAGCCAGATCATCTCGCCGACCGCCAAGACAACCCCGAAACGATCACTCCGGAAACAAGCCGGTGGATCCGGGCTCAGCCTCGGCGGACACCGCCCCCAACTACCAGGCCGTCACACCGCATAACCTCACCCACGGAAGCGACCGAAGAGCCCTTTGTTAGGACATCTAAGCGACCCCGCCGGGGCCATGGCCGTTGCCCGGAGGGCCTACGCGGATCGTGCGGAAGTAGTCGTAGGACACGTGGGCGGTGCGGACCGGGTGGGGCTGCTGGTCCCTCTCGATGATGTAGTGGTGATGGGACAGTTGCCGCAGGTTGGCGAAGATCCCCGCGAAATCGATCTCGCCCTCTCCCAGGTCGGTCTCGACGTTGTTCCACGGTGCGCCGTCCTTGACGTGGAGCATCGGGAACCGCTTCTCGTACGACCTGAGGTAGGGGGCCGGGTCCGCACCTGCCCGCAGGATCCAGTAGAGGTCCATCTCGAACCAGACCAGATCCGGGTCGGTCTCCTCCAGCCACACGTCGAAGAGAGTCTGCCCGGACTGCGGATCCGCGTGGAACTCGTTGTCGTGCAGGTGGGCATACCAGCGCAGCCCCCGGGCTCGGGCGGCCTCGCCCCACTGGTTCATCTCCCGCGCCATCGCACGGTAGCCCTGGGCGGTCTGGGCGCCGTCCATGTAGGAGACGCCGACGTACTCCTGTCCGAGCGCCACCGCGTTGTCGAAGGTCTGCTGCGCCCGGGCGCCCCGGAAGTCGCCGGGGTTGTGGTGACTGCCGATCACCCGCAGCCCGTTCGCATCGGCGATCCTGCGGAACTGCTGGGCGGTGCGCCCGCCGTAGGTGTAGGCAGGCTCAATCTCGGCGTAACCCGCGTCGGCGATCATCTCGAGTGTGCCCTCGGGATCGACGGCGAGCATGTCGCGCACCGAGTAGAGCTGGAGACCGATGCGGCCTGCCGGAACCCGTCTGCCCACGCCTCCGGGGGCCGGGGCTGCCAGCGACGGCCAGTCCTGCGATCCAGCGGCCAGAACGGCGGCGGAGACCGCTGCTCCACGGAGGAATTGACGGCGACTGCGTGACTTTCCTTGAGCGGAGTCCATCTTTGTCCCTCTCTCGGCGAAAGTTGAGAGGATGCTATGGACACATCAACTGCTCGCACAAGGTCTTTGACCTCGATCGCTCCAGCCATCAAGGTCACCCATTCGACCCCGGAACCCCCGTTCCACCCCCACCAACCCACCAGCAGGACTCACTCCCGCTCGCCACCACTCACTTCAGCTCAGCAAACCGGCAACGTCAGCTGCACATGGGTCTAGGAGGCACCCAGATCCACGGTCGGGTGATGTTCACGAGTTTTGGGTTCTGGCACAGATCGACGTATCGTTCCGAGACTCGCTGGTGTTCGACGGGATCGACAACGTGGACGTCGAAGCGGTGACCGCTGCGTTCGGCACGGTCGAGGTGGTGGCGAGAGGCCGGGTGGCCGGGGCCGCGTGTCCGGACTGCGGTCGCTTCTCGGACCGGGTCCACGCCTGCTATCAGCGCAGGCTGAAGGATCTTCCCCGTTCCAGCCACCACCGACATTGATAGTGGCGGCGACGTTCCCCGCCTGCGTCCAGGCCGGGACCGTCGCTGTGTGGTGCGGGGCTCAGGACTTCGCATGTCCAGGCAGTCCAGCGTGGCGTGCGAATGCTGCGCCGCGAGCATCGCACCACGTCATCCGTCACGACAGTCAGTGCAGCCAACTTCCCGTCAACTAGCACGCCGGCTCATCGGTTGGCGGTCTCGCTGGTCTGTGAGTGCACTGGCTGTGCCGAGTCGGTGGAGTGTGGTCCGGGGGTGGACTGGGGGGTGTCTCGGGCGGCGGTGCGTGTGCGCGGAGGCCGGCGGGCCGGGAGTCTGCCGGGGATGGCGGATCGGTCTGCGGCAATGTCGAGGAGGGTGCTGATGCGGTGGGCGAAGTCGGGACCGGGCATGGGCAGGTCCATCTCGGGCTGACGTAGGTAGCCGGCTGCGACGGCGGTGGGGATGTAGGCCATGAGTTCGGTGACTGCTGCGGATTGAGGGCGGGTGGTGTACTTCGCGAGGTGGCGCAGGATGCGCAGCATGGTGGTGGTGGAGTGAAGGAGATGGAGGAACGGGGGGAGACCCGAGGGCGGGGCCAGGCGCCGCCGTTGCTGGTCGACCACCTGGTGCGGATCAGCGCCGCCTGCCCGGACAACCTCATGGGCATCCGTGACCGCGCCCTGGTGCTCATGCACTTCGCCGTCGCCGGCCGCGAGCACGAACTCGCCGCCAACCGGGTCCGCGACTACGCCGACACCCCCGGCGGCATCCAGGCCGACATGCGCGTCTCCAAGGTCCGCCCCCGTATCGTCCCGGTCCCCTACGGCTCACGCCCTTCGATCTGCCCCGTCCGCGCCTGGCAGGCGTGGACGGAGGCCGCCGCTCTGGACGACCCCGACAGTTACGCCTGGCGCCGCCTGCACAACCGCTGGCACACCGTCATGGAGAGCGGGCTACCGGCCGAGTCCATCGGCGACGTCGTCACCCGCGCCGGCGAACGCGCCGGGATCGAGATCCGCTTCACCGGACACTCCCCCCGCCGCGGGCTCGCGACGTCCTCCCGCTTGAAGGGCCACGACCAGATCGTCATCGCCAAGCAGGGCGGCTGGGCCCCGCACTCCAAGGTGCTCGCCGGCTACCTCGAAGTTGTCGACCAGTGGGAGGACAACGCCCTGCTCGGCGTGCTGTAGAGGCGTGAGACCTCCACCCTTATGCATCCACGGGTGCGTAAGGGTGGGGTGGTCGGCCTTCTGACCTGCGGTTTCAGGTTGGATGTGGCTCAAAGGTGGTAGTGTTTTACGTGTCGGCTGGGGGTCGCTCCAGTCGGCGCAGAGAGACCCGACCCGGCGGTATCCGGATCAGGCCATCAACAGCCTCCCGCCGTCCCCCGAGCACGCGCGGCCCAGCACCGACGCGCGCAAGCAGCACGCCGCCTCCGCCTTCATCTGGGCCCGTGTCACCCAGGGCGAACCCGAGTTCGCACCCCAGCCGATCAGCTCCGGATATCCCGAGGACCAGCGCCACGACCGGCCCCGCCAACGCGGCACCCTGTGGTCTCTACTGTCGCGCCCAACCGCGACTCCCCACTATGCGGCTCTGCGTGAGCTTCTCAACGACCATGCGGACCAGATCGCCAAAGAGATCGACTGCGACCCCCAGCTATAGATGGCGGCTGGAGGACGGGCAAGCAGCGGGTCCTGCCGTATTCCCAGGCGTAGTTGGCGGGAGTGCCCAGGTCTTCTTGGCGGCCCCGTACATGATCTTGTATCGGTGGATCGAGGCAGGCCAGCTGCCCTACTGCGCGACCTACGGCCCTCGCCTGGCGACCCGGCCAGGCGAGGGCCTGAAATCAATTCGACCCCGCTCGCCTCGCCCGGTACGGTCGCGAGCTGTTCTCGCTGCAGGGAGCCCATGAGATCCGCGTGCGGCCACCCCGGCAGTTCCCACGCTGAGAGTAGGTTTCGTCAATGGCATGCCGTATCAGTGAGCTCGTGCTCAAATGCCACGACCCCGAGGTGTTGGCGCGGTTCTGGTGCGAGGTCCTGGACTTCATAGAGCTCGATCGCGAAGAGGAGGGCTGCATCGAGATAGGTCCGCGCGAAGGGTTCGGCGGCCCGCAGCCGACGATCTTCCTCATCCGCAACGACGAGCCGAAGAACGCGCATGCCCGGCTGCACATCGACGTCAACCCCACCGACCGCGATCAGGACGCCGAGCTCGAGCGCCTCCTGGCCGCCGGGGCCAAACTCGTCGACATCGGTCAGCCCGCGGAGGCGTCCTGGCACGTCCTCGCCGATCCAGAAGGCAACGAGTTCTGCCTGCTGAAGCGCCGCCTCGACCCACTCTGACGGCCCTCGCCCAAACGATCGATGCAGCCGCCACCCCACAGCCGCCAACAAGATCTGGGAACCGCCATCTATGGCTGGGGGGTCGCATCGACGCCAGCAGCCTTCTCACTCGGTGACAGAAATCCTGGCCAGGTGACACCTATCGCGGCTCGGCACACGTTGGCAAGTGCGCTCTGATCTGCGGCGGCTTCGGACATGAGAAGCGGAGCCCCGGTAGAACTGGCAGTCGACCAAGACAGCCGTTCACAGCACCGGAGGCTCCGCTGTCCGATCAGTGTGTCATCACGCGCGAAATCACGGTAGCCAAGGGCCTGTTCGCCCCTGGGCACCTGGGGGAACTCACTCAGATCGTCCCGTTCGAGATGGTCGATGCGGCCCTCACCGAGACCGGTGCCGTCCAGCAACGACTGCGGAAGATCCCCGCCCGGGTGGTGGTCTACCTGCTGCTGGCCGCAGCCCTGTTCGAGGACTGCGGCTACCTGGCCGTCTGGCGCAAGCTCACCGCCGCGCTGGAGGCGATACCGGTCGCGAAGGTCACCGGCACAGCGCTCTGGGACGCCCGGACCCGTCTCGGTGTCCGCCCCATGCGGGCCCTGTTCGACCTGTTGCGCGGGCCGGCCACGGCGATCCGCACCGTCGGCGCCCTTTTCAAGGGCTTGCTGACCGTCGCGATCGACGGCACCTACCTCGACGTCCCCGACAGCCCGCTGCACCGGGCCCGCCTGGGCAAGAGCACCAACCAGTACGCGACCTCCGGCTACCCGCAGATCTGCCTGACCGCGCTGGTGGCCTGGGGCACCCGGGCGGTCCTGGACGCCGCCTTCGGCCCCCGGTCCAGCGGCGAGACCGCCTACGGCAAGCGACTGATGCGCTCCCTTCACGCCGGAATGATCGTCCTGCTGGACCGGGGCTTCTCCAGCAATACGTTCCTGGCCGCCGTCGCCGGCACCGAGGCCGCCTTCCTGGCCCGCGTCTCGGCCGCCCGCAAGCCCCCGGTCCTGGGCCGCTTCGACGACGGCTCCTACCTCTCCCGCTTCGGCGGCGTCGAGGTCCGCATCATCGAGTGCGAGATCACCATCACCACCAGCCAGGGCCGTCAGACCGGGCTCTACCGACTGGCCACCGGTCAGGAAGGGGCCTTGGCGGCAGTGACGGTCCGGCCGGCGATGTCGCGGAAAGTGGGCATGCCGAGGTTGACGGTGGCCGTCGAGTTGCAAGAGACCCCGACGGGTTCACCGAGAACGCCCTGAATGGCGTGCTGTAGATCGCGCGTGGGCCTCTGTCATCAGCAGCCCATACGGAGCGCTGATGTGACGTACGTCTCTTCGGAGGCCGCCGCAGAACCAACCCCACAGACCGGGGGCTGCTGGAGACTCCCCGATGGCGCCGGAAAGAGCCGCTGAAGCCAGTGCGACCTCGCGGGCCACTGGAGGGTATTGCATCAGCAAGCGCCGGCCTTGTTCTCGTAAAGCTACCGTCAGGTGACGTCTGTGGTCATCTGCCCTGGTCAGCAGGCCGGTTCACCGCTGCGGTAAACCGCGCATTTATCGCGACGGCGCCCCGCCTCACCAGGGACGATGACCGCGTTTTTGAGATTGATCTTCCAGGGTTTCCCCTACTCCGGCGGGCTCTCGGGCGTGCTGTGGCAGGGGCGAAAGGAGGTTGGGGCTCCGTTCACTCGTCGCCGCGGCGCCAGGCGCTCGGCACGGTGCCGGGCATCCGGTGGTCGATCTGGTGCTCGCCCTTGGTGCATCCGGCGAAGGGTCCGCTGGAGCTGCGCAGCTCGCGCATGCACGGGTCCAGGTGATCACGGTGCCACACGCTGGGGCCGGTGTAGCCGCAGGTAGCGGGGTCGGTCAGCTCCTGCCAGGCAAGCCAGCAGGCGTGCAGCCGGGCGACGGCTACTGGGTGTTCGAACCACAGGTGGCACCAGCGGGCGTCGCTGGACGGCTCGGCGAGGTAGCCCGGCCGTGGGGATCAGCGGGACAGCCAGTAACGCTAAGCCGATGTCCGCAGGTGGCAGCCCTTCGTCAGCGTCTCTCAGAACGGCCTCGCAGAACTCGGCGGTTGTGAGAGGGGTTCTGCAAGAACCAGCCTGGGCAAACGGCCCTGGCGCTGACCAGTAACCACGGCTCTCACAACCGTCATTTATGAGAATGACCGTGTGTGACGCACGGTCGGCGGCGGAGAGGTCCTCCATCATTTCTCCGCGGTGGTGAGGGTCCGCCCGCGATGGCGGCTGTGAAAATCGCTGTCCGATTGTCGGAACGCAGTGATAGAGATTCAGGGTGACAATGACACTCGAGTTCCCCGTTCTGCTGCGACTGATCGACGAACGGTCGACTGCCTTCCGCGCCGCGGTCGCCTCCGCGCCCAGCCTCGACGTACAGGTGCCGACCTGCCCCGAGTGGACGCTGTTCGATCTGGCGCAGCACATCGGCGAGGGGCGCCGCGCCTGGGCCGCCACCGTCGCCGCAGGGCCTGCTCCGGCCAAGTCCGCAGCGGAGGGCGCCCCGGCTGCGCCTCGGGAGCGCGAGGCCCTGCTGGCCTGGTTGGCGGAGTCCACGGAGCAACTGCTGGACGCACTGCGGAAGGCCGGCCCCGATCTCGGTTGCTGGACGTGGTGGGAGACGTCGCAGTCGCCGCAGACCTCCGGTGCCGTAGCTCGGCACCAGCTCCAGCAGATGGCGGTGCACACGTACGACGCCCAGATCACCGTGGGTGCCCCGCAGCCGCTGCCGGCCGAGGTGGCGCTCGACGGTGTCGACGAGTTCCTGTCCACCTGCGTCGCAACGACGAGTGCCTGGCCACACAAGCCCGCTGCCGTCGACTTCCACGCCTCCGAGGGCCGCTCCTGGCGCCTCTCGCTCTCCGCCGACGGCGCACGGACCGCCCGTCTCCCCGGGCCCGGCAGCATATCGGCCACCGCTGCCGACCAGGACCCGGACGCGGCCAACGCCTCCGCCTGGGGCACGGCCGACGAGCTGGTCCTCATCCTGCACGACCGTATCCCGATCAACTCCCTGGAGCTCGACGGCGACCGACGTCTCTTCGAGCAGCTCAGCGCCTGGGACCCGGATGAGTAGGACGTGACGATGCGCCACCTCGTACGCCCCGGGGCATGCCTCCGCCAACGGCTACAACCACGCCGTGGTGGCCTCGGGGCCGCGGGGGGAGCAGACCGTCACGGCTGCGAAGCGGCTGCCCAAGGCGGCGGCTCACAAGCTGATCGGTGCGCCTGGTCGGCACCTGACGCCGTCAGTTCTCAGCGCCGTCCTCGTCGTCATCGAGTCCGGCCGCGTCCGGGTCGCGCAGCGGGCGCAGGGTGCCGCCCGCCGGCTGGGTGGGGGTGAAGCTGTAGCGGCCCAGGACGTTGAGGTTCTTGTGCTTGAGCGGGGACAGCCGGGCCACGTCCTCGTCACGGATCTCATGACCCTCCGCGCGAAGCTGGACGACGGCGGCGTCGATGTAGCGGGTCGTCCAGAGCACCACGGCGTTCAGGACCAGGCCGAGTGAGCCGAGCTGGTCCTCCATCCCGTCCCGGTACGCCTGGTGGATGGTGCCCTTCTTGCCGTGGCAGATGTCGCGGGCGAGCTTGTGCCGGGACTCCTGGACGGTAAGCTGCTTGTGCATCTGCCGCCGATAGGTGTCCTCCACGGGGTCTACCACCGCCAGGAGCTGGAGGGTCTTGGCAATCCGCCCGTACTCGGCGAACGCCTGCCCCAGCGGGGTGGGGTGGCCCTCGCGGCCGAACATCCGCAGCAGGTCATACGCCCTCACCTGGTTGGTGACCAGGGAGCCGGCCACCCGCAGCATGTCCGGCCATGCCGCGAGAACCTTCTTCACATTGACCTTGTTGCGGGCCAGCGCCTCCAGCGGCCCGTACCCGCCCGCCGTCTCGGCGCAGGGCATCTGGGTCTTCCAGAACCGCTGGTCTTGAAGATCCTTGAAGCGCAGGGAGAAGCGGTAGCCGAGCATCTTGAAGATGCCGAAGACCATGTCGACTCTTAATGGGTTTAGTCAAGCCGCCTGAGCCTCGTCGGCCGCCTTCTCGCGGGGGTTGTACCTCCTCTCATAGAGCCGGCCGTCCCGGAGCATGGCCCACAGGATGGAGACTCGTTGGCGGGCGACAGCGATGACGGCCTTCTTATGGCGGCCCCTGTCGTGCGTGTAGCCCTGGTACTTGCGCAGGTACATCTCCCTCTCCCACGTCCCCGCGGTCAGGCACGCGGACTGGCTGGACAGGAAGAAGGCCCGTTGCAGGGGCCGGCTGTACTGGGTAGGGCGCTGTCGGTTCCCCGTGTTCGAGCCGGAGTCCCTGGAGACGGGGGCCATTCCTGATGCGACAGCGAGCCGTCCAGCACTCGGGAATCTGGAAATATCACCGATCGCTGCGAGAAGTTCAGCCGCAAGGAGCTCGCCGAATCCGGGCATGGAAAGGACAACGGGCGCCTGGGGGTGCTGGGAGAGAATTTCTTTGATCTTGCTTTCCAGTTCCTTCAGGCGGACGTTCATCTGCGTGATCTTCTGGGCGAGTTCGGCTACCAGCTCGGCCGCCAGGTCCTCTCCGCTAATAGCTGAGTCCTGTGCCTTAGCGGCCGTCACTGCCTTCTCTGCGATGGTTGCCGCTTTCCTCACGCCGCGCTTGGCGAGCCAGGCCGTGAGCCTGCTCTCGCCCATCCGCCGAATGGCTGCTGGTGTCTGTTATCCGGAAAGCAAGACCAACGGGCCGTCGGATCGGGCGAAATCGAAGGACCGCTCCAGCTCCGGGAAGATGCTGGTGAGCATGGCCCTCATGCGGTTGATGGTTCTGGTGCGTTCGACTGAGAGGCCATTGCGATGGGAGAGGATCAGGGTGAGTTCCTTGGTGATCCTCGGAGGAGCTGGCACAGGGACTGTCTGCCGCCGGAGACAGCGGGCGAACTCGGCGATGACGTGGGAGTCCTTCAAGTCGGACTTGCCCTGGCCGCTGAAGCTCTTCTTGAACGCTGCGAACTTTGAGCCTGTGACGTACCGGGGACTCTGACCGTGGTTGGCCAGGGTCCCCAGCAGTAACGCTGCTGGCCCGTCAACGAGGTCAAGTGCCCACGTCACGTGGTCCGCTGTATCCATAACCTCACCGAATACGGTGAGGATGTCGGGCTCGGAGTTGATCACCTTGCGGTTCCACAGTGGGTCGCCATCGGCATCGACCACGGAAATCCAGTGATGTCCTTTCCCCACGTCGATCCCGGCCCATACCTGTGGCGGCCGTTGCGTCATCTCGTCTCTCCAGATCGAACACGAACAGGAAGTGCCAGGCCACCCCTGAAGCAAGTCCGTACGAGCGATCGAGGTCGCAGCTCTTAATCAGTTATGACGGGTGACCAGAAGACTGGCCGACGGAGTCGACATGAGCCCCATGACGGGCAGGAGTACGAGAGTCGCATCCAGCCTTCCTGGCTATAGATGCAACGATCATCAGACAGTCGGGACACCCGCAGGCAAGTCCGTACGAGCGATCGAGTCGCCACTCTTAATCAGCAGTTACGGGGCGTCCCGGAAGGCCGGCCGACGGAGTCGTGAAGAGCCCTTTGACGGGCAGGCTGCTACGAGTCGCATCCGGCCTTCCTGGCCGGACGCGGAGTTTACCGCCCGACCGGGTGCCCACCTGCACGCCCGTACTGTAGCGATCCTGATCGCAGCTCTTAATTAGCAGCGAGGGCGAGCGGCAGTACCGGTGTCCCGGGCTGCCGCTCATGCCCGATCGAGCCTGCTTGAAGGGTAGGGTACGGGAGTCATTGTCAAGATCTGTGGATCGGGCCGGGCTGAGACGGCTTGGGGGACACCCTGATCTTCTCGCCGTGCCAGGTGACCTCGTGCAGGCCCAGTCGCCGGTAGAGGGCCTGGGCTCTCTGGTTGACGGCAAGGACGTCAGAGCGAGGTCCGGGCCCTGCCGGCGGGCATGCTGCAGGAGTACGCGTCGCTCGGAAAACCCCGAGCGGCCGGTCACCGCCACCATGCCGGATGTCATCGGCGGCAACGCCGGGCGTGCATGCGAGCAGATGAGTTCCGAACTCGACATGACCTTCGAGGACGCGAGCGAACAGGACCGTCCGGTGGACGACCCGGCTGAGTGGAAGATCTGTAACTCCCAGCCGGGCCCGAACCAGCAGATCACCGATTTCCCCGTTGTCTTCGGCGTGGTGAGAGCTTCGGAGAGTTGCAAGGACAAGACGCCGAAGTGATGTGTCCAAGGACGCCAGCGTTCCACCACGGTCTTTCATGCTGAGCATCGCGGGACTGGTGGGACGACCCACAACGATAGAGGACACGGCATCTGAACTGGTCAGACTTTCCACCGTGCGCGTCAGGGGAGGTTGTAGGTGACCACGGCGCGGGCCGGGAAGCGGAAGTAGTCGTTGACCGTGGGAGAGCGCTCGACCATGACGTTGACGCTGGACCCGGTGGCGCTTGTGGAGTGATAGATCCAGACAGGGCCACGCAGGGGAGAGCCGCACAGACCATCCGGGAGCTCGATCTCGTCGTCGGCGACCGCTTTGGTGCCGTACTTCTCATCGAACAGGGGCTCGCCATCCGGGAGGATGCCGGCACGGTGAAGGTAGTCCGGTATCTGGCCGCTCACGAAGGTGACCTCAGCGCTGCCGTTCCGGGTGAAGTAGTGGACGTCGGAGGCGCCGGCGGGGATCGACGCGCCCCCGGCGTGGATCACGCCTGGCAACTGTACGTCGCTTCCCTCGCATGCCCGGACGTCGCCGAACGGGTGGAACAGTTCATCCTGGAACAGCCAGATGATCCCTCCAGCCAGCACCGCCAGGACGAGTACGACGATCCCCAGGCACGACAGCATGCGCCACAGCCCGGCCCCGCCGTCAGGCGCACCGCTCACGTTTTCTGGAAACGGCGTCCCTCCCTCCTCGCCCACCCAGTCCCCGCCCCTGGTCTCCGAACCGGCACTCCAGGAATCACTCATGAACGCCCCCTCGGTCTGCCTTGCATGCCGGCACGGGGAGCATATGCCAGTGATCAACCAGACCGGCACTGGAGTATGCGCCACGTCGAGGAGACACCGTGCCCAAGGCGCGCCCGAAGGGGCCGTCTTCGACATGTCCACTCGCGCCCCTCCCAGGCGATCACCCCACCCGGTCCGACCAGGGCCTTGGCCTCGGTGGGAGGCTTCCGCTCTTCCTTCCGGTCAGGCCGCGTGACCTTCCGGGCGTTCGACGAGGTGTCCGCGTTCGAAGCGGGATCCGGCGCGGACGAGAGCGACGAGGTGGGGTGCGGTGATGGCGCGCCAGCGCGCCTGGGCGGACTCGACGAGTTTGAACACCACCGCCAGGGCCGCGGCTGGGCTGCCAGCCCCGCGGGTGACTTTGGTCCTCAGCTTCACGGTGCTGAAAGTGCTCTCGATGGGATTTGTCGTGCGCAGGTGCACCCAGTGCTCGGCGGGGAAGTCGTAGAACGCGAGGAGCTCGTCGGCCTCGGCGGTGACCTTCTTGGCCGCTTTCGGCCACTTCGCTCCGTAGGCGCGCTCGAAGTCCTTGATCGCCTTCTCGGCGTGGTCGCGGCCCTCGGCGTTGTAGATCTCCTGCAGGGCCCTCTTCGCGCCGGGCTGAGCCGACTTCGGTAGCGCGTTCATGACATTGCGGACCTTGTGAACCCAGCACCTCTGGTGCCTGGCCTGCGGAAATACCTCTGCGAGCGCCCTCCACAGGCCCATCGCGCCGTCACCGACCACGAGTTCGGGATCAAGCATGCCGCGTCGGCGGCAGTCCCGCAGCAGATCCGCCCACGATTCGCTCGATTCACGCAGCCCCTCGGCCAGCGCAATGAGTTCCTTGCGGCCGTCGGGGCGCACGCCCATAAGGACCAGGACGCAGGAATGGGCCTGGCCGAGGCGGACCTTGGGGTGGACACCGTCGGCCCACACGTAGACGTAGTCGGAATCCGACAGGTCGCGGGCCTGGAAGGCAGTGTGGTCGTCGGTCCACTGCTTCGTCAGCCGGGTCACCGTCGCCGGCGAGAGGCCGGCCGAGGAACCCAGGAACTGCTCCATCGCGGGCACGAAATCCCCGGAGGACAGTCCGTGGAGGTAGAGCAGGGGCAGGACCTCGCTGATCTTCGGGGACTTGCGGCACCACGGCGCGAGGATCTTCGACGAGAACCGCTTGCGCTCACCGGTCTCCACGTCGACGCGCTTGTCGTTCACGCGGGGCGCCTTCACCGCGACCGGCCCGGCGGCGGTGGTCACCGTCCGTTCACGATGATGACCGTTGCGGACCACCAGACGGCGGCCGACCTCGTCCCGCTCACCAGCCAACTCCGCTATGTACTGGTTGACTTCTGCCTCCAGGGCCGCGGCGAGCATCCGCCGGGCACCCTCGCGGACGATGTCGTCCATCAAGGATCCGGTCTCCGTGGTTCCATCGTTGTTGACTACGCTGAGCACGGGCGTGCCTTCCCAACCCGCGGTGCAACGCAGGTCTACTCGGTGACCATCAATCGATCACTCGGGAAGGTACGCCCTCCGCGTTTCGCGAGGCACCTCTCCCAAGACCGATCCACAGGTCCTGAGCATTGCTCAGGGTACGGGAGTACGAGGCGTTGTCGGTGGCGACCATCTCCGGTTTCACCCCGCCGTCCAGGTTCAGCAGGGCGTCCAGGATGAACAGGGAGTCGCGCGGGGTGCCGGGCACCACCATCTGCCCGATACCGATGACCTGGTCGTTGATCGCGTTCAGCCAGGTGATGCCCCTCTTCTTCGCGAAGTACTTGGGGCTCGGCGCTGCGCTGATGGTGCGGACGGGGACGACGAAGCGCAGGCCGTCGACGGAGGCGAGCAGGCCCTTGCCCCAGTACTGCACGATCGGCACCCGGGCCTGGGCCTCGATCAGCGCGGCATTCGCCGCGGCGATGGTCTCCGCGCGCAGGTAGTACTGGTCGACGTGGACGAGCCGGGCCCGGGTGAGCGCCTCGTAGTTCGGGTTGATGACCGGGGTCATGCCGATGTTGCACGCCTCGCTCACGAGCAGGGCGACGACCGAGGTGGTCAGGTCCTTCATGCGGGTACGGCCGTCGCCCAAGTGCACAAAGGCGTCCAGGAACCGGGTCCAGGAGTGCACCTCGAACAACAGGTCCGGCAGGTCGATCTTGGGGAGCATTTTCTCGACCCGGCCCCGCAGCCAGGCCAGGGACTTCGGCTCGCCGAGCGCGTGGAGCTTCTCCACGTTCAGCTTCGCCCGGCCGTTCGGCTGCACCTCGATACTGATCTTCGCGTCCGCGCCGGCCTCCTCCAGGCGCTCGGCCATCTGCTTCCACGTCGCGTCCAGGACCGCCGTCAGCTCCCGCAAGTGCTCCTCGGCGTCCTCCTCCAGACTCAGCCCGGCCACGACGTCCTCGCGCACCGCCTCCCAGCCCTTGCCGTCCAGCAGGCGGGCCCGCGGGTCGGACCAGCGGTGCGAGGGGGAAGCGAAGATATCGCGGCGCTTGAGCGCGCGGAACAGCTGCTCCAGCACGCACACCACGTACGCGTCGCGGTCCACCGCCCCCTGCGGCAGCTCGGCGTTCGCGTACACCGCCTTGCGCCAGTGCGACGGCACCAGCTTGTCGTCGACCTCCCGCGGCAGCAGCGGCATCTCGCCCACCTTCCGCCGCGACAGGGCCGGGAGCCGCTTCACCCCGGTCAGGACGCGCATCCCGCCGGTCGCCGCCCCGAGCGCCTTCGACTCGCCCAGCAGCGACAGGAACGGCTTGACGGTGTTGTAGCGCAGCGCCAGCGCCCCGCGCAGCGCACTCTCGGCCGTGCCGTCGTCCTCCGGGACCAGGCTCACCACCACGGTGGCCGCGCTGGACAGCGCCGCCCGGGATGCGACCTCCTCCAGCGCCGCCCAAAGCGCGGCCACGTCCACATCGCAGCCGCTCTGCTCGATCAGTTCTAGCTCCTCGATGAACACCGCCGCCGCCCTGGCAACCAGCCGCGATGCCTTCTCCAGTTGCGGCAGCGTGGACAGCCGCTGCTTGTCCGTGGATCGCTTCGCGGTGCTGATCAGTCTGGTGGCCATCAGGATCTCGAACAGGTCCAGGGCGTCGTCGATCGACTTGGCCTCCAGGTGGCGCATCACCGCGGTGAGCATCGCCGTGCGCTTGGGCTCCGGGGTCCGCTCCAGCTTCGGGGCCTTGGTGCCCAGCCCGTAGCGGGCGAGCGCGGACAGCCGGTTCGGCGGGATCTGCTCCAGCTTCAGGCGGCCCAGCTGGAAGGCCGCGATGTCCTCGACCGCTGCAACGCGCCCTTCATCGCGGTACCCGTGGTCCGCGTCGGGGGCTGACGCATCCGCTCCAGCTCCGAGTACCGCTTGCCCTCCGGCGTCTTCAGCGTGGCGACCAGGTCACCAGGCAGCGCCGGGTCCGCCCGCCGGGCGGCCTTCGCGACCGTGGTGTGCAGCCTCTTCTCGGCGATGGTGCGGACCTCGGAGACCTGCCGGGCCAGCACGCTCACCCCCGGCAGCAGCACCCGGTGCCGGCGCAGCCAGCCCACCGAGTGATCGAACAGTGCCTTCGGCCCCTCGGCATGCGCCGTCCGCGCCCGGCCGTGCAGGAACGCCCGGAACCTCCGGCCCTGGGCGTGGTCCTCGAAGGGGTTGTAGCCGTACGCGTCGCGGATCTCCCACGCGTGCTCGTACGCCGTCTTCAACCGCTCGGTGTACTCCTTGACGCAGGAGACGTCCTCGATCTCCAACTGCGCGGCCAGGTGCTCGACCACCGGCCACGGCACCGCCAGAGGGTCCTCCAGGAACAACCCGATGTAGCGGACCGTGCACATCTGGAGAGCGAAGCCGAGCCGGTTGTGATCACCACGCCGCTTCGCGATCAGCTTGCGGTCCTCGTCGTCGAGGAAGAAGAACCGCTCCAGCTCGGGGCGGGTCGGCTCCTCGTTGAACTTCCCGTACGCCTCGGCCTGCTCATCAGTCAGAAATTCCACCGGCATGCGGCGGACAGTAGCCAGCCCCCGCCGGCGATCGAAGAGCTTCCGGAAAACCCCCGCAATAGACCGATCGCCTGTGCTAGACGACCAAGATCAAGTGCATAGCGCCAACGGCTGTACCGATGCATGAAGACAAGCCGGATGCCCCGCCTCACCCTGCCACCCCAGGTCATCAACCAGGACCAAGCGCCACTGCACCAGCATCGCCGACTCGCCATTCTCCGGCGGACCCTCAACGACGACTCCCTGCCCCTGCGGGCCCGGGTCGCCGCCACGCTCGTTCTCCTCTACGCGCAACCCGTCACCCGCATCGTCCGCCTCACTGTCGACGACGTCATCGACGACGGGGCCACCGTCACCGTCCGGCTGGGAAACCCGCCGTCTCCGCTTCCCGAGCCCGTCGCTGACCTCATGCGGGCATACGTCCAGTCGTGCGAGCACCTGCCCTACGCCAGCAGCAGAAGCTCACAGTGGCTCTTCCCCGGCCGCCAGCCCGGACAGCCGATGAACCCGGTCAGCCTCCAAGTCCATCTGCGGAAGATCGGCGTCCCGCCACAGCACGGCAGGACCTCCGCGATCCGCCAACTCGTCCTCCAGGCCCCGGCTCCCGTCATCGCGAAGGCGCTTGGCTATCACGACAAGACAGCCACCCGCCTGGTCACCGAGGCCGGAGGAACCTGGAGCCGATACGCCCCCGGCGACCACACACGGTGACATCACGACCGAACTCAACGACGAATACGCGACGCCTCAACATGCGAGCCACCAGTCAAGGCCGCGCTAGGACCGCGTCGCCCTCCCGCACTCGTCCCCAGAGGACTCGCCCTGCCCGACCGGCGCGCTGCGGTCGTACGGGTCGACCTCCGTGCCGGCCTCGTCCGCCCGGCGGTCCGTGCCGAAGGGCGGGGTGAAGTAGCCCGTGGGGGCGCCGCAGCCGCCGTTGGTCATGTCGTATTTGTACGAGACGATCGAGAACGTACCCGGCTCGGTGATCACCTTGTCAGGGTCGTCCCAGCTCAGGACCAGCTCGCGCCGGACGATCGTGCGCACGATCTCGTCGTCGCCGCCCGTGTCCGCGCGGGTGACCGGGTAGACGAAGGTGACGTCGGCGGTCACCTGGAGCGCGCCGTGCTCGCCCTCCCGGTAGGTGAGCCGGCCCCGGGTCTTCACGACGTCGCCGACCAGGTGGGTGCGGGAGGGCTGGAAGCGGCTGAAGAGGAGGAGGGGGTCGTTCTTCTCGCTCGGGGTTCGGAAAGCGGTTTTCAGAAGGTCTTGGACGTCCTTCTGGTGCGGGTTGATCAGTGCAATCGCCGTCTCGGGGCGCTCGCCCCGCAGCACCCCGCGGTCCAGGCCGGACGCGACGAGGAAGTCCCGGCTGCGGGCGAGGGCCCGCTCGACCTCGGCCGCGCTCAACCAGCCGACCGCCCCGGCCTTCGGCACGGTGATCCCCGCCGCTCCGCTCGCCCAGCTCGCCGCCGGCGAACCGCGGAACGGCTTGTCCATGGTGGGGCGTTGGGCCGCCTCCGCCGGGGGTACCTGGGTCGGGCGGGCGGTCTCGGCCGCCAGCGGCGGGGAGTCAGGGTCGTCGCCGGCGAACAGGTTCACTATCCGCCCCGGCGCGAGCGCCACCACGAGCAGCACCAGCGAGGCCAGCAGTCCGACCACGTACCAGCCCGTGCGCCGCTTGGGCCGCGCGGGCGTGTAGCTGCGCCAGCCCTCCAGGCCGCGGCCGGGCTCCGCGCGCAGCCGCTTCGCCACGTCGCGGGCCCGCGCCGACGGCTCCTTGGGCGAGTCGGCGGCACCCGCCACCGACTCGCGCAGAAACCGCTCCCACTCCTCGTCGGACCTGGACGAGCCGTCCGGCTCCCTACCCGCGCCCATCCCCAACCGCCTGGCAATCAGTAGACCACGGCCCGCTCCCCTGGGACGCGTCCGCATAATGACACAGAGCACTGACAGCGAGGCTGGCTGGGCGGACGGTGTGGGCGCGCCACCCTTTCTCAAGTCGCCACATCGCAGCCGCATCAGAGAGCGAAGCACACGCTGAGTGACTGAACTCCTCCGCAGACATTAAATACGAGACACCTCAACATGCGAGCCCACCAGTCCCAACGCCGTGCTGGCCGCGATGACCGCAGACGGGGATGGCCGTCACTCAGCTGCGGGTGCCGGACAAGACCAACGAAATCACCAACTTCGCCGCCCTGTTGACCCCTTACGACCTGACCGGCGTGACCGTGACCGCCGACGCGCTGCACACCCAGCGCGAACCCGTCATCCGCTACACCGGCCTGGGCGCACTGGCCCTGCTGGCCGAGATACCTCAGGACGCCTCACGCGACAACGCCGACGTGGCCGCCATCGCCCGAATCGCAGGCAACCCAGAAGACATGGAGGTTCTGGACGCCTACTGCGCCACCGGCTCCCTACGCCGAGCCGCCGACCTTCTCCGCCTGCACCACAGCAGCGTCGCTCGCCGACTCGAACCGATCGCAAAGACCCTGGGCATCGAACTGACCGAGCCCACCGGGCTGATGCGGGCCAGGCTCGCCCTCACCGCGTGGCGGCTGATCAACGACTGAGGCAGATGAATCCGGGCTCCGGCCTCACGCATGTCCAGAAATCACTCTACTCAACAGGCCTTACGTTCTCTTTACTGTTGTGGACACGTCACCGGGACCGGCCCGGACGACGAGCACGAACCCCTGTAGCCCAAACCCCCCACGTGGTCTGAGACGTCCTTAGTTTGCCTCGGCAAGGAGGAAATGTCCCATGCAACGTACACGACGAAGAACCCTACGAGCGGGACTGGTGGCATTCCTGGCCATGTTGGCCCTGCTCGTCGGTGGCCTACCAGCCACGGCGAAGCCCACCGACACGGTGCCCGCCGCACCCGAAGCCCGGCCGGCCGCGAAGGCGCAGGTACGCGACGCGGTGCAACACGACCTCTCCCCAAAGCTGCGTGACATCTCCGCGAAGCCTGGCGGCACCAGGCGCAGCAGCGGCAAGCCCTCCGTGCAGCCGTCCCATTCGCTGGAGCGCGCCGCCGTCAACCCCTCCGCGAAGGAGGGCAGCAGCCAGGTCCAGCGTGGCTTCACCGCCAGCCAGGTACCTGAGTTCAAGGCCAACTTCGAGGGCGTCGGCAACGTCGACGGGGTGCTTCCGCCGGACACCAACGGCGATGTCGGCCCCAACCACTACGTCCAGATGGTCAACCTCCACTACGCCGTGTTCGACAAGAGCGGCAACAAGCTGCTCGGGCCACTGCCGGGCAATGCGGTCTTCGCCGGCTTCGGCGGACCGTGCGAGACCAGGAACGACGGCGACCCGGTGGTCCTCTACGACGAGACCGCCGATCGTTGGATGATCACCCAGTTCGCCCTGCCGGGCGGATCCGCCGGCAACCACCAGTGCATGGCGATCTCACAGACCCCGGACCCGACCGGGGCCTTCTACCGGTACGACTTCCTCTACCACCAGACCCGGATGAACGACTACCCGAAGTACGGGATCTGGCCGGACGCCTACTACATGACCACCAACGAGTTCGCGCCGTCCTTCGTCGGCGCCGGAGCGGTGGCCTTCGAGCGGGAGAAGATGCTCGCCGGCCAGCCGGCCCGGATGGTGTACTTCCACCTCGGTCCGGACTTCGGCGGCCTGCTGCCCGCCGACGCAGAGGGTCAGGCGCCGCCGGCCGGGGCACCCAACCCGTTCTCCATGTTCGACGACGACGCGTGGGGCACCTCGCCCACCGACCGGCTGCTGATGTGGGACTTCCACGTCGACTGGACCAACCCGGCGAACTCCACCTTCGGCAACAACCTGGCCCCGAACCGGTCCCTGGAGACCGCACCGTTCGACTCGAACATGTGCAACGGCGCCCGGTCCTGCATCCCGCAGCAGGGCACCTCGGCGCGGCTGGACGCGATCGCCGACCGGTTGATGTACCGGGCGGCCTACCGCAACTTCGGCGACCACGCCTCCATGGTGCTCAACCACACCGTGGATGTCGCCGGCGACCACGCCGGCGTACGGTGGTACGAACTGCGCAGCAACTCGCCCACCGATTGGGCTATCCATCAGCAGGGCACCTACGCGCCGGACGGCGAGAACCGGTGGATGGCCAGCGCGGCCATGGACGTCACCGGCAACATGGCCATCGGCTACTCGTCATCGGGCAGCACGTCCTTCCCGTCGATCCGGGTGGCCGGGCGACTCTCCGGTGACCCGCTGGGCGAACTGGGGCAGAGCGAGCGGACCCTGATCGCCGGGACCGGCGCACAGACCCACTCGGCGGCCCGCTGGGGCGACTACAGCTCGATGTCGGTGGACCCGGCAGACGGCTGCACGTTCTGGTTCACCTCCGAGTACCTGTCCCAGACCAGCTCCGCCAACTGGCAGACCCGCATCGGTGCGATGAAGTTCCCCAACTGCGTGAACGGCCCGCGGGGTGAGGTGACCGGCAAGGTCACCAAGTCCAGTGGCGGAGCGATCGCCGGTGCGACGGTACGCGTCGGCGGTAGCGGCACCGTCACCGACGACCAGGGCGGGTACAAGCTGACCCTGCCGGCCGGTCAGCACGAGGCGACCGCTTCAGCATTCGGCTACGCGTCGAAGTCCGAGACGGTGACCGTGCCCGACAGTGGCGCGGTGACGGCGAACTTCGCGCTCGACCCGGTTCCGCTGCACAAGGTCAGCGGCGTGGTGAAGGACGGCTCCGGGCATGGCTGGCCGCTCTACGCGCGCATCGACGTGGCCGGCAAGCCAGGCGGCCCGGTCTTCACCGACCCGGCGACCGGCGCGTACAGCGTCGATCTGCCACAGGGGGCCGAGTACGGCCTGACGGTCAAGGCGATGTACCCGTCTTACCAGCAAGGCACGGCACAAGTCACCGTCAGTGACAGCGACCTGGTGCGGAACTTCGACCTGGCGGTCGGGACCTCCTGCGACGCCACCGGGTACAAGACCGGCTACGGCGAACCGGTCGTCACCGAGCAGTTCGAGTCCGGGGACACGCCGGCCGACTGGAGCGTGGTGAACACCACCCCCAACGGCGGCTGGGCCTTCACCGACCCGAAGAGCCGGGGCAACCTCACCGGCGGCAGCGGCAAGTACGCCATCGCGGACAGCGACAACGCCGGTTCCGGCAAGCCGATGGACAGCGCGCTGATCACCCCGGCAATGGACCTGTCCGCCGTGCCGGCACCGGTGCTGCGGTTCAACAGCGACTACCGGGCGCTCGGCGGGTTCGCCGACGTCGACGTGAGCGTTGACGACGGCACGACCTGGAAGAACGTGTCGCACTGGACCAGCACCAGCCGGCGTGGTCCGGTGCTGGAGGAGATCCCGGTGCCGCAGGCGGCCGGGAAGTCCGACGTGCGGATCCGGTTCCATTACCAGGCCACCTACGCATGGTGGTGGGAGCTGGACAACCTGTCGATCGTCAACCGGACCTGCGACCCGATCCCGGGTGGTCTGGTGGTCGGCCGGGTGCTGGACGGCAACACCGGCGCCGGGCTCAACGATGCGACAGTGATCAGTGAGGACAAGCCGGCGGAGAAGGCGGTGACCGGATCGACTCCGGACGACGCCAAACTCGGCGACGGCTTCTACTGGATGTTCTCGACCCTGACCGGAAAGCACCCGTTCACCGGGGCGAAAAACCAGTACAAATCGGTTACATCCACGGTAGATGTGGCGGCTGACCGGGCCACGCGGGAGGACTTCGCACTCAAGTCGGGCCGGCTGACCGTCACCCCGCCATCGGTGGAGACCACCCTGACGCTGGGGCAGTCCAAGACGGCGACGACCACAATCCGCAACGACGGCACCGCACCGGCCACGTTTGAGCTGTCCGAGCGGGCCGGCAGCTTCGACAAGCTCGGTACGCGTGGCGCGCGCCTGCAGAACCTCCGGGTCAAGGGGGGCGGCGTATCGCCCGCCTGGCGGGGCGACAGCAAGCCCGGTGACGTCCTGGAGCCGACCCCGTACGCGCCGCCGTGGATCAACACGGCCAACTACCCGATCAAGGTCATGGACAACGCCGTGGCCGCGCACGACGGAAAGGTGTACTCGGTCGGCGGAACCGACGGCGCCGCCAACCTCGCCAACAGCTACGTGTACGACCCGGCGGCGAACACCTGGACGAAGATCGCCGACATGCCGACGGCCCTGGAGAAGCCGGCAGCGACGTTCGTCGACGGCAAGCTCTACGTCTTCGGTGGCTGGGACCCGGCGGGCAACACGTCGGCAAAGGTCTACGCCTACGACCCCGGTACCAACGCGTGGAAAACCCGGGCCGGCACCAACCCGGCCCCGCGGGCCGCGCCCGGCATCGGGGTGGTCGACGGCCAGATCTACCTGGTCGGCGGCTGCATGGACGGAACCTGCAACAAGTCCAATGTGACCGTCCGGTACAACCCGGGGGCCGACACGTTCACCACGGTCGCCGCGTACCCGGTCGCGGTGGCGTGGCAGGGCTGCGGCGGGATCGACGGCACGCTCTACTGCGCCGGCGGCAACGGGCCGACGACGCTGAAGAGCACGTACGCCTACAACCCGGGCGCGAACGCCTGGACCCAGATGGCCGACCTGCCGGTCGACCTCTGGGGGGCGGCCGCGGACACCGCGAACGGCCTGTTGTTGGTCTCCACCGGTGTCATCAACAACTCCACCACGGTCACGAACCAGGGCTGGGCGTACGACCCGGCGGCCAACTCCTGGTCGGCGCTGCCCAACGCCAACCTCGCCCGCTACCGGGCGGGTGCGGCGTGCGGGTTCGTCAAGGTCGGTGGCTCGACCGGCGGCTTCACCCCGACGCCGGACAGCGAACTGCTGCCCGGTTTCGACCAGTGCGCCACTGTCACCGACGTACCGTGGCTGTCCGCGTCCCCGACCTCGGCGACGCTGCAGCCCGGGCAGAGCATCACGGTGAACGTGACGTTTGAGGCCTCCACGGCGGCGGGCGTGCAGCAGCCCGGCAAGTACACCGCCCAGCTCGGCATCAAGTCGGACACCCCGCCCGTGGCACCGATCGACGTGACGATGACCGTGCAGCCGCCCAAGGACTGGGGCAAGGCGACGGGCGTCGTCACCGGTGTCGACTGCCGTGACAGCAGCACCGCGCTGCGCGGGGCGACCGTCCAGATCAACGGCAAGAAGGGCTGGACCCACACCCTGAAGACCGATGCGGACGGCCGGTATGTCATCTGGGCTCCGAGGGACAACCCAGTCGAGATCATCGCGGCTCAGGATGGCTGGAAGCCGCAGTCCAGGATGGTGAACCTCAAGGCGGGCGAGGCGGTGACCACCGACTTCGCCCTCCGCCCCACCGCTTGCTGAGAGGAGTCTGATCCACCGGGCCCGCGCCGTTCACCGGCGCGGGCCCTTCCCGTCTCCACCGAGCACGGCGACCATCCGCCGGGTCATCAACCACACCTGCCCCGGCGGGCTCGCCGACCTGTTGGGAGCGGACCCGGCTGGGACAGACGCGCCGGCCGTGGATGGCAAGAGCGCCCGCGGCTCGCGTACCGGCGACAGCCCGGCCGCGCGTCTGCTGGCCGCGATGACCGCAGACGGGGAGGGCCGTCACTCAGCTGCGCGTGCCGGACAAGACCAACGCAATGACCGGCTTCGCCGCCCTGTTGACCCCTTACGACCCATCGCCGCCGCGGTCCGCGACATGTCCTACCAGCCCTTCACCGGGCCGCTGGACCTCCTACGCATCGGCTGCCAGCAGCGATCCGTAATCACCCTGACTTTGCAACAGCCCTGAGGGGCCGACGCCCTCTCCTGCCATCCGGCGGACAGTCAGACACCCTCCCTTCCCATGAACGTCGGCGTGGCAACCGAAATCGGCCACCGCACCGTGTATGACGTACGTGAGTCAGAACCGCACCTGCGGAACAAGCCCGATCTCATCGCCGCATTCACGGTGCACGCCTGATTCAGGGATCCACAGACACGCGCTCCGTACGTGGCGCGTGCCCAACTGCATACGGGTATCCGGGCACGTCACCTCGGTGGCTCGGAATGCCCGGCCAAGGCAGCCGCCGGAAAACAACGGTCGACGGCGAGCTGGCTGAACATTAACCAGACCATTTGGTGCCTGAGGAATCCAGTGGGGAGAGGTCGGTAGGACTCCCCCATCCTGTTTGCGAGGTCCGCCATGGCAGAAATTGAGACCATTTCCTTTCCGCAGGACCGAACCTGCCCCTACCACCCGCCGACGGGGTACCGGCCTGCGCACCGGGGACTGCAGCCGGTATCGCCTGCCCGGCTCTTCGACGGCCGCACTGCATGGCTCGTGACCGGGCATGCGGAGGCGCGTGCGCTGCTGGTCGACCCCCGACTGTCGGCCGACCGGGAGAACCCTGCGTTTCCCGTATTCACCGAGCGGTTCGCAGGGACCGCTTCGCGACGCGTCGAACTGCTCGGTCTCGACGACCCCGAGCACAACGTTCAACGCCGGATGCTGATTCCGAGCTTCACGGTCAAGCGGACAGCGGCCCTGCGACCGCAGATCCAGGAAACGGTGGACAGGCTGCTGGACGCGATCATCGAGCAGGGCCCGCCGACCGATCTGGTCAGTGCCTTCGCGCTGCCCGTTCCGTCCATGGTCATTTGTGCGCTGCTCGGAGTTCCCTACGCCGACCACGAGTTCTTCGAGTCGCAGTCACGCAGGCTGCTGCGCGGTCCTGCAGCCGACGATGTCGAGGCCGCGCGGGCCGCACTCGACGACTACTTCCGAGCCCTGATCCAACGCAAACGGTCCGCCCCTGGCGAAGGTTTGCTCGACGAGCTCATCACTCAGCAACTCGACACCGGGGCCGTCAACCACGACGAACTGGTCCGACTGGCAGAAATCCTGCTCGTGGCCGGTCACGAGACGACCGCGAACATGATCTCGCTCGGTACCTTCACCCTCCTGCAGCACCCAACCCAGTTGGCCCGGGTGCGCGCCTCCGCGGACCTGATGCCTTCTGCCGTCGAGGAACTGCTCCGCTTTCTCTCCATCGCCGACGGAATGTCACGGGTGGCTACGCAGGACATCGACGTGGGCGGGGTGACAATCCGGACCGGGGACGCCGTCATCCTGTCCACCTCCGTGATCAACCGGGACGAGGCCGCATATCCCTCGCCGAACGAACTGGACCTCGGCCGGAATTCGCACAACCACGTCGCCTTCGGCTTCGGGATCCATCAGTGCCTCGGCCAGAATCTGGCGCGGGCCGAAATGGAGATCGCGCTGCGCTCTCTCTTCGACCGTCTGCCGGGATTGCGGCTCGCGGTACCCGCCGGCGATATCCCGTTCAAACCGGGTGACACCATCCAGGGCATGGTGGAACTCCCCGTGGCCTGGTGACCGAAGTCCGAACAGAAAGGACCCTGTTGTGATGCGGATCAGCATCGATATGGATGTGTGCATCGGCGCCGGACAGTGCGTACTTGCCGCGCCGAAGATCTTCACCCAGGACGACGACGGTTTCAGCAAACTCCTGCCGGAATACGAGGACACCGCCGACGGCCCGCTGGTCGGGGAGGCTGCCCGTGCCTGCCCCGTGCAAGCGATCACGATCACTTAGCCCGAATGGACCAGGGCGGCACGGCCATCGGCCGCCATCCGCTCGGCGGTGATGTCCGGTCAGCCGAGCGCCCACCCGGCGACATTGGAACAGGACTCATAGGAGTAGCGAGTGCTGCGATCCCATTCCTCACCGGTGATATGCCGGTACGCCAGGTCCGGTACAGAGAGCAGTCCCTCCGACCGGACCAGATCAGTGACGCAGGGGGTGAACCGTGCATCTTCTCCCAGTACGCCCTCGAACTCCTCGCGTCCGGCGGCAACGACGGCAGCGCGCGTGTAGAGGAATGTGTCGGCCCACAGCTCGCTGCCGCATTCCCTGCGGTCCAGCCTGGACAGCGCCGACGGCATCTGTTCGGCGTCGTACTCCCCCAGGACCGTCTGACGGAAGTCCGCCACCATCGGTCTCGGTTCGCCCCGGTGCCAGGCGGCCCACAGCTGAACCGATGCCGCGAACCAGGGCAGGTCACGCGCCACGACGCCGGCAATCCTGCCACGGAACTCGCTCCGCTGGAGCGGCGCCGCCTCCAGCCCCGATGTGACAAGACCGAGCGCGGTGAGTGGTACGGCCGCCCGCGGCCGAACCTCCGGGGTGAAGCCGAACGTCACGCATGACGCGACGAAGGCCTCTCGCCAGACCGGGGCCTGGGAGCCCCGACTGCGCGCGGCACGTACGGAGACGAGGGTGCGCGTGCCGGAACACGTGGACGTAGCCGCCGAGCGGCGCGGCGAGTACGGCACCCCAGAGCGCAATCACCTTCTCCTCCACACTCTCGCGCGTCCTCAACCGGCAGGTCGCGCCCGTTCCTTCACGGGACAGTTCCAGCAGCTCGGCGCCTAGCTCGGCCTGCGTGCCTGCATCAGCCAGAAGGCCGCCGAGCACACTTTCCGTCTCGGCCTGCGACAGGAACAGCAGGAACGGGTACGGAGTGTCCGCGACCCCCAGGCCGAAGAGCGGCAGCCGCACCGTCCACCCTGACAGATTCAGCCGCAGACGCACCGCCGGGCTCCCCCGCCGGACAGCACGTCCGAGACAGATCATCGGTCCGGTTCGATCGGCCCAGCCGGCGCAAGCGATCCTCACCATTGGAGCCCGGACAGGTCGGGGCTGCAGGGCGGTTGCCGTCCTCTCCGCGGTCAGACGCGCCTGGGCCTGACTCTCGGTCGGACCGAGGTCCCTTGCATCGCGGAGAGCAGGCCGGTCGACGCCTTTGCCCGGGACCGATCTGCACCGGGCGGCGGCGCCGTCGCCGTTCAGTCCGCCTGGCCGATCGCGCCGCGGAGCATGGCCACGGTCGTGGCCGCCGCCCGACGCTCCGTGTCGTCCTCTGTCGTACGCACACGCTCCTCCAGGAGCACAACGGCCGCCTGGAGGACCCCGATGCGCACCGGAACGCTTCGCATTCCTGCCAGTACCGCGGCCGCCTGTTCTGCCGGGGTCACGCTCGCAGCCTGCGGGATGAGGGTGGTGATGCCGCGCCCGAGCGCACGGTCGCGGGGCGGTTGAGCTGCTGTGGTCACCGTATAAGTCTGCCGTACCGGATGCCCGGATTCGGTCAGCGACTTGGCCGTTGTCGGTCCGTGTCATGGCCGATGTGTACGTGGACGCGCCTCAACAGGCCGTCCAGCTGGGTGTGTTCGTCTTCAGTCTAGTCAGCGGCGCCAGCAGGTCGCCCTGCACGGTGCGGGTGTCCGACTGGAGCTTCGCGAGCGTGGCTCGGCCCGCCGTTGTCGGTGTGATGGCGACGCGGCGCCGGTCGCCGGCGTCGCGGGTGCGGTCCACCAGGCCGGCGGCCGCGAGATCGTCCACGACCTTCACGATGTCGCTGCGGTCGATCGCAAGTCTGGACGCCGACTCCCTTTGCACATGCGGGTCGAAGTCGACACATGGCGGCGGTTGCCGGGACCGGGGACCTGCCCGTCACGGCACCGCCCGCGCAGGACAGCTCAATGTTCGTCTACCGGGTCACCGATGTCGACGCCGGACTCGCGCTCTGCCTGGAACACGGCGCCTCACCGGTCGCCGGTTCCTGCGACCGGCCGGACTGGGGGTCAATGCTCCACACCGCCCATGCGCGCGATCAGAAGGGCATCTCATCGAGTCTCAGTCGTACTGATCGGATGGCACTGATCGGGGGCGCACCCGGGCGACCAGGTGTGCCCCCAACGGTTTCCCGTCGGCGCAGGTCGAAGACCAGGCGTCCCGACACCTTGCCCTTCAGCACGTCGCCGATCGAGGAGTTGATGTCCTCCGGACGGCGGGCCTCCCGGACGACGCGGGTGCGCCAGCAGGTGCAGCCGGAAGACCTCGGCAAGGTCCTCGCGGGTTCCGACGATCGAGCCGACGACCTTCGTACCGTTCAGCACCGTGTCGAACACAGGTGGTTCCAACGTGCCTTCAGCCGGACGTGCCACAAGGACGAGCGTGCCGCCGCGGCGCAGCGCGCCGTAGGCAGCACGGAACGATTCGTCGCTCACCGCGACGGAGATGGCCGCGTCGGCGCCGCCGAGCTGCTGCGTCGCCTCGGCAACGGCTTGAACCCGGGCGTCGATCACATGGTCGGCGCCCAGTTCCCGGGCGAGACGCCAACTTCTCGTCGGTGACGTCGACGGCGATGGTCTCCGCCCCGAAGATCCGCGCGTACTGCAGGGCGTGGCCCGCCATGTAAGGAGGCAGAGGCTACGGTTGCGCCCAGGTGCGCATGGCGCTGCGTGTGGAGAAGGCGGCCACATCCTTGTCGAGCGGGTGGTCGGCGTACTGATGGATGCGCCAGGTCGCCTTGATGCGGGGATGGCCGGCGGTCACATAGTCGGCGATCCACAGACCGTCACCGACGTAGGACGTGGTGTCGTAGTTCAGCCAGAAGTGCCGGTTGCAGTAGAGCAGAACCCGGTGGTTCGGCCTCAGGCGCTTGACCTCGCGGATGAAACGGTCCTTCTCCTCGTTGCTCGCCCGCGTTCCGTCACCGGTCACTTCCCAGTCCACTGCGAGCAGATCGCCGGCCTTCTCCGGGGCCTTGCTCACGAAGTACTCCGCCTGCGCCGTGAGGTTGCCCGGCCACAGGAAGTGATAGAAGCCGACCACGCATTCTGCGTCCCTGGCCCGCTTGACCTGTGCGGACAGGTGCGGATTGACATACGAACGGCCCTCGGTGGCCTTGATGAAAACGAAGTCCAGTCCGTCCGTGTCGAAGGACGACTGATACGAGCTGACATCGACGCCATGCAGCATGGGCACCGCCTTCAAGTGGGCTTTGTGGTTCCGTTTCTCTTTCTGTACGTGCCCGCAGCCGCCGGTCCCCATCCGTCCCGCCCCAGGGGGAACGTTCTTCCGGCCACCCGGAATAGGCCCCTGTATCGACGAGTTGGTGTAACGACAGGACCGCATTGCACTTCGCAGGCACCATCGAAAGGTCGGATCCATGAAGATCGGCATCATCGGAGCGGGCAATATCGGCGGCAACCTGACCCGGCGTCTCACCGCGCTCGGCCATGAGGTATCCGTTGCCAATTCCCGTGGCCCGCAGACTCTCACGGCGCTCGTCGAGGAGACCGGGGCCACCGCGGTGACCGTCGCGGAGGCGGCAAGGGGAGCGCGCGTGGTCGTCGTCACCATCCCGGTCAAGGCCGTTCCCGGTCTGCCCGCCGGGTTCCTCGACGGGGCGGCGGAGGGTGTCGTCGTCATCGACACCGGCAACTACTACCCGAAGGAGCGCGACGGCCGTATCGCCGCCATCGAGGACGGCCTGCCGGAGAGCAGGTGGACCGAGGAGCAGATCGGCCACCCGGTGATCAAGGCGTTCAACGGGACGTACGCGGAGGACATCCTCTCCAAGCCGCTCCCGAAGGGCAGCCCCGGCCGTCAGGCCCTGCCGGTCGCCGGTGACGACGCGGCCGCCAAGCAGACCGTGTGCGACCTCATCGACGAACTGGGCTTCGACACGGTGGACGCGGGCGGCCTGGACGAGTCCTGGCGCCAGCAGCCGGGCACGCCCGTCTACGGCAACCAGGGCGACGCCGAGACCATCGCGAAGGCGCTGGCCGAGGCGTCCCCGGAGCGTACGGCGCAGTGGCGCGCCTGACAGACCGGCGCGCCACTGCGTCCATCGGCGACGGGGCGGATCCGGGACGGAATTCCGCCCGGCCCCGCCCCTCGGCGGTCCCGTGGCTCGCGCTCAGCTGTCGAAGCCCGTGCTGCGGCTGACCTTCTCCCAGGCCGCTGTCTCGGCGCGGGCCGCGTCGAGGGGGCGGCGAAGACCGCGTCGGTCGCGTCGTTGCCGAGCGGCAGCCGCAGCGGCGTCTTCTCGGCGGCCAGCGCGGTCAGGATCGGCGCGGCGGCCTTGTCGGGGTCGCCCTCCTGCTTGCCGTCCGAGCCGGGAAGGTCGATACGGACCGGGCCGACCGTCTCCTCGTACGCGGAGATGGCCGCGGTCCGGCGCAGTGTGCCTCCCCCCGCGAACCCGGTCCGGAACGATCCGGGTTCGACGATCCGGGTTCGACGATCAGGACCTTGATCCCGTGCGGGGCCACCTCGGCTGCGAGCGGGGCGGGCGAGCTGACCACCCGGGCCAGGGCGGAGTTCGCACGTCGCCACCCGGGCGTACGGGTGGCACCGAAGCGGTACGACCGGGGCCAGGAGGCCGCTGCGCTGCGCGACGGACTTGCCGATGTCGCCTTCGTCTGGCTGTCGTACGTGAACTCATTTGCGACGCACCGGCGTTGTCCGACGAGGGACTACCGTGTGCTGTCCGGTGCGGCCGGAAGGCTGTCCATGAACGAGCTGACGGAGAACACGGCGCGACCGGGTCCGGGCGGGCCGTAACCGGGCGGTGAACTGAGCCCGTACTCCTCCATCGTCGAGCGGTACGCCTCGAGCAGCCGGATGTGGTACTCCAGAGGCGCGCCGTCCGGGTTGGTCTTTCCCAGCGGCGTGGTGGGCTCCGGGCACCACGTGGTGAAGCGCGGGGTGATGCCGTGCGACATGAAGAACCGCAGGCCTTCGGTGGTCGAGTGAATGGCCTCGTCGATCGTCGTGAAGCCGAACGGCTCGGCCATCTCCACGCCCGCCACGAAGTTGGGGATGACGTTGCGGGCGCCGAAGACCTCGGCGGAGTCCAGGATCCGGCGGTGCCACTCGTCCCGGCCCACGTAGCGCTCCTTGCCGGGGCAGTACAGCTCGAACAGCCGGCGGTCCCACACTTCGTAGTTGGGGTGGTAGATCTGGACGCCGTAGTCGTGGAAGCGCTGGACATCCGCTTTCGGCAGGGCCTGCGCAACAACCTTGCCGATCCAGCGGCCGGGGAAGGCGTCCTCGATGGCCTTGGCGTACTGCCCGTAGAAGTCGGCTTCGTCGCGCCCGCCGATGTGGGAGGTGATGGCGCCGCCGGTAAGGGTGTACGCGGTGGAGGCCTTCGCGGTGTCGTACCGGTCGATGATGGCGAGTGCTTCCAGCACTTCCTCGACCGGCTTGACCCCGGTGTAGGGGCGTCCCGCCGCTTTGTGCTGGCGCCAGTTGTGGTTGATGTCGCAGTACTGGCACTCCTCCTTCACACCGAAGTACTGGCAGACGCGGAAGACCGTCAGATAGACGAGGTAGCCCCACTGAATGGTGGGCGCGACCTCCATCACCGACTTGCCGTTGGCGAGCGTGTGCCGGTAGTAGTCCGGCATGGGCGGGAGGCCCACGTCCGAGATCCGCCTGCCGTCCAGGTAGAGCCCCAGGACGCCGTCGTCGTCGGCCGCGACGCGGTACGGCGACGCCGGGTTCACCCGTACCGAAACAACCGTGCGTCGCAGCTCGTACGGGCCTCCGGTGAGCACGATCTCCTCCGGTGGGCGTCGCAGTGCGGCCGCTCCCAGCTCCGGCAGGGTGCCGTGGTCGAAGGAGAAGATGAAGTACGACTTCGGCTTGACGTCGCCGTCCTCGTTGTCACTGAGCGCGGACTCGTCGAACGCCACGCCGCCGCGCAGCAGGTCCTCCTTGATGACTGCTTCGCGCGGCACATGCGGGAACTGTGCCATGAGTCGCTCGATCAGGTGCGTGCGGCTCGTGTCGGTGCGGCTGGGCATGTACGGGGCTCCTCGGTCCGGTCGTCGGATGTTCTTCCGGGTACGCCACACTGTGCAACGAACCACGGACGTGATCCGTTCGCGACGCCCGTCCGTATCCCTTCGCGTCGTCGTCCGCAAACAGGATCCATAGCCCCGGACATGTACGTCTCGGACAGCGTCGTGATCGCCGCCGCTCCCTCGGTCGTGTGCGTGCAGCTCAGCAGCCCCACCGCAAGGGGACGCCGGAGCCCGGAGAACCGTGGCACCACCGATGGTTTCGCCGACTTCCAGAGCGGCAACGTCCATACCACTCCGCGGCGGTCGAAGGAAGTTCTGGAAGCGAGCTGACCGTTCGGCAGGCGGTTACGTGCTCCAGTGCGTGGGGCGGCTGAGCGACGGCGGGAGCTTCGTGGCCGCGCTGCCCCGCGCCGCGTTCAGCTGCGCCTGCGTCAGGAACAGGCTCCCGGTGAGGTCGGCGCCGGACAGTTCGGCATCCCTGAAATCGACTCCGATCACATCCGCCAGGCGCAGGTCGGCGCCGGCGAGATCGGCGGCGATGAGGTACGCACCGCGCAGGTCGGCCCCGCGCAGGTCGGCGCCCTTGAGCCGGGCGCCGATGAGGTCGGCGCCGCGATGGTTGCGCTTCTTCTTGCGGGGGACGGTGGCGCGTGCGAGTTCGCTGGTACGGAGCAGCAGCGCGGCCACGTCGTCCCGGTGACCGGCGACGTCCACGTCCGCGAACGCGTCGGGGGCGAGACGGGTGAGGCGTTCGGTCTTCTCGAGGGTGCGGCGTATCTCGCCATGGAGGGGGCGGGCCGGCTGCAGCGTCAGCGCTTCGGTGAGGTACCAGAGGAGTTCGTGGAGCTGGCGCATGACCGGGAACACCTGGAACATCTGCTGGGCGGTCTGCGGGGCCCGCCGCCAGTCCTGTCCGTCGAAGGTCTCCTGGGAGACCTTCTGGCCGGCACCGAAGCAGTCGTACACCGTGCAACCGGGGAAGCCCTGGGTCCGCAGCTCGGTGTGAATGCCGCAGCGGAAGTCGTCCTGCAGGTTGTGGCAGGGCTGGCCGGCATCCTTGTCGACCGCGAAGTCCGCCGACCGGGTCAGGGTCAACGCGACGCAGCACAGTCCGAAGCAGTTCGCGCAGTCGGCGCGCAGGGCGGCGTGCTCCGTATCGTCGACGCGGCGCTCGGTGCGGTGGGCGCGGTCGGTTCCGGGGCCTTGGGCATTGTCGGACACAGTGCGTCGGATCCTCTGGTGTACGTAGTGCGTGGAAGGTCGAGCCTATCGAGGCCGGTACCCCGATGTGCGGAGGCCACCGGCCCTCCGGTCCGGGCCGGATGCCGTGCGCGCGACGACGAGGTCCTGAATCGTTCTGGGAAGTGGCCACCGACGGGGCGAACACACCAGTCGACAGCATCCCGGCGCAGCGGGTGCTCACCGATCCCGGCCGGGCTCGTCCGGTACCAGCACGACGAGCCCGAGTGGGGCTCCGTACGGAACGTCTTCGACGGTGGTGCGGGCACAGACCGCCCGCGAGGTACGGGATGTGGTGCGTCACTGTCTTGCGCACCGCATTCCACTGGTGCCGCGAGGAGCGGGCACGGCCTGTCCGGTGGCGCGAACGCTGTCGACGGCTCGATCCTCCTGTCCTTCGAGGACATGAACCGGATCGTCCACATCGACGTGCCGGAACGACTGGCCGTCGCCCAGCCCGGTGCGGTCGATGACGACCGGCTGGCGGCCTGCGCGGAGCACGGCTCTGGTACCGCCGGACCGGGCGAGCTCGCCCTGGTCGACGATCGGCGGAAATGTCGCGACGAACGCCGGAGGAATGTGCTGCGTCACGTACGGCGTGACCCGCGACTATGCGCTCGGCCTGGAAGCGGTCAACGGGCTCGGCGAGGACGCGTCGCTGGGGCGGCGCACCGCGCGAAGGGAGTCGCGGGTTACGACCTGAATCCTGGAAAGGTTCTCGCCGCCGGGCCAGGCGCTTCGGCGTAGCTCCTGGGTGTCGTCGCCGGTCGGGCAGGTCGTCCGGGGCCGTTGTCAGTGGGGCGACGCACACTGACAGGAGTGCGGTACGGGCAAAGGGGACGCGGATGAGCAGCGAGGACGACACCGGTTTCGAACCGGACACCGGGGACGGCCTTTTGGCCCCGATGTCGGCGGAGAAGCGTGCCGCGTCGGTGCGGACGGCGTGGGAGGGGCTGCTGCAGATCCGGCGGCTGACCAACACCGGGCGGTCGGACCCGGAGGGCGTTCCGGCGCAGTGGGAGCTCCACCGGACGGTGCGGGCTGTCGCGCTGGCGCTGGAGGCGGCCGGTGTACCCGCATCGGCCGTTGATGCGTCCGGGCAGCGGGTCGCGTCCGGATACCGCGTGCAGGAGGGCGGGACGCCCGGCACCGTGCGGGTGGAGTGGCTCGGTCCGCCCGGCAGCGGGGCAGCGCACGAGGAGGAGGCGGAACTGTCCCGGTGCGCGGCCGCGCTGAGGCGCCTGGGCTGGACGGCGCTGCTGTACCGCGGGCCGCGGCGTCGACGATTCCTGGAGGTCGAGCCCTGAAACGCCACGCGTTCAGGACGTGAACGCGCAAGAGTGGGGAACTCCGCAACACAAGGTCTGTACCGGCTCCTTGACGCCAGTACCAGCTCCTTGACGCCCGAACCTCCTCCCGGGCGTCGGCCCATTGCACAACCTGTCATGCGGCCGACGTCCACCAGCGTGGCCGAAGGCAGGGAGCCGGCGGCCTCGGTGAGCAGCGCGGCACGTCCGACGCGAAGGCCGATGACGCCGGGCTCGCGTCCGGGCTGTTCTGCACCACCCAGCAGATCGGTACGGCGGTGGGCGTCGCCCTGCTGTCCACACTGACGGCCTCCCGTACCGACGAACTGCTCGCGAACGGAGAGGGCCGGGCCGAGGCACTGACGAGCGGCTACCACTTGACCTTCACCGAGGGCACGGGATTCCTCGTCGTCGCGTTCGCCGTCGCGATCACCGTGCTGCGACGCGGGGAGGGGGGTTCCCCGCGTCGCCACAGAGGACCAGCGCCTGCTGATCCGGATCTGCGTGTCCCGTCTCCACGGAACAGCCCTGGACCTCCCCGTCACGGATTCCTGAACGACGTTGTCAGACCCATGAGAGATGCTTGATGGTCCGACACCTCTGATCAGGAGATGCTGAGATGCGCAATGACGAACTCGCCGCGGCCCAGGCGTACGTCCGGCTGCTGGAGGCCGCTCGGGCCGCCCTCGCGGACCCGGACGAGGCGCCGTTGTACCTGCCCCTGCTCGCCTCCCCGATGGCGGAGGTCGACGGCGCGCTGCAGCGTGCAGGGCTCTGCGGCAATGAGGCCAGGTTCTTCGACCTGGTGCGAACCCTGCAGCCAAGCATGTCCGGCAGCGGTCGCTGAGCGGCACGGAACATTGCATCCCGCGCAGCATGGAGGTCCGGACTGCGGTGTCCGAAGCAGCGGCCGGTTCGTTCACGTGGGGAAGTAACCGGCCGCCTCGTTCGGTGCGCGTGGGCAGGCAGGGGCCGCGCGGCGGAATGCCGGTGACTCGGCGGTCCCACCACCCCTACGGCGGCTGCCGTGACCGCAGCTCCACGGACGCTCGCACTCGCCCGCCCGGTTCGGGGCGCGAAGGTGTACTCACGCCAGGCCGCCGCGTGCCTCAGCCAGCGGCAGAGGCGTCGCGGGCGAGCCCGAGTTCGCGGCCGCCCAAGGGGGCGAAGAACGCCGCCACGTCCGCCGTCGTGACCTGATCCAGCCGGACCGGGCTCCACTGCGGGTTGCGGTCCTTGTCGATGATCTGGGCGCGCACACCTTCCACCAGATCGGGCCGCGTGAAGGCGGTGGAGGAGACGCGGAACTCCTGGTCGAGCACCTCCTCCAAGCTGTTGAGGAGCCGGGCGCTGCGCACCGAGGCAAGGGTCGCCTTGAGCGCGGTGGGCGACTTGGCCAGGATCGTCTCGGCGGTCTCCTTCGCGGCGGGTGCGCCCCAGTTCTGGAGCCGGTCGACGATCTCCTCGACCGAGTCCGCGGCGTAACAGGCGTCGATCCAGTCGCGATGCGCGGCCAGTTCGGCGACGGGCGCCCCGGTGACGTACTTCTGCACGGCCTCCGTCACGTCGGCCGACGTGGCGGCCCCGGCCAGATCCCGGGTCAGCTCCGCGAGGTGTCGTGACGGTACGAAGTGGTCGGCGAGCCCGCACAGCAGGGCGTCGGCCGCTCCGACCGCATCCCCGGTGAGCGCCAGGTGGGTGCCGAGCTCACCGGGTGCGGAGGCGAGGAGATGGGTGCCGCCCACATCCGGTACGAAGCCGATCCCGGTCTCCGGCATCGCGACGCGGGAGCGTTCCGTGACCACGCGGATGCTGCCGTGGGCCGAGATGCCCACCCCGCCACCCATCACGATGCCGTCCATGAGCGCGACGTACGGCTTGGGAAAGCGTGCGATACGGGCGTTGAGCCGGTACTCGTCGCGCCAGAAGTCCAGCGATGCGGAGCCGCCCGCGCGGGCGTCCTCATATATGGCGCGGATGTCGCCGCCTGCGCAGAGGCCGCGCTCCCCCGCCCCGCTGATCAGCACCGCGGTGACCGCGTCGTCGTGTTCTGCCGCGGTGAGGGCTTCGTCGACGCGGAGCACCATGGTGTGGGTCAGCGCGTTGAGGGCCCTTGGGCGGTTGAGTGTGATGTGACGAGTGCGGCCCTCGGTGTGCAGCAGGACGGGGTCTTCGTAGTTCATCAGTGCGCTCCGGTCAGCCCCTGGGGTGTACCGCCCGCCGGTCACGGACGATCTTCCGTTGCTCATTCTGGGGTGACGGTCCGCAGGTCGGGGCAGCAGGGGTGCCGAAGACCCGCAGGGACGCGCTCGGCGGGCCGTTGAAGCACCGGTCCGCTGTGGCAGCCATCCGGAACGGGTTCGACAATTGAGACACGCACAAGACGCACAGGCCGCACAGTCCGCCAATCCCGCCGGACGATCTCCGGAGCAGGAATGACCGACCACGACCGGGAACCAGACTCCGACGATACGCCCCGCCTGCAGATCGACCGGCCGTACAGCGGCGAGACCGGGACGGAGGAGCGGCTTGCCCTGAATCGCACGGGCAGCTTCGAGTGGGATCTCGATGCACGGACGCTGGACATCGACGCGGCAGGCCTGCTCGTCTTCGGAGTGGACCAGGAGGAGTTCACCCCTGACCCGGGAGTCCTCGTCGGGCTGCTCGAACCGGCGGAACGGGACCGGCTGGAACTCGCGATCGACGAGGCCATCACGGGTGGCCACAGTTCGTACAGCGTCCATTTCCAGGTGCCGCGCAAGAACGGCACCCACCAGTGGACACATGTCCAGGCGCGGATCCTGCGCAGCGCCGACGGGCGGGCGCACCGGGTCATCGGGGTCGTGCGGGATGCGACGGCGGAGGTCACCCATTCGGCATTCGTGCTGGACCTGGAGAAGCGCCGCCAACGACAGACCAGCATCGTTGAACGCACAACAAGCGCGATGTCGCGTGCGGTGACCGTGAGCGACGTGACCGCCACGCTCACCGGTCCGAGCGGTCTGGCCATGCTCGGCGCGGACGGGCTCGCCCTCGGCCTGGTGGAGGACACCTCCCTCAATGTCATCGCAGTGAGCGGGGTCGCACCGGAAAACATCATCGAGCTCGGGTCCGGGAAACTCGATCCGCAGTTCCCGCTGGCCGATACCGTCCTCAGCGGTCGGCCCCGGTTCGTGAGCTCGATCGCCGGCCTCCTGCGACGGTATCCGGCGCTGGAACCGTACACGGACCAGCTGAAGTTCCGCGCCGCCGCCTATCTTCCGCTCGTCGCGCAGGCGCGCTCACTGGGCGCTCTCGCGCTCTTCTACTGCGAGCGCACAGCGTTCAACGCCGACGAGCGCAACCTGTGTCTGGGGCTCGCGGCGATCGTGGCCCAGTCATTGCAACGGGCGACCCTCTTCGACGAGGAACGCGAGTTCGCCACCGGGCTGCAGTCGGCGATGCTTCCCCGGCGGATCCAGGAGATCGAGGGCGGCGAGATCGCCGTGCGCTACCACGCGGCGTGGAGCGGGCGGCAGGTCGGCGGCGACTGGTACGACGTGATCGCCCTGCCCAAGAACCGCTTCGGCGTCGTCGTGGGCGATGTGGAAGGACATGACACCCATGCGGCCGCCATCATGGGCCAGCTGCGCATCGCCCTGCGTGCGTACGCCGGCGAGGGGCACCCGCCGGCGACGGTGCTGGCCCGGGCCTCTCGCTTTCTCGCCGAACTGGACACGGACCGCTTCGCCACCTGTACGTACGCCCAGGTCGACCTCCCTTCAGGAACCGTACGCGCGGTGCGCGCCGGGCACTTCGGTCCGCTGATCCGGCACATGGACGGCCGGGTCAGCTATCCGCAGACACGGGGCGGTCTGCCGCTGGGGATCTCCACCGACTTCGGGGACGAGGAGTACCCGGAGACGCGTCTCGACCTGGTGCCCGGCGAAACCCTTGTCCTGTATACCGATGGGCTGGTGGAAGAACCGGGCGCCGATATCGATTCGGGTGTGGAGGCGCTGATCCACGAGGTGAGCACAGGGCCCGCGAGCGCGCAGGCACTGGCCGACCATCTGTCGAACCGGCTCCGGGAGCGCTGGGGCGCGGGAGACGATGTGGCGCTGCTGGTCCTCCGGCGCAGTCCCGGCCCGGGTTCGCCACGGGCGCCACGCTTGCACCAGTACATCCATCAGGCGGACCCCGAGGGGCTCTCCGATGCCAGGTCCATCGTGCGTCAGGCCCTGCAGGACTGGAACATGGCCGAACTCGCTGACGATGCCGAACTGGTCACCGGTGAGCTGCTGGTGAATGTGCTTCTGCACACCGAAGGCGGGGCAGTGCTCACGCTGGAGGTCCTTCCGGAGCCTGTCCGCCGGGTGCGGCTTTCGGTGCAGGACCGCTCCAGTGCGTGGCCGAGGCGCCGGAATCCCGGCGAGACAGCGACATCGGGACGCGGTCTGCTGCTCCTCGACGCCGTCGCCATCTGCTGGGGCATCGAGCCGCACGGCGAGGGGAAGGCCGTGTGGTGCGAGATCGGACCTGCCACACCGCCCACCTCCGGGCCCCTGGCCGCAGCCACGGCGACGGCCACGCAGCCCCATGAGTCCGCAGAGGCTTCGGAGACCCGTGATCCGTCCGAGCCGACGGAGGAACGACGTTGAGGAAGCAGTGAGGGGCGCGCCGTCACGCATGGTGTGATGTGGCACGCCCCTCGTCCGGCGGTCCCTGTGCAGTCCTGCGCCCGAACCAGACGACCGAGCTACGTCAGCTGGGCCGTGCGACGCTTGCGCACGGACCACATGATGCCGCCACCGGTCGGCAGCACGGCGACACCGCACCACCGATGATGGGCGTAGCGGACGGCGAACCCGTCTCGGCCGGATCGGGCGAGCTGGGGCTCGGCGAGGCCGCGGCGGGCGCGGTCTCGGAGGGGCTCTGGCTCGGTGTGGCGCTCGGCGCGGGCGCATACGTCATGCCACGTCCATCCGGCCGCATTGGACAACACCCCGACGCCCACGCCGACGGCGTCGAGTCGAAGCCGGCCGAGGAGCCCACGATCCGCTGCCGGACCATATCGACCGGCCGTCAGTCAGTCAGTCAGTCAGTCAGTCAGTCAGTCAGAGTGGGCGGTACATGATGTGCAGCCCGACGAAACCCTTCCTCGGATGGTTGAATCCCTCGGGCAGCGTGCCCAGAATCTCGAAGCCGAGCGAACGATAGAGCCGTACCGCGTAGGTGTTCGTCTCCACCACGGCGTTGAACTGCATGGCGCGAAACCCCGCTGCGCGAGCCCACTCCAGGGTGTATTCGCACAGCGCGCGGCCCACTCCTCGCCCGGAGTGCTTGGGGTCGACCATGTAACTGGCGCTGGCGATGTGTGCGCCATTACCCATGTGGTTGTTGTTCATCTTCGCCGTACCGAGCACCGTCCCGTCGTCAGCCACCGCGACAACGGTACGGTTCGGCTCCTTCAGCAGCCACCAGGCGCGTCCGTCCTCCTCGCCCAACTGGACGGGGTAGGTGAACGTCTCCCCCGCGGCAACGATATCGTGGAAGAACGGCCAGATGGCGGGCCAGTCCTCGGTAACGGTCTCCCTGATCAGCATGGGGACAGGATGCCGATAGCGTCTCTTCGCGAGCCGTTATCCGCCGGGCCTCGCAGCCACGTCCTCTTCTCCCTCCGCCCCTCCCTCGCACACGGTTTCGCGCCTCCGCAAGCCGAGTCGGGCGAACAGTCCGGCGTTCCGGACAGGACCGGAATCACGCGCAGAATGAGGGGCGGGAGCAGAGACATGGGCCGCGGTCCGGACCGAGCAGTCCGGATCGGGTCGCCGGTCGTCCCCCGGGTGGGGTGCCGGGCGCGCCTCGCGCGCGCTGTCCAGCTCCAGGACGAGGTTGACCCGGCGCCAGAGGATCTCGTCCGGGTCGTCGGCGCGCATCAGGTGCGCCATGGTGTCGCGAGCGGCGACGGATCCGGGTGACCCGAAGACCGGACCGGGCAGGATCTTCCTGAGGTACGCACGCTCGTACGGATCGTCCACCACCTCGGCAAGCTGCACCGGATCCAGCGCGCAGGCAAGCACCGCGGCCCGCGCCCAGGGATCCTCCGTGCGACTCAGCAGGCGCTCGATCCGGTGCGAGCGCCAGTTGCGCGTCCGCCAGTCGATTCCTGCGCCCAGACTTGTCCGCATCCACTCCGGGCTGTTCCCGGTCAGCAACTGCGGAGCCCCGGCCGCGAACTCGAGGAGGTCCGGGGCGAGATAGAGCCAGACAATCGCCCGGTACCGGTTGAGGTAGAACGTGACAGGCGTGATGCATCCGGCCCTGGCCAGCCTGGTGAAGCGGACCGGGCTGATGCCGAGCAGCCGTGCGCCCTCCGCCGTCCCCACCGTCCGCACCCGTTCTCGCAGCGCGTCCGGGAGCCCGTTCCCCGACCGCAGCCGGTCGACCTCCTCGCGACTCACCCTGGGCCTGCCACCGGCCTCGTCCGCCGCCATCCGCACGATGCCCAGGTGCACGGCGAGCTCGAATTCCCCGCGTTTCAGGTTCAGCTCCTGCGCCGCCCTCCCTGCAGCCACCGTCGCGCCGACTTCCGTCCGGTCGGCATTCGGCGGATCGGCCTTCGTCAGGTCAATTTCCGTCGGACCGATTACCGTCGGGCCGTTCTGCGAACGCCGTGTTCCTGCGCGCGATGCTGCGGCACGCGTCGTTTCCGCCATGACCATGGCCATCCTCCCCCGTGAAAGTGCGACAACTCTCTGTGATCACCGTAACCGGGGAGAAAGCCTTTCGCCCGGCCTGTGGACAACTCCCACAACCGGGCGAAAGGTGCAGTCGAGAGGGATTCCGTCAGATTCAGTTGACCTGCCCGCTGCCGCCCTGGCGCGCGGTGACCCCCAGGTGTTCACCGACTCTGTTCACGAGCAGCGTCATCTCGTATGCGACCTGACCGACGTCGGCCTCGGCCGCGGCCAGCACGCAGAGGCAACTGCCGTCTCCGGCGGCTGTCACGAAGAGAAGCGCCTCGTCGAACTCCACCATCGTCTGCCTGGCCTTTCCTGCCCGGAAGTGCCGTCCCGAGCCTCGCGCGAGGCTGTGCAGCCCCGACGAGACCGCGGCGAGATGCTCAGCGTCCTCACGTGCCAGGTCCGTGCTCGCCCCCGTCACCAGGCCGTCGTTCGACAACACCAGCGCGTGCCGTATGTGCTCGACCCGGCCGGTGAGATCGTCGAGGAGCCAGTCAAGTCCCCTGCCCAGCGCCATTTTCCCCGCTCCTCCCCGTTCATACGTTCCCCGTGCCCCACATCGCACGTAAGCCTTGCGCACAGCGCACGTCGGGGCAACTGCCCGTCCGTCTCGCGGCCGTCGTTCGTGGACGGGTCAGCCCACCGAGTCGAGAAGCCGGGCCGTATGCATGCGGCCCGCGTACTCCACCATGCGGATGAGAACTTCCTTGCCGGAGTCGCGGTCGCGCGCATCGCACAGCACGACGGGTGTGCCCACGTCCAGATCAAGGGCGCGGGACACCTCACGCTCACCGTAGGCGCGGGCGCCCGCGAAACAGTTGACGGCGACGACGAAGGGGATCCGGCGGTGTTCGAAGTAGTCGACGGCGGGGAAGCAGTCCTCCAGCCGCCGGGTGTCCGCGAGGACAACCGCTCCGAGTGCCCCCTGTGAGAGCTCGTCCCAGAGAAACCAGAAGCGGTCCTGCCCCGGTGTGCCGAACAGATACAGCGAGAGGCCGGACCGGATGGTGATACGTCCGAAGTCCATGGCAACGGTCGTGGTGGTCTTCTGATCGACTCCGCCGGTGTCGTCGACCGACTGTCCCGCCTCGCTGAGGAGTTCCTCCGTCCGCAGCGGCCGGATCTCGCTCACCGCGCCGACCAGAGTCGTCTTGCCGACCCCGAATCCGCCGGCGACCAATATCTTCAGTGCGAGCGCGTCGGTCTCCACGGCCTCTCCGGCCGATCCCTCGACGGTCTCCCCGCCCCTTCTGTCGGCGTGCTCGGAAGGCATCGATCACTTCTCTCACCCGTGAGCCTCAAGACGTAAAGGCGCAGTTCAGAGCCATCTTGACGGGCCCGGTTCGGTATCTGTGGGCAGCAGTACGGTGGACAGCATGACAAGCGGCCGTCCGTCCCGAGCCGTGTGATCGGTTTTTGACCTTAGTGGCCGAACGGGGATCGTTCGATGTCCGCATGAGGTCACTATTCGAGCCGAATTCGAACCGAGTTCGAGCCGGAACCGATCCAGAGGGTCGGGGCCTCGATCCTGGGGGCCACCACGACCGCCGCCTACACTGTCGCTTCGGGGCGCGGGAAACGGTCCGGGTGGACAGGAGAGCAAGAGTGTCGACAGGTGCCGGCGGCGGCTTCATGGATCCGCCCGCAGAGGTGCTGGCGGAGGCAGCCGCCGCCTTCGGTCTGCTGGCGACGCCCGCGCGCCTGCACATCGTATGGGCGCTGTCCCAGGGCGAGAGCGATGTGACCGGTCTGGCGGAGCGGGTGGGCGGCACGCTGCCCTCGGTCAGCCAGCACCTGACAAAGCTGAAGCTCGCTGGTCTCGTACGCTCGCGGCGCGAAGGCCGCCGCCAGGTGTATCTGGTCGACGACCCCGACGTGGTGACTGTGGTACGGCTGATGGTCGGCCAGCTCGCCGCACGGGCCGGTCACGCCCCTGCTGCGCGGCCGGCACGCCTCCGTGACCTCGGTGCCTGAGAGCAGCGCCGCCGCAGGGCCCGGCCGCAGCGATCTCAACGCCTCTCCCCCTTCCGCCGTCGTACCGACAGCGAGCGCGGCGGCCGGCCGGATCACCTTCACCGACGCGACGGTCACAGGGCCGGAGGGGGTCGCGCTGACGTCGTTGCAGGTGCTGCGTGCTCTGGACAGCGGACCGCGCGGGCTCCTGGAAACGCAGGCGGAGGAACGGCTCGGACGGCTCGGCGAGAACACCCTTCCGGCCTGGCGACCGGTCTCCTGGCCGCAACGCTTCGTCCGCAGCCTTCGGGACCCGTTCACCTCGGTTCTCCTCTGTCTGGGGCTGGTCTCCGCCGCGGTGACCGCATGGGGCACCGCATCCGTGACTCTGGTGCTCGTGGTGGTCAGCTGTCTGCTGCGCTCCACGGAGGAACACCGGGCCGACCGGGCGATGGCGGCGCTGCGGGAGATGGTGGCGACGACCGCGACCGTACTGCGTCGCACCGGTCCTGAGGCGGCGCCGTCGGCTCGGGAGCTGCCGGTCGCGGAGCTGGTGCCGGGCGATGTGATCAGGCTCGGCCCGGTCTTGCACTGGTCGGCGTCCTGCTGCCGCTCACTCCGCTCGGGCCACTGCTGGGGATGAGCGCGCTGCCCCCGCTCTATTACCTGTTGCTCGCCGCGGTGCTCGCGCTGTACGCCTATGGGCTGAGGACGGCCCGTAACCGCTACCAGCGCACCTGGAGATGCTGATGCCCCTGTCGCACGTGCAGCTCCGGACGGGAGCCTGATCGCTCACTGTCAGCCGTACGAGAGGTCCTTGCAGAGGTCTTCGTCGGCCGACCGCGCCCCGTCGCCGACGGTGGAGGGAACTGCGCTGGGTGCCGGCGTGGCCTCGGCCGAGCGCGACGAATTCTCCGCGTACGAGGTCCCGAGGATCACCTGGATGCCCGCGGTGCCGGACGCAGTGGTCCGCGCCCCGTCGAAGAGGCGCGCCGTGGTCTCCGCCTCGCCCTCCAGTCCCGGCCCGTACTGAATGACGGTCGAGATCTGGTCCTGATTGCTCGCGGTGGCTGTGCCGGTGACGGTGAAGTCGTGGGCACGCAGGAGTTCCGCGGCGCGGGCCGCAAGTCCGTCGACCGTGGTGCCGTTGTAGACGGCGAGGCTGATTCCCGTACCGGAGACGGGGGCGGGGGCGGAGGGCGATGGTGACGCGTCGTCCGGCCTCGTGGCGCTGCGGCCGCCCTTGCCCTGACCGCTGGCGTCACGGCCGTCGATCGTCCGGTCGGCCTTGAGCGCCGCCCAGAGTGCCCGGGCGTCAGGTTCGACGATCGCGACGCGCGCGCCCTCGTAACGCCACGGGACGGTGACGAACCGGGTGTTGCGCAGATCGATGTTCTTCATCGACATGGCGAACTTCAGCAGCCGGTCGGCCGATCCGAGTCCGGGGTCCACGGTCATCGAGTCGGTCGCCGCGTGGGCGAGCGGCAACAGGGTGGTCGGGTTCAGCCCCTGGGACTTGACCTTCTTGATGAGAGAGCCGATGAAGGCCTGCTGTCTTTTGATCCGTCCGATGTCGGAGCCGTCGCCGATGCCGTGCCGGATCCGCACGTAGTCGAGGGCCCGCTGCCCGGAGACGGTCTGCGACCCCTTGGCGAAGACCAGTGCGCCGCGTGTGGGCCGGTTCGGGCTGAGGTCCTGCTGGTAGATGTCCTGCGGCAGACAGACCGGGACTCCGCCGACGGCGGAGGTCAGTGCGGAGAAGCCGGAGAAGTCCACCACGACGGTGTGGTCGACGCGCAGGCCGGTGAGGAGTTCCACCGTGTTCTGGGTACAGGCCGGGTTTCCCTCGGCGGTCTCCCCCACCGAGAACGCCCCGTTGAACATGACGTGGTGCTGCGGTGCGGTCCACTCGCCGCCGGGTGTCCTGCACGCCGGGATGTCGACCAGGGAGTCACGGGGAATGGACACGGCGACGGCGTGCCGCCGATCGGCGTACACATGGAGCAGGAACGCGGTGTCGGAGCGCCCCACGGTGCCCTTGCCGCCGCCCAGCTTCCCGTTGGCGCCGGAGCGTGTGTCCGATCCGATGACGAGGACGTTCTGCCCGTTCGACGAGGCGGGTGGCCGGTCACCCGAGATCCCGTCCGCGCCGAAGGTGTCGATCTGGCCGGTCAGTTTGAGGTAGGTCCAACCGGCCCCGGCGACCAGCAGGACGAGAAACGACAGCGCCGTCATGGCGGTGCGCCGGAGCCCGCTGCCCCGTCCCCCGCCTGTCGGAACCTTGCGACTGCCTGCCATTGGTCACCTCGTCCGTCCGGTTCCGGCTTCCATGGAGGAAGACGTCCGACCCCACCCCACGGTTGTACAGTTGCGCAATGTAGCAAGTATCGATACGCGAATGGATCACCAGACCTACCCGCAATCGGCCGGATCCACCAATTCCGGAAGACCGCGAAGAAGGGCGGAACCCAGATGCTGCGCAACGGCCTTGAGCCCTGGCACCTGTTGATTGTCGCGGTTGTACTGATCGTGCCGTTCGGATCGAAGAAACTGCCGGACGCCGCCCGCGCCCTGGGCAAATCGATGCGGATCCTGAAGAGTGAGGCGAAGGCGATGAAGGAGACCGACCCACAGTGAGCCGGGGGGCGGCACACCACGGTACGGCGCTCGCCATTTCACGACTTGCGCAATCAGGGAACCTTGGGTGGGGAACCGCCGTTCACGCAGTGACGGCCGAAGAAGCGCTGATCGATGGATCACTGGACCAATGGAGGAAGTTCATGGGTGTGACCCTGGCCAAGGGCGGAAACGTCTCCCTGTCGAAGGAGGCACCGGGGTTGACCGCAGTGACGGTCGGCCTGGGCTGGGACGTACGGACGACGACGGGTGCCGATCACGACCTGGATGCCAGTGCGCTGCTGTGCTCCGACGCCGGGAAGGTCCTCTCGGACCTGCACTTCGTCTTCTACAACAACCTCACCAGCCCGGACGGTTCGGTGCAGCACACCGGTGACAACCTGACCGGCGAGGGCGAGGGCGACGACGAGTCCATCAACGTGGACCTGGCCGGTGTACCGCTGGACGTGGCAAAGATCGTCTTTCCGGTCTCCATCCATGAGGCGCAGAGCCGTGGGCAGAGCTTCGGCCAGGTCCGCAACGCGTTCATCCGCGTGGTGAACCGGGCGAACGGCGTGGAACTGGCCCGCTACGACCTGAGCGAGGACGCCTCCACGGAGACAGCCATGGTCTTCGGCGAGTTGTACCGGCACGGCACGGAGTGGAAGTTCCGCGCGGTGGGACAGGGGTATGCGTCGGGGCTGGCCGGTATCGCGTCCGACTACGGCGTCAACGTCTGATCGCTCGAAGTCGCGCTCCTGAGCGGCGATTTCAGAGTGCTCGGAGTCCGTTGATCACCTCGCGGAGGATCCTCTCGTCCGGCAGCTGCGCGGGCGGTACGGGGCGGCCGACCCGCACATGGCCGGCTTCGAGCAGATCTCCGAGAAGTACACGGACGACACCGACCGGGAGGTCGGCGTCGGCGGAGAGTTCCGCGACGGACTGGGGCTCGAAGCGGCACAACGTGAACAGCGCGCGGTGTTCGGGGCCCAGCTGGGAATCCTCGGAGCTGTCCGGTACATGGTCGGCGGCGGAGACCAGAGCGATGAGGTCGAAGTGCACTCCGCCCGGGCCCGGTTCGGTCCGCCCGCCCGTCATGGCGTACGGGCGGACCAAGGGCCCTGCTTCGGCGTCGTACCACTGGCTGCCCGGCAGTTCGGTCGGGTCCGGGAATCTCTCGAGGTATCCGGGACCCTCGCTGGTCATGTCCACTGCGGTCTCCGCCCTCTCAGCCGGCCGGGGACGGGGGTACGGAGAACCGCGGCGGGGTACGCAGATGCTCGCCGACCCGTTTGACGAGCCGGGCCATCTCGTAGGCGACCAGACCGATATCGGCGAAAGCCGTGCTCAGCACGGCGAGGCAGGAGCCGTCCCCGGCGGCTACGACGAAGAGGAAGCCCTCGTCCATCTCGACCATTGTCTGGCGTACCTCCCCGGCCCGGAAGTGGCGTCCGGCGCCCTTCGCAAGGCTGTGGAAGCCGGAGGCGACCGCGGCCAGATGTTCGGCGTCCTCGCGGCTCAGGGCACTGGAGGCGCCCACGGCCAGACCGTCACCGGAGAGCACCACGGCGTGCCGGACTTCGCCGACCCGGGCCACCAGATCGTCCAGCAGCCAGTCGAGTTCGCCCGAGTGCCTGCGCGCCTCGGTCCGCTCGTTCGCGATCATGCGTGGTCTCCTTCGCTGCCGGGACGGGGTTCGGTGGTGATTCGGTGGGGCGCTGCCGTGCCTGGGGCGGCGCCGCCGCCGCGTACCCACCCGTTGCGGTAGGAGGTCATGCGGTCCCTGACCTGTTCCGGGGTGCGCTCGGCCGGTCTGTCCATGCCGTTCCCGTCGTCGATCCGGGTCGACTCGGGCCGGGGCTCCTCGCGCAGTTGCGGAACGAGGTTGGCCTGACGGACGCGGCGGGGAAGTGAGCTGTCGCCCTCCTCCCTGGTCCCCCGGCTCTCGCGGGTTTCCGCGTTCTCCCGGATCCCACGGGTTCCGTGCTCGGCCCCGGCCCGCTCATCGCTCCGGTCCTCGACCCCTCTGCGGGAGCGTGGGCGCAGCGCGGTGACTCCGGCCGTGGGCCCCCTCCGCGCCTCCAGCGCAGGCACCGGAGCGGGGGCCGAGAACGCGGTCGTCGCCTGCGAACGCACCGCACGGGGGCTCGGATCCGTTCCGAAGGCCACACCGTCGCTTTCCTGCTGACGCTCGACCGATGCCTTGTCCGGTACGGCCTCTTCCCCGCCCGTCGGAAGTGCGCCCTGCAGCAGCGCGGTCGGCAGCAGGACCACTGCCGTCGTTCCGCCGTACGGCGAGGGGCGCAGCTTGACCTTGATGTGATGCCGGACCGAGAGCCTGCTGACCACGAAGAGGCCGAGCCGGTCACTGTCGAACAGGTCGAGTGCCTCCGCCTGCTCGATGCGCCGGTTCGCCTCGCCGAGGAGTTCGTTGCCCATGCCGAGTCCGCGGTCCTCGATCTCCAGGGCGTAGCCGTTGCCGACGGGTTCGCCGGTGATCCGGACCTTGGTGTTCGGCGGCGAGAACTGCGCTGCGTTCTCCACGAGTTCCGCGAGGAGATGGGTGAGGTCGGCGACCGCCGTTCCCTTGACGGCGGCATCCGGCAGTTGCCGCACCTCCACACGGGCGTAGTCCTCGATTTCGGAGACGGCCGCGCGTACGACGTTCGTCAGCGGTACGGGCATCCGCCAGGCGCGCCCGGGGGCCGCACCGGACAGGATGATCAAGCTCTCCGCGTGCCGCCGCATCCGGGTGGTGAGGTGATCGAGGCGGAACAGATCGCCGAGTTCGCCGGGATCGTCAGCGCGGCGCTCCATGTGGTCGAGGAGGTCGAGCTGGCGGTGGACCAGCACCTGGCTGCGGCGGGCGAGATTGACGAAGACCCCGGAGATGCCGTCGGCGAGTTCGGCGCGTTCGACGGCGGCGCTGAGGGCGGCCCGGTGCACGGTACCGAGAGCCTCGCCGACCTGGCCGATCTCGTCGTGGGTGGCCGGCCCGGGCGGTGCCTCGGCCTGGATGTCCAATTCCTCGCCCGCCCTGAGCCGCCGCATCGCACGGGGCAGTTTGCGGCGGGCGATCTCCAGGGCGCTGTTGCGCAGGCTGACGAGTTCGACGACGAGCGCACGACCGATGCGTACGGAGATCACCAGCGAGGCCGCGACGGCGACGCAGCCGAAGAGGACGGCCGCTCCGGACGGGCTGAACAGTCCGCGGGTGAGCGGGTCGGCGCGGTCCGCGGCGCGTTCTGCGGCTCCGGCGCCGATGGTGCGCAGTTGACTCCGTACGCCCGCCGCGGCCGCATCCCAGTCGGCGGCGGGAACCGCCTGGGCGGCTTCCCGGCCGGGTCGCGCGGTGAGCACCCTGTCCTCGACATCCTCGATCCGGTGGTAGGCGGACCGGGCGGCCAACTTCTGCCAGGCGGAACGTTCGGTGGCCGGGAGATCCGCGCCCGCGGTCTGGGTGAGGTTCCTGCGAATCTCCACCGCCCCGATGAAGTCGACGAGTTGGCGGCCGTCGAGGCGCTTGGTGAGAGCGGCCGTGGCGAGCAGTGCGTCCTCGCGGGCCAGCATCTCGTCGGCGCGGGCCAGTTCGAGCAGCACGCGGGCGTCGGACCCGAGTGCCTCGTCCTGGAGTCCGGTGAGGGCCCCGGAGACTCCGAATCCCGCGGTGACTGCCTCGGTGTACCGGGCGTACACGGCGCTCTCGTCGCGCTCCTGCCTCCCTGTGCCTCCGTCTGCGCGCAGTTCGTGCGTACGGTCGAAGAACCGGTCGAGCCGGGCGGCGACGCCCACCGGGAGGTTGCCGGCATCGGCGATCGTGTGGTGCTTGTCCAGTCGCAGCGCGGCGAGCGCGGAGTCAGTGCGTTTGGTCTGCTTTTCCAGTGCGGTGGCGTGGGCGCTGCTGGGTGCGACGGTCTGGATCAGAGCGGCTCTGCGTTCGGCCTGGAGGGCGGTGACGGCGGTGGATATCGGCGCCCGCACTTCTTCGTCCGCGAGTTGCAACTGCCGCAGCCGCGCCACGTCCTGGGCGGTGTTCACCGTGGCGAAGCCCCAGAGAGCGAGCAGCGAGACGACGGGCACCACCAACAGCGAAATGATCTTCGCGCGTACGGTCCTGGGGCGCAGGGTCCGGCGTCCACGTGGCCCGGACGTCTCCTGCGTCAGCAGCAGATGTGCGTCGCGTTCGACGCTCTCGTCGGCCGGCCGCCCCGCGTGCGCGCGGCGCCCGCGCGCCGTGGGCGCGGAACCGGGCCGGGCAGCGGTCGTCGTGCCGGGGTCCGGGGTCGTGCGGGGTGGGCGCATGGCCTCCTCGTTCCGGGTGTGGAGCTGGGCAGGGGCGAAAGGGGGACGTGCTGTGGCGTCAGGGCGTCGCGGACGGAGAGACGTCGTGGCCGCGGGTGCCGCGCCGTGGGCGGGGATCACGTCCGCGCTGCGCGAGGCGCGTCGAGGCCGCGCCGGTCGCCGGTTCCGTGGTGCGCTCGGCCGAGACGTAGGCGGCGCGCTCCCGGGCCGTCGGCGACAGAGCGACGAACGCCGAGGTCAGGAAGAGGTACGAGCCGAGGCCGACGGCGAGGGGAAAGATGAACTGCATCGTCGGGGCTCCGGGGAGTTCCACATCGGAGGGGTTGACGGTGACGCCGACCGCCAGCATGCCGGTGTAGTGCATGCTGCTGACCGCCGCGCCCATGACGAGCGAGGCGAGTGCGACGGCGCGCGATGACTTGATGTTGAGGGCTGCCCACAGAGCCGCGGTCGCGGCGACGACGGCGATGACGACGGAGAGCACGACCCGCAAGGGGTCGTAGTGGATCGTGCCGTGCAGTCGCAACGCCGCCATGCCGAGGTAATGCATGCTGGCGACACCGAGTCCGGTGCCGAACCCTCCGACGGCCAGCGCCCTGGTCCGGTCGCGGCTGTAACCGACGGCGAAGACGCCGCAGCCGACCACCAGCATGGCGCCGAGCAGACTGAGCAAGGTCAGCGGCACGTTGTAGCGGATGGCCGTGCCGGTCACGCCGAAGCCGAGCATCGCGACGAAGTGCATCGTCCAGATGCCGGTGCCGAGGGCGGAGGCGGCCGTGAGCAGCCAGTTACGGCGCGAACGACCGCTCGTGTCCAGTGCGCGCACGGTGCAGCTCAGTCCGAGCGCCGCGCCGATCGCTGCCATCGCGTACGACAGCGCAGGTGTCAGCCAGCCGAAGGTGGCGTGGTCCAGGTGTCCCATGGACCGGGGACGCTAGTCGCCATGGGGGCGCGCGTTCGGGGCGCATTTCGAAAGCTGCCGGAATATGACAGAGAGATGATCCCGCACGATCAGGTTGTGCTCGAACATGCACGTCACTTCCGTCCGTTTCACTCTGTTTCGCTCCGTCTGCCCGTGCGCGATCATGTACGTATGGCCGATGACGACACACACGTCCAGGACTTCTTCACCGCCCGCGCAGCAGACTGGGACACCCGTTTCCCGGACGACGGCCCGGCCTACGCCGCCGCTGTCGAAGTCCTCGTGCTGCGCCCCGGCGACGCCGTCCTCGACGCGGGCTGCGGTACGGGACGTGCGCTGCCCGCTCTGCGGACCGCCGTCGGGCCGCACGGTACGGTCCTGGGCGCCGATCTCACACGGGCGATGCTGGACGCGGCGGTCCGGGCCGGGCGCGACCGCAGCGGTCGGCTGCTCCTCGCCGACGTCGCTCGCCTGCCGCTGCGGGCGGGGGTGCTCGACGCGGTGTTCGGTGCCGGGCTGATCTCGCACCTGTCGCGCCCCGGGCCGGACCTGGCGGAGCTGGCCCGCGTCGTACGTCCCGGAGGGCAGCTGGCACTGTTCCACCCCATCGGCCGGGCCGCGCTGGCCGCACGCCACGATCGGCAGATCACGGACGACGATCTGCGGGCCGAGCCCAATCTCCGGCGGTTGCTCGCACGCTCGGGCTGGCAGCTGGTCTCGTACACCGATGAGGACGCACGGTTCCTCGCACTCGCCGTGCGGACGGACTGACCTGGCCCCGGCTCACGTACGCACGTGCTCACTCGACCGGGGCGCCCGGCCTCCGCTTGCGCGGGATCGGGCAGCCACCGACGCCGGGCGTCGGGAACGTACCGAGCTCACCGACTTCGTAACCGTCCGGATAGCCCTTGATCTCCGGGTTCTGGCGCGCATAGTGCGCGGTGGACCGGGGCGGCAGCAGTCGCACGGCCCTCGCCCGCAGCCGCAGCGCGCCTCGGGTGAGATGGCGCGCGACGGCGCCCGGTCGTTCGTAACGGAACGCCCGCAGCAGCGCATCGTCGAGGAGTGCGAGGCCGGCTTTGCGTACGACGGGTGCGAGCGGGCCCGGATACCAGGAGCCCATCAATGCCAGCCTGGCGTCGGAGACGCTGCGCGCCCCTTCGTCCCAGCCGAAGTGCTCGTCCTCGTACGTGTCGAGGGTGCGCTCAAAATCCTCGAAGGTCTGCGGCACGTCCTTGATGCCCATGTGCGTGCCCAGAGTGCGGTAGTAGAAGGCGAACGCCTGCAGCTCATGCTCGGAGAGCCGACGCCGGCCGTAGGTGTCGATCCACCGCTTCGGGACCACGACGAACGTACACAGCACATAACGCATGTCGTCGTTGCTGATGTCGTAGCTGCGGTGCATCTGACTGATCCGGCGGATCGCCGTTCGCCCCGGGGCGCTGTCGAAGCCGTGCTCCACCACGGTGTCGAGAAGCAGCGCGGTGTCGTCGTACCGCTTCTGCGAACGATCCGTCAGCTCAGCCGTTTCGGCGAGGAGTCGGCCGATGCTGGGGACCGCATACGTGCGGTACAGGGCCAGTTCGAGCGCACGGGTGATGTCCCAGGGGAACTCGTACGTCGCCGTGAGCCGGTAGATCTCCAGGAAGTCCCGCTCCGGATCGAGCCGCCGGATCTCCTTCAGCCGGTCGTATCGCTCCACCGCACTGCCCCGTTCCTCGGTCGAAGGTCAAACTCTACGTGGAAGGGGAAGAGCGTAAGCATGTACGAACGCACCACGCGTGCACGGCTCCCGGAAGGCGGTCCCTCATGATCGACATGCTCAGCAGTCTGCGGAAGGCTGTGTCACCCCGCCGAAAGGGTGAGCGGTCCGCGCCGCCGCGCGAGGAACGGCAACCCAAACAGCACAATCTGTTCGACGCGGCCGCCACCTACGTCGCGGCTAGTGTGGACGACGACCAGGACCGGATCGACGAGGCGAGCAGCTGGGTGTCACCCGAGGCGCTCTCCTTCGGCATAAACGAGCTGGCCTGCCGGGCGGTCACCGCGCTGGCGCGTGAGACAGGCCAGTCGCCGCAGACCGTGGCCCGTACCCTGCTCGGCCTGCCCGCCGACTGAACCGCGACGTCCGCTCACCGACGGCGCGGTGGGGGTCCTACCTTGTCAGGGCCTCGACGACCGCGTTACCCACTGGTTAAGGTGCGCCGACGGAAAACGATGAGGGACGAGGAGGGTGCTGTGGCCGGGACGGACGACGCAGTCGCCGAAGAAGACGCACTGTATGTGCTGACAGCGGTGCTGCTGACACCCGCGCAGTTCCCGAGCGTGCTCGGTGACGATTACCCGGCGGCCTGCGCGGCACTCGGCCTCGAACCGTACGCCGACGGCTACGGCCTCGTCCTCGGTCAGGACGACGGCGGGGCCCGGTGGACCGTCGTCGTCGATGACGTGTCCCTGGTCGCCGTCGCGATCGCCTCCTGGGACTGCGGCATGGAGTACGACCTCTCCCCCGACGACCGTTCGGTGGTCTGCGCGCTCCCTGGCTGGCCGCTGGCGCTGGCGGTCGCCGCGCCAGGGGTGCCCGCGCCGCACGACCCGCTGCCGGCCCCGGAGACCGAGGGAGCCGATCTGCCGCCGCTGACCCCTCCCGACACGGAATCGTGGGGGCCCGCGCAGCGGCGGCTGGGCGCCGACGAGATCGCGTTGCAGTGGGCGGCGTGGCGCGAGCAGATCGACGACGCCACAGCGTTCGCGGGGGCGGAAGTCGCGGGCAGTACCGATGACGCAGAGAGCGAGGACACGTCGGACCCCGCACATTCTGCGGACGAGGAGGGCGCAGGCGACCCGGATGCCGACGGAGCCACCGACGCGGACGCCTCCGCCCACCCCACCGCCGCTGCCGACACCGACGCCGGCGACGCGGCGCCCTCGGGCGTCCATCCCGGTGTCCGGCGCGCGCTGGCAGAAGCCCACGCCTACGTGGACAACCCGCCGCCGCCCGGGCGTATCCGCTCCTCCTTCGCCCCCGGCGAAGCCCGCACCCTGCGAGCCGATGGCCCCGGCTGGTCCCTGGTCGCCCGGACGGACGACATCGCGTTCATCCTGCTGGACGAGGAACCCGGCGAGGTCCTGCCTGTCGGCCGCGGGGCGGAACTGCCCGGTCTGCTGAAGGCGCTCGACGCGCTCGCCGTGCGACCGGCCTGATTCTCGGCGCCCGCCCCGCCGACCGGGCCGAGGCCGAGGGCCCGAAACGCCCGCTGGGTCCCGGCCTGCGCCGCCGGGTCGCGAGCCGGCCTGCGATTGAGTCAGGGGCTCGGCGGTCCTCCTTGGCGGCCCGGCTGCCCGCGCCGCCCCGTCGGCCGCTACACGCGCTCCAGCGGCCGGTGCGGTTCGGCGGGCAGTTCGACCTCGACCGGGTCGCCGGGCCGGACAACCCCGCCGGTCCTGACGATGCTCATGATCCCGGCCTTGCGCACGATGTTGCCCGCCTCGTCACGGCCGACGACCCGCTTGAGCAGCCCTTCCTGAAAGGTGTCGATCTGCAGGCACGGGTTGCGCAGGCCGGTGACCTCGAGGACGGCCTCGTCGCCGAGGCGCAGCAGCGTGCCGACGGGCAGCGCGAGGAGATCGACGCCACGCGTGGTGACGTTCTCCCCGAGGTCACCGGGAGCGACCTCGAAGCCCTCTGCACGCAACTCGTCGAAGAGTTCCTCGTGGATGAGATGAACCTGGCGCAGATTCGGCTGGGTGGGGTCCTGCGCGACGCGGGAGCGGTGCTTGACCGTGGCTCCCGCGTGCACATCCCCCTCCACTCCGAGACCGGTCAGCAGGGTGACGGTCTGCCGGTTCGGCTTGGTGAATGAGTAAGCCCCGTTACTGCTCACCACGGTGACGATCCCGCTCATCTACGAAGAACCCCATTCAGCGGCCTATTTCCTTACGGGTGATCCTACGGAGCCTGCGCCTCTGGGAGGGATCCAGCATCAGGTAGGCCACCGCAGGCACTCCGATCAGCACCAGCAGCGACAGCCAGAATCCGATGAACGGCATCAGGATGACTGCCGCGACGACTCCCCCGATGGCAATCTTTGCGCTGTTCGACATTGTCCACGCCTCCTACGCGGCTCACGCCGCTCCTGCTGTGAGAACGCCTGTGCGTCCTCATCGGTTCCAGCCCACGGCGGCGGGCCTCCCGCGGGGTCACCTCAGCGGTTCCCCGACCTCGTGCATGTGCTGCAGCGCCTGCCGGTAGGACTCGATGAGTCCGGTCTCCGCGTACGGCATGCCCAGCGCCTCGCAGTGGGCACGCACCAGCGGCTGTGCCCGGCGCAGATGGGGGCGGGGCATGCTCGGGAAGAGGTGGTGCTCTATCTGGTAGTTGAGCCCGCCGAGGAACCAGTCGGTGAGGGCGGCGCCGCGCACGTTGCGCGAGGTGAGGACCTGTCGCTGGAGATGCCCCCAGCGGTCGCCGTCGGGATCGGGCATCTCCATGCCCTTGTGGTTCGGCGCGAAGGCCATGCCCAGGTGGAGCCCGAAGAGTGCATGGTGCACAAGTGCGAAGACGGCGGCCTTGCCGGGAGACATGACGGTGAGGAGCAGCGTCGCGTACAACCCGAGGTGGGTGACGAGGAGGGCTGCCGAGAGGGCGCGCTCACGGGCCGGCTGCTGCCGCAGGTATTGAAAGCCGGAGATCTTGAGGGCGATGCCTTCGAGGAGCAGCATCGGGAAGAACAGCCGGGCCTGGTTGCGGGTCAGCCAGCGGGCGAAACCTTCGCGCTGGGCCGCCTGCTTCTGGGTCCAGACCAGGGCGCCGACGCCGACGTCGGGGTCCTTGTCGATGTGGTTGGGGTTGGCGTGGTGGCGTACGTGTTTGTCGTTCCACCAGGCCTCGTTCATGCCGAGGAGCAGATTGGCATGGGTCAGGCCGATGATCCGGCTCGCCTTTCGGTCGCCGGTGATCTGGGCGTGTCCGGCGTCATGGCCGACGAACGCGGCGCGGGCCCAGAGGACCGCCAGCGGCAGGGCGAGCAGCAGGGTCCACCAGGTGTTGCCGAGGACGGCCAGGCCGGTCGTCACGGCACCCAGGGCCAGGAGATTGGTCGCGATGCGTACCGCGTACCAACCGGTGCGCTGCTTCAGGAGTCCCTGTGCCTTGACGGCCCGAAGGAGGGGCGCGAAGTCGCTACCGGCTGCTCCTGTGCCTCTCTCGTCCCCCGACCGTGCGGCAGTTCCCGTGCCTGTGGTGTCTCCCGCACCTCCGGCGATGTCGGTACTGCAGGCACGGTCGCGGGTGCGGTCCGCGACGGTGGCTACGGCCTCGGGCATGGCGTCTCCGCTCTCTGGGAGGCTTGAAGTCTGCTCTGACCTGTCGAAACGTACGGGCACGGGGCGCACCGCAACCATGGCGCCACCACCCGGGATTCCGGGGGGACAGCCCCCTACCCGCAGGGGGGTGCTGGCTCCACCCGACAGCTCGCGGACGCCCTCGAACGTGATGTGGATCATGGTGATTGCACTCCCGGGCATCGTCGCCATGGAGTACCCTCGGCGACCTTGGCACCCACTAGTCAAACTTGAGGAATCCGCCATCGCTGTGCACAGGCTTCCCGCGCCGTCCCGCGCCGAGATCTCCGCACTGTCCCGCTGCTCCGTCGTCTTCCTGCCCTCGGACCCCGCCCGCACCGGCCGGGCCGCCTTCTGGCATCCGGACGGCAGCAGCCCGCCCGAGGCCCCTGGGACGGTCGGAGAACTGACCGTCGTCGGAGCCGACGCCCGCCCGTACCGTGTTCCGGCCCTACTGCTGCCCGTGCGCGACTCCTTGCCCGTTCTGACCCGCGCGCGGGCGGCCGCGCACGCCCATCCCGCAGCCGCGTTCTGGGGCGCGGCCACGCTCCTCGCCCTCCAACTCGCCGCCCGCGGACTGCTGCTGCCGGGGCTCAGTGCCACGGACCACGACGCCTGGCGGGCCGGTCCGCTGACTGCAGCCGATGTCGACCGGATCCGTGACCTCGCGGCTTCCATGCCACCCACTGCCCATGCGGTGCCGCTCGACAAGGACGCCGAGCCCGTAATGCTGCCGGAGCCGGAGCGGCTGCTGCGCGCATTCCTGGACGCGGTCGCGGACGGCCTGCCGCGCACACCCGCAGCGGTGTTCGCCACCGGCAGCCCGGCGTTCGCCGTCGACACGCCGCAGAGACTGCCGGACCGTCGAGCCTGGGCCGCTGATGTCGCGGCCGGGCACGACGCGGGCGTGCGGCTCTCGCTGCGCATCGAGCTCACCGGACCTACCGGTGTGCACGAGGACACCGAGCCGGGCGGCGGGCCGTCCTTCCGTGCGGTGCTGCAGATCCACAGCGTCAGCGATCCGACGCTTGTCGCCGATGCCGCCGACGTCTGGGCGGGGACCGCGGCGGCGTTCGGTCCTCGAGCACGGATGGACGCCCTCCTCTCGCTGCGCCGCGCCGCCCGCGCCTGGCCACCGCTGACCCCGCTGCTGTCGGCCGCCGTACCGGATTCCGTCGAGCCGGACGACGAGGAGATCACCGAACTGCTCGGCTCCGCCGCCCGGGCGCTCGCCGCGACCGGCGTCCAGGTGCACTGGCCCAAGGAGCTCACCCGTACCCTCACCGCACGCGCGGTGATCGGACCGCCGGACGACCAGGACGGCGGCGTCGGCGACGGCGAATCCCGCAACGGGCGGTCCGCGTCGGACGCCCCGTCGTTCCTGTCCGCCGACGCGCTGCTGGCGTTCAACTGGTGGTTCGCACTCGGCGACCAGAAGCTCAGCCGCGCCGAACTGGACCGGCTGGCCGAGGCCAACAGACCGATCGTCCGACTGCGCGACCAGTGGGTGCTCATCGACGCCGAGGAGGCGCGTCGCGCCCGCGCGACGCAGGACCGCAAGGTCACCCCGATCGACGCGCTCGGCGCCGTACTGACCGGTTCCGCCGAGGTCGACGGCCGCCGGGTCGACGTCCAGGCGACCGGCTGGCTCGCGCAGCTGCGATCCAGGCTCGTCGATCCCGGGTCGGCCGAGCAGCAGACGGTCGGTCAGCCCGCCGCGCTCGCGGCGACGCTGCGGGACTATCAGCTGCGCGGTCTGAACTGGCTGCACACCATGACCTCGCTCGGCCTCGGCGGCTGCCTGGCCGACGACATGGGTCTGGGCAAGACCATCACGCTCATCGCCCTGCATCTGCACCGGCAGAGCGTCGACGAGACGGCCGGACCGACCCTGGTGGTCTGCCCGGCCTCGCTGATGGGCAACTGGCAACGGGAGATCGAGAAGTTCGCCCCCGGCGCACCGGTGCGCCGATTCCACGGCGCGTCCCGCAGCCTGGAGGGCCTGGTGGACGGCGAGTTCGTCCTCACCACGTACGGCACCATGCGGCTCGACGCGGCGAGGCTCGCCGAGGCCGGGTGGTCCATGGTGGTCGCCGACGAGGCACAGCACGTCAAGAACCCGTACTCGGAGACCGCGAAGCAACTGCGGACGATCGGCGCGCGGGCGCGGGTGGCACTGACCGGCACCCCCGTGGAGAACAACCTCTCGGAACTGTGGGCGATCCTCGACTGGACGACGCCCGGGCTGCTGGGCCGGCTCGGCACGTTCCGCACCCGGTACGCGCGGGCCGTGGAGGACGGCAGCGATCCCGCGGCGGCCGAACGGCTCGCCGCGCTGGTCCGGCCGTTCCTGCTGCGTCGGCGCAAGTCCGATCCAGGCATCGCCCCGGAACTGCCGCCGAAGACGGAGACGGACCGTGCGGTGTCGCTGACGGCGGAACAGACCGGGTTGTACGAGGCGGTGGTACGGGAGACGCTGGCCGAGATCTCCGGCGCGGACGGGTTCGCCCGGCGCGGCCTGGTGGTGAAACTGCTGACGGCACTGAAACAGATCTGCAACCACCCGGCGCAGTACCTCAAGGAGGAACGGCCGCGGATCGCGGACCGTTCGGGCAAGCTGGAGCTGCTGGACGAACTGCTCGACACGATCCTCGCGGAGGATGCGAGCGTGCTCGTGTTCACCCAGTACGTGCAGATGGCACGGATGCTCGAACAGCATCTGGCGGCGCGCGGCGTGCGTACCCAGCTCCTGCACGGCGGCACGCCGGTCGCCGAACGCGAGGCCATGGTGGACCGGTTCCAGGCAGGCGAGGCCCCCGTCTTCCTGCTGTCGCTGAAGGCGGCGGGCACGGGGCTCAACCTCACCCGGGCCGGCCATGTGGTGCACTTCGACCGCTGGTGGAACCCGGCGGTGGAGGCGCAGGCCACCGACCGCGCGTACCGCATCGGGCAGACCCAGCCGGTGCAGGTGCACCGGCTGATCGCCGAGGGAACGATCGAGGACCGGATCGCCGGCATGCTGGCCCGCAAGCAGGGTCTCGCGGATGCGGTGCTCGGTTCCGGTGAGTCGGCGCTGACAGAACTGACCGATGCGGAACTGGCGGATCTGGTGGAGTTGCGAGGGGGCGCGCGATGAATGACGGCTATGAGAACGACGCATACGAGTTCGACGGGTACGCATCCGAGGACGTCGCCGAGGAGGAGTCGGCACCGGCGCAGGAACGTACCTTCGCTGCCCTGCCGTCGGCGCGGGGCCGCGGTTTCGCCGAGTCCTGGTGGGGGCGGGCATGGCTGAAGGCCCTGGAGGACACGGCGCTGGACGGCGAACAGGTCAAGCAGGGGCGCCGGTTCGCCCGCGAGGGGCGGGTCGGTGCGGTCTCCGTACGGCCCGGTCGGATCACCGCGGTCGTCCAGGACCGGGACTCGACCGCATACCGCAGTGATGTGCTGCTTCAACAGCTGAGCGAGGAGGAGTGGGACCGGTTCCTGGACATGGCGGTCGACCGGCCCGGGCACATCGCCGCACTGCTCGACCGGGAGATGCCGCCGCATCTGGTGGAGGACGCGGCGGCGGCCGGAGTGGATCTGCTGCCGGGCATCGGCGATCTTGATCCTGAGTGCACGTGCGAGACATGGGACCACTGTCCGCACTCCGCCGCGCTCTGCTACCAGGTGGCACGGCTGCTGGACCAGGACCCATTCGTACTCCTGCTGATGCGCGGGCGCGGCGAGCGGTGGCTGCTCGACGAACTCCAGGTGCGGATCGCGGTCCGGGCCGCGGAGCGGGAACCCGCGCAGACCTCCGTCGTGGAGGACCGTCGGGTGCTCGGCGTACGGGCGGACGAGACGTTCGCCGCGCGGGAGATCCTGCCCCCGCTGCCTGCTCCCCCGCCGCTGCCCGCGGAGCCCGGTCCTGCCCCGTCGCTGGAGACGGAGACCGAACCGGAGCCCGGTCTCGACCCGACGGCGCTGGAGGTCCTGGTGACGGACAGTGCGGTACGCGCCTACCGGATGCTGGCGGACGCCCTCGTTCCTGGCCACGAACAGCAGCCGGTGCAGGAGGAGTTGACGCCGGAGCAGGACGCGGTACGGCTGGTCGCCGACACCCGTCCCGAGCCGTGGATCGTGACACGGCTGAGCACCGGATCGGGGCGGCCGCGGGCCGAGCTCGACGCGGCGGTGCGAGCCTGGGAATACGGCGGGGCGGCCGCGCTCGCGGTGCTCGACGAGGCGTGGGCACCCGATCCGGAGTCCCTCGCCAGGGCCCGTGCGCGGCTCGCCGAGGCGTGGGAGGACGGCGAGCGCCCGCAGCTGGGGGCGGCGGGCAACCGCTGGACCGTTGCGGATGGCGACGTACAGCTGCGGTACGGGCGGGACGGGCGCTGGTGGCCGTACCGCAAGGAGCGCGGTCGCTGGAACCCGGCGGGCCCGGCGGACGACGATCCGGCGGCGGTGCTGGCGGGCGCGCTCGGCGACGCTCATGTCCTGGCCGGCGGGTCATTGGCAGAGCCGTGATCGGACGCTGCCGTGGCGACGGCCCGCTGGTCCTTCGGCCCGGGGTGTGCTTGATCGGGCGTCCGCGCAGATAGCGGCGGTGACGACGACCCTCGCCTGGTGGGCCCACACCTGCATGACCGGATCACCGGCCTCTGCGCAGCCGCGGGCTTCACCCCCGACGTGGCCCAGTACGCGGTGGAATGGCAGACCGTCTGCGCCCTGGTGGAAACCGGCCTGGGCATCTCACTGGCCCCGGCGAGCATCCGGCGCAATCCGTCTCAAAAACGTGGCCTTCCGCAGGATCGAGCCCCGCACGGCCCGCACGCGGGTCGCCGCCGCCTGGCGACGCAACTTCCAGAACCCTCTGGTCGCAAGCCTCCTGGCAGCTGTCAGCCAAGATCCGCCGGACAGAATCCAGCCGCTCGGGAACAGGGACCGCTCCTGCCCCTCGTCGCGTACTGCCCTTGTGTTCGGCTCGATGTCACCGGAGGTTGAGCGCGACGGCAGAGCCTGACCGCCGTCAGCTGCTGTTGCCTCAGGAGGCCTCATTCCATCACGGTCCTCGCGCTCGGCCGTATCGGCGTGTTCCCGCGGGCGACCCTCACCGTGGACCGCACCGACACCTCCGCGAAACCGCTACCCTGCTCCCCACCCCCTGACCCCGTACACCGTCTCCCCGTTCCCCTCCCCCACAGGAGCATCGATGCATCGCAGAAGGATTCTTCAGGGCACTGCGGCAGCCGCCGCGGCGGCAATGCTGTCGGCTTCCACCCGTGCCATGGCTTCAGCGGAGGCGGGCAGCACCGACTACCCGGTCGCGCATTGGACGCCCGCTTCCACGTCCAACTACACGGTCTCGACACGCCCTTCGGCCTATCCGGTGCAGTACGTGATCATCCATGTCACGCAGGAGACCTTCTCGGAAACGATCGGCATCTTCCAGAATCCGGCGAAGCAGGTCTCCGCTCACTATGTGGTGCGCTCGGCGGACGGGTACGTCGCGCAGTGCGTACGGGAGCAGAACATCGCCTGGCATGCGGGCAATTGGGACTACAACACCCGCAGCATCGGCATCGAGCACGAGGGCTGGGTCGACCAGCCGACGTACTTCACCAACGCCCTGTACGAACAGTCCGCTCTGCTGACCGCGTCGGTCTGCGACCGCTACGGCATCCCCAAGGATCGCGCCCACATTCTCGGTCACGCCCAGGTTCCGGGCACCGATCACACCGATCCCGGCCCCAACTGGGACTGGGTGCGCTACATCCGCCTCGTCAACCTCTACAGCACCGGTTGACCCCGCGCGGGTCAGACGACTCTCCGCACCGAGGTTGTCGCAGAGCCCGGCTGCGACGACGATGGGGGTGCACGAGTCCCCCGGACGGGAGAGTGAGTTGACGGACCCCTGGGTGGCGCTGACCGCAGACACGGACCCCGGCGAACGGCTCGGCGAACTGCGCCAAGCACACGAGGTGTTCACCACCGCGGGACGGCTGGAACGGCCAGTACGTTCCGTGGTCGGCGAGTCGTGGCGGCGCTCCGCGCGGGCCCGGGTCAGTCCGGACGGTGCGGCCCTGGTCGAGCTGGGCCCGGACGAACTCGGACCGTACCGCGAGGGACATCCCCTCGCCCGCGCCATGCCGGTGATCCGTGAACTGATGGGTGCGTACGCGACGGACGGCGAACATCTCCTTGCGGTGTGCGACGCGCACGGCCGACTGCTCTGGGTCGAAGGGCACGCGACGACCCGCCGACGCGCCGGCCGGATGAACTTCGTGGAGGGTGCCCGCTGGTCCGAGTCCGTGGCCGGAACGAACGCGCCGGGGACGGCAATCGCCGTGGACCGTCCGGTCCAGGTGTTCGGCGCCGAGCACTTCCTGCGCCCGGTCCAGCAGTGGACCTGCGCCGCGGCGCCGCTGCACGACCCGCACACGGGACGGGTGCTGGGCGCCGTCGACATCACCGGCGGCAACCGGCTCGCCCATCCGCACAGCCTGGCGTTCGTCCAGGCGGTGGCGCGCGCCGCCGAGTCCCAGCTCGCCCTGCTCGCACCCGAACCAGCCGGGGACTTCGTACAGCTGAGCGCGCTCGGCCGGGACGAGGCGCTGGTTGTCGCGGGCGGCCGCAGGATCCGGCTCAGCAGGCGGCACAGCGAGATCCTGGTGGCACTCGCCCGTCACCCGGACGGCCTCGCAGGCGACGAACTACTCGTCGAACTGTACGAGGACGAGTCGGTGACCCCGGTGACGCTGCGGGCCGAACTCTCCCGGCTGCGAAGGCTGCTCGGCCCCGAACTGCTGCTTTCCCGCCCCTATCGGTTCGCTGCTGCGGTCGACGCCGACTTCGACGGCGTGGCGCGCAGACTGGCGTCCGGTGCGTTGGCGGCGGCGCTCAGCGCGTACGCGGGGCCGCTGCTGCCGGGCTCGCAGGCACCGTCCGTCGTCCGGCTGCGGCGCCGTCTCGACGATCAGCTGCGAGCCTCGCTGATCGCACGCGGCGACCCGGGGCTGCTGGCGGACTGGGCGTACAGCCCCTGGGGCGAGGACGACCTGCCGGTGTGGCAGGCGCTCGCCGCGGCGGCACCTCCCGGGCAGCGGCCGGCGCTGCTGGCAAGGGCCCGCACGCTCGACTCCGAACAGCGCTGACACCTCTGCTGTCCGGCGCAACGAGGTTGCAACGTTCCCGTCCCTAGCCTCCCGCCGAGGGCCGTCCAACGGCGGGCGGCACCGGATCCGGGAGGCCACAGAGATGACCCGTTACGCTGCGCCGGGCACCGAGGACGCCATCGTCTCGTACAAGTCCCGCTACGACCACTGGATCGGCGGCGCATACGTCCCGCCGGCCCTCGGCCAGTACTTCGAGAACCCGAGCCCCGTCAACGGGCGTCCGTTCACCGAGGTCGCCCGCGGCACCGCCGAGGACGTCGAACGCGCCCTGGACGCGGCCCACGCCGCCGCCCCCGCCTGGGGCGCCACCGCGGCCGGTGAACGCGCCTCGGTCCTCAACCGGATCGCGGACCGGATGGAGGCGCACCTCGAGGAGCTGGCGGTCGCCGAGAGCTGGGACAACGGCAAGCCGGTCCGGGAGACCCTGGCCGCCGACATCCCGCTCGCGATCGACCACTTCCGGTACTTCGCGGGCGCGTTGCGCGCCCAGGAGGGCTCGCTCAGCGAGATCGACGACGACACCGTCGCGTATCACTTCCACGAGCCGCTCGGCGTGGTCGCCCAGATCATCCCGTGGAACTTCCCGATCCTGATGGCGACGTGGAAACTCGCCCCGGCGCTCGCCGCGGGCAACGCGGTGGTCCTCAAGCCCGCGGAGCAGACCCCGGCCTCGATCCATGTGTGGCTGAGCCTGGTCGCCGATCTACTGCCGCCGGGTGTCGTCAACATCGTCAACGGCTTCGGCGCGGAGGCGGGCAAGCCCCTCGCATCCAGCCCGCGCGTCGCAAAGATCGCCTTCACAGGCGAGACCACGACGGGGCGGCTGATCATGCAGTACGCATCCGAGAACATCAAGCCGGTGACGCTGGAACTGGGCGGCAAGTCCCCGAACATCTTCTTCGACGACGTCTGGGCGGCCGACGACGACTTCCGCGACAAGGCCCTCGAAGGGTTCACCATGTTCGCCCTCAACCAGGGCGAGGTCTGCACCTGTCCGTCGCGGGCGCTGATCCAGCGCGGGCACTACAGCGAATTCCTGGAGGCGGGCATCACCCGCACCGAGCAGATCGTGCCCGGACACCCGCTGGACACGGACACGATGATCGGCGCCCAGGCCTCCAACGACCAGCTGCAGAAGATCCTTTCTTACCTGGACATCGGCCGGCAGGAGGGCGCGAAGGTCCTGTCGGGCGGACAGCGGATCGAGTACGACGGAGAACTGGCGGGCGGCTACTACGTCCAGCCGACCATCTTCGAGGGCGACAACCGGATGCGGGTCTTCCAGGAGGAAATCTTCGGCCCGGTCGTCGCCGTGACCTCCTTCTCGGACTTCGACGACGCGATCAAGACGGCGAACGACACCCTGTACGGGCTCGGGGCGGGCGTCTGGACCCGGGACATCAACACCGCGTACCGGGCGGGCCGGTCGATCCAGGCGGGCCGGGTCTGGACGAACTGCTACCACGCGTACCCGGCTCACGCCGCATTCGGCGGCTACAAACAGTCCGGTATCGGCAGGGAGAACCACAAGATGATGCTTGAGCACTACCAGCAGACCAAGAATCTGCTGGTGAGCTACTCGCCGAAGAAGCTGGGCTTCTTCTAGACACATGCGAAAGGGCGCCTGACCTGGGTTTTCACCCGTCAGGCGCCCTTCGCTCAACCCGCTCTCGACCGGGCCCGGCTTGCGCGCTAACTCCCAATTCCTCCCACGACTGCACCCCTGCTGACCAGTGCTTCCGGACCAGTCACAGGTCAGCGCGAAGACGACCAGGGAGAACAGGAACACCCTGCGGTGGCCGAACAGGTCACCGGCCCGGGCCCCCAACAACAGCAGGCCGCCGAAGACCAGGACGTAGGCGTTGGTGATCCAGGACAGGTCCGTCTCGGAGAACCCCATGTCGGAGCGGATCTGCGGCAGCCCCGTGAACACGATCGAGTTGTCGAGGATGACCATGAAGTAGCTGACGCAGATGATCGCGAGGATCAGCGTCGCCCGGGCCGGGGCGGCAGGGGCCGACGCACGCACCGCCATGGGCGGCGTGGATTCCGCTATGGCGACGTCGCCGGTCCCGTCGTACTTGGGTGCTGCGCGCACGGTGTGTCCTTCGCTTTCCGGGTGAGGGCCTGGTGTCGGACTCCTGGTCCTCGGTTCTCTCCAAGAGAACCCCGCGCGGGCACAGGGGTGGGAGTCACTGGTCTTCCGGGTACTGGCAGTACCTCGCAGGTCCTCGCGGACGGACCTACGGTGAAGGTCAAGGCAGGACCGTCGTAGGCCGGGCTGGACCGTCCCACCGGGGCGCGATCACCGGCGGCGGAGCGATTTCAGGGATCTGGACGATGGCAGACAGAGACAAGAAGAGCGTGGCCGCCGAGGTCCGCGAGTTCCTGAGCACCCGGCGTGCCCGGATCACGCCCGAGCAGGCCGGGCTGCCGGTCTACGGCGGCAACCGGCGCGTTGCGGGCCTGCGCCGGGAGGAGGTCGCGCTGCTCGCCGGCATGAGCGTCGACTACTACGTCCGCCTGGAGCGCGGGAACCTCTCCGGCGCCTCGGACTCGGTACTGGAATCCCTCGCGCACGCGCTGCAGCTGGACGAGGCCGAGCGCACTCACCTCTACGACCTGGCCCGCGCGGCGACACCGTCAGGCCGGCGCCCTACGGCGACGGCGTCACGGGTGCGGCCCACGATCCTGCGCCTGCTCGACTCGATGACCGATGTGCCGGCGTACGTGCGCAACGCGCGCTTTGACATCCTGGCCGCGAACACGCTGGGGCGGGCGCTGTACGCACCCCTCTTCGACTCGCCGCTGTTCGCCCAGCGCGGCCCGGTCAACAGCGCCCGCTTCATGTTCCTGGACCCCGCGAGCAAGGACTTCTGGGTCGACTGGGACAAGGGCGCTGACGACGCGGTGGCCTTCCTGCGCAACGAGACGGGCCGGGCACCCCACGACAAGGCGCTCACCGACCTGATCGGTGAACTGACGACCAAGAGCGGCGACTTCGCCCGCCGCTGGGCCCGCCACGACGTGAAGTTCCACCGCTCCGGACTGAAGAACCTGCACCACCCCCTGGTCGGCGATCTCGCCCTGCCCTACGAGGCAATGGAGTTGCCCGCCGATCCCGGCCTCCGCCTCAACTTCTACACACCCGAACCGGACTCCCCGGCGAGGGAGGCCCTGGGCCTTCTCGCCAGCTGGGCAAGCACCGGGACCGTCGTCCCGACCGCGAACGACTGATGACGACTGACCACATTTGAGGAGAACTCCTTCATGCAGTACCGACCACTCGGCCGCACCGGCGTCCAGGTCAGCCCGCTCTGCCTGGGCGCGATGATGTTCGGCCCCTGGGGCAACGAGGACGAAGCCGACTCGATCCGGATCATCCACCGCGCCCCCGACGCGGGCATCAACTTCGTCGACACCGCCGACGTGTACTCCGCCGGCGTCTCGGAGGAGATCGTCGGCAAGGCACTCGAAGGCCGCCGCGAGGACGTGTTCCTGGCGACCAAGTTCTTCATGCCCATGGACCAGAACGACCCCAATCAGCGGGGCGGCTCGCGGCGCTGGATCATCCGCGAGGTCGAGAACTCCCTGCGCCGGCTCGGCACCGATTACATCGACCTCTATCAGGTCCACCGCCCCAGCCCCGACACCGACGTCACCGAGACCCTCGGCGCCCTCTCCGACCTCGTGCACCAGGGCAAGGTCCGCTACATCGGCTCCTCGTCCTACTCCGGCTCCCAGATCGTGGAGGCCCAGTGGGCTTCGCGGGAGCGCCTGCTGGAGCGGTTCGTGACCGAGCAGCCGCCGTACTCGATCCTGGTCCGTGGCATCGAGGAGGACGTACTGCCCACCGTGCGCCGCCACGGCATGGGCACCCTCACCTACAGCCCGCTCTGCGGCGGCTGGCTGTCGGGCCGCTACCGCAAGAACGCCACCGAGGGCCCCGCCTCCGCGGCACGCCCCAGGCCCGCTTCGACATGAGCACCTCCGCCAACCAGCGCAAGCTCGACGCCGTCGAACAGCTCGCGCTCCTGGCGGAGAAAGCGGGTCTCACCCTGATCGAGCTGGCCGTCGCCTTCGTCATCAACCACCCCGGCGTCACCTCGGCGATCATCGGACCGCGCACCACGGACCAGCTGAAGGCGTTTCTGCCCGCCGCCGACGTCACACTGTCGTCCGACATGCTCGACGCCATCGACGAGATCGTCGCCCCCGGCGTCACCGTCAACCCGGTCGACAACAGCTACGGCGACGTCGAACTGCTCGCCGACCAGCGACGCCGCTGACGCGCCCCGGACTGGCCGGCCACGCCGGCCAGTCGCGCCGACTTCCCCGCGACCACGAAAGGCGCCTTCTGGCTCATGACGCACCGGCCGGCGACTACTCGGACGTACGCATTCAGAAGGAATGCGGCTGATCGGTGACGGTGTGTGAAGTGTGCTGTCAGGTGGTCTGCGTGATGGGTGGCATCCAGAGGGTGCCGGTGAAGGCGCGGTGGATGGCCTCGAAGGCGCTCAGCCCGTGTTTGCGGGCGGAGTCCAGGTAGGAGCGCACGGCGAGCCAGGCCGTGGCGCCGTCGGCGGACTGGTGGCAGCCGGAGATTTTCAACTGGGTCTTGACCGGGCGGAGTGCTCGCTCGCCACAGTTGTTGGTGAAGGGCACGTGCCGGGGATCGTCGGCGAACCGGAGCACGGTATGGGCTTGGTCCCGCAGACGTTCCAGCAGGTTGCGGGCGGTGGACTGTTTTCGTCCCTCGGCGCGTGGATGGTGGGACAGGCCGACGGCGACGCCGTGGTGGAACGCTTCGAGGTGCAGCAGCAGGGCCTCGGGCGCGATCTCGTCGATCTCACCGGTCCGCACGCGCAGGGCCTGGGTGTTCAGGCCAGGGGCATTGCGTAGTCGAGGTTGGTCCGGTTCGCCGGGTTCATGTGTGACGTGACGTCATGTCCGGTGTGCGGTAAGGGCACCCGGATAGCAG
>NZ_JBFAJH010000043.1:33278-68162 GCF_040655115.1 Streptomyces atratus | reverse complement strand
GCTGACGCCACACCCGGCGTCCCAGATCGCACCGAGAACGTTACGCACACCCCGCCAGCCATGCCCACAGATCGTCGCACCGTTCACTCAATCGTGCCCATGTTCGCCAAAGCGGCTTGTGTGCCCAGCAGTTGTGAACCCTCCCAACTGTCCAGGGGATTACCATGCTCGTCCGTCTTGCGTCGCCGGACCGGGACCATGCCGGCGAACAGCGGGGACTGCGCGAGCTTGCTCACGGCCGTGGGTGACCAGGTGGCCCCGCTCCGGGTCCGGCGGCCCTCCTCATTGAGCGGTTCCTCTTGGCTGAGCCCCAACCCGACCAGTGTCGCGTGATCCTCGCGCACCGCAACCCCCTTCACTTTCAAGGAAAAGGGTACGGAAGGGATGGACCTTAGACATGGACTTTCTCGAAGTGCGGTACGACCCGTTCCCGGTCCACCAAGTAGCGGGCGAAGCCGCCGGCGAACTGGTCGTACATCCCGCCCTGGCCATCGCCTCACAGGTGTCGGCGGCCATCTGGAGGGCGCCCTCGGCGCCGGTGCGGGCGTGGTGGCGCAGCAGGAACTCGATCGTCATGGACGGCGGGAACTTCGGGGCGCCGCCGAAGCCGGACAGAAGCGGCCCACCTGACCGTCACCGACGGCATACCTCCATCCTGCCTGAGTGACCCCTCCCCCACAGTGATCGCGCAGTATCTCGGCGAGCGCGCCCTGCCGGCCCACGGTGGGCCGCATGAGGAACGTGTACGCACGGATCATCCGGCCCACCCCCTTCCGGTCCGAATCGAGAATTCGTCCGACAGTCATTTCAACGCGCGAACACGAGCCGGGTCACCGCAGGCAGCAAGATTTCGCCCCACCAGGTATCCGGGCTCGCCGGCTGAGCGCAACGGCTGTTCTGCTGCTGCCACTTGCCCCTCGTGCTCTCTCGCGCTCAGCCGCCCCGCGCAGGACACTTGTCCCGAACCGAAGCTCTCGGAGGGGGACGGACATGCGGGACAGCCACCGGGCCGAAGCCGAACGGCTGTTGGTACGCGCCGTGGAGGAAGAAGTACGCCGTTCGGGGGGCAAGGCCGACGCCGGTGCGCTGATGGCGCGCGGGCGGGCGGCGCTCGACTCACTGGCGGCGGACGCGGCCGAGGAGTACGCCGCGTACACGCAGGCGCTCGATGCGATGGAGGCCGGGCAGAAACCCCTGTCGCAGCAGTTCAGCAAGGCGGTGATGGGAACTCCACTGCTGGTCACGGGGGTTGCCGCAGCCGCTGCGTTCGGCGCCGATCTCGCGTTCGGTACGGCGCCGGGGCCGGCGCTCGGCGCGGGCGCCGTCGTCGCCGTCGCGGGCGCCGCGGCCACCGTCGCCAAGGTGACCGCCTCGCACTGGCCCGCCGCCCACCGGCACGCGGGCGCCGCGGGCCAGCCCGGCGGGCCCGAGCAGTTGCGGCTGCAGTGGCTGGCGGCCCTGGAGGTACGGGGCATCCGCCCGTTTCTCGACCAGCAGAGGATGCTGACCGCGTCGTCACGCACGCCGAAGAAGAAGGCAGCCGCCGTCATGCCGCAGCTGCGCGGCGGTGACCGCAGCGCGGCGGCCCGCAGGCGGTCGCTGCTCGACCAGTCCTTCGGGCATCTGCCCGCCGCCGACGGCCCGTTCGCCGGCCGCCGGGCCGAGCTGGCGCAGATCGCCCAGTGGGTGCACGCGGCCCGCGCGTCGACGGAGACCAGGCCGACCGTCGTCGTCCTGCACGGCACGCCCGGCGTCGGGCGCACGACGCTCGCGGTACAGGCGGCGCATGAGCTGAAGGACCAGTTCCGGGGCGCGTGCGTGGTGGATCTGCGCTCCGATGTCACCGGCGAGAACCCGCTGCCGACCCGCGACGCGCTGCTGCACCTGCTGAACCGGCTCGGTGCGCCGCGTGAACAGCTGCTGTTCCGCGAGGGGGTCTCTCCCGATCGAGCGGGATCGGGATCCCGGGGAAAGTCCTCCGCCGAGCAACAGGTACGACGGCTCAGCGAGCTGTACCACCAGCATCTGACCGGTACGCCCGTGACGATCGTCCTCGACGACGCCGGCGACCCGGCGCAGGTCCGCACGCTCATACCGGAGCGCTCCGACAGCCTGGTTCTCGTCACCGCCCGCGCCCCCCTCGACCTGCCTGCCGACATTCCGGCGTGGGTGCATCAGCTGCCCGTGGGCCCGCTGGACGCGGCGGGTGCGGAGGAGCTGCTGCGCGAGTCGGCGCAGGAGCAGGAGCAGGGGCCGTACGACTCCCAGTCGACCGACACGGTCGCCGAGCTGTGCGGCGGGCTGCCGCTGGCGCTGCGGGTCGCGGGCTCCTCGCTCGGACCGCGTACCCGCACGGAGCTGGCCACCGAACTCGCCGCGTACGGTCCCGTCGCCCCCGTCGAACGGGCTCTGTGGCTGCGCTACACCGACCAGTCCGAGCAGGCGCGGCGGCTGCTGCGCCGGCTCGCGCTGGCCGGGCGCGCCAGCCTGGGCGCGGCAGCGGCCGCGGCGCTGCTGGCCGCCGAGGAACAGGAGGCGCAGTCCCTGCTGACGGCCCTGTCCCGGGCCGGACTGCTCGACCATGTGCGGGGTACGCGCTACCGGCTGCACGATCTCGTAAGGGCCTTCGCCCTGGCCCGGCTGCACGACGAGGAGCAGGCGGCGGACCGTACTGCCGCGCAGGAGCGGCTGATCCACAACTATGCGGAGCTGGCCGGTGCGGTGATCCGGATGGTGGACGGGAAGATGTCCACCCGGGCCGGGCAGTTCGGTTCGCACGGGTTCGGTTCGCTGGACGCGGCGCTGCGCTGGCTGGACGACGAGTCGAGCTTCATCACCTCCGCTCTGCGGCACGCGGAGGGCGTCGACCAGGGGGCCGTGCTGGACCTGCTGGGCGCCCTGTGCGACTACTGCCTGCTGCGCGGCGACCTCTACCGTCTGGGCGAGATCAGCGAGCTGACGCAGGCCGTCGACAAGGGACTGCTGGAACGGTCGGTCCAGTGGCGTACGGGCATCGCGGCCCGGCAGCTCGGCGAGCTGGACAAGGCCCGCACCACACTGTCCTCGGTCGTCGGTCTCTACCGCGAGGCGCACAACGACGCGGGCACGGCGCTGGCGCTCTGCTCGCTCGGCATCACCCTGCACCACCAGGGCAATCTCACCGACGCGTCGGCGCGGCTGCGCGAGGCGATCGCGCTGCAGTCCACCGGCGGACAGGCCGAGGACCGGGCGTGGTCGCTGCATGCCCTGGCCGCCGTCGAGCGTGACCGGGCGAACCTGGCGGAGGCCCTGACCCTCCTCGACACGGCGCTGGCCCTGCACCGGGAGGGCGAGTCGCTGCACGGCGAGGCGTGGACGCAGTTCCAACTGGGTCAGGTACTGCTGCGGATGGGCGATGTGCCCGGCGCCGAGGAGACCCTGCGTACGGCCCTGGAGCTGTACGGCCTCACCCGTGACGAGCGCGGCGAGGCGTGGGCGCTGACCCAGCTGGCCCGCGCCCGGTTGCTCGACGGCGACGCGGAACCGGCGGTCGACCAGCTGCGCCGGGCGCTGTCCCGCCACCGCGACAACGAGGACGCGCGCGGCGAGGCATGGACGCTGTACTACCTGGGCCAGGCGCTGGAGGAGGCGGGCGACACCGACCAGGCGGTACGGGAGCTGGAGCGGTCGCGCACGATGTTCTCGCGGATGCGGGACGTGTACGGGCTGGCGTGTGCCCGGCATCACTCGGGCCGGGTCACCCGCGACCAGCGGGCCGCCCGGACCGGCAATCTGCGCAACTCGGGTTTCGCCCGTCAGCTCCTGGCCGACGCACGGGCCGACTTCCGGCGCATCGGCGTCGCCCACGGCGAGGCGTGGACGTGTCTGGAACTGGCCCTGGTCGACGCGGGGAACAACCGGGCCGGCCAGGCGCTCGCGCTGTGTGACGAGGCGGTGGAGCTGTTCGACTCGTACGGCGACACGCGGGGCACCGACTGGGCCCGCTTCCTGCGGTGCACTCTGCTGCCGTACGCGTCGGCGGGCGGCACGGAGGTGGGCACCGTGGTGGCCCAGCAGGAACTCGCCGACCTGCTCCGGGCCGGCCACCCGAACCGCGACAGCAAGCTGGAGGACTGCGCGGAGGCGTTCACCGTGGTGCTGAACCGCGGGATCGACCTGGAGGACGGCTGGCAGGCCTGGCACCTGGGCATGACCCCGACCCGCCACGCCCGGGAAATCATGGGCGTGGCAGTGGAAGCACGGTCATAGCCGCCGTCCCGGCACTCTCGCCGGACGGGCCTTTCAAGCCCGTCCGGCGATCGAGGGCAAAGGCGCCGACGGGTTGCGCCGGAACCCGCTACTTCGCGGACCCGGCCCCCGCCCCGGATACGTCGGCCCCGGCCGACCCCGCGTCCGGATCCGGCGCCTCCTCGAAGTTCACCTTGCCCATGTGCCGGTTCATGGACTTCATCAGCAGCCACACGCCCACCGCGAGCGCCGCGAAGACGAGGAAGCCGAGGACGCCGGGTGTCACCTTGTTCTTGTCGAATTCCTCGGCGAGAGGAACGACGTGGGTCAGTGCCTGGGTCGCGTACATATCAGGCATTGTCGCGGATGCCCGCGAAGAGGTCGCTCTCGGGGAGGGAGGTGTCGACGAGAGACTTCGCCAGCTCGTACTCCTCGGTCGGCCATACCTCCCGCTGGATGTCCATCGGCACCCGGAACCAGCCGCCGTCCGGATCGATCTGCGTGGCGTGCGCGATCAGCGCCTTGTCCCGGATCTCGAAGAACTCCGCGCACGGAACGTGCGTGGTCAGCGTCCGCTCGACGCGCTCGAACTCCTTCCAGCGCTCCAGCCACTCGCCGTACGGCGACTCCAGGCCGCGGGCGAGCAGCGCCTCGTGCAGCGCCACCGTGCGGGGACGGTTGAAGCCCTGGTTGTAGTAGAGCTTCTGCGGCTGCCAGGCAGGCCCGAACTCGGCCTCGGGGAACGTCTCGGGGTCCGAGGCGCCCTCGAACGCGATCATCGTGATCGTGTGGGTCATGATGTGGTCGGGGTGCGGGTAGCCGCCGTTCTCGTCGTACGTGGTGATGACCTGCGGCCGGAACGCGCGGATGGAGCGGACGAGACGCCCGGCCGCCTTCTCGTCGTCCTCCAGTGCGAAGCAGCCGTCGGGCAACGGGGGCAGCGGGTCGCCCTCGGGCAGCCCCGAGTCGACGAAGCCGAGCCACTCCTGCTTGACGCCCAGGATCTCCCGGGCCTCGTCCATCTCCTTCTTCCGCACCTCGTGGATGTGCTCCTCGATGTACGGGTCGCCTTGGAGTTTCGGGTTGAGGATGGAGCCGCGTTCGCCTCCCGTGCAGGTCACGACCAGCACGTCCACCCCCTCGGACACATACTTGGCCATGGTGGCTGCGCCCTTGCTCGACTCGTCGTCGGGGTGGGCGTGGATGGCCATCAGTCGAAGCTGCTCAGTCAAGACTCGATCCTCAGTGATTGGTCGCCGTCGAGTGGCGCCGTCCCGGAGGGACGTCGGTGTGGGGCGGCGGTCGGGTGGCGGGTGGGCGGCTTCTATAGTGACCGAACCGGGGGGTGGAAAATTCCTCGATCCCCGGTACGGGAGGAACGATCATGACTGCGGTGCGTGAAGCACTTCCGGAGGGCCGCTACGGGCGCTCCGCGGACGAGCGCGCGGATCGCAAGCTCAAGATCATCGGCTCGGTGCTGGGCGTCGCGCTGCTCGGCGTGGTCGGCTGGATCGGTTACGACTACGTGGCCGGCCAGGGCATCAGCGCCGAGGTGATCAAGTTCAGGATCGCTTCGGACGACCGGGTCGACATCCACCTCGAGGTGCGCAAGGACCAGGACGCGAAGGGGTACTGCACCCTCCGCTCCCAGCAGGTGGACGGCAGCGACGTGGCCCGGAAGGACATCCGTTTCGACGACCGTTCCGACCGGATCGACCGGATCGTCTCGTTGCGTACGACCTCGCGGGCGACCAGCGTCGAGCTGCTGGGCTGCACGGTTGACGGCGGGTCGTCGAACTGACCGGCACGGACCGGCCCTGACCTGCGGTTATCGCCGCTGACCTGCGTTGACACAGTCCTGGCGGTTTACCTGCTCCCCCTTTTCCTGGGGAATTGTTAGGCTCGTGGTTTCGCCCACCCGTGGAGGCACATGCTTCTGGGTAGGGCGATGCTTTGTATTCCCAGTACCGACGCTTGAATATCCAGTACCGACTAGGAGCACCTGTGACCCAGACCAGCGAAAACGTCACCTGGCTCACGCAGGAGGCGTACAACCAGCTCAAGGCCGAGCTGGATCACCTGTCTGGTCCCGCGCGCACGGAGATCGCCGTCAAGATCGCGGCGGCCCGTGAGGAGGGTGACCTCCGGGAGAACGGCGGGTACCACGCGGCCAAGGAGGAGCAGGGCAAGATGGAGTTGCGGGTGCGCCAGCTCACCCAGCTCCTGGAGCATGCGAAGGTCGGCGAGGCACCCGCCGACGACGGCGTGGTCGAGCCCGGCATGGTCGTCACCATCGCGTTCGACGATGACCCCGACGACACCCTGACGTTCCTGCTCGCCTCGCGCGAGTACGCGAGCGCGGACATCGAGACGTACTCTCCGCAGTCTCCGCTCGGTACCGGCGTGAACGGCAAGAAGATGGGCGAGGACGCCGAGTACGAGCTGCCGAACGGCAAGCGGGCCTCGGTGAAGATCCTCGCGGCGAAGCCCTACTCGGGCTGAGCCGGTCACCCGACACGGCAGAACACGAGGAAGCCCCGGCCGCCGACGGCCGGGGCTTCGCCGTGTTCCTCAGACGGTCGCCGAGCGGTACTTGCGGACCGCGAGGGTCCGGAAGACCACGATGATCAGCACGGACCAGATCAGCGAGGCCCAGACGGGATGCTGCATCGGCCAGGCACCGGACGGGGAGACGCCCGGGTTCCCGAAGAGTTCGCGGCAGGCCTGGACGGTCGCGCTGAACGGGTTCCATTCGGCGACCGGCTGGAGCCAGCTCGCCATGTTCTCGGTGGGCACGAAGGCGTTCGAGACGAACGTGACCGGGAAGAGCCAGATGAGACCGCCCGACGTGGCCGCCTCGGGGGTGCGGACCGACAGACCGATCAGTGCCCCGATCCAGGAGAAGGCGTACCCCAGCAGAAGCAGCAGCGCGAAGCCGCCGAGCACCTTGCCGACGTTCTCGTCGGTGCGCCAGCCGACCAGCAGGGCGACAGCCGCGAGGACGACCAGGGTGAGCGTCGTCTGGACGAGGTCGGCGAGCGTACGGCCGGTGAGGACCGCGCCGCGCGCCATCGGCAGCGAGCGGAACCGGTCGATGAGGCCCTTGTGCATGTCGTCCGCGATGCCCGCACCGGCGCCCGCGGTGGCGAAGGTCACGGTCTGCGCGAAGATGCCCGCCATCAGGAAGTTGCGGTAGTCACTGGGGCTGGTGGAACCGCCGATCATCATGGAGCCGCCGAAGACGTAGCTGAACAGCACCACGAACATGATCGGCTGGATCAGCCCGAAGATCACCATCTCCGGGATCCGGGTCATCCGGATCAGATTCCGCTTGGCGACAACGAGGGAGTCGCGGACCGACCCGCCGATGCCTCCGCCCGCCCTGGGGGCTGCCGCGAGGTGCGGCGTGTCCGTCGTGGCAGTCACTTCCTGACCTCCTGTCCGGCCTTCCTGCCGGTCGGCGCGGCGGGACCCGGGACCGTCCCGTTCTCGTCGGTCTCCGGCGCCTCGGCGACATGGCCGGTGAGCGAGAGGAACACGTCGTCGAGGGTCGGGCGGCGCAGTCCGATGTCGTCGATCTCGACCCCGCGGGTGTCGAGATCGCGGATGATCTCGGCGAGCAGCTTGGCGCCGCCGAGGACCGGGACCGTCAGTTTGCGGGTGTGCCGGGCGACGGTGACCTCGCCCTTGCTGAGATTGGCGAGGACGGCGCGGGCCGGATCGATCTGGTCGGGGTGGTGGACGACGACCTCGACGCGCTCGCCGCCGGTCCTGGCCTTCAGTTCGTCGGAGGTGCCGCGGGCGATGACGAGGCCGTGGTCGATGACGCAGATGTCATGCGCCAGGTGGTCGGCCTCCTCCAGATACTGCGTGGTCAGCAGCAGCGTCGTGCCGCCTGCGACGAGCTCCTCGATGACCTCCCACAGCTGCTGCCGGTTGCGCGGGTCGAGTCCGGTCGTCGGCTCGTCCATGAACATCACCGGCGGGGAGACGACGAGCGCCGCCGCCAGGTCGAGGCGGCGGCGCATGCCGCCGGAGTACGTCTTCGCGGGGCGGTCGGCCGCGTCGGCGAGGTTGAACCGCTCCAGCAGCTGCACCGCGCGGGCCTTCGCGTCGCGCCCGCTCATCTGGTAGAGCTGACCGACCATCTGCAGGTTCTCGCGGCCCGTCAGATACTCGTCGACCGCGGCGAACTGGCCGGAGAGGCCGATCGAGCGGCGTACCTCGTCGGGTTTCTTCAGCACGTCGATGCCTGCCACGACGGCCCGGCCGCTGTCGGGTCTGAGCAGCGTCGTGAGGACACGCACGGCAGTCGTCTTGCCTGCGCCGTTGGGACCGAGGAGGCCCAGGACCGTACCCTCCGGAACGTCGAGATCAACACCGCCGAGTGCTCGTACATCGCCGAAGGTCTTCACCAGACCTTCGGCGTAGATGGCGCCTGGCATACGGGATTCCCCCAGAGCGATTGTCGGCTTCCTCGACAGAGCCTAGGTTTGTGCGCCTCTCCCCGCCCGGCGAACGCCCAACCTGACGGCATGTCAGTCCGTCACCACCAGGTAGCCCGCACCGCGCAGTTCCGCGGTGACCTCCTCGCAGTGCTCGGGACCCTTGGTCTCCAGATGCAGCTCGACCTCCGCCTCGGTGAGTCCGAGCCGCGGATCGGTCCGCACATGGCCGATGTCGAGGATGTTGGCGTCGGCGACGGTCAGCACGGAGAGCAGGGTGGCCAGTGCACCCGGGCGGTCCGTGAGCCGGACCCGCAGGCTGAGATAGCGGCCCGCGGTCGCCATGCCGTGGGTGAGGATGCGCTGCATCAGCAGCGGGTCGACATTGCCGCCCGACAGCACAGCGACGACCGGTCCGCTGAACGACTCCGGGTCGCTCAGCAGCGCCGCCACCGGGCTCGCTCCCGCCGGTTCGACGACCAGCTTCGCCCGCTCCAGGCAGAGCAGCAGCGCGCTGGAGAGTTCGGCCTCGGAGACCGTACGGACCTCGTCGACGAGCTCCCGGACGAGCCCGAACGGTACGTCGCCCGGACGCCCCACCTTGATGCCGTCCGCCATCGTCTGCAGCGAGCCGATCGCCACCGGGTGGCCGGCGGCGAGCGACGGCGGGTAGCAGGCGGCGCCCGCCGCCTGGACTCCGACGATCCGCACGTCGGGACGGATCGCCTTCACGGCCACGGCGATGCCCGCGGCGAGTCCGCCGCCGCCGATCCCGACGACGATGGTGCGGACCTCGGGGCACTGTTCGAGGATCTCCAGGCCCACGGTGCCCTGTCCGGCGATGATGTCCGGATGGTCGAAGGGGTGGATGAAGACCGCGCCGGTCTCCTGGGCGTACTCCTCGGCGGCGGCGAGGGTCTCGTCGACGACATGACCGTGCAGCCGGACCTCGGCGCCGTACTCGCGGGTCGCGGCGACTTTCGGCAGCGGCGCCCCGACGGGCATGAAGACCGTTGAGCGTACGCCGAGCAGCGCGGATGCGAGTGCGACACCCTGCGCATGGTTTCCGGCGCTTGCGGCGACGACCCCGGCCGCGCGCTCGACCGGGGAGAGGCCGGCGATCCGCACGTACGCGCCGCGCAGCTTGAACGATCCGGTCCGCTGCAGGTTCTCGCACTTGAAGTGGACCGGCGCGCCGACCAGCCCGGACAGGTGACGGCTGCCCTCCATCGGGGTCATCCGGGCCACGCCGGAGAGCATCTTCCGTGCGCCGCGGACGTCGTCGAGGATCACCGGAGGGAACGGGTGTGGCGTACGGAAATTCATAACCGCAAGTCTTGCAGCTGGACGCGGGGCCGGGCGCCGTGCTGGTGCCGTCCTGCGCCGTTGTCCACAGGTTTGTGCAGCGCTGGTACGCGTTGCCCCGTGGCCGCGTACTCTGTCCCCCACCCATCCGAACACCGCACGAAGAGAGCCCCCGGCCATGCCCCCTCAGGACATGACGACTGCTGCGTCTCCTTCCGGGGGCGCCACCCCCGAATCCCCGGGTCCCGACCACCTCCTCGATGTTCTGCAGCACCAGGTGGCCGTCTTCGCCCGCCGTGCCGAGCAGACCCGCCTCGGCGGTGTCGGCCAGGTCCGCAATTCCATGGACCGGGCGGCGTATCTGCTGCTGAACCGACTGGACCGGGAAGGCCCGATGGGCGTCAAGGCGCTGGCCGCGGGCATGGGGATCGACTCCTCGACCGTGACCCGTCAGGTCGCGCCGCTCGTCGACACCGGTCTGGTCAAGCGGACCTCGCATCCGGAGGACGGCCGCGCGGTGGTGCTTCAGCTGTCGCCGCGCGGGCATGCGCGACTGGACGAGGTGCGGGCCTCGAGGCGGGAGCTGATGTCGCAGGTGACGGGGGAATGGACGGCGGAGGAGCGCGAGACGTTCTGCACGCTGCTGACCCGGTTCAACACGGCGCTGGCTGCGCGGCAGCAGCAGCCGACGGGCGGCTGACCACTGGAATACGCCTGCACGACCTCTTGACCCGGGGGACTCCCCGGCGCTCCGATGTGGGTGTGCGAGAGCGGCAGGCAGGCCTTCAGCGGCGGCGCGCCCAGGAGTTCGAGGCGTTTGTGGCGGGCGCCGCGGGACGGCTGCTGCATACCGCCACCCTGCTCACCGCCGAGCCCACGCAGCCGCCCGGGGCGAACGAACGGGCCCGGCGACTGCTGACCGCCGCCCTGGCCCGTACGTACGCGGCCTGGGACGGGCTGCACGGCGAGGATCCGTACGACCGCACCCGGCAGGAGTTGGCCATCCGGTTCGCCCATGAGGCGTGGCGGCACCATCGGCCGCGCGGTGGGCTGTTGGATCCGCTGACCCCGCGGGAGCGGCTGATTCTCGTGCTGCGGCTGTACGAGGGGGTCGCGGAGGAGCAGACCGCCGCGTTGCTGGGGCTTCCGGTGGACCGGGTCCGGGCGCTCTGCAACCGGTCGGTGGCCACGATGCGCGGCACCCGCAGGCCCACGGCGCGGCGGCTGCCCGTACGGCTGCCGGGGGCGGCGCCATGAGCCGTCAGAGTCGGAAGGAGGACCAGGTCAGGCGGATGCTGGAGGTGCCGCATCCGCTGGTCCCCGCCGATCTGGCGGAGCGGGCGGCGGAGCAGGGCGGCCGGGTGCTGCGGCGGCGCCGTGCGGTGCGTGCGCTGGTGCTGTTCGTGCTGTGCGTGGCGGTGGTCGCCTTCGCGGTGTGGGTGATCGTCGTCCAGCCCTGGCAGGTGCCGCCCGCGGCGACGACCCCTCCCCTGGACGGGGCATGGGGCCGGATTCCTGCGGATTTATCCTGGACGTGACGGCATGTCGCACGAGCCGAGGAGGCCGTCATGACCAGGAAGATCGCTGACTGCCGCAAGCATCCGAGCGTCACGAACTGCTCGCTCACCATCGCCGGTGAGGAGGAGGAAGTCGTGCGGGCCGCGACGGAACACGCGGTCTCCGTCCACGAACACGCCGACAGCCCGGAGCTGCGGGAGCAGATCCGCGCGTCGCTGGAGGACGAGAAGGTCGACGCCTGACCCCAGGACGCCGGGCGGGCGGGACGAGCGCCTGCCCGTCCGGTTCTCTGCTGCCGGACTGCTTCCAGGGCCTCTCCCCCGGATCACGCCGGGGTCGCGGGCCCCGGCACGCACTTGCCGCGTTGTCGTCGGTCAGCAACGCTCCGCGTTCCTCCGGCTTGCAGTTGCACGCACCGGACCCCGCTCCCCGATCCGGTCCGGGAGAAAGCCCTTGGAGCCTGTCGGGTGACCAGTCACCCGACAGGCTCTCAGCCGAGTGCCTGCGTCAGGTCGGCCAGCAGGTCGTCGGCGGACTCGATGCCGACGGAGAGACGGACCAGGTCGGCCGGTACCTCAAGGGCGGAGCCCGCCACGGAGGCGTGCGTCATCCGGCCCGGGTGCTCCACCAGCGACTCGACGCCGCCGAGCGACTCGCCGAGCGTGAAGAGCTCGGTCCGGTTGCAGACCCCGACCGCCGCCTCCTCGCCGCCCTGGACCCGGAAGGAGACCATGCCGCCGAACGCCTTCATCTGCTTGGCGGCGATCTCGTGTCCCGGGTGCTCCGGCAGCCCCGGGTAGAGGACCTGGGTGACCTTGGGGTGCCGGGTCAGCAGCTCGGCGACCTTGGCGGCGTTCTCGCAATGCCGGTCCATCCGGACGGGCAGCGTCTTGATGCCACGCAGCACCAGCCAGGAGTCGAACGGCCCGGCGACCGCGCCCATCGCGTTCTGGTGGTACGCCAGTTCCTCGCCGAGCTCCGCGTCGGCTGCGATCAGCGCGCCGCCGACGACGTCGGAGTGGCCGCCCATGTACTTGGTCAGGGAGTGCACGACGACATCCGCGCCGAGGGCGATCGGCTGCTGCAGGTAGGGGCTGGCGAAGGTGTTGTCGACGACCAGCCGGGCACCGGCGGTGCGCGCCACGTCCGCGACCGCGGCGATGTCGGTGATGCCGAGCAGCGGGTTGGACGGCGTCTCGACCCAGATGACCTTCGTACGGTCATTGACCGCGGCCCGGACCGCGGCCGGGTCCGAGGTGTCCGCGACGGAGTAGTCGACGCCCCACCGCTTGACGACCTTGGCGAAGAGCCGGAAGGTGCCGCCGTAGGCGTCGTTCGGGATGACGACATGGGCGCCGGGGTGGAGCAGCGTACGCAGCAGGCAGTCCTCCGCCGCGAGCCCGGACGCGAAGGCGAGACCGCGGCGGCCGCCCTCGATGGCCGCCAGGTTCTCCTCCAGTGCGGTACGCGTCGGGTTGGCGCTGCGGCTGTACTCGTAGCCGCCGCGCAGTCCGCCGACGCCGTCCTGCTTGTACGTGGACACCTGGTAGATGGGCGGAACAACGGCGCCGGTGAGGGGATCGGCGGTGTTGCCCGCGTGGATCGCGAGGGTCTCGAAGCTCTGCTGGTCGCTCATGGGGCCCGAGCGTAGTTCGTCGCAGGGGTGATCCACGGCCACTGCGCCGTCCGGGGACAATGGGCGCATGGAGATTCTCTGGTTCCTGATCGCGCTGTGCATGCTCGCCGCGGTCGTCGGCCCCTTCGTGCTGCGTCGCCGCTCCGGTATCCGCCAGGTCGCGCCCGGCTCCCCCGACGCCGCCGACCCGGACACCTACGGCTTCGTACGCCAGGAACAGCTGGACATCCGGATGCCGGGCCCCGACCAGGACCTCCTCGATGTCCTCGATGTCGTGCAGCGCACCCAGGACTGGCGCGCCGCCTCGCAGTTGCTGGCGGGGACGCCGAAGGAGGGCGAGGTGCGGTGGCAGCGCGTGCAGGCGTTCGCCGGTGCCGCCTCGCTGGAGCTGATGCAGGCACCCGGGGTCGGTGGTGCGTGGCTGCGGTCGTGGCGCGCCCAGTCGCCGAAGGACGCGGGCGGGGCCGCGGTGCACGCCGAGTTCCTGGTCCAGCAGGCATGGCGGTCCTCCTCCGCGGGGACGGACGACTTCCGGATCATCCTGGAGGAGGCGCGTACGGTCTGCGGCGAGGCGGCCCTGCTGGCGCCCGGGGACCCGGTCCCGTACATCGTCGAACTGGCCGTCGCCCGTGGGCTCGGCTACTCCCACGAGCAGTTCGACCAGGTCTGGGCGAAGATCATCGACCGCGCGCCGGCGCACATGGGCGCGCACATCGCCGCGCTGCACTTCTGGTGCGAGAAGTGGCACGGCTCCCGCGAGGAGGCCGAGCGGTTCGCGACGTCCGCCGCGGCCCGCGCCCCGCAGGGTTCGCTGCTGGCCGCGTTGCCGCTGTTCGCGGTGTACGAGCATCTGCCCGAGGTCAATCTGGTGCAGGGCTTCTACCGGGGCGTCGTGGTGACGAAGGCCGTCGAGGGCGCCTTGTTCGCGGTGCACGCGGCGCGCCCCGACGACCCGATGCTCGCCCATGTCCGGCATCTGCTGGTGCTGTTCCTGGTCCGGATGGAACGCTGGGCGGAGGCGATGCACCAACTCGTCCACATCGACGGGCACGTGGGCGCGCTGCCGTGGACGCAGAATCCCGACCCTGCCGCCGAGTACACGGTCTACCGGGCGCTCGCGGTCGCCGGGTACGAGGCGAACGGCGGCAGCCCGGCGACGCTCCCGCGGTGACGCGGGGCCGGTTGCCCCCTGGCCGACCCGCGTTCCGCCGCCGAACCACGTTGCCGCATCCGCCCGCGGTAGGACATACTCCGGTTCCCCCCACAACCCGCACCACCCCGGCTCTGCCGATCTACCGACGTTTCTCATTCCTGTGGGGGGAATCGCCCGATGGGCCCAACTCTGCGCGCCGCGCGCGCCCTTGTCCTGCTCGCCGGCTTCTATCTGCTGAGCGTCGTCCTGCTCGCCGCCCTCGGCGCCCTCGACTGGGCGGCGTTCGCGTGGACGACGGGCAGCGTCGCCGCGAAACTGTCCGTCCTCAGCGTCGTGCTGGCCGTCCCGATCGTGCGGGGCATGTTCATGCTGCGCACGCCGAAGGACGAGGGCCTGGCCGGCCTGCCGGTCGACGACGCCCACGAACCCCGGCTCTGGGCCACCGTCCGTGACATCGCGCGGCAGGTCGGCACCCGCGCGCCCGACGAGATCGTGCTCACCGGCGATGTGAACGCCGCCGTCAGCGAGGACGCCAGGTTCCTCGGCCTGGTCGGCGGCAGGCGCCGGCTCTACCTCGGCCTGCCCCTGATGACCGGCCTGTCCCAGGCCCAGCTGCGTTCCGTACTCGCCCATGAGATGGGCCACTACGGCAACTCCGACACCCGTCTCACCGCGATCACCGCACGCGGCCGCATCCAGGTGATGCGCACCATCGCCCACTTCCAGGAGCGGGCGGGCAGGACCGTCGCCAAGGAGCAGGCGCGCCAGGAGAAGAAGGCGGCAAAGGCCCTCGCCAAGGGCAAGAAGGCCAAGGAGATCGACACCGGCGGCGCGGGTCTCACGTACCGCGCGATGGCGGCGATCTACACGGCCTACGCCAAGTTCTACATGCGCGCCACGCTCTCCGGCGCCCGCCGCGAGGAGCTCGCGGCCGATGTCGCCGCGGCCCGGATCGCGGGCCGTGACGCGACGGCGTCCGCTCTGCGCGAGCTCCCGGCCCTCGACGCCGCCCACGGCTTCTACATGAACGCGTACGCCACGCTCGGCGTCGAGGCCGGAATGCTGCCGCTGCCCGGCCAGGTCCTCGGAGGGGTACGGCATCTGCTGGCCGCCCGCCAGGACGAGCTGGCCGAGATGCGCGGCTCCCTGCCGACCGAGCCGACCTCCCCGTACGACTCGCATCCGCCGATCGCGGAGCGCGTCGCCCGGATCGAGGCGCTGCCGGACGACGGGCGTGCGTCGGAGCCGGTGGAACCGTCGCTGGCCCTGCTCACCGATGCCGAGCGGGCGCTCGCCGCCGTCGAGCAGGCCGTCCTCACACCCGAGGCGCTGGGGCTGCGCCGTGCCGACTGGCCGGAGCTGGTGCACGAGTCGATGGCGTCGTACACCGGGCGGTCGGCGCACGCGTTCGGCGCGGTGGTCGCCGACGCGACCGGCAGCGACGGCTCGCTCTCCGCCACGCTCGACGCGATCGACGCGGGTGCGCTGTGGCAGATCGCCGACCGGCTGCCCACGTCCGAGGAGGCCGCCGCGGCGACCGGCCGGGCCGCCCGCGAGTTCGCCAGGCCCCGCCTGCGCTCCGGCCTGTCGCAGCTGGTCAGCGACGAGTGCGTACGGCAGGGGCGGGCCCGCTGGCAGCTGTCCTGGTCCGACTCCGCCACGCTGGAGCTGCCGCACGGGTACGCGCAGGAGCTCCCCGCGGCGCTGGACGCCGCCGTGGCGGACATCCCGGACACGGGGCCGCTGCGCAAACTGCTCGCCCCGTGACCGACATGCCTCTTCCCCGAATGGACCGGTACTCCCTGTGGCACGACTGATACCGTTCCTGGGCGGTGAGCAGGAGTGAGTCCTGTCTCACCGGCACGCCCCGAACGGTCCTGGGCGCACTGGTCCTCCGCTTTCGCGTCCCGGTCGGCGACGCATATCCCGTATGCGCTCCGTTCCAGGTGGGCGGAACCCTCACGACCTGGCCCTATGGGTGTGGCCGGAGGCGACGGGGAGGCCCCGAACCATCTCGCTGGTGACACGGGGGCCCCGACTGCTGACGCCACACCCGGCGTCCCAGATCGCACCGAGTACGTTACGCACACCCCGCCAGGCATGCCCGCAGCTCGTCACACCGGCCACCCCATCGTGTCCATGTTCGCCACAACGATGTGTCTGCCCAGCAGTTGTGAACCCCTGCTGGCGATCGCCTTCGGCGTCTACTTCTGGCTGAAGGCACGGAAGAACACGGCGTCGTCCGAAGCCGCCTCCGGCGCCGCCCCCTCGGCGCCCCGCAAACGCCGGAGCCGGAAGTCCGACCCGGCGAGGGCCGCGGCGGAGCTCGGCCTCGTCCCGGCCGACGCGCTCGACACCGCACACGCCGCCGCCCCCGACCCGCACGACGAGGAGGTACGCGCCACGGTCCGGGCCGGGAACTGGCAGGCGGGCGCCGATTTCCTCGCCGGCGCGGGCCGGGACTGGCAGGAGCGCTACCGGCGCGCCGGCGTCCTCCAGGACGAGGCCGCGGCCGACGACACCTGGCTGCTCGCCTGGCGCACCGCACAGCCGAAGGACGCGGGCGCGGCCCTCGTGCACGCGGGCGCGCTGATCAGCGTGGCCGGGGACATCAGCGGTGCGAAGCAGTTCCGTGCGGTCGACGGCCATATCGACAGCGCCCCGTGGACGTACTCCGGGGACCCGACGAAGCGCTATGTCCAGTCCCGCGACTTCAGCGCCGCACAGGTCCTGGCGGCGGACGGTAACTGACCGGTAGGACGCAGCGGGGGCGCCGGAATCCACGGCGCCCCCGCTGCGTTGTAAGGACTGCACACGCCTACCCCCGGAGGAGCCCCCGCATGTTCCTGCACCGCCGCACCCCGCAGCTCCCCACCCCCGAGGAGGCCCTGCGCGGCCGCCCGGCCCCCGAATTCACCGTCCCGGACCGTCACACGGTCCTCGGCAACACGCTGGTGGGCCCGTATCCGGACGGCCTGGAGGTCGCGGACTTCGCGATGGGCTGTTTCTGGGGCGCCGAACGCAAGTTCTGGCAGACCGGGGGCGTCTGGACGACGCTCGTCGGCTACCAGGGCGGCTATACGGAGAACCCCGCGTACGAAGAGGTCTGCTCGGGCCTGACGGGGCACACGGAAGCGGTCCGCGTCGTCTTCGACCCGAAGATCGTCACGTACTCCGAGCTGCTGAAGGTCTTCTGGGAGTCCCACGACCCGACGCAGGGCTTCCGCCAGGGCAATGACGTGGGTACGCAGTACCGGTCGGCGATCTACACCCACTCCCCCGAGCAGGAGGCGGCGGTGGCCGCGTCCCGCGAGGCGTACCAGAAGGTCCTGACGGCCGCCGGCCACGGAGAGATCACCACGGAGATCCTCCCGGCGAAGGGCCGCACGTTCTGGCCCGCGGAGGCGTATCACCAGCAGTACCTCGACCGCAACATTAACGGCTACTGCGGGATCGGCGGCACGGGCGTCTCCTGCCCCGTAGGCGTTGCCAGGGCGGACGACGGCGACTGAGCCTGCACCCGACAAACTGACGGCGCGGTGGAAGGGGCGCCGGCCGTCCTGCCCGCCCCAACGGCTACGTGCTGCGCAGCGCTCACCCCGAGCTCCGGGTACGGTTCCACAGCTTTCCCCACTCCAAGCGCTACCCGGAGGACGCCGCCGAGTACGCCACCGTTCCGGAGCGGTACAACGCGGTGCTCGCGATGTGGCCGACGACAGGAAAGCGGGCGGAGACTTCCTATGGGACCGTGGCCCAGGGCGCGACGGGCCGCGAAGCATCTTCCGCGACCACTCGCTCCGCTTCCCGGACTGATCCACTGTCTGCTGCGGCTGTCGTCATGTCCGGAGCGCCTCGGTCGGTTATCCATAGGTGTGCGCGGGTTGCCGCGCGAAAAGGCGCCGTCTTCGCCCGCTCCACGCCGGAGGCCGCACGAGATCTCCGGCGTGCGGCGAAAGCCCACAGAGCGCCCACACCGAAGCGTCTTTCTGTTGGGCCCTTCAGCCTATGGCCCGGCGAGCCCGGACGCCCAGAGCTCTACGAGGCGCTTCGCTTTCATCGGCGGCGCGGAGAGGGATGGGCAGGGAGATCATGACAATCACGGGACTCGTGCTGTCGGGCGGGCGTGCGCTCGCCGCGCCCATCGATCTGAATGAGCCCGGGCGCTACGTGCACTGGGGCGTCATCCAGTTGTCCGTCGCGAACCTCATCGTCATCGGCCTCATGGTGGTCGTCTTCGTCGCCGCCCTGCTGCTGCCCTTCCCCGGAGGCCGCAGATGAGTGGTCCGGGCCAGGGCGGCGCGGAGGTCGGGCCGTACAAGAACGTGTCCGCTTCGGGCGGCTGGAGCGGAGCGGTGCGGCGGCGGGCGGTCGCGGCCCTGCCCCCGGACAAGCTGCTGCCGGACACCCAGCCGGCGTACATGGCTTCATGGGTCTATGTCTTCGGCGTCCTCACCGTGGCGTCGCTGATCGTGGTGCTCGTCACCGGTGGGGTGCTCGCACTGAAGGGACCCGCCTGGTGGCACGTCTCGGCGACCGGGACGTATGTGAACAGCCTGCACCTGTGGAGCGTCGAGCTGTTCATGTTCTTCATGGTCATTCACCTGTGGGGCAAGTTCTTCATGGCCGCCTGGCGCGGCCGGCGGGCACTGACATGGGTCACCGGCGTGGTGTGTTTCTTCGCCTCTATCGGCACCGCGTTCACCGGCTACCTGGTTCAGCAGAACTTCGACTCGCAGTGGATCGCGGGGCAGGCCAAGGACGGGCTCAACTCGGTCGGCATCGGCGCGTTCTTCAACGTGCTGGACTTCGGGCAGATGCTGATGTGGCACATCGTGCTGCTCCCGTTCGTCCTCGGTCTGCTGACCGCATGGCACGTCCTGCTGGTCCGGTGGCGCGGAATCGTGCCGCCCATCGGGGCAACCGGTCCCGCGGGCAGCGGCACGGCCTCGCCCGCGCCGGGGGAGATGCCGTGACGGGCCGACGATCCCGGAAGGCCGCGCTGCCGGACCCTGCTGCCTTCCCCACCCGACCGTACGACTTGGTCAAGGAGTTCACGATCGCCCTGGTCGTTGTCGCGCTTCTCACCGCCGGTCTGGCCGCTGTCTTCTCCTCCCCCGACGTCAAGGCGGTGACCTTGGCCTCCTGGTCGCGAGCGGCCGGCGGTGACTTCACGACGACCGCCGTTGCCGAACTCGGCGGCACCAGCGGAACAGCCGAGTACGGGCCGCCGTACAACCACACGCCCGGCGCGGCGCAGAAGCTCGGCCCGGTCGGGCTGCAGAGCGCCGCCGGGGTCCGTATCCCGGTGGACACCGCCAACGACTTCGTACTCCGCCCTCTGGCCGACGCCCCCGAACCGCCCAACGTCAGGGTGGCACTCGGCACCTGGGCCGCTGCTCCGGTCTCCCGGCAACAGGCGTGGACCAAGGCCTACTCCGACGCACTGGCGAAGTCTCCCGGCGGCGACCCCGCCAAGGTCGCCAAGGGCGACTACGGCCCGGTCCCTGTCCTCATCGCGCGCCTCCTCGACCTGGCCAGATCCGGTGCCCTGGACGGGGAGTTGCAGGCCGGCGGCACGTTCTACCAGACCGACTACACCCGCCCTCTGCTCTTTCTCTCCGACGGCTCCTATCTGGAGTCCCTGGCCCGCGCGGAGCACCTGGGCGGCGACCAGTGGGGAATGATGAACGAGACCGGGAACTACCCGGGCCAGGCGTGGCTGTGGCTCTACACGTTCTGGTACCAGATCGAACCCTTCAAGTCGTCCGGCAACGCCGACGCCCTGGTCTGGGGCCTGATGGCTCTGCTCAGCCTGGGTCTGGTGCTGGTGCCCTTCATCCCCGGCGTCCGGTCCATTCCCCGCTGGACGCGAGTGCACCGATTGATCTGGCGCTCGTACTACCGTGAACAGGAAGCTGCTCCACGGGCCCGGCAGTCGGAGGGCTGAGGGGCGACCTCGGATGCACATCGTTGTGCCGACCGGACGCCGTTACGCGGACGAACGGACAGTCTCCATCAGCGAGACGTGACTCCACTCGCCCGCGAGATCCACGCACTGGTCAGCAGCGGCGACCCGACCGCTACCCGAAGAGCGTGCATACCCCGTCGAGAACGAACGGTGGCTCACCTGCGCTCGTGACCGGGCACGCTCACCGAACAGCCACCCGAACGCCCATGGGTCACATGGCAGCACAGATCCGCAGGGAGGGGCGTATCGTGCCCGATCGGTGTCGCGCCCGCGGACGGCTGACCTGCCGCCCGCCGTCTCGCGGACCTGCCTGAGGAGGAATCCCGCCCGATGACGAGCGACGGCCTCGACAGCCTTGCCGCGATGCGCGGCCGCCCCTGGTTCATGACCAACGAACTCCTGGCGTTCGTCATCGAGTCGGCGGCGCTGGCGTGCCTGTCCTGGTGGGGCTTCACGGCCGGCGGCGGGGCCGCTGCCCGGTGGCTGCTGGGGCTCGGAACACCGGCGGTGGCCATCGTGCTGTGGGGGCTGTTCGCCGCTCCTCGAGCCCGGGTCCGGCTTCCGCTGTGGGGCGTCCTGCTGGTGAAGGCGGTGGTGCTCGGCGGCGGGGTGTACGCGGTGTACCGCGTGGGTCATCCGGTGGCGGCGGCGGTGGCCGGTGTCGTGGTGGTCGTGAACACGGGGCTGGCAGAGTTCTTCCGGCGCCGGCCCGCACGGTGACGAGGCCCTCAGGGCCTCTCGCGTTCGGATCACGCCGGGCTCGCGGGGCCTGATCCGAGAGACTCGCGGGGCCCGATCCGAAGGAAAGGGCCCTGACGCCACCGGCCCGGCCGCGGAGGCGGCCCGGCCGGTGGTGCGTACGGCGCGGGATCAGATGAGACCTTGCGCGAGCATGGCGTCCGCGACCAGTTCGAAACCGGCGATGTTCGCGCCGACCACGTAGTTGCCGGGGCTGCCGTAGCGCTCCGCCGTGGTGAAGCAGGAGTCGTGGATGTGGCGCATGATCTCCGCGAGCCGCTCCTCGGTGTGCGCGAAGGTCCAGGAGTCGCGCGACGCGTTCTGCTGCATCTCCAGCGCGCTGGTGGCCACTCCGCCCGCGTTGGCGGCCTTGCCGGGGGCGAAGGCGACGCCCGCTTCCTGGAGGACCCGCACGGCCTCCGGGGTGGTGGGCATGTTGGCGCCCTCGGCGACCGCCTTCACCCCGTTGCGTACGAGCGTCAGCGCATCGCTCTCGTGGAGTTCGTTCTGCGTGGCACACGGCAGGGCCACATCGCAGGGGACGTCCCACACGCCCGTACCGGCGACGAAGCGGACATGTGCGCCGCGCCGTTCCGCGTACTCCGAGACCCGGCCGCGACCGGCCTCCTTGATCTCCTTGAGGAGGGCGAGGTCGATGCCCTTCTCGTCGACGACGTAGCCGCCGGAGTCGGAGCACGTCACCACGGTGGCGCCGAGCTGCTGGGCCTTCTCGATCGCGTAGATCGCGACGTTGCCGGAGCCCGACACGACGACCCGCCGGCCGTCGAGGGAATCTCCCCGGCTCCTGAGCATCTCGGCGGTGAAGAGCACACATCCGTAGCCGGTGGCCTCGGTGCGTGCCTGGGCGCCGCCCCAGCCCAGGCCCTTTCCGGTGAGCACACCGGACTCGTACCGGTTGGTGATCCGCTTGTACTGGCCGAACAGGTAGCCGATCTCGCGGCCTCCGACGCCTATGTCACCGGCCGGGACGTCCGTGTACTCGCCCAGGTGGCGGTGGAGTTCGGTCATGAACGACTGGCAGAACCGCATGATCTCGCCGTCGGAGCGGCCCTTCGGGTCGAAGTCGGCGCCGCCCTTGCCACCACCGATCGGCATGCCGGTGAGGGCGTTCTTGAAGATCTGCTCGAAGCCGAGGAACTTCACGATGCCGAGGTCGACCGAGGGGTGGAAACGCAGCCCGCCCTTGTACGGTCCCAGGGCGCTGGAGAACTCGACCCGGAAGCCGCGGTTCACATGGATGTCGCCGGAGTCGTCCGACCACGGCACGCGGAAGATGAGCTGACGCTCCGGCTCACAGATGCGCTCGATGATCCGGGCGTCCACGAACTCCGGTCGCTGCGCAAGGACCGGGCCGAGCGTCTCAAGGACTTCCCGTACCGCCTGATGGAACTCGCTCTCGCCCCGATTGCGCCGCAGAATCTCCGCGTACAGCGGCTCAATGACACGGATCTCGGCTGCGTGCGGCTCCGGGGAAACAGGGGTGGCCGGCATCTGATCAAGACCTTCCATGGCTCGGCGACGTGCGCGAAGGCGCCCCGTCCCGAGGGGCGCCGCCGGTCCCCCTCCCCATGGAGGACGTCACCCAGACATTGTGGGAATCGCACTCACCGACGCGACGTACGGGACCGTTGTGACGTATCGATTGTCCCAGGGGAGCCGGAAGATCCTCGGCCGCATCCACATAGTGATCCCTTGCCGGCCCCTCCGGCATCGGGCGCGTGGCGCAATCCACACCGGATGCCGCCGGTCGTGGCGGACGGGTCAGGCCTCCTCGCGCCTGTCACGCAGCATCCACAGCCCCACGCCGGACGCGAGGACGACCGCGCCCGAGACGATGCTCAGGGCGATGTGCAGCCCGGAGTCCTCCATCAGGTTGAGGCCGACATTGGCGACGACCGCGAGACAGAGTACGAGCCGGAGCAGCGGCTTCATGGGGTTCCCTCCGTGGTTGATCCGATGTGCTCCATCCTGCCGGGCGGGGCGCGCCGCAGCGAGGGACCCGTCTCCCGGATCGGGGGTGTACTCAGCTACACCTCGCTCAGAGCCCGCAGCTCCTCGGGGCTCAGCCGTGGCGGCTGCCGGCCGAGGGCGGCCGCGTGGGCGAGGGAGGCGTTCGTCGACGGCGAGGCGGCAGGTCTCCTTCCACGAGCCGGACGGCCTGTTCGCGGATGATCACGCGCCGTCGCCCTCCTCGAACGGGGTGAGGCTCCACCGGAACCAGGCCCGCTCCCCGTCGATGTGCAGCAGGAATTCGGCGACCGGGCCGTTGTCCGGGCAGACCAGGGTCAGGATCCGCTCGATCTCGTCGTACGCCGCCTCCCACGCGGCCACCGCCGCGGGGCCCTCTTCGATGTGGTCGATCAGTGCCGGCTCGCGCTCGAAGAGCGGGCGCACCGATTCGTACGCCAGGCCTGGGACGAACCGCCCCTGCAGCCAGGGGAAGTCACGATCGTCGATCACGATGTCGCCGACCGGGTCCGGGCCGCGCAGCAGCCTCCAGATGTCGCCCTCGAAGCCCATGGTCGTACCCGCCCCTCGCGTCGGCCGTCACCGGCCACGGGTCACCGTACGGGTTCCCGGCCGTGGCCCGTCAGGCATTGACGGCCGCTGCCGCTGCCCGCATCGCGGCCGCGGTCGCCGACGCGTCGTACTCCGGCGCGACGCCTTCGACGAGCACGGCGTCGCCCGCCATGTTCCGGGTCCGCAGCGGCAGCAGCTCCTGGTAGGCGTCCGACTCGTACCAGCCGCGGGCAGCCGCCATGCTCGGGAACCCGATGATGACGAGCGCACCGGGCCACTCGCCCTCGACGACCTCGACCTGCGCACCGTGCACGAGGAAGCGGCCGTCGAAGGGGTCCATGGTCGACTGGATGCGCTCGATGTAGGTGAGAACCTCCTCGCCGGGGTGGGCGGCGGGGTACAGGTGGGCTATGGCGTATGCGGTCATGGTGTCGCCCTCCGGGTCTGCGTGCTGCCGCGGCTGCGTCAGCTGGTGTGCACCATGCTGCCCGGGGGCGTACGGAGCGTCGATTACCTCCGGGGTAGGGGCGGGCTCAGTCGGTGATGCCCAGGTCCTCCCGCATCAGCTCCCGCATCGTGTCGAGGAACGGACTCGCCTCCCTCAGGTTCTCCAGGATCCGCGCCACGGTCTCGCCGTCGCGGGCGAGCCCCCGGTCCAGGCGTTTGACGGCCCCGTCGGCGTGTCCGAGGATCTGGTTGAGGTCACGGGAGGCCTGCAGGATCCGCTCCGGGACAATCATCTGCGCCTCGGCGTAGCGGTCGCGGTGGTCGAGGCGGGCCTCTTCGAGCTGGGTGCGCTCCTGCTCGGTACAGACGCCGTCCCTGATCCGGTGCAGGGCGTCCTTGAGCAGTGTGTGGAACTGCCGGGAGGCCCGGTTCATGGCCGTGTACTGGGCGCGCCGCTCCTCGAACCTCCGTCGTGTGTCGGCCAGTTCGGCCTCCGCCTGGCGCTCCCGCGCCGTCATCCGCTGCGCGAGCATCGGCGCGAACAGGGTCCCGAGCACGCCGACGACTGCGGTGATCATGGCGGTGACGGCAGCGGTCATGACGGTGAGATTAATGCGATGAGCGAAAGGGAGCGGGCGTGCTGGTGCCATGGCACCCCTTACGCGGCCGCGTGCCGGATCGCCGGCGTCGGGCAGCGGCAACGGCGTTGGGTGCCGTCGCCCCTGCCCGGAAGGCCGCTTGGGCGGGCCGGTGCGTCCGTGCGTCGCACGTCCGAGCCCGCGGGCCACCTTCCGCGTTCGTACGCCTCACCTCGGCATCCGTACGTCAGGCCGCCGCGTTCTCCGTGATCGTGACGCGGCCCTTGCGGATGGTCGCCAGCCGCGGCGCCCTGCGGGCGATCGCGCTGTCGTGGGTGACCATGATGAAAGTCAGCTCGTGCTCCTTCCACATCGTCTCCAGCACCTCCATGACCTCGTCGCGCATCGACTCGTCGAGGTTGCCGGTGGGCTCGTCGGCGAGCAGCACCTTCGGCTGCTTGACCAGGGCCCGTGCGATCGCCACACGCTGCTGCTGCCCGCCGGACATCTCGCTGGGGAGGTGTCCGAGCCGTTCACCGAGTCCGACGGAGTCCAGCGCCTCCGCGGCCCGCCTGCGCCGCTCCGCGGGCCTGCCGCCGAGCGGGACGAGCGCCGTCTCGACGTTCTCCTGCGCGGTCAGCGTCGGAATGAGGTTGAAGCTCTGGAAGACGAAACCGATGTTCTGCGCGCGCACCTGGGTGAGTTTGGCCTCGCTGAGCTTCGCGAGGTCCACACCGTCGAGTTCGACGCTGCCGGCCGTCGGACGGTCCAGACCGCCGAGCATCTGCAGCAGCGTGGACTTGCCGCCGCCGGTGGGGCCCTGGATGACCAGGCGGCCGCCGTCCTCGATGGTCAGATCGACGCCGGCGAGCGCATCGACGGTGGACTTGCCGCGGGTATAGCGCTTGGTGACGCCGCTGAGCGTGTACATGGGTCAACTCCTGGTGGACTGAAGGGGGGTGGGGCTCGCGGGCGGGCTATTCGACGCGGCGCAGCGCGTCCGCGGGGCGCAGCCGGGAGGCCCGCCAGCCGCCGAACGCGCCGGCGATCAGCCCGCCCGCCACGGCCAGCGCGACGGCGATGAGGATGGTGGAGAGGGAGACGGGTGCGGTCAGCGCGATGTCGAGGGACTTGGACGACGCCTGCCGGACGGGGCCGCCCATACCGCCGGGGCCGCCGGCCATGCCGCCGCCCGAGCCACCGAGCTGCGCGGTGGGGGTGGGGCTGATGGCCGTCACGACGTACGCGCCGGCCAGACCGAGCGCGATGCCGAGGACACCGCCCATCAGGCCGTTGACGAGGGCCTCGCCGACCACCTGGCGGGTGACCCGGCCGCTCTTCCAGCCGAGCGCCTTCAGCGTGCCGAACTCCCGTACCCGGCGGCTGACGGCGGAGGAGGTGAGCAGTCCGGCGACCAGGAAGGCGGCCGCGAGGACCGCGATCGACAGCCACTTGCCGACGCTGGTGGCCAGGTCGGAGGCGGTGGACAGGGAGCCGGAGACGGTGTCGGCGAGGTCCGCGGAGGTGGTGACGGTCGTGCCCGAGATGTTCTTCTGGATGGCGGACTTGACGCTGTCGATCTGCTGCGAGTCGGCGGCCTTGACGTAGACCGTGGTGACCTTGTTCCTGGCGTCGGCGAGGGTCTGCGCCTGCTTCAGCGGGATGTAGAGGTTGGCGGCCGCGTCGCCGCTGTCCGCCGTCGAGACACCGACGATCTTGTACGTGGTCCCGGAGACGGTCACGGTCCTGCCGACCGCGAGCTTCTTCTGCTTGGCGTACGAGGCGTCGACGACCGCGACCTCGGCGTCGGTCTCGGTGGCCTTGAACGTACGGCCCTTGGTGATCTTCGACGAGGTCAGCGGGCCGAGGTCCTGCTTGGTGACGTCGGTCCCGTACACGGTGTACGAGTTGACGTCGAACGAGGCGCCGCCGCCCTGGACCTCACCCTGCGGTTGCGTCGCACCGCCGCCGCCGGGACCGCGCTGGTCGGTGGCGCCCGCGTTCCCGTTCTGCTTGAACTCGCCGCGCTTGAACCGGCCGTCCACCTTCAGGACGTTCAGGCTCAGCCCGCCGACGGCGTCCGCGACACCGTTCTGCTTGCCGACCTGGTCGACGGTGGTGGAGGACAGCGTCTGGAAGCCCTGGACCATGACGCGGTCCGAACTCTGCTTCGTGTCGTCGCCCTTGGCGTCGAACTCGAACCTGGGGCGCTGACTGCTGGAGCCCGGTGCGGCGGCGGCCTTGGTGACCGTCATGTCCGTACCGAGGCCGTACAGCGATTCCAGGACCTTGTCCTGGGCCTTGCTCATGCCCGAGGAGACCGAGCTGACGATGATGACCAGCGCAATGCCCAGGGCGAGCCCCGAGGCGACGACGAGCGCCGCCTTTCTGCGGCGGCGCAGCTCGCGCCGGAGGTAGGTGAAGAACATGGCGCGACGCTATGGAGCGGTTGTGATGGCGAGTTAAGGCCGCCATGAGATCCGGATGAGAACGCTCCCGGACGACGAAGGCGGCGGCACCGGGGATCCGAGGGGATCCGGGGTGCCGCCGCCTTGCGTGCGGACGGGGCGTCGGGGTTTACGCGGGTACGCGGTGAAGCACGGGGTACGGAGGGACGTCCGGGGACGCCCGCCGGGGTCAGACTGCGGAGCCTGCCTGCCAGTCGGCCCAGTTCAGGTTCCAGCCGTTGAGGCCGTTGTCGGGGGTGATGGTCTTGTCCGGGGAGTTCTTGACGATGACCACGTCGCCGACCATCGAGTTGTTGTAGAACCACGCGGCGGGCTGGTTGGCGTCGCCCGCACCCTTGACATCGGCGAGGCCGACGCAGCCGTGGCTGGTGTTGGCGCTGCCGAAGACCGACCGCGCGCCCCAGTAGTTGCCGTGGATGAACGTGCCCGACGAGGACAGCCGCATGGCGTGCGGCACGTCCTTGATGTCGTACTCGCCCTTGCCGTCGGCGTCGGTGAAGCCGACCGTCGCGCCGTTCATCCGGGTCTCCGTGAACTTCTCGGAGATCACCATCTGACCGTTGTACGTCGGGTTGGCCGGGGAACCGGCCGAGATCGGGATGGTCTTGATCGTCTTGCCGTTCTGGGTGACGGTCATCGTCTTCGTGCTGGCGTCGACCGTCGAGACCTGGTTGCGGCCGACCTTGAAGGTGACCGTCTTCTGCTGCACGCCGAAGACGCCGTTCGCGCCCTCGACGCCGTCCAGCGCCAGCTTCAGCGTGACGGTGGAGCCGCCCGTCCAGTACTGCTCGGGGCGCAGGTCCAGACGCTGCGAGTTGAACCAGTGGCCGACGACCTGCTGGCCGCTGCTGGACGTCACGGTGATCCCGGCCTGGACGGCCTTCCTGTCCGTGATCGGCTTGTTGAAGTTGATCGAGACCGGCATGCCGACGCCGACCGTGGAGCCGTCCTCGGGGGTGAAGTTCCCGATGAAGCTGTTGGCGGGCGACACGGTGGTGAACGAGGAGTTCTCGTGCGCCTCGCGGCCCTTCGAGTCCTTGGCCGTCGCGTTGATCTTGTACGTGGTCGAGCGCTCCAGCTGCCCGTTCGGCTGCCAGCTCATGCCGTCGGCCGCCAGGGTGCCCTGGACGCTCGCACCGGCCGACGTGGTCATGGTGACCTCGCTCAGCTTGCCCTTGGTGACGGTGACCTTGGCGTCGTTGTTGATGCTGGCGTTGGTCGCGCCGTTCTTCGGCGAGATCGCTATCTGCGCCTCGGAGGCGTCCTGGGCTGCCGCCTTGTCGACCGCTGCCGCCTGCGACTTCTTCGAGCTCTCGGCGCTGGCCTTGTCCCCGCCGTCGCTGCAGGCAGTGAGCACCAGAACGCCGCCGAGCAGTGCGGACGCGGCCATGAGGCCCCTGCGTCGCTTGCTGTCCGTCATCACACGCTTCTCCATTGTTGCCGTATCCCCCTGTACCCCGAGCAGGGCCGCCGGCCGGCGGTACCCCGTCAATGTTCCAAGAACACCCGGGAAGGGCCCTCCGTTCCACATCCGTCAAAGATGTGGGGAACACCACTCATCGACGCAGTCGTGGCAGCTGTGGTTCCAGGGGCGGAACACTCGTGGCCCCGACCCACCGGAAACGGGCCGGAGCCGGTGTGTTCACCGGCTGGACGGCTGTTCCTCGCCGTCGTCGTCCTCCCCATTGTGCGCGACGTCGTCGTCGTCGCCGTCGCCGTGGTCCTCGTCCTCGTCGTCGAGGTCCCAGGCGTCCGCGTCCTCGGGGTCGTAGTCGATGATCTCGCTGGTCCAGGAGGCCTGGGCCAGTTCGACCCCCGGCACCTCGCCGACCAGATCGAACGGGTCGACAAGGGAGGCGAGCGCCTCCGCAGCGTCTTCCCGTACCGCGGACTCGGCATGCATGCGTTCCTCGGCCGACTCGCCGCCGTGCTCGCCGTACTCGGCGGCAATGCTCTCCAGTGCCGTACCGCTGAGGGCGTCCGCGTCGGTGATCTCCAACACCATCTCCACGCGAAGGCGAACAAACCGTGATGTCTCTGAAGTGCTCATACGCCGGAGCGTAGAGCCAAGGGGTCTCGCGACTTTCCCGCGACCCGCTGCTTTCATTAGCATCGGCGCACCCGGCTAGGACCGACCGGCAATTGGGGGGTGGGTGAAGGAGCGGGGCCGAGGTGCGTGCCCCAGCCCCGTGACGCCGCCCCCCAATTGCCGGTCGGTCCAACTCACTGCTGTCACAAGGGGGATCGATTCCGTGACCATCGCCCGCCGCCCGCTCCTGACCGCCACCGCGGCGGCCACTCTGCTGTGCGCTCTGTGGTTCGTCCCGTCGGCCAACGCGACGGACGACGCCGCCGGTCCGGCCGGTACACCGAGAAGACCGGTGGTCACGAGCGCCGGGGACGAGGTGTCCGGGCCGGCGCTCGCCGACACGGGGGCCGGGGTCGACACCACTCCGTATCTGATCGGTGGCACGGCGTTCCTGGTCGTCGGCGCAGCGTTCGTCGCCCACTCGGGGCGCCGCGCGAGCACGTTGTCCTCGATCGCCGGACGGGCCTGAGGGTCAGGCCCGTCCGGCGGATCCGCCGAACTCCTAGGCCAGTGCCCCGGTGACCGGCTCCACCGCGGCCACCAGCTTCCCGCTCCGCACGAACGCGTCCGCGGCAGCCAGATCCGGCGACAGGAACCGGTCCGGGCCGGGCCCCTCGACGCCGGCCGCCCGCAGCGCCTCGATCGCCGCGAGGGACGCGGGCGCCGGGGCGAGCCCCTGGGCGGCGCGCAGTTCGATGGCGCGGGTCGCCGCGTACAGCTCGACGGCGACGATCCGCCCGAGGTTCTCCACCGCGGTACGGAGCTTGCGCGCCGCCGACCAGCCCATGGAGACGTGGTCCTCCTGCATCGCGGAGGACGGGATCGAGTCCGCCGAGGCGGGGACCGCGAGTCGCTTCATCTCGCTGACCAGGGCGGCCTGCGTGTACTGGGCGATCATCAGACCCGAGTCGACACCGGCGTCGTCGGCGAGGAACGGCGGCAGCCCGTGCGAACGGTTCTTGTCCAGCAGCCGGTCCGTGCGGCGCTCGGTGATCGAGCCGAGGTCGGCGGCGACGATCGCCAGGAAGTCGAGTACGTACGCCACCGGGGCGCCGTGGAAGTTGCCGTTGGACTCGACGCGGCCGTCCGGCAGGACGACGGGGTTGTCGACGGCGGAGGCCAACTCGCGGTCGGCGACGATCCCGGCGTACGCGAGGGTGTCCCGCCCGGCGCCGTTGACCTGGGGCGCGCACCGCACGGAGTAGGCGTCCTGGACGCGCGGCGCGTCGTCCTGGTGGTGACCGGTGAGGCCGGACCCGGCAAGCACCCGCAGCATGTTGTCGGCGCTGACGCCCTGGCCCGGGTGCGGGCGGATGGCGTGCAGCTCCGGGGCGAGGACCTTCTCCGTGCCGAGCAGTGCCTCCAGGCTGAGCGCGGCGGTGATGTCGGCGGAGGTGTAGAGGTTCTTCAGGTCGGCGAGGGCCATCACGAGCATGCCGAGCATGCCGTCGGTGCCGTTGAGGAGGGCGAGGCCCTCCTTCTCGCGCAGCTCGACGGGGGCGATGCCGTGTGCGGCGAGGAGCTCGCCGGCCGGGCGCACGACACCGTCGGGGCCCTCGGCGTCGCCCTCGCCCATCAGCGTCAGGGCGCAGTGCGACAGCGGTGCCAGGTCGCCGGAGCAGCCGAGCGAGCCGTACTCGTGCACGACGGGGGTGATGCCCGCGTTCAGCACGTCGGCCATGGTCTGGGCCACCTCGGGGCGTACGCCGGTGTGGCCGGAGCAGACCGTCTTCAGGCGCAGGAACATCAGCGCCCGCACGACCTCGCGCTCGACGCGCGGGCCCATCCCGGCCGCGTGCGAGCGGACGATGTTGCGCTGGAGCTGGGCCCGCAGGTCGGGGCTGATGTGCCGGCTGGCGAGAGCGCCGAAGCCGGTGGAGACGCCGTAGACCGGCTCGGGCTTGGCGGCCAGCGCGTCCACGATCTCGCGGGCGGTGGCGAGTGCGCTGACTGCGGCTGCGGAGAGCTCGACGCGGGCTCCCGCGCGAGCCACGGCGATGACGTCCTCTGCGGTGGTACCGGACGTCCCCACCACGACTGTGTGCATATCCATATTCAGAAGCGTACGGACTGAAACTCTCCATGTCACTAGTGGTCGCACGGTTGACCCCTTACCCGATCCGGGTCACGGCTCCGCACGAGCGCTACGGACGGCTGCCGCGCAGCCGACGGCGGTCGTGGGCGGACTTCGGCGGCGAGTCGGCCAGCCGGATGACCTCGCCGTCCCGCCCCGCCACCACCGGTTCCATGGAGCGGGCCGCCTTCGCCCGGTACTGGGCGGCGTCCGCCAGCCGGAAGAGCCGCCGGGCCGAGACCACCGGACCGATCGGGTCGCCGGTCGACGCGATCCCGCAGGCGACCCCGTCGCCGTGCTCCAACTCCGTTGCCCGGTCGCAGAGTTCGGTGGCCACCCGGATCACCTCGTCCGCCTCCGGGCCCACGGTGAGCAGACAGAACTCGTCACCGCCGAGCCGGGCCGCGAGCGCACCCGGCAGCATCGCGCCACACCGGGACAGCACCGAGCCGAAACGTTCCAGCAGCCGGTCGCCGACCGCGTGGCCGAGCGTGTCGTTGACCCCCTTCAGGCCGTTCAGGTCGCAGACGACCAGGCTGACCACCGAGCCGTCGGCGTGATGCCGCTCCACCGCCTCGTCGAGCCGCACATCGACGAGGCGGCGGTTGGCCAGCCCCGTCAGCGGGTCGGTGAAGGCGAGCTTGCGGACCTCTTCGAGGCGCTCGGTCTGGGAGATCCCGGCGGCGACGACGGCGGCCAGCACGGTCGCGAAGTCCGCGTCCTCCCGCCCGAACACCGGCTCCCCCACCGGTCGCGCCACATAGAGCTCCCCCCAGGCCCGCCCGTGCAGCACGATCGGCGCGACCACGCAGCAACCGCGGCGGCGGCGGCGCAGGGCCGCCACGCGCTGATGGCGGTAACCGCTCCCGTGCCCGCGCGCCGCACCCGCCGACTTCACGTCGGACGCGACACCGCCCTCGCCGACCGGCCCCTCGGCCGTCTCCACCCAGGCGTCCGGTTCACCGCCCCCCGCCCACCGCTCGTGCAGGAACTCGGTGATCTCCGGGAACTCGTGCACCGGGTACGTCTCGTCGTCGGGAAACTCCTCTTCCCCCTCGGCCCGTTCACCCGCGTTCACCAGCACCCTGAGCCGCCCCGGTCCGCGCTCCCACACGGAGAGCGCGGCGAAACTGCCGCCCAACGCCTCGCACGCCCCCAGCGCGGCAGCCCGCCAGGACTCGCGCGGTGTATGCGCCGCAGCCATCGCCTGCGCAAGCGATACGACGGCCCGCAGCCGCACATTCTCACCACCCATCGTTACATCGTATGTAGATTTGCAGTGATTTGATCAGCTTGGAGCCGCGAATCTCCTGCTCTGCGCGTCGAAACAGTGCCGTACCGTTACTCGCCGGGCCAGTTCGGCTTCCGCTTCTCGTTGAACGCGGCCACACCCTCCGCCCGGTCTCCGGAGAAGGCCACCGACCGCCAGGCCGCGTCCTCCACTTCCAGCCCGGCCCGCAGGTCGAGCCCGTGCCCGAGCCGCAGCGCACGCTTCGCGGCGCGCAGACCCACCGGCGAGTTGGCGGCGATCCGCCCGGCGAGCGCGAGCGCCTGCGTCCGGTCCTGCCCCGCCTCCACCAACTCGTCGACGAGGCCCAACTCCCGTGCCTCCGGGGCCTCCACCCGCCGGGCGGTGAAGACCAGCTCGGCGGCGCGCGCCGCACCGACCCGACGCGGCAACAACTGGGTGCCCCCGCCACCCGGGATGACGCCGACCGACACCTCCGGCAGCCCCACCACGGCGGTCCGGTCGGCGACGATCAGATCGCAGGAGAGAGCCAGCTCGAATCCGCCGCCGAGGGCGAACCCGTGCACGGCGGCGACCGTCGGCATCGGCAGGTCGAGCACGCCGGTGTAGGCGGCGCGGGCGGTGGGCCGCTGTCGCACCAGCTCGGCGTCGGTGAAGGAGTTCCGCTCCTTGAGGTCCGCACCCACGCAGAAGGCGCGCTCGTGGCTGGAGGTGAGGACGGTGACCCGTACGGCGGGATCGGCGGCGAGCGCCGCACAGGCGGCGCCGATCGAACGGGCCATGTCCGTGGACACGGCGTTCATGGCCTTGGGCCGGTCCAGAACCAGTTCGGCGACATGGTTCTGGCCCTCGTGGACCCGCACGACGACGAACTCCCCGAACCGCTGCTCGGACGTGACGGTCATGACTGCACCCCTCCGGTTAACGAGCGTTACCGGAGGGATCCTAGGGGGGTGTCCGTGGGTGCGCCCCGGAGGGCGGTCAGGACGTGCCGCGCCGGGCCAGCAGCCACGGCTCCACCACGCCGAGCCCACGCACCGGCCGCTGCCACATCGGCTGCAGCCCGTACCGGTACTTCGGCACGGCCAGCGGCTCCACGCCGTTCTCGCGGTCCTTCTCGGCCGCCGCGGCCTCCTCCGCCGCCTGCGCCTCGGAGGCCGGTGCGTCGCCCGTACGCGTCAGCTCCTCCGCGAACGCGCCGTCCACCAGCACGGCGTCCTTGGGCGCTATCGAGGTGAGCCGGCTGGCGAGGTTCACCGTCGTGCCGAAGACATCGCCCATCCGGGTCGTGACGGTGCCGAACGCGATACCGACGCGGAGCGCGGGCATCGTCTCGTCCTGAGCCATCGCCTCTATCAGGCGCAGCGAGATCTCGGCCGCCGTGCCCGCGTCGTCGGCGGCGAAGAGGACCTCGTCACCAAGGGTCTTGATGAGCCGGCCGCCGTGCGCGGCGACCAGGTCGGCGCAGGTCGTCTCGAACGTCTCGACGAGCTCGCCGAGCTCCTCCTCCTCCAGCCGGCGGGTCAGCCGGGTGAAGCCGACCAGGTCCGCGAAGCCGACGGCCAGCCGGCGGTCCACCATCTCGTCGTCGTCGGCCGCCTGCACCACCCGGCCGGTCGCGGCGGCGAGCTGGCGCCGCCAGACATAGATGAGGAACTCCTCCAGCTCCGGCAGGAGCAGCTCCACCAGGGGATACGTGACCTCGGTGCGGGTCATGCCGGGCTCGGGCGGCTCGGTCAGCCCCTCCAGGAAGGAATCGATCTGCCATTCCGCCAGCCGGGCGGTGGTCTGCCCGGTGGACCGGGCGACCTGCACCGCCATCGGCTCGCTGAGCAGCCCCGCCTCCACGAGTCCGGCGAGCCGCCGCAGCGCCAGCACGTCCGCCTCGGTGAGCGCCTTCGCCTGCCCGATGTCGGCGAACCCCATGGCCCGCCAGAACCGCGACGCCAGGTCCATCGAGACACCGGCGGTACGGGCCGCCTGGAACGGGGTGTAGCGACGCTCGGCGCCCAGGATCAGCTGTTCCAGCCGGATGGCGAGGGGATCGTCGGTCGGTTCCGCCGTGTGGTCGACTTCGTGATGCGGTGTCGCGTGGACCGAGGCGTCCGGTGGGGGCTCCGTGCCCGCGCCGGAGCTCGTGTCGTCGACGGTCACCAGCCGCCTCCTGCCCGTTCCCTGCGCACTGCCCTGCCGATCTGTCGGTGGATCGCCTCAACGATACGGCAGGTGTGCGCTACCTCACTAAGTCAGGGCGCCCGGGTACGGGGCCGGCCAGGGCCGGGGGCGTGGGGGGCTGCTCTCCGGTGGGTGGTTTCCACGGGGACGAGGGCCGGTTCGGGCGCCCGGGTACGCGGCCGGCCAGGGCCGGGGGCGTGGGGGGCTGCTCTCCGGTGGGTGGTTTCCACGGGGACGAAGGCCGGTTCGGGCACCCGGGTACGCGGCCGGCCA
>NZ_JBFAJH010000043.1:0-33179 GCF_040655115.1 Streptomyces atratus | reverse complement strand
AGGGCCGGGGGCGTGGGGGGCTGCTCTCCGGTGGGTGGTTTCCACGGGGACGAAGGCCGGTTCGGGCACCCGGGTACGCGGCCGGCCAGGGCCGGGCGCATGGCGGGCCGCTCTCCGGTGGGCGGTTTCCACGGGGACGAAGGCCGATTCGGGCACCCGGGTACGCGGCCGGCCAGGGCCGGGCGCATGGCGGGCCGCTCTCCGGTGGGCGGTTTCCACGGGGACGAAGGCCGATTCGGGCGCCCGGGTACGGGGCCGGCCAGGGCCGGGGGCGTGGGGGGCTGCTCTCCGGTGGGCGGTTTCCACGGGGAATGGCAGCCGGTCTCGGCGCCCCGGCGCAGGGCCGGGGGCCTCGTGGTGACTGCGCCTGGGGGATCGGCGACCCCCGCAGTACGTAGCGGGGGTCTCCGGGACCTGGGGTGTCCCCCAGGGCGCGTCGGAAACAGTTCCACCCGTGGGCGTACCGACGGTAAGGGACTAGGCGAGGCCGCCCTCCGTGCCCCTCAGGTGGACGATGTCGCCCGCTGACACCGGTTCCTGGAGGCCTTCGTCGGTGGACAGGATCAGGCGGCCGTCGCCGTCGATCGCCACCGCCTCACCGGTGAGCGAGCGGTCGCCGGGGAGCTGGGCGCGTACCGTCCGCCCCAGCGTCGCGCAGCCCGCCGCGTACGCCGCCTGGAGGCCGCACTGCGCCGCGTCGCCGTCGACCGCGCGCCACTCCTCGTACCAGTGCTCCAGCGAGCGCAGCACGCCCCGCAGCAGCGTCTCCCGGTCGGTGGAGACCGCTCCGGCCAGGGCGAGGGAGGCGGCCGCGGGGACCGGGAGTTCGTCCGCGCGCAGCGAGACGTTGATGCCGATACCGACGACGACGCCGTTCGCGGCGCGCTCGGCCAGGATGCCGCCCGCCTTGCGCTCCTCGCCCGCCACGGTGACCAGCAGGTCGTTGGGCCACTTCAGCGCCATGTCGACACCCGCCGCCTTGGCCAGGCCGGTCGCCGCCGCGACACCGGCGAGCAGCGGCAGCCAGCCCCAGCGATGGACCGGTACACCGTCGCCGGGGGTCAGGTAGACGGAGAAGAACAGGCCGGAGCGGGCGGGCGCCGCCCAGGTCCGGTCGAGGCGGCCTCGGCCCGCGGTCTGTTCCTCGGCGACCAGGACAGTGCCCTCGGTGAGTTCCGCAGCCCGTCCCGCGAGGTCGGAGTTGGTGGAACCGGTCGTGTCCACGACGTCGAGCGAGGTCCACAGTCCGCCCGGCCGCAGCAGTCCGCGGCGCAGCGCGGCAACGTTCAGGGGCGGCCGGTCCAGGTCGGACCAGCGGTTCTGTGACGCATCCGGAGGTGTCATGCAAGCCACCCTAGGTGTGGCAAACGACGCACTGCCGAACGGTATCCGCGCCGATACGCTACGGATCAGTAGCCATTCAGTACCTGACCGGCAGCTGCCCGCCCGGCCGTCCTCGCGCACGCGTCGCGCACCCGGCCGCGCACGCAGCCGTAGAACCCACCAGTCAGTCGTCCCCGTGACCAGGCAGGGAGCCGCCACCCGATGTCCGAGCCGGAAGAGATCGACATCCACACCACCGCGGGCAAGATCGCGGACCTGCAGCGCCGTATCGACGAGGCCACACACGCCGGTTCCGCACGCGCGATCGAAAAGCAGCACGCCAAGGGCAAGTTGACCGCCCGCGAGCGGGTCGATCTCCTGCTCGACGAGGGTTCCTTCGTGGAACTCGACGAATTCGCCCGGCACCGGTCCACCAGCTTCGGCATCGAGAAGAACCGCCCGTACGGAGACGGCGTCGTCACCGGCTACGGCACGGTCGACGGCCGCCCCGTCTGCGTGTATTCGCAGGACTTCACCATCTTCGGCGGCTCGCTCGGCGAGGTCTACGGTGAGAAGATCGTCAAGGTGATGGACTTCGCGCTGAAGACCGGCTGCCCGGTCATCGGTATCAACGACGGCGGCGGCGCCCGTATCCAGGAGGGTGTGGCCGCGCTCGGCCTGTTCGCCGAGATCTTCCGCCGCAATGTGCACGCCTCGGGCGTCGTCCCGCAGATCTCGCTGATCGTCGGACCGTGCGCCGGTGGCGCGGTCTACTCCCCCGCGATCACCGACTTCACCGTCATGGTCGACCAGACCTCGCACATGTTCATCACGGGTCCCGACGTCATCAAGACGGTGACCGGTGAGGACGTCGGCTTCGAGGAGCTGGGCGGCGCCCGCACGCACAACACCACCTCGGGTGTGGCACATCACATGGCGGGTGACGAGAAGGACGCCATCGAGTACGTCAAGTCGCTGCTGTCCTACCTCCCGTCGAACAACCTCTCCGAGGCGCCCGCCTTCCCGGAGGAGGCGGATCTCACGGTGACCGACGAGGACCGTGAGCTCGACACCCTCATCCCGGACTCTGCGAACCAGCCGTACGACATGCACACCGCCATCGAGCATGTGCTGGACGACGGTGAGTTCCTGGAGACGCAGGCCCTGTTCGCGCCGAACATCATCACCGGCTTCGGACGTGTCGAGGGCTATCCCGTCGGCATCGTCGCCAACCAGCCGATGCAGTTCGCGGGTTGTCTGGACATCAACGCGAGCGAGAAGGCCGCACGCTTCGTCCGTACCTGCGACGCGTTCAACGTGCCCGTGCTGACCTTCGTCGACGTTCCCGGCTTCCTGCCCGGCGTCGACCAGGAGTACGGCGGCATCATCCGGCGCGGTGCCAAGCTGATCTACGCGTACGCGGAGGCGACCGTCCCGCTGATCACGGTGATCACCCGCAAGGCGTTCGGCGGCGCGTACGACGTCATGGGCTCCAAGCACCTGGGCGCGGACATCAATGTCGCCTGGCCGACCGCGCAGATCGCGGTGATGGGCGCGCAGGGCGCGGTGAACATCCTGCACCGGCGTACGATCGCGGCCGTCACGGACCCCGACGAGGCAGAGACGACGCGCGCCGAGCTGATCGCCGACTACGAGGACGCGCTGCTCAACCCGTACGTGGCCGCCGAGCGCGGGTACGTGGACGCGGTGATCATGCCGTCCGACACCCGGGCGCACGTGGTGAAGGGGCTGCGCCAACTGCGTACCAAGCGGGAATCGCTGCCCCCGAAGAAGCACGGCAACATCCCCCTCTAGAAAGGGTTCTGGCCATGATCAAGGTCGTACGGGGCAACCCGACCCCGGAGGAGCTGGCCGCCGCACTGGCAGTGGTCCAGGCGCGCGCCGCGGCGACGGCCGCTGTGTCGTCCGGCGCGCCCGCGCTGACCGGACAGTGGTCCGACCCGGGCCGTATCGCCCGCCGCGAACGTCACCGGCCGGGCCCGCGGGCCTGGGCACGGACGTACTGGCCGGCGTAGCCGTCCGGCCGCACGGTGCCTGCGGAGGCCCGGAACCGCCACCGTGGGTTCCGGGCCTTTGCCGTGCGGTCGCGGAATGATCTGGTCCGTACGCACCAGGGCGGCTGAGTACCCGTACTCAGGCGCAGCGGGCGCGGCCGCAGCAGGATCGGGGTCATGCTGTGGTCCGACCCCGAGAACAAGCCCCCGAAAGAGCTGCGCGACGCCCAGGACATGATGCGGCGCGTGTGGCTGGTGCTCGCGCTCGCCATGGTCGTCGCGATGCTGGCGCTGGGCACGCGCTAGCCGTGGGTCTCCGGTGCCGCGGCACGCGCCGGAGTCGTGGGTGCCCGGCGCCACGGCGTGGGCCGCGGCCGTGGATGCGTGGTACTGCGACCCGCCGGGCCCTTCTACGATGGCCGGTATGACTGACCAGCGCCGTCTCGTGCTCGCCTCCGCCTCCCCCGCCCGTCTCGGTCTGCTGCGCCAGGCCGGCTTCGCGCCCGAGGTGATCGTCAGCGGTGTGGACGAGGACGCGCTGACCGCCCCGACGCCGGGCGAGCTGGCGCTCGTCCTCGCCGAGGCGAAGGCCGTCGCCGTAGCCGGACGTCCGGAGGCCGCGGGGGCTCTGGTCATCGGGTGCGACTCGGTCCTGGAACTCGACGGCGAGGCGCTCGGGAAGCCGGCCGACAGCGAGGACGCCACCGCCCGCTGGAAGTCCATGCGCGGCCGGTCCGGGATCCTGCGGACCGGCCACAGCGTGATCGACACGGCGACCGGGCGTACGGCGTCCGCGACCGCGTCCACCATCGTCCGGTTCGGTGAGCCCACGGATGCCGAGATCGCCGCCTACGTCGCCTCGGGCGAGCCGCTCCATGTCGCGGGCGCCTTCACGCTGGACGGGCGCTCGGCACCGTTCGTCGACGCCATCGAGGGCGACCACGGCAATGTCATCGGGCTCTCGCTGCCGCTGCTGCGCCGCCTCCTGGGCGAACTGGATCTCTCCGTCACCGATTTGTGGGTCTGACGAGCACGGCCGACGCGCACGGGCGGGTCACGCGGGCGCCGGAGCGCCCTCATCGGCGCCGCCGCCGTTCCCGTCCGCCTCGCCGTCGCGCTTCCCGCGCACAGTCCCGTACGCCACCAGAGTCAGCACGATCAGCCCGAGCACGACCATCATGAAGGCGAACGCGGCCCAGCCGACCAGACCCACCGTCAGCGCGCCCAGCACACCGTGCACCACGGCGCAGCCGATCACGGCGAACCGGCCGACCCGGCCGGGGGCTCGGTCGCGGATGCCGGTCAGCAGCAGGACGAGACCGCACAGCAGCAGATAGAGGCCGGCGACGCCGCCCATCGCCCACGCTCCGGCGGACATGGCGGCGGGGTCGAGCCCGGCCAGTGACATCTCCTGGTTGTCGACGACCGTCGCCAGGATGCCGTTCACGAGCACCATGCCCGCGGCTTCCGCGAACAGTACGATCGCGGCCACGAAAGCCACCGGTCTGCGCACCACGGCGCTCACCCCCTGTTACCTGCAGTACGTGCGATAGCGCGGACCCTACTAACGGGTAATCCTTCGGACAAGAGTTCAGACCGCTCCGTCCGCCTCTTTCCGCACCCGGGCGCGGATCACACTCGGCGCATGAACCGCGCGTTGTCGTGCCCCTCGTGCGTCGGGCAAAGAAAACCGCGCTCGTTAGTAGGTATTCCACAAAGAAATGCCAGGAGCTACCCCTCCTATGAACAGAGACCTGGACCACACCTCGTGGCTACTGTGCGGTCATGAAACCCGGCGTACCGTGGTGCCACAAGGGATTTCGCGCTTCGAGAAGGCCTCGAATCACGCTCCGTGTGGGCAAGCTCACCAATGGGGACGGGTCGTATGGCCGTGTCGGTAGTCCCTAAACTCAGCTTGTTTCAAGGAGGGAGCCATCGTGCGCAAGGTGCTCATCGCCAACCGTGGCGAAATTGCTGTCCGTGTTGCTCGGGCATGCCGGGATGCCGGGATCGGGAGCGTGGCCGTCTACGCCGACCCGGACCGCGACGCTCTGCATGTGCGTGCGGCCGACGAGGCTTTCGCTCTGGGCGGTGACACCCCGGCCGCCAGCTACCTGGACATGGCCAAGGTGCTGCAGGCTGCCAAGGACTCGGGGGCGGACGCGATCCACCCGGGCTACGGCTTCCTGTCGGAGAACGCCGAGTTCGCCCAGGCCGTGCTGGACGCCGGGCTGACGTGGATCGGCCCCCCGCCGCAGGCGATCCGCGACCTGGGCGACAAGGTCGCCGCCCGGCACATCGCGCAGCGCGCCGGTGCCCCGCTGGTCGCCGGCACCCCGGACCCCGTATCGGGTTCCGAGGAGGTCGTGGCGTTCGCCGAGCAGCACGGGCTGCCGATCGCGATCAAGGCGGCGTTCGGCGGCGGCGGTCGCGGGCTGAAGGTCGCCCGGACGCTGGAGGAGATCCCGGAGCTGTACGACTCCGCGGTCCGTGAGGCGGTCGCGGCGTTCGGGCGCGGGGAGTGCTTCGTGGAGCGCTACCTCGACAAGCCGCGGCACGTGGAGACGCAGTGCCTGGCCGACAGCCACGGCAATGTCGTCGTCGTGTCGACGCGTGACTGCTCGCTGCAGCGCCGCCACCAGAAGCTGGTGGAGGAGGCTCCCGCGCCGTTCCTGTCCGAGGCGCAGAACGCGGAGCTGTACGCGGCGTCGAAGGCGATCCTCAAGGAGGCCGGGTACGTCGGTGCGGGCACCGTCGAGTTCCTGGTCGGTATGGACGGCACGATCTCGTTCCTGGAGGTCAACACCCGTCTCCAGGTGGAGCACCCGGTCACCGAGGAGGTCACCGGCATCGACCTGGTCCGTGAGATGTTCCGGATCGCCGACGGCGAGAAGCTCGGATACGACGACCCGGCGGTACGCGGGCACTCCTTCGAGTTCCGGATCAACGGCGAGGACCCGGGCCGCGGCTTCCTGCCCGCCCCGGGCACGGTGACGGTGTTCGCCCCGCCGACCGGTCCGGGTGTCCGGCTGGACGCGGGCGTCGAGTCCGGCTCGGTCATCGGCCCCGCCTGGGACTCGCTGCTGGCGAAGCTCATCGTGACCGGTGCGACGCGTGAGCAGGCGCTGCAGCGGGCGGCGCGTGCGCTGGCCGAGTTCAACGTCGAGGGCATGGCCACCGCGATCCCGTTCCACCGGGCGGCCGTCACCGACCCGGCGTTCACCGGCGCCCCGTTCCAGATCCACACCCGCTGGATCGAGACCGAGTTCGTCAACGAGATCAAGCCCTTCGCCACCCCCGCCGACGCGGAGGCGGAGGAGGAGGCAGGCCGTGAGACGGTCGTCGTCGAGGTCGGCGGCAAGCGTCTTGAGGTCTCCCTGCCGTCGTCGCTGGGCATGAGCCTGGCCCGCACCGGACTCGCTGCGGGTGCCAAGCCCAAGCGCCGTGCGGCGAAGAAGACCGGTTCCGCGGTCTCGGGTGACACGCTCGCCTCCCCGATGCAGGGAACGATCGTGAAGATCGCCGTCGAGGAGGGCCAGGAGGTCATGGAGGGCGATCTCATCGTCGTCCTTGAGGCCATGAAGATGGAGCAGCCGCTCAACGCACACCGCGCCGGCACGATCAAGGGCCTGGCCGCCGAGGTCGGCAGTTCGGTCTCGTCCGGCGCCGTGATCTGCGAGATCAAGGACTGATCCGCGTAGCCGCACCGGGGCCCCCGCGGAGTCGTACGAACGACTGCGCGGGGGCCTTTGCCGTTCGCCGGCTCCGTCCCGGTGTCGCGGCGGGTTCCGCTCCGGCTCCGGCGAGCGGAGGAAACCTCCGCTCACCATGGCATCCTGGACCCGGGGGCGGAAAAAGGGAGGACTGCGCCGATGGCGATGAGCACGGCACAGACGCCGGGCCGGCCCATGCGCGCCGACGCGCGCCGTAACTACGACCGGCTGCTGGGCGAGGCCCGTACGGCGTTCGCGGAGCACGGCACCGATGCCTCGCTGGAGGACATCGCGCGGCGGGCGGGCGTGGGGATCGGCACGCTGTACCGGCATTTCCCGAACCGGCACGCGCTGATGAGCGCGGTTTTCCAGGAAGCCCTCGCCTCGCTGCTCGCCCGCTCCCACGAGCTGGCGAAGGCGGATCCGTGCGCGGGTCTGGTGGACTGGCTCGGCGCGATCATCACCCATGCGGGTGAGTACCGCGGGCTCGCGCAGGCACTCATGTCGACGTCACGGGACGAGACTTCCGCGCTGTCCGACTGCAACGTGCCGCTGCGCGAGGCGGGGGCACGGCTGCTCGCACGGGCGCAGGCGAGTGGGACGGTGCGGGCGGATGTGTCGATCGGCGACCTGATGCAGCTGACGAACGCGATTGCGCTGGCGGCGGAGCAGGCGCCGGAGGATCCGGCGCTGGCCGGGCGACTGCTGACGCTGACCTTGCGGGGGCTGAAGGGGCCGCGGGCGGCCGCGGGCTGAAACTGTTCCTCCGTCGCCGGAGGGGCTCGGTTTCGTCAGCCGCATCGAGCCCGTCGAAGGGTCCCTCCTGCCTTGAGGGTCATGGGGGAGCTTGAGGACCGGGGTTCGGGGCGGTGCCCCGATGGGCTCAACGGCGGCGGAGGTCCGCCACGCGAGCCCGGTCGCCCGGGGGCTGGTCCGTCAACGCCGCAGCCGCGCTGCGCAGTTGCGGCCCAGGACCGCCATGCGTGCGCCGCTGGCCGGGCAATGGCATGTCGCGGCGCGCCTGGCGCCCCGGCGGGTGGGAGTCGGCCCCGACCGGGCCCAACCCCGCCCCGGCCACCGCGATCTGTACACCCTGGTCGGCCAGTGCCTGCAACTCGGTGGCGGACCGCTCGTCGTGGGCCGGAGGGTCGTCCGTCACCAGACGGGTGATCAGGTCCGTGGGCACCGTCTGGAACATCGTGTCGGAGCCGAGCTTGGTGTGGTCCGCCAGGACCACCACCTCCCCGGCGGCCTGCACCAACGCCCGGTCGACGCTCGCCGAGAGCATGTTGGACGTGGACAGACCCCGTTCCGCGGTGAGTCCGCTCCCGGACAGGAACGCGCGCGACACCCGCAGCCCCTGGAGCGACTGCTCCGCACCGCTGCCCACCAGGGCGTAGTTGGAACCGCGCAGGGTTCCTCCGGTCATCACCACTTCCACCCGGTTGGCATGGGCCAACGCCTGGGCGACCAGGAGCGAATTGGTGACGACGGTCAGACCGGGGATCCGCGCGAGCCGGCGGGCCAGCTCCTGCGTGGTCGTACCGGCTCCGACCACAATGGCCTCGCCCTCTTCGACGAGACCGGCGGCCAGGTCGGCGATGGCCGTCTTCTCCGCGGTGGCGAGATGGGATTTCTGCGGAAAGCCGGACTCCCGCGTAAAACCGCCCGGCAAGACCGCACCGCCATGTCGGCGGTCGAGGAGTCCTTCTGCCTCCAGCGCCCGCACGTCCCGCCGTACGGTCACTTCGGAGGTCTGGACGACGCGGGCGAGCTCACGGAGCGATACTGCCCCGTTGGCGCGCACCATTTCGAGGATCAATTGACGACGTTCTGCAGCGAACACGAAACTGACAGTAACCTGACCACGCGAGAGTTTTCAGCGGTTTGCGCCGAATAACAGAAGTTGCACATACAAGGGGCCGCCAAGTGCTACAGGCGGCCCCGTTGTTGTTCCGTACTGATTGCCCGGCAGCTTCCCGCCCGCCTGAGTTGCCAGGGCTTGGCGGGGAATGCCGGGTTCCTACGCCTCGCCGGCCCGCTTCCGGGTGTGCAACTGCCGTGCCACTTCCGCGATCGATCCCGACAGGGACGGGTACACGGTGAAAGCGTTTGCGATCTGTTCCACCGTCAGATTGTTGTCCACCGCGATCGAGATGGGGTGGATCAGCTCGCTGGCCCGCGGCGCGACGACACAGCCACCGACCACGATGCCGGTGCCCGGCCGACAGAAGATCTTGACGAAGCCGTCCCGGATGCCCTGCATCTTGGCGCGCGGGTTGCGCAGCAGCGGCAGCTTCACCACGCGTGCTTCGATCGCGCCGGAGTCGACGTCCGCCTGGGTGTAGCCGACGGTGGCGATCTCCGGGTCGGTGAAGACGTTCGAGGAGACCGTCTTCAGGTTCAGCGGGGTCACCGCGTCACCGAGGAAGTGGTACATCGCGATCCGCCCCTGCATCGCGGCGACCGAGGCCAGCGCGAAGATGCCGGTGACGTCACCGGCCGCGTACACGCCGGGGGCGCTGGTGCGGGAGACCCTGTCGGTCCAGATGTGGCCGGACTCCTTGAGCCGGACCCCGGCCTCCTCCAGGCCCATGCCCGCGCTGTTCGGGATCGCGCCGACCGCCATCAGACAGTGCGAACCGGTGATCACACGGCCGTCGGCGAGCGTGACCTCGACCCGGTCGCCCACGCGCTTCGCCGCCTGGGCGCGCGAGCGGGCCATGACGTTCATGCCGCGGCGCCGGAAGACGTCCTCCAGCACGGCGGCCGCGTCCGGGTCCTCGCCGGGCAGCACCCGGTCGCGGGACGAGACGAGCGTCACGCGCGAGCCGAGCGCCTGGTAGGCGCCGGCGAACTCGGCACCGGTGACACCGGAGCCGACGACGATGAGCTCCTCGGGGAGCTCGTCGAGGTCGTAGACCTGGGTCCAGTTCAGAATGCGCGCTCCGTCGGGGAGCGCGTCGGGGATCTCCCGGGGGTGGCCGCCGGTCGCGATCAGCACGGCGTCGGCGGTGAGCCGCTCCTCCGTACCGTCGGCCGCGGTCACGACGACCGTGCGGGAGCCGTCGGCGGCCTGGAGGCCTTCCAGCCTGCCCCGGCCGCGCATCACCCGGGCCCCCGCACGGGTGACGGAGGCGGTGATGTCGTGGGACTGGGCGAGCGCCAGGCGCTTCACCCGTCGGTTGACCTTGCCGAGGTCGACGCCGACCACCCGCGCCGCCTGTTCGATGTGCGGCGTGTCGTCGGCGACGATGATGCCCAACTCCTCGTACGAGGAGTCGAAGGTGGTCATCACCTCTGCCGTCGCGATCAGGGTCTTCGAGGGCACGCAGTCGGTGAGTACCGACGCGCCGCCGAGGCCGTCGCAGTCGACGACGGTCACCTCCGCGCCGAGCTGGGCGCCCACCAATGCCGCCTCGTACCCGCCGGGTCCGCCGCCGATGATCACGATCCGGGTCACGAAAAGTCCGCCTCGCGTATGTCATCCCGCGGCCGTCTGCCGCCCCGGCCGGGGGTCCGGGGTGTCACCCCGGGGGTATGCAGTACGTACTCCATTGTCCCGCACGCGCCAACGTGCTTCGCCCCGGGGCCCTCCATACGGGAGCGAGGAAGGCGGAAGAGGCGCGGCAGGGTCCCCGGCAGAGGCCTCCACGGGGTTGCCCTCGGGACGCCGACCGGGGACTTCCTCACAGGAATCGCCGTTCCCGGGGTCACCTCCCGTACCCTCGAACCCATGTCGCTCTACGCCGCGTACGCCGGCAACCTCGACGCGCGGCTGATGACGCGCCGCGCACCGCATTCCCCGCTGCGCGGCACGGGCTGGCTCAACGGCTGGCGGCTGACCTTCGGCGGGGAGCAGATGGGCTGGGAAGGCGCGCTGGCCACGGTGGTGGAGGCGCCGCGCTCGCAGGTCTTCGTGACGCTGTACGACCTGGCACCGATGGACGAGGACTCCATGGACCGCTGGGAGGGTGTCGGCCTCGACATCTACCGGCGGATGCGGGTCCGGGTGCACACCCTGGACGGCGAGGAGCCGGCCTGGATGTATGTACTGAACGGGTACGAGGGCGGGCTGCCGTCCGCCCGCTACCTGGGCGAGATCGCGGACGCCGCCGAGTCGGCGGGCGCGCCGCACGACTATGTGATGGAGCTGCGCAAACGCCCCTGCTGAGGCCGCGCCGCTCCGCGTTTCTGTGTGAAAGTACGAAGACTCGCGCGGGGACTCCGCGCAGGGGCATCTACGCGCGTAGGGAATCACCGGCTACCCTCATCCGCGTGAACGCATCTGTTATTCCGGACCACATCCAGGGCGACCCGCACGCCGCCGCCGCCGACGCCGCTGCCCGCCTGCGCGAGCTGACCGGTGCCGAGACCCACGACGTCGCCCTCGTGATGGGTTCCGGCTGGGCACCTGCGGGCGACGCGCTCGGCACGCCGGAGGCCGAGTTCCCGGTGACCGAACTGCCCGGTTTCCCGGCGCCCGCCGTCCAGGGCCACGGCGGCACGATCCGCTCGTACCTGATCGGGGAGAAGCGCGCCCTGGTCTTCCTCGGCCGCACGCACTTCTACGAGGGCCGCGGCGTCGCCGCCGTCGCGCACGGGGTCCGTACCGCCGTCGCCGCCGGCTGCAAGACCGTCGTCCTGACGAACGGCTGCGGCGGTCTGCGCGAGGGGATGCGCCCCGGGCAGCCGGTCCTGATCAGCGACCACATCAACCTGACCGCGGCTTCCCCGATCGTCGGCGCCAACTTCGTCGACCTGACCGACCTGTACTCGCCGCGGCTGCGCGCGCTGTGCAAGGAGGTCGACGACACCCTCGAAGAGGGCGTGTACGTGCAGTTCCCCGGCCCGCACTACGAGACCCCGGCCGAGATCAACATGGTCCGTGTCATGGGCGGCGACCTGGTCGGCATGTCCACGGTGCTCGAAGCGATCGCCGCACGGGAGGCCGGGGCGGAGGTGCTCGGCATCTCGCTGGTCACGAACCTGGCGGCGGGGCTGAGCGGGGAGCCGCTCAACCATGAAGAGGTGCTGCAGGCAGGACGCGATTCGGCTACGCGCATGGGGGCGTTGCTGGCTCGGGTGCTCGAGCGGATCTGAGCCCGGGGGCGCGGGTCCGGGCGGGCGGCTGCGGGGGACCTGTTCCCCGCCCCCTTCCCGAACCGGGGCTCCGCTCCCGTGCCCCGCGCCTCACACGTCGGCGAGGCCGAAAATCCATCCCGCAGAAAGCCCGCAGAAAGGCGGACACCGTGCAGCAGGAGCTCATCGAGCAGGCCAGGACATGGCTCGCGGAGGATCCCGACCCCGAGACCCGTGACGAGCTCGCCGCGCTCATCGACGCCGAGGACCTCGACGAGCTCGCCGCACGGTTCGCCGGCACGCTGCAGTTCGGCACGGCCGGTCTCCGCGGTGAGCTGGGAGCCGGGCCGATGCGGATGAACCGCGCCGTCGTGATCCGCGCCGCGGCCGGACTCGCCGCGTATCTCGGGGCCGGGGGACACACCGGCGGGCTCGTCGTCATCGGGTACGACGCCCGTGACAAGTCCGCCGACTTCGCCCGCGACACCGCGGCCGTGATGACCGGCGCGGGCCTGCGCGCGGCGGTGCTCCCCCGCCCGCTGCCCACGCCCGTGCTGGCGTACGCGATCCGGCACCTGGGAGCAGTCGCGGGCATCGAGGTGACGGCCAGTCACAACCCGCCGCGCGACAACGGGTACAAGGTCTACCTCGGCGACGGCTCGCAGATCGTCCCCCCGGCGGACGGCGAGATCGCCGCCGCGATCGCCGCGGTCGGTCCGCTCGACGGCGTGGCCCGCCCCGACGACGGCTGGGAGATCCTCGGCGACGAGGTCCTGGCCGCCTACCTGGCCCGTACCGACGCCGTGCTCGCCGCCGGATCGCCGCGCACCGCCCGGGTCGTCCACACCGCGATGCACGGTGTCGGTACGTCCGTGCTCACCGCCGCCTTCGACCGCGCCGGGTTCCCCGCCCCGGTGCTCGTCGCCGAACAGGCCGAGCCCGACCCGGCGTTCCCCACCGTCGCCTTCCCCAATCCGGAAGAGCCCGGTGCGATGGATCTCGCGTTCGCCACCGCACGCCGTACCGACTGCGACCTCGTCATCGCCAACGACCCGGACGCCGACCGGTGCGCCGTCGCCGTCCCGGACCCCGCCGCCGACGGTGGCTGGCGAATGCTGCGCGGCGACGAGGTCGGGGCGCTGCTCGCCGCCCATCTGGTGGACCGGGGCGCGGCCGGTGTCTTCGCCGAGTCGATCGTGTCGTCCTCGCTGCTCGGCCGGATCGCCGAGAAGGCGGGCCTCGGCTACGAGGAGACGCTGACCGGCTTCAAGTGGATCGCCCGCGTGGACGGCCTGCGGTACGGGTACGAGGAGGCGCTCGGTTACTGCGTCGACCCGGACGGCGTACGCGACAAGGACGGCATCACGGCCGCGCTGCTCGTCGCCGAGCTCGCCTCCGTGCTCAAGGAGCGGGGGCGTACGCTCCTTGACCTCCTCGACGACATCGCGGTCGACCACGGGCTGCACGCCACCGATCAGCTGTCGGTCCGGGTGGAGGACCTCTCCGTCATCGCGGACGCCATGCGCCGGCTGCGCGAGCAGCCTCCGACCGCGCTCGCCGGCCTCCCCGTCACCTCGGCCGAGGACCTCGCGCGGGGCACCGCGCAGCTGCCGCCCACCGACGGGCTGCGCTACCACCTCCAGGGCGCCCGCGTGATCGTCCGCCCGAGTGGCACCGAGCCGAAGCTCAAGTGCTACCTGGAGGTCGTGGTGCCGGTCGCTTCGACGGACGAGCTGCCCGCGGCCCGTGCGCGGGGTGCGGAGCTGCTCGCCGGGATCAAGCGGGACCTGGCGGCGGCGGCCGGTATCTGACCGTTCGCGACGACCGGCTTCACGAACGCGTCACGGACGCTTCAGGTACGCGCGGCACGACCGAGGGCCGGGGCGCCGGGGCCGTCGTCCGTACGAACGGGGACGGCCGGGCGATCAGGCGGACGTGATGTGCTCGCACATCACGTCGCCGACCGTCGTGGGCCGTACCCCGCTCCGTTTCGGGTCCGCCGCGTCGAACCCCGATCGCAGGTGTCCGTGCGGTGATGCGGCTACTTGATGTTGAGCAGCTGCTCCAGCGGGTCGATGGCGAAGTAGACGAAGAAGAGCGCCGCGGTGCCCCAGAGCAGCCAGTGGACTTCGCGGGCCTTGCCCAGGCACGCCTTGATGACCACGTAGGCGAGGAAGCCGGCGCCGATGCCGTTGGTGATGGAGTAGGTGAACGGCATGACGGCGATGGTCAGGAAGGCGGGGATGGCGACTTCGTACCGGTCCCAGTCGATGTGCTTGACCTGGGTCATCATCAGGAACCCGACCGCGATGAGAGCGGGGGCCGCGGCCTGGAGGGGCACGATGGTGAGAACGGGGGTGAAGAAGAGGGCGAGGGCGAACAGGCCGCCGGTGATGAGGTTGGCGAAACCGGTGCGTGCGCCTTCGCCGACACCGGCGGCGGACTCGATGTACGTGGTGGCGGACGAGGCGGAGGCGGCGCCGCCGGCGACGGCGGCCGCGCCGTCGATGAGCAGCACGCGGCCCAGACCGGGGACCTGGCCGCGCTCGTCGAGGAGTCCGGCTTCGGCGGTGACGCCGACGACGGTGCCCATCGTGTCGAAGAAGTCGGACAGGATGAGGGTGAAGACGAGCAGGACGACGGTCAGCACGCTGACCTGACCGAACGAGCCGAACAGATCGAACTTGCCCAGGAGCCCGAAGTCGGGTGAGGCGACGGGCTTGTCGGGCAGCGAGGGCTCGGTCAGACCCCAGGACTTGATGTCGGCGATCCCGTTGATGACGACGGCGACGACGGTCATCACGACCATGCTGATGAGGATGGCGCCCTGCACCTTGCGGGCCAGGAGGACGATCGTCATCAGCACGCCGAGACAGAAGACGAGCATGGGCCAGCCGGTGAGGGCGCCTGTGCCGATCTGAACGGGCACGGTGGTGTGCGCGGCGTCCGGGATGCGGGTGACGAACCCGGAGTCCACGAAGCCGATGAAGGCGATGAACAGGCCGATGCCGACACTGATGGCCTGCTTGAGGGGCTGCGGAATGGCGTGCATGATCGCCTCGCGCAGACCGGTCATCACCAGTACGCAGATCAGCAGGCCTTCGAGCACGATGAGGCCCATCGCGTCGTCCCAGCCCATCAGAGGGGCGATCTGGAAGGCGGTGACGGCGTTGAGGCCCAGGCCCGCGGCCAGGGCGAGCGGCAGGTTGCCGCCCACACCCATGATCACGGTCATCACGGCGGCCACCAGGGCCGTGGCGGTGGCCAGTTGGCCGGCGTCCAGCTGGTGGCCGAACTTGTCCTCGGCGCTGCTGAGAATGATCGGGTTGAGTACGAGGATGTACGCCATCGTGAAGAAGGTGGCGAACCCACCGCGTATCTCACGGCCGTACGTCGAGCCGCGTTCACCGATACGGAAGAACCGGTTGAGCGGGCCACCGGGTCTGATGGTCGGCGCTTCGGCCGAGCCTGTCGTGCTGGTGTGCATGACTGTGTCTCCTGGACCTGCAAGTACGAGGGGAATGGCAGTGGCGCCGGAAGCGTGTGCCAGTCGCTTCTGCGAACACACGTACGGCGCCTTGCGAGCGGATCATACGCGGCAGAAACGTGATCTCAATCGCTTTGCGATATCCATTAGTTGACCTTCTCGCATCGCCCCTGTCGGTTCCTCCAAAATCACCGACGACCTATCCAGCCAAACCGGGATGCGGGCGACAGCGGCCATGGAGTTCACCCCGGGTAACTCCTTACTCTCGGTCCGTGCATCCACCGCTCCCCTTCAACGCGCGCGCCGCCCGCATCCTGCGCGAGAAACTCGGGATGGCCCCCGGCCACGTCGCTTACGGCATGCGCGCCTCCTACGGCACGACCCACATCACCCCCGACCACATCACCGCGTGGGAACGCGGCACCGCACTGCCCACCGCCAGCGAACTCACCGCGCTGGCCGGTGCCCTGTGGTGCAACCCCCGCGAACTCATGGGCGCTCCCCGCACCCTGCGGGAACACCGTCTCGCCCGCGGACTGGCCGCCGAGGACGTCGCCCGCGCCACCGGCGTCGACCTCGACGCCTACCACCACATGGAAGAAGCCGGCCAATGGACCGGCGACAAAAGGCAGTCCGCCAAACTCGGCGCCCTCCTCAACCTCCCCCCGCGCGACTTCATCGCCATCACCGGCCTCGAGGACGAACTCACCCGCCTCCTCACCGAAGCCGTCACCACCCGCTGGCAGGCCCACATCCGCGCCATCGCCCGCCTCGTCTCCACGGACCGCCGCGACCTGCAGGACCCCCTGCGCGACATGCACCACGAGTACCAGACCCTCATGGCCGCCACTCTCAGCCGAGCCGGCGGCACCACCGCCTCGGGCGAAATCGGGCGACGCTACATCGACGACATCGTCAACCACTTCTGGGCCCGGCTCCCGGACAGGCCGTAGGGCCGCGTCCGCACGGGCCATGCACCGGGCTCGTGATCAGGTGGACAGGCCTACCTGATCACGGGCCACGCGGGCATCGGTCTCTGCATGGCGCTGGTACCGATGTTCACCGGGTACGTCCTGTTCGGCTTCGGCCTGTCCCGCATCCCGGTCAGTACCGCGACCACCCTGCCCCTGCTGGAGCCCGCCGTGGCGGCCGTGTTCGCGGTCCTGGTCGTGGGCGAACACCTGCCCGCCCTCGGCTGGACCGGGGTCGTCCTCGTCATCGCCTGCCTCGGCGTGCTGACCGTTCCCTCCCGGCGTCGGTGTCTCCCCGCCATGTCGCAGGAAGCCCGGACCGCGCCCGCTGGACCCGGCTCGCGGCCGCCGGCGCACTCCGGCCCGCCTCAGAGCCTGCCGGGTGACCTCTGATCGGGCGGCCACGCCCTGGCACGCACGCTTCCGGCGTTGCCGAAATGCCCTGGTAGCTCCTTCCCCAAGCTCTCAGCTTCGTTCGAGCAGGGGAGACCCCGTCCGAGGCCATCCCGGCGCCTTGGAATCGCACGCACCATGCCGCGTCCGCTCTCCGATCGAAGGTCACCCGACAGGCTCTCAGCCGGTCGCGAGCAACACCACCAGCAGCACCAGGCCCACCACCGCCGGGGCGATCAACTCGTACGCCCAACGCACCGAAACCGAGGTCTCCGAGGACGCCGAAGGCTGTGCGGCCGCACCCGCCCCCGTCTTCGCCCGCTCCATCAGCTCGCGGAGGTCCGCCATGGTCTGGTCGGCCGTCGCCATGCGGGACCTGCTGTCGTGGACATCGGCGTGCACGGACGTCCGGCCGTACGGGTCGTCCGCCGACTGCCGGGCCTGCCGCCTGGCGGCCGTCTTCCGCTGCCGCAGCGACACCGGCACCGCCCACAGCTGGTACTTGGTGCCGTTCTCGGTGAACAGCTCGCTCGAATACCCGGCCCGCAGAACCGCGGCCTCGGTCCACGGCACGGTGATCGTCCGGAACGGGTTACGGATCCGGATGCGCTGGTCGTTGGCGTACACGACGGGCCGCAGCGTGAACGCGGCGACCAGCGGCACCACGGTCAGCAGCCCGGCCAGCGCCAGCCACGGCACCCGGCCGCCGCCCCGGACCACGGCGTCGCCGCCGATCCAGCAGATGAGGAGAAGCAGCAGGACACCCCCGGCGATCCCGGCGGGCGACCGGAAGGTCCGGTCGGCGTAGGTCGGCTCGGCGGGTGGTGTGGGGCTCGTCATGAGCCCGATTCTGCCTGACGCACGCAAGGGGCGCCGGGGGCGGCCGCCCCCGGTACTGCGCGACCCTCGAAGCACCCGCCCCCCCCTGTACAGGCCGCTACGCGCGTAGATATGCTGATCTGGTGACCATGCCCACCACAGCTCCCGCATTCTCCGACGCGACCGCGTCCGACAGTGCGCTGCGCCGCTTCCTGCACGGGCTGCCCGGCGTCGACGCCGTCGGCCTCGAAGCGCGCGCCGCGTCCCTCGGAACCCGTTCGATCAAGACGACGGCCAAGGCGTACGCGATCGACCTGGCCATCTCGATGATCGACCTGACGACGCTGGAAGGCGCGGACACCCCGGGCAAGGTCCGGGCCCTCGCCGCCAAGGCCGTCCATCCCGACCCGACCGACCGCACGACCCCGCACACCGCCGCGGTCTGCGTCTACCCCGACATGGCGGCGACCGCCGTCGCCGCGCTGGCCGGTTCCGGCGTGAAGGTGGCGTCCGTGGCGACGGCCTTCCCGGCCGGCCGCGCCGCGCTCGACGTCAAGCTCGCGGATGTCCGCGACGCCGTGGCCGCCGGGGCCGACGAGATCGACATGGTGATCGACCGGGGTGCCTTCCTCTCCGGCCGGTACCTCAAGGTCTACGAGGAGATCCTGGCCGTGAAGGCCGAGTGCGCGCGGGCGGACGGCACCGACGCCCGGCTGAAGGTGATCTTCGAGACCGGCGAACTCTCCACGTACGACAACATCCGCCGCGCCTCCTGGCTCGGCATGCTGGCGGGCGCGGACTTCATCAAGACGTCGACCGGCAAGGTCGGGACGAACGCCACCCCGGCGAACACCCTGCTGATGCTGGAGGCCGTGCGCGACTTCCGGGCGCAGACCGGCGTACAGATCGGCGTGAAGCCGGCCGGCGGCATCCGCACCTCCAAGGACGCGATCAAGTTCCTGGTGCTGGTGAACGAGACCGCGGGCGAGGACTGGCTGGACAACCACTGGTTCCGCTTCGGCGCCTCCAGCCTGCTGAACGATCTGCTGATGCAGCGCCAGAAGCTCAGCACCGGCCGTTACTCCGGCCCCGATTACGTGACGGTGGACTGATCCCCATGGCATCTGCATTCGAGTACGCACCCGCGCCCGAGTCGCGCGCGGTCGTCGACATCGCGCCCTCGTACGGCCTGTTCATCGACGGTGAGTTCACCGACGCGGCCGACGGCAAGGTCTTCAAGACCGTCTCGCCGAGCACCGAGGAGGTGCTCTCCGAGGTCGCTCAGGCGGGCGCCGCGGACGTGGACCGGGCGGTGAAGGCGGCGCGCAAGGCGTTCGAGAAGTGGTCGGCGCTGCCGGGCTCCGAGCGCGCCAAGTACCTGTTCCGGATCGCCCGGATCATCCAGGAGCGCTCCCGCGAGCTCGCCGTTCTCGAAACCCTCGACAACGGCAAGCCGATCAAGGAGACCCGCGACGCGGACCTCCCGCTGGTCGCGGCGCACTTCTTCTACTACGCGGGCTGGGCCGACAAGCTCGACCACGCGGGCTACGGCGCGAACCCGCGCCCGCTCGGCGTCGCGGGCCAGATCATCCCGTGGAACTTCCCGCTGCTCATGCTGGCGTGGAAGATCGCCCCGGCGCTCGCCACCGGCAACACCGTGGTCCTGAAGCCCGCCGAGACGACCCCGCTCTCCGCGCTCTTCTTCGCGGACATCTGCCGCCAGGCAGGGCTGCCGAAGGGTGTCGTGAACATCCTCACCGGGTACGGCGACGCGGGCGCCGCCCTCGTCGAGCACCCGGACGTCAACAAGATCGCCTTCACCGGCTCGACCGCGGTCGGCAAGGCCATCGCCCGCCAGATCGCGGGCACGGACAAGAAGGTCACGCTGGAGCTGGGCGGCAAGGGCGCCAACATCGTCTTCGACGACGCCCCGGTCGACCAGGCCGTCGAGGGCATCGTCACCGGCATCTTCTTCAACCAGGGGCAGGTCTGCTGCGCGGGCTCGCGCCTCCTCGTACAGGAGTCGATCCAGGACGAGCTGCTGGACTCCCTCAAGCGCCGGCTGTCCACGCTGCGCCTCGGCGACCCGCTGGACAAGAACACCGACATCGGTGCGATCAACTCCGCGGAACAGCTCTCCCGGATCACGGCACTGGCCGAGACGGGCGAGGCGGAGGGTGCCGAGCGCTGGTCCGCCCCGTGCGAACTCCCGTCCTCCGGCTACTGGTTCGCCCCGACGCTGTTCACGAACGTCACCCAGGCGCACACCATCGCCCGCGACGAGATCTTCGGCCCGGTGCTCTCCGTCCTGTCGTTCCGTACGCCGGACGAGGCGGTCGCCAAGGCCAACAACACCCAGTACGGTCTGTCGGCCGGCATCTGGACGGAGAAGGGCTCCCGCATCCTCGCGGTGGCGAACAGGCTCCGGGCGGGCGTCGTCTGGGCCAACACGTTCAACAAGTTCGACCCGACCTCGCCGTTCGGCGGATACAAGGAGTCGGGCTTCGGCCGCGAAGGCGGCCGTCACGGCCTGGAGGCGTACCTCGATGTCCGATAACCGTCTGAGCGTCTTCAAGACCTACAAGCTGTACGTCGGGGGCAAGTTCCCCCGCTCCGAGAGCGGCCGGGTGTACGAGGTGACGGCGAAGGCATCTGCCGCTGACGCGGCGGGCAAGGGCAGGTGGCTGGCGAACGCCCCGCAGTCCTCCCGCAAGGACGCGCGGGACGCGGTCGTGGCCGCCCGCAAGGCGTTCGGCGGCTGGTCGGGCGCGACGGCGTACAACCGCGGCCAGATCCTCTACCGCATCGCGGAGATGCTGGAGGGCCGCAAGGGCCAGTTCGTACGGGAAGTGGCGGACGCGGAGGGGCTGTCGAAGTCCAAGGCGGCGGCCGTCGTGGACGCGGCGATCGACCGCTGGGTCTGGTACGCGGGCTGGACCGACAAGATCGGCCAGATCGTGGGCGGGGCGAACCCGGTCGCGGGCCCGTTCTTCAACCTGTCCACGCCCGAGCCGACGGGTGTGGTCACAGTCGTCGCGCCGCAGACATCGTCGTTCCTGGGCCTGGTCTCCGTCGTCGCGCCGGTGATCGCGACCGGCAACACGGCGGTCGTCATCGCGTCCGCCGCCGCTCCGCTGCCCGCGCTGTCCCTGGGCGAGGTGCTGGCCACCTCCGACCTGCCGGGCGGTGTGGTGAACATCCTGTCCGGGAAGACGGCGGAGCTCGCGGCCCCGCTCGCGGCCCACCAGGACGTGAACGCGATCGATCTCACGGGCGCCGACGCCGATCTGGCGAAGGAGCTGGAGATCGCGGCAGCGGACAACCTGAAGCGGGTTCTCCGCCCGCCCGTCTCCCACCACCATGCCGAGAAGGAAGCGCAGGGCGCCGCCCCTTCCCACGCTGTGGACGGAATCGACTGGTCGGCCGACCCGGGCACGCACCGCCTGACGGCCTTCCTGGAGACCAAGACGGTCTGGCACCCCACGGGCGCGCTCGGCGTCTCGGGTTCCTCCTACTGACCGACGCGGCTGCGGCCCGCCCCTCCGGAACACTCCTCGGGGGCGGGCCGCAGCCCTGTGCGCCGGGATCAGCCATGCGCCGGCCCCGTCGCCTGCCCCGCCACCGGAGGCCGTTCAGCGCACCACCGCAGCTCAGCGGGTCGGTGACGACGCCCGTGGTCACCGGCTTGAAGCCGGCGATCTGCGTCCCCACCCTGTTGGCCAGCGGGTCCACGCCCGTCCTGACCGGCGGGTCGAGCTGAAGCTTCGTGACCGGAGAGACCGCGTGTCCGAATGACACCCGGTCACCGCGCCCCCGGTCGCCTCACCGACCGCGTCGAGGCCGCTGTCGGTGCCCGACGCCGGAGTGAGGGGCGGCGGAGCCGCCCGGGCCACCGCACCCCCCGCACCGAGCGCGGCGCCCACCGCGGTGACGGACGGACCCGCGCCCAGCAGCACGCGGCGCCGGGACCTGGAAAGCGCATGACGTGCCAGGGAGTTCCCACCCGATCGACCGATTGAGCAATCAACTGTGCGCGTAGCGTAGTCGAGGTGTGATGCTGGATACCAACACGGGCACCGGGGGATCCCCTGCGCGGGTCAATGCCTCACACTCGTGTCCTGTGAGTTCTCAACCGATCCCGACCCGCGTCGTGCTGCTCGCGGGCCCTTCCGGCTCCGGCAAGTCCCACCTGGCCGCCCGCACCGACCTTCCGGTGCTGCGCCTGGACGACTTCTACAAGGAGGGTGACGACCCCACACTGCCGCTGGTCCCCGGCAGTTCGGACATCGACTGGGACTCCGCACAGTCCTGGGACGCGGATGCGGCGGTCGCCGCCATCGCGGAGCTGTGCCGCACGGGGCGTACGAACGTACCGGTGTACGACATCGCCACCAGCTCCCGGATCGACCGCGAGGCGCTCCACATCGAGCGGACTCCGCTGTTCGTGGCCGAGGGAATCTTCGCGGCGGACATAGTCGAGCGATGCCAGGAACTGGGTGTCCTGGCGGACGCGCTGTGCCTGCGCGGCCGCCCGACGACGACGTTCCGCCGCCGGCTGCTGCGGGATCTGCGCGAGGGCCGCAAGACCGTGCCGTTCCTGCTGCGGCGGGGATGGCGGCTGATGCGCGCGGAGCGGCGGATCGTGGCACGGCAGGCGGCGCTGGGCGCTCACCCGTGCGGGAAGCAGGAGGCGCTCGGGCGCCTGGCGGCGGCTGCGGCAGGGCGGTGCCGGCGGGCAGCGGTGGCGCGCGAGGTGGCGTAGGCCGGCCGGACGCCGGGCGCTCACGCGTCCCGCAGTCTCAGGAGCAGCCCGCCTCCCAGCAGCGCGGCCACGGCCCACCCCGCGAGCACTCCCAGCCCTGCCCACGGGCCGATGGGCAGGCTGTCGGCACCGGTCGTGGACTGAATGGCGAGCCCCGCCGTCATCGGGGCGATCTGCTGCAGGTGCCGGTGCCAGTCCGGGTCGGTGACCAGCTGCGTGAGGATCGGCAGGACGAAGAGCAGGCCGAGTACGACGCCGACCGCCGCCGCCGGGTCCCGGACCGCGGTGGCCGTGCCGAGGCCGAGCAGGGCGATCAGCGCCAGGTACAGCACCGACCCGGCCGCCGCGCGCAGGGTCGGACCGTCGGACGGGGACAGCAGCGCCTGGCCCTGCGCCGTCGTGAAGCCGTTGCCCGGCAGGATCAGCCCCGCCGCCAGCAGGCAGCCGAGCACCGCGACCGCCCCGGCGACCAGCACCACCCCCATGAGAACGACCGCCTTCGCGGCCAGGACCGTGGACCGGCGCGGTGTCGCCATCAGGGTGGTGGGCATCATCCCCGTGCTGTACTCGCCGCTGATCATCAGCACGGCCAGGACGGCGACGACCGTCTGCCCACAATAGATCCCGGTCAGGCTGAGTCTGACGACGTCCTGGTGACAGCCCGTCGACGGGCACTGTGCGGCGGCAGCCGTCGCGGCGCTCACCGCAACCGTGAGCACCACCAGGGCCAGGATCAGCCACCCCGGGGCCGTCACGGTGCGCAGTTTCGTCCACTCCGCGTGCAGGGTCTGCTTCATGCGTCCCTCCGGCCCATCATGAGCACCGCCGCGCCCAGCGCGACAGCCGTCCACCCGCACAGCACCGCGAAGCCGCCCCACGGCGGCAGCGGGAAGTAGCCGAAGGCCGGTGTGTAGTCGCTGTCCACCTGCGCGTACCGCGGCATGTTCTGCTGGATGGCGAAGCCCGCCGCCGGGGTGAGACGCAGCAGCCACTGCGCGGGCCCGGCCGGCAGGATCGAGGCGGTCGCGAGGATGTACGGCAGGACGATCGCCGCGAACACCAGGGTGACCGCCCCGGCGCTGCGCCGCAGTACGGCGCCGACGGCCATGGCGAGCACCGCGGTGACCGCGAGCAGGGCCGCCGTACCGGCCACCACGCGCAGCTCCGTGAGCGCGCCGACGGGGAAGTCGAAGCCGCCGGGACGCACCAGCCACTCCCCGAGCAGCACCGCTGCCGCCGCGGCGGGCAGCCCGGCCGCAAAGGTCACGGCACCGAGGACGACGGCTTTCGCCGCCAGGGCCCTGCCCCGCCGCGGACTCGCCATGAGGGTGGTACGGATCAGTCCGCGCCGGTACTCGGCGGTGATGAACGTCGCCCCGACGACGATCACCAGAAGCAGCCCGACGAACGTGCCGGCCAGGCTGCGCTCGATGGTCTGCCCGCCCGCGGTCATGGGTCCGCCCACGGCCGGTGCGATGTCGCCGGACCCGGTGACGGTGAACGTGTCGCCTGCCCGGCGGAACGCGCCGTCCGACGCGAAGTCGTCGGCGGGTCCGCCCATCTGCTCACCGCGCCACGCCGCGTCCCCGGACCCCGCGCCGCTGAGATCGACGTGGTCGAAGACACCGGTGGCCCGGGTGGGCGCCCCGCGGTTGCTCAGACCGCCGAACTTCTGGCCCGTCGACTCGGTGGCGGGCGGCGAGGCGGCGAACATCCCTGCCTGGACCTGCGAGGGCAGTCCGGTCAGGCGCACGGTACCGACCGCGGTCCAGCGCGCCCCGTCCGCCGACCGGTAGCCGGTCACCGTGTCCCCGTTCCGGGTCAGCCGCAGCCAGCGCGGGGACGCGGCGGAGACGGCGCCGGGGGCAGCGGCCGTGTCATGCGTGTAGTTGTGCTGCATCCGCACGCCGTGCCCCGCGGTGGCCATGACGGCCGCGTACGCCGACCCCGCCCGGTCGCCCGCCTTCAGGACGATCCCCGCCTTGGCCCAGGGCGGCAGCCCGCCCTGGGCCCCGTCCGGCTCCAGCGATGTCATCCGTACGGTGATGCTGCCGTCCCCGGTCAGCGGCCGGTGCACGAAGTGGAACCGGTCCGTCACCGCTTCGCCGCCCGGGCCCCTGGCACCGGTGCAGGGCTGATTCGGGTCCTCGCAGGTGGGCCGTCCGGTCGGGGCGCTGATCAGGGCGATCAGTACGGTCACCAGCGCCGCGGCCGCGAGTCCGGCGACCCAGACCCGCACCGTACGGAACTTGGTCCACTCGGCCCGCAGTTGCTGCGCGAACCCGGCGTGGCGGGCCGACGTCCCGGAGCGGTACGACGTCATGGTCCCGGTCATCGGGCCGGCTCCTCGGCCGCCGTGGCGCGGAACTCGACCGCGTCCCGGGTGAGTTCCATGTACGCCTCCTCCAGCGTCGCGCGATGCGCGGACACTTCGGAGAACGGCACCCCGCTCTCACCGAGCAGCGTCACGACGTGCTCCGCCGCCAGCCCGGAGACGGTAAGCGTGTCACGGCCGGTGGCTGCCACGGTGGCTCCGGCGTAGGCCAGCGCCGTCATGGCCTCCGACCGTGCCGAGGTCCGCAGCCTGACGCGGTCGCCGGACGCGGTCCCGATCAGCTCGCGCACACCGGTGTCGGCGATGACCCTGCCGCGTCCGACCACCACCAGATGGTCGGCGGTGTCCTGCAGTTCGCTCATCAGATGGCTGGACAGCAGCACCGCCCGGCCCTGCGCGGCCAGCGCGCGCTGGAAGTCGCGCATCCACACGATGCCTTCCGGGTCCAGACCGTTGAACGGCTCGTCCAGCATGATCACCGGCGGGTCGCCGAGCAGCGCGGCGGCGATCCCGAGGCGCTGCCGCATGCCGAGCGAGAAGCCCGCCGTCCGGCGCCCGGCGACCGCCCCCAGACCGGCCTGCTCGATGACGTCGTCGACCCGCCGCGCGCCGAGGCCCTGCGAGTGGGCCAGCCACAGCAGATGGTTGCGGGCGGTCCGGCCCGGCTGCAGCGCGGCGGCGTCCAGCAGCGCGCCGATGTGGTTCAGCGGGTTGCGCAGGTCCCGGTACGGCCGCCCGCCGATCAGCGCGGTGCCCTCGTCGGCCGTGTCCAGGCCGAGGATGACCCGCATCGTGGTGGACTTGCCCGCGCCGTTGGGGCCGACGAAACCGGTGACCTGCCCGGGCCTGACGGTGAACGTCATCCCGTCCAGCGCGGTGGTCGGCCCGTAGCGCTTGCGCAGGCCGGTGACTTCCACGGTTGCTTCCATGCCCGGCAGGTTAGGCAGCAGGGTGCTTCGCGGTCGTCACGCCGGACAGCGACTTCTGTCCTCCCTGACACGAGGGATGTCCGGCGCCACGGGTCCCTCACGAGAGGGATGCCGGGACGCGCAGCTGCGGCAAGAATGACGGCCGTGGACGCGTACCGGCAGAGCGGATGGGTCGAGCGGGGGCGGCGCATCGGCGCCGACCCCCGTACGCCTGCCGTGACCGGGACGGTCCTGGCGCTGCTCGCGGTGACCGAGTCGTTCGCGCGGACGGCGGACAGCGGCGTCACGGTCCGGTTCGCCATGCTCCTCGGCCTGCTCGCCCTGGCCACCACGCTGCCGCCGGCGTTCCTGAGCCCTGCCGCGGCCGCCGCGTCGGTCACTGCGGCAACCGTGCTGTCCCTGGCCCCGTTCCGCTCGCTGACCGTCGCGGGGCTCTGCGCCCAGCTGCTCGTCCTGCACCGGCTCGGCCGTGCGGGCTCACCGCGGCCGGCGGCGCTCCTCGCCATGCCGTTTTTGCCGCTCGCCCTCGGCCGGCTCGCCCCGGTGCACTCCGAAACCGACGTCCTCACCGTGCTACTGGCCTCGCTCGCCCCGGTCGCGGCGTGGGCGGGCATCGCCCGCCGGGCCCGCGGCGAGGCGCTCACCCACAGCGCCGCGCACCGGGCGATGACCAGCACCCTGCTCGAACACACGGCACGCGGCGAACGCGCCCGGATCGCCCGCGAGTTGCACGACGTCGTCGCCCATCACATCTCCATGGTCGCCGTCCAGGCGGAGACGGCCCGGCTGACCACCCCCGGGATGCCCGCCGCCGGTGCGCAGCGGCTCTCGTCGATCGGCGACACCGCGCGGGCCGCGCTGACCGAGATGCGGCGGCTGCTCGGCGTCCTGCGCGAGGACACCGGGTCCGCTACGGCCGACCGGCAGCCGCAGCCGGGCCTGCGGCAGCTGGTCGACCTGCTCGACGAGGCCCGGGACGCGTCCGGGACGGGCACCCGCCTCATCGTCCGCGGCCGGCAGGCGGCGCTCGACCCGGGCGTCGAGCTCGCCGCGTACCGCATCGTCCAGGAAGCCCTCACCAACGCCCGGCGGCACGCACCGGGCGCCGCCGTCGATGTGGAACTGCACTACACCGCCGACGCCCTCGCCCTGCGCATCCGCGACAACGGACCGGGCCCGCCGCCCGCGCCGCCCACGGGCGGCCACGGCCTGTCCGGCATGCGCGAGCGTGCCGCCGCGGTCGGCGGCGAACTGCGCACCGGCCCCGCGCACGGCGGCGGCTTCCTCGTCGAGACCGTACTGCCGACCCACGCGGAGACCACCGGATGAGCACCGAGCCACAGCCCGCCGTACGCATCGTCGTCGCCGACGACCACCAGGTCGTCCGTACGGGCTTCGCCGCCCTGCTGGACACCCAGCCGGACTTCACGGTCGTCGGCACGGCGTGCGACGGGGCGGAGGCGGTACGGACGTGCGTCGGCCTCCGGCCCGACGTGGTCCTCATGGACGTACGGATGCCGGGCACGGACGGCATCGAAGCGACGAGACAACTGGCCGCGTCGGGTCCGGACGGCCCCCGCATCCTCATCCTGACCACGTTCGACCTGGACGAGTACGTGTACGACGCCCTGCGCGCCGGAGCCAGCGGCTTCCTGCTCAAGGACGTCACCGCGGAGCGCCTCTTCGACGCGGTACGCGTCATCGCGGCCGGGCAGGCCCTGCTGGCGCCGACGGTCACTCGCCGCCTGATCAGCGAATTCGCCACCCAGCACCGCACACCGAACCCCGCACCCCCGGCAACGCTCGCCGCACTCACCCCCCGGGAGACCGAGGTCCTGCGCCTGGTGGCGGAGGGCCTGTCCAACCCGGAGGTCGCGACCCGCCTGGTGATCACGGAGGAGACGGTGAAAACGCACGTCAGCCGGATCCTGGCCAAACTGGCCCTGCGTGACCGCACCCAGGCGGTGGTGACGGCCTACGAATCCGGCCTGGTCATCCCGGGCTCCCGCACACACCCGACCGGCACCCCCGGCCCGCCCGGCGGTTGAGGACACCATCCAGCCCGTCCGGCGGCCCCGACCGGCGTCCGGGGCAGAGCCCCCGCGACGGCGCCCCCGCCCCCGCTCCCGAACGCACCGCAGGGCCGGACAGGACCCCCCGGCCCATCCGACCCCGCCACGCTCCCCCGTGAGCCCACCGCTTCCCCCGAAGCAGCAGTCCTCGGTTCCCCCCGCTTCCCCCGCTGCCTTCAGGCCACCAGCTCGCCGAAGGACTCCTCCTCGTCACGGCCGAAGCTCAGCACCTCGTCCTCGCGCAGCCGCCGCAGCGACCGCCATATGCTCGACTTCACCGTGCCGACACTGATGTCGAGGATCGACGCGATCTCCGGGTCCGTGCGCCCCTCGTAGTACCGCAGGACCAGCATCGTGCGCTGGAGTTCCGGCAGCCGCGCCAGTGCCTGCCAGAGCACGGCGCGCAGTTCCGTACCGCGCATCGCGTCCGCGTCGCCCACCGTCTCCGGCAGTTCCTCGGTCGGGTATTCGTTCAACTTCCGTCGGCGCCACGCGCTGATGTGCAGATTGGTCATGGTGCGGCGCAGGTACCCGCCGACCGCCGCCTTGTCGCTGATCCGGTCCCACGCCCGGTACGTGGAGAAGAGGGCGCTCTGCAGCAGGTCCTCGGCCTCGAACCGGTCACCGGTCAGGTGGTAGGCGGTCGCATACAGGGAGGCGCGGCGCTCCTGGACGTAGGCCGTGAACGCCGCTTCGGCGTCCGAGCTCTCCGTCCCGGACTTCCGCTCCCCCGTGACCTCCCCGTACGCGGCTCCCCCGCCGGCTCCCGCGGTCGCGTCGACCACCGTCATGCGGGACGTGTGCTGACGCCCGGCGCCACGGACCCACCCTCGCGCTCCCCCGAGCTCCCGGCTCCGCTCGAGCAGGGAGGTCCCCCCTCCGGCTCCGGACTTCTCGATGCCCCTGCCGACATCGTGGAGACGCGTGACAACTGCGCTTGTGGTCGTGCTGTGCAGTGCGTTCATCTCGCGCCCCCCGTCGGTGGAGTCCGTCCGTTCCTTGTGCCAACGAGCTTGCCCGGGCAGTTTCATGGCACTGTCCGCCGACTGTCACAGACCTGTCACAAGACCTCCCGCCAGTGCGCCGGAAGTATGAGAGCGCTTCAAGTGTCGAACTGAAGCTCCACCATGGGCCAGAATGACCCCCGTGCCTTTCCTGTTGCTGATCGAGGACGACGACGCCATCCGCACGGCCCTCGAACTCTCGCTGTCACGCCAGGGCCACCGTGTGGCCACCGCGGCGACGGGAGAGGACGGCCTGAAACTGCTGCGCGAGCAGCGACCGGACCTGATCGTGCTGGATGTGATGCTGCCCGGCATCGACGGCTTCGAGGTGTGCCGTCGTATCCGGCGCACCGACCAGCTGCCGATCATTCTGCTGACCGCGCGCAGCGACGACATCGATGTCGTGGTCGGACTGGAGTCCGGCGCCGACGACTATGTGGTGAAACCCGTGCAGGGCCGGGTGCTCGACGCCCGGATCCGCGCGGTGCTGCGCCGCGGCGAGCGCGAGTCCACGGACTCGGCAACGTTCGGGAACGTGGTCATCGACCGTTCCGCGATGACCGTGACGAAGAACGGGGAGGACCTGCAGCTCACGCCGACCGAGCTGCGGCTCCTGCTCGAACTGAGCCGTCGCCCCGGACAGGCTCTGTCGCGCCAGCAGTTGCTGCGGCTGGTCTGGGAGCACGACTATCTCGGTGACTCCCGGCTGGTCGACGCCTGCGTGCAGCGGCTGCGCGCCAAGGTGGAGGACGTGCCGTCCTCGCCGACCCTGATCCGTACGGTACGCGGCGTGGGCTACCGGCTGGACTCGCCTCAGTGAGTGCTGCCGCCAAACGCAGCCTGCTCGCCGGGCTTCGCTGGACCAGTCTGCGGCTGCGGCTCGTCGTCGTGTTCGCACTGGTGGCGCTGACCGCCGCGGTGTCCGCCTCGGGGATCGCGTACTGGCTCAATCGCGAGGCGGTTCTGACCCGTACGCAGGATGCGGCGCTCGGGGACTTCCGGCAGGAGATGCAGAACCGGGCGGCTTCGCTGCCGCTGCGCCCGACCAAGGACGACCTGCAGAACACCGCCGTGCAGATGGCCAGCAGCAGCCCCGGCTACAGCGTGCTGCTCGTCGACAAGCGTGACGGCGGCAAGCCGATCGTGGGCAACTCCGATCTGGACACGTTCACGCTCGACAACGTGCCGCTCTCGCTGCAGCAGCAGGTCAACCGGAAGCAACCGGTGGAGGCGGGCAACAAGTACGCGTACCACCTGTTCTGGCAGCGGACCTCGATCCGCGGTACGCCGTACCTGGTGGCCGGCACGAAGATCATCGGCGGTGGTCCGACCGGCTACATGCTGAAGTCGCTCGACCAGGAACGGCAGGACCTCAACTCCCTGGCGTGGTCGCTGGGGATCGCCACGGCTCTCGCGCTGGTCGGCTCCGCGCTGCTGGCGCAGGCCGCCGCGACGACGGTGCTGCGGCCGGTGCAGCGGCTCGGTGACGCGGCGCGCAAGCTGGGCGAGGGCAAACTCGACACCCGCCTCGTGGTGTCCGGCACCGATGAACTCGCCGACCTCTCCCGTACGTTCAACAAGGCCGCGAGTTCGCTGGAGAAGAAGGTCGCGGACATGAGCGCGCGGGAGGAGTCCAGTCGCCGGTTCGTCGCCGACATGTCGCACGAGCTGCGGACCCCGCTCACCGCGATCACAGCGGTCGCCGAGGTGCTGGAGGACGAGGCCGACAGCCTCGACCCGATGATCGCGCCCGCCGTGCACCTGGTGGTCAGCGAGACCCGGCGGCTGAACGACCTGGTGGAGAATCTGATGGAGGTCACCCGCTTCGACGCGGGTACCGCCCGGCTCGTCCTCGACACGGTCGATGTCGCCGACCAGGTGACCGCCTGCATCGACGCCCGCGCCTGGCTGGACGCGGTGGATCTGGATGCCGAGCGCGGCATGATGGTCCGCCTCGATCCGCGCCGGCTCGATGTGATCCTGGCCAATCTGATCGGCAACGCGCTGAAGCACGGCGGTTCGCCGGTACGGGTCGCGGTACGGACCGACGGCGACGAACTCGTCATCGAGGTGCGCGACCACGGCCCCGGCATTCCCGAGGACGTCCTGCCGCACGTCTTCGACCGTTTCTACAAGGCCAGTGCGTCCAGGCCGCGTTCGGAGGGCAGCGGGCTGGGTCTGTCGATCGCCATGGAGAACGCGCACATCCACGGCGGTGACATCACCGCGGCGAACTCGCCGGACGGCGACGGCGCGGTGTTCGTCCTGCGGCTGCCACGCGATGCCGAGCGGCTCACCCGCACCGCGCAGGATCACGACGCGGAGGCCCAGGACGAGGAGGGCGGCGCGACGTGAGGCGCAGCAACCGTGGGACGCACCGGGCGCGCCGCTCGGCCGGGGCGCTGGCCGGCGCCGTCGTCTGTGCCGTGCTGGCCGCCGGGTGCGGGATCAGGACCACCTCGGTACCCGTCGACGCGGGGGCCGCGCCGTCGCGGGTGCCGTGCTCGATGTCCGCGGAGGACGTCAGCACACAGGCGTCGAAGGGCATCCCGGTCCAGATCTATCTGGTCTGCGCCTCGCAACTGGTCGCGGTGGACCGCGCGGTACAGGTCCACGACGCGAAGGCGGACCGGATCCGGGTGGCGCAGGCGCTCCTCGACGAGCTGCAGCGGGAACCGGACGGCGACGAGCGCCAGGCCGGCTTCTCCACGGACGTGCCGACGACGCTGCGGATCAGCGAGGCGCGTCGGAGCGATCCGGCGGCCACGTTGCGGCTCAGCGAGCAGCCGGAAGACCTGCCGTCGGAGGCGCTGGCGCAGATTGTGTGCACCTACGCGGAGAGCGAGTCGCTCGCCCCCGACGGCACGGTGATACTCGGCGGACCCGGGACCTACGCACCGCGCGGCTATCTGTGCACCTCGGAGACGAAGGCCCGGCCGAAGGCCGTGCCGACGCTCGGCGCGCTCGAGCTGCCCTGACGCCCTCCCCTGCGCGAGGAAATGGATCGGCGAGCGGTGTCATGCGGCTTCGACGGCAAAGCGGAGGACGGAGTCGACGCGAAGGGGGCCCCTCCCATGCCTTTAGGGCTATGGGGGAGTCGGTGACTGACGACAACGCGGCAGGCCGGGTCGCAGGGCATCGGGAGCCCTTCCCTGTCGCGGGGTAGGCCGTGAGCCCGCCGTCTGTCGCGCCGCCCCCGCCCGGGTTTCCTGGGGCGGGGGGGAACCGATGCCGCCGGTAGGGGCGTCTTGGGGGGCGTGGGTCAAGGTTCGGACGGCCAGGCCGTCATCCGCTTCCGCGCGGCCGGGGTGTTTCTCCTCCTCGCGCATCTGCTGCTGGTCGGGTGGCTCACTCTGCGTCCGCTGGACGTCCCGTGGGTGACGGCCGCAAATCTTCAACCGCTCGCCGGGATCAGGGCGGACCTGTCCCTCGGCCCGGCCGAGGCGGCGCACCGGATCGGTAAGGAACTGTTGTTGCTGGCACCGCTGGGAGTGCTGCTGCCGATGGCCGGGGGCCGTCTCTTCGTCTCCCCGTGGGCCTCGCTGGCGCGTACGGTCGCCGCCGGGTCACTGATCTCGCTGACCATCGAGCTGGCGCAGACCGGGGTGCCGGGGCAGGTCGTCGATGTCGACTCGCTGCTGCTCAACACGGTCGGGGTGACGCTGGCCCATCTGCTGGTGGTGCCGGCGTTCCGGAAGCGGCTGCGCCGCCGGAAGCAGGAGCAGCTGGTGCGGGGGGCGGTCCCCCGCCCCAGGAAGGAAACCTCTCAGGGGTCGACCCCGACGATTTCCAGGGTCGGTATCGCACCGTAGAGCGATGCCTTACTCTCGTTCGCGGAGCCACCATGGAGACATCGGGAGCACGACGGAGCTGCTCCCCAGCAGACGGTTCGCGAAGGAGCCCACCATGGCCGCACTTGCCCGCCCCCGTGACGGACGCATGATCGGCGGAGTGTGCGCAGCGCTGGCACGACGCTTCGGCACGTCCGCCGGGACCATGCGCGTGATCTTCCTGGTCTCCTGTCTGCTGCCCGGCCCGCAGTTCCTGCTCTACCTGGCGCTGTGGCTGCTGCTGCCGACCGAGAAGTCGTCGGCGTCGACCGACTGGTAGGGGTGTCCGGCGGATCATGGCAGGGGGCCGCGACGCCGGACACCCTTCCGTCCCCGCACCCACGCACGTGGGGCGGACACCCGGCCGGGTGTCCGCCCCACGTGCGTGGGTGCGGGGTCAGCCGCCGAGCGGGTGAGGGGTGGTAGACAGAGTGGTGGCCGTGA
>NZ_JBFAJH010000042.1:0-69309 GCF_040655115.1 Streptomyces atratus | reverse complement strand
ACCGCTTCGTGTACTTGCTACCCACCTGGTCACTGCTTCCTCTGGAACCACTCAGGTCCCAGTCTCCAGGTGTCCATGATCAAGGGGAAGCTTCACACTGCAACGGACCGTCGCGTTCTGTCCGATCAGCCTTCGCTGTCGGTTTGTTGATCGATACGGTGAGAGGTGATTGTCGTCTCGGAGAGGGGAGCTGATGGATCTCGCAGACAGATATCAGGCTTTGGCGCGTGGTGCGCTGTTGGTTGCTGAGTCTGCTGAGGACGCCTACCGGCTGGGTGCCCTTGAACGCTTCCTCAAGCCATGGATCCGGGACAGACTTCACTCACTGGGTGGTCTGCTCGACAGTTGCGACACCAGGCGTCAACTGGCCGAGGACACAAGGGCCTTCGCCCAGACAGCCGCCAAGTACTCGGAACTGCGGGACCAACTCTTTTCCGACGTTCACCACACGCGCCCAGAGCCACCCTGGCGGATCGTGGGACAGAAGACGATGGCGATCCGGGCACAGTCCGGAGTACTGCTGCGACAGCCGACGTTCGTCCTGCGGCGCCTGGATGCCGGCTCGGACGTCCCCGGCGCAGCAACCTGGGACTTCACGGTGATCGCTAATCCGTCTGACCCAGCAGACGAGGGCACGTCGTTCGTCGTCATGGTGTCGACCGGCGACCACACCGGCGGAGTACCCGCTCAGGTGTCCAAGGAGCTTGAGAGCGAACGAGCGTGGTACCAGCAAGTGGAGTACGGCTTCTATGCCCTGGGAATCGCGCCGTTTCCCACCGCGATCTACGACCCTGATCGTCACCGGAAGCGGGCTACCGATGACGGCTACGGCGGCTGACCTGTCAGGCGTCGTAAATGCGTGGAGTCTGCCTTTCTGTTCGGCCCGAGGCCACGGCATCCCCGTGGCCATCGGGCCGGACGCAGCGGCCCTGCACCGGGTGTCAGGTGCCTGCGATTTGGGCTTCGAGATCGTGTCGACGGCCCGCCGGTCCTGGAATAGAGCCCAGTTTGACGCGATTGTTTTCTCCAACGGACGCTGATCAGTAGGCTGTAGGAGTGATCCGCCGGTACCCCCGTCCCCGCGGCCCTGCTTCTTCTGTTGCGAGATGCGTGTGTGCTCTGAGCGGGGTCGTACTGGCCTTCGGGGAGCCAGGGGGATGCAGTGAGCAGTGCGGCCGTGCCGTCGCGTATCGGTCCGTACCTCGTCGAGCGGCAGCTCGGCGCGGGCGGTATGGGGGAGGTGTACCTCGCCTACTCGGTCGCGGGCGAACCGGTAGCCGTGAAGGTGATCCGGCCCGACCGCACGGATCCGCACACACGCGCCCGGTTCGAACGCGAGGCGGCGATTGCGCGCACGATCTCGGGTACCGGACGTGTGGCCCGTTTCATCGAGGCGGACCCGTTTGCCGAGCAGCCCTGGCTGGCCATGGACTACGTCCCCGGCCGCCCGCTTTCCGACGTTGTACGGGACCGGGGTCCGCTGTCCGCGCCGCTCGTGGCGAGCCTTGGCGCGCTGCTGGCCGAAGGGCTTGCCGCTGTGCATGCCGCGGGCTTGGTGCACCGCGACCTGAAGGCGCAGAACGTCATCCTCGGCGACTTCGGACCGGTGATCATCGACTTCGGCCTCGGCGCTTTCGTCGGAGCGTCCAAGGGGACGCTCACGCAGGCCGGCATGGTCATCGGTACGGTTCGCTGCATGCCGCCCGAGCAGGCTCTGGGCGAGCTGGACGTGACGCAGGCAGCTGATGTGTACGGCCTGGGCACCGTACTTCTGTACGCGGCGACCGAGCACTACCCGTACGACGGCGCACGGTGGGAGGCCGTCGCCGCGCAGGTGGTCAACCCTGATATCGGCCCCGACCTGTCCAGGCTGCCCGATGAACTTGCCCCCGTTGTGGCGGGCATGCTGGCGCACAAGGCGGACGGCCGCCCCTCCCTGGAGGAGGTGACCCGGCAGTGTGCCGACCTCATGCGCGAGTTGGGTACGAGTCCGGCTCGTGCACGGCGTGCTCTGATCCAGGAGACGACGGCGAAGGACCATTCCACGATGGTGCTCCCGCAGCCCGACGGACCGATGCTGGATCGGCTCGACTTGCTCGAGAAGCTGCTGAGTGAAGAGCCAGCGTTCCGGGGGGAGGACATCCCTGCCTCGCCACCCGGGGATGAGCCCGGTTCCGATGCTCCGGTGGAAAGCGACATCGCGAGCCCGCTCCCGCCTGTGTCTGTGCAGGTACCCGAGCCCGAGAGCGAAAGCCCGGTTGTGCCCACACCACGAAGGAGCCGCCCTCCCGCTTCCCGGAAGGTCGCCGAGGAGTTGCGCGAGCGCTACGCGGTAGGGCCGGCACTCGCCTGGCCGAAGCGCTGAACCGCCCTTCCGTCCTTCCGCCGGCAAGACCGTCCGGGACGACGGAAAGGGCGAGGGCCGCCGCGGCCGCTGTTTCGTTGACGCCCGTCCGACCCACTCGGCCGCCTCAAAGGCCGACCCGACCTGACCACACCGCACATCACGAGCACAGTCCACAGAGGAGCACCACGTGACCACGGCGATGCAGCCCGAAATCCCTGAAGGGCGCGACGCCGATCCCGGGCAGTCGGCATACCCAGCCGGCGCCAGGCCGGTCTTCGCCCCCGGCGCCCAGGTCCGCATCCGACACGAGCAGTGGCTCGTGAAGTCCGTCTCGGAGTCCCGTGACGGACTCATGGTCGAGGTCAGCGGCGTTTCCTCGTTCGTCCGTGGCACGGATGCGGTCTTCTACTCCGGGCTGGACATGATCGAGGTGCTCGATCCACGCAAGACCCGGCTCGCACCCGACGACACCTCCAAACACGCCAAAGCCCGCCTCCACCTGGAGGCGGTCATACGGAAGACCGCGCTGCCGCAGACCGAGCACGGCATCGCCCTTGCCGACTCCTTCCTCATGGACCAGCAGCAGCATCAGCTGCGCCCCGCCGAGCTGGCGCTGTCCATGCGCAACCCGCAGCCCCGGCTGCTGATAGCCGACGTAGTCGGTCTGGGCAAGACGCTGGAGATCGGCATCACGCTCTCGGAGCTGATCCGGCGAGGGCGCGGCGAGCGCATCCTCGTGGTCACGCCCGCTCATGTGCTGGAGCAGTTCCAGCGTGAGTTGTGGACCCGCTTCTCCCTGCCGTTGGTGCGCCTGGACTCCACGGGCATTCAGCGCATCCAGCAGGAGATCCCGGCAGGACGGAATCCGTTCGCCCACTTCAAGCGCGTCATCGTCTCCGTCGACACACTCAAGTCGGCGACGTACGCCCACCACCTGGAGAACATTGTCTGGGACGCGGTGGTCATCGACGAGTCCCACAACCTCGTGAACAAGGGCACCCGTAACAACCGCCTCGCCCGCCGCCTCGCCGAGCAGACCGATGCGCTGATCCTGGCCTCCGCCACTCCGCACAACGGTGACGCCGAATCCTTCGCCGAGCTGATCCGGATGCTCGACCCGGCAGCGATCGCCGACCCCAAGAACTACAAGGTCGCCGACCTCGACCACCTCTACATCAGGCGCACCAAGACCGACCGCGAGGTACGCGACAGCCTCAAGGGCAAGCCTTGGGCCGAACGCGGCGACTCACTGCCGGTGCCGGCTCCGGCGACGCCGAAAGAGGTCGCCGTCCTGGAGAAACTCGCGAGCGAGTGGACCCCGGGGAACCTGGACCGTTCGTCGGTCTGCGCCGATCCGCTGGTCGGCTACAACTTCCTGAAGGCGTTCCTCTCCTCCCACGTAGCTCTGCGGGAATCCCTCTCCAGCCGCCGCACCTACCTGGACGACCCGAAGAGCCGTACGGCGAAGGGCAAGGCGAAAGCGGACACTCCTGAGCGCCGCGCCGCTCTCGCCACCGAGAGCATGGCGCTCGCGGAGCTGGAGGCACTGGTCGCGGACTTCACCGACCAGGATTCCGCCAAGCTCGACGCTCTCGTGCGCACGCTGAAGGACGACCTCGGTGTCGGCCCGCGCTCCGAGCGCCGCGTCGTGGTCTTCTCCGAGCGGGTCCACACCCTGGACTGGCTGGCCCGGGAGGTCCCGGAGCGGCTCGGCTTCAAGAAGAAGAACGAGACGAAGGCCGACGCGACACGTCCCTGGAAGGCGTACGGCGGAGCCGTCGAGGTCATGCACGGCGACACCACCAACGACCAGCAACAGCAGGAGATCATCGATCGCTTCGGCCGGCTCGAAGAGCCGGTACGGCTGCTGTTCACCGGCGACATCGCCTCCGAGGGTGTCAACCTGCACCACCAGTGCCACGACCTCATCCACTACGACCTGCCCTGGTCCCTCATCCGCATCGAGCAGCGCAACGGACGCATCGACCGCTACGGGCAGGCAGTCAGCCCCGAGTTCCGCGCCCTCACCCTCACCGCCGACGTGCCCTGGAGGCGCGACGAGGAGAGCGGCGAGATACTCACGCTCGACGACCGGCTCGTCGGCTCCCGCCTGTTGCAGCGCGAGGCCCAGGCGCACGAGATCGAGACCGGCGAGGGCAGCGCCGAGGCAGTCACCGGCCTCTACAACGACAAGAAGGAAGAGGACCGCCTCACCCGCGATCTCATCAAGGGCAGTACCGTCGAGCGCTCCATCAAGCAGTCCCAGCAGGAGTCCGGCGGGGTCCTCGCGGGGTTCCTCGCCGGCGCCAACGCCCGGCTCGCCGACCCGGCGGCCCCTCCTGCCACCCTCGGCACGGCCCCGGTCCCCGAGGCCGACGTGCCCCACGTCTTCACCGGCACCAAGGCGTATTTCCACGCCGCGATGGACCTCATCTACCCGGAGGCCGAGCGCGCGGCCCTCGGCTGGAAGCCCGAAACGGCCCATGGCCGAATAGAGTTCACTCCGCCCGACGACCTGCAGTACCGCTTCCGGGCGCTGCCGAAGTCGTACCTGGAGCAGGAGAAGATCCTCACGACGTCCAAGGACGACGGCACGCTGAGCATCACCTTCGACAAGCAGTACGCCGCCGACCGCCTGGAGGCCGCCCGCAACGCCAAGCAGGGCAAGACCGACCAGCCCACCTCCCAGTGGCCCAACGTCTCCTACGTCTCCGACATCCACCCCGTGCTCGACTGGATGACGGACAAGGTTCTAGCCAAGCTCCAGTACGACGAGGCGTTCGTCCTCGCCTACCGACCCGACACCGCCAAGGCCAAACGGATCGACGCCGCCCTGCCAGAAGCCCTCACCGGCCCGGTCTACCTCCTCCAAGGCGTCTACTCCAACGCGGCGGGCAAGCCGACGGTCGTGGAGTGGATGGCCGTCACCGGGCTCGCCGAGGACAACCCCCGCGTATGGCGCATGGACTCGGCGTTCCTCGCCGCCTGCGGCGTCGGCCCCGACATGCCCGGCCGCGCTCAGCCCGTCGCCCCCGACCTCCTCCAGGGACTCGTTCCCGCGGCCGTCGACGCGGCCGAGGCCCACCTGCGCGAGCGCCGAGCCGACTACGACAAGCAGGTCGACTCCTACCTCGCCCCGTACGAGGACCGGGTGCAGGTCTGGGAGCAGGACGCCTTGATCGCCGTCGGCAACCAGCAGCACCGCATACAGCAGGTGTACGACACCGCCGCCCGCCGCCGCGACCTCGTACGCCGCCTGCGGACCGAGGGAGACCCGATGCTGCGGGTCCTCTGCATCCTCGAACCCCTTCACACCACCACTGTGCACGCCGAGGAGTCCGCACGATGAGCTACACCTACGACTCCTTCGCCAACCGCGGCGAATACCTCTCCGCCCACTACTTCAGCGAGGAGCTGGAGAACACCCTCAAGAAGGGCAAGGCGGGCGACGAGGGCCTGTTCACCCTGTGGACCGGCCGAGAGACCGACCCCCACGACCCCCGGCCCACCCCGCGCGAACTCCTTCCCCGGCTCCGCGGCAACTACCTGGCCACCGTGCGCCCCTTCCTGAGCTCCCGTGCCCAGCAGGAAGAGCCCGGCAGCACCTACGACGACCCGACGGGGGAGTGGGCCGAGCACATCACCACCTGGCACACCACCGTCCTCAAGGCCCTCGGCTACGGCGGACGGCCCGAGCCGATCACCGTGCACAACGCCGGCAAGGAGTACGAACTCCAGGCCGCGTGGCACGGAGACGGCATCGTCGCCCTCGACTGCGGCTGGACCGCCTCCCTCGACGACGTCCTCGACCCCGACGAGGCCGGACGGCTCCTCCACCCCCTCAAGACCACCGACGGCCTCCTCGAAGCCGGCGAGAAGTTGGCCGGCTGGCTCTTCCAGAGCGAACTCCACGAACCCGGCGGCGACGCACCCCGCTTCGTTCTGATGCTGTGCGGCGGCGTGCTCGTTCTCGCCGACCGGGGCGCCTGGGCCGAAGGCCGCTACCTCGCCGCAAACTTGGACGCGGCCCTCGCCCGCAACGACACGGCGAAGGCAGGCGAACTCTCCCTCCTCGCCGCTCTCTTCTCCCACGACATGCTCGTGCCCCGCCCCGACGGCAAGGGCCGACGCATCGACGAGCTGCTGAAGGCGTCCCGGGACAACGCCGTCGGCGTCAACTCCGAGCTGCGCAAGGGACTCCAGCAGTCGGTCGAGATCATCGCGAACGAAGTACTCGACCGCCTGCGCGAGGCGAAGGTCAAGCCGAGGGAGATCGAGAACCTCAAGAAGGGCCCGTTCGCCAAGCAGCTCACCCGCGAATCCCTGCGCTACCTCTACCGCATCCTCTTCCTCCTGTACGCGGAGGCCCGCCCCGAGCTGGGCATCCTGCCCGCCGATGACTCCACCTACGAGGCCGGCTACTCGATCGCCCGGCTGCGCGAGCTGGTCGCGCGCGAGCGAAAGCTGGTCGACGAGGGCAGCCGAGGCGGCTTCCATCTCTACGCCTCTCTCGACGTCCTCTTCAACAAGGTCAACTTCGGACATCGTCCGCACGGCACCGAGGCGGACGACGACAAGCCCGCCGCCGAGCGCAGCGAACAGCGCGGCCTCCGCTTCGAGCCGCTGCGCAGCGAGCTGTTCGACCCGAAGGCGATCACCCTCATCGGCACTGGCGTCATGGACCCCCGATGGGACGAGGGCGGGGACGAGGAACCGCAGTGGCTGGACCTGCGGCTGCGCAACGAGGCCCTGCACCAGGTGCTGCGTCTTCTCACCCTGAAGGAGGCCGGCCAGAAGGGCCGGCAGGGCGGCTTCATCTCCTACCGCAACCTCGGCATCAACCAGCTCGGCGCCGTCTACGAAGGTCTGATGTCGTACACCGGCATCATCGACGAGAAGAGGGAGCTGGCCGAGGTCGCCAAGCCCGGCGCCAAGAAGGCTGGCAAGCAGTACGGCGACCCCGAGAAGGGCTCCTGGCTCGTCCCCTCAGACCGACTGAACGACTACCGGGAGAACACGCACGTTGTGTACTCCGCCCAGGACACCGAACAGCACGGCCTGCGCGGCCCCAAGAAGTACGCACCGGGCCGGTTCGTCTACCGCCTGGCCGGCCGCGACCGTGAGACATCCGCTTCATACTACACCCCCGAGTCCCTCACCAAGGTCACTGTCGAGTTGGCGCTCAAGCACCGCCTTGACCAGGAGAGGGACGCCGACGGCAACACGGTCCGGACCCGCGCGAGCGATCTCCTGCGCTACACCATCTGCGAACCGGCCCTGGGCTCCGGCGCATTCCTCAACGAGGCGATCAACCAGGTCGCCGAGGAGTACCTCAAGCGCCGCCAGCAGGAGCTGGGCATCAACCTGGACACGTCGAAGGCACTCGAAGCGAAGCAAAAGGTGAAGGCGTACATCGCCCTTCACAACGCGTACGGGATCGACCTTAACGAGACGGGTGTGGAGCTCGCCGAGGTATCGCTGTGGCTCAACACCATGCACCCCGGTATGCGTGCCCCGTGGTTCGGCCTGCACCTGCGGCGCGGCAACTCCCTCATCGGGGCGCGGCGTTGGGTGTACGAGGCCGAGCGCATCAAGAAGGAGCGGACCATCGGCGCGCAGACGCCGACCAAGCTGCCGTTCCGGGCGGCCGGGGGCGGCGCCGAACAGCCGCTGCCGGACGGGGCCGTCCACCAGTTCCTCCTGCCGACGCCCGGGTGGGGTGCGGTCGCAGGGGCGAGCGGCGACGCGAAGAAGCTGGTCGAGCAACTGGCCCGGCCACAGGTGGACCAGCTGAAGGCGTGGAAGAAGGGCGTTCAGACCAAGCCCAAGACGACAGGCGGCAAGGCGAGCCAGCTCGCCAAGCTGCAGGCCGCGGCCCGTCGCGTCGAGTCTCTGTGGACGCTCGTCGCCAAGCGCATGGAACTCAGTGAGCAGGAGATTGCCCGCACCATAGACGTCTGGGGGACCGACCGCGAGGAGGACGCGGAGGAGTACACCTTCCTCCGCCACGACAAGCAGAACGCGGACAAGAGCCTGCCGCTGACCAAGGAACAGGTCTTCAAGGACCTCTTCGAGGCGGAGGGCTCCCCGTACTGGCGCCTCAAGCAGGTCATGGATGCCTGGTGCGCGCTGTGGTTCTGGCCGCTGGACAAGGTGGGCCTGCTGGACGGGACGGACGCGGAGTACGCCACGGCACCAGTGGTGGCGGGGGAGGCGGGGGCGGACTTGGACGCCCTGTTGTCGTCGGTGGCCGGTGTGGCTGGGGTGGCTGGCCCGGCCGTCGAGAGCGAGACGCGGTTGCCTGCGCCTGAGCCCACGGCCGTGCCTCGATTCGTCGAGAGCCGGATGCTGTTCGCCATGGACGGTGACCAGATGTCCTTGGGGGAGGAGGACGGGGCCGATGACGAGCTAGTGAAAAAGGAGAAGCTCAAGAAGGCACGTACCCCCTCCGTGCCTAGGAATCCCCGTGGGCCAGTACGCCGGCGTGACGTCATCCCGCTTGCGGACCTGGACGACTGGATCGCCTTCCTGGAGTCCATGGTGGGCACGGAGCCCATTCGGGAGGACGGCTTTGCCGCATCCATCGACTCCCTGGCGGAGCTGGCGCTCCTCGAAGACCTGGTCCAGGTCGAGATGGGCATGGACGATGCGCTGAAGGCGGTCGAGACGCGGTATCCATGGATGCGGGTCGTCCGCGACATCGCCGAGGAGCAGGGCTTCTTGCACTGGGAGCTGGACTTCGCGGGTGTGTTCGCCGGCGAGGCGGGCGGTTTCGATCTGCAGGTGGGTAACCCGCCCTGGGTGGAGATTACGTGGAACTCGAATGCCAGCTTTGCCGAGTTCGAGCCAACTCTTTCCCTGGATACAGGTTTGACTCAAATGCAGACGGAAATGATCCAGGACTCGATCGTGGATATCCCCAGTCAGCGCGTTGAGGTCATGAGGGATGCTTGTAACGATAGCGCCTTGGCTAGTTTCTATGCGAGCCCTAGTGTCTACCCGATCCTTGGTGGAACTCGACCCTATCTTCACACGCGTTTCATGGTGCAATGCTGGAACCATGCTACGAGCTCTGGGGCGATTGGTTTGGTGCACCCGGATGGTCACCTTAAGGGTGACGCAACGCGGCGCATTCGCGCTGAAGCATATAGGCGGCTTCGCGTGCATGGGGCGTACGTAAACGTTTCTAACTGGGCCTTTGCTCAGCCCGTTGGGCATAAGAAGGAGTTCGCCGCCAATATCTACGGCCCTCGCCAGGGCGTCAACTTCCAGCATCTAAGTTTCTTGTATCGCGCAGAGGTCCTCAATGAGTCCCTTCGTCACGATGGCGATGGTCCCGAGCCGGGAATCAAGTTTGACGGGAACTTCGATACGCGCCCTCATAAGGCGCGTATTGTTCACGTGACCCCTGACACTCTTGCCCTATGGCATGAACAGCAGGGTGGCGAACATGAGGTCGAGGAAGTAGAGATCATGTATCCGCTGACCACAAGTGAGCAGCGGGCTGCCAAGGTTATGAGCTCCTATCCGGTTCGCCTTCGAGGTAGCGAAATCAGCTTGAGCCAGGGCTACAACGAGACAGCCGACTTCAAGTCCGGCCTCATCGAGGAGTTGCATTCGCGGCCTTCCGCTTGGGATGAGGTAATTCTGCATGGCCCACACCTCGGACCCGGCGCTCCGTTCTTCAAGCAGGATCCCGAGCTGACTTCTAACGGCAAGCGGGTAGACCTGACTGAGATCCCCGCCAATTTCATCCCGGCAACGCAAATGGCGCGAGCCTGTGATCGGGGTACGTTTGAGTCAAAGACCTCGGCATGGAAACTCTGGCAGGGCATTCCGCACGCGCGACACTTCCGCTTGGCGTTTCGTCGTCGGAATGATGGAAAGACCGAACGTGTATTGAATGCCGCGCTGATTCCGCCGGGTGCGAATCACGTTGACGGCGTCCACTCAATTGCCTTCGATAGTGAACGGCGACTTCTCCTGGTTTCCGGGTTCTGGGCGTCCTTGCCCCTCGACTACATGTTGCGGGCCTTCGGCATCACGGATTTGCGTGAACCCGGAGCCCTTCGCCTTCCTGCCCCCAGTCTCGATCATCCATTGGCGAATGCCCTGAGCCTCCGATCGGCCCGCCTTAACTGCTTGTCGGATGCCTATGCTGATCTATGGGAAAATCATTTCCAGTTCTCTTGGCTTTCTGAGAAGTGGGCCATCGACTGGCCGCAAGTGCGCCCGCTCAACGCGGTCTATCCTCGCTGGTCGGCCTCAACCGCTCTCCGCACCGAAGCAGAGCGACGTGCAGCGCTAGTTGAAATAGATGCACTGGTAGCCGTTTGGATCGGCCTGTCTGCGGACGCACTGACGGCGGCTTACCTAGCCCGACTAACGGTACTGGCGGAACGAGAAGAGGAACTGTACTTCGACGGTCATGGTCGCCAACTGGCGGCTGATCACCATGCATTCGGTACGGGACAGACTGCTCAGCATTGGAAGGGGCTTGAGCTGCATCTTGACGCCCCAGAGTCCACCCCCGCCCCCGACGGCTACACCGCCCCCTTCTACAAGGCCAAGCGCGAGCGCGAAATGCGTCAAGCCCACGCCTACTTCAAGAAGCGCCTCGACGAAGCCGTGAACAAGGGTCTGTGGGACCCGGAGAAGATGGAGGTCCCGACCCCGTGAGGCCGACCCTCGAAGCACAGGGGCTGAAAGAGAGCCTGCTCCAGTACCTGTCCACGACGTACGGCCTCGCCGACGAGGGCGCCCGCAAGGCGCTGCATGCCTTCCTCGGGGACGAGACGACGGGCATGTTCCGTGGCCCGTACCTTCGCCTCCGCACCCCCTTCACCCCGGCCGACGACGGCTGGCAGCAGCACCTGGACTGGGTACGTACGGACGGCTGGACGCCGTACGCGCACCAGGCCCGTGCCTTCGCCCGGCTCACCACGAAGGGTGGGCACGTACCTCAGCCCACGCTCGTCACGACCGGCACGGGCTCCGGCAAGACTGAGTCGTTCCTCTACCCCGTGCTCGACCACTGCGCCCGCGAGCGCGCGGCCGGGAACAACGGGGTCAAGGCGATCTTCCTCTACCCGATGAACGCCCTGGCCACCGACCAGGCAGCCCGTATCAACGAACTGCTCACCCAATACGACAAGTTGAGCGGCGTACGCGCCGGCCTGTACATCGGGGACAAGGCGGCGACGCATTACGACCGCGTCTACACGCGCCGGCAGGACATGCGGCTGTCGCCGCCGGACATCCTGATCACCAACTACAAGATGCTCGACATGCTCCTGCAGCGTGGAGCCGACGCGACGCTGTGGGACAACAGCGACATCCGCTATGTGGTCGTCGACGAGTTCCACAGCTACGACGGCGCGCAGGGCACCGACGTGGCCATGCTGCTGCGCCGCCTCGCCATCGCCGTCGGCGCGAACCAGCCCGGCAAGCCGCTCGGCACGATCACTCCCGTCGCGACCTCCGCGACCCTCGCCTCCGGTACCGACGCCGACGGGGTGCGGCAGCTGCTCTCCGTGGCCGGCAACGTCTTCGGTGCCGAGTTCACCGAAGAGGCGATCGTCGGTGAGAACCGGCTGACCGTCGACGAGTTCATACTCGATGAGACAGTCACGGACGCGAAGTTCCTTCCCGGCCAGGCCGCACCCCCCGAGACACTGACCGCCCTGCCGGATCCGGCCTCCGGCCCGGAGGCGCTTGCGGACCTTGCCGAGGCTGTCACCGGCGTCCGTACCACCGATCCGGTCGTCCTTGGTGCCGCGCTCAAGCGCAACCGTCTGACGTATGCGGTACTGAAGGCCTTCGACGGCACGACGTGCACCTACGACGAGGTGCTCGACGTGATGCGCCGCAGCGGGGCGAAGAGCTGGGACGAGGCGATCACGACGCGGCCGCAGGTCGCAGCGGTGGCACTCGCCCGCCTCGTCGCCCTGTTGTCCATGGCACGCGACCCGGACACGCCGGCCGGGATCAGCCGCCCCTTCGCCCAGGTCGAGGTGCACCAGTGGGCACGGTCCGTCACACGCATGCTGAGGGGCGTACTGCCCTGGCCGAAGGCGGAGTTCGCCTGGGACATGGTCGGAGCGGAGAGCCGACTGCGTACGACGCCCGACACGACCACCTCGCGTGACACCAAGGTCTTCCTGCCGGCGGTGTACTGCCGCGAGTGCGGGCGCTCCGGCTGGTCGGTACTCGCTCCCGAGTCGGACCTGGAGGAGCTGAGCTTCGAGGCACACAAGATCCGCCGGGCCACCGTCACGGCCAACAAGTCCAAGGTGCGCACCCTGGTGGCGGCCACGGACAACGAGGCGCGCGAGGGCAACGGCCGCACCGCCATGGACCGGGCGGCGCAGAGGTCGCTGACCACCAGTGGCGCGGGCGTACTCATGGTGCTCGACGGTTCTTCCCGTCGTCTGTGCCTGCCCGATCCTCAGGGCGATTACGACGACGAGGGCAACCCGCAGCCCGCCGGCCCCGATTCGGTCTTCGTCCTCGTCCAGCTCGGGGACACCGCGGAACGTGCTGCCAAGGACGACTGGTGCCCGGCGTGCGGCACGCACAACGCCATCCGTTTCCTCGGTACGGGCGCAGCCGCGCTCGCCGCCGCGTCCATCACCCAGCTCTTCACCGGCGGGGAGATGGACAAGGAGCAGCGTGAGACGAAGACGCTGATGTTCAACGGCTCGGTGCAGGATGCCGCGCACCGGGCCGGTTTCGTCGCGTCCCGCTCGTACACCTTCTCCCTGCGGGCGCTGTTCACCAAGCACCTGAGCGAGCAGCGGTCCACTGCGCTGAACGACCTCGTTGCCGATGTCGTCGTGTCCACCACCGACCGTGAGACGCTTGCCGCCGTCGTCCCGCCGGACCTGCACGACGATGCGGGAGTAGCGCGGCTGCTGTCGGGGAAGGGCCGCGGCGGGAACAAGAGGACCTGGGATCTGATCGGTGAGCGGTTCGCGTTCGAGGCCGTAATGGAGTTCGGCCACCGTTCGCGCAACGGCCGTACCCTCGAACTGACCCGCACCGCTGCCGCCTGGGTGGGTATCCCCGACGAGCGGGCGGCCGTCGCGACCGTGCGTGCCGCCCACGAGGAGTCCACCCACCAGGGGCTTGCCCTCACCGCGCACGACGATGCCCGGTACTTGACTTTCCTGCGCGGTCTGTTGGAGCGGCTGCGTACGCGGGGAGCGGTCGGGCACCGCTGGCTGGACAAGTTCCTCGACGAGGCGGGCACGAGCCGCTACTTCATCTGGGGCGGCCGCCCGCGCGGCATGAAGGCCTTTCCCCGGGGCGTCTCCGCGCCGAGCTTCCTGCTGGCCCGGCCCAAGCAGAAGAGCGAGTTCGACTTCGCCGCCGGGCGCCTGTCCTGGTACCAGTCCTGGGCCCAGCGCTGCTTCGACATGACCCGCGAGCAGGCCGACGACTTCTGGGTGCGGCTGCTGCCCCGGCTCACCGACGCCGGGCTGCTCGCGGCGCGCACCCCGAACGACACGGCCGTCCGCGTCTACGGCCTCCAGCCGGGCGCCGTCCGCCTGCAGTTGTTGTCCGAAGCACAGGTCAACGAGGCGTATGTGCGCTGCCCGAAGTGCTTCTGGGAGCAGACCGTCCATCCCGCGCTGCTGGCGCAGTACCACGGGCAGCCCTGCCAGTCGTACCGCTGCTCGACCGGGCGCCTGGTCGCGGGCGACCGGTGGCTGGAGACCGTGGACCGGCACGACCGGGACCGCGACTACCGCGACGACTACTACCGCAGCCTGTACCGACGAGCCGGCACCTACCAGGTCATCACCGCCGAACACACCGGCCTGCTCTCCCGCGCCAAGCGTGAACGCGTCGAGGACGCCTTCCGCAAGGGCGAGGGGTTCAACGACCCCAACGTGCTGTCCTGCACGCCCACCCTGGAGATGGGCATCGACATCGGCGACCTGTCCGCCGTCGTCCTCGGCGCCCTGCCGCGACGGCCGGCGAACTACGCCCAGCAGGCGGGCCGGGCCGGGCGCCGTACCGGCAACGCCTTCCTGCTGACCATCCCCGATCGCTCCCGCCGCGACCTGTACTTCCTCGACCGGCCGCGGGACATGATCGACGGGCGGATCGTGCCGCCGGGCTCGTACCTGTCGGCTATCGAGATCCTGCGCCGCCAGTTCACCGCCCACCTCCTCGATCTCGCGGCACGCGGCCGCCTGCTGCGCGAGGACGGCAAGCCGCTGGCCGCTCTGTCACGCCGTGTCGACGAGCTCTTCGGCCCCTCCGGCTACCTCGCCGACTTCACCGAAGCTGCCCTCGCCCACGGCGAGGAGCTCGTCGCGGGCTTCCTCGCGCTGTTCCCGGCCGGAGTGAGCGAGACCGCCCAGGAGGAGCTGGAGAAGTACGCGGTCCGGGGCATCCGCAGCGCCATCGAGAAAGCCGAGCGGGAGTGGGAGCGCGAGAACCAGAAGCTCCGCACCCGTATCCGTACGATCCGCTCGGCCATCGACGAGCTCAAGGAAGGCGACGACGAGCAGGCGCGTACGAAGGCAGAACTGGAGGCCGAGCTGGGCGCCCTCTCGAAGCAGGGAGCCACGCGTCAGCGACAGCCCGCCCAGACCGTGCTGTGCGACCTCGGTCTGCTGCCCAACTACGCCCTCATCGACGCCACGACCACCCTGGAGGCCACTGTCTACTGGCCCGAGGGCACCACACCCGACGGGCGGGACAGCTACAAGTCGAAGCCGTTCTCCTACGGGCGCCCACGCAGCTTCGCCCTGTCCGAACTCGCCCCCGGCAACACCTTCTACGCCGAGGGATACAAGCACCGGATCACCGGCATCGACATCGTCACCAGCCGGGACCAGGACTGGCGTCACTGGCGCTTCTGCCCCTCGTGCGGCTACGTCCGCACCGAGAATGCCGAGCACGACATCACCCCCTGCCCCCGCTGTGGGGAGGCGGGCATCGCCGACTCCGGCAGCCTGTGGCAGATCGTCCAGCCCAGCGTCGTCACCGCCCGCGACAAGCGCGAGGACGCCAGGATCGGCGACGAGAGCGACGACCGCGATCGCCGCTTCTACACCGTCGTGGACATGGTCGACATCGCCCCCAAGGACTTCGTCCCGGGCAAGTCCTGGCGGCACACCAAGGAGATCTTCGGCGTCGACTACACCCGCCACGCCGTCATCCGCCGCGTCAACGCCGGACCGCTCAGCATCGGAGCCCAGGAAAACGACCAGCTTGCCGGGCGGCCCGTGCGCATCGCCCCGTTCCACGTGTGCACCGCTTGCGGGGCCGCGACCGCCGATGGGCGGCCGGTCTTCGACGAGGACCGCGACGCCGTCGACAACTCCGCGAATCGCCAACGTGAAGTCAAGCACCACGCCCCCTGGTGCCCGCTGAGGCGCGGCAAACAGGACGTGTCCCAAGAACCCGTCTTGCTCGCTCACGAGCTGGAAACCGAAGCCCTGCGCATCCTGCTGCCCGCCGCGACCGTCCTCGTCGAGGAGCGGGTCCACTCCTTCCAGGCGGCCCTACGCCTGGGCGTGGACGAAGCCTTCGGCGGCGATCCCCAGCACCTCGACACCACCCTCGCCACCATGCCGGACCGCGGCACCGCGGAGAAGCGGCACTTCCTGGTCCTGTACGACCGCCTTCCGCACGGCACCGGCTACCTCGACCGGCTCACCGCCCCGGCAGCCTTCCGGCAAGTACTCGAGGGTGCGCGCCGGCTTATCGAGGAGTGCCCCTGCAACGGGGAGGCCGCTCCGGCCTGCCACCGCTGCCTGTACCGCTACGCCGACGAACAGCACATCGACCGCGTCTCCCGCCAGGCCGCCCTGGAGATCCTCGACAAACTCCTCGGTACCGAATCCGACGCCTGGAACACCAAACGGGTCGGCAACACCGACCAGATCGGCCTCGACGGACAGGTCGAGTCCGACCTCGAGGCCCGCTTCCTCACCGCCCTGCGGGGATGGGCCGGCCCGCGCGGCGACGCCGTCCTGGAGGAGAGCGGCACCAACAGCGCCTACCTGCGTCTCGACGAGGTCGGCGCCGTCCACGGCTGGCGTCTGACCGCCCAGCGCAACGAAGGGTTCACCCGTACCGACTTCACCTTCGAACGCACCGAGGGCCCCAAGCAGAAGATCACCGTCTACCTCGACGGACACCGCTACCACGCCACCCGCCGGTACAACCGGCTCGCCGGCGACGCCGGCAAACGCAACCGGCTCCGGGCCGACGGGCGCATCGTCTTCCAGCTCACCTGGGACGACCTCGACGCCTTCGAGCGGCAGGCCAGCACGGCACAGGCCCCCTCAGGGCGAGAGCCAGCCGAGCCGGTATGGCCGCCCTATCCGCACAGCGCCCAGGACATCGCAAAGCAGCTCCATGCCGAACGCGGTGGCGACGATCTCGCCACCACCGCGTTCGCCGATCCGATGACCATGCTCCTCGCCTACCTGCGCAGTCCGGACGACGCAGCCTGGGGCAGGCGGGCATCGGCCGTGGTCGGCGGACTCCTCGGAACCGGCCAGGAGATCCTCGTCGGCAACGGCAGCCCCGACCAGACCCGTCAGTCGCTCGACCGTCTCCTCGACGCCTGGGGCCACACCGACGGCATCGACCCGGCCCCCGTACAAGGCACCGGCACACTCAACCTGTTCCGGACCAACGACCAGTCCGGTCTCCCCGTCGCCTTCCTCGTCGACGGAGCCACCAGCCACTGGTCCGCCCTGGTCTGCCTCGACGACACCGCACCCGACCAGCTCGGCACACCCCAGCACAAGGCCCGCTGGCACTCCTGGCTCCAGTGGTCCAACGTCCTGCAGTTCCTCACCCACGACAACGGAGACGCTGTTCAGCTGACCACGGCCACCGCGGCGAAGTACGACCTCTCGGTCCTCAGAGCATTCGGTGGTCCCGGCGAACTCGAATCGCTGGTCGTGCGGTACCGCACCAACATCCCCGCACCACGGACCCCTGCGGTGGAGGCAACCGACGCCACCTCGCTGGAAGCGAAGCTGCGGGACTTGCTGTGGGACGGAGAGATCCTCGAATACCTCGACGAGGACGAACCCGGCGCCCCCCTCACCCGCCTCGCCCACGCCCTGGCCGACGGCGGCAAGGAAGCACCCGCTTACGGCTACGAACTCGGCGAACGCGGCTGGCTCGCCGACTTCGCCTGGGACCACGGCGGCCGTCGGATCGCCGTCATGGCCGAGCCGCACAACCACAAGGACGAGGAGAGCGACAAGACCTGGCGTGCCTACCGCGAGGCCGGGTTCACCATCCGATCGGCCGACGACTGGCTCGCCGATCTCGACGCCCTGCTGACCGCGCTCCCCGACGCCACCACCCGCCCCGACTCCGAAGAACAGGGGACCGCACGATGACCGCACGCCTCAGCCTCTACCAGAAGGCCGAAAACGAGCTCTACAAGATGGACTCGTCGGTCAAAACGAAGTTCTACGACTTCTGTCACCAATTCCGCACCGACCCCGACCACCCCAGCCTCGACCTCAAGCCCCTCAAGGGCGACGGCCGGATCTTCCGCGCCAAGATCGACCGTTCATACCGGGCGCTTCTCGCCCGGGCGGGTGTCGGCGCCGATGGCATCCAACAGTGGCTGATCGTCGCCGTCCGCCACCGCAAGGACGTCTACGAAGAACTCACCGTAGCCATCAACCGGATCACCGGCGAGATCGAGTTCGTCGACCTCGGCGTCGTCGGTCAGAGCGTCCTCCAGCGCGCCGGCCTCCAGCTCACTCCGGCTCCGGACGAGCAGGCCGTACCGGCCGAGCCCACACCTGCACCCGTCGTGACGCCGGAACCGCTCGTCCCCGCCGAACCGCTCCTCGTCGGCTGCACCCCAGAAGACCTGCGCCGGCTCGGTGTCGCCGACGCGCTCATCGACCTCGCCCTCACCGTCACGACCGACGAGGAACTCGACCACCTCATTGCCGGCGCCCCGCGTCTGACCGCCGAGGTCCTCACCGGCCTCGGCTCCGGCATGTCCGTGGACGAGGTCGAGCGTGAGATCACCCAGCCCGCCTCCACCGAACTCAAGCCGGGCTTCGAGGACGACATGGCGGCGGCCCTCACCCGCACCGCGGTCACCACGGTCGACGACGACATCCGCAACGTCCTTGCCGAGGGCGACTTCCGCGCCTGGAAGGTCTACCTCCACCCCACTCAGCGCAAGATCGTCGAGCGGAACTACGGCGGCCCCGCCCGCGTCAGCGGCGGCCCCGGAACCGGCAAGACCATCGTCGCCCTGCACCGCGTGGCCCGCCTCGCCGCCGCTCTGCCCCCCGGTCACAACAAGCCGATCCTGCTGACCACGTACACCAAGAACCTCACGGCCGACCTGCGCTCCCGACTCACCTCGCTCATGGACCCGGCACTGCTCGGCCGCGTCGACATCAAGCACATCGACCAGCTCGCGCAGAGCGTCCTCACCGAGAATGCCGCGCCCGGTTCGCAGCGCAGCCTCATCGCCGACGACCGGGCCCTGGACGTACTGCGCGAAGTCCTCTTCGAGCACGACGAGCAGCGCTGGGGCGCCGAGTTCCTCTTCGACGAGTGGGAACAGATCGTCCTCGGCCAGTCCCTCGCGACCCGCCAGGACTACTTCAAGGCCCGTCGCGCCGGCATGGGACGCGCCCTGGCCCGCCCCGAACGTGCCGCCATCTGGAAGCTGCTCGACCAGTTCACCCTGCGCCTCAACGGCCTGGGCCGGGAGACCTGGGCACAGGCCGCCGAACGGGCGGCCCGCTACGAGATGGAACGCGCCCACAAGATCAAGATCCGTGCCGAGCACAAGGAGGACATCGGCGGCGGCGATCTGGTTCACCTCGACGACAACAGCTCAGCCATGCGCTACCTGCGTCATCGCTACCAGCACATCGTCATCGACGAGGCCCAAGACCTCAGCCCCGCCCACTGGAAGATGCTGCGCGCCATGGTCGCGTCCGGCGAGGGCGACCTCTTCATCGCCAGCGACACCCACCAGCGGATCTACGACCGGCAGGTCACCCTCTCCACCGTCGGTGTCCACATCCGCGGCCGCGCCTCGAAGCTGACGCTCAGCTACCGCACCACCCAGGAAATCCTCGACCAGGCCGCCAAGGTCGTGCGCGGGGCCACCTACGACGACCTCGACGACGGCACCGACACCCTCGATGGCTACCACTCCCTGCTGCACGGCCCCACCCCCGAGTACGTCGCCTGCGCCGACTGGCCCGACGAGATCACCCAGCTCGCCGAGACTCTCAAGCAGTGGCGCGCGGACATTGCCCAGTCCGCCGCGGACGGCACCGTACGCGACCCGAGCGGCACCATGGCCGTCTGCGTCACCGACGGCGAGATGGCCGGCCGCGTCGCCACCGACCTGGAGATGAAGCACGGCATCACCACAGCCACCCTCACCAAGGACGGTCCGCAGGGTGGCGGGGAGGTCCACATCGGCACGATGCACCGGTTCAAGGGACTTGAGTACCAGAAGCTCGCGATCATCGGCGCGAGCGACGGGATCCTTCCGCGTACCGCCCTCGTCGAGCAGTACGAGAAGACCGACCCCAACCGGTACGAGCGCGAGATCAAGAAGAGCCGCAGCCAACTCTTCGTCGCCACCACGCGAGCCCGGGACGCATTGCGCATCTCTTGGCACGGAAAACCCAGCCCGTTCCTACCCTTGTAGGCCGGGTCCGACTCTGTGCCGCTGCGACCACCGCCACGGGTCAGCGCCGCCGGCGGCTGGTCGTGGTTTCGGCGGCCGGTTACGGCCGCAGGTGGGTGAACAAGCCTCGCTCGGTCTCGGTGAGAATGCCCTGCTCGACCAGGAGCTTGAGCTTGGCTCGGATGCCCTCGGTGTGCTTGGGCAGGTCCATCGCCTCGCAGAGGCCCCGGGCCCGAAGCGGTCCGCTGGCCCGGGCGAACACGGCCATGATCTGCGCGGGGGGCTGGATGTTCCGGCAGTGCCGGGGCCACCGATGGCGGTTCCTCGGGCAGTTCTAGGAGCGTCTTGCGGGTGATCTTGATGCGCTCGGCGACCTGGTCGAGTTCGCCCAGCAGCGCGGTCAGCTCCCGCACCCCGGGCTCAAGTTACCCCACAGGGCAAGCCCGCACCCCCGTTTCCTGCTTCTGGTAGCGCTGCTCATCAGAGAGGAGGATGGCAGCGCCCGGTGTGGTGGTGAGATTGTGCAAGCCTTCATTGGCCTGCACGACTACGCCGTTTCCTCGCGCTCGCGCTCCCGGTTGGCGAGGTACTCACGGATAAGCCGACCGAGCACATCGCCCTCATGGGCGCGCTCGTTGAAGACGGCCCGTTTGAAGGCGGCACGCTCCTCAGGCTCCAGGAAAGCCACCAAACGCTTTGCCTTCGGATGCCGGTATCCGCAGCAGATCAGGCGGGTGCAGACGCTCTGCGAGGAGTCGAGCTTGGGTGTCCGCCAGGGGTAGTGCGGGTACCTGCGTAGCTCCGCCTTGCAACGATCGAGGATCTTGAACAGCTCGGGCTTGTTCCGGTGCTTCTCGTGCCCGTAGTGGAGTGAGAACCACTCACGGCGGTCCGTGTCAGCTATCTCTCGCTGCACGCGTTCCACACGCCTCGTGATGCCGGCGTAGACCTCGGGGCGCATGGCTCGGGTTGCGAAGCCCGCCTTCGGGTACCTGTGGTGCAGGTCCATGTCGACTACCCAACGCTTAGAGCTGCGGCCCTTCTTCCAGCGGTTGCAGTCCTCGCAGGCCGGAACGAAGTTCCACCAAACGTCCGCTCCCTCGTTGGCGATGGGCTCCTCATGGTCGATCGTTTCTGCCGCGGAACGGCCGCAGTAGACGCACAACCCCCGATGCGCCGTCAGGACCATCAGCCACTGCCAGGTCTTCTGCTTCCCTCTCTCGCCGCGACGGACCGCCTCCATTACAGCCCCCTTCCCCTCGCTTCGGTCGATCAAGGGCGAGCGTAGGAGGAGGGACTGACAACGCAGGACGGAGACTCCCCCCGGCCTGATCCGGCATCTCAGACCGAGGTACGAGCCTCCGCGAGAGGATTGGGCAACATCCCGTCCCCTCTCAGTGTTCGTGTAGAACTCCTTTGCCGCCTGACTGGCCTGCCATCCAGGTCGTCACCGTTTCCTGTAGGCGAGGAGCCGCGCACTATAGTCCGGCTCGTCGTCGCCGTCCGGTTCATCGTCGCCGTCGGGCTCGTAATCCTCGTCTGGTTCGAACTCGCTGTAGTATTCCTCGGGCGAAACGTCCAGGTCGACGTCGCCTCCAAGGGGTACGACCAGCAGGTGAAGCTCCCCCAGCTCGAGGCGAAGGTCGCAGACAAAGCACCGAAAGATGTGGGGTGTCAGCATGACAGCCCACCTCACTTCATCCACGGAGTCGTGCCCCATCAACGAGCCCCGTGACGAGCACGCAGGACAGGCCGCTGACGCGGAGTACTCGCCGATGAACCCCGGAGTGGTCACACGAGCAACGGTGGTCAGCACGAGCTCCCGATCTCTCTCGTTTATGTGCCCATACCGCTCCGCGAAGACGCGCCGGGCTCTGGCAAGCTTGCCCTCCAGCCGAACACGAGCAGCTTCCATTCCCTCGCCGAGCAGCTTGTCGTACAGCGCCTTGTAGTCACCCCAGTAGTCGGGCCCAATCGCAAGCTCAACAAGCAGCTGATCGATCACCTTAATGCAGTCGGTGAAGACCACGTTCACCTCTGCACGATCGTGGTACCCGCAGTGGGCAACGCCATTGCGTGCATCAGCAAGCGGCCAGACCTTGGGCTTCGGGGGGATCTTGCCCTTCAAGATCTTCTGCACTCGGTCATACGCCTCACCGAGCTGGATCGTCTTGACCTGTGACCCCCGAACCTGAAGGAGTGCGCCATGCCCCGTGGCGTAGAGCATCGAATTGAAGTCCTTGCCGTCGACTATCAGCGTCGGGTGCAGACTGACGAGGAACGCCTTCAGTAGATGCTCGGTGGCTACACCTGCGTGATGGACCGCCATGTCTTCCGAGGACGGTCCATCAGAGAAGGCCGCGAATGCGGCGGTCATCCACTTGCGCGAGGAACTCGCGAGTCGTTCTGCGTCCATATGCATGAGTTGGACAGTAGTGGTCGATGCCCGGCGCGGGGCAGCGATTATGGAACCGGCGAGGGTCTGGGTGATGTCGTTGACGTCCGCCGCGATGGTGATGACCTTGAGCGGGGTGCCCTTGCTGTCGCAGATCAGGTAGCGGTCCCCCTTTTTCGCGCGGATGTGGGAGCCGTCCACGCACGCGCGCGACCAGTCGAGATCGCCGGCCGCGTTCAGTCTGGCTACTGAACTTGAACTCGTGATGTCGGCTCAGGGTCTCGCCGTGCCGCCAGGACGGCTGCTCTACGATCCCGTGCTTGCCAACCGTGAGGCGACGATCTCCACGAAGTGCTGCAAGACGGCGAACGGCAGCGTCTGCGTCTCGTCGAAGAAGACCTCTGACCGCGCCCGCTGTGGCTTGCCGGGTCATCGATGTGGGTGCCGATGGTCGACCAGACGCGGTCGGCGTGACACGACCGACATCGGACGTTGCGAGGCCACTTCGGCGACAACCCTCCGTAAAGGCTGACGGATACTCAGAGATCTCTGACGTATCGTCAGCCAATCAAGATCATCTTGCACGTGCGTTGCACAAGGCGCTGAAAAACAGCAGTGATCAGTGGAGGGTCGTGAAGGTGAGTATCCGCAGGTCAGCTGGCACGTTGAGGTGTCGTGCCCCTTGCCTCCAAGGGGCACGACATCGTGCCGGTCAGATGTCCCGGAAGATCTCGATCTGCGCGCCCACCGAGTTGAGCCGTTCCGCCAGCTCCTCGTAACCGCGGTTGATCACATACACGTTGCGCAGTACGGAGGTCCCCTCGGCCGCCATCATCGCGAGCAGGACGACCACGGCGGGCCGCAGCGCCGGCGGGCACATCATCTCGGCCGCGCGCCACCGGGTGGGGCCCTCCACCAGGACCCGGTGCGGGTCCAGGAGTTGGAGCCGGCCGCCCAGGCGGTTGAGGTCCGTCAGGTAGATCGCGCGGTTGTCGTAGACCCAGTCGTGGATGAGGGTCTTGCCCTGCGCCGCGGCGGCGATGGCCGCGAAGAACGGCACGTTGTCGATGTTGAGACCGGGGAACGGCATCGGGTGGATCTTGTCGATCGGGGCCTCCAGCTTGGAGGGCCGGACCGTCAGATCGACCAGCCGGGTACGGCCGTTGTCCGCCGGGTACTCCGTCGTGCGGTCGCAGTCGACGCCCATCTCCTCCAGCACCGCGAGCTCGATCTCCAGGAACTCGATCGGTACCCGGCGGATCGTCAGCTCGGACTCCGTCACCACGGCGGCGGCGAGGAGGCTCATCGCCTCGACCGGGTCCTCGGAGGGGGAGTAGTCGACGTCCACGTCTATGTGCGGGACACCGTGCACGGTCAGCGTCGTCGTACCGACGCCGTCGACCCGTACGCCCAGCGCCTCCAGGAAGAAGCACAGGTCCTGGACCATGTAGTTGGACGACGCGTTGCGGATGACGGTCGTGCCGTCGTGGCGGGCGGCCGCCAGCAGCGCGTTCTCCGTCACCGTGTCGCCGCGCTCGGTCAGCACGATGGGCCTGTCCGGGGTCACCGAGTGGTCTATCCGGGCGTGGTAGAGACCCTCGGTCGCGGCTATCTCCAGGCCGAACCGGCGCAGCGCGATCATGTGCGGCTCGATGGTCCGGGTGCCGAGGTCGCAGCCGCCCGCGTACGGCAGCTTGAACTGGTCCATGCGGTGCAGCAGCGGGCCGAGGAACATGATGATGGACCGGGTCCGCCGGGCGGCGTCCGCGTCGATGGCGGCCATGTCGAGCCGGGCCGGCGGGACGATCTCCAGATCGGTCCCGTCGTTGATCCACCGGGTGCGCACACCGATGGAGTTCAGCACTTCGAGGAGGCGGTAGACCTCCTCGATCCGGGCGACCCGGCGCAGCACCGTACGGCCCTTGTTGAGCAGCGAGCCGCAGAGCAGGGCCACGCAGGCGTTCTTGCTCGTCTTGACATCGATCGAGCCGGAGAGCCGGCGTCCGCCGACGACCCGCAGATGCATCGGCCCGGCGTAGCCGAGCGACACGATCTCACTGTCGAGTGCTTCACCGATGCGGGCAATCATCTCAAGGCTGATGTTCTGATTGCCGCGCTCGATGCGGTTCACGGCGCTCTGGCTGGTGGCGAGCGCCTCCGCAAGCTGACTCTGTGTCCAGCCGCGGTGCTGACGGGCGTCACGTATGAGCTTGCCGATGCGTGCGAGGTAGTCGTCTGACATGACGCCAGGCTATCTCAGATATGAGATGAAGATCGTGCGGGGGTGTGGCGTTCGGGTGACGAGTGCAGTGAGGACAGGTGAGGGAGGGAAGGGTGGGGGATGGTGGGGGAAGTAGGTGATGCCCGGTGCCGCGGCCGCCGCGTCTCCGGTGCGCGCTACCCCATCGTCCGCCCGGTACGGCGGTCCGGCACGTGGGGTGCGTCCGTCCGGGTGGTGCGGAGTGCCGCGCGCCTCCGTCCGGGTGTCACACCGCGGACAGCGGGATTCTGCGGGTGGTGCGGCGGGTGTCGCCGAGCCGGTGCGCCTCGCCGACGCGGTGGCGCGCGACTGCGTCGTACCGCTCCGGCGCGACAGTGGTCGGGCGCGGTGCAGCCTGCCCCCGTTCCCGCCCCCGCGGTCGGCGGCGCCACCCTCACCCGCCCGGGCGATGTGCCGGGCGAGATCGGCCGGCGTCCACGACGCCGAAAACGAAGACCGGCGCCACGCCGTCGAATTCACCGAAGGCGGCACGCTCGATCTCCCTGTTCAAAGAAGTAATAAATACCTGCGGACACGGAGGGTCGCCGAGCAACGGGATGCCTCGTGCCCGCAACACTGTGCGTCCACGCATCAGCGATGTGCACGGTGCTCACTCCGGGAGAGCGGGGCGCCGATCGGCCCACCAGGAGTGAGTGATTGGCATTGGAAAAGTCTGAATTCCCTACCGACGTGAACACCGACACCATCGACGTGAACACCGACACCCATCACTATGTGATGAAGAAACTGCCGGAGGTCACCCTGGCCTTCTGGGTCATGAAGATCGCCGCGACGACGCTCGGCGAGACGGCCGGTGACCTGTTCGCCCAGACCCTCGCACTCGGCTACTTCCTCACCACGGTCGCACTGTTCCTGATCTTCGTCGTCACGCTGGTCGTGCAGCTGAGGTCCACGCGCTACAACCCCTTTTTCTACTGGACCGTCATCCTGTCCACCAGCACGGCCGGCACCACGACGTCCGACTTCATGAACCGTGACGCCAGCGCCACGTACCTCTCCGGCGGGGCCACCTCGCTGGGCTGGGGGCCGCAGGGCCTGGGGCTGGGTTATCCCGCGGGAGCCGCGATCCTGATCTCCCTCCTGATCGCCATCTTCGTCATCTGGAAGTTCACCGGGCTGACGTTCTCCATCCGCGACATCGTCACCTTCCGCGGGGAGGCTCTTTTCTGGTCGGCGATTCTCGTCTCGAACACGCTCGGCACATCCATGGGTGATTTCCTGTCCGACAGTTCCGGACTCGGCTATGGGGGTGGCGCACTTCTCGTCACCGGGCTGCTCGCGGGGCTCCTCGCACTCATGCGGGTGCCTGCCGTGCCGAACGTCCTGCTGTTCTGGATCGCGTTCGTGCTCACGCGCCCCCTCGGGGCCACGGTCGGCGACTTCCTCACCAAGCCTGTCGCCAAGGGGGGCCTCGACCTCGGCACGGCGGGCTCGTCGGCCGCGCTCCTCGCGCTCCTCCTCGGTCTCGTGGCCTGTGCCCATGTGCGGGAACGGAGGAACGCCGTGCCGCGCGGCGAGGTCCTGGCCGAGAACTCCTAGCACGGTCGGGGGCCGACTCGGGCGGTATCCGTGCGGTGCCGACGGGAGGACTGTCACGCGGCAGTGCCGTGCCGGGGAGGCCGGTGTGGGAGCGGACGGCATCGCACGGGCAGCCGTGCATGACCCTTCCGCGGTGATGTACTAGAGTTATCTCGACATCGAGATATCTGCCGAAGGTGCACCGCGCCGCCGAAGGGTAAGGGTTACCTAACCAAGCCTTACCTCAGCGGATGGTCGAGGAGCCGTAGGCGGCACCACGCGGCGCCCGCCGTAATGAGGCGCGGCGCGGTGGTACGCGCACATTGATGAAGGAGACTGTCGTGTCGGCGAACAGCTTCGACGCCCGCAGCACGCTGCGCGTGGGCGACGAGTCGTACGAGATCTTCAAGCTGGACAAGGTCGAGGGCTCCGCGCGCCTCCCTTACAGCCTGAAGGTGCTGCTGGAGAACCTGCTCCGCACCGAGGACGGCGCGAACATCACCGCCGACCACATCCGGGCACTGGGTGGCTGGGACTCCCAGGCCCAGCCCAGCCAGGAGATCCAGTTCACGCCGGCCCGCGTGATCATGCAGGACTTCACCGGTGTTCCGTGTGTTGTGGACCTCGCCACCATGCGTGAGGCGGTGAAGGAGCTCGGCGGCGACCCGGCGAAGATCAACCCCCTCGCGCCGGCCGAGCTGGTCATCGACCACTCCGTCATCGCGGACAAGTTCGGCACCAACGACGCGTTCGCGCAGAACGTCGAGCTGGAGTACGGCCGGAACAAGGAGCGCTACCAGTTCCTGCGCTGGGGCCAGACCGCCTTCGACGAGTTCAAGGTCGTCCCCCCGGGCACCGGCATCGTCCACCAGGTCAACATCGAGCACCTGGCCCGTACGGTCATGGTCCGGGGTGGCCAGGCGTACCCCGACACCCTCGTCGGCACCGACTCGCACACCACCATGGTCAACGGCCTCGGCGTGCTGGGCTGGGGCGTCGGCGGTATCGAGGCCGAGGCCGCGATGCTCGGCCAGCCGGTCTCCATGCTCATCCCGCGCGTCGTCGGCTTCAAGCTGACCGGCGAGCTGCCCACCGGCACCACCGCCACCGACCTCGTGCTGACCATCACCGAGATGCTCCGCAAGCACGGCGTCGTCGGCAAGTTCGTCGAGTTCTACGGTGAGGGCGTCGCCGCCACCTCCCTCGCGAACCGCGCCACCATCGGCAACATGTCGCCGGAGTTCGGCTCCACCGCCGCGATCTTCCCGATCGACGACGAGACGCTGAAGTACCTGCGTCTGACCGGTCGTGACGAGCAGCAGGTCGCGCTCGTCGAGGCGTACGCCAAGGAGCAGGGCCTCTGGCTGGACCCGGCCGCCGAGCCGGACTTCTCCGAGAAGATGGAGCTCGACCTCTCCACGGTCGTCCCCTCCATCGCCGGCCCGAAGCGCCCGCAGGACCGCATCGTCCTCGCCAACGCCTCGCAGCAGTTCGCGCAGGACGTCCGCAACTACGTCTCCGAGGACGAGGAGTCCGGCAAGGAGTCCTTCCCGGCCTCCGACTCGCCGGCCTCCTCCAACGGTGTGCCGTCGCGTCCGACCACGGTCACGGCCCCCGACGGCACGACGTACGAGATCGACCACGGCGCCGTCACCGTCGCCGCGATCACGTCCTGCACCAACACCTCGAACCCGTACGTCATGGTCGCCGCGGCGCTCGTGGCCAAGAAGGCGGTCGAGAAGGGTCTGACTCGCAAGCCGTGGGTCAAGACCACGCTCGCCCCGGGTTCCAAGGTCGTCACCGATTACTTCGACAAGGCGGGCCTGACCCCGTACCTCGACAAGGTCGGCTTCAACCTCGTCGGCTACGGCTGCACCACCTGCATCGGCAACTCCGGCCCGCTGCCGGAGGAGGTCTCCAAGGCGGTCAACGAGCACGACCTGGCCGTGACCTCGGTGCTCTCCGGCAACCGTAACTTCGAGGGCCGGATCAACCCCGACGTCAAGATGAACTACCTGGCGTCCCCGCCGCTGGTCGTCGCGTACGCCATCGCCGGTTCGATGAAGGTCGACATCACCAAGGACGCCCTGGGTATCGACCAGGACGGCAAGCCGGTCTACCTCGCGGACATCTGGCCCTCCGAGGCCGAGGTCAACGACGTCGTCGCCAACTCCATCGGCGAGGACATGTTCAACAAGTCCTACAAGGACGTCTTCGCGGGCGACGCCCAGTGGCAGGCGCTGTCGATCCCGACCGGCAACACCTTCGAGTGGGACCCGCAGTCCACCTACGTACGGAAGCCCCCGTACTTCGAGGGCATGACGATGGAGACCACCCCGGTCGCCGACATCACCGGCGCGCGCGTGCTGGCGAAGCTGGGCGACTCGGTCACCACCGACCACATCTCCCCGGCCGGTGCGATCAAGGCCGACACCCCGGCCGGCACGTACCTGACGGAGCACGGCGTCGAGCGCCGCGACTTCAACTCGTACGGCTCGCGCCGCGGTAACCACGAGGTCATGATTCGCGGCACGTTCGCGAACATCCGCCTGCGCAACCAGATCGCCCCGGGCACCGAGGGTGGCTACACCCGCGACTTCACCCGGGCTGCGTCTGCGGGCGATGCCCCCGTGTCGTTCATCTACGACGCCTCGCAGAACTACCAGGCCGCCGGCGTCCCGCTGGTCATCCTGGCGGGCAAGGAGTACGGCTCCGGCTCGTCCCGCGACTGGGCCGCCAAGGGCACCGCGCTCCTCGGCGTCAAGGCCGTCATCGCCGAGTCGTACGAGCGCATCCACCGCTCGAACCTCATCGGCATGGGCGTCCTCCCGCTCCAGTTCCCGGAGGGCGCGACCGCCGAGGCCCTCGGCCTCACCGGCGAGGAGACCTTCTCCTTCACCGGCGTGACCGAGCTGAACAACGGCACCACGCCGCGCACGGTGAAGGTCTCCACCGACACCGGTGTGGAGTTCGACGCGGTCGTCCGCATCGACACCCCCGGTGAGGCGGATTACTACCGCAACGGCGGCATCATGCAGTACGTGCTCCGCAGCCTGATCCGCAAGTAAGGTCCGGCAGCAGAAGAAGGGCCGCATCCCGGTGACGGGGTGCGGCCCTTCGGCGTCACGCGGCGGTGGTGAGCGTGTGAATGCCGTGCAACTGCGTCATGACGTCCCGCAGCGAGCGGCAGTTGCGCGGCCCCGCACCCGGCGCGGGCCGCGTCGCGCCGTGACCGTCCTCCAATGCGTCGGCCGCCGCCGACAGCGCACTCGTCACCTGCTCCACCTCGGCGGGCGACGGCCGGGGCACGCCGTGCTCGACCCGCAGCGCGCACACGGTCGCCGCGTCGACGATCAGTTCGGCGGAGGCCGTCACGGCCGCCCAGTCGTGCTTCTTCCCGCCGTACGGGCCCGGCAGTTCGGCCGCCGCCGTCTCGGCCGCCGCGCGTGCCTCGGCAAGCGCGCGGTACGCGGCGTTCCGTAGGGCCAGCCCCTCTGCGCCCGACCTGCGCGGATCGTGCGCCCCTCCCGGTCCTGCCAGCACATGGCGCAGATACCGCTCCGTGCAGCGCAGGGTGACCGCGCATCGGTGACCCACTCGCACCCGGGGATCGGTCAGCCGGGGAAGGTGCCCGACGAGCAGCACGATGACGCAGGCCAGTGTGGTCTCCAGCAGCCGGGCGGGCGCGGCCTCCGTGTCACCTGCCGTGCGGACGAAGGAGAGCACGAGCACCGTGATCACGGCCGTCTGCAGACCGAAGTGCCGGACGGAGAACGGGACCAGCGCGGCGCCCACCACGACCAGCGCCACCGTGGCCGGAGCGCCGAGTCCGCCGAGAACCGTGGTGCACAACAGGAACACCAGGACTCCGGCGACCGTGCCCGCGAACCGGTTCACCACCCGGGAGAACAACGGTCCCATGTCCGGCTTCACCAGGAACGCGGCGGTGGCCGGCAGCCAGTACCAGTGGACCTCGTGCAGCATCAGGGCGACCGCACCGGTGACCGCGACACAGAGCGCCACCCGCAGCCCGTACTCCCGCCCCGCCGACGACAGCATGCTCCGCCAGGAACGGGACGGCGCGGCGGTGGTCCGCGCACCCGGGGCGGCAGCGCCGTTCAGCGTACGGTCGAAGACGACGGCGGCCTCCAGCAGCGCACGGTCGAACGCCGCCCGTTCGACCGAGTCCGACACCGGGCTCGGCAACAACCCCGCGGGACCGCCGGTCCGAACGGCGGCAGCCAGCCGGCGGGGGCCGTCGGCGACCTCGCCGGGGACGGCCCGCCCCTCCCACAGCAGCGCGATGCTCGCCTCGCACAGCGCGACCGCCGCGCCGAAGCGTTCGGCGAGCGGATGGCCCGCCGTACCGCCCCGGACGGTCCGCCGGCCGGGCCAGGGCAGCAGCCGCATCAGTCGCAGCGCCTCGTCCGCCTGCTGCTGCGCGGCGACCATCCTGCGGCGCGCAGCGGCGGCATGCGGTCCGCCGAGCGCGTGGAGTGCGTCCGCCAGGGCGTCGAAGACAGCGGCGACCGCCTCGTGCTCGCCGCTCGACCGTGCGGGCCCGCCGTGTCCGGGCACCCGCAGGACCAGCCGCAACAGCAGCAGCCAACTCGCGCCGGAGAGGAAGCAGACGGCCTTGAACCAGGCCGGCCCCGGCATCGGCATCCCCATGCCGATCGCGGTGGTGACCAGCATCTGGAGGGCCGCCGCCGACCACACCGCGCCCATCGCGCTCAGCGCACCGGAGACCCACCCGACCAGGAAGAGCACGGGCACCGCCGCCCAGCGCCCGGCACTGTCGGCGACCACGGCCCCGACCAGCAGCCCGAGCGATCCGGCTACGGCGGGCGACCCGATGGCCACCATCCCCTTGCGCCGGGTCCCCGGACGGTCGTTGACCCCGGCGAGCATCGCACCGAGCGCCGCGAGGACCCCCGGTCCCGGATGCCCCGTGGCGATACCGGCACCGAGCAGCGGCCCCGCCCCGAGCGCGCCGCGCACCATCGCGGTCCGGGGGACAGGGGCCGCACGCCGGCTCACGACGTGGGTGAGCCAGGCGGGCGCGGGCCGCCGGCCGGACCGGATACCTCCACGAGCCGGGACATGCACGGCTGACCTCCTCGTACACCGGCCGGACACAGGTCCGGGGCTGTCGGGGCGGGCAACGGTGGCCGCATATGGAGCGACCGTAACAGGGTGATTTGTCGATCGGACTGCGATGAGGTTTCAGCGAGGTGATCAGCGCCCGGCACCGCCCGGACGATGCGTACCCCCGGCTCGGCCCACGGGTCGTAGACCTCGGGGGTCCGTGCTGCCGGTTCCGTGCGGCCGTTCACCGCGCGCGACGGGGCGAACGGGGCGTCGATGGGCGTGCGGGCCGCGGCGGCATCGAGCTCGCCCCACAGGGTGATGCAGCGGCGGTCCGGGCCGACGAGCGGATGGCCGGTGGTGGTGTTCATGCGTGAGCTCCCTCTCGCGCGACGGGTGCGGCCTTCGTCCTCGCGGCGGTCCGGGGCAGCAGCTGTACGAGACCGGCGAGCGCCAGGGCCACCAGGACCAGGTAGACCAGCCCGTGCCGGAAGGCGGTCGTCACACCGTCGGCGAGGCTGCCGTAGTAGACGATGCCGACGACGCCGACCCCGAGCGCCCCGCCCACCTGCTGCGCCGTGGTGAGTGCCCCGGCGGCGGCTCCGGCGTGCTGCGGGGCGACCCGGGACAGCACGGTGGTCATGATCGGGGCGAGCGCCAGGCCCATGCCGACGCCGTCGAGGACGAGCACCGGAACCAGCCACCCGATCGCCACGTCCTGCGCCACCAGGACGGACAGCACGCCCAGCCCCAGCGCTCTGGTCAGCCCGCCCAGCGCGATCGTCTGCCGACCGATCCGCGCGACCAGTCGCGGCGCGAGCAGGGAAGCGCCCAGATAGCCCGCGCCGATCGGCACGAAGAACAGACCGGCCTCCAGCGCGTCGAGCCCCCGCCCCTGCTGGGCGTAGAGAGCGAAGATCAGGAAGTACGCGGCCATGCCCATGGTGAAGGCCAGCGCGGTGAACAGGCCTGTGGTGAAGGCCCGTTGACGGAACAGGGCCGGGTCGATCAGCGGAGCGTCGTACCGCCGCCGTCTGCCGTACGCGACGAAGAGCGCCGCCGCGCCGGCGAACGACATCCAGGTCCACAGCGGCCAGCCCTGCTCACGCCCCTCGATCAGCGGCAGCAGCGTGGCGACCAGGGCCGAGGTGACGAGTGCGGCGCCACCGAGGTCGAGCCGGACAGCCTCCGGAGCCCGGCTCTCCGGAATCACCTTCCGGGCGACCGCCAGCACCGCGATCCCGATGGGCACATTGATCAGGAAGCAGGCCCGCCAGCCCAGGCCGAACAGATCCGCGTGGATGAGCACACCGCCGATGAGCTGCCCGAACACCGCAGCCAGTCCCATCGTCAGTGCGTAGGCGTTGATGGCCTTGAGCTGGGCGGGTCCGGTGTACGCGGTGCGGACGATCGCCAGCACCTGCGGTGAGAGCAGTGCGGCCGCGGCGCCCTGCACGACGCGGGCGGCGACCAGCGCCGCCGCGCCGGGCGCCAGACCGCAGGCGATCGAGGCGAGCGTGAAGAGCCCCATCCCGAGCATGAACATGCGGCGGCGCCCATGGATGTCGCCGAGCCGTCCGCCGAGGATCAGCCCGGAGCCGTACGCCAGGGCGTATCCGGCGACCACCCACTCGATGGCGGCGGAACCGGCGTGCAGATCGCGCTGGGTGGCCGGAATGGCCACATTCACGATGAAGAAGTCGAGGACCGTGATGAAGACACCGGTCAGTACGGCCGGCAGAGTGCCCGCACGTGGCATGGCTGTGCTCCCAGGAGGTCGGAGAGATGGATAGAACGATCGGTCTATATCGAGTGACGCCTCATAGTAGATAGACCGGTTGTTCTACCGTCAACCCCGTGCCAGAATCGGTGACGTGACGACGACGAGACCGGGACCCCGCGAACGGCTGCTGGAAGCGGCCCGCGACCTCACGTACACCCATGGCGTGCACGTGGGGGTGGACGCGATCCTCAAGCAGGCCGAGGTCGCCCGCCGCTCGCTCTACCAGCACTTCGGCGGCAAGGACGGCCTGATCGCCGCACTCCTGCGCAGTTACCCGGGCGACGCCCGCTACCGCCAGGTGATGGACGATGCCGGTGACGACCCGTGGCAGCGAATCCTCGCGGTCTTCGACGAGCTGGAGGTCGTCACCCAGCGCCCGACGTTCCGAGGCTGCCGCTACACGTCGGCGGATCTGGCCCTCAGCGATCCGGAGCACCCCGCGCACGCGGAGGTCCGCGCCTTCAAGGACGGCCTGCACGAGTTGTTCACCACCGAACTGACCCGGTACGGCCACCCGGCCCCGGGCTTCGGCGCCAATCAGCTCCTGGTCCTGATCGACGGCACCCTGGCCCACGCGGTGACCCGGCCGGACGCCCATCCGGCCCTGGCGGCGCGGGCAATGGCGGAGCTGCTGCTTGACGCAAGCGCCTGACTCACGTGGGGAGGGTGACCTTGGCCGGAAGCCCGGCGGTCAGCGGCGTACGGATCCTGGCGGTGGTGGCCCGTGCGCACACGACGACGGCGGTGCGACGGTCGGCCGGACCTCCGATGCGCCTACTGAACTGCTTCAGAACGCACGGCTCTTGACACCCGTGACGAAGGCCATCCAGCCGGTCGCGCCGAACACGAGCACCGGGCCGTCCGTGATCTTGCTGTCGCGCACGGGGACGAGGTCCGGGGCCCAGTCGGCCACCTCCACGCAGCTGCCGCCGTCCCCGTTGCTGTAGGTCGACTTGCGCCAGACGGCCGAATTCGGTTCAGGTGCGGTGCTCATCGGCTGCGTGCTCCTTCGCCGCCGATTCGATCAGGGCCAGGGACGTCTCCGGCGACAGAGCGACGGGCCTGGCCAGATCGTATGAGGATTGAAAGTCCGCCACCAGGGCGGGCTCGTCGACCAGTTGGCCCGTGTAGGAACCTTCGGTGTACACAACCGGCGGAGCATCGGTGAACTGCATGAGCGAGACCATGGTGTTCAGGAACGGATGCGCACCGGCAGAAAAGGGCAACACCTGCAGAATGATGTGCGGGTGGGTGCGTGCCATCTCGACGAGATGCATCAGCTGGTCGTGCATCGCGACGGGGCCGCCGAGGGGTACCCGGAGTGACGCCTCGTCCGGCGGCCTCGCGCAGGCGGCGTAATTCCGATCCGTAGAAGGCTCATGGGTTGGTGTACGGGTCCAGTTCCTTGGGTTGCGGCATGTGGCGGACTGTAGCCGGACACGAGGTCGCCGGACTCGGAAACGAGGTACCGGCCACCCCATCGTGGACGGTCCGGAATGCAATCGTGGATCAGCGGGTTTGCAATCGCAGCACGCGGCGCGCAGAGCACAGAGAGCGGATGGCACCCATGGGCGAGTTGATCCTGATCCGGCACGGCGAGACCGAGTGGTCCCGGAACGGGCGGCACACGAGCCACACCGATCTGCCCCTGACCGACCTCGGCGAGCGTCAGGCCCGTGCTCTCGTGCCGCTGATCGCCGACCGGAAGATCGGGCTCACCCTGGTCAGCCCGGCTCTGCGCGCCCGGCGCACCGCCGAGCTCGCCGGGCTGGACTCGCCCCGTGTCACCGCCGACCTGCGCGAGTGGGACTACGGCGGCTACGAGGGCGTGACCACCGTCGAGATCCAGCGGACCCGGCCCTCCTGGAACCTGTGGACCGATGGCGTCACCCCCGGCCCCGAGGCGCACCCCGGGGAGACGCCGGCTGAGGTGGGCAAGCGCGCCGACCGCGTGCTCACCGAGGTCTGGACGGCCGCCGAACAGGTGGGGGACGCGGACATCGCTCTCGTCGCGCACTCCCACTTCCTGCGCGTGCTCACCGCCCGCTATCTGGGACTGGCTCCGGCCGGGGGCACCCTGTTCCAGATTGCCACGGGGGCCGTCTCCCGGCTCGGCACCGAGCACGGGCAGCCCGTCATCACCGCCCTGAACCTGGCTCTGCCCGAGAGTCTCTTCCGCGCCGCCGTCCCTGAGTCGCCCGAGCAGGACTGAGCAGGTCCACGCTGTTCGTCCCGGGGCGCCGGTGCGGCGCTGGTGGCGGTACGTGTATTCGGCTGGTGCGACGCGGCGATCAAAGCTGTGACGTGGGCTTTTACGGCCCGGAGAACGAGTACGAACCAACAGCGAGGAGCAGGCCGATGACGACAACCGCTCGCCCGAGCGTGCAGCACGAGGACGACCAGGTGCGGGTCACCCGCTGGGACTTCGAGCCCGGGACGCGTACCGGCCGCCATGTTCATACGCATGACTACGTGGTCGTGCCGGTCGTCGACGGTGTCATCAGCGCCTTCGCGCCCGACGGGTCGGTGACCGAGTCGCAGCTGCGGGCCGGTGAGTCGTACGCCCGCCCGGCCGGTGGCGAGCACGATGTCGTCAATACCGGCAGTGCCTGGCTGGCCTTCGTCGAGATCGAGATCAAGACTGCCTCCGTCGGCTGACCGGCGAGGAGCGCATCGACGGCCGGTACCACATCGCGAGGTACCGGCCGCCGGTGCGAAAAGGGTGCTGCCGTCAGGAGATCAGCTCCACCTCCGCCAGCGTCCCCTCACCGACCGGCACCAGGCGATAGTGCGTGTACGTTCCCGCCGTGCCCACCGAGAACACCCGGGTCTGCTTGTCCCACGCGAACGACTGCCCGGACCGCTTGTCGAGGTCCTTCCACGTCGTGCCGTCCGCCGAGCCCTGCAGGACCCAGCCCGTCGGCGCCTTCGCCGCGGTGCCCGAGGTCAGCGTGTACCGGACCGCCTTCGTGGCCGACCCGACCGGGAGTTCCACCGCGCCGGACACCGTCGCCGTCGTGGCGGACGTGTTGTCGAACAGCGCGCCTTCGCCCTTCAGGACGTCCTTCTTCGGCGACGGCACCGTGTCGTCCTGGGTGATCGACGTCGGGGCCGCGTTCTTGCCCGTGCCCCACGCCGACGGCTTGGCGCCCATGCCGAACTCCAGGACGCCACCCGTGGCGAGCACCTCGTGCGGCAGGGACGTGGACGTCCACTTCTTGCCGTTGACCTTCAGGCCCTGCACGTAGATGTTCTTCGCGCTGTTCCTCGGGGCCTTGATCACCAGGTCGTGGCCGTTCTCCAGGTGGACGGTGGTCTTCGTGAAGAGCGGCGAGCCGATGGCGTACTCGCCACTGCCCATCACCAGGGGGTAGAAGCCGAGCGAGGAGAAGAGGTACCAGGCCGACTGCTCGCCGTTGTCCTCGTCGCCGTGGTAGCCCTGACCGATCTCGCTGCCCGTGTAGAGGCGGCCGAGTACCTCGCGGACCTTCTCCTGGGTCTTCCAGGGCTGCGACGCCGCGTCGTACATGTACGTGACGTGGTGCGCGACCTGGTTGCTGTGGCCGTACATGCCCATCCGTACGTCACGGGCCTCCGTCATCTCGTGGATGACACCGCCGTACGAGCCGACGAACTCGGGACCGGCCGTCTCCGGGGTGGAGAAGTACGTGTCGAGCTTCTTCGCCAGGCCGTCACGGCCGCCGTACAGGTTCGCCAGGCCGCGGCTGTCCTGCGGGGCCGTGAACGCGTAGCCCCAGCCGTTCGTCTCCGTGTAGTCGTAGCCCCAGATCCGCGGGTCGTACGTGTCGGAGGCGACCCGCCAGTCGCCCTTGGCGTCCTTGCCCTGGAAGAAGCCCGCCTTGGAGTCGAACAGCTGGACATAGTTGCGGGCCCGGTTCAGGAAGTACTCCGACTCCTCCTTGTACCGCTCCTTCTTCGTCTTCTTGTAGAGCGCCTGACCCATCTGCGCGAGGCCGTAGTCGTTGAGGTAGCCCTCCAGCGACCAGGACAGACCCTCGTGCGTCGACGTGTTCGCGTAACCCGTGAACGGGGACGTCACCATCCCCTTCCGGCCGACACCCGACATCGGCGGAACCACCGTGGCGTTCTTCAGGGCCGCCTCGTACGCCGCCTCGCCGTCGAACTTCACGCCCTTGACGTACGCGTCCGCGAACGCGACGTCCGACGAGGTGCCGGTCATCAGGTCGGCGTAGCCGGGGGAGGACCAGCGGGAGATCCAGCCGCCGTCCTTGTACTGCTGGACGAAGCCGTCGACCATCTCGCCGGCCTTCTTCGGCGTGAGGAAGGAGTACGCGGGCCAGGTCGTCCGGTACGTGTCCCAGAAGCCGTTGTTGACGTACACCCTGCCGTCGACGATCTTCGCCCCCGTGTGGGTGGGGGTGTCCGAGCCGATCTGCGGCGAGAACGGGCTGGCGTACTGGTCCTTGCCGTCGACCCGCTCGAAGCCCGAGTTCGGGTAGAGGTACAGCCGGTACAGGCTGGAGTAGAGCGTCGTCAGCTGGTCGGCGTCCGCGCCCTCGACCTCCACCTTGCCCAGGATGTCGTCCCAGGCCTGCTGCGCCCGGTCCTCGACGCGGCCGAAGGAGCGGGACGCGGGGATCTCGGCGGCGAGGTTCTGCTTCGCCTGGTCGATGCTGATCAGTGAGGTGGCCAGACGGAGGTTGACCGTACGGTCCGTGCCGGCGTCGAAGCGGAGGTAGCCCGTCACGTCGTCACCGCCGCCGCCCTTGAGCTTGCCGCTCGCGGTGACCGGGGCGTCGAAGACGCCGTGGACGAAGAGCCGGGTGGCGCCGGTGGAGAGGCCGCTCTTCACGTCGGAGAAGCCGGTGAAGGAGCTGGTCCCCGGGTCGAGGGTGAGCCCGCCGTCGTTGGAGATGTTGTCGAAGACGACGGACGCGTCGTCACCGGGATACGTGAAGCGCATCCGCGCCGCGTGGTCGGTCGGCGTCATCTCGGCCTTGAGGCCGTTCTCGAACGTCACACCGTAGTAGTGCGGCTTCGCCGTCTCGTTCTCGTGCCTGAACGGCAGCGCGCGCGCCGTGCGGGAGGCGTCAGGAGTGTCCTTGGCCACCGACGGCATCAGCTGGAACGTCTGCCGGTCGCCCATCCACGGGCTCGGCTCATGGCTCGCGCTGAACGCCTGGAGAGTGGGCAGGTTGTCGCTGTTGTTGGCGCGCTGGTAGTCGTACAGCCAGCTCGTCGAAGCGGCGTTGGTGACCGGGGTCCAGAAATTGAAGCCGTTCGGGACGGCGGTGGCGGGGAAGTTGTTCCCGCGCGAGAAGCCGCCGCTGGAGTTGGTGCCCCGTACCGTCGACGCGTAGTCGGACAGGTGTGCCCGGCGCTCCTCCGGGGCCTTCGGGGCGAGCGTGATGTCGTCGATCCAGCCCTGGAACTTCGCCGGGCCCTTGGGGGAGTCGTACGCCACCAGGATCCGGTCGACGGTCTTCCCGGCCGCGACCGTGCCGACGCGCGAGGCGACCTTGTTCCACTGGTTGACGTACAGCCGCTTGGCGTCGGCCTGGCCCTGCGGGGTCAGCGGACCGCCGTGGCTGTCGGTGGCACCCAGATCGCTCAGGTACGTGCCGTCGGTGAACGCGAGGTCGACCGACACATGCGTGGCCGGGTACGAGAGGTCCGTCTCGCCCATCTGCGGATAGACGAGGTAGGAGAGCTCGGTGTTCCGGGTGACCGCCGTGTCGACGTCGAAGATCTTGTTGTACGAGTACGCCCGGCCGCCCGCCTTGTGCGTGCCCGCGTAGCGCAGGGCCTTCTTGCCCGTGAAGCCCGCGCCGGCCTTGGCCGTGGGGGAGCCCGACGGGCCGCGGTCGATCTGGCTGCGCATCTCGTCGGGCACCGGCGTGCCGGTGTTGCCGTCGGAGAACTGGACGTCGGCGAGCTGGGTGATGTTCGAGGCGCCGTTGTTCTTCGTGATGTCCAGACGGAAGTGCTGGTAGGCCGTGTCGGCCGTGATGTCGTACGACTTGGTCTGGAAGCGCTCGCTGAAGGACTGGTCGGTCCGGGAGTCGAGGTCCTTCCACGTCTTGCCGTCGGCGGAGCCCTGGAGCGTCCAGTTCCTCGGGTCGCGCTCGTCGGCGTCGTTGGCCGAGGTGAGTGCGTAGGTCACGACCTTGACCGGTTCGGTGAGATCGAACTCCAGCCAGGCGGTGGGCTCGAAGGCCAGCCACTTGGTGCTGGACTCCCCGTCGACGAGGTTCTCCTTCACCTCACCGCCGCCGGTGTTCTCGTCACTGGCGCGGACATCTGTGACCTTGTCCGTGACATTGCCCGGTATTCCGGACGAGAAGCCACCGTCGATGCCCGACGACCGCTTCGTCCCGTCAGGCCCCTCCTCCACGGTATTGCGCCAGTCCGGCTGCTTTTCGTCTGCCTCGAACGAGGAGATGAACGTCTGGTCGGCTGTGGGCTTTTCACCCCTTTCGAGGGAACGTGCCGACTGTTCGGCGGCCGCCGTCGGGGCGGTCACGACCAGGACCAGTGAAGCCGCGATGAGTGCGGCCGTCCGGCTTTGTCTCGTGCGAAAACCATGTCGGGGCTGCATGCCGAGCCATTCCTCCCGAGGAAGTGCGCGATTGGACAACGTTGTCAGAGTGATGCGCAGGATCCAGTAGGGAGCCAAGTGGCGGGATGTGTCAAGGGTGTTGGACGGGAGAGGCCGGGCGAATCGACCGTATTGCGGAAATCGTTACACCCGGACGAGGGCGCACGGGGCTCATGTGTCCGCGAGGTCTCAACTCGGGAAAGACTGCAGCCCAAAGCTGCATTCGATCTTGCTCAGTTGGCCGCAAGTGGACTATACCTGTCGGCGTCTGCCCCGCCGTTTTCCACGGGGGCGGACAAGGGGGGCCAGGAGAAGGGTCGAGGGGTGCCATGGAGCGCATCCGCCGCTCGATCTCCCGAATCCCCCACTGCATCCGGCTAGCCTGCAGAATCAGCATGACCCAAGCGCAACTGACCGCGGTGGCGGGGCCCTTCGCCTGAGGCGAATTTCGACGGGCGACCGGTACACACCGCCTGAGTCCTGGAGAAGGCGAGGACTTGAGCATGGGATCCACCTCCGCCCACAAGAATGAGGGCCTTGGCCGTCGCGACGTGATCAAGCGGTCTGCCGCACTCGGTCTGATCACCGTTCCGACGATGAGCTTCCTGTCGGCGTGTGCGAGTAGCGACAGCGGCACCGACGACACGGTCAAGAAGGGCAAGACGAGCGCCAAGAACCCGCTCGGCGTCAACGAGACCGCTGCCCTCGATGTCGTCATCTTCGACGGCGGATTCGGCCAGCAGTACGCGATCGACGCGGAGAAGAAGTACAACGCGGCCTTCCCGAAGGCCCCGAAGGTCAAGCACACCGCGACTCAGAAGATCCAGTCGCAGCTGCAGCCGCGCTTCAACGGCGGCACCCCGCCGGACCTGATCGACAACTCGGGCGCCGAGCAGATGGACATGGGTGTCCTCGTCGGCAAGAAGCAGCTGCTCGACCTGACGCCGCTGATGGACGCCCCGTCCATCGACGACCCGAGCAAGAAGGTCCGCGACACGCTGCGCCCCGGTGTCCTGGAGATGGGTCAGTTCGACGGCGACCCGGTCTGGATCATGTACTACGCGTACACGGTCTACGGTGTCTGGTACTCGCAGACCGCGCTCGACAATCTCGACGCGCAGTACCCCGAGAACTGGGACGACATGCTCGCCCTCTGCGAGAAGGCGAAGAAGAAGGGCATCGCCGGCTGGACGTACGCCGGTAAGTACCCGTACTACCTGCCGTTCTCGCTCTACCCGTTCATCGCCAAGATCGGTGGCCGGGAGGTTCTCGACAAGATCGACAACCTGGAGCCGAACGCCTGGAAGGACCCCGCGGTCAAGGCGGCGTTCGAGGCGTACTACGAGCTGTACCAGAAGGGGTACATCCTCAAGGGCACCCCGGGCATGACCCACATCCAGTCGCAGACCGCGTGGACCAAGGGCAAGGCTCTCTTCATCCCGAACGGTTCGTGGGTGGAGAACGAGGCGGCGCCCACCACGCCCAAGGACTTCAAGATGATGGTCTCGGCGCCGTCCAGCCTGGACTCGTCCGACAAGATGCCGTTCGGCACCATCTGGGCCTCCGGCGGTGAGCCCTTCGTCGTCCCGGCCAAGGCGAAGAACCCCGAGGGCGGCATGGAGCAGCTGCGCATCATGCTCTCCGAGGAGTCCTCGAAGAACTTCACCAAGCAGGTCAAGTCCCTCAGCGCCTTCAACGGTGGCACCGACGGTCTGACCCTGTCCACGGCCATGCAGGCCGGTGTCGACGCGCTGAAGAAGGCCGGCGACAACGTGGTGAACCCGCGCCTGCAGGACTGGTACGTGAAGCTTCAGAAGGAGCAGATCGGCGTCGCCGGCATCGGCGAGATGATGGCGGGCCGCGCGACCCCGGCGGAGGCCATCAAGAAGATCCAGGCCTTCGCGGACGCGGCGGCCAAGGACCAGTCCATCAAGCACTACAAGCACCAGTGAGCAACCGTCACCAGCGGCGGCACCCGCGGAAAGATCGGGGTCGGTAAACGATGCAGCACGGCAAGTACCGGTTCATTGTGGGGTTCTTGACCGCCCCACTGGCGTTGTACGCGGTCTTCGTCATTTGGCCGTTCATCCAGTCCATCTACTATTCCTTCACGGACTGGACCGGCCTGAGCCCGGACTTCAAGATGGTCGGCTTCGACAACTACACCAGGATGCTGAAGGACGACATCTTCTGGAAGTCCTTGCAGCACAGCGTGTTGCTTGTGCTGCTGCTGCCGCTGGTGACGCTGGGGCTCGCGCTTTTCTTCGCCTTCATGCTCAATGTCGGCGGCCGGAGGCGGAAGAACGCCACGGTCGCCGGCGTGCGGGGCTCGGGCTTCTACAAGATCGCCTATTTCTTCCCGCAGGTGCTCTCGATCGTGATCGTCGCTCTGCTCTTCCAGTTCGCGTTCAACCCCAGTGACGGGATGCTGAATTCGACCCTGAAGGGCATCGGTCTCGGTTCCGTCCAGCCGGACTGGCTGGGTGATCCGAGCCTCGCACTCATCTGCGTCATGTCGGTGCTGATCTGGTCGACGGTCGGATTCTTCGTCGTCCTGTTCTCCGCCGGAATGGCGTCCATTCCGAAGGACTTCTACGAGGCGGCGCTCCTCGACGGCGCCAACCGCATCACGACGTTCTTCCGGATCACCCTGCCGCTGCTCTGGGACACGGTGCAGTCGGGCTGGGTCTACATGGGCATTCTGGCGCTCGGCGTGGAGGCGTTCACGGCCGTGCAGGTCATGACCGTCGGTCCTGGTGGTCCCGACTACTCGACCACGGTCCTGCCGCTGTACGTGTACCAGACGGCCTTCCGTGACGGCCAGGCAGGATACGCAACAACGATCGGTGTCGGACTGCTCATCGTCACCATGGTCTTCGCGGCCATCGTGATGCGGCTGGGCCGGCGCGAGCGGCTGGAGTTCTGATGAAGACCACTGACACCCCTCCCGCGCCCGCGGCGGACCGCGTGCCCGTGTCCGCGGTGACCGTGCTCGGCGGCAAGAAGGAGAAGAGCAGCGAGGGCTCCGTCCTCAATGTCTTCTCGCACGGTGTGCTGATCATCTGGGCGATCCTGGTCGTCATGCCGCTGCTCTGGGCGGTGATGGCGTCCTTCAAGACGGACGACTCGATCCTGTCGACGCCGTGGGCGCTGCCCGACAAGCTGCACTTCGAGAACTGGACGCGCGCCTGGAGCCAGGCGCACATGAGCGACTACTTCTTCAACACGATCGTCGTGGTGGGCGGCTCGCTGATCGGCACGCTGCTGCTGGGTTCCATGGCGGCGTACGTACTGGCGCGGTTCGACTTCCCGGGGAACCGCTTCCTGTACTTCCTGTTCATCGGCGGGATGAGCTTCCCGATCATCCTGGCGCTGGTCCCGCTGTTCTTCGTGATGAACAACATGGGTCTGCTGAACACGGTGCACGGACTGATCCTGGTCTACATCGCGTACTCGCTGCCCTTCACCGTCTTCTTCCTCACCGCGTTCTTCCGGACGCTGCCGACCTCGGTGGCGGAAGCGGCGATGCTCGACGGGGCGTCGCACACCCGGACGTTCTTCCAGGTGATGCTGCCGATGGCGAAGCCCGGCCTGATCAGCGTGGGCATCTTCAACTTCCTGGGGCAGTGGAACCAGTACATGCTGCCGACGGTGCTGAACACCGAACCGGATCACCGGGTGCTCTCCCAGGGCCTGGTCGAACTGGCCACCAGTCAGGGCTACAAGGGCGACTGGTCCGGCCTGTTCGCCGGTCTGGTGATGGCGATGCTGCCGGTCCTCGCGGCCTACATCATCTTCCAGCGTCAGGTTGTTGCGGGCCTGACCGCGGGAGCCGTGAAGTAGCGGCCCACCGAACACCGCACAGACGGACGAACCGCCCGTCGGCCCCGAGCCGGCGGGCGGTTCGTCCGTTCTTCGTGTCCGCCGGACGGGGCCTGTTCGCTCATCCGAGGCTCGGACTGCTCAAGGTCTTGACGGGGAGTACCCCAAAACGTTCAGCTTAGAGTTCACATGTTAGAGAAAACGGTAGGAGTGAGAGAGTCGATGGAGACTCCGGGGTCGCAGACATCTCTGCATCGCGCCAACCTTGAGCGGGTAGTGCGTGCCGTACGTATGGCGGGTTCGCTCACCCAGGCGGAGATCGCCAGAAGCACGGGCCTCTCCGCGGCCACGGTCTCCAATATCGTTCGCGAACTGAAGGATGGCGGCACGGTCGAGGTGACCCCCACCTCGGCGGGCGGCCGCCGGGCCCGCAGCGTCTCCCTGAGCGGTGACGCGGGCATCGTGATCGGCGTCGATTTCGGACATACGCATCTCCGGGTGGCGGTCGGCAACCTTGCCCACCAGGTGCTCGCCGAGGAGTCCGAGCCGCTGGACGTGGACGCCTCGTCGGCCGAGGGCTTCGACCGGGCGGAACAGCTGGTCAAGCGGCTGATCGAGACGACCGGGATCAGCCAGGACAAGGTGATCGGCGTGGGCCTCGGCGTTCCCGGTCCGATCGATGTGGAGTCCGGCACGCTGGGCTCCACGTCGATCCTGCCGGGCTGGACGGGCATCAACCCGAGCGAGGAGCTCGCCGCGCGGCTGGGCGTGCCGGTGTACGTCGACAACGACGCCAACCTCGGGGCGCTGGGCGAGCTGGTCTGGGGGAGCGGCCGGGGGGTCAAGGATCTCGCGTACATCAAGGTCGCAAGCGGCGTCGGCGCCGGCCTGGTGATCGACGGGCACATCTACCGGGGACCGGGCGGCACGGCCGGCGAGATCGGCCACATCACGCTCGACGAATCGGGCCCTGTCTGCCGCTGCGGCAACCGCGGGTGCCTGGAGACCTTCACGGCCGCACGGTACGTCCTGCCCCTGCTCCAGCCCAGCCGCGGGCCCGATCTGACGATGGAGCGGGTGGTCCAGCTCGCCCGGGAGGGCGATCCGGGCTGCCGCCGGGTGATCGGGGACGTCGGGCGGCACATCGGCAGCGGCGTCGCCAACCTGTGCAACCTGCTCAACCCCAGCCGGGTCGTCCTCGGCGGCTCCCTCGCCGAGGCGGGGGAGTTGGTGCTCGGGCCGATCCGCGACTCGGTGTCGCGCTACGCCATTCCCAGCGCGGCACGGCAGCTCTCGGTCCTTCCCGGGGCCCTCGGCGGGCGGGCGGAGGTGCTCGGCGCGCTGGCTCTCGCGCTGAGCGAAATGGGCGATTCGACCCTTTTGGGGAGCTCGCTGCCGACAACTGCACCTGCCTTCACTTAGATAACGAATGGCACCGTTGTCATCTCGTTAAGGATTTACTCCTTGACGCTGACGTCGTGGCCGAGTTGACTTCCAGCCACCTCGGCCGCAACGTCGCGGCCTCGTCAGGGAGGTTCGAGAATGAACACGCGTATGCGTCGTGCCGCCGTTGCCGTTGCCGCCACCGCGATGGCTGTCTCGCTTGCCGCTTGCGGCAGCGCCAAGGAGTCTGGCGACAAGGCCACGGACACCGGATCCGCGAAAAAGGGCAACGATCTCAAGATCGGTCTGCTGCTTCCCGAGAACCAGACGGCCCGGTACGAGAAGTTCGACAAGCCGATCATCGAGAAGAAGATCAGCGATCTCACCGGCGGCAAGGCGAAGGTCATCTACGCCAACGCCAAGCAGGACGCCACGCTGCAGACGCAGCAGGTCGACACCATGATCACCAACAAGGTCGACGCGCTGATCGTCGACTCGGTGGACTCCAAGGCCATCGCGGGCGCGGTGAAGAAGGCCAAGGACGCGGGCATCCCGGTCGTCGCCTTCGACCGCCTCGCCGAGGGCCCGATCGACGCCTACACCTCCTTCGACAACGAAGAGGTCGGCCACGTCCAGGGCAAGGCCCTGCTGGAGGCCATGGGTTCGAAGGCCAACGGTGGCACGATCGTGATGATGAACGGCGCGATCACCGACCCGAACGCCGCTCTCTTCAAGAAGGGCGCCAAGGCGGAGCTCGACGGCAAGGTCAAGGTCGGCAAGGAGTACGACACCAAGGAGTGGAAGCCGGAGAACGCCAACTCCAACATGGAGGCGGCGATCACTGCCCTCGGCAAGGGCAAGATCGACGGTGTCTACTCCGCCAACGACGGCATGGCGGGCGGCATCATCACCGCCCTCAAGGCCGCCGGTATCTCCAAGCTCCCGCCGGTGACCGGCCAGGACGCCGAGCTGGCCGGTGTGCAGCGCATCGTCGCCGGTGAGCAGTTCATGAGCGTCTACAAGCCGTACGGCCCCGAGGGCGAGGCCGCCGCCGAGATGGCCGTGGCGCTGGCCCAGGGCAAGAAGCTCGACTCGATCGTCACGTCCACGGTCGACAGCCCGACCAACAAGGGCGTTCCCACGTTCCTGGTCCCGGTCGTCTCGCTGACCAAGGACAACATCAAGGACACCGTCCTCAAGGACGGCGTCTACACCCTGGACGAGATCTGCACGGCCAACTACAAGGCGGCCTGCGACAAGCTCGGCCTGAAGTAGGCCGCACCCCCACCGCGAGCGCGGTCGGGTAATCACCTTACGTACAAGGTGAGTTGGCCGCGCTCAGGCGGCAAGTCGGCTGACTTCTCAGCGGCTTGCGCCCGTGGAAGCCTGTCCGGCGCCCCGCACCTCAACCGCCCCGCTATCGGGCGGGGCGCCGGGCGGAACGCTTCCGCGCTCTCTGTTCTCTTCTGCTCGACCACCGCGCCCTCCCCCGGCGCGGCATCCCCGCCGGTCAGGCGGCGAAGGAGATGGTTCACGTGTCCGCTACGCCCGTGTTGGCGTTGCGAGGGGTCTCCAAGCGATTCGGTGCCGTTCAGGCGCTCACCGATGTAGAGCTCGAGGTCCACGCAGGCGAGGTTGTCGCCCTGGTCGGCGACAACGGCGCCGGTAAATCAACGCTGGTCAAGACGATCGCCGGAGTGCACCCCATCGATGACGGAGTCATCGAGTGGGAAGGCAGGACCGTTGAGATCAACCGGCCGCACGACGCCCAGAACCTGGGCATCGCGACCGTCTATCAAGACCTCGCGCTCTGCGACAACATCGATGTCGTCGGCAACCTCTACCTCGGCCGGGAGCTCCGTAAGTTCGGAGTCCTCAACGAGGTCGAGATGGAGCGCCGTTCCCGCGAGCTCCTCAGCACGCTGTCGATCCGCATACCCAGCGTCCGTATCCCGATCGCCTCTCTCTCCGGCGGTCAGCGCCAGACCGTGGCCATCGCCCGTTCGATGCTCGGTGAGCCGAAGCTCGTCATCCTCGACGAGCCGACCGCGGCCCTCGGTGTCGAGCAGACCGCGCAGGTCCTCGACCTCGTCGAGCGGCTGCGTGAGCGCGGTCACGCGGTGATCCTCATCAGCCACAACATGGCCGACGTCAAGGCGGTCGCCGACAAGGTGGCCGTGCTCCGGCTGGGCCGCAACAACGGCGTCTTCGACGTCGCGACCACCTCGCAGGAAGAGATCATCTCCGCGATCACGGGCGCCACGGACAATGCCGTGACCCGACGCGCGGCGCGCAACGGGGAGGCCCAGAAGTGAGCACCGACAACACCCCCCAGCCGGTACTGGCGAAGACGGCCGACATGCCCGCCGAGAACCCCGCCGCGGCGGACGGTTCCGTCACCGCTGTCGACCCCCGGCTGCTCGTCCGCGAGCAGGGCCTCTCCGGATACCTCGGCGAGTTCAAGCGCAAGATGAAGGCCGGCGACCTGGGCTCGATCCCCGTCGTCCTCGGCCTGATCATCATCTGGGCGATCTTCCAGAGCCTCAACTCGAACTTCCTCACCGCAGGCAACCTCTCGGACATCTCGGTCGCCATGGTCGGCACCGGCATGATCGCGGTCGGCATCGTCTTCGTGCTGCTGCTCGGCGAGATCGACCTCTCGGTCGGTTCCGTCAGCGGTGTCGCGGGTGCCACCTTCGCCGTACTCAACATCACCCACGGCATGTCCGAGTGGCTGGCGCTGATCCTGGCGATCCTCACCGGCGCCGCGGCCGGCGCGATCCACGGCTACGTCTTCGCCAGGATCGGTGTCCCCGCCTTCGCCGTCACCCTGGCCGGTCTGCTGTTCTGGAACGGCTTCATGCTCCAGATCCTCGGCTCCAACGGCACCATCAACCTCGACTCCGAGGGCCTGGTCGCCAAGCTGACCAGCTACTACTTCAGCGATGTCGCGGCCGGTTACGGCCTCGCCGTCGTCGCTGTGGCGGCGTACTTCCTGTCGTCCTTCTTCGACAACCGTCGCCGTGAGGCGGTGGGCGTCCCGTCCCGCCCGCTCGGCGAGATCATCGTGCGCACGGGCGCGCTGGCCGTGGTGGCCTTCGCCGTCGCCGTCATGTTCAACCAGTACAAGGGTCTGCCGCTCGCCGTGGTGATCTTCCTGGTCATGCTGGTGGCGACCGACTTCGTACTGCGCCGCACCTCGTACGGCCGCAAGATCTTCGCGCTCGGCGGCAGCGTCGAAGCGTCCCGCCGCGCCGGTATCAACGTGGTGATGATCAGGACCTCCGTCTACGCGATCTCCGGCACCTTCGCCGCCATCGGCGGACTCTTCATCGCCTCCAAGATCACCTCCGCCAACCAGGGCGCGGGCAGCGGTGAGCTTCTGATGAACGCCATCGCGGCGGCCGTCATCGGCGGCACCAGCCTCTTCGGCGGCCGCGGCCGCACCTGGAACGCGCTCCTCGGTGTGCTGGTCATCATCTCGATCCAGTACGGCCTCGCCCTGCAGGGCATCGCCTCGCCGATCCAGTACATGATCACCGGTGGTGTGCTTCTCGCCACGGTCGTCATCGACGCGGTCACCCGCAAGACCCAGAAGACCGCGGGCCGCGCCTGACCGCGGAACCCGCACGTGTGCCCGGCACCCTTCGTGGTGCCGGGCACACACGCGTACGCAGGCACGTACGCGTCCAAGGGAACGTCCGCAGCCGATTCGCTCCGAATATGCCGCCCCATGACCTCGCGCGCGGACGGAACATTAGACTCATCGGATCGGCATGCTCGACCAGCTCACAACGCTAAGGAGGCACGGGTGGCTCTGCTGACCCGCATCGGTGGACCGCGTGACCTGGACCGGCTCACTCCCGAGCAGCTGGACCAGCTCGCCGAAGAGATCCGGACCTTCCTCGTCGACGCCGTTTCGAAGACCGGTGGGCACCTCGGCCCCAACCTGGGCGTGGTCGAACTGACCATCGCCCTGCACCGGGTCTTCGATTCGCCGAAGGACAAGGTGCTTTTCGACACCGGGCACCAGAGCTACGTGCACAAACTGCTCACCGGTCGCCAGGACTTCTCGAAGCTCAAGAGCAAGGGAGGCCTGTCCGGCTATCCCTCGCGCGCCGAGTCCGAGCACGACATCATCGAGAACTCGCACGCCTCCACCGTCCTCGGCTGGGCCGACGGTCTCGCCAAGGCCAACGAGGTGCTGAAGAAGGACGACCACGTCGTCGCGGTCATCGGTGACGGCGCGCTCACCGGCGGCATGGCCTGGGAGGCGCTGAACAACATCGCCGCCGCCAAGGACCGTCCGCTCGTCATCGTCGTCAACGACAACGAGCGCTCCTACGCCCCGACCATCGGCGGCCTCGCCAACCACCTCGCCACGCTCCGTACCACCGACGGCTACGAGCGCTTCCTGGCCCGCGGCAAGGACATCCTGGAGCGCACCCCCGTCGTGGGGAGGCCGCTCTACGAGACGCTGCACGGCGCCAAGAAGGGGCTGAAGGACTTCATCGCCCCGCAGGGCATGTTCGAGGACCTCGGCCTGAAGTACGTCGGCCCGATCGACGGCCACGACATCGAGGCCCTGGAATCCGCGCTGCAGCGCGCCAAGCGCTTCGGCGGACCGGTCATCGTGCACTGCCTCACCGAGAAGGGCCGCGGCTACACCCCCGCCCTCCTCGACGAGGCCGACCGCTTCCACGCCGTGGGCAAGATCCACCCCGACACCGGCCTGCCCGTCTCCACCTCCGGCCTCGACTGGACCTCGGTCTTCGGCGAGGAGATGGTCAAGCTCGGCAAGGAGCGCAAGGACATCGTCGCGATCACCGCGGCCATGCTCCAGCCGGTCGGCCTCAGCAAGTTCGAGGAGGCGTTCCCTGACCGGATCTACGACGTCGGCATCGCCGAGCAGCACGGCGCGGTCTCCGCGGCCGGCCTCGCCACCGGCGGACTGCACCCCGTCTTCGCGGTGTACGCCACCTTCCTCAACCGCGCCTTCGACCAGGTCCTCATGGATGTCGCCCTGCACAAGTGCGGTGTGACGTTCGTCCTGGACCGTGCCGGTGTCACCGGCACGGACGGCGCCTCGCACAACGGCATGTGGGACATGTCGATCCTGCAGTGCGTGCCGACCCTGCGGATCGCCGCCCCGCGCGACGCCGACCAGGTCCGCGCCCAGCTGCGCGAGGCCGTCGAGGTCGACGACGCCCCGACCGTGGTCCGCTTCTCCAAGGGTGCGGTCGGCCCGGCGGTCAAGGCCGTCGGCCGGGTCGGCGGCATGGATGTGCTGCGCACGTCCGACGCGCCCCGCCCGGACGTCCTCCTGGTCTCCGTCGGTGCGCTCGCCCCGATGTGCCTGGAGATCGCGGACCTGCTGGACGCCCAGGGCATCACGACGACGGTCGTCGACCCGCGCTGGGTCAAGCCCGTCGACGAGGCCATGGCCCCGCTCGCCGAACAGCATCGCGTCGTCGTCACCGTCGAGGACAACAGCCGGGCCGGCGGTGTCGGCTCCGCCGTCGCCCAGGCACTGCGCGACGCCGGGGTCGACGTACCGCTGCGCGACTTCGGTATCCCGCCGCGCTTCCTCGACCACGCCTCCCGCAAGGAGGTCATGGCCGAGATCGGGCTGACCGCGCCGGACATCGCCCGTCAGGTCACCGGACTCGTCGCCAAGCTGGACGGCCGCTTCGACAGCGGCGCCGACAGCCGTTCCGTGATCGAACCCGCGCGCGACTGACCCGTACGCGCACGGTCCCCGCGACCGACGAGCGATACGGCAGATGGGCCGGTCGGCCACCCTGTACGGGTGGTTCGACCGGCCCATTCGCGTGAAATCGCCCGGTGCGGAGCCTTCCGTTACCGAGGGGGTCCCAATCATGGCGTACACGACGAGTGCGTGGAGGTACGCCGGTGACTGCCCACCAGGACACACCACCCAGGAAGGAAGGACTGTTCCGGACCAAGACGGTCGAGCAGTCCATCCGCGATACCGAGGAACCGGAGCACGCGCTCAAGAAGTCACTCTCCGCCCTGGACCTCACGGTCTTCGGAGTGGGTGTCATCATCGGCACCGGCATCTTCGTCCTCACCGGCAAAGTGGCGAAGGAGACGGCGGGACCCGCCACCGCCCTCGCCTTCGTGGCCGCGGCCATCGTCTGCGCGCTTGCCGCGCTCTGCTACGCCGAGTTCGCCTCCACCGTGCCCGTCGCCGGCTCCGCGTACACCTTCTCGTACGCCTCGCTCGGCGAACTCGTCGCCTGGATCATCGGCTGGGACCTGGTGCTCGAATTCGCCCTGGGCACCGCGGTGGTGGCGGTCGGATGGTCCGGCTACGTCCGCTCGCTGATGGACAACGTCGGCTGGCACATGCCCGACGTGCTCTCCGGGACGGATGCGGCAAAAGGATTCGGCTTCGACCTCCTGGCCTTCCTTCTGGTGCTCGTCCTGACCGTCGTCCTGGTGCTCGGCATGAAACTCTCCGCCCGGGTCACGACGGTCGTGGTCGCCATCAAGCTGGTCGTCGTCATGATCGTGATCCTCGCGGGGCTCTTCTTCATCAAGTCCGCCAACTACTCGCCCTTCATCCCGCCGGCGCAGCCGCAGCCGGCCGGCTCCGGACTGAGCGAGCCATTGATCCAGCTGATGTTCGGCTACGCACCGACCAACTTCGGCGTCCTGGGGATCTTCACCGCGGCCTCCGTCGTCTTCTTCGCCTTCATCGGCTTCGACGTCGTCGCGACGGCCGCCGAGGAGACCAGGCTCCCGCAGCGCGACATGCCGCGCGGCATCCTCGCCTCGCTCTTCATCTGCACGGTGCTCTACGTCGCCGTATCGCTGGTGGTCACCGGCATGGAGCACTACACCGAACTGTCGGTGAGCGCCCCGCTGGCCGATGCCTTCAAGGCCGTCGGCCATCCCGTCTACGCCGGGTTCATCAGCTTCGGCGCGGCGGTCGGCCTGACGACGGTGTGCATGATCCTGCTGCTGGGGCAGACCCGGGTGTTCTTCGCGATGAGCCGCGACGGGCTGCTCCCGCGGTTCTTCTCGAGGACGCACCCGAGGTTCGGCACCCCGTACCGCCCGACCATCCTGCTCGGCGGGATCATCGCGATCGTCGCGGCCTTCACCAGCATCAACGAACTGGCGACGTTGGTGAACATCGGCACGCTCTTCGCGTTCGTCGTCGTCGCGCTGGGCGTCATGGTGCTGCGCCGCACCCGCCCCGATCTGCACCGTGCGTTCCGCACCCCGTGGGTGCCGGCGCTCCCGATCCTCTCGGTGGCCGCGTCGGTGTGGCTGATGCTCAATCTGCCGGCCGAGACGTGGCTCCGGTTCGCCATCTGGATGGTCATCGGCGTGATCATCTACTTCGCGTACGGACGCAGCCACAGCCGGATCAACCTCGAGACCGGCCGTCCGTGAGTCAGTCCGTACGCGACGGCGGCAGCGGCCGTACGGCACGGGGGCCCGCGCACTGAGTCCCGTACGCCTCCACCCGCTGCCGCAGCTCCCGGTCGGCGGTGACCACGACACAGCCGTGGCCCGCCGACCGAGCCGCTTCGGCCGCGACCAGCTCGACGATCAGGTCGTCCCCGCTCCCGGGCGCCGACTCCACCCGTACCCCCGGCACCGACGCGACACCGCGGGCCGCGCCCTCGACGACCAGCACCAGCTCGACGGGGCCAGGGTGCCCGGGCAGACCGGCCGCGGCGAACGGGACCAGGAAGTCCCGCAGCCGCTCGGCCGCGCCCCGCCGGTCCCGCCACCACCCGTCGGGTACCGAACCGACCACATTCGCCCCGTCGACAATCACCAGAGTGCGTTCGCTCCGCATGCCGGAAGCGTGTCACGCACCGGCCGGAGCACGGACCGTCAGCCGCCGGTGGCGGGGGACTTCTTCGCCGACTCCGGGATCGTGCCGTCCTTGCGGATCGCCTTCCAGAGGTCCCCGGCCTGCGGCTGGGCCGCCACCACACGGTTCGGGTCCTGCTTGTCGTACTCCACCGGAAGCATGATCGTTTCCATGGTGCTCGGGTCGACACCATTCATGGACCGGCCGAAATCGGCAAGGGACTTCAGTGAGGCGAGCCCGGAGTCCGTGGTCAGCGACTTGGTGGCCGAGTTGGCGATCCTGTACGAGTTCGTCGGACTGCCCAGCAGGTCCTGCGACTTGACCTCGCTCAGCAGGGCAAGCATGAACTGCTGCTGGAGCCCGATCCGGCCCAGGTCGCTGCCGTCGCCGATGCCGTGCCGGGTGCGTACGTACGCGAGCGACTGGGTGCCGTCGAGCTTGTGCGGGCCCGCCGTGAGGTCGAGGCCGGACGACTTGTCGTGAATGTCCTGCGGAACATCGACGGTGACGCCGCCTATCGCGTCGACCAGATCCTTGAACCCGGCGAAGTTGATCTCCAGGTAGTGGTCGATCCGCACCTTGGACATCTTTTCGACGGTCTTGACCACACAGGCCGGACCGACTTGCGAGTAGACGGAGTTGAACATCACGCGGTTCGCCGACGGTACGGCCGAGCCATCGGCCTTGGTGCACTCGGGCCGGGTGACGAGGGTGTCGCGCGGAATGGACACGGCGACGGCCCTGCTCCGGCCCTCGGGTATGTGCACCACCATCGCGGTGTCGGACCGCGCACCGCTGACGCTGCCACCGCCGCCCAGTTCCTTGTTCTCGGCGCCGGCCCGCGAGTCGGAGCCGAGAACCAGCAGGTTCTGACCGCTGGTCGGCAGCTTCTCCGGACGGTCCTCCCCCAGAGCCTTGTTGATGTCGACGCCCTTGATGTTGCCGTCGAGGTTGCTGTACAGCCACCAGACGGTTCCGCCCGCGGCGAGGAGCAGCACGAGAAGGACGCCAAGGGTGATCTTGAGACCCTTGTGCTTGCGCTTCTGTTCCTTCTTGCGGCCGTGGTTCGTTGCTTCCGCCCGTCGTGAGGCACTGGGGCCCGGGGGCATGGCGTCGTGGCTCATCCTGCTCGAGTCCCTTGATCTCGTGGCCCGTGAGGGCCTGGGTGGAGTTGGACTCGGGTGGGGGGAGGAGCCGGTCCGATTTTTTTGTGGTGGATGAGAACTATAGACAGTCCATCGAGTGCGCGTACGAGTGCTGGGCGGCCCGCTGAGGTGGTGCGGGGGCGCCCCGTCGGCGGGACGGGCCGATCACCGCAGCTCCGAGCCCCGGACGCCGCCTCGTTGCAAGGGTCTAAGATGTGGCAGATTCGAAAGCACTCGCGATATGCCGTGGCGTGATGTACCGGATGCCAGTTCTGGAAAGGTGACGGCGGAACCATGCTCGGACGTGATGCCCGCGCGATCTCAGAGGGCGCACCTGCTGCGCAGACGTTGAACGGTATCTGGCTCACCCGTGGCAAGGACGGCCGTCTCACCACATACGTCCATACCGAGGACGGTCTCCGTCGTTGGACGCAGGACCGTCCGGGGGGCCGGGAATGGGTCTCTGAAGACCTGGCGACGGTGGGGCGTCTGACACATCTGTCCCTTGTTCAGGACGCTAATGCCTACGTCCACTTCGTCGGCCGGCGTGAGCGCGTCGTCGGCTCCACCGTGACCGCCGACATCGTGTACGCGACCCAGTACCAGACCGGGCGGCCCGTCTCGGCGTGGCACTCGCTCGGCAATCCGCACAAGGACGCGGCAGGGGGGCATCGGATCGGTGCCCCCACCGCTGTGGTGAGCGAGTCGGGCGACGTCCACATCGCTCTCCGGAACGCGGGCGGCGGACTGATGTTGCGCCGCGAGCGGGCCGACGGCAAATGGCGTGGCTGGGAGGACCTTCGCGGCTCACACATCAGGGGAGTTCCCACGGCGGTCGCGCTCGCATCCGGGGGCGTCGAGATGTTCGCGGCAACCAACGGCGGAACGCTGCACTGGCAGCAGAAGGAAGCCGGTGGGGGCTGGAACGAGGCTCAGCCGTCACGGCTCGCCGTGCGGGCGGGCACTCTGGCCGCGCTGGAGACAGCACCCGGCCGGGCCACCTATTTCTGGACCGACCCCGCGGGCGGTGTCGTGGCCTACCGTGCGGGGGCCTGGCCCATGGCCCTCGGCGGCGCCCCGGGTGACGGCCCGCACGCGGTGATCCGGGCGGCCCTGGACGGGTACGACTGCACCGTGCTGGCACACCGGGGAATCAACGGCACGGCTGCCATTGGTCTCGGCGTGACCGAGAACGAGGCCAACGGTGTGTGGTGGTCGGACACCGGGGTGCCCTGTCTGGCAACCCCCGCGTTGGCACACGACGCCTTCGGTCGGCTCGTGATGGCAGTGATCGGTGAGGGCGGGGCTCCGCGACTGGCTCTTCAGACGGATGCACCGGGTCTGACGCTCGACGAGTGGCACGCCATCTGAGGCGGAGTCTTGACGCGGTCGCGATTCCGAGAGGAATGAGCCGAGTCCCTACCGTGGTCGGATGGTTGTACGGCCGACGCCATGACATGAATCACGTGCGCGAGTCCAGTGTTCTGACTGGATCGCCACGTGACCCGCACATTGACATCCTTTAATGTTCATTTAAGATTTGAGTCTGGTGCTACAGCTTCGAGAGTTGAACGACCGGCGATCGAAGGGGACCGACTCTGAGCCAACGGGGCTTGGGCGGCGAGGGCAGTGCGCAGAGTTGGATCTTGGTGGTGGCCCGGTGCTCACCGCTGCCGTGAACTGGAGTGTGAAGCATGGCCGATGGGCCGCGTCTGAGTGTCATCGTCCCGTTCCAGGACGTTGAGATATACCTCGACGAGTGCCTGGAGTCCATTGCTCGCCAGACATTTCAGGACTTCGAAGTCATCATGATCGATGACGGCTCGACCGATCGATCCACGGAAATAGCCCAGGAGTTCTGCTCACGAGATCCGCGCTTCCGGTTGATACGCCAGGAATCCCAGGGGCCCGGCCACGCCCGGAATACTGGGCTCCGTGCCATGCACCCGGCTGGCGAGTTCTTGGTGTTCGCGGACGGCGACGACGTCATTCCCGAGTACGCCTACGAATTGCTGATACGGACCCTCTCGGAGTCCGGTTCGGATTTCGTCTCCGGCAACGTTCAGATGATGAACTCCACCAAGAAGTGGCAGTCACCCCTGCACAAGGGGCCGATGCAGCGTGACCGCCGCGGCACCCACATCACGCGGTTCGAGGCGCTGATCTACGACCGGACCGTCTGGAACAAGGTATTCCGCCGTTCCTTCTGGGACTACCACTTCATTCAGTTTCCGGAAGGCGTCCTCTACGAGGACTCCTGGGTCAACATGTTCGCGCACTTCAAGGCGCGGAAGGTCGATGTCATCACCGATATCGTCTACTTCTGGCGTCGTCGGGAAGGCGGCGCGGCGCCGTCCATCACCCAGCGGCACACAGAGGTCGACAATCTGCGGGACCGGGTCGCCGCCGTGATGTCCGTCAGTCGCTTCCTGGGGCAGCACCGGTCACGCTCGTTCAAGGAGCACAAGCGCAAGTACGACCTCGCCTGCCTCAAGTCCGACCTCATGCTCCATCTGAAGGTGCTCCCCGACGCGGACGACGAATACCGCGACGCCTTCATGCACTGGGCGCAGGAGTTTCTGAGCGAGGCCGACGGCGACATCATCGAGGAACTGCCCGCCGACGCCCGGGTGAAGTGGCTGCTCGTCCATCAGGGGCGGCTCGACGAGCTGCTGGACGTCGTCGAGTTCGAACGCAAGGGCGGGCCTCTGCCGGTACGCCGTCGACTGCACCGGTATCTTAATTACCCGCACCTGGGGAACCGCAAGACAGGTCTTTACAAGAGCGACTACCGGCTCGACAAGGAACTGTCGCCCTACAGCTCTCTCACCGGTGCTCGCTGGGACGCCGAATGGCTGACCCTGACCGGTTCGGCCTATGTCCGCTTCATCAACGTGCACAAGCGACACATGTCGACCAAGGCATTGGCGCTGCGGAACAAGAAGACCGGCAACAAGATCATCAGCCTGGCGAAGACCACGTACTACCCTCAGGCGACCGAGCACTCCAACCAGAACCGCTACTGCTACGACTGGGCGGGCTTCGAGAGCCGGTTCGACACCACTCGGCTCAAGAAGAAGGGCGAGTGGGTCGAGGGGACGTGGGATGTTGCCGCGGGCGTGTTCAGCCGTGGTCTCTTCCGGTACAAGAGCATCGGGCGGGGCGGTGCGGGAACGGCCGCCAATCCACCGTATCGCTACGTCGACAAGAACACTCGCATCGTCCCCCTCTTTGTGCAGGGCGGTCTGAAGCTCCGCGTCGAGATCGTCCGCTGCCGCATCACCCGGCACCGCATCGTGGGGGAGAACCTGGAGCTCAGCGGCGTCTATCTGGGCCCGAAGGTCCCGGAGTGGGGCAAGCTCCGGGTGGTCAGTATGAATGGTGCGGGCCGGCACGACTCCTGGCTGTCGTTCAAGCCCGGTGGCGAGGGCTGGTGCACCTTCGTCACCCGTGTTCCGCTGCGCAACCTGGTACCCGGCTCGCGGGCCGACGGGGACACGTCCGTACCCCAGGCCTGGACCATGGGCAGCAACGGCTGGAAGATGACCGTGTACATGGAAGGCCGCAAGGCGCCGCTGTACCCGGTGATGGCCGAGGAGACCGCGGACGGCCACTACCGCATGCCGGCGAAGCTGCAGACGGAACAGGGCGACCGGGAGATCGTCGTGCACCGGAACGGCTCGGGCTACGTGGTGCTCTTCGAGCGTGACGTACTGCCGATGGTCACCGACCACAGCTGGCACGAGGACGGCTCGTTGGAACTCATCGGCCACTACCCCTGCGCGGATCTGCTGTCGCCGGCCGAGCATAGTTCTGCCCATGTGGTGGTCAGGTCCCGGGCCCACGGTGCCGAGAGGGCCGTACCGCTGGAGTGGAACGGGCGCCGCTTCCGCTGTGTCGTGACTCCTGCGGCCATGCGTACACTCGCGGGAGCCATCCCGCTGGCCGCCGGCCGGTGGGACTTCTACTTGCGCCGACAGGATCCTTCGTCCGTGGCCCCGACCGACCGGTCTCCCGATCTCATGCTCAAGATCGAGCAGGATCTGATCGGCACTTTCCCGCAGGAGATCGAGGTGCGGGGGCGCGGTTACGACCTCCAGGCGGAGGCGTACGACCGGCTCTCGCTCCTCGTCCGGTCCGCGATGGCTGAGGACGCACGGGGCCCGTACCGGCAGAAGCTGCTGCGGACCCAGTCCTATCCGCAGGCTCGTCGTCGCGAGATCAAGCCGGCAGTGTTGTTCGACGCCTTTAAGGGCACGCAGTACTCGGACAGCCCGCGCGCCGTCCATGAGGAGATGGTCCGGCGAGGGGTCGACGTGGAGCACCTGTGGGTCGTCCGCGACGACCAGGTCGAACTGCCGCCCACGGCCCGGCCCGTGCGCATGTGGTCCCAGGAGTGGTACGAGGCACTGGCGACCTCTCGCTACATCGTCGCCAACAACCACCTTCCGGACTGGTTCGAGAAGCGTCCCGAGCAGGTCGTTGTACAGACCTGGCACGGCACCCCGCTCAAGAAGATCGGTCATGACATCGAGGCGGTGCACTTTGCCGACCAGCGGTATCTGGAGCGGGTCGCGAAGGAGGTGCAGAACTGGGACATGCTGGTGTCCCCCAACAGCTTCTCCACTCCCATTCTCAAGCGGGCCTTCCAGTTCCCCGGCGAGATGGTCGAATGCGGTTACCCCCGCAACGACCTCCTGCGGCGCCCGGGAACGGGGGGCAGGGCCGCGGAGATCCGGCGACGCATCGGCCTGCCGGCCGGCAAGCGCATCATCATGTATGCCCCCACCTGGCGCGACGACCAGTTCTACGCTCCCGGAAAGTACAAGTTCGACTTCCGGATCGACCTCGAGGACGCTCGTGCACGGCTGGGTGCCGACCATGTGCTGATGGTGCGTCGCCATCCGAACGTGGTGGACCCGGTTCCGGGGGCCGGGGACGGTTTTGTCTTCGATGTCTCCGACTACCCGGACATGGCCGATCTGTCGCTGATCACCGACGTGATGATCACGGACTATTCGTCGCTGATGTTCGACTACGTCAACACTGGGCGTCCGATCCTGTTCTTCACCTATGACCTGGACCACTACCGCGACACTCTGCGGGGCTTCTACTTCGATTTCGCGAGCAGTGCTCCGGGCCCACTGGTGTCCGAGTCGGCGGAGCTGATCTCGGCGGTCCGTGACATCGACCGCATCCAGGTGATGTACGCCGATCGCTACCGCTGGTTCCAGGGCCAGTTCTGCGATCTCGACGACGGATATGCCTCGGCCCGTCTGGCAGACCGCATTCTGGTCGCCGGGGGCGACCTCACCCCGGATCGGGCCGTGGCCCCGGCTGTCGGCACGGTGCCGGTCGGGCATCGTGCTCCCGTCCGAAGAATGCTGGAGCATACGCAGCCGATACAGCAGGTCCAGGAGTCTCCGCAGTCTTTCCGGCGCCAGGAGCCTCGGCAGCCCTTCCCGGTCGAGGACCAGCACATCCGTCAGCCGGCACCACAACGCATGGCAGGCGCTCCCGGCGAGCGTGTCTACGAGGGAGTGATCATGTGAGGCGGTGGCTGTCCCGCGGCGCAGCCCGATGCTGCTTCGAACTCGCCCCTCGTGCGGCACGCGCCGCCTGACCACGGAGACCGACGTCTGTGAAGATCGCCTTTCTGCTGCATGACGCCTATGGGATCGGCGGCACGGTCAGTGCCACCCTCAACCTGGCCGGTGCGCTTGCCAAGCGCCATGAGGTCGAGATCGTCTCCGTGTTCCGCACTCGTGACACTCCACAGGGGAATCTGGAGCCCGGGGTCCGGCTGACTCCGCTGGTTGACATCCGTGCCAACAGCGCGGACAAGGACCACCAGCTGTCCCGTCAGCCGTCAGTCGTGAGCCCGCGCAGTGCGTCGTTCTCGCAGCTGTACAACGCGCTCACGGACCAGCGGATCGGCCACTACCTGGACGGGACCAGCGCCGAGGTCGTCATAGCCACCCGGCCTGTTCTGCTCATGTATCTGTCGCACTTCGGCGAACGCGACTACCTCAAGATCGGTCAGGAGCACCTGACGCACGACTCGCAGATCCCGGAGCAGCGCGAGCGACAGAATCAGATCATCCCGGATATGGACGCCTTTGTGACCGTGTCCCATGCCGATGCCGAGATCTATCAAAAGGTTTTGCCGCATGCTGCGTCCCGGATTCTCTCCATCCCGAATCCGGTAACTCTGCCGAGCGTGATGCCCGCGCAGAGCGGCCAGCGGATCGTCGTGGCCGCAGGACGACTGGTGAAGGTCAAACGGTACGACGTTCTCGTCCGCGCCTTCGAGACCGTGGTCCGCAATCGGCCGGACTGGAGTCTGCGGATCTACGGCTCCGGCAAGGAAGAGCAGGCCCTGCGCGAGCTCGTGATGGAGCGTGGGCTGTACAACCATGTACGGCTGATGGGCGCGCATTCACCGATGGAGACCGAGTGGGCCAAGGGCGAGATCGCTGCCGTCACCTCGGACAACGAGTCTTTCGGCATGACGATCGTCGAGGCCATGCAGGTTGGCCTCCCGGTGGTCAGCACCGACTGCCCGCTGGGGCCCCGCGAGATCATCCAGCACGGGGTCGACGGTTTCCTGGCCGTGCCGGGGGACCCCGAGTCGGTGGCCCAGGCCCTGTTGGCGATCATCAATGACGACCAGCTGCGCCGACGCATGAGTGAGGCGGCCCGGCAGAATGCGTATCGCTTCGCCCCGGACGTTATCGCACAGCGGTACGAGGAACTCTTCGACCACCTCGTCACCAACCGCGTCCGCCGATCGGTGCGGCCTGTGTCGCGGATCTTGGCCCAAGGGCGTCTCATCGCGGCCCCCGGAGGAGCGTTCCGGCTTCAGTTGAAGGTCACCGGCGAGGCCGCGACCGGTTACGAAGTGGGAATCAAGCTCCGCGACAGCCCGGAGATCCGCATGGTCCCGCTGGTCCCGGGGACGCTCATCAAGGACGCCCGGGGGCAGCTGTGGACGGAGGTGACGATCGATCCTCGCCTGCTGCGTCCGTACGAGGGCACGTGGGACCTCCGGCTGCGAACCCCCGACGGCCTGGACGAGCGCATCGTGGCCGAGGGAGTGGAGACCCAGCACCTCAGCGGACAGGCCCCCTGGCTCGACGGGCGGGGGGTGTCCTCTGCCATTCCCTATCGAACGATCGACGACTTCATTGCCCTGCGTACGTGGTATCGAGCCGCCCATGCGGAGATCGGGCACGTCGTAGTAGGGGAAGGCGGCACCCGGATTCATGCCAGCCTTCTGCTCCCGCAGCCGGCGCCGGGCGGAGCCTTGCCCCAAGCGGTTCTGCGTCATCGCACCGACAAGAGCGTGGAGTTCGCCGTTCCGGTCCAGCTCCTCGGAGCCACCGAGATCACCTTCACCGTTCCACACCGGGAGTTCCTGGCCCGTCGCATCGGTGCCACCGATATCTGGGACCTGTGGATCGGGGTAGGGGCCGGAGTCCCGGCGGCGCGGGCCGGCCGCATCGGCGGTGACATCATCCGCCGTAAGCAGACCGACCGTTTCCCCTCGTCACTGGACCAGTCCGACCTAGGTGTCGCGCACAGAACGGTCGCATATATCACCGACGACAACGATCTCTCGTTTTCGGTGAAGCATGCATGATTCTTTTCACGTCGCGCCGAGAGTACACGGTGACGCCTGAGCCGCCGCGAACCGGCACACGCCGTGTGCGCCCGCTCTGTACGAGATTGGAACCCCGGAGCCTTGTCTAAAGCAGCCTCAGGCCGCGTCCTCCACACCGGTATCGATGCTTCAGGGCCGTTCCCGGTCGAGTACCGTTTCTCGCACGCCAGGAACGGCAATCAGCACTTGGTAGTCGTCTTCGCCAACTTCTCGGTCCCCGGGGACTACGGATGGTCGAACGGTGTGTTCGACACTCTTCGGTCGAATGTCCTGTGGATCCGTGATCGGTTCCATGGCAAGAACAGCTACTACCTCTGCAAGGGCATGGACTTCGGGCTGGAGCAGTCGGTCGCCGGCCTCATCTCGAACGTTCTCAACTCGCTGGGCCTTACCCCCGACCAGTGCACGATGTGGGGCGGCTCCAAGGGCGGCAGTGCCGCGCTCTACTTCGGGCTGAAGTACGGGTTCCGGAACATCGTGGCGATGGTTCCGCAATTCCGCATCGGCACCTACGTACTTCAGTACCCTTCCATCGCGCAGCACATGATGGGAGAGGTCACCGAGCAGAACACCCGTATCATCGACGACGCCATCCCGAGCCTGGTGCGGGCGGGGGCGAACAGGAACGCCAACATCTACCTGCTCTCGTCACCCCAGGACGAGCAGTACAAGGACCAGGTGGAACCTTTCTTGTCGCTCTTCGGGGGTTACGAAAACCTCAACTTCATCTTCAGCGACTCCCCTCACATCGTCGATCACGCTCATGTGACCGGCAGGAACCTCCCCGTCCTCATGGGGCTCGTGAACTTCCTCATCGACGGGATAGCACCGAGGTACGGCTTCGTGCGCAGCGGCGGCGAGCGGCCCGACGCCGACAGGTCCGCCATCGACGCCTACCTCAAGGCGACCTCTCAGGTGCAGGAGGACTTCGCCGCACCGGTGATATTCACTCCGGCCGCCGGGCAGACGATGCACGGACAGTCGGTCACGTTCACCGGTTCCGCGCGGGGCGCTGCGCGGCTCAGCATATGGGAGCACGGCAAGTTCCTCGGTGCGCCCGAGGTCGCGGCTGACGGCTCGTGGACGTGGGACCTCGGCCGGCCCTGGAGCGTGGGCAAGCACGCTGTCCGCGTACTCGGGGTGGACCTGGCCGGCTACCACTCGCAGCGCGCTGAGGCCGCGTTCACCGTGGCCGCGGCGCCGGAGGAACGGACTCGGCCCATCGACAGCGGTGACAGTGGGTCGGTCGCACCTCCGGGTCAGGGGATGCAGGCCACGCGGCCCACCGCCGCGCAGCCCGCCCCCGGGCCGGTGGTCGCCGTGCCCGCCCCTGGCCAGCAGGTGCCGGGACCGGTCATCGCCCTCATGGGTTATGCGCGCGGGGCGGTGCGGGTGGAGTTCGTCGAGGACGGTATGCGTCTCGGTATGGCCCAGGTTGCGCCGGACAGCAGCTGGTCCTGGGAGTCGGGCTGGTCCTGGACCGAGGGGCCCCATACCGTGGAGTGCCATGCCGTGGACACGGCCGGCAACGAGTCGCAGCGGACCGTGGTGACGTTCGGCGTGGTCAACGCCTACGCCTCACCTACGCCGCAGCAGCACACCGCTCCCCGCTACTGACTCACCGCTGCCGGGCAGGGAAGCAGCGGATCAGACGGTCGCGATCTGCATGATCAGCGCGAGGTGGTCCGACGCCTCGGTCGCGCGCACGGAGCAGTGGGTTCGCGGCAGCGCAGTGAACAGATAGTCCACCTTGTGACCGGAGAGAAGTGTGGCCCTGCCGCCGCGTGAGGAGGCCGACGCCTGGTCGCACTCCCGATAGCGGAGGTAGGCCTCCGCGGGCCAGATCCGGCGGTTTTCGTTCGCGGCCGAGGGCGGAGCGATGTTCAGGTCGCCGCCGAACACCGTGCGCTCAGTGGCCGCAACCACCAGCGACTTCAACTGGTCGTCGCGGAACTCCCAGTTCGGATGCGCCCGGTCGCTGCCGGGCAGGCTGAGGTGTGCGTTGCACACCCGAACTCTGTGGGTGGCGACTGTGGCGCAGAGGATTCCCCGATGCAGTCCGACAGCCGGCTGTTGTGTGGGCAGTGCCGAGGCGCCGGCCAACGATGAGAGGGCGAGGATCGCAAGCCCGGCAGGCCCCTGGCGGTGCTCCCCGCACCGTACTTCGGTGCGTAGCCCCTCGGCGTCCCGGAAGGTGTAAGGCCGGAAGGTGCTGCGCCAGCCGTTCCCCAGCTCCCTCCGCGCGGTAGCGAGGTCCCCGGCACAGACTTCCTGCAGCAGGAACACCCGTGCCCCGTCGGCCGTGGCCAGCCGTTTCAGAGCCCGGATCTTCTGTGCGCCGCTTCCGGTGTTCTGGCAGTTCCACTGCTGTACACCGCACATGTTCCAGGTGGCGATCCGCAACTCTCCCGGTGCCGGGTCCGAGGGCCTCGCGTGCGTGGTGAGAAGCGGGTTCGACCACACGAGGAGGACCAGGGCCGAGGCCATCAGGACGGGCCAGCGGAGCGGGAAGCGGGCCAAGGCTCCTCTGAGCAGTGTTCTGACAGGAGGCAGCATGATCCGGTCTTCCCGCTCGTCCATGGCCCGACGCGGACGGGCCGTACGGGAAATGATCTCGTACGGCCCGTCCGCGGGGAAATCGGCAGTTACGCCGGAACGCTCGCCACACCCCGCTCCAGGAACTTCTTGCCGTTCACCCGCTCCGAGACGCCCTCACGGTCCAGGTACGGCGTGATGCCGCCCAGGTGGAAGGGCCAGCCCGCGCCGGTGATGAGGCAGAGGTCGATGTCCTGGGCCTCGGCGACGACGCCCTCGTCCAGCATCAGGCCGATCTCCTGCGCCACCGCGTCCAGGACGCGGTCGCGGACCTGCTCCTCGGACAGGACGGTGTCGCCCTGCTTCAGGAGTGCGGCGACCTCCGGGTCCAGCTCCGGCTTGGCAGGATTCTCGGCGGAGTAGACGTAGAAGCCGCGCTTGCCGGCCTTGACGACCGCGGCCAGGTTCTCGGAGACGGTGAAGCGGTCCGGGAAGGCGCGGTTCAGGGTCTCGGAGACATGCAGACCGATGGCCGGGCCGACCAGCTCGAGGAGCACCAGCGGGGACATCGGCAGGCCGAGGGGCTCGATGGCCTTCTCGGCGACCTCGACCGAGGTGCCCTCGTCGATGACGTTCTGGATCTCGCCCATGAAGCGGGTGAGGATGCGGTTGACGACGAACGCCGGGGCGTCCTTCACCAGCACCGCGGTCTTCTTCAGCTTCCGAGCCACACCGAACGCCGTGGCCAGCGAGGCGTCGTCGGTCTTCTCACCGCGGACGATCTCCAGCAGCGGGAGGATCGCGACCGGGTTGAAGAAGTGGAAGCCGACGACCCGCTCGGGGTGCCGCAGCTTCGACGCCATCTCGCTGACCGAGAGGGACGAGGTGTTGGTGGCGAGGATCGCGTGCGCCGGGGCGACCGCCTCGACCTCCGCGAACACCTGCTGCTTGACGCCGATCTCCTCGAAGACGGCCTCGATGATGAAGTCGGCGTCGGAGAAGCCCTCGGCCTTGTCCAGCACACCGGTGACCAGGGCCTTCAGGCGGTTGGCCTTGTCCTGGTTGATCCGGCCCTTGCCGAGCAGCTTCTCGATCTCGGCGTGGACATAGCCCACACCCTTGTCGACGCGCTCCTGGTCGATGTCGGTCAGCACGACCGGCACCTCCAGGCGGCGCAGGAACAGCAGCGCCAGCTGAGAGGCCATCAGACCGGCGCCGACGACGCCGACCTTGGTGACCGGGCGGGCCAGGTTCTTGTCCGGGGCACCGGCCGGGCGCTTGGCGCGCTTCTGGACCAGGTTGAAGGCGTAGATCCCGGAGCGCAGCTCGCCGCCCATGATCAGGTCCGCGAGGGCCTGGTCCTCGGCGTCGAAGCCGGCGCTCAGGTCGCCGTCCTTCGCCGCGGCGATGATCTCCAGCGCGCGGTACGCGGCCGGGGCGGCGCCGTGCACCTTGGAGTCGGTGATGGCCTTGCCACGGGCGACGGCCTGGTCCCAGGCGTCACCGCGGTCGACCTCGGGGCGCTCCACCGTGACCGTGCCGTTCAGCACGTTCGCGGTCCAGATCAGCGACTGCTCCAGGAAGTCCGCACCCTCGAAGATCGCGTCGGCGATCCCGAGCTCGAAGACCTGCTTGCCCTTCAGCTGGCGGTTCTGGTTCAGCGAGTTCTCGATGATCACCGAGACCGCGCGGTCGGCGCCGATCAGGTTCGGCAGCAGGGCGCAGCCGCCCCAGCCGGGGACCAGACCGAGGAAGACCTCGGGCAGCGAGAACGCGGGCAGCGCCTTGGAGACGGTGCGGTACGAGCAGTGCAGACCGACCTCGACACCGCCGCCCATCGCCGCGCCGTTGTAGTACGCGAACGTCGGGACCGCGAGACCGGAGAGGCGGCGGAACACGTCGTGGCCGCCCTTGCCGATGGCGAGCGCGTCGTCGCGGTTCTTCAGCAGCTCGACGCCCTTGAGGTCGGCGCCGACCGCGAAGATGAACGGCTTGCCGGTGATACCGATACCGGTGATCGCACCCTCGGCGGCCTCCTTCTCGACCTGGTCGACGGCGGCGTTCAGGTTCGCCAGCGACTGCGGTCCGAAGGTCGTCGGCTTGGTGTGGTCCAGGCCGTTGTCCAGAGTGATGAGGGCGAACCTGCCCGCACCCGCCGGGAGGTCGAGGTGGCGTACGTGCGCCTGCGTGACGACCTCACCCGGGAACAGCTCGGCCGCACCCTTCAGAAGCTCATTGGTCGAGCTCACTTGTTGCCTCCGTCGAAGTTCGGGTTCTCCCAGATGACCGTCGCGCCCATGCCGAAGCCGACGCACATGGTGGTCAGGCCGTAGCGGACGCTCGGCTGCTCCTCGAACTGGCGGGCCAGCTGCGTCATCAGACGCACACCCGAGGAGGCCAGCGGGTGACCGTAGGCGATGGCGCCGCCGTACTGGTTGACACGCGCGTCGTCGTCGGCGATGCCGTAGTGGTCGAGGAAGGCGAGCACCTGGACGGCGAACGCCTCATTGATCTCGAAGAGACCGATGTCACCGATCGAGAGCCCGGCCTTGGCGAGGGCCTTCTCGGTCGACGGGATCGGGCCGTAGCCCATGACCTCCGGCTCGACACCCGCGAAGGCGTACGAGACGAGGCGCATCTTGACCGGGAGACCGAGCTCGCGGGCGACTTCCTCGGCGGCGAGCAGCGAGGCGGTGGCGCCGTCGTTGAGCCCCGCGGCGTTACCGGCGGTGACGCGCCCGTGGGCGCGGAACGGGGTCTTCAGACCCGCGAGCGACTCCAGCGTGGTGCCCGGACGCATCGGCTCGTCGGCCGTGACCAGGCCCCAGCCCGTCTCACCGGCCGAGCCCGCGGCGGAGCCGCTATCGGCTGCAGCGGTGCGGCGCACCGAGATCGGCACCAGGTCCTGCTGGATCGTGCCGTTGGCGTACGCCTTGGCGGCCTTCTCCTGCGAGCGGACCGCGTACTCGTCGGCGCGGAGCTTGGTGATCTGCGGGTACCGGTCGTGCAGGTTCTCCGCGGTCATCCCCATGAAGAGGGCGGACTCGTCGACCAGCTTCTCCGACACGAAGCGCGGGTTCGGGTCCACGCCCTCGCCCATCGGGTGGCGGCCCATGTGCTCGACACCACCGGCGACGACGACGTCGTACGCGCCGAAGGCGATGGAACCGGCCGACGACGTGACGGCGGTCAGGGCGCCCGCACACATGCGGTCGATGGAGTAGCCGGGCACCGACTGCGGCAGACCGGCCAGGATTCCGGCGGTCCGGCCCAGCGTCAGGCCCTGGTCGCCGATCTGCGTGGTCGCGGCGATGGCGACCTCGTCGATACGGGCGGGGTCCAGGTCCGGGTTGCGGCGCAGCAGCTCCCGGATGGCCTTCACGACGAGATCGTCGGCGCGGGTCTCGTGGTAGATGCCCTTCGGGCCCGCCTTGCCGAACGGGGTGCGGACGCCGTCGACGAAGACGACGTCCCGGATGGTACGAGGCACGATGGCTCTCCTCCAGGGTGCGGGATGGCACTGCTGCGGAGCACGCCCCAGAGGCGCGCCGCATACCCTCATGCTACTTGTGAGTAACCAGACTGCCCACCCCCCACGGCGGGAGGGGTGAAGGTCACATGCGGGCGGGGCGGGCGCGCGGCCGATTCACCCTCCATTGCCGGACAGGCCGGGCAGGCCGGACGGGCCGGACAGGCCGGACAGGCCGGACAGGCCGGAAACGCCGATCGCCGGGCGGGCTCGCAATGAGCCCGCCCGGCGATCGGCGACACGGTGCGGCCGCCGCGGGCCGCCCAACCTGGCCCGAATCCGACCTCGGGAAACCGCTCAGGCGGCCTCGGCCAGCGCCCGGAGCAGCAGCGGCGCCACCTGTTGGACCTGCCAGCGCCGCGCCCCGTACGCGACGAGCGCGTCCTCGATCGCGCCGGGCGTCGGACTCTTCGGCGGTTCCCAGCAGATGCGGCGCACGGTGTCCGGCGTGATCAGGTTCTCCTGCGGCATGTGCAGCCGCTCGGCGAGCTCCGACACCGCGGCGCGGGCCGCCGACAGCCGCGCGGCCGCCGCCGGGTCCTTGTCCGCCCAGGAACGCGGCGGTGGCGGGCCCGCGAGAGGCTGGCCCGGCTGAGGGAGCTCGGCCTCGGGCAGGGCCTTGGCCCGGTCGACGGCCGCCTGCCACTGCTCCAGCTGCCGCCGTCCCATCCGGTGGCCGAAGCCGGGCAGGGCGGTGAGGGCCTGGACGTTGGCCGGCAAGGAGAGGGCCGCCTCGACGATCGCCGCGTCGCCGAGCACCTTGCCGGGCGAGATGTCGCGGCGCTGCGCGACCTGGTCACGGGCGTTCCACAGCTCCCGTACGACCGCCATCTGACGGCGACGGCGTACCTTGTGCATGCCGGACGTGCGGCGCCACGGGTCCTTGCGCGGGGGAGCGGGCGGCGCCGAGGCGATCGCGTCGAATTCCTCCTGGGCCCACTCCAGCTTGCCCTGCCGGTCGAGATCCCCCTCCAGGGCGTTGCGCAGATCGATCAGCAGCTCGACATCGAGCGCGGCATAGCGGAGCCAGGGGTCGGGCAGCGGGCGGGTGGACCAGTCGACGGCGGAGTGTCCCTTCTCCAGTGCGTAGCCGAGCACGTTCTCGACCATCGCGCCGAGGCCGACCCGCGGGAATCCGGCCAGCCGGCCGGCGAGCTCCGTGTCGAAGAGCCCGGTGGGGGTCATCCCTATTTCGCGCAGGCAGGGCAGGTCCTGGGTGGCGGCGTGCAGGATCCACTCGCTGCCCTGCAGCGCCTCGCCGAGCGACGACAGGTCGGGGCAGCCGACCGGGTCGATCAGCGCGCTGCCCGCACCCTCGCGGCGCAGCTGCACGAGATAGGCGCGCTGGCCGTAGCGGTAGCCGGATGCGCGTTCGGCGTCGACAGCGACGGGACCGGTGCCTGCGGCGAAGGCCGCGACCACCCGGGCGAGGGCGTCGTCCGAGGCCACCACCGGGGGAATGCCCTCGCGAGGTTCGAGCAAGGGGGTCGGCGCCGGGGCGACGTCGTCCGGGGGAGCGCCCCCGGTGGTTCGCAGTGAAGTGTCTGCTGCGGTCTCTTGGGCGTCGGTCACGTGTCAAGGGTATCTGTGTATGTACGGCGCCCGTCGACGGAACGTTCCGTCGACGGGAGTGGCGGGGGGGCGAGGGGTTTGGGGGGGTACGGTCCCACGCGCGCCCCCGACCCGAAACCCCCCACCCCCCCCCCGGGGCCCCCCC
>NZ_JBFAJH010000041.1:0-71785 GCF_040655115.1 Streptomyces atratus | reverse complement strand
GGCGTGTTCGTCCGCAACGGTGTCGTGGGCAGCTTCCGGGTGATCCGGGACCACTTCGACCGCGACGACCGCGACCGGTACTAACAGCATCCTGCGCATCACACGGAAACCCCAGCCCGTCGGAATCGGGCCGGGGTTTCCGGCACAGGAGGCGGTATCCCGCGGTGGACATCCGGCTCCACACGGGCTCCGGCAGGACCGGTACGGCACGGGCCGGCGTGACCTTGATCAGGAACTTCACGAACCCAGCATGCGAACGCCACGCCACGCCACGGCCACCGCGCAAGGTCCACCCCGTACCGGCGCGCGGGGCGGGCGGGGCGACCCCGTAAAGGTGACTCCGTTATATGGAGACGTCTGGCCCCGAGGGGAACCCTGCACGGGTACGGGGTGCGTTGCCGGTTTGACGCGTCCGCGCACGAACAAGACGGCCGAGGCTGAACACCGCCGTTCATCTGGCTGCCCGCCGCCTCGGGGGCTGCCGTCGCTGGCCCACCGGCCCTGACCTGCCGCTGACCAGGGGCGTACCTTCCGCCCCCGGGGTGCAACCCTTCTGATCCGGCGTGCCACCACCCACCCAGGGCGGTGGCACGCCGCTCCCGTACGTCAGCGGCCCCAGGTTCCCACCGTGCGGCAGTGGCGAATGACATCCCGGGACCGACGGCACGCCAGCGAGGGCGGAACACGGTCCTACCCCCTGGAAAAAACCGCAGGGCCCTGGCCTGAGGGACCAGGGCCCAGACGTACGCATCCCGAGGGGTCGAAGGCGCGCACGTTACCGGGCCCAACAGCCGCGACGAGCGGCACGTCACGGGTGCCATGCCATGCATCGCTGTCGAGTAGCCGTTCGAGTCGACCTCGTCGCACCGGGATATGCCGCAGCGCCCCTCCGTTGGTCGTCCTCAGATGCCGCTTCTCCCTCGGGAAGCGAAAGCAGGTCGCGAGTGCCGCCTGGCGGGACACCGCACCCTGAGCAGGGGCGGTGCCTCGTGCCGTGAGGGGGTGAGGTTCGCGGCCCTGCGCCGGGCGTTGTCCAGGAAGGTGCCGAACTTCACCGCCACCGTCTGGTCTTCGCCGTCGCCCAGGTGCTCGACGTGCTTGCGCTGAAGCACTGGAGCATCCCCCGGCGGTGCTCAGTACGGAATTGAACGAGACGAGCGTTGTGATTCCCGGTTCGGTGGAGGATTGCGTTGAGCGTTTCGTCTTCCCTACGCCTCGCAGGAGGACGAGTGAGACGAGACCGGCTCCGGCCATGACGACAGCCGCGCCGACTGCCGCGACGTCCATTCGGGGGTGAAGGCTTCACGTGCGGCCGTCAATGCGGCGTCTGCCGTTGCGGCCGGGCCGAACCTTACCTCCAACGGCAGGAGTTGCCAGGCGACGTCGTTGTAGAGGACGTACAGGATGCCCTGCAGACAGAGCCTGTCCGGCATCGGCTACGGCCCTGGCGACGCTCGGGCCAGGGCGGCAGTAGCGGTTCGTTCAGCGTCCACAAGTCGTCGTCCACGATCCACGGCCGAGTGATCACACCATCACGAACGGCCGAACCGTCGGACTGGTCACGCCCGACCAGGACATCTCAACAAGATCGTGTGACGGGCTCTGAGCAACACGCGCTCTCGCTACTCACGTACAAAGCCGATTGGCTGTCATGTGCAACCAGCACGGGTGTCGGTTCGTCGGCGAAGCCCCCGGGTGTGCGGTTGGGGCCGGCGTCCGGGGGCTTCGTCGGGCTGCCACCGAACCGGGGGGATGAGCCGGGGAAGCCGAAACCACTGTGTCGCAGAGGTCGATTCACAGGAAGTGACCTGGCGGGCCATTGGCCGTCTCTCACCTCAACAGCCGAGCAGATCCGCTGCGAAGAGGTAATGAGGGCGTTGCCGTCAGGGGCCCGGCCGGACCTGACGGGAACTTCGCCCGGCCCCGCGTCCGCGTGGGGGAGAGGCGGAGCGCAGTCGCTGGAGCGGTCGGTTCTGCCCGCTGTTCTGGTGCATCCTGGCGGGTTGCCGTGGATCGCGTCGGGAGGGGCGGGCACCGAAGTCATTGTTCACGGCGAAGTGACGGGGTCGTGCCCACGGCTCCGGATGCCCGCGGGATCAGTTTCATCGCAGCCCTGTCCCGGGGCAACGATTCCGGTCCAGTGCCGGGCAAAAGTCGCGCTGATGGAGCAGCCGCACCGAGCCGGTGCCGGCGGCCCCATCTCCGCCCCGCCGTCCGTACCGCATGGAACTGTCGAGCATTCCTCCACGCGCGGCACTGTTTCGGCGGCCGCATCGGTTGGCCGAGCGGGAGATACCCGCTCCCAGGCGGCTCCGGCATCCCGGACAGGAAGCCGTCCGCAGCTGCGTGGCCCGGGCGACGGCTGATGCGACCAGACCTCGAGAAACGACCGGACCCCCGCTGCAGCGCGTTTCCGATCGACATCGTCCGTTCATGGGACGGGCCAGTCGGCAACGTCCCGTCCGGCGGGCCGTGCACGTCAAGACCGTGCAGCGGGCGCCGCGCTTGGCGACGACCAGGTCAGGTTGCTGCTCTCGCAGCTTTGCCGACTGCGCGACAAGGCAGTCGTGCCGCTGATGGAGCGACCGTCACGGGGGCGCTCACCACGGCTGGAACCACCAGGACGTATCAGGAGGCCAAGCACCACGGTGGTTCCTGGGCCGTCGGCTCGGGCGACTCCGGTGACGCGTCCAACGCGTCGTGGGGCGTGGGGCGGGAACGCTGCCTGCGGCGGCGATTCCGGCATGAGCCACGCCGACAGTAGCGCTCACGGCACGGCCCACGACGCCTGATCCACGCGGTAGCCGATGTTCAGGGCCGGACCCGCCGCCTCTGGGTCCGGCCGTGACCCTGTCACCGCCCAGTACCACGGCAGGGCAGACACTGACCGCCACTCAGAGCGTCGGAAAAAAGGTAAATGACAGCCACTCAGAGAAGGACCCGAGTTCGTTCCGTGGTTGAGCGCGGTATACAGCGTCGACGCGCTGAGGCATGCACCCAATTGGTCCTTGGCGTCACACCTTAGAGGCATTCGATATGACAGTTAATAGGACTATAAGTACGTTCGTTGCTATCGGTTCACAGTCGATGTCTCTGAGACAGGAGAAGCGATATGACTACCCGTACTGTCGTCGTGACCGCCGCCGTTGCAGGCGCTGCGGCCCTGGCGGCGACCGGTATCAACTACGCCACGGCCGCGGATACCCCCGCAGCCGCGCCCGTTGTCCAGCAGCAGGCCGCCGCTCCCGCCGCGGCTGCGCCGGGCGAGGGTGGCGGCGGGGAGAAGGGCAAGAGCAACGGAGGTGGCGGCTACGGCGGTGGTGGTAACGGGCGCGGTGGCGAAGGGGGTGGCGGCTACGGCGGTGGTGGTAACGGGCGCGGTGGCGAAGGGGGTGGCGGCTACGGCGGTGGTGGTAACGGGCGCGGTGGCGAAGGGCGCGGCGGCTACGGCGGCGGTGGCTATGGTGGCGACGACTACGACAGGGGAAGGATTTTCTTCAACGAGCGGTCGTACTCCGCTCACTCCGATGGCTGCATCACCGTGGTGAGTGGTCTGGGCTCCAGGACTCTCAACGTCCGCAACGACAGCCGTCGGACCGTTGAGGTCTTCCGTGGCGCGACTTGTGACAACGGCTCGCCTGTCGCGACGGTCGGCCCCTACAGCACGAGCAATGGTGTCAGGCCGCGTTTCGTCCATGGCGGCGTGTGGGTCAAGAACGGTGTCGTGGGCAGCTTCCGGGTCGTCAGGGACCACTACAACGAAAAGTGGTGACGACAGTACCCAAACGGCATGGAAACCCTGGCCCGTCGGAATCGGGCTGGGGTTTCCGGCATTCGTACCGGCTGTCGTACGGGTTCCCATGAATTCCAGGAGGGATAAGGCTTGCGGCTCAGCTGCCCGGAAAGGGCGTGCGGTGATCGATGGCCCGTAGACGGACGCGGGGGTGGTTCAGTCGTCTGACGCGGATGCGCTGTCACGCACCACGAGGGACGGTTCGAGCAGGACGTGCTCGGGCGGGGCGCCGATTTCCGACATCCGGGCCAGCAGAAGCCGGACGCATTCGCGGCCGACGGCCTCCAGAGGCTGGGCCACGGTGGACAGTCCGGGGGAGAGGAGCACCGCCGTGGGGGAGTCGTCGAAGCCGACGACCGCGACATCCGTGCCCGGCACAGCTCGTCGCTCGCGCAAGGCGTGGTAGCAGCCCAGCGCGAGCATGTCGCTGGCCGCGATCACCGCCGTCGCACCCGCGTCGAGCAGTGGTCCGACAGCGGCCTGCGCCGAGGCGATGTCATCGACGCTCTGTGCTCGCTTACCACGCACTGGAAGGCTGTGCCGTCGCATGGCGCGCTGCCAGCCCATGGCGGGGTCGTCGCCGACCCCGGAGCCGCGAGGCCAGCCGAGGAACGCGATTCTGCGATGCCCCAGACCCACCAGATGTTCGACTGCGGCGTCCGTGCCCGAGGCGCCGTCGACATCCACCCAATCGCCGATCTGTCGACCGGACCACATCCGCCCGAAGCCCACGAACGGCACACCGCGCTTCTCCAGCCAGGCCTGGCGCTGGTCGCCTCGATCGGTGCCGCTCAGCACGAATCCGTCCACGCTGTGCAGGTCGAGGAGCTCTTCGTATCCGTCGAGGCCGGCGCTGCCGGGGGGTGAGGTGAAGAGCAGGATCCGGTAACCGGCCTCATCGGCGGTCTGGGACAGGGCATGCAGAAACCGGTCCATGACCGGGGTCGAGGTGCCCGGGGCGGTAGGACGGATTCCGTACCCGATGAGCTTGCTGGAGCGGGTGCGCAGGGTCTGGGCCGCTCGGTGCGGGCGATAGCCCAGCTCGTCGACGGCGCGGCGGACTCGCTCCAGGTTCTCCGGACGCAGCAGTTCGCGCGCATTGAGTGCGTTCGATACCGTCTGTGGGGAGACTCCGGCCCGCCGTGCCACCGTGGCCAGGGTCACTGAACCGGCCTTGGCCGCTCGGGTGTTGGGTGAGCGGGGCATGAGTGTCTCCGGAACCGGTCGCGTGAACGGGCGAGTTCATTGGAGCGTTCCAAAACTGCTGGCCGCCAGGCTCAGCGCGCCCGACCTCGACTCGGGCCATGGACTACGGACCCTGAGCAGCGACTCCGTGGCCTACAACCCGTACGGCTATCACATCGGTTCCATCTGGCCGCACGACACCGCGATCGCTGTGCACGGCCTGGTCAGGGCAGGGTTCCCGGAAGCAGCCGCGTCCCTGTCCGAGGGGCTGCTGACCGCATCGGCGGCTTTCGACGCGCGGCTTCCCGAACTGTTCGCCGGCCATGGAGCGGCGACCGACGCCCGGCCCTCGCCCTATCCGGCGTCCTGTCGCCCGCAGGCCTGGGCGGCGGCCTCGTCCGTCATGATCCTTCAGTCGGTGCTGGGTCTCTCCGCCGATGTCCCCGGCGGAACGCTCACGGTCGCGCCCGGGTTCGTGGAGGCGTACCGGCCACTGAAGGTCGAGGGGCTGGATGTCGCGGGCGGGCGGCTGGACATTTCCGTCGACGCCGACGGTACGGCGCACATCGAGGCACCGAAGGGCCTGGTGGTGAGGAGACAGCACACGACACCGCGTTGATCCGGAGCGGCTGTGCCCGATCCGAGGCAGGGCCCCGTGGGCCGGGGCAAGGTCCTGCCTCGGGTCGGGCATGCGGCCGAGGCCGATTTCTGGGGCGACGGCGAGTACGGAGTGCAGCCTGCTCCGACTGAAGAGGCCGCGAGGCAGGCCAGGCAGGCAGCTCCTCTACCCACTCCTTCCTGCCCCACCTCCGCGAACAGGGCGCGTCGCCGCTGATGCTGATGGCCAAGTCGCGTCAGAAGAAGCCCGAGAACGCCCGCCGCTGCTTCAAGCCCTCCCCCGAGGCCATCGCCGAGCTCGCCACGCACGACCCCGACGGCCGACTCCCGTGAACGCGCGACTGCCCGTTGTTGGCGGCCTCAGCATGGCCTTGAGTCTTTGCCGGAGCCTTCGGCACCGGGCCGAAAACCGTGAGCTGATGACGGCTCAGCGGTATCCGGTTGCGTCAGAGGGTTTGCCGGCGTCCTGAACCTCGACGATGTAGCGCCAAGCGTCCGGCCGGCTGCCGTCAAGGTCGGTGAAGCCGTAGACCTGCGCGAGCTGACCGCTGGACAATGACTGTCCGTTCCAACGGCTCACCTCGGGATCGGCAGCCAGGGCCGCGACAGCGCGCCCGACGTAATGTGGGGTCTCGGAGATGCAGAAGTGTGGCTCCCGCTCCAACGCGTCATGCCATGATTCCTCGACCACGCCGTAGTGGTCGAGCATGATCTCCGAGCGCATCCACCCAGGCGTCAGTGCTACCGCTGTGGCGCCCCGCGGTCCCAGTTCGTGGCCCAGGGCGAAGGCCATGCGGAGCACAGCGGCTTTTGCGAGATCGTAGAAGAACGAAACCCGGTAAGTATCCCGGTTGTACTCGGCGGTGCCGTCGGTCATCTCGATCACCAGTCCGCCCTCGTTCCGCAGCAGGAGAGGGAGGGCGTAGTGGCTGGTGATCGCGTGGGTCTCCACCGCCAGCCGCAGCATCCGCAGTCCCTTGTCCAGGTCGTGCTCCCATACGGGTGTGTTCCATCCGACGAGGAGTTCGCCACCCCAGATGTCGTTGACCAGAAGGTCCAGCCTGCCGTGTTCAGTTGCTATGCGATCCATCAAGCTGCGGACCTGGGAGGGGACCAAGTGGTCGGTCGGGACCGCGATACCGCGGCCTCCCGCCTCGGTCACCAGATCGGCGGTGTCCTCAATGGTTTCGGGACGGTTGTATTCCGAGCGTTGCTCCCGTGTGCTGCGGCCAGTGACATAAACGGTGGCCCCAGCCGCGCCGAGCTCGACCGCAATCCCCCTGCCGGCCCCCCGCGTCGCCCCTGCGACCAGAGCAATCCTGCCGTCCAACGTTGCTGACATGCGTATCCTTCCCTGTCCACGCACCATCCCGCGCCGCCCACGTGAAGGGCGACGACGTGATGGTTGCGCAGAAACCCGACACCTACTGTCGTGTTTTCCCAAGCACGGCTGCCGCGTCGCGTCGAGCAGTGCTCGTGGCGCAGCTACCGCCCGGCAGGGCGACCTGACCTTGTGACACCGAACAAGTAGCCGGGGCAACGCGGATGGACGGTCCCTTGGGCCGTAGGCCACCGGACAAGCCGGTGAACTGGAAGGAGCAGCGGCCCTGCATGGTGATGTGGCGGCGTATGAACAAGGGAAGGCGGGCTATGTTCTCGTCGCGGACGCCGATGCCGTCGGCCCGCGACTGGGCGACGGGGGCGTCCATGTACGCAGGAACGCCGTCAGTGGATCACCCGGGCCGACGCCTTCCCGGCCTGGTCGCCGCCTGCCTGGTCCCGCCCGTTTACCCAGTCGGCACCCGGATCGTCCGCATGACCACCGACGACGTCCTCCATGACGACCAGCACGTCGCACACTCGACCACCACGACAAGAGCACCGCCCCCATCGCCACCGAAGCCGGAACCTCCGGAACCGATACGCCCCCGGAGCTCCCTGGCGACAGCAGATCCAGTCAAGCGGGAAACGGACGTGCGATCGAGTCCCAGGAGTGTCACCCTGTCCCGGGTGACCTCAAGCGAGATGATCTCCATCCGTGCCGCCGCAGCTCGAAACAATGCTGACTGGTGTGCTTCGGTGTGCCGGTCCCACGGCATTCCAGGGGCCTTCGGCGAGACGGCCTGGTGGAGTTCCCGCCGCACGCCGCTTTACTACCCCGACGCCATCACTCTGCATCACGACGCGGTGCCGACCGACTTCCTTGCTGAGATCGACACCGCGTCACCCGGGTGCTCGATCAAGGACAGTTTCGCCACGCTCGATCTCACCTCCAGCGGCTTCGTCGAGCTCTTCAATGCCCAGTGGATCCATCGCCCAGCGGGGCTTCCTGCATCAGCAACGCCGGCCTTGCGCACCGAGCGGGTTTCCACGGCCGCCCAGCTTCGCGACTGGCAGGCCGCCTGGCACGGCGGTGACGGAACACCGGATGTGTTCCGACCAGCGCTACTGGACGACCCGTCTGTGGTGGTGCTCGCCGTTCACCGCGGCGAAGTCCTTTCCGGCGGTGTCGTCCTGAACCGCAGCACGGGGCTGATCGGCCTCTCCAACCTCTTCGCCGTCAACAGCAGTGACGTTACCGCCATCTGGTCCTCAGCGATCGCAGCAGCCGCCGGCCATTTCCCCGGCTTTCCCCTCGTCGGTTACGAACACGGGGACGACCTCGCGCACGCACAGGCGAGCGGATTCGCCGCACTCGGCGCACTCCGCATCTGGCTGCGCGACTCCTGACCGGCATCCTCCCCCGCCCAAGGGGCGGGGGAAGGGAACGCACCGTGACGGTCACCCCTGCCCCTGCACCGCCATCGTGACCGCCTCACCTTCAAGGGGACGTCGTCGAGACCGGCAGCGATTCCCACCGCCTCCGCAGCACACGCGCACGAGCAAGAGAGCACTCTGCGGTCGGCTGAGCAGGTCCTGGATATCCTGCGGACCGCGGCTGTGACCGTCTGTGACGTGACAACGAGTGCCTTTACCGCAAGGTGGGCATATTGTCCATATATGCGTGATGTGCGGTGTGGCTGGTGCGACGCGCCATTGCAGCAACCGGCAGGTCGTCGCCGTCGGTATTGCCATCCGGTACACCGGCAGGCGGCCTGGTGGGCCGGTAGTCGTCGGAGCCCTGCCGCGGAGGCGTGGCAGGTGACGCTGTTCGTCGGCGTGATGCGGCTGAAACGGGTGCAGGCGGTCGCACAGCAGGTGAGCGACCTGCCCTGGGGCGGAAGCTGCCTCTGTGCCGCTGGGGTGGAGGTGCCCGGGTCGGCCGGGCGCATGGTGCGCGGCGCGGTGCCGGCCGACGGGCGAGCCGGCGGCGGGGCACCGATCGGCGCCGGCCTCGGGATCTGTGCCGAAGCCGCCCGGAATCGCTGTGGGCGTGTGAGGGGATCCCGGTCCGGTTTCACCGAGGGAGGGTGAGGACGTGCGGGACGCGGCGTCCGTCCCCGCAGCAGGTTCCGACCTGGAGCTGCTGGACCCCGCTCTGGTCCGGGTCGTGCGGGAGGCCGGTGCGTCTGTGGGTGTGGTGTACCTGCTCCCGTCAGGCGAGACGGTACTGCGGCAGGCATTGCTGACTGGGATTCCACCCCAGATTGTCGCACCCTGGGCACAGGTAGAGCTGGCGGCCCCGATTCCGGTGGCCGAGGCAGTACGCGAGCGGCGCGTGGTGTGGGTCGGCAGCCGCGAAGAGATGGCACGCCGCTACCCGAAGGCCGCGCTCGTGCTGCCCTACCACTTTGCGGCAGCCGCCGCCCCGATCACCTCAGGTGACACCGATCGGGGCGGGTTGGTGCTGCTCTGGCCCGGCTCGCATCCGCCGCGGCTGGTTCAGCGCGAGCGCGACGCGATCGACGTCTTCTGCCGCCACACCGGCCTGCTCCTGCAGCGGGCCGCCGACAGCGACCGCCCCGTGTTGCCCGGAGCCGAGCCGCGAGTGCTGCCGCCGTACCGCTCATCCACCCCCCGTCCGGACGAGGCAATGGCCGCCGTCGACTTTGCCGAGCGTCTTCCCGGGGGCTGCTGCGCGCTGGACCTGGAAGGCCGGATCACCTTCATCACCGCTGCTGCCGCAGAACTCGTCGGAGCGGAAGTCCCTGACCTGCTGGGCGCACTTCCCTCGGAGGCGCTGCCGTGGCTGGACGACCCGGTCTTCGAAGACAGTTACCGATCCGCGGTGTTCAGCCGCCAATCCACGTCCTTCACCGCCCGGCGCCCGCCGGATCGGTGGCTGTCCTTCCAGCTCCATCCGGATGCCTCCGGCATCAGTGTCCGTATCACTCCCGCCCCCATCCCCACGGCCCATGCCGAAGACACGCCGGAGGCGCAGCGCCCCACGTCGCCGGTCACGCCAAGCCGAGCGGGGGAGCTCTATCACCTGCTGCACCTGGCCGCCACGCTCACCGAAGCCGTCGCGGTACAGGATGTGGTCGAGAGGATCCCGTCCCAGGTCATGCCCGCCTTCGGCGTCCAGGCCCTCGCCCTGATGACCGCGCAGGAGGGCCGACTGCGGATCATCGGTCACCACGGCTACACCACCGAGCTCATGGACCGTTTCGACGCCGCCCCCCTGACCTCGGACACCCCCGCGGTACGCGTCCTGACCACCGGCGTTCCCGCTTTCTTCGCCACCTTCGCGGACTTGAAACGCGTCTACCCTCCTGCCGTCCTCGAAGACGACATGGCCGCCTGGGCGTTCCTGCCGCTGACCGCCTCCGGCCGCACCGTCGGCTCGATGGTGCTCGCCTACGACCGGCCCCACCCCTTCGCCACAGAAGAACGCGCCGTCCTCACCTCGATCGCCGGGCTGGTCGCCCAAGCCCTGGAACGCGCCCGCCTCTACGACGCCCAACACCAACTCGCCCACAGTCTGCAGGCCGCCCTGCTACCCCACGCCCTGCCCTCGATCCCCGGGCTGGACCTGGCCGCCCGCTATGTCCCGGCCACCCGCGGCGTGGACATCGGAGGCGACTTCTACGACCTCATCCGCCTCGACGAATCGAACGCAGCCGCCGCCATCGGCGACGTCCAAGGCCACAATGTCAATGCCGCCGCCCTCATGGGCCAGGTCCGTACCGCGGTCCACGCCACCGCCGGTGCATCCCCCGGCGAAGTCCTCGCCCGCACCAACCACCTGCTCACCGACCTCGACCCGGGCCTGTTCACCAGCTGCCTCTATGTCCACTTCGACCTGGCACGCCACCGTGCCCGCCTGGCTACCGCCGGCCACCCTCCACCGCTCCTGCGCCATCCCGACGGACGCACTGAAGTCGTCCAGATGCTGCCCGGGCTCGTGCTCGGCATCGATCGAACCGCCGACTACACGACCACCGAGATCCCCTTGCCACCCGGCAGCGTGCTTGCTCTCTACACCGACGGACTCGTCGAAACCCCCGGTGCGGACATCGAGGAAGCCATCGCCGACCTCGCCGAGCATCTCGCACGAGCCCCGGGCGGGACGGCGGAGACCCTCGCAGACGCTCTCGTCCACTACGCCACGCAAGGCGCACCCCGCAGCGACGACATCGCCCTGCTGGTCATCAACGTGCAACAGTTCGGCGGATAGCGCGAAACGGGCCACCGAGAGTCATCGCAGCAGCCAGACCCCATACGGCTCATCGCAGCTCGCCGACTCCTCGCCGCGCTCTCCGGCCAAGGCCGAAAGCACACCCCTGGCGGATCTGCGCAGTCTGGGTCTGCCGTTGGGCCACCACTGCCGCTTCACCTACCGGCAGGGGAGACAAGCGAAGCTCCAAAAGAGTACAAATGTGATATGAGCGAGAAATCGGAAAATCTGCATGACGTAGACGAGTGGGCCGCCCGCATCCGGGACGCTTCCTCAGGTTCCGATGATCAGGCTGTTCGCAGAGTCGTCAGGGACATCTACCGTGCCGCCCAGGATGAACTCGACGAGAAGCGGGCTCGGGCAGAGTACGAACGCGATGAGTAGCCGCCCGAGTTCATTCCGTGTCCGGAAGTGAGTCGGGGGCTTCGAGCGGTGTCGACCCGTGGGATCGGCACAGTGGGCCCGCTTCGAAGGAGGCGCGCCCCGGCCGGCGGGGACATCCACAACGCAGTGCTCGCGGCCGCGGCTCCGCCGTCCGAAGTCCTGCGCCACGCAACTGTGCTGTGACCTCAGGCGAGGGTGCGCGGGCGCTTGTCCGCCGTCAGCCGCCAGACGGGCGCTGGTCGTGAAGGTGCTGGTCATGGCGGAGACGGCGGCCTGTGTGAGGGGTACACCGCGCTGACGCTCCACACCGGCACCGTGTGACCTTCTGCCGCGGGGAGGAGTCCTTCTTGTCGCCCGGCTCGTCCGACGCGCCCGTGTCGATGGTGCCGGGCGAGAATGCGTTCACCCGCAGCGGCGCGAACTCCGCTGCCGGTGACCGGGGGGCCGCGTTTACCGAGCCGTTGGTTGACGCCACTGCAAGGAAACGGGATCCGGACACGTCGGCGAACAGGACGAACGACCCCCTGTCTTCGGCATCGTCGGCGCGAAGCGCTGGGCCGGCATCAGCGGCCGGCCCGATCCCCAAAGAGACGCGCCGGCCTGAGCCTCTACCACGTCGTCTGAGAGCTGCAGTTACTCCTCGCGGTCTGGACCGGCGCCTGCTTGATAGGTAAGCCGCTACTTGCCTATGGTGGCGGAGGATGTCTTCAAGGCGGTGGCCGACCCCACCCGACTCGCATCCTTGATGAGCTGGCGGCACGGGACGGCCAAAGCCTGTTCGAGATTTGCACACGGCTGGTGACCAACACGACCTGGGGCTGTCCTGCCAGGCGATCAGCCAACATCTGGCCGTACTGGAATCTGTGGGTCTGGTCGTTTCATGGCGCCAGGGCCGCTACAAGTTCCACGACCTGAACACCGAACCCCTTGAGCGCATCGTGACCCGATGGCTCGGGCCCGATGCACCGGAGAGCACTCCATGAAGATCCACCTCACCAGCGTCTTCGTCGACGACCAGGACAAAGCCCTGCGCTTCTATACCGACGTGCTGGGATTCGTGAAGAAGCACGACGTCCCGCTGGGTACGGACCGGTGGCTGACTGTGGTCTCGCCGGAGGATCCCGAGGGGACCGAACTGCTGCTTGAGCCCTCCGGCCATCCCGCGGTGCAGCCGTACAAGACGGCGTTGGTCCAGGACGGCATCCCGGCCGCCTCTTTCGCCGTGGACGACGTAGATGCGGAGTTCAACCGGCTGCGCGAGCTCGGGGTGCACTTCACCCAGGTTCCGCTGGAGATGGGCCCGGTCACCACTGCGGTCTTGGACGACACCTGCGGCAACCTGATCCAGATCGTGCACAGCAAGTAAGAACCCTGCACAGGCGCCGGTTGTGGATCTACTTTCCGCGGTCAAGTTCGGGGCCATACCAACAGGGCAGCGGCGGTGACGGCCGAGGTAGACGTATCCGCGCTTATCATACCGGGTGGCGACAGCTCTGAACTGCTTCAGTTTGCTGATCGCCCGCTCGACGGTGTCGCGCTTCAGATGCGGCTTCGTCGTCGGTCCGCCACGGGACCGGCCGAGCGCCTCGCCTGCCGCCCCGCCTCCTCCCTCGCAGTACGTGACCTCGGTCGGTGGCGCCGCCCTGACGCGGGACACGGCCACCACCAGCCGCGGCTGGTCCGAGTCGGTGTGGCACCACAGCTACGGCGGCCCGGGCTCGGGCTGTTCGCTGTACGAGCCCAAGCCGGCCTTTCAGACCGACACCGGCTGCGACATGCGGAGCGTCGCCGACGTCCCCGTGGTCGCCGACCCGGTCACCGGCGTCTCGGTGTACCAGACCTACGGCGGCTCCGGCCGGGCCGTGTACGGCGGCACCAGCGCCTCGTCGCCGATCGGCGACGAGGCGTACGCCGCGGCCGGCACCCCTGCCGCGGGCAGCTACCCGAACTCGTACCCGTACCAGAACCCGGCCGCGCTCAACGACATGACGGCGGGTTCCGACGGCAGCTGCACCCCGTGCGTACAGCGTCGACCTGCCGCGAGAGTTACACCCTGCACTTCACCGCTGTGAACCCCGGCTACCAGGTCGTCACCAAGCCCGGGGGAAGCACGACGATCATCGTCACCCTGGACGCCTCGGTTCCCGAGATCACCCAGCCCGGCGCCTGCACCGCCGCGCCGACCGTCCAGACCGACACCCCGTACGCGGGCGACAACATCGGCGTCACCATGCACGTCAGCCCGTCGGCCCACCTGGGGCAAGTACGCCGGCACCGTGCTGGGTGCCGACGGCAAGGGCGGCACCGCGCCGCTCGCAGGGGCGACCGTCCAGATCGACAGCTGGGCGACCAGCTACACGCTGCGGACCGCCAAGGACGGCACCTTCGCGCTCTGACTGGACACCCGCAACAACCCGCTCACCGTGATCGTGGACAAGGACGGCTACCAGCCGACCGTCACCACTGTGAAGATCACGAGGGGGGTACCGTCACCGGCAACTTCACGCCCAAGAAGGCCCCGTGACCAGGTCCGGATGACCCGGTTCCGTAGTAATGGGCGCGGGCCGGCCCCTTTCGGGGGCCGGCCCGCGCGGCTCTCAGCGGGCGGTCGCCGGGCAGCCGTAGGAGCGGCGGCCGGACATGCCGCCCAGTGGGCCCGCGTCGACCATCCGTCGCGGCAGCGGGGGGAGCGGCCTGCGGTGGATCCAGGGTCAGGCCGCGCTGCGCCACTCGGAACAAGCTGACCCCGCCAGGCGGGAACAGGGCGAACATGGCCTGATGCGGCACTGGTTGTCATCTGCACAGGAGTGCTGTCACCGAGCCCCCTTATTCAGCCCAGTGTGATCCGGGCGGCGACCGGCAGGTGGTCGCTGCCGGTGGCGGGCAAGGTGCGGATGTGGGCGACGGTCGCCGAGCGGGCCATGACCTGGTCGATCCGGGCCAGCGGGAAGGCGGCGGGAAAGCTGAAGGCGAAGCCGCGTTCCGCCACGTTCATCCGGGAGGCCAGCGGGGCCAGCCCACGGTCGTCGACCGTGCTGTTGAGGTCGCCCAGCAGGATCACCGTTTTCAGCCTGTCGGCGGCGACGGCCTCGCCCAGCAGGCCCGCGCTCTCGTCGCGCCAGGAGGACGCGAGGCCGCTCGCCCGGACGCGGACCGATGGCAGGTGCGCGACGTACGCCGCGATCTCGCCGTGCGGCGTGTGGACCACGGTCCGCAGCCCGCGACTCCAGGCCTCCACGATCCCCTGGGGTTTGATGTCCAACAGACGGGTGTCGGTCAGCGGATGCTTCGACCAGAGTCCGACAGTGCCCTGGACCGTGTGGTGCGGGTAGTCCGAGGCGAGGGTCTTCTCGTAGACCAGCAGCGCCGGGGGTACCAGCTCCTCCAGCGCGATGAGATCGGGTTTGGCATCAGCCAGGGCGCGGGCCGTGCCTGCCGGGTCAGTGTTCTCGTCACTGACGTTGTGCTGCACCACGAGCAGGTCGTGCGCGCCGGGCTTCGCCCCGGGCAGGAGCAGCCCGCCGAAGAGATACATCCAGACCGCCACCGGCATGAGCAGGGCCACCAGCGCGGTGGCCGAACGGCGCGCCAGCGCCACGCCGAGCAGCACCACGACCACCAGGCCGAGCCAGGGCAGGAACGCTTCCAGCAGACTGCCCAGGCGGCCGATGGAGTTGGGCACGGCCCGGTGGAACGCCAGCAGCCCGGCCGTCAGCACCGCGAGCGCGGCGAGCACCCGCCCCCGCGTCCAGGCCGACCGGACCCTCGCGTCCTCGCCCGGAACCCACCGCCCCGCCCGCCGCTGCTCCCCCTGGAGCGCAGCGGCCTTCACCGTCGACGTCGCACTGCTGTCCGCCCGCGCCTGCTCCACCATGGCTTCCCATCCACTCGACCTCGCCTCCCAAGACGAGCCACCAGGTGAATCGGTTTCTGACTTCCGCAAGCGCGTACCGCGTCCTGCGCCCGCGCTGAGAAGACGGCCCACCCCCCAACGCACCGGCGCTCGCGTCCGCGACCACGGTGTACATACAGCCTTCCTCGCCCAGGCCGCTTCTTTCGGATCAGGCCGGTTGGCGACGAGGAACTGGAGGTCTGCCCGCGCGGGGCTGTGTCAGGGGCTTCGCATGTCCGTTGGCATCGCTTACCCCGTCTTCCACACCTTCGACCCCGTAATCGCCGTGAGCGTGGCTCGTCGGATGGTGGCGTTCGGTGTCCAGTCGTACTCCGAGGTGTCGGTGGAGGCCGAGCTGCCCTCCCTGGCCGAGGTGAGGCGGATGCGTGATGCCCTTCCCGGGCGTGGTTCACGAGCCAGACCGCCTTTCGATCTGGGGACGGGCATCCCGGACCTGGCCGGATCGGTTCCCGCCAGGAACCTTTCCGACGACTTGGCCCGGGTGTTCCTTCCCTTCGCTGACTCGATGGTGGACCAGCCCGTGGGGAGCGTCGAGGACCATCGGGCGGCGGCGGGATCACCGACAGGTGATCGACGCGATTGCAATCAAGTACCGCACCGGTTCGCCGTGGATGGACCTGCCCGCCGAGTTCGGCTTGTGGGAGGGGGGCCACAACCGGCTACGGAAGTGGGCGGCCGACGGCACCTGGAAGAAGGGGGGTGAGGGGGTGTCGGGCTTGAGTGGTGGGTGTGGGTGGTGGTTGGGGGTGAGGGTGCTGCCGGGTGGGTGAGGGGGTGTGGGTAAGTCGCTCGGAAGGGCTAATCGTGCGCCATGTGGGGCTATTTTCTTATATTTTGACGGTTTATCAGGTAGCGGTGCGGTGAGTGGGGTGGCGTGTGTGTACACCCGGTCGGCCCTGTGGTGTCACGCCTTGGGACTTTCCGATATGACACCTATTGGGGCTGAAAGTACGTTCGTCTCAGGTCGGCTGCCCAGCCGACGTCTCTGAGACAGGAAGAAGTGACATGACCACGCGTACCGTCGCTGTGACCGCCGCCGTTGTAGGCGCTGCGGTTCTGGCTACTACCGGCATCACGTATGCCTCGGCCGCCGGGTCCACCCAGGCTGCCCCGTCCGTTCAGCAGGCCGTTCCGGCCGTGGCTCCGCTGAGTGGGGACGGAAACGGAAACGGGAACGGAAACGGGAACGGGAACGGAAACGGGAACGGGAACGGAAACGGGAACGGGAACGGGAACGGGAACGGGAACGGGTTCGGGAACGGGAACGGGTTCGGGAACGGGAACGGGAACGGGAACGGGAACGGAAGGGGGGGCGAGGGAGGTGACCGCGGTGGCAACGACCGCGGTGGCAACGACCGCGGTGGCAATGACCGTGGTGGCAACGGCCGCGGTGGCAACGACCGTGGTGGCAATGACCGTGGTGGCAACGGCCGTGGTGGCAATGACCGTGGTGGCAACGGCCGTGGTGGCAATGACCGTGGTGGCAACGACCGCGGTGGCAACGACCGCGGTGGCTATGACCGTGAGGGGGGCCGGATCTTCATCAACGAGCGGTCGTACTCCGCCCGTGGTGAGGACGGCTGCATCACTGTGGTGAGCGGTCTGGGCGCCCGGAGCTTCAACGTCCGTAACGACAGCCGCAGGACCGTTGAGTTCTTCCGTGGGGCGACCTGCGACAACGGTTCCCCGGTCGCGACGGTCGGTCCCTGGAGCACCAGCAACGGTGTCTTCACCCGCCAGGTCCGCGGTGGCGTGTTCGTCCGCAACGGTGTCGTGGGCAGCTTCCGGGTGATCCGGGACCACTTCGACCGCGACGACCGCGACCGGTACTAACAGCATCCTGCGCATCACATGGAAACCCCGGCCCGTCGGAATCGGGCCGGGGTTTCCGGCATGGGGGGCACCTTGTGGTGGGTGTCCGGTCGGCGCAGCCGCGCGCCGTGTGCGGCCGGTATCAGGTGTCCAGTACATCAGCTTTGCCATCTAACGAACCACCTATTCGTTTTCGGCGTCCTCGGCGGTGCCCGCGTCCCGGAAGGATCCCAGGCTCTGGCCGGGGCCGCTGTCCTGGAGTTGAACAGGTAGCGGCCCAGAAAGTTGATGTGCCGGTCCTTGAGCGGGGAGAGCCGGGCAACTGAAGTTCCCAGCGGCGGCCGTCTCCGCCGCCGTCGGCGGTGACCGCGCGCAGTGTCGCTTCGATCTTGCCTCCCGTACCGGCGTCGGCGATGGCGGTGAGGACCGCGTTACGCCCAAGGGCCACGGGTTGCCGCGCCTGACCGCGCATCAACGGCACCTGGTCTGGGCCATGCGCGGGCCCGGCGCCGTTCACGCACGGCGCGTGGACCTCCGGGCCACGACGGTGCACGGCACCATCACATGACGCGGCGCCTTTCCCTCCAGGACATCGATCAGCATCGTCACGGACTCGGCGCCCAGGCGGCGCGCGTCCAGGCTCAGGGCGGTCAGCGGTACATCCCAGTCCTCGGTGCCGCAGGACTGGTCGCTCTCACGCATCACGCTGACCATCAGGTCGTCGGGGATGCGCAGGCTCAGCCGCCGGGCCGCGATCACCAGGGCCTGGCCGTATGTCTCGTTGAGGCCGTGGACCGCGTCCGGGCGGTCGGGGCCGGACAGAAGTCGTAGCGCCGCCTCCACCGGATCCTCGGAGGCAGCCGGTGTCTCGACGAACGCCGGCCGGCCGGCCGCGGCGCACCACTCGCGGTAGAGGCGCTCGGAATCCTGGGTGTACGCGTCGGGTTCCGGGCCCGAGAGGAGACCGACCCGTCTGGCGCCGGAGTCCCGCAGGTGGTCGAGGACTTCGGCCATGCCATGCTCCAAGTCGCTCTCCACGGTGGGTACATCCTCGTATCCCGGATCGATGGGGCGGCCGTCGGTGACCACCGGCATGCGGCGGCGCGCGCAGTCCGCGAGCAGCGGGTCCTCCCGTACCGGGTCGACGATGATGAGGCCGTCCATGGGGACGCGGGCCCACAGCCCGGAGGCCGGATCGCTCGGGACGACGACGAGCGCGTAGTCCCGCTCGACGGCGGTCATGGTGGCGCCGGCGGAGAACGCCGCATAGTACGGGCGGTAGGTGCCGGCCCACGGGCGGTCCGACATATGACCTACGGCCAGTCCGAGGATGCCGGTGCGTCCGGAGACCAGTCCGCGGGCCACGGGGTCGGGGCGGTAGCCGAGTTCCTCGGCGGCGCGGCGGACGCGCTCGCGGGTGGCCGGGGCGATCTGGCCCTTGCCGTGCAGGGCGTGGGACACGGTGGTGATGGACAGGCCGGTGGCCTGCGCCACGTCGCGGATACCGATCCGCCGGCCGGCCTCCCCGGCCCGTGTCGATTTCCGACTGGTCATGATTGGGTCGCCCTTCCGTGTCATCCACCGAGCTCCAACGCGCGGCGGCCTCAAGAGTGCCAGAGAACGGTCTGTCCGCACCCTCGAAGCCCAAAACGTTTTTCTTTCGCTGACCTCGAGGTCTTGACGTACAAAAACGTTTTGGGCAGTGTGGCGTCACCGCTTCCCGGCACCTCTCCTCTAGGAGCTCCATGCGCAGCGTCCGTACGTTTGCCTTGCCCGCACTCACCGCCGTGTTGCTCGCGGCGCTCACGTCCTGCAGCGGTTCCGCGGTCGGCAGCGACGACTCCACCACCCACACCACCGACGCCAAGGGGTCCCGCGCCTACGGCAAGTGCAAGGTGACCGGCGCCCGCGGCTCGATTCACCTCAAGACCGTCGAGAAGGACACTCTCACCGTGGTCGGTGACCTTCCCAGCCCCGGCTGGTGGAACGGCGACACCGTGCGTCAAATCGACAGCGGATACGAGTACTGCATGGCCGCGAATCTCGCCTACCGGGCCGGCCTGTCCAAGCTCACCGTGCGCAATGTGTCCTTCGACGCGCTCGTCGCGGGCAAGGCCCAGGACTTCGACATGGCGCTCGCGGAGATCTCCGTCACCGACGCCCGCCGCAAGGTGGTGGACTTCTCGTCGCCGTACTTCTCCTCCGACATCGGCGTGCTGGTCGAGTCCGGGTCCAAGGTGACCGAGGACAACATCGGGAGTTTGCGGCTCGGCGTGAAGCAGGGCACTACGGGCGCCGACTTCGTCCGCGACCGCCTCCACCCGAAGAGCCGGCCGAAGGTGTTCGCGGGCGATGTCGAGTTGCAGGCCGCGCTCCAGGCGGGCCAGATCGACGCCGCCCTCACCGATGTCGCCATCGTGCTCGGCAAGGCCCAGGAGTCCAAGGGCAAGCTTGAGGTGATCGGGCAGTACGACACCGGCGAGTCGTACGGAGCGCTGTACCCCAAGGGCGGCAAGAACTCCGCCGCCCTCGATGGGGCCATCGACGCGATGAAGACGGACGGCACGCTCGACAAGCTCTCCTCCACCTACCTGGCCGAGGCCTTCGGCGGGGACCCGGCGGCGATCACGGTGTGGAGCGCCAAGTGACCGTGTCCTCCGATCTGTTGACTGTGTTGAAGACCGAGCGGACCGAGCCGCCGAAGGCCACCCCGCCCCCGCCGGCGCTGCCGCTCGCGGCCGCCGCGGTGACGGCCGTCCTGGTCACCGTGACACTGACCGCCGCCACTGCCCAGTCCGTGAGCAAGGTCCTGCCCGGCTCCGGCCTGCCGGTCGCCGGCGGTGCGGTCGTCGTGGCCGTCGCCGTGCTCACGCTGCTGAGGCCCGCGCTGCGGGCGGTGCGGTCGGGCCGCGCGGCCGCCGCAGCCTGGTCCGAGGACCGACGGGCCGACGCCCGGCGGGCCGCCTCCGAGGGCCGCGAGGACGCCCGGACCGTACTGGGCTGGTGTCTGGCCGCGCTCGTCCTGCTCGGCGCGGTCTGGTTCCTGTTCGCCAATGACCGTGCCGTGCAGCGCACTTTCCTCGACGGCGAAGTGATCGGGATCAGCCTTCGGGAGACCGCCTCCGCGTTCGGCACCAACCTCTTCATCGCCGTCGCCGCGCAGATCCTGATCCTCGTCTGGGGACTGGCGCTCGCTCTCGCCCGGATGGCGCCGGGGCGTACCGGCCGCCCGCTGCGACTGCTCGCCACGGCGTACATCGACGGCTTCCGCGCCGTACCGGCGATCATCGTCATCTATCTGATCGGCTTCGGACTGCCGCTCGCCGAGGTGCCGGTGCTCAGCTCGCTCAGCCCGGTGTGGTTCGCGATCCTCGCGCTCACCCTCACCTACGGCGCGTACGTCGCCGAAGTGTTCCGGGCCGGCATCCAGTCCATCGCGCCCGGCCAGAGCGCGGCAGCCCGTTCACTCGGCCTCTCGCACAGTGCCACGCTGCGCCATGTGGTGCTGCCGCAGGCCACCCGCCGCGTCGTACCGCCGCTGCTCAACGACTTCATCAGCCTGCAGAAGGACACCGCGCTGGTCAATGTCATCGGCACCATCGACGCCTTCAACCAGTCGAAGATCTTCGCGTCCAACCACTTCAACCTGTCCTCGGTGACCGTGGTCGCGGCGCTCTTCATCCTCATCACGATCCCGCAGGCCCGGTTGGTGGACCGGCTGGTGGCACGTGAGCAGCGCCGCGGCAAGGGAGCCTGACATGGCCTTCATCGAGATCGACGGGGTGCACAAGAGCTACGGGCAGGCCCCCGTGCTCCGCGGCATCGACCTGACCGTGGCCCAGCACCAGGTGGTGACCCTGATCGGCGCCTCCGGCAGCGGCAAGTCCACCCTGCTGCGCTGCATCAACGGCCTGGAGGAGATCAGCGGGGGTGAGATCCGGGTCGGCGGTGATGTCGCCTCCGGCCGCGGCACCGATGTGGACCGGCTGCGACGCGATGTCGGCATGGTCTTCCAGCACTTCAATCTGTTCCCGCACATGAGCGTGGTGCGCAATGTCGCCCTCGCGCCGATGCAGGTGCGCGGGATACCGCGTGTCGAGGCCGAGGAGCAGGCTCGCGCCCTGCTCGCGCGCGTCGGCCTGGCCGACAAGGCCGACAGCATGCCCGACCGGCTCTCCGGCGGTCAGCAGCAGCGGGTGGCCATCGTACGCGCCCTGGCCACTGGCCCCCGCGCGCTGCTGCTCGACGAGATCACCTCGGCCCTCGACCCCGAACTCGTCGCCGAAGTCCTGGCCATCGTCCGCGAACTGGCCGAGGGCGGCATGACCATGCTGCTGGCCACCCATGAGATGGGCTTCGCCCGGGAGGTGTCGAACAAGGTGTGCTTCCTCCATCAGGGCGTACTGCTGGAGGAAGGGCCGCCGGACCAGATCTTCGGCGACCCTCAGCAGGAGCGTACCCGCGCCTTCCTGCGCCGCATTGTCGAGGCGGGGCGGCTGTGAGCGGCGCGCGGGTGCTCGTCGTGGAGCACGAGGACGGCACGGGCCCGGCCCAGTTCGGTGAACGCCTCGCCGAACAGGGCCTGGTGATCGACCTCTGTCGCCCCTGGGCGGGCGACACACTGCCCCGCACCCTGGACGCGTACGACGGGCTGCTGGTCCTCGGCGGATCCATGGGCCCGTACGACGAGGAGCAGGCACCTTGGCTGCCGCAGGTGCGGAAACTGCTGCGGCAGGCCGTAATCTGGGACCTTCCCACGCTGGGGATCTGCCTGGGCATGGAACTGCTGACAGTGGCCTTCGGGGGCGAGGTCCGGCACGCCGCCCTGCCCGAGGTCGGACTCAACGACCTGATACCCCATCAAGCGGCTTTTACGGACCCACTGTTCGCGCCACTCGTGGACCAGGACAGCTGGTTGCGCGCAGTGCAGTGGCACTGGGAGGAGACGGCCACCCTGCCCGAGGGCGCCGTTCCGCTGCTCACCAGCGAGCGCTGCACCCACCAGGCCTACCGGATCGGCACGGCTGTGTGGGGTGTTCAGTTCCACCCCGAGGTGCTGGCCGATGACATACGCACCTGGGGTGCGACGGACCTCGGTTCGCTGCACGCCCTTGGCCTTGAACCGGGCGGGGTCGTTGCCGAGGTGGAGCGCGAAGAGAACCGGCTGCGCACGCTCTGGGGGGCTTTCGCCGAGCAGTGGGGGTGCATTGTTGCCGACGGTCCGGGCTCACCCGCCCGACGGTGCATTCCGGCGGAGCGGCGGCCATGACGGCCCGATGACGGTCGGACCCCCACCAGACTCGAGTCCCGCACGTTACGGGCTGGTGTTCGGTCCCGCTGCACCCACCCTCCATGCCGTTGATGAACTCGACGACGAACGCACAGTCGAGGTGACCGTCTCCACCGCACAAAAAACCAAAGGGAGTGAACGGCCCCGGAGAGGCCTGTCATGGATCAACCACCACCCCGGCGGCCGCCCCGCATGACACCGGAGAGGCCGCCGGAGCCACAGCGCAGTTCATGGACGACGACGGATGGTTGAGCGCTGAGCAGCAGCAACGGCTGACGCGGACCCTGGCTGGCGCACTGTCCGGAGCGCCACGTGATGTGCGGAAACAGATTGAGCGGGTGTACATGCCGTGTTCTCCGGCACGCGAATCTTCGCCCTGCCTCAGGACAGCGAGTCGAAGCTCTCCTGGGGCAGGGGCGCTGAACGGGCAGCAGGAACGTTGCTTCGAGCGGGGTAAGGGGTCACGGCCGAGGTGGGTTGGCGGAAGGTGTCGGCTGTAGGGCGCCCAGGACCCACGGGATGTTCTTTCTGTGGGTGACGATGAGCACCGGCACGCCGTTGTCCTCGCACTCCAGGACCAGGGCCCGGCCGCCGTAGTCGGGGCGGTCGGGGGGATCCGTCCAGTAGGGCGGGCGGACGCGGACCGGGGTCAGGCTGCGCGGCACCTCTCGGCGGAAGAAGGCGCCGGTCGGGTCAGGGGTCGATGCCAGATGGACGGGGTCGGCCACCAGGTATCCACCACTGCCTGCATACGGGATCTTGCCCAGGATCACGCCCAGGAAGCACTGCTTCGCGGCAGGCACGGACGGCCTCAAAGCGACGGTGTCGTCGCCGCTCGGACGCCGCCACAGGAGCAGGGCGGCCACTGAGCAGGCAGCCAGGACCACTGGGCTGCATAGTCCAATGAGCTGGAGTGCTGCCCCGACGCTGTCGGTGAGCCACGGCGCAGCCGCCCCGAGCGCGGTGAGACAGAGCGCACCCACGAACGGGAGACCGACCTGCCGAGGGTACGCCCTGACCGAAACCCGGGAGTGCCGGGCCAACCAGTACCAGCCCCACAAGAAGCCCGTCCCGTAAAAACCGAGGGCGAGGCCGCATGCGCAGAAGAGCCTGTAGTCGCCGCGAGGGTCCGCGTTCGTGTACTGACGCACGGACTCGAAGTCGACGTACCGGATCTGCCCCCGCCAGTACGTGACCTCGACGCGCATACCCGCTCGGGCGATCGGCGGCTCCTGCGGACTGCCCCTGAGACGGGTACGGCTGGACGTCCCGTCTGCCTCGGTGACGTACAACCAGTACGAGGGCGTCCGTCCCTCCACGCGCTCGGTCCGGTCGATCCCCGCCCTGACAGCCCGCAGGCAGTCGTTGTCACGGCCGCCCGGAACGTCGCCGTCCGAGGCGCAGCTGACCGCTGCCCTGAAGGCGCGTTCCTCGTCGAGCGCGCCGCGCATGGTGACGAGCAACAGCCACGCCGCCACCAGCACGCACACGGAGCCGAGCATCGCAGCGCCGCGCATCGCCGTACGGTTCCTCGGGTGGGAGGGATCAGTCCGCGCAAGAGTGACCCGTGCATTCTGCGGTGGTGACGGCGGAAGAATCACGGGTGATGTGTGCACTTCCGACGTACTGCTTGTTGCCGGGAACCGGCATGGCATCGTTTCGTTTGATGCCCGTGGCCGTTGAGTTGTTTGTGTCGGACGGGCTCGAGCGGGTGGTGCCGGACGAGTTATCGACGATGTGCTCGGGACGCGGAGGAGATGGACAGGTCACGATCAAGCTCACGAACAATGAGGCATGGGTGCTGTCGCACTGGTTGGAGCGGCTGCAGATGACTGATCCCAGTCGCGTGGTCGAGGATCCGGCCGTGTGGGCTCCGATCCATCGGATGCCGGAACGCTGGACAAGGAACTGCCCGAGTTGTTCGGGCCCGACTACGATCAGCGGCTTGCGGCGCACCGGACGCGGGGCGGCCACCGGCATCGAACAGCAGGGATCTCGGCCCCTGGCACCGGCGGTCGAACGGATACCGGACAGCGATCCCGGAAGATAGATTTTCCGGCCGCCAGTCATATGTGACCATAAACAGCTATTCATGAATGCGCCATGAGTGTGCTGGGCTTCACTCCTGGGCGCTCAGTCGAAAGACTGACTTCCGACCGTTAGGTCTTGTTTTCCGATTCACCCTGGTGGGTTAATTCTCATAACCTAATCGGCGAGACGTACGAATCCTCAGTGCGCGATAAAGCGCTCCGGATCCTGCGGCAGCAGACACTCGCAGGATCCCTCCCCTCACCTCGGTGACTCGGACTGAGCTCCGGCGGCCCTACACCGCCAATGGAACATCAGCACAGGGCCACAGCAGAACACTTGGCCAGGGGGAGCGCCTCATCGCATGGGGACGTACGGCGAACCGAACGCCTCACTCACTGCTCGGAAATGTACCCCATTTCGAGCGAAGGAGGAATCTCATGCCCATCAGTCCGAACCAGGGATCCAGCGGCGGCGGCACTCCCGTCACCATCACCGGCACAAATCTCTCCGGTACCACCGCGGTGCTTTTCGGCACCCGGTCCGCGACCGCCGTCACCAATGTCTCGCCCACCCAGGTCACTGCCGTCTCCCCTTCCGGCAACGGCGCGGTCGGCGTCACGGTGACCACTGCGGGAGGGACGAGCAACCCGGTCTCCTTCTTCTACGTGGGGGCGCCCTTCAAGCAGTCCATCAGTCCGAACTCCGGGTCGACCGCGGGGGGTGAGACCGTCACCATCACGGGAACCGGCCTCTCCACTGCCAGCGGCGTCTCCTTCGGCGCCAACACTGCCGTACCAACGGTGGTGTCCGACAGCCAGATCACTGTGGTCGCACCCGCCGGCGCCGCGGGCGCGGTCGGTGTCAGCGTCACAACGGCGGGCGGCACCAACAACGGCCTGTCGTACACGTACGTCGCAGTGCCGACCGTGACGGCGGTGGCTCCGGCCGCGGGTCCGACGTCGGGAGGCACGGCGGTGACCATCACGGGAACCGGCCTTGCAACGACCACCGAGGTCACCTTCGGCGGCACCCCGGCGCCCTTCACGGTGGTTTCCGACACGGCGGTGTCCGCCGTCGCCCCGCCCGGGGCCGCAGGTCTCGTTGATGTCGTCGTGAGCAACGACGCGGGCAGCGCGACCGCCACCGGCGCGTTCACGTACGTCACCGGCCCCGGCGTCTGATCGCGCCCTCACGGCGCGATCACGTGCAGGGACCGCCCTACCAGGAGCGGTTGCGGTAGCTTCGCAGGACGCCACCTCCGCTCCTCCAAGGGCCCCCGGCCCAGAACCCTTCTGGGCCGGGGGCCGCGACCCATGACTCCGCTCCACCGGCCCGGACCGGACCACCTGACACGCTACGGCGACACAGTGGAAGACAGTGACCGCCCAGTAACGGCCCTACGACCGAGTGCCGTCGCCGGACGGCGGGACCACGGTGGCGGTCACCGGTACCGACCTCGCCAACGCCAGGGCGGTGAAGTTCGGCACCAGGTCGGCCGTGATCACCTCGAACACCGCCACCTCGGTCACCCGTGCCTCTGCCAGGGGAGCTCACCATCACATCCCACGGGCGCCGACCGGCACCCGCCGTTGACCCCTGGCAGAGAAGAGGTACCACGGACATGTCGCAACAGCCCCACTCGGCGGCCGCAGCAGCGGCAACCCTGCCCATGCCCACGTTGACGGTTGTCCACCCCGATCAACGCTCCGGCTCAGGATGTATCACGGTCAGTCTCCGCGGGAGTGGTTTCACGGGTGCGACTGCGGTGAGGTTCGGAACGGACAACGCGGTGTCGTTCGATGTCCTGTCAGACACGGCCATCTCGGCTATGCCTCCTGCGGGTAGCGATACCGTGCAGGTCGCGGTCACTACCCCGGGGGGCATCAGCAACAGCCTCTCCTTCTTCCTCCTCGCGGCGCCGACTCTCTCGTCCGTGGCTCCGAGTCAGGGGCCGGTCTTGGGCGGGGCTACGGTGACTTTGACCGGCACCAGTCTGACCGGCGCGACTGCGGTGAGCTTCGGTGGTACGGCGGCGTCGTTCGCGGTGGTCTCGGCCACCCAGGTCACTGCTACCGCGCCGGCCGGAATCGCGGGGCCGGTCCAGGTCACGGTCACCACCCCAGGCGGCACCAGTAACGAACTCACCTACTTTTTCCTCAACCCGCCGACACTCAGCGCGGTTGCTCCGAGTCAGGGGCCGGTCTCCGGTGGGACCGTAGTGCTCTTGACCGGCACCAGTCTGACCGGGACGACCGCGGTGAGCTTCGGCGGTACGGCGGCGGCGTCGTTCACGGTGGTCTCCGCCACTCAGATCACCGCCACCGCCCCAGCGGGCAGTGGGACGGTGCAGGTCACGGCCACCACGCCGGGCGGCATGAGCAACAGCCTTTCCTACAGCTATGTCGCGGCGCCGGCTCTCACCACGCTTTCTCCGAGCCAGGGGCCGGTCTCGGGCGGGACTGTGGTGACCCTGACGGGTACCAACCTGACCAACGTGACCGCGGTGAGCTTCGGTGGTACGGCGGCGTCGTTCACGGTGGTCTCCGCCACTCAGATCACCGCCACCGCCCCAGCGGGCAGTGGGACGGTGCAGGTCACGGCCACCACGCCGGGCGGCATGAGCAACAGCCTTTCCTACAGCTATGTCGCGGCGCCGGCTCTCACCACGCTTTCTCCGAGCCAGGGGCCGGTCTCGGGCGGGACTGTGGTGACCCTGACCGGTACCAACCTGACCGGGACGACCGCAGTCAAGTTCGGTGGTACGGCGGCGTCGTTCACGGTGGGCTCCGCCACCCAGGTCACCGCCACCACACCACCCGGAACCGCAGGACCCGTCCAGGTCACGGCCACCACGCCGGGCGGTATCAGCAACAGTCCCTCCTACTTCTTCCTCAACGCGCCCACCCTTACCGCGCTTTCTCCGAGTCAGGGGCCCGGCGGGACGGTGGGCCTGACCGGCACCAACCTGACCGGGGCAACCGCGGTGACCTTCGGTGGTACGGCGGCAGCGTCGTTCACGGTGGTCTCCGCCACTCAGATCACCGCGGTCGCCCCCGTCGGCAGCGGCACAATCAACATCACGGTGACCACCCCGGGCGGTACCAGCAACAGTCTCCCCTACACCTATGTCGCGGCGCCGACCCTCACCGGGCTTGCTCCGAATCAGGGTCCGGTCTCGGGCGGGGCTACGGTGAGCCTGACCGGCACCAATCTGACCGGGGCGACCGCAGTGAAGTTCGGTGCCACGTCGGCGTCGTTCACGGTGGTCTCCGCCACTCAGGTCACAGCCACTACACCACCCGGAACCGCAGGACCCGCCCAGGTCACGGTCACCACCCCAGGCGGCACCAGTGGCGGTTTCGCCTATTTCTACGTCAACGCGCCGACCCTCTCGTCCGTGGCTCCGAGTCAGGGGCCGGTCTCGGGCGGGGCTACGGTGACGTTGACCGGCACCAGTCTGACCGGGGCGACTGCGGTGAGCTTCGGTGGTACGGCGGCGTTGTTCGCGGTGGTCTCGGCCACCCAGGTCACTGCTACCGCGCCGGCCGGAATCGCGGGGCCGGTCCAGGTCACGGTCACCACCCCAGGCGGCACGAGCAACGGACCCACCTACTTCTTCCTCAACCCGCCGACACTCAGCGCGGTTGCTCCGAGTCAGGGGCCGGTCTCGGGCGGAACCATGGTGACCTTGACCGGCACCAGTCTGACCGGGACGACAGCGGTGAGCTTTGGCGGTACGGCGGCGGCGTCGTTCGCGGTGGTCTCCGCCACTCAGATCACTGCCACCGCCCCAGCGGGAAGTGGGACGGTGCAGGTCACGGTCACCACCCCGGGAGGCACCAGTAACAGCCTTTCCTACGCCTATGTCGCGGCGCCGACCCTCACGTCCGTGGCTCCGAGTCAGGGGCCGGTCTCGGGTGGGACGACGGTGACCCTGACGGGCGCCAACCTGACCGACCTGACCGCGGTGAGCTTCGGTGGTACGGCGGCGGCGTCGTTCACGGTGGTCTCGGCCACCCAGGCCACCGCTACCGCGCCGGCCGGAATCGCGGGGCCGGTCCAGGTCACGGTCACCACCCCGGGCGGAACCAGCAACGGACTCACCTACAGCCGAATCCAGCCACCCGGCATCTGACACTCCCACGGGCTGCCGCACCAGACCATTCCTTGGTTCAGCTCTGGTCATTCATGGCTGCGGCTGGCGCCGCCCGTTGCCTCTTGTCCGTGGACGGCAGCGCTGGCGCGTTGCCGTCCGAGCACCGCGACAGTGCTCACCCGCGGGAAGCGCTACTTGGCAGGGGCTTGATAGAGGCCGCGGCCGGCACGATGAGCCTTGGAGGTGGCGACGAGCCGATCGAGTGTGCTGCGCACGGTGTTGATGCTACCGGCTGTGAGTTCGCGTCCCAGAGCCTCGGTTACTTCGCGGGCCCGGACGGGCGTGCCACCGGCCGCGGACACCACGTCCATGACCTGCTCGATGAGACGGCCCCTGTCCTTGGCCGTCACGCCAGGTGCTGTCTCCTGGGCGGCCTGTGCTTTCTCGGACTTGGCGGGGATGGCCTTCTTGGAGGGGCGTTCCTTCTTCTGCTGTGCGGGAGCCTTGGGAGCTGCCTTGCCGTTGTTGGAAGCGATCCTGCGGGCCTTGCGAGGGGCGGGGATGACTGCCTCCGGTTCCGGCAGGTCGCCTGTTGCAGCGGAGGGGCTGGGTTCCTGCTGCCCCTGCGGTGTGACTTCCGGCCTCGCGTCGGCGTCTGCCTCGCTGTCGGTCGAGGAAGCAGGGGAGGTGTCGGATTCAGGATCAGCCGCAACCGCAGCCGCAGCCGGAACGGGGGGTGCGGCGGTCAGCGCCTGCAGAGCGGTCAGGGCAGTGCGCACCGACTCCAGGCGTTCGGTGACCGTGACGAGTGCCTCCTCCAAGGCCTGCTGACGCTCTTCCAGTCGCGGAAGTTCCGCCTGCAGGAGGGCTGTTGTGGCCTCGACGCTGCCCGCGGTGCTGGTTGTGGAGGTCATGATGCCGCCTTTCTGTTCCGGCCAACCGTCGGTGACCGCTGCAGTGAAGCGTAGAGGGTGTTGTGTTGTGCTCTGCGTCTGGCCCCGCCCGCCGCACCAGGAATCTCAGACCTCGCACTCGCCGAATGGGACGTTTTCGACCCGCTGCTGCACCACCAGCACATCCACACCCGCCTGCCCACCGCCGTCCGCAACCGCAGTCGTTGACAGGCCCGAGCGCGACCGGCCTGATCCGCAACAGCGTCACCAGGAGGACGGGAGGCTGCCCAACACGGCCGGCTTCGACGCCGACAAGTTCGCCACCGACCGTGGCCGCCGCGGGAAAACGAACAACTCGCGATGAACATTACTCCGGTACTGAGTACGCCAGCAGCGTTTCTCCCTGAGGACAGAACGTTCGCGACCAAGAGTGAGGCCGCCCGGAGCCTGGTCCTGCGGGCTCTCGCCTCCGATCTGCCGATCGCCTGGGTGGCCGCCGAGTCCGCCTACGGGGATTCCGCCCGGATGCTGGAGGAAGCGGGCGTCGGTTACGTACTGGCGGTGCCGAAGACGGTTGGACCCTTCGCCGGTCAGATCACGACCGCCACGCATCACGCATGATCAGCCACCCGACAGGCTCTCAGCGGTGGGGGAGGGGCAGGCCGGTGAGCGCCCGCGCGAACCAGTTTCACTCAATTGGTCATACATGCTGATGAGGGGCCGGGTTTCCTGCCGCCTACACGTGCCAAGCCGGGGCTGGACCTCGCGGACCTCGCGCCGCTCAGTCGCGGCCGCACCCGTCGGAGATGTCGCCGCGCAACGAGACGGGCGGTCTGCGTCACGTCGGAGGCGCCGTCGTCATCAGGATGAGGGGGACGCCGTCGCAGGATCGCAGTTGCAGCCCGCCGTGTTCGGCGCGATCGGCCGATCCGGCCAGTACCGCCGCGAAGTCCGGGCCCTTGGTGAGCGATCCGACCAGATGGTGGGGGTCGGTAGAGGCGGCGACCCGGCCGCGCGCGTTGACCAGGCGGGAAGGTCCCGGCAGGCGTTGGAGCAGGGGCATGACGACCGCTTCGAAGCGGCGCAGGTAGACGTCGGCGGCGGCCACTCCCATGAAGCGTCCGTCGATCGTCACCGGTGAGGAGAGGGTGAGGCTGTACTCGTCGGAGCAGAGGTAGTCGACGTACGGTCCCGCGACGGCCCGCTGTCCGGTGTCGCGGGGCAGGGTGAACCAGTCCCAGTGGGTGTAGTCGGAGTACGCCGAGTGCTCCGGGTCCAGGTCGAGCAAGAGCGGATGTACGACACCGTTCACGGTGGTCTGCCACCACTCCAGCCACGCCGGTACGTCGTCGAGCAGTCCTGGCGCCGCCACGAAGCCGAGCCCCGAGACCAGGTCGTACTGGGCGAGACAGGTGTGCAGGCCGGGGCGGAGCGCGGCCAGATCGGCCGAGACCGGCCGACGGCCGTCTGCGACAGCCGAGGCGAGCACCGCCTCCGTGTCCCTGGCGGTCCTGCCTACGGCGTCAAAGACTCCTTCGAGCGCGTCACGGACACGGGCGGCCGCCTCGGCGACCGCCATCTCGTCAAGTACTGCCGATCCGGCGCTTGCGAGACGGGGATTGCTGCCCATCGGGGCCCTCCTTCGGACGGGGACCGCGCGCACCGTCGGCCGAGCCGAGGCGGAGTTCGATCAGGCGTGCCATGGAGGCCTGCACGCATTGTTCGGCCAGGGCCCTGGCACGGTCATCCGCCCCATCATGCACGGCTGAGATTACGGCGCGGTGACGATCCGCTGTGTCCTTGAGGTGCCCTTCCTCGCAGAGTACGAGGCGCAGAAGTGCCCCCACTTCCGTCTGCAGAGTGACCTCTTCCCTGGTCAGCCGGGCGGACTGGGCGGCCGCGGCCAGCTCGACATGGAAGCGTCCGTAGATACGGCTGCGCGCTCCCGAGTCCTCGGCGTCCACCAACTCTCCCAGAGACCTGTGCAGTTGCTGCAGATCCTCGGGCTCGGTGCGCTGGGCTGCCAGCCGCGCGGCGGCGCCTGAGACGGCTGCCCAGTGGTCGGCGAGATCGCGGAGTTCCTCGGTGCTCCAGTCGGAGAGGCGGGCAAGGAGCCGGTGCTCCGCAGGGCCGTCCGGCACGGTGACGAAGCTGCCACCGCCGCGGCCCCTGCGGGTGGTGACCAGGCCCCTTTGCCGCAGTGCCATCAGCGCTTCCCGCAGGGTCACGGTGGAGACGCCGAGCTGGGCGGCGAGGTCGGTCTCGCCGGGCAACTGCTCGCCGTCGGCGAGCAGCCCGAGGTCGATGGCGTCACCGAGCCGCCGCACGACGGCATCCACGCGGGCCAGGGTGTCGACGGGCGTGAAGACGACTCTGCGGGCGCCGGGTCTGTCTCGGTTCACGCTCACCACCTTGCCAGTTGACTCAGCTTTTACCTTAGCCGGGCCTTGAAATTAGAACTATGGCTTCATATGTTTACGGCCAACTCCCGACAGCATCAGAAAGGTTCCGCCCATGGAGGGAATGGCCATCCGGTTGCAGAACCTGCGTAAGTCCTTCGGTCGGACAGAGGCCGTGGCCGGAGTCGACCTGGAGATCGCGGACGGCGAGTTCTTCTCGATGCTGGGGCCGTCCGGCTCCGGCAAGACGACAGTGCTCCGGATGATCGCCGGCTTCGAGGCTCCCACCAGCGGAACCATCGAGCTCGCGGGTTCCGACGTCACGGGTCTGGCGCCCTTCGAACGCGACGTGCACACCGTTTTCCAGGACTACGCGCTCTTCCCGCACATGACTGTGGAGCAGAACGTCGCCTACGGCCTCAAGGTCCGCAAAGTGCCCAAGGCCGAGCGTCTGAGGCAGGCCAGGGAGGCTCTGGCGAGCGTACGTCTCACGGACTTCGGCACGCGTCGCCCCTCCCAGCTCTCCGGAGGCCAGCGCCAGCGCGTGGCGCTGGCGCGCGCCCTGGTAGGCCGTCCGAAGGTGCTGCTGCTCGACGAGCCGCTGGGCGCCCTCGATCTCAAGCTACGCGAGCAGATGCAGGTCGAACTCAAGGCGATCCAGCGCGAGGTCGGCATCACCTTCGTCTTCGTCACGCACGACCAGGAGGAAGCGCTGACCATGAGCGACCGGATCGCGGTCTTCAACCAGGGCCGCGTCGAACAGATCGGTACCCCCGCCCAGATATACGAACGTCCCGCCACCCCGTTCGTCGCGGGCTTCGTCGGTACGTCGAACCTGCTGACCGACGAGGCCGCGGAGCAGGTCGTGGGCGACCGGGGAACGTACAGCATCCGGCCGGAGAAGATCCGGGTGCTCAAGGAATCCGCCATCGCCGACGAGCCGCAGCACTCCCGCGCCACCGGCACCGTGGCGGAAGTCGTCTACCTGGGGGACGCCACCCGCTTCCTGGTGGACCTCGACGCAGGCGGCCGGCTCACCGCCCTGCAGCAGAACCTGGAGACCTCCTCCGAGGATGTCGCCGCCTTCCGTGGCTCCCGGGTCACGCTCCAGTGGCACCAACGGCACAACTTCCAGGTTCCTGAGGCCCGGTGAGCGCACACACCCGCACGCCCCGTCCTCGCCCCTTCCCTCTTCCGTGGAGATCCCTGTGCGTCTGAACCGAACGTCCCGAGCGGCGGCCGCCCTCGGCGCCCTGCTCCTCGCCACCGCCTGCGGTTCCTCGGACACCGCTGCCACGTCGCCCGGCGGCAGCGACTTCACCCCGCCCAAGCTCGCCGCGCAGAAGTCCCTCGGCAGGACGGAGGGCCAGGTGAACCTGATCGCGTGGGCCGGATACGCCGAGGACGGATCGAACGACCCGAAGGTCGACTGGGTCACCGACTTCGAGAAGCAGACCGGATGCCAGGTCAACACCAAGACCGCGGGCACCTCCGACGAGATGGTCAGCCTGATGAAGACCGGGCAGTACGATGCGGTCTCCGCCTCCGGTGACGCGGCACTGCGGCTGATCGCCTCCGGCGACGCCGCGCCCGTCAACACCGATTTGGTGCCCAACTACAAGGACGTCTTCTCCGGGCTCAAGGACCAGCAGTGGAACTCGGTCAAGGGCGTCTCCTACGGCATCCCGCACGGCCGCGGCGCCAATCTGCTGATGTACAACACGAAGAAGGTCTCCCCGGCACCGGACTCCTGGTCCGCGGTCTTCGACAAGTCCTCGGCGTACAAGGGGAAGGTCACGGCGTACGACTCGCCGATCTACATCGCGGACGCCGCCCTGTACCTGATGAAGACCAAGCCGTCCCTCGGCATCAAGAACCCGTACGCCCTGGACCAGAAGCAGTTCGACGCCGCCGTCGATCTGCTCAAGGAGCAGAACGCCAACGTCGGTGAGTACTGGAGCGACTACCTGAAGGAGGTCTCCGCCTTCAAGAGCGGTGACTCGGTGGTCGGCACCAGCTGGCAGGTGATCCTGAACACCGCCCAGGCCGAGAAGGTCCCGGTCGAGGCCGTTCTCCCGAAGGAGGGCGCCACCGGCTGGTCCGATACATGGATGATCTCCGCCAAGGCCAAGCACCCCAACTGTGCCTACAACTGGATGAATTGGATCATCTCGCCGAAGGCGAACGCCCAGGTCGCCGAGTACTTCGGTGAGGCCCCGTCCAACGCGAAGGCCTGCACGCTGACCGCGGACAAGAACCACTGCACCATCTACCACGCTGCCGACGAGTCGTACTGGAAGGATGTCCGCTTCTGGACCACTCCCATCGCGCAGTGCGTGGACGGACGCACGGACACGAAGTGCATCCCGTACGCCAAGTGGGTCCAGGCCTGGACCGAGATCAAGGGCTGAGGACTACCTGTCGATGACCACCACCGTGCCTGCCGCCGGACCCGTCCGGCGGCTCGCCGGGACCCTGCACCGCCGCCCCCGGTTGCAGTTGTCCCTGCTGCTCTCCGCGCCACTCGCGTGGCTCGCCCTGGCCTACCTCGGCTCGCTCACCGTGTTGTTCCTCTCCGCGTTCTGGACCACGGACTCGTTCACCTCCAACGTGGTGAAGATCTGGAACACGGACAACTTCACCGCCCTGTTCACCACCGACGTCTACCGGCAGGTTGCCCTGCGCAGTATCGGCGTCGCACTCGCGGTCACCGCGCTGTGTGTGCTGGTCGCCTTCCCGATCGCCTTCTACACCGCCCGCATCGCGAACCCCAAGTGGCGGCCGTTCCTCGTCGTGGCGATCCTTACACCGCTGTGGGCCAGCTACCTCGTCAAGGCGTACGCCTGGCGACTCATCCTCGCCCAAGGCGGCCTGCTCGACTGGTTGTTGGGGCCGCTCGGCATCAAAGGACCCGGTTACGGTCTGACCGCGACCGTCCTCGTGCTGACGTACTTGTGGCTGCCGTACATGATCCTGCCGATCCACGCCGGACTCGAGCAGCTCCCGGCCAGTCTCCTGGACGCCTCCGCAGACCTCGGCGCCCGCACCGGCCGGACCTTCCGTTCCGTGGTGCTGCCGATGATTCTGCCGTCCATCGCGGCCGGCTCGGTCTTCACTTTCTCGCTGAGCCTCGGCGACTACATCGCCGTACAGATCGTCGGTGGGAAGACGCAGCTCATCGGCAACCTCATCTACTCCAACATCACCCTGGACCTGCCGCTGGCCGCCGCACTCGGCACCTTGCCCGTGGTGATCATCGTGCTCTATCTGCTCGCGGTGCGACGTACCGGAGCCCTCAGCGGTCTCTGAACCCTCTCCCTCACCTCCGTATCACGCACAGCGAAGGCCCCCGATGAATCTCTCCCGCCCCGCGCGCGTCACACTGCGCATCGCCGCCGGGCTCGGTTTCGCGGTGATCTACGTCCCGCTGCTCCTGGTCCTGGTCAACTCCCTCAATCCAGACCGCAGTTCGGGCTGGCCGCCCCCCGGCCTCACCTTCGACTGGTGGGTGGCCGCCTGGCACAGCTCAGGCGCCCGCGAGGCGTTGTGGACCTCGGTCAGGGCAGGACTCGGCGCGACCGCGATCGCCCTGGTCCTCGGTACGCTCATCGCCTTCGCCTGCCAGCGCTACAAGTTCTTCGGACGCGAGGCCGTCTCCTTCGTGGTCGTCCTGCCGATCGCGCTGCCGGGCATCGTCACCGGCGTCGCGCTCAACACCGCCTTCCGTACAGTCCTCGAACCGCTCGGCGTGGGCCTCGGGATGTTCACGGTGGTCGTCGGCCACGCCACCTTCTGCATCGTGGTCGTCTTCAACAACGTGATCGCTCGGCTGCGCCGGATGCCCGGATCGTACGAAGAGGCCGCCATGGACCTGGGGGCCCACACCTTCCGTACGTTCGTCGACGTCACCTTCCCGCTGGTGCGCTCCGCGCTCGTCGCGGGTGGACTCCTCGCCTTCGCTCTGTCCTTCGACGAGATCGTCGTGACGACCTTCACCGCCGGACCCGGAGTTCAGACCCTCCCCGTCTGGATCTTCTCCAACATGGCCCGCCCCCAACAGGCCCCTGTCGTCAACGTCGTCGCCGCTGTCCTCGTCCTGTTGTCCGTCATACCGATCTACCTTGCCCAACGGCTGTCGTCGGACACCGCCTCCGGCAGCCGCATCTGACAGGCGACATGGCTGTGGTCGGTGGCTTGGAAGGTGCGCATCGGCCCTCGCCCTGACCGCCGGTGTGTGCACCTGACGCGACGCAGCCGTCCCGGCAGGGTGGGTGACCGCGCCTGACGAGGCCGCCCACCCTGCCGGGCGGGGTGCTCGGGGATCCGCTCCGGACGCCACGCCCTCTCGCTCGTGGCGGCGTGGCGGCGTGGGGCCGAGACGACGACGCGGGGAGAGCCACCGCCGGCGGGTTGTTCAGCGTCTGCGCACTCGCGGCGCCGGGACCAGACGGACGACGGTGTTGAGCACATGGTCGATCACGTCGTGCGAGGGCTTGTCCGTGAGGTTGGTGAGCATCCGGGCCAGGGTGTTGAGCAGAAAAGGCGATCCCATGACGTATCGGTTGAGGATCGGTTGGAAGCCCGAACGGCTGAAGACGATGTCGGCGGCCGCGTTGCCGAGACGGTAGTAGCGCCCCCAGCGACGGTTCATCTCGACAGGGTAGCTGTGCAGCACCCGCTCCCGCCCGGGGCCCGGGGGAAGGGCGAGGGCGAGCGCGGCGCTCTCGGCCGCGACTTCGCCGGCTTCCATGGCCTGGCCAATACCCTCCCCGTTCCAGGGGCTGATCATGCCTCCGGAGTCGCCGACCAGGAGGAGCCCCCGGGTGTAGAGGGGGTGACGGTTGAAACCCAGGGGCAGCGCCGCGCTCCGGACAGGGCCCTCGGCGTTCTCCTCACGCAGTCCCCAGGCGTGAGGAGTACGGGCCAGCCATTGGTCCAACGTGGTCCGCAGGTCCGCGATTCCGTGCCGCCGGTGAGGCAGCGCACCGAGCCCGACGTTGACGCGACCATCTCCCATGGGAAAGATCCAACCGTATCCCGGCAGGTAGTGATCGCTCCCGGGGAAGCGGAGATCGGCCCACAACTCCAGGTATTCCTCCTGCGACCGTTCTGGGCTCCGGTAATAGCGGCGAGCGGCTGTCGCGATCTGCTTGCTCTTGTCCCGCTGCAGGCCCATGGCGAGAGCGAGGCGGGCGGAGGCTCCGTCGGCGGCGATGACGATCGGTGCGTGGAAGACCACCGGCTCCTTCGCTCCGGCCGTGGCGGTGACGCCGGTGATGCGGCCGGCGCGGTCGGTCACGGGCTGGGTCACCTTCACCCCGTTGCGCAGCCGTGCTCCGGCAGCAACGGCATGGCGGGCCAGAATGTTGTCGAAGTCGTGCCGACTCCGCGAGAGGCCGAAGTCCGGGTAGCGGCCCAGGGCGGGCCAGTCGATGTGCACCTGATGCTCACCGGCCACCCATCGCATACCGCGTGAACGCGTCCACCCCGGAGCCTTGATGTCGATGCCCATCCGGATGAGCTGGTGCACCGCTCGCGGGGTCAAGCCGTCCCCGCACACCTTTTCCCGGGGAAAGCGGGCCTTCTCCAGGAGCAGGACATCGACGCCTGCCTTGGCGAGGTGGAAGGCTGCGGACGAGCCCGCAGGCCCCGCCCCCACCACAATCACATCGGCTTCTTCGTCCGAGCTGTGGACGGATCGATCGTCCGGCGGGGACTGTGCTGGCGTCGTTTCCCGCATAGGAAACCCCTTCCTGGGACAGCCGGTGCCGTACCGAGGACGGCACCCCGGTACGTCATCATCGGTCAGGACGAGCCGGTGCGGAACATGGCCGGATGTCCGGCCGCTCCCAGCACTGTTCGGTACACCTCGGCCGGTCTCCTCAACATGCCTGCGACCGTCGTCGCAGTGGACGCCTGCGCTCCCTCTGCACCCCCTGCACGTCGAGAGCGTCACGACCAAGGCTCCCGGCGTCGTCCCGATCACCGTCAAGGGACCTGCAACGGCGGTTACATGCCCCCAAGCTGCGGACCGGGCCGGGGGACGAGCTGGACAGCCGACTCGCTCCTCCTCGTGGCGGGCGCCCGCTTCGATGTGCTCGTACAAGGTGGTCCGGCCGGCCGTACCCAGCTGCAGACGCTCGCGTACAACACCGGCCGGGCGGTGACAACTTCCCGCAGGCGACCCAGGCAATCCTGGTCACCGAAGGACCTTCCGCCCCACCGGCGATCTTGCCCACCTCGGCTGTCGCGCCGACCGCGGACCTGAGCGCCTCGGCGATCGCCGCCCGGCGAACCCTCGTGGGTCGTCCGGGCCCACTTCGGGAACTGCACCGGCTCGACCATCTGTCACTGCCTCATCCTCGATCACGAGGACGCCGGCGTGATGGCGGCGCTGGACATCGTCAAGTAACGTGCCGGCGCCCACAGAACCAGGGCGAAGCGGTCACCATCGACGCGGACGACGGAGGGACGAGACCTCCGCGACGACGGCCCGCCACAACGCCACACGCTTACGCTTTCGGCATGGGCGGTGCGACCGGCTGATTCGCCGGGCTCTGTTGCCGCCGCGGTGATCGGGGCAGCACTGTACCGACGGCTCACGTGTCGTGAAGTGTCGGTACAGGGTGAGCTGTCCGGGCCGCCGCTCGGGGTCAGCTCGCGGGGCGCTGTGGTTCTTCCTCTTTCTGGATGATCAGCTCTCCGTCGGCGACGTCGATCCGGAGGCGGCTGTGGGGCTGCAGGTTGCCGTCGAGCAGCATGCGGGAGAGCCGGTTGTCGACCTCGCGCTGGATCGTACGGCGCAGCGGGCGGGCGCCGTATTCGGGCTGGTAGCCGCGCTGGGCGAGCCATTCGACGGCGACCAGGGTGACCTCGACGGTGACGTCCTGAGCACGGAGCCGGCGCCTGGAGTCGTCCAGCAGCATGTTGGTGATCTGCCGTAGCTGCTGGTCGGCGAGTTGGCGGAAGATCACGATCTCGTCGATGCGGTTGAGGAACTCCGGCCGGAAGTGTTCACGCAGTGGGCGCAGCACCCGCTCGCGGCGGGCCTGCTCGTCGGCGTCCGCGTCGCCGGAACCGAAGCCCATGGCGCCGCCGCGACCGGTGATGGCCTGCGCGCCGAGGTTGCTGGTCATGACGATGACGGTGTTCTTGAAATCGATTGTGCGGCCCTGGGAGTCGGTGAGCCGCCCGTCGTCGAGGACCTGCAGCAGGATGTTGAAGATGTCGGGGTGTGCCTTCTCGATCTCGTCCAGGAGCAGGAGCGAGTAGGGGTTCCTGCGCACCGCTTCGGTGAACTGTCCGGCCTCCTCGTGGCCGACGTAGCCGGGGGGAGCGCCGACCAGGCGGCTGACGGTGTGCCGTTCCTGATACTCGCTCATGTCGAGGCGGATCATCCGGTCCTCGCTCCCGAAGAGTGCTTCCGCGAGCGCGCGGGCGAGTTCGGTCTTGCCCACGCCGGTGGGGCCGAGAAAGAGGAAGCTCCCGATCGGGCGGCCGGGGTCGGACAGGCCGGCCCGCGAGCGCAGGACGGCGTCGGCGACGGCGGTCACCGCTTCGTCCTGTCCGATGACGCGTTGATGCAGATGTTGCTCCAGGTTCAACAGCCGGTCCCGCTCCTCCTGGGTGAGGCTGCTGACGGGAATTCCGGTCTGGCGGGACACGATGTCGGCGATGTCTTCGACGGTGACCTCGGCGACATGGCTGCGCGGCTGCGGCGCGTGGCTCCCCTTGTCGATCTGCTGTTCGAGGTCGGCGAGCCGGTCGCGCAGCTCGGTCGCCCGCTCGTACTGCTCGGCGGCGACGGCCTGGTCCTTGTCCCGTGTGAGTTGCTCCACTTCGCGTTCCATGGCGCGGATATCGGTGCCGCGGGTGGAGGAGCGCAGCCGGACCCGGGCGCCGGCCTGGTCCATGAGGTCGATCGCCTTGTCGGGCAGATATCGGTCGGTGAGGTAGCGGTCGGACAGCTCGACGGCGGCGAGCAGAGCCTCGTCGGTGTAGCGGACCTGGTGATGGGCTTCGTAGCGGTCCTGGAGACCCCGCAGGATCTCGACGGCGTCCGCCGGGCTGGGCTCGGGCACCAGAACCGGCTGGAACCGGCGCGCGAGCGCAGCGTCCTTCTCGATGTAGCGGCGGTACTCCTCGAGCGTGCTGGCACCCACGACATGGAGTTCGCCGCGGGCGAGGGCGGGCTTGAGCATATTGCTCGCGTCCATCGAACCGCGCTCGGAGCCGCCCGCCCCGACGACGGTGTGCAGTTCGTCAATGAAGACGATCAGCTCGCCCGAGTGCGCGCGGATTTCCTCGATGAGGCCGGTGAGCCGTTCCTCGAAGTCCCCACGGAAGCGGGTACCGGCAACGACTCCTGAGAGGTCGAGCTGGATGACACGCCGATCGAGCAGGATGTCCGGCACATCGCTGTCCGCGATGCGCTGGGCCAGTCCCTCGACGATGGCGGTCTTCCCCACTCCGGCTTCGCCGATCATGACGGGATTGTTCTTGCTTCGGCGGGCGAGGACCTCAATGGTCTGTTCGATCTCCTCGTCACGGCCGATGACCGGGTCAATGCGGCCCTCCCGGGCCAGGTCGGTGAGGTCGCGGCCGAACTTGTCCAGGTTGGGGGTGTTCCGCTCGGGGCCGGGACGCTGGCCGGCGCTGCCGGGCACGGGTGCGAGGCCGTCCCGGGAACCGGCGGGCGGCGAGAAGTGCGCGGCGTTGAGTATCTGCCCCGCTGCGGAGTCGCGGTTGGCGGCGAGTGCCACCAGCACGTGTTCCGGGCCGATATAGGAGGCGCCGGTGGAACGCGCGATGTCATGGGCGTCGAGCAGAGCGCGCTTGACCGCCGGCGTGACGGCGATGAAGGGGCGTGGCGGTCCTTCCCCGGCCTGCCGGTCGATCTCGGCGGCGAGCGCGTCGGGATCGGCGCCCGCTCGCGAGACCATGCGACGAGTCGGCTCGGTGGAGAGCGCGGCCCGCAAGAGGTGCTCCGTGTCCAGGTCGGTGCTCCCGTGCTGGGAGGCATAGGACGCTGCGACGGTGACGAGTTGCCGTGCGGGACCGCTCAGCAGACGGCTGAGGTCGATGTGCCGCGGGTCGGGTGGCTTCCCACCCTGTCCGGTGCCGAGAAATTGCGAGAGGAAGTCTCCGAGGGGGTCCGGACCGTGTTCCTCGGGACCCTTCTGGCCGTCGGTCATGGGTATCCGTCCCCGTGGCCCGGCCGGACCGGGTCACGCTGTCTCAGTGCACGTGCAGCCGTGTGGGACACGGTCCCGCAAGTCCGGCGTGACCACAGATCGCCGCAGTCCCACGTGCCCCAATTTAGACGATATGGGCGCAGTGTGTCGGTGGACGGGGCCAAGGGGCAGCGGCGCCGCAGGGGTGCTCGCCGCGCATCGCTCCGCTGTTCCCGACGCGGCGGGACGGCCGGGGCCTGCGGTACGGGCCCCCGAGGGGCCGGCCCGTACCGCAGTGCATCCACCCGGGCTCAATGGATGCTCTCAGTCGATCCCGCCCTTGCGGGGCGTGCTGGTGCGGATGTGGTGCGCACGCCCGCGTCGGCGGTCGGCTCATGTGCCGTATCGGCGGCAGGTCGGCCGCCCCTTCCGCCGGCCGCCCACGCGGCGTCCGCCGGGCGAGGGCGTCTCATTTCCTCCGCCTGTCCCGGTCTCGCAGCGCCCACCAGTAGCGCCCAGGCGTCCGTGGGTCGCAGGGGCGCGCAAACTTTCCTAATAGTGCACACGTTCGAATGCGGGTAGGCTGCAGGCATGGCATCGCACCAGCTCCAGGGGTCCCTGTTCGATCAGAGCGACGACGTGCGTCTACGCCCACTGGACGGGCTCCGCAGAACCGGGCTCGGCGACGGTGCCTGGATCGACCTCCTGCCGGGCTGGCTGAGTGGCGCCGACGCCCTGTTCGAACAGCTGGCCACGGACGTTCCCTGGAAGACCGAGCGACGGCAGATGTACGAGCGGGTCGTGGACGTCCCGCGCCTGCTCGCCTTCTACCGTGCCGGCGAACCGTTGCCGAACCCCGTCCTCGACGAGGCGCGGCAGGCACTCTCCACGCACTACGCTGCCGAGCTCGGCGAACCCTTCACGACAGCCGGCCTGTGCCACTACCGCGACGGGCGCGACAGTGTGGCCTGGCACGGCGACCGCATCGGCAGGGGCGCCCGCGAGGTCACGATGGTCGCCATCCTCTCCGTGGGAGCGCCCCGCGACCTGCTGCTGCGCCCGTGTCGTGGTGGTGATGTCGTCCGGCGGTCGCTCGGACACGGCGACCTGATCGTGATGGGTGGTTCCTGCCAGCGGACCTGGGAGCACGCCATCCCCAAGACCGCGCGGGCCGCGGGAGGGCGCATCAGCATCCAGTTCCGTCCGCGTGGGGTGCAGTGACTGATCCCGACCGTGGGGGCGGTGTCGTCCTTCCCCAAGCTCTCAACTCCGTTCGAGCAGGGGATACCCCATTCCGGATCGGGTGTCCGAGGGCGCGTCGCCCGATCGCGATACCCGCGGCGTCGTGACGGCACATGGTGCGGTGCGGGGGTGACCAGCGGCTTTTGTCAGTGCCGGCCACCCCGCACGGTGGTGTAGGCCTTCGGCTTCTGATCGACCCCTCGGCGAATGCAATGGCAACCGATACCCCGGCTCGACGGGCGTGTGCCGACCGGCGCCCGTGATCAGTCCAGGCGCACCCGGAGTTGAGCGACGCGGGTTCCAAGGATCATCTGAACTCAGAATGCCTCGCGCCCGGACAGCGCGCAGCGCCCAGTCCGCAGCCCGTCGCGAGAGACGACAGGGCCGCGAAAAGGCCGACGATGAAGCCGAACTGACTGGCTGCCATGACCCGGGCAAGTGGCATCATGCGGTGAGTTTTTCCTCGCGCACGGTCAGCACCCGGTCGCGGATGTGCCGCACCGCCGCCATGCCGTGGGAGAGGAACAAGCAGACAAGCCCCAGGGTGTCCTGAAGTTCCATCAGCAGGTTGAGAATTCCGGCACGCAGGGACGGATCGAGAGCGGAGGTCGGCTCGTCGAGCACGAGAAGTTCCGGGCGGGTGGCCAACGCCCGGGCAATCCCAGCGCGTCGGCACTGTCAGTCCGACCTCGTGAGGGATCCGCTCCCCGTGCCTGGCGTCCAGGCCGACCATGGCGAGGAGTTCGGCGACCCGCGCCGACCCGTCCGCCGCAGACCAGAGCCCGTGCACCCGCAACGGTTCGGCGACCTGCTCGCGGATCCGCAGACGCGGGCTGAGTGAACCGCACGGATCCTGGAACACCGGCTGGAACCGGGGCTGCAACGCGCGCAGCTCCCTTTCCGGCAGAGCCGTCAGCTCGGCCCCATCGAACCGCACCGAACCGGCGTCCGGCCGCAGCAGCGCCAGTACGGCAGCGGCCGTCGTCGACTTTCCGCGGCCCGAGGGCCCGACGAGCCCGACCGTCTCCCCGGCCACCACCTCGAACGAAACCCCGGCGACCGCGGAGGGCGGGCGGCTGGGAGCGATGCGGCAGCCCGGCTGCCGACAAGGAGGCGAGCAGCCCCGGGTGTACGGCGCGATGGGCCGCCCCAGCACCCGCTTCACGGGCCCGAGTTCGACCAGCCGCCCCGCCGTGGCCGACCAGCAGGAGTGCCGCCCCGGCCGCCGCGCACGCAGCGACACGCCGACCTGAAGAACGAGTTCTACGACAAGGTCCGCGCACGCGGACAGGCTCCCGACCTCGAGAAACGAACAGCCGCTTGTGACCCGTACTGCCCAGGCAGGCAACGCGAAGCGGCGCTTACTGGGACGGTCCACCGTCCTGCGGACCGTCCCAGCACGCCTGTGTCAGCCGCGGTCGGGGTGGGCGGCGGCGGAGTAGCCATCGTGCCAGGCGGCTTTGGCGCCGGAGTCGCCGATTCGGTAGACCTGTACGCCCGCGCCCACACCGATGACGAGGGACAGCGCAGCGGCGGCAACGCGCAGCGGCGTGGCCACTGTGCTGCTGGTGGATCCCGCCGTGTCCGGCGGGCGGTTGGCGGCGCGGCGGTAGGACCACCACACCGCTGTGGCCATCAGGAACAGCGCAATGACCCAGGGGAGCAGTCCGTCGCCGAGTTCAGCGTGCTTGCGGACCAGGGCGTTGCTCTCCACGTGGCGCTCGAGCCACTCGCCGGCGTCTGTCGTGAGGGGCACGCTGACCAGGGTGACCAGGGCGAGAATCGGGAGGGTGAGACGGAATCGGCGCATGACCGAGGGCCAGATGGCGCACAGGACGAGCGCCAGAGCGGTCAGGGGTACCAGGATCACGACGACGTGCACGAACAGGACGTGCGCGGGGATGCCGTTGATCAGGTCGAGTCCCACAGGGGGGCTCCTTCGGGGTTGGTGTTCAACGCTGGGCAAGGGGTGGTGCGGCGGCCGCGGAAGGGGGGAGCGCAGCCGCCGCTGAGGGGCGGGCCCCGTTTCCTGCGGGCAGGGAGGGGCTTGTGTCCTGCCTCGTGATCCATTCGACTGGATCCTGGTGTCCGCCATTCCTGGCCGTCGGGCAGTACGGCGAGGGCTTCGTAGCCCTCCAGGTACTCCAGCCAGTCCCGAGCGCCGTCACCCCTGGCGAATGCGGCGGTGGCATAGATGTCGGTCATGGTCGGACGGGGGCCGATGACGGTGAGGGGGGGCGAACGCGGTGACGGGGGCGCCGTGGTGCGGGGAGAGGAGGTGGGCGCCGCGTTCGGCGGTGCCGGAGGTGGCGACAGCCCGGTCGTGGTGGGCCATGACGACGATGGCGAGTTCGCCGGGCCGCAGCGGGTGGGCGATGCCGATGCGCCACGGGGCGCCGGGGCCGCCTGGCCCCGGAGCTGGAGGTCGCCGCCGCCGTTGACACAGGTGTGGCGGGTACCGGCTTCGCAAAGGAGCTGGGATTTGAGGGCAAGCAGGGCGACGACCGGGGCGCTGATCCCGGTGGTGGCGACGACGGCTCGGCGCATGACGGGTTCTCCTCAGAACGCGAACGACTCGTGGTGGATGCGCCGTGCCGGGACACCGGCTTCCCGTAGGGCGTCGGTGGCGGCCCGCGTCATGCCGGGCGGACCGCACAGGTAGACGTCGTGCGCGGCCAGATCCGGCACCAGAGCGCTCAGGTCCCGTGCGGTGAGACGCGAGGAGTATCCGGCCGGTTCGTCGACGACGTAGTGCACGGTGGCCCGTCGGCGGGCGGCAATCGCGTCGATCTCGGCCCGCAGAGCGAGGTCGTCGATGCGGCGGGCCCGGTAGACGAGAGTCACCTGGCCCGGCAGTGTCTCGAAGAGCGTCCGCAACGGCGTGATGCCGACGCCGCCGGCCAGAAGCAGGACCTTGGGAGCGGTGCGGCGGTTCGCCGTGAAGCCGCCGTAGGGCCCCTCGGCCCACACCCGGGTACCGGGCACCAGGTGGGCGAGCGCGGCACTGTGCCCACCGGCGGTCTTCACCGTGATGCGCAGATGACGAGGGTGCGCGGGAGCGGAGAGGGAATACGGATTGGCAGTCCACCACAGACCGCGGGCCATGAAACGCCAGCGCAGGAACTGCCCCGGCTCACCCCCCAGCTCATCCAGATGCTCGCCGGTGAGGTGGACGGAGACGACACCCGGAGCCTCGGGATGAACTGCGGCAACATGCAGTCGGTGGCGCAGTCCGCGCCGGACGGGCACGGCGAACCGAAACCAGGCCACCAGCGCGGCGACGCCGATGAACAGCGTGTACCAGGCCACCTGGGCGAGACGGTTGCCGACGAAGTCGGCTCCGTTGGAGAGCTGGTGTCCAAAAGTGAGGAAGACCGCCAGATAGGTGGCGAAGTGCAGATAGTGCCAGGTCTCGTAACTCATCCTGCGGCGGGCCACGCGGGCCGAGAGGACTCCGGTGACCAGGAACAGCAGGAAGCCGACCGTGCCCTTGAGAAGGTCGGGGTAGTGCAGGACGAGCGTGGACGTCTGGCTGACCACGTTCGCATGAGAGGTCAGTGAGTAGCCCCAGATGATCAGCAAGGTGTGGGCGAGAGCCAGAGAGACGGTGCAGCGCCCGCCCAAGGCGTGCCAGCGGGCGAGCCGGTCCGTGCCGATCGTGTGGTCCAGGAGCGGCATGCGGGCCATCAGGGCCAGCAGCACCGCGCAGGCGTAGCCGGCCAGCAGCCCCGTGATGCGTCCCGCGCCGGTGAGCCAGCCAGCTGGCCCGACGACCGCGGTCGTGTCACTCCACCACAGGGCCAGCACTCCCGCGGCACCGGCCCAGATCGCCAGCGGCACCAGGAAGGGCACAAAGCTGCGGCGCGGACGCCGGTGGCGCATCCCACGGCTCGCATATGTGGAACTGGTGAAAGTGGTGGTCATGGGGCACCTTCAGATCAGGGCTCGCTCCGGCGACGGGCGGCCAGCCTCACAGCCCAACCTCTGTGAATCTTCTGAAACCGCCCCACCGGCCGCCCTCAGCGCCGACTCGGAGCCTGTCGGGTGGCCGGTTGATCAGTCCCAGGGCATCGGATCGCGCGGAAGCATCCGCCACTGGCAGCCCGACCGCAGCACGTAGAAGACCGAGTCGAGCACCAACCGGTCTCCGTGCTTGCGCATCCCGCCGTCTTTTCGCAGGTCACGCGCGAGAAGGAGTGGCTGGATGATCTCCCGCATCTCGCACTGGCACACACCACGTGATCATTCCGGGGCCGTCGCCATGCCCGGAGGGCAGATCACGACCGTCACGCATCACGCATGGTCAGCCACCCGACAGGCTTTCAGGCGCAGGAAGCGTCGAAATGGCTGTCCCAGGAGTGCCGCGCTGAGGAAGAACCAATGGCGCGATGCAGGCCTTGAATCGGCGGGCCGGGATCGGCATCCGTCGGCCGAACGGGCAAGCGCATTACCGCGTCGCACACCTCCTGCCGACGTGCCCGAGCAGTCCTTGTATTCCACAATGCGGGAAGGAGGGGCTGTCCGTCGTCGGAGTGCGCGAGGAGTCCGCATGCTCCCTGAACACAGCGAGCACAACGGTGGGGTCGCGCGGGAAAGCGGCCCGGAGCAAGGCGGAGAAGGGATCCGCCGCTACGAGGTCGACCGTGAGGTACAGCATGCGCTGGACCGGCTGACACTCCTGATCAACGCGTCCGAGGCCCTGGCCAGCACCCTCGACGTGGAGACGGCCCTGCGCAGGCTCTGCCGTACCCTTGTCCCCGGTCTCGCGGACTCGTGCGCGGTGGATCTTCTGGACGAACAGGGGCGGCTGCACAGGCTGGTGGTCGAGCACCGGGACGCCGAGAAGATCTCCGCCGGGGTGCATGAAGGGATTCTCCCGCCTGTCGAAGGGTCGGCCGCGTCCTGTGCCCGCGCCCTTCTGGCAGCAGGCCCGGCACTGGTCTCCGGCATTCGTCCGCTCGACGAGGCGGCCGATCCGCTGCACGCGCGCGAGCTCGAATTCTTCGAAAAAATGGCAGCCGACACCGCCGTGGTCGCTCCGTTGCGAGCGCGCCGACAGGTTCTCGGCGTACTCAACCTGGTCCGGACCGGGCGCGACGCCGCCCTCGACGCCGACAGCCTTCCGCTCGTGGAGGACCTGGCGCACCGTGTGGCCCTGGCCGTCGACAACGCACGCCTGCATTCCGAGGCGCAGCGCACCGCGGAGTGGCTGCAACGCTCGCTGCTGCCCGACCTGCCCACGGAAGGCCCGCTGGAGCTGGCCGCCCGATACCAGCCCGCAGTGGCCAGCGCTCGGGTCGGTGGTGACTGGTACGACGCATTCGTGCTGAACGAGGGCGCCATGGCACTGATCATCGGAGATGTCGCGGGACACGACTTGCGCGCCGCGGTCACCATGAGTCAGATGCGCAACATGCTGCGAGGCATTGCCTGCGATCGCAAGGAGCCGCCCGGCAAGATCTTGGCGCGGCTCGCCGCCGCGATGCACATTCTCTACCCGAACCAGACCTTGACGTGCATCTACGCGCTGGTCGAAAAGCTCAGCCCCGGTGAACCCTGGCAACTGTGCTACGCGGTCGCGGGACACCCCGCACCACTCCTGGTGACGTACGAGGGAGAGACCAGATTCCTCATGGGCGGCCGGAGCATGCTGCTCGGAATGGATCCTGACGAACACCGGCCCGACGCCACAGAGCCTCTTCCTCCTTGTTCGACCGTGCTCCTCTACACCGATGGCTTGATCGAGCGGCGTGAGGAAGGACTGGAGCGAGGACTGGCTCGCCTCCGGCAGCACGCGGCGGCCCTCGCCCGCGAGCCGCTGGATACGTTCTGCGACAAGCTGCTCAGCGGTCTTGCGCACGAGGGAACGGATGACGTTGCCCTGGTGGCGGTGAGGACGGCCGCGCCTCACGCAGGGCCGACGGTGGCCACGCCCTGATTCCGGTCGGTGGCCGCCGCGTCGTTGCCGCGCGAGCCCAGAGGGCAGCCCACGGTGGTGTCGGTCCACGCCGCGGCGGCGTGGGAATTCGACGGCGCCGGAGCGACCCGCGACACAAGGGCAACTCCCCTGGGGTACAACGCTCTGTGTGCGTGTTTCGGAAACAGGAGACCGGAAAAATGTCTCATATGGCACTATTCGGATACGCGATGATGGCCGAGCAAGCCGGGCCACGGGTGCTTGTCGGAGACGGACGTGGCACCGAGCAGGTCTTCTCCAGGCGGTACGTCTGCGGACCGTGATCCGCCGCCCGACCGCGGCGTGGACTCGTAGCCGGGCAGCGGACTGTTGTCGGACCGCAGGACTGTGGAGGAGGGCTTTGCCGTCCACGGCGAATCGGAGCCATGACACTCCCACGTTGTCTCCGCCTGGTGAAAGGTGACCAGCCACCCTAGGAGCGTGCAGCGCCGACGCGGCCTGGATGGCACCGGCCTCGTCGCGGAAGACCGCTCAGCGTGTGGCGCTGATCCGGACGATGTTGTCCGGCTAGTGATGCCAGCAGTTCGTTGTGGCCGAAGTGGGGCACGAGGGACGGTGGGCAACGGTATCTGGGTGAAAGGTGTGTGCGTCATGGGTATCATTGCGTGGATCTTGATCGGGTTGCTGGCCGGTGCGATCGCTAAGGCTTTGATGCCGGGCAAGGACCCGGGAGGCTGCCTGATCACGATGTTGATCGGCATCGTCGGCGGCCTTCTGGGCGGCTGGCTGGGAAAGGTCATCTTCGGCGTGCACTCGATCAATGGATTCTTCCATCTCTCCACCTGGATCGCTGCCGTAGTCGGGTCCATCATTGTCCTGGCCGTCTACCGCCTCATCGCAGGACGACGACGCACCCACTGAGGCGCCTGGCCAACGGCGTCGCCGCAGACCGCTCGCTCCTGCGGCCCCGAACCGAACACTTCGCAACAATGAGAACCTCGCAGCGAGCGCACCGGTGGCTTCGCCTGACGCCAGTGCCTGCGGCACCGTCCGCCGATGCGCCCATGGCGGCGCATGGGCTCACGGATTGACCGTGACGCTCGTGGCAAGGTCGGCTGCAGGTGGCATCGCCGGCAGCGCGGCCGGAGCCGCCGAAAGTGAGGCTTTGCGGGGCGCTCGCTCAACGTCAGTCCTGCCTTGTATCACGTCACAGCGAAGTCCACCCGTTCGACGCCGAGGCGGTGGCCCGGGTCGCCCCCGCGCGAGCCCGACCTGCCGAAGGCATGTCTGGATGGCCCGGCCCGCGACGCAAAGCTGGTCGACCACCGCCGCCTGCTGGTCCACCAGCGGACAGCCGCAGCGAACAAGCTCCGCTGGTTCCTCCACGAGGCCGACCCTGAGCTGCCCGTACCCTCACGAGGCCTTCGCCGCCTGTGCGTCTTCGATTCGCTGGAAGTAACTCTGGCCGGTCATAGCGGAGTTGTCGTCGAGATCGCTCTCGACCTCATCGTGGAGTACCGACGGCTCACCGACGCATCAACGACCTCGAAGGGCGGCTGCGGCGCCTGGTGCGCGAGCTCGCGCCCGCCCTCTTGGAGGTCCCGGGCTGCGGGGTGATCGGCGCCGCCGCGATCCTCGGCGAGACCGCGAGGACGCCCGTTTCAAGTCGAAGGATGCATTCGCGTACTTCGACGGCACCGCGCCGATCCCCGGTCCGGTCCTCGAGCAAGGTCAGGGTCCGGCTCAATCGCGGTGGCAATCGGACGACTCGTCGACACCGATCGGCGGCAAGGCTCCCGGCGAACTCGCCAGCGCGAGGAGATCCGCTTCGAGCCTCCGACACGAAGGGGCGCTATTCCGCGCGTACACATATAATTTCATCATATTAGGGACATGGCTGATATCGGTGCGGGCAGTGTCACTGCGACCCGCCGAGTCCCGCCTCTCCTCCTCATTGGCCCTCGCCGGAGGGATCAGTTCATGAACGACACGACCAAGGTTGCTCTCGCTGCCGCGGTCGCGGGCGGGTACGTGCTCGGACGGGCGAAGAAGGGACGGCTCGCCTTCGCCATGGCGACGTAATATCGCAGGGCGGCGCTTCGGCACTCGCCGCCACGGTTGACCAACGCCTCGCGGATCCGGCCGACTCGCTCCACGATCGCAGGCTTCGCCTCGGTGTGGAGGGTGACGAGGAGGAAGAGGAGGAGTACGAGGAGGGGCCTGAGGGCGAAGGAGAGGAGAAAGAGCCCCCCGACACGTGGCTGGAAGGCCACGGTGCTGGAACAGGTGCCGGACGAGCGCATCCTCCGGACATCCGGGGGTGCCAGAGGAACGACAAGGCATCGGGCCCTTGAGCCGAAGAGTGTCGAACCAACCAACCAACCGTCCGGGAGGATCTCATGGCCATCCGGCATCACCTCATCGACCGCCCCCCGCCCGACCTGTGGGCGGTGCTGGAAGAGGAGACCCTGTACGGAGAATGGGTGGCGGGCGCCGCCAGTTCCCGCAGTGAACGCGGCCGTTGGCCGCAGGTGGGATCGTCCATCGCGTACACCCTGCGAGTGGGGCCCAAGGAGTTCCGGGGACGCACCACGGTCAGGCGCCTCGATCGGCCGCACGCACTGGAGTTGGAGGCAGACAGTGGCCCCTTGGGAACGGCCCGTATCGCATTCGATATTCGGCCGTGGGGGGATAACAAGACCCTCGTGATACTCGACGAGCACCCACTGCAAGGGTTCGGGGGCGCGCTCCACAACAGCGTCATGGACGCCGTGCTCCAGGTGCGGCACCGCACCATGCTCGCGCGGCTCGCCAAGGTTGTCGAGGACGGAACGGTCGAGCGGAACGGCCGCCCTGCCAGCACTGCCGAGGTCCCCGAGTGAGGAACAGCTTTCCGTGCCTTCCGGGTCAAGAACAACCCCCGTCATCGACGCAGTGGCGATCGGAGCTGGCGTCACGCCTTGGTCGGGACGGCGGGCTGCTCCGGGGTGGCCGAGGGGTGGATGATTGTGACGTTCAGGTGCTTCTACCTCCTTGCGGCCGCATCTCCGGTGATCTCCGGGCTGCCACTGGCACGGAAGAGTTTTCGCTGATCCCACGCTCCCAAGGTGCTGGCGCACCCGTTGTTCGACGGTAGCCGTGCGGTGCTCGACCCCGGCCGAACGGTGACCACTGCGGGGCGACGGGTTCGCGCCGGGCGACGCGCAGAGCCGGTGGGAACAGCTGACAGATCTGCAATCAGAACCAGCTTCTCGCGCCGGGTAACCCGTTGGTAGCGGAATGAACTCCTGTTTCGCTCAATCCGTCCGATTGCAACACCACTGGGGAGTCGCATGGACTCATGGGTTCCAGGGAACCCGCCAGGGGCACGCATGGCAGACCAACATCGCGAAGGGAAGCGCAACATGACCGACAACGATGTGAGCGTGCGCAATGTACTGGCAATCGCTACCAACTACGGGGTCGAACAGGACGAACTGACAGTGCCTGTCGAGCACCTTCGCGGATGGGGTGCGACAGTGGATGTCGCGGCGGTATCGGCCGACGAGATTCAGACCCTTGTGGGCGACAAGCATCCCGGGAAGAAAGTCCGGCCGGACCTCACGCTGAGCAACGCGGACCCGGCGTCGTACGACCTCCTGCTGATTCCCGGTGGCACGTTGAACGCCGACCGCCTGCGCCTCCAGGACCGGGCGGTGGAGATCATCCGACTCTTCACGAAATTGGGCCGCCCCGTAGCGGCCATCTGTCACGGACCGTGGGCCCTGATTGAAGCCGATGTCCTCGCGGGCAAGAAGCTCACCTCGTACCCTTCTCTGCGGACCGACGCAGAAAACGCAGGGGGCCACTGGGTCGACGAGCCCGTCGTGACCGACGGCACACGCGGCTGGACCCTGATCACCTCGCGGAACCCGGGCGACCTGAAGCACTTCCTGCGCGAGACGGATGCGGCACTCGCGACGAAGACCGCGTGACACCGCCCCGCGTACCGGAGCGAACACAGTCGGCCCGAACAATGTGAGGAACATCGACCCCTCTCCAGTGCATCCACTGCGGCAAGGGCGTTGCACCGGGAACTGGACCGAAATCAAGGGCACCGGACCGGACCCCCTTACAGCCCCAAGGCCGGACGTCATCACCGGCGGTCACGTCGCCCACGGCGACGCACGGGCCGGCAGCCCCGACGCGGTCCGTGCGGATCACGGTGGCGTCCAGTTGAGGTCTGCAGTCACCCATGCCAATACCCCAGCGAGCGTCCCGATCGGCGAGCGGGAAGCTTTTGTCGCCGCTGAGTTCTGCGCCCGCCCAGAGTCTGAAGCAAAGTGGGCAGCTGTCGACGATCGAGACCCGAACGACCTGCCCACACCTGAACCGCATCCGCGCAGCACGAGCACACGAAGGAGAAGACGATGGGAGACGTGTTCCTGGCGTTGTCGATGTCGCTCGACGGCTACGTCGCGGGACCGAACGACAACGTCGAGCCCCTGCACCGCTGGTTGTTCAGCGGCGACGCCGCGAGCCGCCATGGCAACGGCATGAGTATGGTGGCGGCCGGCCGCGACGTCGTCGACGACTACTTCGACCACACCGGAGCGTGCGCCGCCGGGCGCACGACGTTCGAGCTTTCGCAACGCTGGGGCGGCCAGACGCCGTTTCCGATGGCGTACTTCATCGTCTCCCACGACGTCCCCGACGAGCTCGCCGGCCCGGATGCGCCGTTCACGTTCGTCACCGACGGGGTGGAAAGCGCGATCGCGCAGGCCCAGGCGGCCGCCGGCGGCAAAAAGGTCAGCCTCATGGGCGCCGATGTGCCCCAGCAAGCGATCCGCGCCCGGTTGCTCGACGAGCTGCTGATCCACCTCGTGCCAGTGCTGCTCGGCGACGGCAAGCGCCTGTTCGAGCACCTCGGCAGCGAATCGCTGGAACTCGACCGCACCGAAGTCGTCGCGGCACCGGACGGCATCACGCATCTGCGCTACCGGATCAAGCGCTGACGTCATGCCGTCCACAGCCGAGCACACCACGCTGGAGGCGCTACCCACGCTCAACTCCGAAGAACCCGCGAAGCCGCCCTCTGCCTTCAAAAACACATACGGCGAGGGTGCGCGCCATGGCCAGCACACCGCCGTTGGCCGCTGCGCTGTGGACGGTGCCGGGGTGGGCGTGCCAGGCGTAGCCGGCGATCACATTGACGAATCGCGCCGTCCCCGGCGGTAAGCATGTGCTGTGCGGCACCGGCCCGCCTGCTTTCCCGGACCGGCCACCTTGGCCAGAGAACGGGAGATCACCAGCCGCTGGATGTCCGAGGTGCCCTCCTCGATCTCGATTGGTGTCGCGCATCCACTTCTCGACCAGGTACTCCTGTGAGTAGCCCCCGCCACCGAGCGTCTGCACCGCGGCCCAGCTGTTGGCCATGGCGTTCTCCGAACCGACCAGCTTCGCCATGGCGGCCTCGGCATTGACCATCTCGCCCCGGTCGAACAGCCGCGCCGCCCGGGCTCGCCCCCGGAGCATCCGCTTTGACAAGGCCACCCTGCGGGACGACCGAGGCCGCACTGTCGACACCGAGTCCTGGGGCCGGGGCCACTACCGCCGCTGACACCCGGGGTGAGCGGCTGCCCGCCTCACGGCGGGCTGAGAGCCCCGCCATCCATGGAGGCCGTGCGTCGGGACAGCCTGATCTGACCGACGCACAGGCACGTGTCGCAGCGGTGCGGCGGTGAAGTCGACGCTGGTGACACAGTCCATGTTGAGCGCCGCGTGAGTGAGGGCGGCGCAGCGTGTCGCGGTCGCCCCGACCGGCATCGGTCTGCCCCCGTGCCTCGGGCAGACCGCCCAAGGGCCCGGCGGTCCGGGCGTTTCACGTACCGGCCGGGTTGCGGTCGAGCAGGGATCAGGTCACAACTCGGCCGCCACGGTGAGGCCCTCAAGCACCGCTTCCTCGACGGTGCGTGGAGTGACGCAATCACCAATGGCGAAAACCTGGTCGCCCGCAACGCCGGCGGTCACCGGGTCGAGCTCGTTGACCGGCACATGGCCCTGAGCGAGGACCACGGCCGCGACCCCGTCGAGCACCACCGGCTCCTCGGTCAGGGTGTGCTGGAGATAGACGGTGTCGGAATCGGCGCCGTAGAGCCGCACGTTGGGCACGATGTCGATGCGCGCTCGCGCCGCCTGCCCCAGCATGGCAGTACGGACGTACTGCTGCAGGTGCTCGCCCGCCGCGAAGCCGGTCACGCAGAGCGTCACTTTTCGGCCCTGACCGGCGAGCCGGAGCGCGACCCCGATGCCGATCCAGTCGCCGCGCCAGTCCGCGACCACGATCCGCCCGCGCGGTACCTCACTGCCCCGGATCACCTCCCAGGCGTCCAGCACCACCGGGCCGTCGATCAGCTCCAGCTTCGGGCTGCGCGGACGTGCTCCTGTCGCGAGTACCACCACGTCCGGGGCCGCGGCGGCCACGACCTCGGCATCCACCCGGGAGCCAACCAGGACGCGGACTCCCGCACGCCGGGCCTCGCCCTCCAGGTTGGTGATCGCTCCGCCGAACTCGGCCCGTCCGGGCAGCTGTTCGGCGAGCAGCACCTGGCCGCCGACGCGCCGGCCTGCCTCGTGCAGCTCCACCTCGTGCCCGCGCGCCGCAGCCACCGCCGCCGCTTTGAGACCGGCCGGTCCGCCACCGACGACCAGCACCTTCTTACGTCGGGTGATGGTCGGCAGCACGCCGAAGCGCCGTTCTCGCCCGGTCTCCGGGTGCTGTATGCACGAGATCGGGTACCCGAGCTGGAAGTGGCCAATACAGGCCTGGTTGCAGCCGATGCAGGCGCGGATCTCCTCGGTGCGGCCCTGGGCCGCCTTGACCGGAAGCTCTGGGTCGCAGATCAGAGCCCTGGTCATCGCACAGGCATCGGCCTGTCCGCCCGCGATGATCTGCTCGGCCTCCTGAGGCTGATTGATCCGCCCGGCCACCATGACGGGAACTCCGACCACGGCACGCACCCTGGCCGCAAGCGGCGTGGTGTAGGCGGCCTGGTGGTACATGGGCGGGGCGATGTGCTGGGCCCCGGACAGGCTGGCCGAGCTGCCCGCGCAGACCGACACATAGTCGAGCAGCCCTTCGGCGTCGAGCTCGGCGACGGCCGCGAGCGCCGGCTCGGTGCCGAGGCCGTCGTGGCTCAACTCATCGCCGGAGATGCGCAGGCCGACCACAAAACCGGGCCCGGCCTGCTCCCGTACCCTGCGCAGCGACTCGCGCAGGAATCGCAGGCGGCCCTGGTCGTCACCGCCCCAGCCGTCGGTACGGACGTTGACTTCGGGGTTGAGGAACTGCGCAGGCAGGTACCCGTGGCTGGCGACGACCTCGACACCGTCGAGCCCGGCCTCGCGCAGCCGACGGGCCGCCTGGCCGTAACCGTCCAGGACCTCGTCGATCTCGACCTCGGTCATGGCGCGCGGCATGACGTGGAAGCGCTCGCTCGGTGTGGCCGACGGCGCCCAGGCGACCGGTGCGCTGCCGTCCTTGGACTCCAGGATCTCCCTGCCAGGGTGGAACAGTTGCCCGAATACCTTTGCCCCGTGCTGGTGAACCGCCTGTGCGAGGCGGGCATAGGCTGGGATGCAGTCGTCCTCCGTGGCCATCAGTACGTGGGTGGTGTAGCGGGCAGACTCGTGCACCCCGGAGACCTGGAGCACGATGAGGCCGGTTCCGCCTGCCGCACGGGCCGCGTGGTAGGCGATCAGCTCCTCGGTGATCGCACCGTCCCGGACCAGTACGGTGTCGTGCCCCGAGGACAGGATTCGATTGGGCACCGTCACCCGGCCGATGCGCAGCGGGCTGAACAGGTGCGGGAACTGCACTCCCATGGACGTTCTCCCTGAGGCCTAGGCGCGTACGCCGAGTACGGCGCGCGCGGTGCCGAGCAGCAGCTCGGCGTAGCGTTCTGCGGTGAGCCCGGCCCCGGCCGCGACTGCCATCTCGCAGCCGTCGACCATCACCACAAGTGACCCGATCGCGAGGTCCACCGGCAGCACAGGGGCGAACTCGTTGCTGCGCAGGCCCTCGTGGACGATCTCGGACACCAGCGTCTGCCACTCGGCCTGCACGCGGCGCACCCCGTCCTGCAGTTCCTCCCGCCGAGCGGCGCTGGCGCAGAACTCGGTCCAGGTGGCACAGCGCCGGGCGAGGTCCGGGTCGGAGGTGAGCGCCTGCACCAGCAGTTCGAAACGCCGCCACGCGCTGTCGGCCTCGACGGCGAGTGTCCTCCAGCGTTCGATCAGATTGTCGATGGACCAGGCGAAGGCTTCGCGGAACAGGGCGTCCCGGGTCTCGAAGTAGTGCTGCAGGGAGCCGATGGACAGGCCTGCCGTGGTGGCGACGTCCCGCAGTCGGCCCGCGTCGAAGCCGCGTTCGGCCAGCACTTCCGCCGCCGCCTGCAGAATGCGTTCCCGTTGCGTGTCCATGCCGCTCCCAGCTGGTCGGGGGTCCCTCCGGGCCTTTGTGGATAATAATAAAGCATTATTGTGACCACCGACACAATGATGTGCTCCCTGGGAACGGGTGATCGACGCGTACCAGGACCAGAGCGACTCCACAGAGTTGCGCAAGACACTCACATGGCGCGACGGCTTCGCCATTGCCCTGGTCGGCCCCAACGGCCTTCTGCTGACGGTTGGTTACGGCATCGGCGCGGTCGGCGCCCGGACCGCCACTGCGCTGTGGGTCGGCGGCGCGGGCGTCGGCCTGCTGCAGAACATGCTGTTCGCGGAGACCGCAGCGATGTTCCCCGGAATGTCGGGGGGAGTCAGCCGCTACGCCGTCGAGGGATGGAAACGCTACTTCGCACCGCTCGGAGCGGTCGCCTCCTTCGAGTCGCATGTCCAGCAACGTGTCCAGGCCTGGCTCGACCCCATGCGCGAATACACGCTCAGCCGCCAGGGCGTGGACGGTCACTCCGAACAGTCGATGCAGGCGCTGTGGGCGTTCGGATCCGGCGGCACCCTCGGCACCGGCCTCGGGCAGGGCCACTCCGACCTCATCCGGTTCGCGGCCAACTCCGACTTCGTCCTCGCCACCTTCGCCGAGGAACTGGGCCTGACGGGCGTCATGGCGATCCTGCTGATTTACGGCCTGATCGTGGAGCGCGGCCTACGCACCGCCCTCGCGGCCCGCGACCCATTCGGCAAACTGCTCGTCATCGGCCTGTCGGGCGCGTTCGCCCTGCAGGTCTTCGTCGTCGCCGGCGGTGTGATGGGCCTGATCCCGCTGACCGGTATGACGATGCCGTTCCTGGCGTACGGCGGTTCCTCCGTCATCGCCAACTGGGCCCTCGTCGGCATCCTGATCCGCATCAGCGACACCGCACGCCGCCCCGCGCCCGCCCCCGCCCCCGAGAGGCCCCAGGTGGTGCGCCTGTGAACAAGCCCAACCCGTTCTTCCGCGAGAGGTCGTTGGGTTCGGCTTCCGGCCGTGTAAGTTGAGATGCGCCGCGTGCACATCCTCCGCATGACCGCCCTGGCCATGGACGTCGGGCACAAGCTCCTGACTCACTCATCACAGGTGTGGAACGTGCAGAGGCGTAGATCGACGACCCCCGGCAGCCGCAGGATCTGCTTCTTGAGCCTGTCCTGGTTCTGCCCTTCCGCGAAGCTGTCGGGCATCCCCAGCCCAGGACCAGTGCGGAGTCGGTGCGGCTCTCCCGTACCAGCGCGTCATGCGGCTCCTCGGGCACCAGGTCGGTCGAGACCTTCACCTCGGGCTGACGGCGCCGGGCTCGCCGCTCGGCGGTCGCGACGACGTCCTCGGTCATCACCTGATCGGACGGCTTGTCAAGATCCTGCGCGAGCGGGATGCCCTCGTACCGCCCCCACAGCGAGGCGTACACCAGCCGCAGCGGCACCCCACACAGGGTGGCCTCGTCGGCCGCCCGGTCGACGGCCCGCGGGCTCGGTTCGGAGCCGTCGATGCCGACGACCAGCGGGAGGTCCATCGCCGTCACCGCCCTGCGCCGAGGTCGAAGACGATGCGGGCCTTGACCTGGCCGCGCAGCACGTCGTCGATGGACTCGTTCACGGAGGCAAGCGGACGGGTCTCGTAGATGACCTTCGTCCGGCCCGCCACGTGCAGTTGGAACACTTCGGCGAGGTCCTGCCGGGTGCCGACGATGGAGCCGATCACCGAGGTGCCGTTCAGGACGGTGTCGAAGATCGGGACCTGGATCGTGCCGTGCGCGGGCAGGGCCACCATGACGAGCCTGCCGCGGCGTCGCAGGCCGGAGTTGACGGCGACGAAGGCGGCCTCGTTCACCGCGAGCGCGATGGCCGCGTGCGCGCCGCCGTGCCGCTTGAGTTCCTGGCCGGCGTTCTGCTTGCGGGCGTCGATGACGATGTCGGCGCCGAGTTCCTCGGCGAGTTCGAGCTTGTCGTCGGTGACGTCGATGGCCGCGACGGTGGCTCCGGCGATCTTCGCGTACTGCACGGCCAGGTGGCCGAGGCCGCCGACGCCGGAGATCGCGACGAGCTGCGCGGGCCGGACGCCCGCGACTTTGAGCGCCTTGTACGTGGTCACGCCCGCGCAGGTGAGCGGGGCGGCTTCGACGGCGCTGATGCCCTCGGGCACGGGCTGCGCGAAGTCGGCCCAGGCCAGCATCTTTTCCGCGTACCCACCGTCGCAGCCGTACCCGGTGTTGATCTGCTGCTCGCAGAGGGTCTCCCAGCCGGACAGGCAGTGCTCGCACCGTCCGCATGCCTTGCCGAGCCACGGCACGGCGACGCGCTGACCGACGCTGAGGTGGGTGACGCCGTCGCCGAGCTTCTCGACGAGGCCGACGCCCTCGTGGCCGGGTACGAACGGCGGGTTCGGCTTGACGGGCCAGTCGCCGTGGGCGGCGTGGATGTCGGTGTGGCACAGGCCGGAGGCCTCCACTCGGACGCGGACCTGGCCGGGGCCTGGCTCGGGGTCGGGGCACTCCTCGATGACCAGAGGCTTGCCGAAGGCTCGTACGACTGCTGCCTTCATGATCCTTGCTCCTCGGAGGTGGTGTGCGTTCAGTCGTGCGGGACGACGGCGACGGGGGCGGTGGCGTGGTGCAGGACCGCGTGGGTGACGGGTCCGATGTGGGTGCCGACAGAGGCGCGGCGGATGCGCCGGCCCACGACGACCAGGGAGGCCTCGCGGGAGGCGTCCACCAGGTGGTTGGCGGCCGTGCCGTATCGGGACTCCTCCACGACCTCGACGGCCGGGTACTTCTGCCGCCACGGGCGCAGGACCTCAGTCAGGGCGCCGGCCTCCTGCCGGGACAGCTCGCCGTGGAGTTCGAGGTCGACGGAGAGGCCGTAGGCGTAGAAGGACGGCGGGTTCCAGCCGTGGACGACCTGCAGGAAGGTGGCGCGGCGGGCTGCGGCGTCGAAGGCGAACTCGACGAGCGCGTTGTCCGGGCTGTCGGTGGCCAGGCCCAGGATGACGGGCCGGAACGGGGCCGTGGCGGACGAGACGCCGGCCGGGTCCATGACGTGCTCGTCGGCGGCTTGTTCCCCGGCGCGGACCAGGACCACGGGCCGCTCGGCGTGCGCCACGACGGCCTGGCCGACCGAGCCCACCAGGAAGCCGCCGACCCGGCTCAGGCCGCGGGTGCCCAGCACGAGCAGCGCGGAGTCCTGTGCCACGCGGGTCAGGACTTCGCCCGGCCGGCCGGACAGCTGTTCCGTGGTGACCTCGACGCCCGGGTGCCGCAGCCGCAGCCCCTCGGCGGATTCACGGGGGATCCGCTCGCTCCAGTGCTGTTGGGTCTCGACGCCGAGGAGCTGGGCCTGCGCCATGGGCGCAGGTACGGGCTCCCAGACGTGGACCAGCTTCAGCGGCACTCCGCGCAGCCTGGCCTCGCGGGCCGCCCATTCCGCAGCGGCCCGGCTCTCGGGCGAGCCGTCGAGGCCGACCGTGATGGTGCGGGGCATGATCTCCACCTCCTGAATCGGGGGTCCCGATTCCAGCGTCGTGTCAGGGGGTCTGCGGGGCAGAGGCCGCTGGTTCTCCAGCGGGACCGACCGGCCCCACGCGCGGGGGCGGCGCGGCGGGTCCCGTGGCGCGGGACCGTCGCGCCGCGGGTGGTTCAGTGCAGCCAGGCGTGGTCGCGGACGATCGGGAGCCGGGCCCAGACCCGGCCCAGCCCCCAGGTGGCACCCGCGCCGGCGGCAGCCAGGGCGATCAGTGCGACGGCGTAGATCACGTGGTAGTCGGCGAAGGGGTTTGTCGACATGCTCGGCGATCCGTCCGACAGGTGCTTGGCCGGCGGCCACTCCGCGATCCACATCAGCGCCATCATCGCCGTGCCCGCCGGCGCCGCCGGCCGCAGCGCCACACCGGTCATGACGGCGACGCCGATGCCGAGCAGACCCAGCATGAACAGCCAGTCCGCCCAGGTGTCACCGGCCCACGCGTGGAACGTCGATTCCATCGGCCCGGCGGCAACGGAGCTGAGGAAACCCTTCGTCGGCGACCCGCCGTCGATCCAGCCCTTGCCGGACGCGGTCGCGTAACCGAAACCGAAGGTCTTGTCCAGGAACGCCCACAGGAAGACGAACCCGATCAGGATGCGCAGGGACGCGAGGGCGTAGGCCTGCGCGGTGTGCGTGTCGCGGTGTGCCGACACGGCGGACTCGGAGGCGGCGGCGGTCCGGTGCCTGCGGAAGGCCGGCAGGTGGAAACCCGGGCTCCGGTGAGGGTGCTCGTGCACGGCCACGATGGTGATCCCTTCAGGGGTGTTCGGTTGTCGTTGTCTTGACGTCCCTCACTCTCGTCGGGTGCGCGGGGGCGCGCCGGATGCCGAAGGTCCCCATCAGCTGGGCTGAACGTCCCTTTCCGCCGGGGCCGTTGGGCGGGAGAAGGGAGAACCCGCCCGTCGGGACACCTCCCCGGCGCTCACCATCCGTGCGAACGCGACCCTCGCCCGGGTCGCGCGGGCCATGGCGCACGCCAAGGTCGAACGGCTTCCCGTCGTCGACGACGTGGGCATGCTGGAGGGCATCGTCAGCCGCGCGGACCTGCTGAAGGTGTTCCTGCGGGACGACAAGGAGATCGCAGAGGAGGTCCGACGAGAGGTGGTGTCGGATCTCTTCCCCACGCCGGTGTCGGACGTGCGGACAGAGGCGCGGGGCGGCGTCGTGAAACTCAGCCGCCGCGCCCGGGGCACGTCCACGGTCCCCGTGGCCGCACGCCTGGTCCGGGCCGTCGAGGGCGTGGTGGACGTGGAGTTCGAGCTCACCGGATCCGGACACTCGACGGAGTCAACCGCCGCACCTGCGAACGGCGACGAGAGCCTGTCTCCCGCCTGACCGACGGCGATCAGCGGGGCGCGCGGCAGGTCAGCGGCGCACCCCGCTAGCCCTCCTGTATGGGCACACTCCACGTCAGTCGGGTGCCGCCATCGGTCGGGCTGGCCAACTCCAGGTTTCCGCTCATCTGTTGAGCCCGTTCAGCCATGTTGCGCAGGCCGCTGCGACGGCCGTCGGCCGGGATGCCCACGCCGCTGTCGGAGACCGTGAGCCGCACCTCGCGGCCGTTGGTCTCGAGCACGACCTCGGCACGGTCGGCGTGCGCGTGCCGGGCGATGTTGGTCAGGGACTCGGACAGGACAGCCACCACGTGGTCGGCGGTCTCCCGGGGCACATGCGTGTCCAGCAGGCCCTCCATACGCAGACTGGGCGCGAAGCCCAGTACCGGCGCCGCCTCACCGACCGCGCGCACCGCCCGCGCCCGCAGACCGGGGCCGTCGGCGCCCTCACGAGACCGCAGACCGAAGATCGTCGACCTGATGATCTTGATGGTCTCGTCCAGGTCGTCCACCGCCCGCAGCACCCGTTCCGAGGCCGCCGCGTGCTCGATGAAGCGACCGGCGCTCTGCAGAGTCATGCCGGTGGCGAACAGCCGCTGTATCGCCAGGTCATGCAGGTCCCGAGCAATGCGATCACGGTCCTGGAGCACCGCGAACTCCTCGGCGTCCCTACGGCGCTCCGCCAACTCCATCGCGACCGAGGCCTGCGCTGCGAACCCCTGCAGCGGCTCGGTCTCCTTCTCGGAGAACACCGTCTGACCCGCCTCCCGCACCAGGAGCACAACACCGCGGACGCCATCCCCGGCACCGATGGGGACCGCGACGGCCGTGCCGAGTCCGGAGAACCGCGGCGGACCAGCTGAGACACGCTCGTCGCGGGAGACGTCGGGGCTGGTGACGGGCGTCGCGGCGGCGAAGGCACGGCCGATCAGGCTGTCGTCCACCGGCAGTACGAGGCCGCGGTGAGCCTCCGCCTCCCGCCCGATCGCGAGCTCCACCGTGAGGGAGCCGGTGTTCTCCATCGGCACCGCGACCACCGCGAGCGCAGCGCCCGTGATGTCCCGTGCCCGTTCGGCGATCAGCCGTAGAACCTCGCCGCCGTCGCTGCCGGACATGAGGCTGTGGGTGATCTCCGCGCTCGCCCGCAGCCAGCGTTCACGCAGCCGGGACTCCTCGTACAGGCGGGCGTTGTCGATCGCCACGCCGGCCGCCACGGCCAGCGTCGACAGGACCGACTCGTCCTCCTCGTCGAACTGCGCTCCACCCCGCTTCTCGGTCAGGTACAGGTTGCCGAAGTCCTGGCCACGCACCCGGATCGGAACGCCGAGGAAAGCTTTCATCGGCGGGTGGTTGGGTGGGAAGCCGTACGACGAGGGGTGCTCGGACAGCTTGGCCAGCCTCAGCGGCTCCGGGTGCCGGATCAGCTCCCCGAGGATGCCGTGGCCGTCCGGGTAGTGGCCGATCCGGGCGATCTGCTCCTCGCTGACGCCGACCGTCAGGAACTCCGACAGCCGTCTTCCGTCCGGCCCGATCACGCCCAGGGCCGCGTACTCCGCATCGACCAGGGCGGCCGCCGCATCCACGATGCTGCGCAGAGCCTGCTCCAGGTCGAGCTCACGGCCGACCGAGAGCACCGCCTCCAGCAGGCTGTGCACCCGGTCCCGGGTGCCACGGGCCGCGTCCAAGCGGGCCTGCAACTCCTCCAGCAGCTCATCCAGCCGCAACTGCGGCAGCCGCAGCCGGGCGCCCTCGGAGCCTCCCACCAGTGATTCCTCCATGCCCCTCACCTCGCCGACGGCCAACCGGTTCTGGCCCGAGGCCACGGTATCGGCCCACGACAGGAGCCGGTATGAGAGGTCAGGCTCACCGGCCGCGGATGGCGAGGTGTGTGCGGAGCGCGAAGGGCCGGACCGGGCGCTTCTTCCCGCGGCCGGGCGTCGGGCCCGCAGGCAAGGCGGCACCATGTCGGTGGATGCGACTGGTCGGTCGCCCGGACGTCGATGCGTACGCTGCCAGGTAGGGTCGGATTCGCCCGGCGTTTCCTTCTCGGCGCCACCGACTGCGGGACTTCAGCGGACTTCCTGCTTCTGCCCGTCCCGGGCCTGGGTGGCGATGACGGCGGCCTGGATGCGGCGCTCCACGCCGAGCTTGGCCAGCAGGCGGGAAATGTGGTTCTTCACCGTCTTCTCGGCCAGGTACAGCCGTTGGCCGATCTGGCGGTTGGTCAGCCCCTCGCCGATCAGAGCCAGGATCTCCCGCTCCCGGTCGGTCAGGCCCGACAGCCCGTCCGGCTCCTTCTCCTGCTGCTGACCGCCGCGCAGCCGGGCCATCAGCTTGGTGGTGGCGCTCGCGTCGAGCAGCGACTGGCCGCCGGCGACGGTACGTACGGCGGACACCAGGTCCGAGCCCTGAATCTGCTTCAGGACGTACCCGGACGCGCCCGCCATGATCGAGTCGAGCAGGGCCTCCTCGTCGTCGAACGAGGTCAGCATCAGGCAGGCCAGCTCGGGCATGCGCGAGCGCAGCTCCCGGCACACGGTCACGCCGTCACCATCGGGCAGGCGGACATCGAGCACCGCCACCTGAGGGCGCAGCGCGGGGACGCGCACCAACGCCTGCTCCACCGTGCCGGCCTCGCCGACCACACTGATGTCCGGCTCGTCGTTCAGCAGGTCGCGCACGCCACGCCGCACCACCTCGTGATCGTCCAGCAGGAAGACCCGGATCGGGCCGCCAGGGCCGGGCTGCTCGCTGTCCGCCATCAATTGCTCCTTGGTTCCGCGTTTCGCGCCGATGTCCCCTCGTGGACGGGATCGGCCTCCGTACCGAGATCCTTCCCGCATCCGGGCCGAGGGGCCAGGGCCTATCGGCCCTGTTTGCACCGCGCTATCCCGCTGCCGCGGGGGCAGTCGCTCCGCCTCCGTGGCGCGGCGGCCCAGTCGGCAGCAGGCGGAATTGACGCCGCCTGGCCCCCCCAGCGCGAGGAGGATCAGCCCTCCGCCGTGTACGCCTGAACCCTACGACACGGTACGGTCGACCGTGAGGCTGAAGGCCCAGGAGACACGGCGGCCAGTGCGAGCCCCGGGGCAGAGTCACGGTCCGCCCACAACGGGGCAGGCTTGTCTGCCCTCACGCTCACACTGGTGAAGGAGGGAACCTCCATGAAGACGCCCACCGTAGGCGAAATCGTGACCAGCGATCGCCGATACGAGAACTACCGTGCCCCGGACGCTTCCAGGACATCGCCCGCGCACTTGGCCTGCCCGCCGCCACCCCGGCCGCGGGCGTGGAGTCACTCGCGGCCTCCGTGGAGCGCCTCCGCGACGCCGTCGGCATCGAGCCGTCGTCGTACTCCCTCGGCGTCGACGAACGCGCCTTCCTCGACGCGATGCCCCAGCAGGCCCTGAACGCCTACGAGGACCAGACCCGTGGATGCCGATGCGCGACGACGTGCAGGACATCATGCCTACGGCCTACTACGGGGGTGAGCAGGGTCGGCCGGACGCGGACGAGGGCCGAACGGCCCTGGCGTGAGCAGGTCTGGTGCCGTTCCAATGACCTGATCGAGCCTGTCAGTGGCTCCCGCCTCGCCGGGTGCCACGGCAGGCAGCCGCCCGGGTCTCGAAGGGACGACGCACATGCCGTACCGGCGCACCGGCCGTCTCCCCGGCGACAGGTCGTGTAACAGCCTCGCCGCGTCGGCCGGAGACACACAGCAGTGAGCAACGAATCCGTAGGAAAGCCCGCCATGACCATCGACAACGTCCAGATACTGCCTCCCGGGCCGCGCCGGAGTGTCGAGCTCGGCAGCGACGAGGCATTGCGGCTGCTGGGCAGCGTGTCCGTCGGGAGGATCGTCTTCACCCGCCACGCACTGCCGACCGTCCGCCCGGTCAACCACGTCCTGGACGATGGCGACATCGTCATCCGCACCCACGAGGGCGCGGCCCTGACCTCGCGCACCCGGCAGGCCGACGGCCTTGGCGTCGTGGTCGCCTACGAGGCCGACACCATCGATCCGGACACGCACCTCGGCTGGAGCGTTGTGGTCACCGGCTACGCCCACCTGGTGACAGACCCGCACGAACTCGCCCGCTATCAGGCCCTGCTCAGCCCGTGGGTGAGCCGGACCATGGACTACGCGGTCCGTATCCACCCCGACCTGATCACAGGCGTCCGTCTCACCGCCGTCGACGAGTCGGGTGACGCCTGATCAACGTCCGCGAGCCGCCGCAGGCGAGCCGCACCGCGCCCAAGTGGAGGTCTTCACGGCCGGCCAATCCCTCGCGGGCGTATCGCCTTGTCCGGCTCGGGCTCATGCTCACGTGGTGGCGGAGCGCATCCCCGTGATCCTGGCCGGCATCCCGGATCCGTCATGCTTCACAACCCTGTGACCGGTGAAAAGAGGTTCGGCACAGGCACCGAGGCAGTTCTGTGCTCAGGGTCCTCGCGCCGGCGCACGCGAGCGAAGGGGTGCCCGACGAGCAACTGGCCCAGACGGGGCGAAGGACGCGACGTCCGCGAACGCGGGTGCGCGCCCCGCCGCCCGGACCTGCGCCTTCTGGCCCGTGATCCGGTGGCCGGCAAGGGCCATGTCCACATGGCGCCGAGCCTCGGCTACAGGTCCCAGGGACCGGCCACGCCACGCCGTCCTGTCCGGGAGATTCTCAACATCGTCCGAACCGGAAGGTTCTCGAAACATCGCCTGGAAAGCGAGACCCTCGGCACACGGCGCCAGCGATCAGCCCATCCGGGGTGAGGGGCGGCTTCCGGGTACTGGGGCCGGACCAAAGGGCCGTGTCGTCAGGGAAATTCGGCCCTATGCGAATGACGGCTCCACCGGAATGATCGATGTGCCGGTCGGAACCGCACGACGGATCCAGGCTGCGACGGTGAGTGCCGTCCCTCCACGTGCCTATATCTCTGAGGAGTTCCATGCTTTCGCCCGAGTCGGCCGCTGTCGTTCGCGCCACCCTGCCCGCTGTCGGCGGGGCCCTGGACGACATCACGGCGCGTTTCTACGGCACCATGTTCGCCGAGCAACCCGAACTGCTGGACGGCTTGTTCAACCGTGGCAACCAGGCCAGTGGCGAGCAGCGCCGGGCGCTGGCCGGATCCATCGCCGTCTTCGCCCGGACACTGCTGGCCAACCCCGACGCCCGCCCGGACGCCCTCCTGTCCCGAATTGCCCACAAGCACGCCGCGCTCGGCGTCACCGAGGAGGCCCTGGCGGTCGTCTCCCTCGCCGGCTCACTCGGCGTCGTCCTGCTGGCCACCGCTCTGCCCGCCGCATGAGCCGCGACCCCGCCGCCCCGCACCGACACGCCGCCAGGGCGGCCCGGTTGCCCAGGGTGTCCAGCTGACTCAGCAGCCGAAGTCTCCAGGGGTTCATCACCTGCTCATTGTTGTGCGGTTTCGCCGAACAGGACAGCCAGGAATGTGTGATGGGCGTGTCGCTCGGGTGCGACCTACCCTCGGGGACATGGCTGCTTCGACCACCACCTCGCTGTCCGCCGAAGGCTTCTGGGCCGATGCCGAGCGGCACCTCGTGCGCTACGGCGGCGCGTTCACCCGCGAGATCATCGACCGGGCTGCCGGGAGTTTCCTGTTCACCGCCGACGGCCGCAAAATCCTCGACTTCACGTCCGGCCAGATGAGCGCGATCCTCGGTCACTCGCACCCGCAGATCGTCGCGACCGTCCAGCGGCAGGTCGCGACCCTCGACCACCTCTACAGCGGCATGCTCAGCCGCCCGGTGGTCGACCTCGCCCGGCGCCTTGCCGGCACGTTGCCCGCGCCGCTGGAGAAGGCGCTGCTGCTGACGACCGGTGCCGAGTCGAACGAGGCCGCCATCCGGATGGCCAAGCTCGTCACCGGCAAGCACGAGATCGTCTCGTTCGCGCGGTCCTGGCACGGCATGACGCAGGCCGCCGCATCCGCCACCTACAGCGCGGGCCGCAAGGGCTACGGCCCGGCAACGCCTGGCAACTTCGCCATCCCCGTGCCGAACGCATACCGGCCCGACTTCACCACGGCCGACGGATCGCTGGACTGGCGCCGCCAGCTGGACTTCGCCTTCGACCTGATCGACGCCCAGTCGACCGGCAGCCTGGCCGCGTGCCTCGTCGAACCCATTCTCAGCTCAGGCGGCATCATCGAGCCGCCGGCCGGATATTTCGCCGCCCTGCACCAGAAGTGCCGGGAACGCGACATGCTGCTGATCCTCGACGAGGCCCAGACCGGCCTGTGCCGCACCGGGACCTGGTACGCGTTCGAGCGCGACGGAGTGGTCCCCGACATCCTGACCCTGTCCAAGACGCTGGGCGCCGGACTGCCCCTCGCGGCCGTGGTCACCAGCGCCGAGATCGAGCAGGAGGCGTACGAGCGCGGGTTCCTGTTCTTCACCACCCACGTAGCCGACCCGCTGGTGGCTGCGGTCGGCAACACCGTCCTCGACGTCCTGATCGGCGACAAGCTCGATGAGCGCGCACGGTCGCTCGGCGCGTTCCTCCGCGAGGGCCTGGCGAACATCGCCGAGCGCCACGCGGTCGTCGGCGACATCCGCGGCCGCGGCCTGCTCGCCGGGCTCGAGCTGGTCGTCGACCGCGAGGCGAAGCGGAGTTCGGACGAACTGGGCGCCCGGATCACCCGCCGATGCCTCGAACTCGGCCTGCACATGAACATCGTCCAGCTCCCCGGCATGGGCGGGGTCTTCCGGATCGCGCCGCCGCTGACCGCCACGGAGGAGGAGCTTTCGCTCGGCCTGACAACTCTGGACAAGGCGATCGGGGACATCTGCGCCACGCTCTGAGCCCATGGGGCGTCGACTTGCGCCTCCTGTCACTTGGCAACGCACCGGTTCCGGAAGAGTGCCGTCGCTTCCCTCGACACGGCCTGGCGCGATTCAGCGTGCCTGCCGTCTTCGTCAGTCACCGGAGACGGCAGCACAACGACGCAAGACAATGCAAGGAGCTGCCAGAAACCGACCAGGTCGGCCGTGGCCGCACAGATCGAGGACCGCATTCCCCGATCTTCTCGGTGGAGTGCCCGGAGCGGGTCCGAGCCGGGCGGCCAGAGCTCGGTCATCGTTGTTCGGCGCCGCCACCAGGCAGGGGAAGGAACGCGCCGCACGGATGATGTGCGGCTTGTGTCCGTACTCGGCCGTACTCGGCCCTGTCCTGTCTGCGTCGTCCTGCCCGCCGAATGAGGCCGCCCGGCCCGCAGCGAGGGGCCGGTCAACCCTCCTCCCGAGCGGGACGGCGGCGCAGGGTTGACGGAACGGAGGAGAGCTTTGCGAAGGAGCCGTGATGCAGACCCGGGCAGTCGATGCCACAGCCGTTCACACCCTGCTGGCCGCGGCGGTGGCGGCGCCGTCGATCCACAACACCCAGCCCTGGCGGTTCCGCGTGGACCTGGACAGCCGGTTGCTCGAGGTCCGTGTCGACCGCGGGCGGCGGCTGCCGATGGCCGACCCGGATCTGCGCGCCCAGCACCTCTCGGTGGGCGCGGCCCTCTTCAACCTCCGGGTGGCCGCGGTGCATCTGGGCTGGGATCCCATCGTCCGGCTGCGTCCCGCCGCAGACGATTCTGATCTGCTGGCCACGGTGCGACTGGCCGGGGCCACCACGGAGGACGCCCGGCAGCCGGCCCGGCGCGATCTGTATCAGGCGGTCGAGCGGCGCCACACAAGCCGGATGCCCTTTACCGGCCGGCCGGTGCCGGACACGATCGTGACCGAGATGATCAGCTCGGCCCGGGCCGAGGGTGCGCACCTGGACGTGCCCGACATCGTGGGGACCCGGCGCCTGCTGCGCCTGACCCGGGCGGCGGAGGCGCGCGACGCAGCCCACCCGGCCCGAGCGGCCGAAGTGCGCACCTGGATCACCGCTCCGGGAGCGGACGCCTCCTACGGCATTCCCCTCACAGCCCTGGGCCCGCGGGACGCGTCCGGGCGGATGCCGGTTCGGGACTTCACCGGTGCGCTGCCCGCGCCACGGCTGCCCGCTCTGCGTTTCGAACGGCACGCCCAAGTGGCCCTGCTGTGGACGTCCCGCGACGGGCGGGAGGACTGGCTGCGGGCGGGGCAGGCCCTGGAGCGCGTGCTGCTCACGGCGACCGTGCACGGGGTGCGCACCTCGATGCTGCACCAGGCGATGGAGTGGCCGGACCTGCGGGCGGCGATGGCCGGATCGAGGCGGCGGTGCTTCCCGCAGCTGCTGATCCGCTTCGGGTACGGCCCGGACGGCGGCAGTACTCCCCGTGCGCCCGCGTACCCCGCGCCTCGTTCCGTCACCGGCCCAGGGCCGGAGGCTTCTCACATGAGGGCATAAGGAATGAGGCCGCAAGGAGGACGGAGCTCACGGACTGACTCGCAAGGAGGTGCGCCTCACTGCGTGCCGTGCGTTCCCCCGAGCTCGCGTCCGGTGACCATCCCGCACTCGATCCGTACGAACACCGCATCCCGCAGGGGCATCCAGGAGCGGGGGCCGACCTGCGACAGCCGATCATGCTCGGCCGGATCGGCCACCACGGTGGCCCGTCCGGTGACGATCACGCTCCAGCCGGACCGGGTCGCCGCATCGAACTCGTCCGGCTCGAAGGCGACCACGACGCCGTCGATGGCGCGTACGAGGTCCGAGTCCGGCGAGGTGCACAGCAGGACGCAGGAGTCCTTGTCCAGGGAGAAGTTAATACTGCAACCGCATGTGGCGCGGCGGTTAGCGTCGCGCTGCTGCGAGCGGCCGCCGTGTCAGTGGCAGCCCATGGTGGCGGCGACCTTGTTCAGGACAGCGCGCTTGATCGCCGCGTACTGGGCATCCGTACCCGAGGCGAATACGTGCACATACCTGCTCCTGCGGCCTTCGGCGCACACCAGAGCCGTGACGGCATCGCGGTCGTAGCGGAGCTCCTCACCCGTCAGCTTCAGGGGCCTGCCGGGCGACACCAGTACTTTGGCCCGTACGCCGGTCGGCGAGAACGCCTCCAGGGTCGCCTTGTCACGCAGGACAACAGCCGAGAAGAGTCCCAGGTCGAGCTCGTCCTCGCCGTCTTCAAGCGCCGAGCACCTGCTGACCGGGGCATCACCGAAAGCGCCGAGCTGGGACACCTCCCCGCCGGCCCACCTCCGTACGGTCTTGGCGTCCGCCACGCCGCAGGGCGACTCTCCTCGGGAGAGACGTACCGGCTTCAGCGCGGGCCAGTCGAAGCTCTTGGGCACGGGAAAGGGCGTGCCTCCGCACTTGGCGATCTGGGCATTGCCGACGGCAAGCAGGGTCCTGGCAGCGAGGTCCGCAGCGGCGCGCAGGTCCGCTTCCGCGCCGGGGACGTCGACGTTCACCAACTTGCTCCGGCACTGCGGCAGATGGAGCCAGCCGTCCACGCGGTCGCCGTTCGCTTTGATCATCCCGGGCAGGTCGTGGGGCAGTGAGAACCTGCCGAGGCTCCACCACAGATGCGAGTTGAGAGGTGTCTTCATCACGGTGGCGCTGAGCCGCCAGTGGCCCCTCTGCACCGTGCACTCCGGGTCGCCCCAACCGTCCTTGTCCTCCGTGACCTTCCAGGATCCGTCGCCCGACGGGGCCACCCTCGTCAGGAGTGACCGGTCGATGGAGCCCCAGCACGCGCGGTCCGGCAGGCCGCTCCAGGGCCACTTGTCGCTCATCGTGGCCCAGGCGGCGACGAGCAGGGCGGCCGTTCCCAGTGCGACAGCCGCCCAGAGGCGCTTGGTGCGTAGGACGCTGCTGCCCGTCCTCCGCGAATGTTCGAATTCCCCCATGGTTGCTGAACCTAAGGCTTGATCCGTTGACACAGCAAATGCGTCCGAGGCCGCACGCCCAGATGCGGTTGCAGCATTGAGGAAGCGACTACGCGAGCCTGGCGGACCACGAACGTGCTGGCGGTCCCGCTGCCCTCGTACGGCGGCCAGCCCACAGTTGTCCCAGGCGGCCGCCGTACTGCGCCCGATGGCCTCAGGTGGCCCGCCGGGAGGAGCACCCCGAGCAGCATGATGAACAGCGTCATGGCGCTGAAGACGACAGGTGCAGACCGCCGCAGACCCGGCAAGCGGACTGCTTGCCGGGACGACACGGCGGTGCTGGCGCTGATGCTCGGCGGGCTGACCGACGAGGCGATAGCGCAGCGGCTGGGCGCGTCTGCAC
>NZ_JBFAJH010000040.1:0-73812 GCF_040655115.1 Streptomyces atratus | reverse complement strand
GCCACACCGGCCTCAAGGTCGGCACTGCTCAGCGTCACGTTCGAAAGATCCTGTTCTCGCCCTGCTAACAACAGAAGACTCGATTGTCCTCATGTTTCACGAGAGTCTGACAGGGAGGGCCTTCCCGTCGCGGGAGGCTGCGGGGGCCACCGTCGCGCAGGACGCGGGTCCAGCGCTCGGTCTCCGGGCGGATGCCGGGTGCGAGACCCTCCAGCCCCTCGGCGAGCCAGCCCTCGAAGGAGGGTTCGCTGTCGTCCTCGAAGATCCCCATCTCCTCCAGGACAGTGACGACGTGGCCGACCCGTAGGTCCAGGGCCCGCAGCGGGGAGAAGATCTCTGTGCGCCGGATGACGTCGCCCTCAACGTAGCCGGTGAGGACGAGGGCCAGGCCGCGGTTGACGGCGAAGCGGATGCCGCGTCCCCAGCCACGGGCCTCGGCGAGCCGGTGGGCGAGGTACTTCGCCCAGGCCAGCCACGGGCTGGCCAGGTCGGCGTCGGCTGGGTCGAGACGGCTGTAGTCACGCGGAACCTGTCCGAAGAGAGGCAGCTGTCTCCAGTCGGCATTCGGCCGCCAGGCCGGCGCGGGCGGCGGCTTGCGAGGGGCGCCCCGCCGTCCGCCGCGCCGCCGAGCGGCGGGTGCCGATCCGTTGCGGTGGTGCATGCCCATGAAGAACAGCTGATGGTGCCGGACCGCGTCGAGGCGGGCCCTCACGTCGGCCTCGGCGGCCGGCCGGTCGGCAGCGGCCTGGGCGCCCAGCCGGGCCTGGCACCAGCAAAGACGGCAGAAGTCCCACTTCAGTGGCTGGACACGGCGGCAGCCGGCGCAGACGGCCGTCGCGTGGCTGCGGCCGAACATGAAGCAGGCAGGGCAGAGTCGTCTGCTGAAGTCGCCCCAGGCCAGGCAGTCGTCGCAGGAGTCGGTGGGCTTGCGGTAGCCCTGCGGATACCGGCTCATGCAGGCGGCAGCGACGGGCCGTCGCGACGCTTGGGTACCACCGTCGGAACCGGTGCGGCGGCGCCGACAGCGGTCTGGGTGATGTTCTCCTTGCCGGGGCGGGTGACCTTCTGCGGTTCCGGGATCAGCAGGTCGCCGATCTCGCAGCCGAGCACGACGCAGATGACGTCCAGGTCGTCCAGTTTGAGGGAGACCGGCTGGCCGGACCACAGTCCGGACATCTTCCCGGCCGAGATCACCAGGCCGTGCTCGGCCAGGCTCCGCTGGAGCTCGGACGCCTTCCAGATACCTTTGTTCGCGGCGGTCAGCCGCAGGTTCCACCTCATCGGGCCAGTCCTTCCAGCCGCTTCGCGGCCCGTTCGATCCCGGCGGCCCAGGCGTCCTCGACCCGGGTCTGCTGCACGTGGATATACCGCATGGTCGTAGCGATCCAGGAATGTCCGAGAACCTCTTGGATTGCGAGCAAGTCCAGCCCGTTTCAATAGAGTTGGGACGCGCAGAAATGCCGCAGGACATGCGGCGTCAACTTGCCCGTCCAGCCCGGCAGATGAGCCTCGACGGCGTTGTCGAGCCCGCCTCGCAGGGCGTCGTCGCCGACCCTGCGGGCGGAACCGTCGGTGTTCTTCCGCTCGCTCGGGAACAGCGGGGCGCCAGGCCGGGTGTGGTCGTCGTCGAACTGGCCCCACACGTCCTCGACGAACCACCGCAGGGTCCGGTCGGCACCGTTGATCAGCGGCACCATCCGCTCGCGCGGGCCTGAGCCGCAGGTGCCTTTGCCGTGGCGGACGTGGAGCTTGCCGAAGCGGCCCAGGTCCCACTTGATGTCGTCCAGGTCGAGCCAGCATGCCTCGCTCACTCGTAGGCCGACCTGGGACATCAGCTTTGAGGCGGTGTAGTTCCGCGCGGTCGGGGCGAATTTTCGGCAGGTGGCCAGCTCGCCGCCCCAGCCGGTGAACAGCGTCCCGATCTCCGGCTCACTCGGCGGGATCCGCAACTGGGCGTCCTTGGCCCCGCGCGGCCGGTTCATCTCGTCGATCGGGCACTCGACCACGCGGCCGGTCATCCGGTGGAGTTCGACCTTGTGCCGCAGCTCCAGGAACATGAAGTACGTGCTCAGCGCCTGTGACCGGCCCAGCCGGGTGCCGCTGGGCGAGTGCCGCAGAACCTTCCCGAAGTACACGTCCGCGTCGGCGGGCTCCATGTCCCACAGTGGCCGGCCGAACCAGGTCCTGATCTGATCCAGGTGACCGACGTCCCCGCGGATGGTGCCGTCCGCCAGCCCTGCCGAGGCTCGCGCCAGGAGGAACCCGGACAGCACGTCGGTCCCGAACCGCTCCAGCTCCTCCGCCGACGCGGGCGCCCAGTGCTCACGCAGATCCCGTACGACTGCCAGCGCCGCCAACCCGAGCCTCCTCGCCTTCGGCCCGACTGCGGAACGGTCGGACGAGATGAGAACGCTTCAGGAATCCCGAAGTTACGTCACGGACCAGCAGAGCACACGAAGGAAGAAGAACGCGCTGGCTACGGGGCCAGCGACTCAGCCGGGCTCAAGGAACTCACGGGATGTCGCACACACCCACGTGTGCCGCTCGGTCGCAGGGGCCCCGTACGCGGCGTCGATGCGGAGCTGAGGGCGCGAAGCAGGCCGCGCCGGGGCGCCTTCTGTGTCGCGCTCATATGAGCGATTTTCATTACGGTTGGGTCTCGCTGAGGGGAGAGGGGGTTGCCCTTGAGCCGTGTAATCGTTTCCAATCGTGCGTGTAATCGTTTCCAACGGTGCGACGCCGACCGCGACGCCCCTGGATTCGAGGCTCACGGAAACCACAAGGAGGTGGTCCGGCAGTGGCGAGCATCAAAGATGTCGCGGCCGAGGCAGGCGTGTCCGTTGCCACGGTCTCGCGTGTTCTCAACAGTCATCCGTCCGTCAGCCCCGACGCGCGGGCCCGCGTCCTCGCCGCTGTCGAAGCGCTCGGCTACCGGCCCAACGCCGTCGCCCGGTCGCTGCGCACCGACCAGACGCGCACGCTCGGCCTGATCATCAGCGACGTGCTCAATCCGTACTTCACGGCGCTGGCCCGCTCCGTCGAGGAGGCGGCGCGCGCGCTCGGGTACAGCGTCATCATCGGGAACGCCGACGAGCGGCCCGAACTGCAGGACCACCACATCCGCACGCTCCTCGACCGCAGGATCGACGGACTCCTCGTCTCTCCCACCGACGGCGGCTCCCCGCAGATACTCGACGCCGCGCGCGGCGGTACCCCCATGGTCTTCGTGGACCGCTGGATTCCCGGTGTGGACGTGCCCGTCGTACGTGCCGACGGCTGTCCCGCCGTACGAGACCTCGTCGCCCACCTGTATCGCCTCGGCCACCGCAGGCTCGCCATCATCGCCGGCCCGGCCGCCACCACGACCGGCAGCGAGCGAGTCGAGGCCTTCCGGGACGCCCTGGGCGAGCACGGCCTCACGCTGCCCGACGCCTACATCGGGCAGGGCGACTTCCAGGCGGACAGCGGACGACGCGCCACCGAGCGGTTCCTCGCCCTGCCGGAGCCGCCCGACGTGGTCTTCGCCGCCGACAACCTGATGGCGCTCGGCGCGCTGGACGCGATCCGCGCACACGGTCTGCGGGTTCCGCAGGACATCGCGCTCGCCGCGTTCGACGACATCCCGTGGTTCGTCCACACCGATCCGCCGATCACGGCGATCGCCCAGCCGACCGGAGACCTCGGCCGAGCCGCCGTACGGGCGCTGGTCGACGTCATAGAGGGCCGGCCTCCGCAGTCCGTCACCCTTCCCGCCCGTCTCGTCGTACGCAGGTCCTGCGGCGAGCCCGCTTCGTACCGGAGGAGCAACCTGTGAGCAGCCAGGACGAGTTGCTGCGCATCGAGGGAATACGCAAGACCTTCCCCGGCGTGGTCGCGCTCGACTCCGTCGACTTCGACCTGCGCCGCGGTGAGGTGCATGTCCTGCTCGGCGAGAACGGCGCAGGCAAGAGCACGCTGATCAAGATGCTCTCCGGGGCCTACCGCCCGGACAGCGGACGGATCCTGGTCGACGGCCACGAGGTACGTGTCCACGGCGCCCAGGACGCCGAGCGGCTCGGGATCGCCACCATCTACCAGGAGTTCAACCTGGTGCCCGAGCTGACCGTGGCCGAGAACATCTTCCTCGGCCGCCAGCCGCGGCGCTTCGGGATGATCGACCGCAAGAAGATGGAGGCGGACGCCGAGGAACTTCTGCGCCGGGTCGGTGTGCGTGTCTCGCCGAAGGCCAAGGTGCGCGAACTGGGCATCGCCCGTCTGCAGATGGTGGAGATCGCCAAGGCGCTCAGCCTGGACGCCCGCGTCCTGATCATGGACGAGCCGACCGCCGTACTGACCAGCGAGGAGGTGGACAAGCTCTTCCGCATCGTCCGGCAGCTGCGCGAGGACGGCGTGGGCATCGTCTTCATCACCCACCACTTGGAGGAGATCGCGGCGCTCGGCGACCGGGTCACCGTTCTGCGCGACGGCCGCAGCATCGACCAGGTGCCCGCCTCGACACCGGAGGACGAGCTCGTACGGCTCATGGTCGGGCGCAGCATCGATCAGCAGTACCCGCGTGAACGCCCGGAGACCGGCGATGTTCTGCTCTCCGTGCGAGGGTTGACCCGTGGCGGTGTCTTCCACGACGTCAGCTTCGATGTGCATGCCGGAGAGGTCGTCGGGCTTGCCGGACTCGTCGGCGCCGGCCGCACCGAGGTCGTCCGAGCCGTCTTCGGCGCCGACCCCTACGACGCCGGGAGCGTCGAGGTGCGGGGCGAGCGCCTGGGCAAGGGCGACGTGAACGCCGCCATGGGCGCCGGGATCGGACTCGTGCCCGAGGACCGCAAGGGCCAGGGACTGGTGCTCGACGCCTCGGTGCAGGAGAACCTCGGCCTGGTCACGCTGCGTTCGGCCAGCCGTGGTGGTCTCGTGGACCTCAAGGGGCAACGCACGGCCGCCGCCCGGATCGCCGAGCAGCTGGGCGTACGGATGGCAGGACTCGGCCAGCATGTCCGCACTCTCTCCGGCGGCAACCAGCAGAAGGTCGTCATCGGCAAGTGGCTGCTCGCCGACACCAGAGTGCTGATCCTCGACGAGCCGACCCGCGGTATCGACGTCGGCGCGAAGGTCGAGATCTACCAGCTCGTCAACGAACTGACGGCCTCCGGCCACGCGGTCCTGATGATCTCCAGCGACCTGCCCGAGGTCCTCGGCATGAGCGACCGGGTGCTCGTCATGGCGCAGGGCCGGATCGCCGGCGAGCTGCCCGCGCACGAAGCGACCCAGGACGCGGTGATGGCGCTCGCCGTCAGCGCCCCGTCCGTGACAACCACCCCAGATGTGAACGATGAAGTGGAGGGCTCCCGTGGCCACTGACACGCTCAAGAGCAATACGGGCGCGCGTGGCGCCTCGGCGCTCCGCCGCATCCTGCTCGACAACGGAGCACTGAGCGCCCTGGTGGTCCTGGTGGTGGCGATGTCGCTGCTCTCAGGCGACTTCCTGACCACTCAGAACCTGCTCAACGTGGGTGTGCAGGCCTCCGTGACGGCGATCCTCGCGTTCGGTGTCACCTTCGTCATCGTCTCGGCGGGCATCGACCTGTCCGTCGGCTCGGTGGCCGCGCTCTCGGCGACCGTACTCGCCTGGATGGCGACATCCGAGGGCGTACCCGTGTGGATCGCGGTGATCCTCGCCGTGGCCACCGGCATCGCCTGCGGCCTCGTCAACGGCGCCCTCGTCTCGTACGGGAAACTTCCGCCGTTCATCGCCACGTTGGCGATGCTCTCGATCGGCCGTGGCCTGTCCCTCGTCATCTCTCAGGGCAGCCCGATCGCCTTCCCCGACTCCGTCTCGGTGCTCGGCGACACGCTCGGCGGGTGGCTGCCCGTCCCGGTCCTCGTGATGGTCGCGATGGGACTGGTCACGGCACTCGTCCTCGGGCGCACATACATCGGCCGCTCGATGTACGCGATCGGCGGCAACGAGGAAGCGGCCAGGCTCTCGGGGCTCCGCGTCAAGCGGCAGAAGCTCGTCATCTACGCGCTGTCCGGCCTTTTCGCCGCCGTCGCGGGCATCGTCCTCGCCTCCCGCCTGGTCTCCGCGCAGCCGCAGGCCGCACAGGGGTACGAGCTGGACGCGATCGCCGCGGTCGTCATCGGCGGCGCCAGCCTCGCCGGTGGCGTCGGCAAGGCGTCCGGAACGCTGATCGGCGCGCTGATACTCGCCGTGCTCCGCAACGGGCTCAACCTGCTGTCCGTCTCGGCCTTCTGGCAGCAGGTCGTCATCGGTGTCGTCATCGCGCTCGCGGTCCTGCTGGACACGGTGCGCCGGCGTGCCGGCGGCGGGTCCCCGACGTCGGCAGCCTCCGGTGCATCCGGTTCGGGCGGCAAGGGAGCGGCGAAACTCGTGATCGCCGCGGTGTGCGTGGCGGCCGTGGTCGCGGCCGTGTCCTTCTTCAACCCCGGTTCCTCCGGTACGACCACCAAGGTCGGCATGTCGCTCTCGACGCTCAACAACCCCTTCTTCGTCCAGATGAAGGCGGGCGCGCAGGCGGAGGCCAAGCACGCGGGCATCGACCTCACGGTGACGGACGCGCAGAACGACGCGTCGCAGCAGGCCAACCAGCTCCAGAACTTCACCGGCGAGGGCGTGAAGTCGATCATTGTCAATCCGGTGGACTCGGATGCGGTGGGACCCGCGGTGCGGGCCGCCAACAAGGCCGACATCCCGGTGATCGCCGCCGACCGCGGCGTCAACAAGGCGGACACCGCGACGCTCGTCGCCTCCGACAACGTCGCGGGCGGCAGGCTCGCCGCGAAGGCGCTGGCCGAGAAGCTCGGCGGCAAGGGCGACATCGTCGTCCTGCAGGGCACCGCGGGCACCTCCGCCAGCCGTGAGCGCGGCCAGGGCTTCGCCGAGGGAATCAAGGCGTACCCGGGGATCAAGGTCGTCGCCTCCCAGCCCGCGGACTTCGACCGCACCAAGGGCCTGGACGTCATGACCAACCTGCTGCAGTCCCACCCGGGAGTCACCGGAGTCTTCGCCGAGAACGACGAGATGGCGCTCGGCGCGGTCAAGGCGCTCGGCAGCAAGGCCGGCACGTCCGTCGACGTCGTCGGATTCGACGGCACCCCCGACGGTCTGAAGGCGGTCGGTTCGGGCACGCTGTACGCCTCGGTGGCCCAGCAGCCGAAGGAGCTCGGGAAGATCGCCGTGCAGAACGCGGTCGAGGCCGCGCGCGGCAAGAAGGTCGACAGCATGGTCAAGGTGCCCGTGAAGGTCGTGACGGAGAAGAACGTCGCCGACTTCTCCTGACCACCCACCTATGGATCCCAGTGAAAGAAGGACAGCGATGCACGACTACGACTTGCTGGTCGTAGGGTCGGCCAACGCCGACCTGGTGATCGGCGTCGAGCGGCGCCCCGCGCCGGGCGAGACCGTGCTCGGCTCCGACCTTGCCGTTCATCCGGGCGGCAAGGGAGGCAACCAGGCCGTCGCCGCGGCCCGCCTGGGCGCCAGGACCGCTCTGCTGGCCCGAGTGGGCGACGACGCCCATGGGCGCCTGCTGCTGGAATCGCAGCGCGAGGCCGGCGTGGACACCGGTGGTGTCCGCGTCGGCGGGGCGCCCACCGGGGTTGCGCTGATCACAGTGGATCCCTCGGGTGACAACAGCATCGTGGTCTCGCCCGGGGCCAACGCCCGGCTGACCCCCGACGACATCCGCGCCGCCGCCGACCTGCTCGCCGGCGCCCGGGTCGTCTCGGCGCAGCTGGAGATCCCCCTGGAGACCGTCGCCGAGGTGGTACGTACCCGGCCGCCCGGTGCCCGGTTCGTTCTGAACCCGTCGCCGCCCGCGCCGCTGCCCGACGATGTACTCGCCGCCTGCGACCCGCTGGTCGTCAACGAGCACGAAGCCCGGTTCGTGCTCGGCGCTTCTGCGGGGCCCGGCCCCGAGGACTGGGCGCGGGGACTCCTCGCCCTCGGCCCGCAGTCGGTGGTGATCACGCTGGGCGCGGACGGCGCTCTGGTCGCCGACGGCCGTGCGGACACCGTTGTACGGATCCCGAGCCTCCGGGTGGAGGCCGTGGACACCACCGGGGCCGGTGACGCCTTCACCGCCGCCCTCGCCTGGCGACTCAGTCTGGGGGAGAGCCTCGCGACGGCCGCGGCCTTCGCCGTGCGGGTGGGCGCCGCAGCCGTCACCAGGGAGGGCGCGCAGGCGTCCTTCCCGACCGCCGAGGAGGTCTCCGCGCTGTGAAGAAGGCCGGAATCCTCAACCGTCATCTGGCCGGGGCGCTGGCCGAGCTGGGCCATGGCGACGGGGTCCTCGTCTGCGACGCGGGTATGCCCGTCCCGGCCGGTCCGCGCGTCGTCGATTTGGCATTCCGCGCCGGGATACCTTCGTTCGCCGACGTGCTCGAAGGGCTGTTGGACGAGCTGGTGATCGAAGGCGCCACGGCCGCGCGCGAGGTGCGGGAGGCGAATCCGGCGGCCGCCCGGCTGCTGGAAGGACGCCTGCCGGATCTGCGCCTGGTTCCACACGACGCGCTCAAGGCACTCTCGGCGGGGGCGCGGCTTGCCGTACGGACCGGGGAGGCGCGGCCGTACGCGAACGTCCTGCTGCGCTGCGGAGTCTTCTTCTGAGGTCCTGGAATGCGGCAGGTGCGTTGTGTGCCCTGCCGGCCCTGGTCATGGTGGAGCTCGGGCCAACCGTCCGGAGGGCGGCGGCACCGTACGTCGGCCTCTGTACACGAGCGGGCGGCCGGTCGGTGCGGTGATCGGCCGGCCGGCCCGCGCGCGACGGACGGCACGACGCGGCCGGGCCGACGGGGGTCAGGGGCGAACCCACCACGCCCGCGTGCAGCAGTCCCGCGCCGGACAGGGCTCCCCGCACTGACAGCCGTGCTTCCGCTCCCCGTACTGTGGCGCCCACCTCGTCATCTCGCCCAGAGGAGTCCGCATGTCCTTCGATGTCGACGCCGTCCGCGCCCAGTTCCCCGCCCTGAAGTCGGGCTCCGCCCGCTTCGATGCCCCTGGCGGCACCCAGACACCGCAACCAGTGATCGACGCCATCGCGGACGCGCTGGCCAACCCGCTGGCCAACCGGGGCGTCACGACCGAGGGCGAGCGCAACGCGGAGGCTGTCGTGACCGGCGCCCGCCGCGCGCTGGCGGACCTGCTGGGCGCCGATCCGCGGGGCATCGTCTTCGGCCGCAGCTCCACCCAGCTCGCCTACGACCTGTCGCGTACCCTCGCCAAGAACTGGGTCCCCGGCGACGAGGTGGTCGTCAGCCGGCTCGACCACGACTCCAATATCCGCCCCTGGATCCAGGCGGCCAAGACTGTGGGCGCCGCCGTCCGCTGGGCAGACTTCGACCCGGCCACCGGTGAGTTGACGACCGACAACATCGCACAGGTGCTCTCCGCGCGCACCCGCTTGGTCGCCGTCACCGCAGCGTCCAATCTGATCGGCACCCGCCCCGACATCCCGGCTGTCGCCGACCTCGTACACCGGGCCGGAGCGCTGTTGCATGTGGACGCGGTGCACTACGCCTCCCACGCCGCCGTCGACCTGCCCGGCCTCGGCGCGGACTTCCTGGTCTGCTCGCCGTACAAATTCCTCGGCCCGCACCTCGGCGTGCTGGCGAGCCGCCCCGAGCTGCTGGAGACGCTGCGCCCGGACAAACTCCTTCCCTCCACCGACGCGGTTCCCGAGCGCTTCGAACTGGGTACGCTGCCCTACGAATTGCTCGCCGGTGCCCGCGCGGCGGTGGACTTCCTCGCCGGACTGGCCCCCGGCACCGACGGCACCCGCAGGGAACGGCTCCTCGCCGCCTTCGAGGCGATCGAGACCCACGAGGACGCCCTGCGGGCCCGTATCGAGCAAGGGCTGGCCGCCCTCGGCAGCGTCACCGTGCACTCCCGGGCCGCTCGCCGGACGCCGACCCTGCTGCTCACCCTGGCGGACCGAAGCGCCACCGCCGCCTCGCGGTACCTGGCGGAGCGAGGCGTCGACGCTCCGGCCGGCTCGTTCTACGCGCTCGAGGCATCCCGCAGGCTCGGACTGGGCGACGGGGGCGGACTGCGGATCGGTCTGGCCCCCTACAACAGCGCCGAGGATGTCGACCGGCTGCTGCACGCCCTGGCCGGCTTCTTCGGCACCTCGCCCGCCACCGGCTGACGCGGGCGGCCACTCGCGAGGTGCCGGTGTGCGTCTCCCGTCCTCCGCCCTTCCCGAAAGGGACAGCTGCGATGACTCCGCGATGGGAGGCGTTCTTGGACCGGGTCCAGGTACGCGGCGAGTACGGCACCCGGCAGGAGGCGGAACGCGCGGCCCGCGTCGTCCTGGCTCTGCCGGGCGCGCATCTGGTGGGCGCGGAACGGGCCGAGCTCGCCGTCCGGCTGCCGGACACCCTTGCTCTGATCCTGCTCGACCCGCTGCAGCCCACCGAACCGCTGCCTCCGGGGCGATTCGTGCGCGTCGAGCAGGCGGCCGGGGCGGGTGAATGCGCCTGGCCGGTGCAACGCCCGGATCCGCCGTCGATCCCACGCGGCGCCGGTCCGCCGGGGGCTGCTCCGGGGGGTGCGCTCCTGGTGGACATGGGCTGCTACCGTTGGTCGGATCCCATCATGTCCATTTGCCCGTTCTTGCGGTTTGCCGGCATCTCCGCCCGCCGGGAATTCCTCGATACGTGCCGCACATCGAGGAAGGCTCGTCTTGAAGCACCCAGCTGGCACGAACACCCCGCAGGACGAGGACGCCCTGCCGGAGACGATCACCCCGGCTCTGCCGGCGGCCGCGTCGTTCGCCGACCTGGACCTGCCGCCCGCCCTGCTGAAGACGCTCACCGGCCTCGGCGTGAACCACCCGTTCCCGATCCAGGCGGCCACGCTGCCCAATTCTCTCGCCGGCCGGGACGTCCTGGGCCGGGGCCGCACCGGATCGGGCAAGACCCTCGCCTTCGGTCTGGCGCTGCTCACACGGATGGCGGGCCGGCGTGCGGAGCCGAAACGGCCGCTCGGGCTCATCCTCGTACCCACCCGCGAGCTGGCCCAGCAGGTCGGCGAGGCGCTCACACCGTACGCCCGGGAGCTGAAGCTGCGGATGGCCACGGTGGTCGGCGGCCTGTCGATCGGCAGGCAGGCCGGCGAACTGCGGGCCGGCGCCGAGGTCGTTGTCGCGACGCCCGGACGCCTGCACGACCTCATCGAGCGCAAGGGCTGCCGCCTGGACCGGGTGTGCATCACCGTCCTGGACGAGGCCGACCAGATGTGTGACATGGGCTTCCTGCCCCAGGTCACCGAACTGCTCGACCAGGTGCACCCCGACGGCCAGCGGATGCTGTTCTCGGCCACCTTGGACCGCGACGTCGACCTCCTCGTCCGCCGCTACCTCCACGACCCGGTGGTTCACTCGGTCGACCCGTCGGCCGGGGCGGTCACGACGATGGAACACCACGTGCTGACCGTTCACGGCGCCGACCGGTACGCCGTCACGACCGAGATCGCGGCCCGCGACGGACGGGTGCTCCTGTTCCTGGACACCAAGCACGCGGTCGACCAGTTGACCAAGCACCTTCGTGCCAGCGGTGTCCGCGCCGCCGCCCTGCACAGCGGCAAGTCCCAGCCCCAGCGCACGCGCACCCTCGCACAGTTCAAGAACGGTCAGGTCACCGCACTGGTGGCCACCAACGTCGCGGCCCGGGGCCTGCATGTGGACGACCTGGACCTGGTGGTCAACGTCGACCCACCCAGCGACCACAAGGACTATCTGCACCGTGCCGGGCGCACCGCCCGTGCCGGTGAATCCGGCAGCGTCGTCACCCTGGTCCTCTCGAACCAGCGCCGCGACATGAGTCGGCTGATGGCCGACGCCGGCATCACGCCGAAGATCACCAAGGTGCGCTCGGGCGAGGCGGAACTGAGCCGGATCACCGGTGCCCGTGTCCCGTCCGGCCTTCCTCTCGACGGCGGTCCTGCCGCGGCGCGTCCCGCCGGCGGCAACGCCCCGTTCCGTGGCATGGGCACGGCCCGCGGTGAGTCCGGGCGCGCCGGTGGCGGGTCCCGCCGCGGGGGCGAGGCCCGCAAGATGGCCGAGGCCCGCAAAGCCGCACGGGTGCGCCGCGGCTCGTAGCCCGGCCGGGACAGCGAGGGGACGGGCCGCGGGACAGCGCCCGGCTGGACGTGTGTGCCGAGCCGGGCGGAACATCGAGGCGTTCCGGCGGCCGCGCGGCATGTTCCGTGCCGACCGGAACGGTTGCGCCGGAGGCGCTCATGCGGCCAGAGGCCGGTCCCCTGGCGCGATGGGGGACGGCAGCACGGTGGATCCACTCAGGTACCGGTCCGTCGCGGCCGCGACGGACCGTCCCTCCGCGATGGCCCACACCACGAGGGACTGGCCACGTCCCGCGTCACCGGCGATGAAGACCCCGTCCGTCCTGGTGCGGACCGTCTGCTCGACCGTCTCGGCTGCGAAGGCGGTATCCCGGGCGAAGTTCCCCCGGTCGTCCAGGGTGAGCCCGAGCTGCTTCGCAAGGCCGGTGCCCCGTTCGGGACCGTAGAAGCCGAGGGCGAGCAGCACCAGATCCGCGGGGATCAGATGCTCGGTGTCCGGCCGCGGCCTTCTGACCACGGGTTCCACCGTAGCGAGACGTAGTCCGCGTACGTGGCCGGCCACGTCCCCCTCGAAGCGGAGGGTGGCGGAGGCGAAGACTCTCGGGTCCGTGCCTTTCCGCCCCCGGGCCTCTTCATGGGCATGGGAGATCCGATAGATCTTCGGGTACGTGGGCCAGGGCTCGGTCTCCCGTCGGCTCTCGCCGGGCTCCGGATTGATATCCAGCTGCACCACGGAACTCGCGCCCTGGCGCAGGGCGGTGCCGAGACAGTCCGAGCCCGTGTCCCCGCCACCGATGATCACCACGTGCTTGCCCTCGGCGGTGACGGGCGGCGAGACGTAGTCGCCCTCCCTGACCCGGTTGGCGAGGGTCAGGTAGTCCATGGCCTGATGAATGCCGTTCAGCTCGCGACCGGGGACGGCCAGCTCACGTTGCCCCCCGGCTCCTACGGCGATGACCACCGCGTCGTGACGTCTTCTGAGTTCGATGGCGTCGAGATCGCTGCCGACGTCCACCCCCGTGCGGAACTTGGTTCCCTCGGCCCGCATCTGCTCGAGGCGGCGGTTCAGATGGTGCTTCTCCATCTTGAACGCGGGGATCCCGTAGCGCAGCAGTCCGCCGATGCGGTCGGCCCGCTCGTAGACGGCGACGGTGTGACCGATGCGGGTGAGTTGTTGCGCTGCCGCCAGTCCGGCGGGCCCGGAGCCGATGATGGCGACGGTCTTCCCGCTGAGCCGCTCGGGGGGTTGCGGTGACGCGTACCCGCGCGCCCAGATCTGGTCGGCGATCGCCTGTTCGACGTTCTTGATCGTCACTGGATCGGCATTGATGGTGAGCACGCAGGCGTCCTCGCACGGCGCCGGACAGAGCCGCCCGGTGAACTCCGGGAAGTTGTTCGTCGCGTGCAGCCGCTCGGCGGCGGCCCGCCAGTCGGCCCGCGCCGCGTAGGCGTTCCACTCGGGGATGAGGTTCCCCAGCGGGCAGCCGTGATGGCAGAACGGTATGCCACAGTCCATGCAGCGTCCCGCCTGCTCGGACACGAGCGGAAGGAGTGGCTGGCCCGCGTAGACCTCGCTCCAGTCACTCAGTCGTTCATCGACGGGGCGTGCCGGGGCGGGCCGGCGGGGAACTTTGAGGAAGCCGAAAGGGTCGGTCATGCGCCGCCTCCATCGCCCCTTGCGGTGTACCGGCGTTTCGGCCAGCCTACGCCTGCTTTGTACCGCTTTCATCGGCCTGTGGACTCCGAGACCTGTCCGGGTTGTCCTGCACGGCTCGCGCGATCAGATCGTGGACCACGAACTCTCCGGGCGCCCGGTTCTCCTTGGGCGGTCCAGGCGGTGCTGCCAGGGAACTGCCGCACGTGGCGGAGGCGCCATCCGGGGTCTTCTTCCCTCCCGCCCCCGCGAGGGCCTCCAGGACGTCTCCCCGACCTCGACGGTTCAGGTCGAGGTCTTCGCAGACTCCGGCTCCGCGAGCTCTGTCCTGACAGGCTTGTCGAGGCGCTTGCCGAGCAGGACGAACAGCAGGATGAGCCCCACCGTGAGAAGGGTGTGGCCCAGGCCGGCGATCCTCGGCACGGCCTCGGGGACATGTGTGCCGAGCACTGTCTCGGTGCCGTGGACGCCCATCATGATGACGGTGATCGCGATGCCCGCGTTGTAGAACCAGAAGAACCAGGTGAAGAGTTTCGTCCCGGACAGCTGGAACTGCTTGTCGAGGGCGAGGACGATGAGGAAACCCAGCATGCCCAGGGCGAGCAAGTGGGTGTGCATCAGCGCCAGTTGCGTGTCTCCCTGAAAATCGTGGGCCTTGGTGAACTCCCGGTAGAACAGTCCGGAGATCACTCCCAGAATCATGTAGACGTGTGCCGCTATGTATGACTTCCGCATCTCGCGCCAGCCCCCTGCCGATCAAGTGCCGTCCTGACGAAGGTTATTGAAGCACTCCGGGGGGTGGAGGTTCACCGGGTTCGAGGGAACGTTCCACCCATGGCCGCCTCACGAGTTCCACGTCCGCACAGGCGTATCCGCACAGGCCGACCGCTCCGACGCCGACCTCCGCGGCGGCGGGCAAGCCGACAGCGGATCCGTCCTCCCGCTCCCGGCCCTCTCTGCGCGTCCACGCGGCACGGTTCAGGTGGCTGAATCCGCGCCCGCGTCATCGGCCGGCCGAAGAAGACAGCCCACCGCATGGATCGGACCCGGTGCGCCACCATCTCGGCCCTGCGGACGAAGGAGCCGTCGCACATGACGCACGTCAGCGCGGCACGGAACGCGCGACGCGGAATCCCACGTCGTCGATCCTGAAGGTCGGGTGGCTACGGCGCCGCACCGACGCCCGGCAGCTCCAGTGCTCGTCGAACCAGCCACCGCCACGCAGCACCCGATAACTGCCGTAGACCTCGGCGTCGTAGATGTCCCAGCACCACTCCCACACGTTGCCCAACATGTCGTACAACCCCCACGCGTTGGGCTGCTTGCCGCCCACGTCGTGAATTTTCTCGCGCGAGTTACCGCGATGCCAGGCGATCTCGTCGAGCTCCCCGTACCGGGCCTCGGCCGTGCCGGCACGGCATGCGTGCTCCCACTCGGCCTCGGTCGGTAGCCGGTACCCGTCAGCAGATGCGTCCCACCCGATGTCCTCGGCGTCAGCACGGAGGCGATAGGCGGGCGCCAACCCCTCATATCGGGAAAGGGTGTTGCAGAATCGGACCGCGTCCCACCAGGACACGCCCTCGACAGGCAACCGGTCGCCCTGCGCGCTGCTCGGGCGCTGACCGATGACCTGTGCGTAGTGCGCCTGAGTGATCGGGAACGCCGCCAGCCGGTATGGCGCGAGCTCGGTCGACCAGCTCCGCTGCGTTCGCCGGTCCGACAGCGTCACCCGCCCGGGCGGAACGGCGATGAACTCGATTGCTGCGTTCACGTCCATAAGAAAGAGATCATACCGAGGCGTGATCCTCATCGCCTCGCAGCTGCCGATGGATTGGGCTGTCGATTGTCCGGAACCGCGTGTCAGCCGGCACCGGCCGTGCCGGGGCAGGGACTTCGGCTGGATGGTGAACACACTGGAAGATCGGCAGACTGAGCCCGGCCGAGCGGGCGCGCTGCACCACCTTCCCCGAGCAGAAGGCGCCTCACGAGCCGAACAACGCGGGTGTGCAGGACGGCTGTCTCGTCGCACTCGCCGAGTCGTGCACCAAGCGCGCGGGGCACATCTCCGACGCCCGCTTCGACCTCGGCGGATACCAGATCTACACGACGTTCGAGAAACCGCGGGCCGATCCTACGGCCGCCTCAGTCTGCACGACGCCCTGGCACAGGGCGTGGACTCACCGTTCCTCAAGCTCCGCATGGACGTGGGCCTGGACCGGGTCCGTCGCACCGCCGAGGCGTCCGGGCTGCTCCCGTCCAGCTTCGGGCCACCCGTCCCCGCGTTCTCCATGGGCAACTCCACGCCGAGTGCCATTCGCCTGGCGGGCGCCTACGAAACGTTCGCGGCGCGCGGCCTGCACACCGATCTGTACTCGGTACGCAAGGTCACGCGCAACGGCGAGCCGGTCCGGCTCGCCCGGTCGCGGGACGGCCGCGCGATGACAGCCGCCGCGGCCGACGAGGTCACCGCGGCCCTCTCTCCACGGACTTCAACTTCCTCTACCACCAGTCGGAGGGCAGCACCGAGGGGAACCCGGCGACGTATCAGGACTGGCGCAAGGAGGCCCGGAACGCGTACCTCGCCTGGTTCGAGCGGGTGTTGCACGGGAGCCGCGCCCCGATGTTCATCGGGAACCACTTCGAGGACTGGAACGGCGGGATCTGCATGGACGCCGTCGAGGACGTGATGCGGGAGGTCCGCCCCAGAAGGAGGTGCGGTGTGTGTCCTTCCGTGAACCGACCGAGTGGCTCGACGAACAGGATCCCAAGGTGCTCGCCGAGTGGCGGGCTCTTGACCCTGCCCAGCCGCCGAGCTGGAAGCAGTAGGCGGGACCGGGGGCGCACCGGTCGGTTCCGGAACGTCTCTGGCGTGGGGCGGGCTTCGAGAGCCGACACGGTGCGGCACCCCACCGACAGGCGGCGGCGGAGGAGGTGGTGGCGGTGCTCGTCGCGTCCGAGAGCAGTCAACGGGATGGCGAACGAGGCGATGTTCGTGCCGTTCCCGGTCGGCCGAGAACGTTGCGGATGCGTGTGGCGACGTGCAGGTTGAGCCGGGTCTCGACGTCGCTGAGATCATGGTCGGTGATCTCGCGGATGCGCCGGAGGCGGTAGCGCACGGTACTTCGGTGGATCTGGAGAACGTCGGCTGTGGTGTCGTAGCTGCCACCGCTCTCCAGGTAGTGCGAGAGGGTGGTGACCAGATCGGTATGGTGTCGGGCGTCGTACTCCAGAAGAGCCCCGAGCCATTCCCTGACGAAGCGGTCGGTCTCCCGTTCGCCGTCCCCGGTTCCCATCATGCGGCAGATGCCGATGTCCTCGAAGCTGGTGCTGCCGTGCGGTTCCGGGGATCTGCGCCGTACGGTGAGAGCACGGACGGCCTCGTCGTAGGAGTGCGGCAGATCCGTGAAGAGGTCGCAGCGGCTGCCGATGCCGACAGCTCCGGTCGTCGTGCCGAGGTCGTGCGCGACGGCTCGGTACAAGGCGTCCCCGGGATCGGCACCCGCCACCAGGACGACCGTGGTGGTCTCGCGGGTACCGATGAGCACATCCAGTCCCAGGCGCGCGGCCGCCCGCGCCACGGCGTCGCCGAGCGTCACCTCCTCGGCTGCTCCGTACCACTGCAGCACGGCGATCCGGTGCGGCCCGTGCAGGTCGTGACCAAGGGCAGCCGCTTGGGCGAACACGCCGTCGGTCGCCCCGCCGGAGATCAGTCGTTCGACCAGGTCGTGGCGCAGCCGCGGCTCCAGGTCGGCGAGTGCGCGTTCGTGGGAGAGCTCGGGGGCCAGGGCCAGGCCCGTCTCCTCCAGGGCCGCGGTGTCCAGTCTCCCCGCACGTCGGTCGGGATCCACCAGAGCGACCAGTCCGAGCAGGTCGCCCGCCGCCTCGATGGGGACGACCAGCCGGTCCCGGTCGCGGAAGGCGCCCTGGCGGCGGCGCACATGCCGCAGCAGCTCGTCCCGGGGCCGGTTCGCCGATCCGGGGCGCGGTCCGGCGCGGCCGGGGCCTGCCCATGCCCGCAGATTGCCGAAGGGATCCTCGGTCAGTACGGGGAACCCCGTGTGATCGTGCAGGGCCTGGAGAATCCCCTTCTCACCTCTGCCGGAGGCCCCGACACGGGTGAGGGCTCTGTGAAAGGCGTTCTGGCGGGAAAGGGCGGACACGGTGGCGCCGAGATCGACCCCGTGTCCCGGATCCTCCGCCGTCGACCACTGGTCCTTCTCGGCGGGGGCGGGCTTCTCCCACGGCCGGCTCAGTCCCGCGAGGGCGGCTGCGGCCTGCCGGGCGAGCAGCTCGGCGTCGGCGGTCTCCTCCGCCGAGGGGGTGTCCAGCATCCGCACGACGAGGTAGCCGAGACAGGGCCCGCGGTGGCGCAGCGCCATGGCCCACAGGCAGTGGCAGTCCTGGTCGTCCCAGCGCCCGCTGCGGCCCTCCAGCGCACCGATCCACCGGTCGACGCCGTCGGTGGCCGTGGGGTCGTCGTCCGACTCGGCGGGCTCGACCGCCGTAGCGTTCACTGCCGTGATGCCCGGCCGGGAATGACCGGAGCCGGCCGTGGAACACGGGCGACACCGCTGCAGGGCGCCGTGGTGAACTGCATAGGCCGCTTCTGCCGAGAACGGCCCGGTGGCGGCTATCGCCACCATGGCCGCCCACAACACGCCACGTTCGTCGGTGGCCTCGAACATCGCCGTGGTGAGCCGGAGGAACGTGTGCCGGGCAGCCCAACGCTGCGGGAACGGGCGCACAGCACACGCTGTCGATGATCCGGAGCGGACAGCATCCATCGGAGATCCATTCGTGTCTCGACACCGCAGCTCTCCGCCTTTCACGCTACGCCGTCCGGCACCGGCCCACCTCAGCTGGCCCTGCGGAAGCCCTGACCTCGCGGGACGGCTGGGCCTGCCCGGATTGGTCCTGCCGGGGCAGGGAAACGCGCGCGCCACCGCGCCACCCTTTACCCATGTGTGGCTGCGCGCGGGACCGTGATCCCGGCAGCCGCGGCGTTCGGGCAGTGCCGCGACGGAGGAGAGTCCCATGGCGAAGGCAGTAGGCATCGACCTCGGCACCACCAACTCGGTCATCGCGGTCTGGGAGGGCGGTGAGCCCACCGTGATCCCGAACGCCGAGGGAGCCAGGACCACCCCTTCGGTGGTCGCCTTCTCCGGCACCGGCGAGCGGCTGGTCGGACAGCTGGCACGCCGGCAGTCGATCCTCAATCCCAAGGGCACCATCACCTCCGCGAAGCGGTTCATCGGCCGTCGCTTCGACGAAGTTCCCGAGGAGGCCAAGGCGGTCTCCTTCGACGTGGTCGAGGGACCGGGCGGGGTGGCCCGCTTCGAGGTGAACGGCAAGCAGTACGCCCCGGAGGAGATCAGCGCGCTGGTGCTGCGCAAGCTGGCCGAGGACGCGGGGAAGTCGCTCGGCGAGCGGGTGACAGAGGCTGTCATCACCGTACCCGCCTACTTCAACGACGCTCAGCGTCAGGCCACGAAGGACGCGGGAAAGATCGCCGGTCTGGAAGTCCTGCGGATCATCAACGAGCCGACTGCCGCGGCCCTGGCGTACGGCCTGGACAAGAAGGGCCATGAGACGGTCCTGGTCTTCGACCTCGGCGGCGGCACCTTCGATGTCAGCATCCTCGACGTCGGCGACGGCGTGGTGGAGGTACGTTCCACGGCCGGCGACTCCCATCTGGGCGGCGACGACTTCGACCGCCGTCTGGTGGACCATCTGGCGGACGCGTTCCAGAAGACCGAGGGCATCGACCTGCGCAAGGACCCGCAGGCCCTGCAGCGCCTGTTCGAGGCAGCCGAGAAGGCGAAGACCGAACTGAGTTCGGTCACCCAGACCCAGGTGAGTCTGCCGTTCGTCACGGCGGATGCCTCCGGACCCAAACACCTCACCGAGACCGTCCGCCGCTCCACCTTCGAGCAGATCACGGCGGATCTGGTGGAGCGCTGTCTGGCCCCGGTCAAGCAGGCGATGGGCGACGCGAAGATCAGCGACAACGACATCGACGAGGTCATTCTGGTCGGCGGGTCGACGCGTATCCCGGCCGTGCAGGCTCTGGTACGGCGCCGGACCGGCGGCAAGGAGCCCAACATGAGCGTCAATCCGGACGAGGTGGTGGCGCTGGGCGCCGCCGTTCAGGCCGGCGTGCTCAAGGGCGAGGTCAAGGATGTTCTCCTGCTGGACGTCACCCCGCTCTCGCTGGGCGTGGAGACCGCAGGCGGCGTCATGACGAAGATCATCGAACGGAACACCACTATTCCCGCCCGACGGTCCGAGGTCTTCTCCACGGCTGAGGACAACCAGCCGGCCGTCGACATCGTCGTGCTCCAGGGCGAACGCGAACTGGCCGCCGACAACCGGGTGCTGGGCCGTTTCCGGCTGGAGAACCTCAGGCCGGCCCCCCGCGGGGAGACCCGGATCGAAGTCACCTTCGACATCGACGCCAATGGCATCCTCAAGGTCAGCGCCAAGGACAAGGACACCGGTGCCGAACAGTCGATCACGATCAGCGAGGGATCCAACCTCGATCCGGCCGAGGTCGAGCGGATGATCGAGGAGGCCGAGCGCAACCGCACCGCCGACCAGGCTCTGCGCCAGGCCGTCGACGCCCGCAACGAACTAGACGCCGCCGCGTACCAGGTGGAGCGTCGGCTGGGAGAACTCGGCGACGTCGCGCCGCAGCACGAGCGCGCCCGCGCCGACATGCTCATCGAGGAGGCGCGTACCGCCGTCAAGGAGGAGGCGCCGGTGGAGAGCACCCGCGGCCTCACTTCCGAACTCCAGCAGATCTACGCCGCACTGGCCACTCACTCCGCCGCGTCGGCGCGGACCGCGGACCAGGGCGCACCGCCCGGCGGGGTTCCCGCGGGCGGGCCTTCCGGTAGCGACGACGATGTCATCGACGCCGAGTTCGACCGGGGCTGAGGTGGCGTCATGTCGGAACATGATCAGGCACCTCCCGCCGAGGACTCCGCCCGGACGGAGCATCCGCAGGAACCGGCACCCGCACCGCAGAGCCCGTCGGCCCTCGACGCCGAGGAGCTGGAGGACCGGTGGAGGAGAGCCCTCGCCGACCTGGACAACGTCCGCAAGCGGTACGCCCGCGACCGTCCCCAGGAGCTGGAGGGGGAACGAGCCAGGGCCACGGCCGCCTGGCTCCCGGTCGTCGACAACCTCGAACTGGCCCTCGCCCACGCCGACGCGGACCCCGAAACGATCGTCCGCGGTGTTCAGACGGTACGTGATCAGGCTCTGGACGTGCTGAGAAGCCTCGGCTATCCGCGTCACGAGGAGACCGGTGTCCCCTTCGATCCCGTGCTGCACGAGGTGGTGTCCGTGGTCGACGACCCGGACACCGACCCGGGCACCGTCGTCCAGGTGCTGCGCCCCGGCTACGGCGACCCCGACCGCCAACTGAGACCGGCGGCGGTAGCGGTCAGCCGAAAGCAGGAGTGAACTCGCCATGGCCCGCGACTACTACGAGGTGCTGGGCGTAAGCCGGACCGCCGACGCGGCCGAGATCCAGCAGGCATTCCGCACCCTTGCCCGCCGTCACCACCCGGATGTCAACAAGGATCCGGTCGCCGAGGAGCGCTTCAAGGAGATCAACGAGGCGTACGGAGTCCTCTCCGACCCCGGCACCCGGGCCCGGTACGACCGGTTCGGCGCCGACTTCCGGCAGATCCCGGAGGACTACGACGAGCGGGTCGCGGCAGCACGGGGCTTCCGCGGGGCCGGAGCGTACCGCGGCGGACCCTTCGAGGGGGGCCGGGGCGCGGGCCGCGGAGGCGCCCGGATCTGGACGGAAGGGGATGCCGACACCGTCGGCTTCGACTTCGAGGACCTCTTCGGGGGCGTGTTCGGCGGCCGGGCGGGCCGCGGGGCAGGTCCGGTACCCGGCGCCGACCAGGAGGCCGAGCTCACCCTCACCGTGGAAGAGGCCTACCGCGGCGGTCGGCGGAAGATCACCCTCGGCGGCCCCGGCGGGGAGCGCAGCTACGACGTGAACATCCCCGCAGGTGTGGTGGACGGGCAGCGCATCCGGCTCGCGGGGGAGGGCGGCCAGGGTCGCGGTCAAGGCGCCGCGGGGGACCTCTACCTCGTGGTCCGTATCGCCCCTCACCCCCGGTACCGGCTCAGCGGTCGCGACATCCACGTCGATCTTCCGGTCACACCCTGGGAAGCCGTCCTGGGGGCGACCGTGCCCGTCACCGGCCCCGGCGGCACTGCCAAGGTCCACATCCCCCCGGGTACCTCCACCGGCCGGCGGCTGCGGCTGCGCGGCGAGGGGATGCCCCACCCCAAGGGTTCCGCCGGTGATCTCCACGCCGAGATCCAGGTGATGGTGCCCTCGTCGCCGAGCCCGCGCGAACGCGAGTTGTTCGAGGAGCTGGCCGGGGTCTCGACCTTCGACCCGAGGAAGCAGCCATGAGTGACGATCAGCGTTCTCCCGCCGAAGACGCCGCACACGGCCGTGCAGCCGCGCAGTACCCCCTGGTCCAGGTCTACCGGGTCACCCCCTATGAACTGTCCCTGGCCGGTGTCGCCCGACGCAGCGGCCTGCCGCCCGACCTGGTCCGCCGCTTCGTGGCCCTCGGGCTGGTGGACGCCGAGCGGGACGCCCACGGGCGACTGTGGTTCCGTACCACCGCTCCGTCCGCCATCGCCCGCGTTCAGAGACTGCGGACCGGTTTGTCGCTCAACTACGCGGCCGTCGGGGTCGTCCTGGACCTCCTCGACCGTATCGACCATCTGGAAAGGGCGCTGCGGCGCAGTCGACCAGCGGCCGAGGAGCGAACGTCATGGACATGAACCGCCTCACCCAGAAGTCCCAGGAAGCGCTGCAGGAAGCGCAGAGCCTGGCGGTGCGGCTCGGCCAGAACGAGGTCGACGGGGAGCATCTTCTGCTGGCTCTGCTCGACCAGCAGGACGGCCTGACGATCCGGCTGCTCGCCGGCGCCGGCGCCGACCCGGCCGCGCTGCGGGGCTCCGTCGAAGCCGATCTCGCCAAGCGCCCGCGTACCACCGGACCGGGCGCCGCCCCCGGCCAGGTGATGGTCACCCAGCGCCTCGCCCGATTGCTCGACGCGGCGGGGCGGGAGGCCAAACGCCTCAAGGACGAGTACGTCTCGACCGAGCACCTGGTTCTGGCCCTGGTGGACGAGGGCTCGGCCACCGCCGCCGGCCGACGGCTCGCCGAACAAGGCATGACCAAGGACACCTTTCTCGCCGCCCTCACCCAGGTACGTGGCAACCAGAGGGTCACCTCCGCCAACCCGGAAGCCGCCTACGAGGCCCTGGAGAAGTACGGCCGAGACCTGGTCGTGGAGGCACGGACCGGTCGGCTCGACCCGGTGATCGGCCGGGACGCCGAGATCCGGCGGGTGATCCAGATCCTCAGCCGCAAGACCAAGAACAACCCCGTTCTGATCGGCGAACCCGGCGTCGGAAAGACCGCCATCGTCGAGGGTCTGGCCCAGCGGATCGTGCGCGGTGACGTACCGGAGGGACTGCGGGACAAGACGGTGTTCTCGCTCGACATGGGCTCGCTGGTCGCCGGAGCCAAATACCGCGGCGAGTTCGAGGAACGCCTCAAGGCCGTCCTGGCGGAGGTCAAGGGTGCCGAGGGCTCGATCCTGCTCTTCGTCGACGAGCTGCACACCGTCGTCGGGGCCGGCGCCGCCGAGGGGGCCATGGACGCGGGCAACATGCTCAAGCCGATGCTGGCCCGCGGCGAGCTGCACATGATCGGCGCCACCACGCTGGACGAGTACCGCAAGCGCATCGAGTCCGATGCCGCCCTGGAACGCCGCTTCCAGATCGTCCTCGTGGACGAGCCGACCGTCGAGGACGCGATCTCCATCCTGCGCGGCATCCGCGAACGCCTGGAGATCTTTCACGGCGTCAAGATCCAGGACAGCGCGCTCGTCGCCGCCGCCACCCTCAGCCACCGCTACATCAGCGACCGCTTCCTCCCCGACAAGGCCATCGACCTGGTCGACGAGGCGTGCGCGCGGCTGCGCACCGAGATCGACTCCATGCCGGCCGAACTCGACGAACTCACCCGTAGGGTGACCCGGCTTGAGATCGAGGAAGCGGCCCTGGCCGAAGAGACCGACCCGGCCAGCCGCGCCCGCCTGGGGGACCTGCGCCGTGAACTGGCCGACCTGCGGGCCGAGGCTGACGCCAAGCACGCCCAGTGGGAGGCCGAACGCCAGGCCATCCGCCGCGTCCAGGAACTGCGCCAGGAACTGGAACGCGCCCGGCAGGAGGCCGAGGAGGCCGAACGCGCCTACGACCTGAACCGCGCCGCCCAGCTGCGCTACGGCACCATCAGCGAGCTCGAACGCCGCCTTGCAGCCGAAGAGGAGCAACTCGCCGTCAAACAGGGCGAGACACGGCTGCTGCGCGAGGTGGTCACCGCCGAAGAGATCGCCGAGATCGTCTCCGCCTGGACCGGCATCCCCGTCACCCGGCTCCAGGAAGGCGAACGGCAGAAACTGCTGCGCCTGGACGAGATCCTGCGCGAGCGGGTCATCGGCCAGGACGAGGCCGTACAACTGGTCGCCGACGCGGTGATCCGGGCTCGTTCCGGAGTGCGCGACCCGCGCCGGCCGATCGGCTCGTTCATCTTCCTGGGTCCCACGGGCGTCGGGAAGACCGAGCTGGCCAAGACCCTCGCCGCCGCACTCTTCGACAGCGAGAGCAACATGATCCGCCTCGACATGAGCGAGTACCAGGAGAGGCACACCGTGAGCCGCCTCGTCGGCGCACCTCCTGGATACGTCGGTTACGAGGAGGGCGGCCAGCTCACCGAGGCGGTGCGCCGCAAGCCGTACTCCGTCGTCCTCTTCGACGAGATCGAGAAGGCCCACACCGACGTCTTCAACACGCTGCTCCAGGTCCTGGACGACGGCAGGATCACCGATGCACAGGGGCGAACCGTCGACTTCCGCAACACAGTCGTCATCATGACCTCGAACCTCGGATCCCCGTACCTGCTCGAGGACGCCACCGACGCCGGCGAGATCAAGCCCGAGGTACGGGAACTCGTGATGGGCGAGCTCAACAGCCACTTCCGCCCCGAATTCCTCAACCGTATCGACGACATCGTCCTGTTCCACCCGCTCGGCCTGGCGCAGATCGAACGCATCGTCGACCTGCTCCTCGACGAGCTGCGCCGCCGCCTCGCCGACCAGCGCATCTCCCTCGTCCTCACCGAACCGGCCCGCCGCCTCATCGCCGCCGAAGGCTACGACCCGGTCTACGGCGCCCGTCCGCTGCGCCGCTTCCTCTCCCACGAGGTCGAGACCAGGATCGGCCGCGCGCTGCTCAGCGGCGAGGCGACCGAGGGCGTGACGATCCTGGTCGACGCCGAGGACGACGAACTGACCATCACGCTCCAGGACGAGCCGCAGGAGGCGTCATGAGCGCAGCCCCGGCCATCCACACCGTCCGCTGCGGCAACTGCGGCAAGACCAACCGCGTCCCCGCCGCCGCGCAGGGCCGCCCCCGGTGCGGCAACTGCCAAGCGCCGCTGCCCTGGCTCGCCGAAGCGGGGGACTGCGACTTCGACACCGTCGCCGAGCAGGCCGGTCTGCCGGTCCTCGTCGATCTCTGGGCCACCTGGTGCGGACCCTGCCGGATGGTCAGCCCCGCCCTGGAGAAGGTTGCCGACGACCTGGCCGGCCGGATCAAGCTCGTGAAGGTCGACATCGACAAGTCACCGGCCCTCGCCCGGCGGTTTGAGGTCCAGGCCGTCCCCACTCTGCTGGTCCTCGACCGCGGACGGACCATTGCCCGTCAGGCCGGCGCCGCGCCGGCCCCAGTGCTACGCCAGTGGGTGGAGCAGGCACTGACGGACAACGCCCAGCCCCCCTGACCGACCCCGGAGGCCGTGATGACCATCCCGCCCGACCCACACCTCTCACTGGTCCGACCCGTCACCCCCAGGACTCCGCAGGGGTGCGAGGAATGTCTTCGCCTCGCATCACCCTGGGTCCATCTGCGGCTCTGCCTCACCTGCGGCCACGTCGGATGCTGCGACTCCTCCCCGATGCGCCACACCCGCGGACATGCCGCCACGGCCGGACATCCCATCGTGCGGTCCTTCGAGCCCGGTGAGGACTGGCGCTGGTGCTTCGTCCACGAAGCCATGGTCTGAGCTCTCCCACCCTCATCAACGCCGTAAGGGAAGTGCACTGTGACCGCCGAGACGCCCACGCCGTACGACGCGTACCCGCAATTGACGGACGACCAGATCGAGTTGCTGAGCACCTGCGGACAGCGGCGGCCGACCGAAGTGGGCGACCTGCTCTATCAGGGGGGCAGACCCAGTCAGGAGTTCTTCGTCGTTCTCAGCGGTACGGTGGCCGTGGTCGAGGACCACGGCGGTCAGGAGAGGACCTACCAGCTTCATGGCCCCGGGAGTTTCCTCGGCGAGCTCGGCCTGCTGGAGGGGCAGGCCGCCTTCCTCAGCGCCGTGGTCCGTGCACCTGGTGAGATCCTGGCGGTCGGCTCGGCAGAACTGCGCGACCTGCTCATCCGTGAACCCGCGCTCGGCGACCTGATCCTGCGCGCCTACCTTCTGCGTCGGACGCTGCTGGCCGGGATGGCCACCGGATTCAGGATCATCGGTTCCGCATTCTCCCCGGACACCCGGAGGCTGCTGGAGTTCGCGGCCCGTAACCGGCTCCCGCATCGCTGGGTCGATCTGGAGAAGGACACCGAGGCCGAGGCGCTGTTGCGCCGTCTGGGAGTCACACCCGAAGAGACCCCGGTGGTGGTCTGGCACGACGACCGGGTGCTGCGCAACCCCACCGACGCCGCGCTGGCACGGGTGATCGGCCTGCGCTCCGACACCCCCACCGAGGCCGTCTGCGATCTCCTGGTGGTCGGTGCGGGACCCGCGGGTCTGGCCGCGGCCGTGTACGGCGCCTCCGAAGGGCTGGCCACGGTCGTCCTGGAAGCCGTGGCCACCGGCGGTCAGGCCGGAACCTCCTCCCGGATCGAGAACTACCTCGGATTCCCTGCCGGGATCTCCGGCGCCGACCTCGCCGAACGCGCGGCCGTCCAGGCCGACCGGTTCGGCGCCCGGATCACCGTCCCCGCCGAAGCCGCAGGCCTGGAACAGCGGGACGGGTCCCACATCGTGACGCTCACCGACGGTGCCACGATCTCCGCCCACACCGTCGTGGTGGCCACCGGCGCCCGGTACCAGCGCCTGCCCGCGCCCGGCGTCGAACGGCTCGAAGGAGTCGGGGTCCACTACGCCGCCACCCTCTGGGAGGCGAGAAACTGCCGCATGGATCCCGTGGTCGTCGTCGGCGGCGGCAACCCCGCCGGCCAGGCCGCCCTGTTCCTGGCACGTCAGTCGCCCGCGGTGCGTCTGCTCGTACGCGGCGGCGACCTCACCCACAGCATGTCCCGCTACCTGATCGACCGGATAGAAGGGCACCCTCGGATCGATGTGCTGATGCACACCGAGGTCCAGGAAGTCGCCGGCAGTGACCAAGTCGAGTCCGTTCTCGTCCGGAACAGCAGAACCGGCGAACGGCAGGTGCTGGCAGCGCGCGCCCTGTTCGTCTTCATCGGTGCGCGCCCCGCCACATCCTGGCTCGGCGCGGCAGTCGGCCTGGACCCGCACGGCTTCATCCCCACGGGTCAGGACGTGGTCGACATCCGCGCCGACCTCTGGCGCCACCTCGCCCGCGCCCCGCTCGCCCTGGAAACCGGTCTCCCCGGACTCTTCGCTGTCGGAGACGTCCGCAGCGGCTCGGTCAAGCGGGTGGCCTCCGCAGTGGGCGAGGGCGCGATGGCCGTCCGCCTGGTGCACGAGCACCTCCGGGGGGTGGGGTCGCCAGGCATACGTCGACACCCGACGAAGGCCACGACGACCTGAGGGCGAACGACGTGCGCGCACGTCGACCGGTTCGGGAGTGGTCCCGCACGGACGATCGGTCTTTGAGCACATCCGAGTCCGGCCTGGGGACGGCAGGGCTGCCCGCGGCTGAGAGCGCCCTTCAACGACGACGCACCGGGTCGGTGATCACGTATCCCTGCACGACGTAGCTCTTCTTGTCCTCTGTGGCCCATGGGGTCGGGCACGTGCCGTTCCTGCACTCCGGATCACCCGTCAGCTTCCGCAGCATCGTTTCCCCTCGCGTCAGCGTGCGTCTGTCGTGTTCGATGCTCCCGAGAGGGCCACTGCAGGGTCAAGCACTGATCCTTTCCACAACAGGAAAGTTGCTGTCTCACCAGAAACGAGGATGCGCCGGCAAGCGCCTGGCGGCTACAACGGCATGTATGACGGTCTTCTTCTGCGCGAAGTGCGGGGTCGAACTCACCCCGGACTTGGTGGAGCTGCCCGCCGTGCCGGAGGTCTCGGGCCGTGACAGGGATCGGGACAAGGAGACACGTCTGGCCCCCTCCACTGTGCCGCGAGGGCACTATGCGATAGATCCCGAGCCGTGGGGCGCACCGTTCACCCCGCCGACCGGCAAACCGCGGCCGCACCATCCGCGCCGACTGCTCATGCCGCCCGAGCTGACCGACTGGACCCCGACCGGGCCGAGGAACACCGTCGTCGTGCATCCCGACGACTTACCGGACCTGCGGCTGCTGGACCAGGGTGGCCCGCACCGGGGCTGTTGCGGCCCGCTCGGCACCGGGGGCCGCAACATGGCCTGCGGATGCGGTGTCCTCGTCGCCACCCTCGCTGCCGACTGCATGGGCCCGCACGAGCTCCACCTCGATCCTGTACGGATGTACGCGTTCGATACGAAGGGAGCGGAGAGATGAGCAGCCGTCCTGTGCCGGCGCCTGTCGCTGAACCAGACGCTGAACTGGCGCCGCTCAGCCTTCAGGCTGAGCGGGCCGCTCTCCGCCTGGCTTCACCGTGCCGGAGGCCGCACGGATGCTGCTGAGGGCCGCAGCGACCACGGCCTGCGGCGTGATGTCGAATTCCCGGTAGAGGCGCTGATAGTCGGCGGAGGCACCGAAGTGCTCCAGACCGACGATGTGGCCCGCGTCGCCCACGATGTCGCGCCAGCCCTGACCGACGGCCGCCTCGACGCTCACGCGGGCGCGCACCGTGGGCGGCAGGACCGCGTTCTGATAGGCGGAGGGCTGAGCATGGAACCACTCCTGGCACGGCATGGACACCACGCGTGCTCCGTATCCCTCGGCGGCCAGCAGGTCACGCGCCGCCAGGGCGACGTGCACTTCCGAGCCGGTCGCGACGAGGACGACGTCGGGCTGTCCTTCGGCACCGTCCACGAGGATGTAGGCGCCGCGGGCTGCTTCCTCGGCGGGGGCATGCGTGTCGGCGCCCCGATTCAGGACGGGCAGCGTCTGCCGGGTGAGCACGAGACCGGCGGGCCTGTCCTGATGCTCGATGATGGTGCGCCAGCAGACGGTGGTCTCGTTCGCATCGGCCGGCCGCACGACGTCGAGGCCAGGAATCGCCCGTAGTGCGGCCAGGTGCTCGACGGGCTGGTGGGTGGGCCCGTCCTCGCCCAACCCGATGGAGTCATGCGTCCAGACGTAGATGGTCGGGAGTTGCATCAGTGCTGCCAGACGGACAGCCGGACGCATGTAGTCGCTGAAGACGAGGAATGTGCCGCCGTAGGGACGTGTCAGACTCTGCAACGCGATGCCGTTGAGGATCGCCGCCATGGCGTGCTCACGGATGCCGAAGTGCAATGTCCGCCCATAGGGATTGCCCTTCCACTCGGCTGTTTGCTTGGCGGCCGGGATGAAGGAGGGTTCCCCCTTCATCGTGGTGTTATTGCTCCCCGCAAGATCGGCGGACCCACCCCACAGTTCGGGCAGGACGGGCGCCAGCGCCGTCAGTACCTCCCCGGATGCCTTGCGCGTGGCCATTCCGGCAGGATCGGCGGGGAAGGTCGGCAGCCTGTCGGCCCAGCCGTCGGGCAGACGCCGGTCGCGCAGCCGGTCGAGCAGGGCTGCCCGGTCAGGATGGGCGGCGCGCCACCTCTCATACACGCTTTCCCACTGGCGATGGGCCGCAGCGCCCCGCTCCCGGACCTTCCTGACGTGGGCCAGGACCTCGTCCTCCACAACAAAGCTCTGCCCCGGGTCGAAGCCCAGCAATGCCTTGGTGGCGGCGACTTCTCCGTCACCGAGCGCCGCGCCATGGGCCTTGCCGGTGTTCTGCTTCGTGGGGGCGGGCCAGCCGATGATCGTGCGCAGCACGATCATGGACGGCCGCGAGGCGTCCTGCTTGGCGGCTGTGATCGCCGCCGAGAGAGCGTCCACGTCCTCGATGTACGAGCCCGTGAGCGTGAAGTCGACCGTCTGCACCTGCCATCCGTACGCGGAGTAGCGCGTGGCGACATCCTCGCTGAACGAGATCTCGGTGTCGTCCTCGATCGAGATGTGGTTGGAGTCGTAGAAGACGACCAAGTTGCCCAGTTCCTGGTGTCCGGCGAGCGAACTCGCCTCCGACGTGACTCCTTCCATGAGGTCACCGTCGGAGGCAACGACGTACACGTGATGGTCGAACGGGCTCTCACCCGACGGGGCGTCGGGATCCAGCAGGCCGCGCTCCCGCCGTGCCGCCAACGCCATCCCCACCGCGGCAGCCAGCCCCTGGCCCAGCGGGCCCGTGGTGACCTCCACACCCCGGGTGTGGCGGTACTCCGGATGCCCGGGCGTCACGGAGCCCCAGGTACGGAGCTGCTTGAGATCCTGCAGCTCCAGTCCGTACCCGCTCAGGTACAGCTGGATGTACAGAGTGAGGCTCGAGTGCCCGCAGGAGAGCACGAATCGATCGCGCCCCAGCCATTGGTCATCGGCAGGGTCGTGGCGCATCACCTGCTGGAACAGCAGATAGGCCAGCGGGGCCAGGCTCATGGCGGTTCCCGGATGACCGTTTCCCACCTTCTGGACCGCGTCGGCGGCCAGAACGCGCACGGTGTCCACCGCTCGTACATCCAGCGGACCCCACCCCACCGTGTCCGCGACCGGAAGCGCGAGTTTCGCATCACGACCCGCGATGATTCCGGTGGCTGCCTGTCGCTCATCCATGGCGTTGCCTTTCTGGTTGCTTCGACGACCTTTTCGGGTGCCTCGGTCTGCCCGCCGCCGCAGCACCGGCCCGCGCATCCGCGTTCACGGGAAGGGAACGGCCCACTCCGGCTGCTCTCACCGGAGATCGTCGTTGTGCGGCGGGATTTCTGGTGCCCCCGTATGAGGTGGAGAGACAGTCGGCCTTCGACGCCGGTCGACCGATGCGCCGCGCCCACGGGCCTGTATTCCGGTGATCCACGCCGACGCGGAGGCTGTGCGCGGGTCCGCGGCTGCCAGGGACCGCCCGAACCCCCTGGTGCGGGCCGAAGCGCCGTCGCTGTGCCGTCCGGTAGGGCCGCCTGCGCTCACTGCTCCGAGCAGGGGCACCAGCAGTCCGATGCACAGTCGTCGGCCCCGCATCGGGCTCCCATCGCCGCTTTGCTGTGACGCGTCATTATCAACAGGCGTCGCGGTGGCTGAATGTCGCGACATGCCGTTGACGGACGTCTCCCGGCGGAATGCCGGCGAGCCGATGGGCTTCGCCGACGACCCCCTCGGGCACCGGAGCGCCGACTCGACGGGCGCTTCGCGGTGTGTCACGGGATGTACCGCAGTGCCTGGTACACCCGTCGGCCTTGAGGGTGGCGGGCCATCGCGACGGCAGCGCCGGTGGCGCACCCGGCCGGTGCTTCCCTGGCTCGTGGTCTGCTGCAGCCACTGTTCTGTCCGGTCGGTCGGGCCGTACGAACCCGCACGGCCCAGCACCGTTGGCGTCGCACTCCGGCACGTCATACACGCCGAGCGTGCCCGGCGGGCAGCATGAGCGCGTCCGACGCGCGGCGGCGGTCTGTCCGGTACAAGCCACCCTTGCCGGCGAGCCGGCAGGCCTCGGCGCCTCGTGACCGGCGAGGGCCGGATCGTCGTCGGCGCGTCGCTGGCAGGTCTGCGCGCCGCCGAGACGCTGCGCGAGGAAGGCTTCGCCGGATCGCTGACCCTTGTCGGGGACGAGCCGCACCCCCCGTACGACAGACCACCACTGTCCAAGCAGGTGCTGCTCGGACGGGTACGCGCGCAGGACGTCGCGCTGCCGAGCCGTCGTGAGGTGGACGGACGGTGGAAGCTCGGTGTGCGGGCCGTCGGGGTCGACCCGGGAAAGGGCGGACGGTGTCGCCGGGATGAGGCCACGAGGCGATCCAGGCGGTCCCGAACCGGCGGACCACCGTCTGCCTGCGCCCCGGGCCCAGCCGCTCCCGCGCCGGCTCGTGAACACCCGCCGCGGGCATCGGCTGATCGTGTCATGGGCCGCGGCTCGCCTACGGGAAGCGGGAAAGGTGCCGCCCGTTTTGGCCGGCACCTCTCCCGTGTTTCCGGCGAAGTGCCGGATCTCAGCCCTGCGCGGGCCGGGAGGTGCCTCGGAGCCCCAGCGCCGCCAGGGCGGCCCCGAGCAGGCAGAGGACGCCGGTGAGGGCCGCGGCGGTGTGCATACCGTTCATGAACGCCTGACCGCTGCCCTCCACCACAGCCGTCCTCAACTGGTCGGACATGGAACCGGATACCGGGGCGATGCCCATGGCCACCGCGTCCTTGGCATCCTCCAGTCCGGCCGCGACGGTCGAGGGAACCCCGGCATCGGCCAGCTCGGCGCCGAACGTGACGCCGACCCGGCTGCTGATGAGCGAGACCAGCACCGAGGTGCCCAGCGCGCCGCCGATCTGCAGAGCGGTGGCCTGGAGGCCGCCCGCCACGCCGCCTTCCTGGACGGGGGCTTGGCCGACGATGGCGTCCGAGGACGCGGACAGGACCATGCCGACGCCCAGACCGAGTGCGATGAACGGCGGCCACATCGTCGCGTACGACGAGCCGGTGTCCCAGGTCAGCATGGAGAAGGTCGCGACGGCCTGGAGCACCATGCCCAGCGGCATGGAGAACCGGGAGCCGAAGCGGCCTGTCAGCGCTGCCCCCAGGGGGGAGGCCACCAACGAGGCAAGGCTGAGAGGCAGCGTGCGCACTCCGGCTTCCACGGGCGAGAAGCCGCGCACGTTCTGGAGGTAGAGCATCACGAAGAAGATCACACCGAGCATCACGAAGAAGTTGAGCGCGGTGACGATCGTGCCGACGGTCAGCGCCCGGATGCGGAACAGACGCATCGGCAGCAGCGGGTGCTCGACGCGGGTTTCGTACCAGCCGAAGCCCACCAGGATCAGCACGCCGGCCGCGACGGCACCGAGGGTGCCGGCGGAGGTCCAGCCCCATGTCTCGCCCTTGACGACGCCGAAGACCACGCACAGCAGGCCCAGTGCGAGAAGGATGACGCCGGGGACGTCGAAGCGGTGGCTACCGCTGGAGTTCTTGCTCTGTGGCAGCACGGTTGCGCTGACGAGGATCGCGATCACGCCGATGGGGGCGTTGATGTAGAAGACGGACTCCCAGCTGACGTGCTCGACCAGCAGACCGCCGACGATGGGGCCGAGCGCCGTGGAGACGGCCGAGACCATGGCCCAGATGCCCACGGCCATGCCGAACTTCCGCGGGGGGAAGGCGGCGCGCAGCAGGCCCAGGGTGTTGGGCATCAGAAGCCCCCCGAAGAGGCCCTGCGCCGCCCGGAAGACGATGACTCCCTCGATCGAGGCCGACAGGCCGATGGCGACCGAGGCGAGAGTGAAGCCGACGACACCCACCATGTAGTAGGTGCGCCGACCGAAGCGGTCGCCGAGCTTGCCGCCCAGGATCAGGGAAGCCGCCAGGGCGAGCAGGTAGGCGTTGGTCACCCACTGGAGGTCTGCGGTGGACGCCTCCAGCGCGCGACCGATCTCCGGGTTGGCGATGGCGACCACGGAGGCGTCGAGCTGGACCATGAAGAGGCCGAAGGCGACCGCGAGGAGCGTCAGCCAGGGATGGGAGCGACGCCCCCGCTCCCTCGCCGCCTGCGGTGGGGAGGGAGCGGGCAGGGAGGAGTGATCCACGGTGGTGGACGGCATGGAAGTGCCTTGTCTGTCGAGAGTGGTGCCGGAACAGGGAAAAGGGAACGCGCTGCACGCTGACCGCCGGGGTGGTCAGAGCGTTCTGTCTCCGGGCAGGGGAAAGTTCCGCGGGCACAGAGACAGCCGTGCGCGCGGTCGGTCGCGTCCCGGGTGGGGGACCGCGGGATCTATTCGGGCGCGGGCGCGGGGTGCAAGTGCCGCGCCAGCGAATTCAGCGCGCCCACTGCCGAGCCCAGGGCGTCCATCTCACCGTCGGTGAGGGACTGCAGGGCGCGGGCGATGTGCGCACCCTCGAGACGCTGGACCTCGGCCAGTTCCCGTCGAGCCTTGGACGTGGGATACAGGTGCGCGATCCGCTTGTCGCCGGCGTCCCGCCGACGCTCCAGCAGCCCTTCCTCGGTGAGCTGGGAGACCACGGCGCTGACGTTGTTCGGCCGCATCAGAAGGGCATCGGCGGCTTCGCGCACGGTGGCGCCCTCCTGCTGCGAGACGAACCGCAGCAGCGCGAGCTGACTCTCAGGTGGCTTGGGCCCCGGAAAATCCCGGGCGACCCGGCGATCGAGGGACCGATTCAGCGCCGGCAGGCATGCCGCGAGCGCGGAGGCCACACGGTCGATGTCCTGAGCGGACGCGCTGGAATCGGGCATGCGTTCATATTAGGTCTGGCATCATAGGTATGTCAATGGAGATGTTCTGCCCGACTGCGGTGTCGTTCGTGCTCCGGTTGTGCCGCCCCTGGGTGCTTGGCGGAGCCCTGCGCGTCGTTGCGGTCCGGGGTGCCGGAGGCGGAGCCGGACTCTCCGGCCACGGTTGGGGCGTCGGACATCCGATCCCCCGACCGCCCTTCACCCGGGTCGAAGCCGGGTCGTTCTCACGTTGATCGCGAGCATGGAGTCCCGTGAGGCCGCGGGCCGACACCTCTACGGAAACGGCGGTCACCGGAAGATCCGGTGACCGCCTTCGCGGAGTGGCGAATGCTACTCGCAGGTGCCCGCGAACGTCCCGCGCGTCACGACGTCCGTCGCCGCGGCCGTGGTGTCCAGCCAGACGATCCGCTGTCCGTCACCGAGCGACGGGGCCAGCTGTGAACCGGAGGAACAGGAAGCGCGGTTGAAGTTGTTCAGCCCGGCCAGCACGTCCGCCGTCGTGGAGACCTTCACCTTGGTCGGTCCGTTCCAGGAGCCGAGAGCGCCCCAGAGGTCGTACGTCGAGTAGGCGAAGTACTCGTCGCTGACCGAGAACTGGGCGACGTACAGACTCCTCGGGTAGGTCAGGTTCTTCATCTGGGTCACGTCGGCGGCCGGCGTCGATCCGATGGTGGTGCTGGGGATCAGGAACCCACCGCTGGTGCGGTAGAAGACACGGTCCGAGGTGAGCTGGATGTCAGAGATCCAGTTGAACAGGAAGCCGGTGATCCGCTTGCTCTGGGCCTTCCCCGTGGCGATGTCGTAGACGTGCAGGTACGTCCCGTCGCCGCCGGCCCAGGCGATGGTGCCGTTCTTCATGGCGAGGCGCGAGGCCCTGGTGCCGGCTTCGGGCGTCACGTTGACCGTGGTGCCGTCGGCCCTCAGGAGCATGACGTCCTGCTCGCCGTCGGCAGTGGTGCTGATGTAGGCGAGGGCGCCGTTCTCCGTGACCGGCTCGGTCTCGTCGGCGTCCGGGGTGTCGACCAGCTTCTTGATCTCGCCCTGGCCCTTGTCGCCGGCGCGGTAGATGCCGACGCCGTCGGCGGAGATCCGGGTGAAGACGACACGCTCGTGGTCGAGGGACGGGTCCATCAGGTAGGCGTCCGACTGTGCCAACTCGTGCTGGGGAGTCTTGCCGAAGCGTCCGACCGTGATACCGAAGGCGGCGCCGCCCTGGCCCCAGGCGATCGCGTCACCGTGGCCGATGGCGTAGACATCGCCACTGACCTGGGCGGCCTGCTCATCGATGCCGCCGTAGACCTCGTACGCGGGCAGGACGTCGGCGCCGATGGTGGTGCCGTCGTGGGTACCGGACTTCCGCTCCCAGCCCTGCTCGATGCCGTGGTCGTCGAAGGCCCGGCCGATGGCGTCGAGGTCGGCAGCGGAGACCTTCAGGGACTTCGCGGCCAGGGTGACCGCATTGCGCATGCCGGTGAAGCCGGACAGCGGCGTGAGGTAGTTCTGCGCGGCCCGGTACGTGATCCGGTCGGCGAGGCCGGCGTCGATGTTCTTGCGCATGTCCCACAGTGCGCCACCGACGATGGTGGAGTTGGAGTGCACACCGCCGTTGTCGATGTCGAGCGTGATGGGCTTGTAGTCGGTCTGTGCGTTGCGGCCGTCGTTGAGGTCGCGCAGCGCGCACTCCGCCAGCGGCTTGGTGCCGTTGCAGAGGTACTCGCCGACGAGGCCGGACGTCGGGTCGCTCATCGCGACGCCCTTGTCGGCGGTCTCCATGGCGTTGCCGAAGTAGTCGGAGATCGCCTCGTTCAGGGCGCCCGACTGGTTCAGGTAGACGAGCCCGGCGGAGTGCTCGGTGACGCCGTGGGTCATCTCGTGACCGACCACGTCCAGGCCCACGGACAGCGGCACGCCGCCCATGTGGCCGTAGACCATTTTGGAGCCGTCCCAGAAGGCGTTGGCGTAGTCCTTGCCGTTGCTGGCGACGTTGACGACGGAGTAGATCGTGCCGCCCTTGCCGTCGACGCCGTCACGGCCGAGCCTGTCCTTGAGGTATTCGTAGACCTTCGCCGCGTTCAGGTGCGCGTCGACCGCGCCTGATGAGGTGTTGGTGGCGTCGAACCGGTCGCTCGAGGAGGTCGCCAGGGGAACGTCCTCGGTGACCGGGCCGCCCGCCACGAGCGAGTAGCTCTTGCGCTGGGCGTCGTAGGTACGTATCTGGCCACCGGTCCGCGCGTACATGTCCCGGGTGGAGTCGACGAGCGTGTACGAGCCGCCCGTCTCCTTGTCGATGTTCAACTCCACCTCGGAGCCGTCCACCCGCACGCCCGTGCCCTTGGCCGGCGCGGCGTCCGCGGCGTCGATGTTGTTGTACGAGAGGGCGATGCCGCCGATGTTCGCGTCGACGTACACCTCCTGGCGCACCGGGCCGTCACCGGCCTCGGCGCCGGTGACGGTGAAGTGCCAGACCAGCTTGCCGCCTCGGGCGTCCGGCAGGACGATCAGGCCGTGGCCCTCGGTCCTGGCGCCCTTGACCCGCGACAGCTTCCGGTCGAGGGAGAACATCCGCTTCTCGGCGACGGCCTCGGAAACGCTCGGCGTGGTGGAGACCGACAGGTCCGTGTACAGGGTTCCCGTGGCGGAGGTGACGCTCTGCCCGCCGTCGGCCGCCTCGGTCTGCACGGCGTATTCGGCGCCGAAGACCGGCACCCCGTTGTGCTTCTGCTGGAAGCGGACGGACGACTGCTTGCCGTCCTTGCTGGTGCTCACAGTCTTGAGGTCCGTGACCGGAACCTTGTACGTGTCCTCGTGGTCCTTCAGGTGCGCCCGTGCGGCCTGGGCCGGAGTTCCCTCACGGACCGTGTCGTCGAGACGCTGAGTCATGGCGGGCGCGACGGGCACCCGGTCGCCGGTCACGGGCGTGACCGGCGGCGCTTCCTCCTCCGCCCAGGCCGGCGACGTCAGCAGCGTCGAGCCGGTGGCCGCGACGACCACTGCGGCGGCCAGGACACGGCGGAGCCGTCTTTGACGTGTCGGGAACACGTGAACCCTCCCCTATCGCACTGATGGGTGAAATCGCTCAGCTGCGCGAGGTGTGGGAGCCCCACGCGGTCGGTGCCTAGATGTTTGGGCACGGTCGGTGGCGCGTACAAGAGATGTCGCTGGCGTGAACACGCCGCGGCGTAAATACGCCTCAAACAGCCTTGTTTTCAATCCTGTTCGGGGGGGTTTGCGCGTCCGCCTCATCCAGCCAGCCACTGCGCGTTGCGTGCCAGCCGAGCTGGAAACGCGTGGCCGCCCCCACCTCGACCATGACGGACTGCAGGCGGCGCTGGACGGTGCGGTGCCCCATGCCGAGCTGATCCGGTTGATGGAGCATGCTGCTGGAGACGGAAAGGTGACCGACGATGTGGGCGGCCGTGCGATCACACGCATTGCCTTCCGGGTGATATTCCTGCTGCGGACGGGTGTGGGAAACCGCAGCCGCCGAGCTGGGTGCACAGGGTGTTCGACCAGGATGAGCCGGCTCTCCACGGAGGCCGAGCCGATCCCCATCAGAAAGGACATTTCCATGGATGACCAGGGTGAGCGCTTCGACGTTGTCGTACTCGGAGCAGGCCCAGGCGGATATGTCGCTGCCATTCGCGCCGCACAACTGGGCAAGCGCGTGGCCGTCGTCGAGGCCAAATACTGGGGCGGCGTCTGTCTGAACGTCGGTTGCATCCCCACCAAGGCCTTGCTGCGCAACGCCGAGCTGGCGCACATTGTCACGCGCGAGGCGAAGACCTTCGGCATCAAGGTCGAGGGGCAGGTGTCCTTCGACTACGGCGAGGCGTTCCGGCGCAGCCGCCGTGTCGCGGACGGCCGGGTCAAAGGTGTCCATTACCTGATGAAGAAGAACGGGATCACGGAGATCAGCGGCCGTGGCACGTTCGTGGACTCGCACACGCTCGACGTGGCCCTCTTCGACGGCTCGACCCGGACGATCGGCTTCGACCACTGCATCATCGCAGCCGGAGCGACTCCGAAGCTGCTGCCCGGGACCCGCCGCACCGCACGCGTGGTGACGTACGAAGAGCAGATTCTGGCCGAGGACCTGCCGCAGTCCATCCTGATCGCAGGCGCCGGCGCCATCGGCGTCGAGTTCGCGTATGTCTTGCACAACTACGGCGTGAAGGTGACCGTCGTCGAGTTCCTGGACCGGATGGCGCCGCTGGAGGACGCGGACGTCTCTGCCGAACTGGCGCGCCAATACAGGAAGTTGGGCATCGGTGTGCTCACCTCCACCCGCGTCGATTCGATCGACGAGTCCGGCCTGCAGGTCCGCGTCACGGTCACCGGCAAGGACGGCACACAGCAGGTCTTGGAGGCCGACAAGGTTCTGCAGGCGATCGGCTTCACACCGAACGTCACCGGCTACGGCCTGGAGAGCACCGGTGTACGCATCACCGAGCGCGGCGCGATCGACGTCGACGGCCGCTGCCGCACATCCGTGCCGCACATCTACGCGATCGGCGACGTCACCGCGAAGCTGATGCTCGCGCACGCCGCCGAGGCGATGGGCGTGGTCGCGGCCGAGACCATCGCGGGAGCCGAGACCATGGAGCTCGACTACCCGATGATTCCGCGCGCCACCTACTGCCAGCCGCAGATCGCGAGCTTCGGCTGGACCGAGGCGCAGGCACGCGAGAAGGGCTTCGACGTCAACGTGGCCAAGTTCCCCTTCACAGCGAACGGCAAGGCGCACGGCCTGGGCGACACAACCGGTTTCGTGAAGCTGATCAGTGACGCGAAGTACGGCGAGATCATTGGCGCTCACCTCGTCGGCCCCGACGTCACCGAACTGCTGCCGGAGCTCACCCTGGCCCAGCAGTGGGACCTGACGGTCCACGAGGTGGCTCGCAACGTCCACGCCCACCCGACGCTCGGCGAGGCGGTCAAGGAGGCGGTGCACGGGCTCGCCGGGCACATGATCAACATGTGAGAAGGCGGCGACGTGGTCCGAAGCCCCGCTGTCGGCCGGGTGGAGTTCTTTTCTCCGGCCCGGACAGCAACGGGGCCTCATCCCATGTGTGGTGCGTCTTACTTGGGCATGAGGACGTTGTCGATGATGTAGACGGTGGCGTTGGCGGTCGGGACGTTGCCGCACAGGACGTCACGTAGAGGCCTGGAACCAGCTTGCGTACGGGAATACTGCGGGCGAAGGGCGACGGTTCGCCGTTCATCCCGACGGCGACCATCGCGTCCCGGTCGTCCATGACGTCCTCGACCGGTGTGCCCATTGTCATCCCGTCCACGGATCGGGCAACCAGCTGATCGGCCGTACCTCTCCTGGACGGCGGTTCGTTCCTGGCTCCTTGAGCAGGTCGGCGACGCTTACACCGATCCAGCGGGCATGCCCCATAAAAATGAGGGTCAGTTCACGTCGCACGCCCTTGCCATGGATGCGCAACCGCCACCTCTCCGCGCCGACCTCGGGCACCGTTCGCACGCGTGCGAAAGCGGAGACCCACCCTGGATGCGGCGGACGCCGCCGCAGGCACCGGGACGCGGGCGCGGAATCGACGCCGGGAAGAGTGGGTTGAGGCTCACGCCGTGCACCCCCTCGGGCGCGGAACGCAGTGCTGCTCGGCGGCCACCTTCTGCAACCAATGCAACGGCCCGGGTTGCCGGGCCGGCTGCGCGGTTGAGGAGCCGGAACCCGCCAACTGCGGGGTGTGTTCCCTGTGTTCCCAGTGGGCGTTCGTCGATCCGAGCGGCGGGACTAGCTCGGCGTTGCGGAGCAAGGTCCCGGACGCCCCCATTGCGATGCCGACCAACAGGAGATGAGGGCTATCGGCAGACGGGAGGCGAAGAGGTGGGCAGATCGAAGCGCCCGGCGATGCGCGTCGCCACAACGAAACCAGTTGACGGGTGAGGCGCGGCGGCGGTTCCTTTGGCGGATGGTCAAGATGCATGCTGATGAGACGGACATCGACGCGGACCTCGTCAGGCGGCTGGTCAGTGGACGCTTTCCGCAGTGGGCGGATCTGCCGGTCGAGCGCGTCGCGTCCGGAGGCACCGTCAATGCGGTTTACCGGCTCGGCGACGCACTGAGCGTCCGGCTTCCCCTCACGGAGGGAGGCGCCAAGGATGTGGAGCGGGAGCAACGGTGGCTGCCCGAGCTCGCGCTCGCCCTGCCCGTCGTCCTGCTGCGACTGATCGACGAACAGTCGACCGCCTTCCGCGCCGCGGTCGCCTCCGCGCCCAGTCTCGACGTGCAGGTGCCGACCTGCCCCGAGTGGACGCTGTTCGATCTGATCCAGCACCTGGGTGGCGGGGATCGCTTCTGGGCCGCCATCGTCGGCGCGGGGCCCGCCGACGCTCCCCCGGCCGAGGCCACTGCCGCGCGCGCCGCCGTGGCTGCGCCCCGGGAACGCGAAGCCCTGCCGGCCTGGTTGGCCGAGTCGACGCAACTGCTGCTGAGCGCGCTGGGGGAGGCGGGCCCGGATCGCGGCTGCTGGACGTGGTGGGGTACGTCGCAGTCACCGCAGAACTCCGGTGGCGTCGCCCGGCACCGGGTCCAGGAGACCGCGGTGCATGTCTATGACGCCCAGATCACCCTGGGCGCCCCGCAGCCGCTGCTGGCCGAGGCGGCACTCGACGGTGTCGAGGAGTTCCTGTCCACCTGCTGCGCAACGCCGAGCGCCTGGCCGCACAAGCCCACTGCCTTCGACTTCCACGCCACCGAGGGCCACTCCTGGCGCCTCACGGTCGACGGCGACGGCGCACGCTCCACCCGTCTCCCCGCGCTCGGCACGACGCCGGCCACCGCTGCCGAGGAGGGCCCGGACACGGCCGGCGCCTCCGTCCGCGGCACGGCCAGTGAGCTGGTCCTCTTCATGTACGACCGTATCCCGGCGGACTTCCTGCAGATCGACGGGGACGCAGGTCTGATCGACCTGCTCCGCGCCTGGGAGCCGGAGGAGTAGGACGTGACGATGCGCCACCTCGTACGCCCGGAGGCATGCCTCCGGCCAACGGCTACAGCCACGCCATTGTGGCCTCGGGGGCCGCTGAGGGAGCAGACCGACACGGCGTCGAAGCGGCTGACCAGGGCGCCGGCCCACAAGCTGATCGGCGCCCTGGTGGCACCTGACGCCGTCAGTTCTCCGTGCTATCCTCGTCGTCATCGAGTCCGGCCGCGTCCGGGTCACGCAGCGGGTGCAGCGTGCCGCCCGCCGACAGGGTGGCGGTGAAGCTGTAGCGGCCCGGGACGTTGAGGTTGCGGTGCTTGAGCGGGGACAGCCGGGCCATGTCCTCGTCACGCATCTCATGGCCCTCCGCGCGGAGCTGGGCGACGGCGGCGTCGATGTAGCGGGTCGTCCAGAGCACCACGGCGTTGGGGACCAGGCCGAGCGCGCCGAGTTGGTCCTCCATCTCGTCCCGGCAGGCCTGGTGGATGGTGCCGCGCTTGCAGTGGCGCACGTCCCGGGCGAGCTTGTGCCGGGACTCCTGCACGGTGAGCTGCCGGTTCATTTGCCGCCGGTAGGTGTCGTCGACCGGGCCCGCCATCCGCAGCAGGTGTTCGGTCTTGGCGATCCGCCCGTCTGAAGCAACCACTGACTGACGATCAAGACACATGGCTGGGCCGCATCGAACCGCGCTCGACCACCGTTACCGGCAACAACCAGTAATCAGCCGCCAACAGCGCGCCGAATACGCGACACCTCAACATGCGAGCTCACCGGTCCCGAGGCCGCACCTACCCGCGGCCCCGAAGGCTGCCGCCCGTCTCCAGCGCTTCACCGGCGACGACCCGGTGACCGCGGTCGGCCGACTCGCCTTCCCATGGGAACTTCCCCTACCGCTGTTGCCCGGCCAGGTACCGCAGCGCGGATTGCGCGGCATGGTAGCCGCTCATGCCGTGCGTACCGGCGCCCGGCGGAGTGGCTGCCGAGCACAGGAAGACACCGGGAACACCGGTGCGGTACGGATCGAGGGCCGGCCTGGGGCGCAGCGCGACCTGCCGGGCGGTGTTGGCGCCTGTGATGATGTCACCGCCGACGTAATTGGCATTGTAGGACGGCAGCTCGATGGTCCTGCGGACGAAGGTGCCCACGATCCGTTCCCGGAACCCCGGCGCGAACTGCTCGATCCGGTCCAGCACGAGGCCGGTCGCGTCACCGCTGTATCCATGGGGGACGTGCGCGTACGCGTACACGGGATGGATGTTCCCGGCCGAGCGGCCGGGGTCGGCGAGGTACTGCTGGGCGAGCAGGACGAAGGGACGCTCCGGCATCCGACCCAGGGTGGTCTCCCGCTCGGCGTGGACCACCTCCTCCAGGGGGCCGCCGAGGTGTACGGTGCCGGCTCGCCGGCAGTCGTCGTTGGTCCATGGCACCCCGCCCTCCACGGCCAGGTCGACCTTGAACGCGGCCGGGCCGTGCTGCCACCGCTGATAGGCGCGCCGGACCCGCGGGGGCAGCCGGTCACCGCAGATGTCGGCGGCAGCCCCGGGGGCGACGTCGAGCAACACCGCCCGGGCGGGAGGCATCTCGCCGAGGGAACGCACGCGTACGCCCGTCTCGATGGTGCCGCCGAGCTTCTTCAGCAGTGCGGCAAGGGCGTCGGTGAGCGCCTGGGAACCGCCGCGGGCGACCGGCCAGCCGTACCGGTGCGCGGCGGCGGTGAGCATCAGCCCCACTGCCGCGCTCATGGGGCCGGACAGCCGGTGGAAGGCGTGCGCCGCCGCACCCGCGAAGAGCGCACGCGCCTCCTCGGTCCGCCAGCGGCGGGCGATCACCGCGGCCGGTTGCAGCGCCCGCAGTCCGAACCGCGCCAGGTGGACGGGGTGCCGCGGCAGATGCAGCACCGGCCGCAGCAGGTCCTCGCACAGCTCGTCGTACGATTCCGCCATCGGCCCGAACAGCCGCTGCCACGCCACGCCGTCCGAGCCGAGACCGACAGCCGTCCGTTCGATCGAGCGGACCAGCACCGCGGCCCGGCCGGAGTCCAGCGGATGGGCGAGGTCCACCTCCGGCCAGGCCCACTCCAGGCCGTACCGCTCCAGTCCGAGCGTGCGCAGGAACGGTGAGGCGACAGCCATCGGGTGCACCCCGGAGCAGTGGTCGTGCAGCACCCCGGGGATGGTCAGCTCGCTGCTCCTGGCGCCGCCGCCGATCTCTTCCGCGGCCTCCAGGACGGTGACCGCGATCCCGTACTGCGCCAGGGCTACGGCGGCGGCCAGCCCGTTCGGACCGGCTCCCACCACGATCGCGTCACTCATGCGCCGTCACCGGGGCCGCGGCCTGCGCCGCACGGTCGACCAGCTGCACCGGGATGGCAGGTCGGTTGTCGTCCCGCCAGTGCCGGCGGGCGATCATGTCGCTGACGTTCACATATCCCCCTTCGATCGGACCGGTCGCAGCGTCCACGATCCGGTAGTGCCGGCGCTGCCGCTGTATGGGCTGCGACTTGAGCACCACGACCCGCAGCTCGCCCGTACCGAATCCGCAGCGCTCCTGCACTGCCCGTTTCGTCGTGCAGGTACCCCTCGCCGAAGTTCCACCCCAGGACGGCACCGGTCACGTACTCGCCGTCGCGCATGTCGTACGCCTCCGTGTCGTTCTCGGCCCGGCAGAGCAGCCCGTTGAGCGCCCGGCCGTGGGCGTGCGGGGAGCGCCATGCCATGCCCTTGTGAGTCATCATGGCGGCGACCTCCGCGCGGTACAGCCGGGTGAGCTGGGCCAACGGCGTGCCCGACGCCTTGACGACGTGCGTGTCGAGCTTCTGCTCGGCCCCCTTGCGGAAGCACCACACGCTGGTGGCCCAGTTTCCGGCGTAGTAGCGCGTCGCGGGCAGGAACGACACCAGGTGCGCTTGGCGTCGTTCCGGCGCCGGGATGCCCACCAGACGACCATCAGCAAGGCGGCAAGTACCGGGGAGTCCAGAGAGGGGACGCCGACCGGCGCGTAGTGGCCGAAGAGGCGCCGGCACGCCGGCAACGATGCCGTTGACGTGGAACAGGGGAGAATCAGCAGGCTGTGGTCGTCCTCGTCCACCCGCGTCGCCTCGATCATCATCTGTGACATCGCCACCAGGTTGACATGTGTGAGCATGACACCCTTCGGCGCCCGTCGTGCGCCGGTATGGATCAGCAGTGCCAGGTTCTCCGGGGCGAGTCCGGCGGTAGCCGACCCGTCGGCGTCACCGTCGGCGTGGGCCTCGTGGACCGCTTCCCCTGCCACCCGGCGGAGCTCGGCGACATCGAGGACCTCCGCGGCCCGGGAAGGCGCCGCGCCCTCGCCGATGACGACCTCGGCACCGAAGTCGGTGGCGATCAGTGCCGGATTCATCGGGGTCACCGCCGCTCCCAGCGGCCACGCCGTGAACAGGGCAATCGTCAGCTCCACACCGTTGGGCAGGATCACCGCCGGCACGTCACCGCGCCCCACCCCGCGCTGCCGTGGGGACCCGGTGGCCGTTCGGACCCCCACCAGGAACTCGGCGTTGTTCAGGCGCGCGGTGTCGTCGGCGACGCACGGGTCGCCGCCGGGGATGGCCGACCCGCAGAGGTACGTCGGCGGCCGGCCCGACCGGTCGGCGCGGACGGCTACCCGAGCCCGCTCCGCGGGCGGGCGCCGCAGGGGGAGCGTGCGGCGTCGTGAGCGGCGCGCCGATCGGGGGCGCGGAGGGTACCGTAGGCGGCCATGGCTCCGGCGCGGCCTCCGGGTGCTGTCAGCGCCGTCCGAAGGCCGCCCCGGCACCCCATGGGGTTCGCTGCGCGAACGTACTCGCTTCTGCGCGGGCCCTACCTCGAAGGTCGTTATGGAAGTTGTCCGCCGGGAGTCGGAGCATCGTCGTCCGGGCCCGCTGTGTGCCGCTGGGCGACTCGGTCGATGTCGTATGCGGTGATGATCCCGTCGAGTCGGCCGCTGTCCGTGACCAGGACGGGCAGTCCACCGCTCGAGCCGAGGCGGTCCAGGACGCCGGTGAGCAGCTCGTCCGGTGTTGCGAGCGTGCACTTCGACAGCGGGGTCGCCACATCCCGTATGCGCAGCGTCTCCCGCTGCTGGGGCGGCACGGCACCAAGTCGGCGCAGTTGTACGACGCCGCTGGGACGGCCTTCGAAGTCCACCAGCGGTACCACCGAATGACCCGTCTGCGCGGCCACGTCGGACAGGAAGCGATTCACCGTCAGCCAGTCCGCACCGGTGGCGGCCGGACTGGTCATCGCCTCCCTCACGCGTACGTCGCGCAGGGCTGTGCGGAGCTCGGCCCACCGTCGTTCGGCCGCGGCGGTGACCGTCACGAACCAGCCGATGACCATCAGCCACAACCCGCCCGGCACCCCCCGCACAAATGCCAGCCACCCGACCACGGCCAGCCCCATGCCGAGCACCTGTCCGCTGCGCCCGGCCGCCCGCTGGGCCCGGTCCGGGTCGCCCGTCCGCCACCACAGCGCGGCCTGCAGTACCCGGCCCCCGTCCAGGGGCGCGGCAGGCAGCAGATTGAAGACGCCCAGCAGCAGGTTCGTGCCGCCCAGCCACCCCAGCACGGCAGCCGGTATCCGCCAGCCCCCTGCCCCCAGGCCGACCGCGGCCCCCAGCGTGGCGCCGCCGATCCCCAGGCTGGCCAGCGGGCCGCTCACGGCGACCGCGAGTGCCGCCCGTGCCGTCGTCGGCCGCTCCATCCGGGTCATGCCACCCAGCGCCCACAACGTCATGTCCCGCACGGAGATCCCGGACCTGCGGGCCGTGAGCGCGTGCGCCGCCTCATGCACCACCAGACTCAGTAGCAACAGCAGAGCCCCGATAACTCCGGCCACTGCGTACACGACCGGCGCCAGGCCCGGTGCGTACGCAGGCAATGTGCGGCTGCCCAGACCGTACGCGAAGAGCAGCAGGAGCAGCGGCACACTCCAGTGCGCACGCAACTCCAGCCCCCGCACACTCCCGATCCGGATCGAACTCTTCATCCCGATCACCCGCTGACGGAACACGACACGGCCGCCGACCTGGCGTCCGCCCCTTACATGGTCCTTCAGCCGTCCCCACGACCGGAAGGAAACCACTCAACGACCTGGGGTCGGAGCCCGGCGAAACCAGCTCAGACGATCACAATGTGTGTTCGGGCCATCACCGCCACTCAGCTCTCACGCGAGTGCGTGCCCTTCCCCAGGCGGCACCGGACGGTGAGGGGCCGGCGCAACGTGAACCGCGTCCAGGCGAGTGATCACGCAGGCCCGTGCCGCTGGTCGCCTTGCGTCGAGGTGCGGCCGAGCACAGCCTCATAACGGCCGGAAGAGACGTTCAACAAAGCGCGAGGAGAAATCGACGATGGCGGTATGCGAAGTCTGCAGCAACGACTACGAGATGGCTTTCGAGGTGCGTACGGCAGGGGCTCTTCACATCTTCGACAGCCTTGAGTGCGCAGCCCAACGGCTCGCTCCTGCATGCGAGAACTGTCAATGCCGGATCTTGGGGCATGGCCTTCAGGCAGACGGCCAGTTCTTCTGCTGCGCCCACTGCGCACGCCAGAAAGGTCACGCACAACTGGTCGACCACGCTTGAGTGACCGCCAAATTTCTGCGTGCAGCAGGAATTCCTTCCCGGGTCACGGACATCCGCGTGATCCCTCCTCAGTTCGAGGGGGCGGCGTCCGTCCATGAGCCACGTCTCGCTGGAACGGGACGCAGGCGGGTCGAAGCAGATCATCGAACTCGGCGGTGGTCGGTTCACCCCGGCCGAGGACGGCAACGTTCTCTCCCCCCGGGCGGCGACCGCCGCACGCACAGACGGTCGCCGCCGAGCCGGACCTGGGGGTCAGTCGAGCAGCTTCGGGGTCCATCGGCGCACTGCTTCGAGGCCCTCGGGGGTGAGGTAGTGGCGCAGAGTGTCGTCGGGTGAGCCCGAGGGGCCGATCAGGACGCCTGTCCGGCCGGTCAGTGACGGGTCGGTCCGGGCGTTCACGGGAGCTGTGGCCGCATGTGCCACGGGGCGGAGACACCCTGCCCGATCTGGTCCCCGTACGGGCGCAGCTGTAGTGGAAGGATGTCGATCGATATCTGTGCCGTGTGGTCGGTTGCCGCCGGCCCGGGTTCGGCAGCGAAGGCGGAGACGCCGTGGCCGTCCAGGCGTTCGGCGAGGTCCATGGCGTGCGCGACGTGGGAGAATTTCGCCCGCCCGGTTGCGGCTAACGCAAACTTCACCTGGACCGCGCAGCCACTGGCTCATGAGACAGCCGGCGCTGTCGCGTGCCGTCCGAGGGCTCGAGAAGAATGTGGGAGCCGCCTTGCTCCTGCGGGCCATCGAGACGTCGCCCTCCCGCCGGCCGGACAGATCATGCTCGACGAGGCTCGGTCGCTGGTCGCCCAGGCCGGACACGCGGTGTCCCGGGTACGCCGAGCCCTGAGGGCCGGCCTCTGACGGCAGCCGGACCGGGACACGACGCCGTACTCCTGGACACTCTTGTACGTTCCTATGACGGCGCACACCCGGAGCAGTCGGTCCAGGCTGCGAGAGCACGCCATTCCTGCCGTCCGGCACTGTGCCCAGCACGGCGCGGCGTCTCCGGCCAACCGGATCGTGCACCTGCCGGACAGAAGGCTCACAGACGTCATCGTCGGCATAAGTGCGTGCCGCGCTCCGTCCCAGCCGTAGGCCGGAGTGTCCGATACCACGGAGGTGGTATCCGGGAATCGCTGCGCGGGGACGATGCGCGAGGGGCGGGTTTCGGGCGAAAGTGAGGTCGTGCCCGCCTGAACCCCATGGCCGCGCCGACCGGGCGGACCCGCAGTACCGAAAGGACACCCGCCATGTTCACCTCCCCGCAGGAATGCCGCACGGTCCGTGAGCTGCTGGCCGGATACGCACTCAACGCCCTCGCGCCCGAGGAAGCCACTCGGGTCTGCGCCCACCTGACAACCTGCCCCGATTGCCGGGACGAACACGACTGCCTCGCCGCGGTATCCGCACACCTGCCCCTGCTCCGCGACGCTCTGGCCCGTGACACCGGCCGACGGCGCCAGACATACGTGCCCGCCCCGGCCGAGGGCCACCGCACGGCCCGTCAACAGCCCCGCGGACGTCGTCCGGCCCGCGCGGTACCGGCCACCCCCCTCACACTCTCCCACCTGGTGAGCAGGCTGCGGGCGTCAGGCGCACCCAGCGAGCGCACAGGCCGAAATGCCCTCGGTCCCCGGGCAACGGCCGACGTGGCGGAGGGACGAGCCACGCCTCGGCCCCTGCGCCGGGTGGCCACACCCCGGCCGGCCACGTCAGGCTGAGAGTGCCGACCCGGATCCGTCGTCACATACGCCTCGACGGGGGAGAGGGTGCTCAACGCCTGACGGCCAGGCCGCAGGGAATCGCGACGGCAGTGAGCGCCGCGGTGCCGAGTCCGAGCCGGGCCCACGCTCCAGGGAGCGTGGGCCCGGCTCGGGCGAGGCCGGGAACTTTCCGTGGGCCCGTGCGAGTGCCCGGGCGTTTCCGTCTACGGCCAGGGACAGGACCAGGTCCTGAACGCAGGGCTGATGGCCGATCCGGAGCACGGTCCGCCGCCGCTACGGGACCGCGCGGGGCGGAGAGGTCTGCCTCGTAGGCCCGCGCCTCGAAGACCACCTTCGGTGCCGCACCGAAATCCGCCGCGACGAGCTCCCACGTTCCACGGGTACGCCTGGACGTGGAGCGGATGACCGGATCGGGCACGAACCGAGCCTCGCGCAGCCACCGCCCGGCCGCCAGGGAGTTCCGGCGGGCTCCGTCCGGCGAGCGGACACCCACGGTCGGGTACACCGTCCGGCCAGGCCGACTTGGCGTGCCGCCGCACGACCAACCGGGTGAGTGCGGACCTGGACACGGTCGCATCGCGCTTTTGGTGACTGCACGTGACCGATCTCCGAAAAGGAGTTCCGGGCCGAGGATCGGCTCCCGAGAGGCGGAGGTCTCGAACTTTGCGCCCCCTGGGGCGTCATTGGCCGTCCCGGTACGAGGCAACAGGTTGAGGACGGCCGAAGTGGCGACACCGGCGGTCAACACGGCTTCCGCACCGCGGCGGAACTCCTCCGTGCCCGGCTCGCCGGCATACACACCCACGCCCCCCTCGTGCCGTCAACGAACAGCGTGCCCCTGCGTCGCCGACGTCATGGCACATGACGGTGGAGGGACGGGTACGGCCGGCCGAGCAGAGCCACCCGGATAACCAGCAGGTCCACGCGCCGAATCCGGCCATGAGGGCTTCCCGGGGCGCACCGCAGCACCCCGCTGAATGCAGTTCATGATGCCCCGTCACCAGGCCCACGGGCTTCGGAACGAAGCCACGAAGGCGCCCGCCACGGGCCCGCCACGGAGACCTCGTGCGGGCAGGTGCCGATCTCGCCATGCGTGCCCGAATTGCGCCGCGGTCGCGCTGACGGACACCGAGAACCCCCACGCGGAGTCGAGCCCTGCCCGGGCAAGGACGATCAGTGAGCCGGGGCGGCCGTGGCATCCGTCCCATCCAAATGTGCAGCATTAGTCAATTGCGAATTTCTGCAATTTCCTACATCATGGATCCGGTCGCGCCCTCCGCGCGGGGCAACGGGCGAGTAGGAGAGAGAAGATGCCGGTTCCGCTGTATCAGGCGAAGGCCGAGTTCTTCCGCATGCTCGGTCATCCGGTACGCATAAGGGTGCTGGAACTGCTGCAGGACGGGCCCACGGCAGTACGTGATCTCCTGGCGGAGATCGAGGTCGAGCCCGCCGCACTGTCGCAGCAGTTGGCGGTGCTGCGCCGCTCCGGGATCGTGACCTCCACCCGCGACGGTTCGACGGTCGTCTACGAGCTGGCCGGTGGGGACGTGGCGGATCTGATGCGGGCCGCACGCCGAATCCTGACCGAAATGCTGTCCGGACAGAACGAGCTGCTCGCCGAGCTGCGGGAAGCCGAGGGCGCGGCACGGTGAGTACGCTGCTCGCACAGTCCGTAGACCGGGTGCGTCGTCTGCTGCCTGCCCGCGCCGACTTTTCCGTCATGGCGCGTCATCCGCGCAGGGATCTGCTGGCCGGGCTCACGGTCGCCATCGTGGCGCTGCCGCTCGCTCTCGGTTTCGGTGTCTCCTCAGGGCTCGGAGCCGAAGCAGGTCTGGCGACGGCTGTCGTGGCGGGCGCGCTGGCGGCTCTCTTCGGTGGATCGAACCTTCAGGTTTCCGGGCCCACGGGGGCGATGACGGTCGTCCTGGTGCCGATCGTCGCCCAGTACGGCCCCGGGGGTGTCCTGACAGTCGGGCTGATGGCCGGTGTCCTGCTGATCGCGCTCGCCCTGCTGAAGGCCGGCCGGTACATGCAGTACATTCCCGCTCCGGTGGTGGAGGGCTTCACGCTCGGCATCGCCTGTGTGATCGGCCTCCAGCAGGTGCCCAACGCCCTCGGCGTAGCGAAGCCCGACGGCGACAAGGTCCTGGTGATGACCTGGCGTGCGGCCGAGGAGTTCGTACGTACCCCGAACTGGACGGCTGTCGCACTGGCCGTGGGTGTGGCGGTCGTGATGCTGCTGGGTGCACGGTGGCGCCCGGCCATCCCGTTCTCCATCGTCGCGGTGATCGCCGCGACGCTCGCCGGGCAGCTCCTGCACCTCGACGCAGCCACCCCGATCGGCGCCCTGCCTTCCGGGCTGCCGGCCCCGTCCCTCGGCTTCCTCGACCTGTCCGCGCTCGGTTCGCTGCTCGCCCCGGCGGTGGCGGTCGCCGCGCTCGCGGCACTGGAGTCCCTGCTCTCGGCGACGGTCGCAGACGGCATGACGGTGGGACAGAAGCACGATCCGGACAAGGAACTCTTCGGGCAGGGCATCGCGAATCTCGCCGCGCCGCTGTTCGGCGGTGTTCCCGCCACGGCGGCCATCGCACGTACCGCGGTCAATGTCCGCACCGGCGCGGGCTCCCGGCTCGCGGCGCTCACCCATGCCGCAGTTCTGGCGGTGATCGTCTTCGCCGCTGCGCCACTGGTCTCCAAGATCCCGCTCGCCGCGCTTGCGGGGGTGCTGCTGGCGACCGCGATCCGCATGGTCGAGGTCGGCGCGCTGCGGGCCATGGCGAGGGCGACGCGCTCGGATGCGATCGTCCTGGTGCTGACAGCCGTGGCCACCCTGGCTCTCGACCTCGTCCACGCGGTCATCATCGGCCTGGTCGTGGCCGGTGCGCTGGCGCTGCGGGCGGTCGCCCGGCAGGCGCGGATGGACCAGGTGGACTTCCGCCCCGACCTGCCCGGCGAGCACAGCGACGAGGAGCAGGCGCTGCTGGCCGAGCACATCGTTGCCTACCGCATCGATGGTCCGCTGTTCTTCGCGGGAGCGCATCGCTTCCTGCTGGAGCTCTCCGAGGTCGCCGACGTCCGCGTGGTGATCCTGCGGATGTCGCGGATCACGACGATGGACGCCACAGGTGCCCTGGTCCTCAAGGACGCGGTGGAGAAGCTCAACCGCCGTGGCATCGCGGTTCTGACCTCGGGCATACGGCCCGGCCAGCGCCAGGCCCTCGCATCGGTCGGCGCGTTGGACCTGCTCCGGCGGGACGGCCGGGAGTACGCCACCACCCCGGAGGCCATCATCGGCGCCCGAGCGCATCTGCAGAACGCCGGACTCCTGCCCACCGGCCCCCGCCCGCTCGTTCCCGTCACCGAAGAGGCCTCTCGATGACCGACCTCGTCGCCCGCCGCATGGTCGAGGTCTCCGGCACGGAGGCCCTGTGGCTGCTCGAAAGCAGCGATCGCGGACGCCTGGTCCACCCCCCGCGAGAGGTGGCCGTGGTCAGCCCGGCCGTGCACGTCCTTCCGTACGGCCGCCTGATCGTCCGCACCCCACTTGAGGAGGCCGCGTTGTCCGGGCGGACCTCTCCGGCCAACCGGGCTGACGAGATCCGGGGAGCCGGCGGCACCGGCCGGGCCGTCACCGCGGGCGGCCCGGCCCAGGTCGTCACCGATCCGGACGAGGCCGCCCACCACCCCCACACCCTGCAGGGCTGGGTCCGCTGCCCGCACGACACGCTCGTGGGGATACACCCGCAGACAGTGAGCGGCTTCCGCCCCGCCCTCACGGAGGCACGATGACCGCGCACCTCGAAACCCTGCCGTACCGCCATGTGCTGACGCTGCCCGCCATGGGATCGGCGGTGCGGATGGCGCGCGAGACCACAGAGCAGGTGCTGACGGAATGGGGCGTCAGCCGCCGCCATCCCACCGTCGATCCGGCGCTGTTGATCGTGGCGGAACTGGTGACCAACAGCGTGCGGCACGCAGCCGCCCTGTCCCCCAACGTGACGGTCATCTTCGCAGCGGGGCCGGACACGTTCGCGTTCGCCGTCCACGACCGCCACCCCCACCAGCCCACCCTGTGTGCGCCGGACACCGGCACCGGAGGGCTCGCCACCGTCGTCGAACTCACTCTCGGGCTCGGAGGCAGCGCCGTCGTACGCGGTGACGCGGACGGGCAGGGCAAGAGCATCTGGATCACCCTCCCGCTGTAGAAGGAGAGCACCCGTCATGACCATCGAGTGGCGATACACCACCCATCACGACCTCGGCGTCCTCTCCCTTGCCGGATACCTCGGCCCGGACGCCGTGCACCGTTTCACCGGCGCCGTAGGCTGGGTCCGGGCCCGCGGTACCGGACCGGTGATCCTCGACCTGACCGAACTGCGCGGCTGGTCCACCGGAGGCCGGCTCGCCGTGGCGCAGGCCGCCGCCCAGCTCGCGGAAGAAGGACGGCACCTGGAACTCGCCGCGATCCCCGCCGACGGCAACCTCGTCCCGGATGGCACCCACCCGCCGATCCCGGTCCACTGTGACCTGCGCACGGCCCTCGCCACCCACCGGGGTCCGGCCGGGGAGGGACGGGAGTGGCGCACCGACAACTGGGCCGGCGCCGGTAACAACGCAGACCAGAGCCACACGTAAGACAGCACCGGAACCCATGAGCAAGGAAGCACCATGAGCGACGTCATCGTGAAGGACAGCAACGGAACCGCGCTGGCAGACGGCGACTCCGTCACCCTGACCAAGGACCTGAAGGTCAAGGGCACCTCCGAAACCCTCAAACGCGGCACCCTGATCAAAAACGTCCGCCTCACCGGCAGGACCGGCGAAGTCGAATGCAACACCAGGAAGATCAAGGGCCTCGTACTGAAGTCCGAATTCCTCAAGAGGGCCTGACCACGCCGCACCTCACGTGTCCCCCGCCGTTTGGACGGGGCGACACGCCACGCCCCATCGCGCCCGAATCCGAGTCAGTCGATGCATCCGGTCAGGGCACGCAGCGCCGCGTCACGGTCGGTATGCACGGTCGGCGGGATGCCAGGGCCGGCCGTGAGGGTGGACATGGGAAGCGAGCCGGCGCCGGACGGAGCGAGCGGGTGGACGCGGTCGCCCCGTTGTCGTGCGAGATCGAGAACCGCGCCCGCCCTCGGGACTCCGGCCCCGCGAGGCGCTCACGTCCAAAACGATCGGTCCACCGGCGTGCGAAGGGGCCTCGTGGGGCGCCCGGTACGGCCGCACAGATCCCCGCCTGCACCAAACCCCGCTCTATCGATCTTACTCATTGCCGATCTCGGCAATGAGTAAGGTCATCACGTAGGTGTGAACGCGCGAGGATGACCCCATGGTGAAGTTCTTTGGGTGCACGCGCTCTACCGGACACGAACGGCGGAGACCCTGTGGTCGCATGGCTGCCAGGCGACGAAAGGGGTCAAGCCGGTGAGCGCGCCGCTGTACCAGCTGAAGGCCGAGTTCTTCAAGACGCTGGGCCATCCGGTCCGGATTCGTGTCCTGGAACTGCTCAGCGAGCGTGAGCACGCGGTCTCCGAGATGCTGCCGGAAGTGGGCGTCGAGGCGGCCCATCTCTCTCAGCAACTGGCCGTGCTGCGCCGCGCCAAACTCGTCACCACCCGCCGGGAGGGCTCGGCCGTGTACTACGCACTGGCCAATCCTCACGTGGTGGAACTGCTGGGAGTCGCGCGGACGATTCTGTCAGGGGTACTTGCCGGGCAGGCCGAACTCCTCGCCGACCTTCGCGCCGCAGAGCCTGGCGGTGTGCCACGGCGTCGCAAACCGTTGTAGCCGACAGCCCCCGTACCTGACAGCTGTGTGACCTGGGCCACCGGTACTCGAACGAGGCCCCGGGCGGCGGGCGACCGCATGGCCGACGCGACACAGGTGACCTCGGAACTCGTCACCATCGCGATCCGCCATGACGGGGGCCTCATCGGGACGTGCACTGCGTGGGCCGGGTACGGTCATGAGTCGCTCAGCGACGCGTAGTAGGCGCCGAGTTGCCGCAGATACGACGGATCGCCGGTGTCCTGGTCGCGTGCGAACTGCGGCGCCTCCTTCACCTGTTCCTTGGTGCAGCTGAGGGTGATCACCTGACGCTCGGCATCGACCGAGGAAATCATTCCCACCGGAACGGCGAGACTTCGGCCGAATTTCCAGACGCCCGCGTCCACGACCAGGTGGTCGAATTCCGGGACGAGTGAACGACGGTCCACTGTGCCGATGGTGTCGTCGACGGCCACCACGGTGAATTCGGTGAGGTCCGCGTCCGCGAGGTCATCCATTGCTACGGGGCTCCGCCACATGGTGGTCACGGTTATGCCTTTCTGCTGTGCCATGCTGTTCGGATTGAGCATGTGCCCCGGTGGACGTCCCGTCACACGGGCCGTTCGTGCATGCGAGTGAATGACGGTCAGGCCCCTTCGCGCTCGTCTTCTTATCGAGGGCATGAACGGTGCCTGGCTCTCTCATGGAAGGCGTCCTCGAACGGGTGGTGCCGGTGCCCTCTCCGCCGCAGGGGCGAGGAAGGCACCGGCGAGTGAGGCGGTGGGGCGGCCGGAAGGTCCCGCGGCCCCGAGGCCGCCGGTCCGCTTCACCGCGGGGCGAGCTCGCCGGCCGTGTCGCGGCGAAGCGGTCTCCCGGTCTCCTTCACGTCGAAGGCCCGGACGATCTCCTGGTCGACCCGGTTGCCCGCATCGTCCCAGGCCGTGGCCGTGAGCGACACGTGGTCGACGCCGTGCGGGATCCTGAGGTCCGTCGTCCACCCCCCGCCACGCACCGGCTTCGGCGGAGCCGTCTGCCAGGTCTTCCCGTCGTCGAAGGACAGGCTCAGACTCGGCGCCCGGCCGCCCCGTAGGCGGAGGGGGTGGACTACCCTCAGGCCGCCCTGCGTGTCGCGGTCCACGCTGTCCTCCGCGGCCTGCCGTGTCGGGTGTCAGTGCCTCTCGGACCGATCCCACGCGGCGGGACGAAAGCCCCACAGCAACACCCGTGTGCCCGACTCGGCTCGCCCGCGAGCGCGTGACGGGTGACGGTGAGGTGTGACGGTGTCGCGGCGGGAACACTTGGCGGAGGACATGGAGCGGGCCGAGAGGCAGGTGACCGGGGCGCTCGGTCGTCTGGAGCGCAGACACTTCCTCACCCTTGCCATGGCTGGTGCGATGGCGGCCGGCTGCCGCTCCTCCGTGGCCAGGGGGCCCCGCACCGAGACCGCCCCGTCCGGTTCCGCCCGCCTCACCGCCGACGGTGAGCGGTCCCGCGCGGGAGACCCCGACTGGCGTATTCGTTCGGAGGGAACGCCCGAGGCTGTCCAGGGGTACACCGACAGAGTCAGCGTGCTGCCGGGCGAGGAGTTCGGTCTGTACGTCTCCACGACCGCTTCCGGCTTCCGAGTGTCGGCCTACCGGGTCGGCTGGTACGGCGGGCAGCAGGCGCGCCTCGTGTGGCGCTCGCGCCGTCTCGCCGGCTCGGTCCAGGCTCGGCCCCGACTGCTGGTGGCCACTCGTACCGTGCGGGCCGACTGGCGCCGCACGCTCGGCGTACGCACCGACGGCTGGCCGGAGGGGGCGTACCTGCTCCTGCTGGAAGCGGACGACGGGCACCAGCGCTATGTGCCGCTGATCGTCCGTTCGGCGTCCGCCGTGGGCAGGACATTGCTGATGCACGCGGTGTCGACCTGGCAGGCGTACAACACATGGGGCGGGTACAGCCTCTATCAGGGCGAGGACGGTGCGTACGCGACACGGTCGCTCGCTGTCAGCTTCGACCGGCCCTATGACCGCAGCGGTGCCGAGAAGTTCATGGTCTACGAGAGGGCGGTGGTGGTTCTCGCGGAGCGGCTGGGAATTCCGCTCGCCTACACCACGGGGGTGGATGTCCACCGCGAACCCGGCGTGCTTCACGGCGCCAGCGCGGCGCTCTCCCTGGGGCACGACGAATACTGGAGCCCCCAGCAACGGGACCACGTGACCCGGGCTCGTGACTCCGGTACCAATGTGGCCTTCCTGGGCGCCAATGCCTGCTTCCGCCGGATCAGGCTGGAGCGGGGACCCACCGGCGACGCACGCACCGTGGTCTGTTACAAATCCGACTACCGGGCAGATCCGTACGTCACCGACCATCCGGCCATGCCGACCCATGACTTCCGGCAGCCACCCGGAGCCGACCCCGAATCCTCCCTGACCGGCGTCCTTTACGAGGGCTATCCGGTCGACGCTCCGTATGTGGTCCATGCCGACGGTCACTGGCTCTTCGAAGGGACCGGGGTCAGGCGAGGCGCCTCCTTCGACCATCTGGTCGGGGTGGAGTACGACCGGGTCACCCCGGGGATGCCCACCCCGGCGCCGCTTGAGGTCGTTGCGCACTCCCCGCTTGTGTACAAGGGCGAGCCAAGCCACGCCGACTCCGCGTACTACACGGTGCCGAGCGGATCGGGTGTCTTCGCTTCCGGGACGATGCGGTGGGTCGAGGCCCTCATGGCCGGAACCCAGGAGAACGGCCGCAACCATGGAATGGACGCACGCACCGGGCGGTTCGTCACCCGCACCACGGAGAACCTGATCCGCGCTTTCGCGGAGGGTCCGTGCGGCCGGAAAAGACCGAGGCCCCAGGACAATGTGAGCACCCTCTACGCGTCGCCGACACACTGAACGCCTCCGCCGTCCCGGACGGCCTCCCGCTTGCCCTGGGATACACGGTGTCGGCCCGGAACGGACCCGGATCCTGGTGCACATCGAGACGGCGGCGGTGCCGCGGAGGCAATCCTGTGCTGCTGGATGGAGCCGGGCGGCAAGGCGCATCACCATCAGAAACGTAAAGACCGCCATTTCCGACAAGATCCGTTCGAAGACGACCCACGTAGTGGAGCAGGTGCAGAACAGAATTGGTGCGGGGCCGAACGGTGTACCGATGTATCGACCGCGTATCGATGACTCACACGGCGGCGAGAGAGATCTCGGTCGACTTGATCAGAGCGACGACGGAGGAGCCGGGGGTCAGGTCCAGGTCGTTGACGGCGTCCTTGGTGATCGCGGCGGTGAGTTCGCCGCCCGGAACGGTGACCTTGACGGAGGCCATGGCGCCGCCGGTGGCGACGTCGCCGACCGTGCCGGGGAGCTGGTTGCGGATGGACAGCCCCTCGACCGCGCCGGTGGCGAGTGAGACCTCGGTGGACTTGACCAGGGCGCGTACGGCAGAGCCCTCGGCGAGGTCGAGTTCCTCGACGGCCTCCAGCGTGATGGCCGCAGTGATGTCCTGACCGCCGTCGAGACGGACCTTGACGGTTGCCATGACTTCGCCCGGAGTGATGGCGGTGACGGTGCCGGGAAACTGGTTGCGGATGCTCAGGCTCATGAGGGAACGCCTCGCAGAAAGGTGTGGATTGTCAGAATTTGCCCCTACGGTGACCCCTACCGTAGTCGGGTCGGGTGTGGCTGTTTCGCGGCTCATCGCATCCGCCAGGAGAAGGGGCGGGGCTGCCTGGTAGATCGGGACTGCCCGGAAGTCGCGGAGTTCCGGGCCTCGAGTCCTCGGCGTTCGGGGCTTCCGGCCCCGGCGGGAGGCAGGCGCTGCGTCAGGCCGGGTACGCGTGCGCCTGCGCGGCCTTGACCGTCGCCCAGACGGGGGCGCCGGGATGGAGGTCGAGTTCGGCGGCGGCGACGGTGGTCAGGTCGGCGGTGAGAGGGAGTTCGCCGGTCAGGTCCGCGCGGATCCGGTCGCCGTGCGTTTCGAGTCTGGTGACCTCGCAGGGCCACAGGTTGCGGGCGCTGGAACCGGTCGGCCGGTCGCGGTGGAGGGTCACCGCACCGGGCGGGAACGCGACGAAGACGGGGCCGATGAGGTCTTCGGTGGTGGTGATCGCCGGGCCGGAGTCGAGTCGTACGGTGTGGCCCTCGGCCTGCCCCTTGTAGAGGTTGAGGCCGACGAGTTGGGCGATGTAGTCGGTACGCGGATGGCGGGCGATGTCGGCGGGGGCGCCTTCCTGGACGACCCGGCCGTGCTCGATGACGACCAGCCGGTCGGCCAGCACCATGGCGTCCAGCGGGTCGTGGGTGACCAGTACGGCGACGGCCTCGAAGTCGGCGAGGTGGCGGCGGAGTTGGGCGCGTACGTCGAGGCGGGTGCGGGCGTCGAGTGCTGCCAGCGGCTCGTCGAGCAGCAGCAGCCGGGGGTGGGTGGCCAGGGCGCGGGCGAGCGCGACGCGCTGGGCCTGCCCGCCGGAGAGCCGGCGGGGTTTGGCGCCGGCGTGGTCGGCAAGGCCCATGCGGTCCAGCCACTCGGCGGCCTGTGCGCGTGCCTCGGCCGTGGCCGCGCCCTGGCAGCGGGGGCCGAACGCGATGTTGTCGAGGGCGGAGAGGTGTGGAAAGAGCAGGTAGTCCTGGAAGACGACGCCGACCGGACGGGACTCGGGCGGCGTACGGTCCAGCGCGACGCCGTCCAGGTGCAGATGACCGCCGGTGAGCGGGGTGAGACCTGCCAACGCGCGCAGGGCGGTGGTCTTGCCCGCGCCGTTGGGCCCGAGGAGCGCCACGACTTCGCCGGGCGCGGCCGCCAGCGCCACGTCGAGATGGAAGAGGCCGTGATGGACGACCAGACGGGTGTCCAGGCCCGCGGCGGGTGGGTCCGTGGCGGGGAGGGCGCCGGTGGCGTCGTCGATGTCTGTCATGAGGGGTTCGTCCAGCGGTCGCGCGGTGGGGGAACGGGAACGGACGCGTCTGTGGTCCGGCACCTCGGCGATCCGGGGTGGACTGCGAGTGCCTCACAGGGGGTTCTGGTCATGAAGCCGTCATCCAACGGTCCCGCAGCGCGGCCAGGACCGCGATGGACACGGTGAGCAGGACCAGGCTCAGCGCGATGGCGGCGGCCGGGTCGTTCTGCAGGGCGAGGTAGACGGCCAGCGGCATGGTCTGCGTACGGCCGGGAAAGTTGCCCGCGAAGGTGATCGTCGCGCCGAACTCGCCGAGCGCGCGGGCCCACGCCAGCACGGAACCCGCTGCGATGCCGGGCGCGATCAGCGGCAGGGTGACCCGGCGGAAGGCGGTGAAGCGGGAGGCGCCCAGCGTGGTGGCGGCCTCCTCGTACCGGGGATCGGCCGCGCGCAGTGTGCCCTCCACACTGATGACGAGGAACGGCATTGCGACAAACGCCTCCGCGACCACCACGCCCGCAGTCGTGAACGGCAGCGTGATCCCGAAGGCCGAATCCAGCCACTGCCCCACGACTCCGTTGCGTCCCAGCGCCAGCAGCAGTGCCACACCGCCCACCACCGGGGGCAGGACGAGCGGCAGCGTCACCAGGGCCCGTACGAAACCCCGCCCCGGGAAGTCGGTGCGCGCGAGAAGCCAGGCCAGTGGAACGCCCAGCACCAGGCTCACCGCGGTTGCCGCGGTCGCGCACACCAGGGACAGCTGAAGGGCTTGCCATACCTCGGTGCTGGTCAATTGGTCCGGCAGGCTGCGCCAGGGAGCCCGTACGAGAAGGGCGATCAGCGGCAGCAACAGAAACGCCAGGCCGACGAGGGCGGGCAGCAGAAGAGGCAGAGGCACCCTGCCCCGGGTGTCCGCCCGGACGCGCCGGCGCCGCGGCCCGCCCCCGCGGGCATCGCCACCCACGAGGATCTCGTCCTCGGCGCCGGACCTGCCCAGCTCGATCACGGCTTGAGGAACCCGGCCGCCGTCAGGACCTTCTGACCCTCGGCGGACTGCACCAGGGCGATGAACGCCTTCGCCGTGTCGGCGTTGGGCGCGTCCTTGAGCAACGTGATCGGGTAGTCGTTGATGGCCTCGGCGGACTCGGGGAACTCCACGCCCTCCACCTTGTCGCCCGCCGCCTTCACGTCGGTCTTGTAGACCACGGCGGCGTCGGCCTCCTTCAGCTCCACCTTGGTCAGGGCGCTCTTGACGTCCTGTTCGTACGAGACCGGGGTGAGCTTGAGCCTGCTTGCGTCCAGCGCCCTCTGCGCGGCTGCCCCGCACGGTACCGTCTTGTCGCACAGCACGACCTTCAGGCCGGACTCGGTGAGGTCCTTGAGGGAGGAGACCTTGTCGGGGTTGCCCGGCAGGGTCGCGATCTCCAGCTGGTTGCGCACGAAGGTGGACGGCGTTCCGGCCGCAGCGTTCTTGTCGGTGACGATCGCCATCGTCTTGGGGCTGGCGGCGGCGAAGACGTCGGCCGGGGCACCACCGGTGATGCTGGCGGCGAGAGTGTCACTGCCGCCGAAGTTGAAGGTGACCTTCGTGCCCGGGTGGGCCGTCTCGAACTCCTTGCCCAGGGTCGTGAAGCTCTCCTTGAGCGAGGCGGCGGCGAAGACGGTCACCGTGCCGGAGAGCTTCTCCGACGAGTCCGTGGACGCGGAGGCGGAGGAGTCCGACGTGGGCGAGGAGCTGTCGGACGAGGAGCAGGCGCTCAGTGCCAGCAGCGCAGCGGCGCCTGCGCCGGCCGCCTGCAGGGTCCAGCGGGTCCGGCGTGCGGAACGGGTCATCACGGGTTCTACTCCCTCTGGTTTCTTCCGGAGGAGTCCGTCGGACTCCTCCGGGGTCTCACGACAACCACGTTGGTCGACTTGATCAGGGCAACCGCTGGAGCACCGGGTTCCGGCTTCAGCCCCTCAGCCGACTCCTGACTGATCATGGACACCACCCGGTACGGCCTGGCCCGGATCTCCCTCTGCGCCGAGACCTCTCCGAGGGGCCCTCGGTGACGATGCCGGAGCGGCGGTTGCGCGCCGAGGATCCGCTGTTCGTCTGCTCGGTGCGGTGCAACTCCCGGACGAAGGAGGCCAGTTCCGGCCCGGGGATCATCCGGCGGTCCAGTTCGTCACGCTCGGCGTGCGGTTTCCCGCAGTCGGCCCAGCGCCGCAGTGTGCCGGCGCTGACACTCATCAAGGCGGCCGCTTTCCCGATCCGGTGGGTGTGCATGTGCAGATCATACTGCCGCAGATGCGAGGTGGAAGTTCCCTGTGGCGTCGCATGAGCTGGACCACGAATAGATAGTGGTGGGCATGTGCGTTGATACGGGACTCCTGCCCGGGTATCGACATCCGGGAGGTGATCGCCCGTGAGTCATTTCCCGACCGCCGCCGATCCGGTGGCAGAGGTCGCCCTGACCGGCGAGCTCGCCCGCCCGGCCCGGCTGACGGTGCCCGATCTGCTCGCCTGGCCCCAACACCGAGTACGGGTGAGCTTTGAATGTGCCACCAGCGGCACCCAGCGCCATCGCTTCGCAGGTCCGCCGCTCCACGACGTCCTGGCCGACGCCGGCCCCGCCTTCGACCCCACCCGGCGCACGGACCGCCTGCGTTTCCTGATCGCCGTGACGGGCGCCGACGGTCAGCACGCCGTTCTGTCCGGGGCCGAGATCGACCCCGACTTCGGCCGTGCGTCCGTCTTGCTTGCGGCCACCATCGACGACACCCCGCTCGACAGAGCAGGCCCCCAGATCGTCCTGCCGCAGGACCGCTGCGGCGCCCGGCACATCAGCCTCGCTTTCCGCGCAAGCCCGGTACGCGGCGGGCGCCCGCGAGATCCTGGAATCCTGGCTGGACGGCACTCCGATCCGCGACGAGTTCCTGATCGTCGACGGCGGGGTGCTGGCCGGTGCGGGGGCGCACTCCTACTCGGTGAAGGTGTGACCTGCGGCCGTCGCCCGTACGTGTCCGCTCAGGCGCGGTCGATGTGCACGCTGGTCGACTTCACGCGGGCTGTGGCCTCCACGCCGACTTCCAGGCCCAGCTCTTCCACTGCCTCCCGGGTCAGCAACGAGACCAGCCGGTGCGGCCCGGCCTGGATCTCCACCTGGGCCGCGACATCGCCGAGCTTGACGGCGGTGACAATGCCCGGGAAGGCGTTACGGACGGAGGTGTAGGAGACATCTCCCTCACCACCGGTCTTGGCGATCTCGACCGAGAAGGCGGCCAGATCCCGCCCTTCGATGAGCCGCCGCCCACCCGCGTCACGATGTGTGGACACTCGACCGGCATCCGCCCATCGGCGCGCGGTGTCCGGGCTGACGCCGAGAAGACGTGCCGCCTGTCCGATTGTGTAGGATTGCATACGCGCCAAGTTAGACTCATTTTCCTTGCATTTGCAAGCTTTTATGTCTACTGGCATGGCATGCGTCGCAACCGTCGAGCGGGCTGCGGCCTCCAGCCCGCACCGAGGTACGCGAGGGCAGGATTGGTCCCGCGCGGTCCTGCGAGGGCTCTGGGAGAAGATCCTCTCCCAGAGCGCCGTACGCCGCTACCGACCACACCACCCCATCCACGAAGTGGCGCCGGCAGGTCCGCGCGAGAGGGGGCCGGAAGGAGGACCCCAGCGCGGTCCTTCCGGACAGCCGGACCGTACGCGCCTCGCTCAACGCGCCCGCCGACACGGCCAGAAGTCGGGTAATCAAGGTTGCGTCAAAGCGGGACGGAATGAAACGCGGGAGCGGCCACCTGTGACTACAACTGAGGTGGAGGTGAACCCCCATGCTTCAGTACCTCTCCCGGGACCGGGTTGCGCTTGTGGCGGCCGTGGCACTGCCGCCGGTCGTGTGCGCGGTGCTGGTGCCCTTCCGGACCAGCATGTCCAACACCAATGCGGCTCTGGTGCTCGTCGTCGCCGTGGTGGGCGTGGCGGCGCTGGGCCATCGCCTCGCAGGCGCGCTCACCGCGATGTCCGCGGCGGTGTGGTTCGACTTCTTCCTCACCCGCCCCTACGAACAGTTCGGGATCACCAAGTCCGCCGACATCACCACCGCCGTGCTGCTCCTCGTCGTCGGCGTCGTCGTCTCCCAGCTTGCGGCCCGCGCCCGGGAACTGAAAGTGATCGCCATCACTGACGAGGACTACCTGGCACAGATCCACCACACCGCTCGCCTTGTCGAGGCCGCCACCGGCCCGCACACCGTGATCGACCACGTGCGTGGGCAACTGGTGGGGCTGCTCGGCCTGAGCGGCTGCCGCTTCGAATACGGCACCCTCATCGGGCACCCGCCCAGTCTGAGGGAGGACGGCAGCATCTCCTGGGGTCGCCGGCGCTGGGACGTCGACCGCAACGGACTGCCGGGCGAGGAGATGGAACTGCGGGTCTTCCACAACGGGCGCTACTACGGCCGGTTCATGCTCCAGGCCGCACCGGGCGCCGCCCCGCCGCTTGCCGCGCGCCTCGTCGCGGTGACCTTGGCCAACCAGGTCGGCACGGCACTCGACACCATCGGTCACGTGCGCGCTTGAGGCCGGAAGTCGCCGGTTCCCCCCGCTGGGCGGTGAACGCTCCGCCGGCGCGCGGATGGTGTCGAGGAAGCCGGGGACGGCGGGGGTGAAGGCGCGCATGCGCATCAGGTCGGCGTTGACCACGTTGATGCCGATCTTGATGCTGATCAGGTCGGCGGAGGGTGCCGCCCAGGGCGCGTGCGGTGAACGGGTCGAGCAGGGCGCTGCCGCCCAGGCCCAGGTTGATCAGTTCCAGGCCGCCGAGGGAGGCGGCGTGCGCGGGGCAGGTGGTGGTGGGGCTTGCGGCGTCGGAGCCGCGGCTGATCGAACTGCCGTGGTGCAGCCACACCTTGCGGCCCCGAGGAGACGGCAGCCGGATGCTCAGCCGACACGAGGGATCTGCCGGGCGAAACGGCGGACGGCATCGGTGAAGGCCTGCGGATCGTCGAAGTTCGCGAGATGTCCTGCCCGTGGGATCAGTTCGACGCGAGCGTGCGGATGTGCGCGGGCGAAGTCCGCCTCTCCGGACCGGAAGACGGTGTCCTTCTCGCCGTTCAGGATCAGTACAGGAGCCGTCACATGACGCATCGCACCCGGGTCGAAGCGTCCGAGTACGTCGCCCCAGGCGGCCGGCAGGGTGTGGAAGGCGTAGCCGGAGCGGATGGTCGCCCCCACCACTTCCGGCGGATACAACCGCCGCAGCAACCGGTCGTTCCACCGGGCCAGCCGGTCCGCCGGTATGCGGGGGACCAGCCCGGCGACCCATCGATACGGCGTTGCCCACGGGCCGCAGGTGGAGGCGCTGGCCCCCGCGAGGACCAGCCCGCGCAGCTGCTCCGGACGGCGCCGCGCGAACTCCAGTGAGGCGTAACCGCCGAGCGAGTGCCGGACGACAAGGGCCGGCCCGCGGCCGAGCGAGTCCACTGCGGAAGCGATGATGTCCGTGGCAGTGCTCAGGCTCCAGGGCTGAGCGGAGCGTGCCCCGTGACCTGGCAGGTCAATGGCCGCAACCGGGAATTCTCCCCGGAGCGCCGCGAGCTGCACGCTCCACTGCCCCGCGCTGAAGCGCGTCCCGTGAACGAAGACGATGGGCGTTGCATCCGCCTCTGTCATCAACCCCCCAGGTGACGTCGTCCTCGAACCGACTCTAGCGACGGGCGGCCGGGAGGTACTGAAGGGTGCTCAGCCAGGTCAACTGCGAGGTGGTGACGTGTGTCCATGACACCTGTGGCTGGAGGAGTGTGACGCGCTCCGAGCAGCACGAATGGGGCCTGCCGTACATCTGGCCCTTGATCGCTCCAGCGACTGTCGTAGGCATCACGGAAGCGCGGACAGAACCCGTCGGGTGGCCACTGTGAGCATCCCAAGTCGGCCAAGGTTCCTGGCTGACCCGGTATGCCGTGCCAGGCTGCCGACCCGGCTCTCCCGACCCCCCGCCGGCAGCCGCCGAGGGCCAACCGTGTGACCTGCCCAGCTCCACGGCAAGAGGAGTACCGCTGAGCCGGCTTGCCGCGCCTATCGTGAAAAGACACACCAGCGGCGGCGTCGAGGCGGGACAGGCGTGACGGAACCGGAGATCGATTACGCAGCGGTGTTCCAGGCCCTGCCCGGCGCGGTGGCGCTGCTGACCCCGCAGCTGGTCTACGCGGACGTCAACGAGGAGTTCTTGCGCGTGATGGGCCGCACCCGCGGCCAAGTCATCGGCCGCTACATGCGCGACGATTTCGCCCACAGCCCGAACCACCCCGGCGCGGCCGTGGTGCGCAACATCGAGGCGTCCCTACGCCGGGTGACGGAAACCGGCGAGCCCGACTCCATGGAGCTCCAGCGCTACGACATGGAGGAGCCCGACCGGCCCGGGGCGCGGGGCGAGCGCTACTGGACCATGATCAACATTCCGGTCTTCGGTTCGGACGGGCGGGTGACGCTGCTGTTGCACCGCGTGGAGGAGGTCACCGAACTCATCCGCGCCCGCGTCGTCGCGCTGAGTCTGCAAGAGGCGATGCTGCCCGCTCTCCGCCCGGTCGGGCGCCACCAGGCGGCCGTACGCTACCGGCCCGCCATCGACGCGCTGGATGTGTGCGGTGACTGGTACGACCTGGTCGACCTGCCCGGCGACCGCATCGCGGTCGCCGTCGGCGACGTCGTCGGCCACGGCCTGCCTGCGGCCCAGGTCATGGGGCAACTGCGCAGCGCGCTCAGCGCCGCCTCCCGCGTCACCGACGGCCCCGCCCGTGCCCTGGAAGTCCTCGGGCTGTACGCCCGCTCGGTCGACGGAGCCGAGAACACCACCGTGGCCAACACGTTCATCGACTGGAACGCCCACTCCATCACCTACAGCAGCGCCGGCCACCCTCCGCCGGCTCTCCTGCACAAGGACGGCACCGTCGAGTTCCTGGACCAGGCCACCGACCCCCCGCTCGGCGCCCGCCCTGAACCCGCCCCCCGGCCCCAGGCCACCGTGGCCTTCACCGAGGGGTCCGTCCTCGTGCTGTACACCGACGGCCTGATCGAGCGCCGCCGCGAAGACATCGACACCGGTCTCGCGCGGCTTGCCCGCTCTCTGGCCCGCCACCGGGCAGCCGACCCCGAAACTCTCGCGGACGCCCTGCTGGCCGACCTGCTCCCGCTCGGCGGCGTCACCGACGACACCGCCCTGGTCATCGTGCACCTGTGACCCGGCCCGCCATGCCCGCAGCAGCGCGCTCCAGCTGTATTGACCCGCAGGGTTGATCACGTGGCTGATGGATGGCTTCCTTCCGCGAGGTCGTGACCGATGGCAACCGGCTGTCTGCGGAGTCGGCCGCGGACTTGTGCAGCGCCCACATCGTCCATCTGCCGTGGGTGGTGGCCATGCGGCACTACCTGGCCGACGGCGGGCTGTCCGCGGTCGGCACGTGGGTCTCTGTCGTCACTCGCGACACCGGCGTCCTTGCTGCTAGCGGCCGGGCTGCGACGGCTGCCCAACCGTCGCCCGGTGTTGCGAAGTGCCCAGCCGTGCGGGCGAGCTCGTCCTCGAGGTCGTCGAGGGCGTGGCGGGCAGCGGCGATGCGTTCTCGCAGCAGATTCGCCTCCTCCGGTTCCTGCTGTGTCGGTGGCTCTTCCGTCTCCAAGTCCCGTGCCTCGTCGAGGGAAGTGATGACCACGCCGATGAGGACGTTGACCAGTACGAAGGAGGCGAGTAGGACGTAGGACGCGTAATAGACGATGCTCCAGCGGGAGATCTCCAGGCCGGCGCGGACGGCGTCGCCGATGCCGTCCAGGGTCATCAGGAGGAAAAGGGTGAGGACGGCGCGGCCGATCGAGCCGAAGTGTTCGGGGTCGTGGCGCGCGAAGAAGACCCAGCCCACCATCGCGTAGACGTACAGCAGCAGGGCGCCCACGACCAGGAAGCTGAGTGTACCGGGAAGGCTGCGGGCGACCGCCACCAGGAAGACGCGCAGCTGCGGCAGGAAGCGGGCTGTACGCAGAACCCGGGCCAGCCGCAACAGCCGTAGCACGGTGGTGTTCTCGCGCACGACGGGCAGGAACGCACTGAGGACGACGGCGAGGTCGAAAAGGTTCCAGGGATCGCGGAAGAAGGCGCGCGGGCGGTCGGCGTGGGCGGCCAGGCGCAGCACAATCTCCACCGTGAACGCGGCGACGCAGGCGTGCTCGGCAAGACGCAGCCACCGATACCAGTCGCCCACGAGTCCGCTGTACGTCTCCATGCCGAGCAGCGCGGCGTTGGTGAGGATCAGGGTGAACACGGTGGCGGCGAACCAGCGCGCTTCCGTGAGGGTGCGGCACCGCCGCGCCAGGGATACCCGGGCTGGGGTCACTCGGGCCGTGGGGCCGCCGTCCGTCATCCTGCTCTGTTCCTCCGTGCAGCACACTGTTCCCGGCCAACCAGGCTGGAAGGCGGGCTTGTTGAGCGATCATGCTCCAGGAGAAACTTCTACAGCAATGTAGAGAGCGATGCGCAGCCGGTACGCCGTTCCGGTCGTCATCCGTCCCCCTGGGAGAGCAGATCTGATGTTCGGCCTGAGTGAACTGGCTCTGATCCTCCTCGTCGTCGTTGTGGTCCTGGGGGTCAAGAAGCTGCCCGAGCTGACACGTTCGGCGGGCAAGGCGGCCCGCATCTTCAAGAGCGAGGCCAAGGCGTCGAAGAACGGCGACCGGTGAGCATGCGTCGGCCCACCGCTCGTCGAGGACTGGCCGGCTGCACCTCTGCCGTCAGGCCGCCTGCGGCTGCAGGAAGCGGGCCAGTAGGTCGTCCAGGCCCACCGTGCCGGTGAGACGAGTCGTCGCAGACATGGGTGAGCACAGCCCGGCGTCGGCGTAGGAGAGCGATCGCATCGGTGCCCGTCGTGTCCTTGGACAGTCCCGGTACGGGGCGGGCCGGCCCGCAGGCGACCATGGCGCGTCCCTGGGCACGGACCGACGGCGCGTCGCGGGCGTGGGCCGAGCCGACAACAGTGCCGTTGTCGCGGATCGGAAGGGGGCTTCGCCTCCGACCGCCGAGCCGCGCCCGGAGGGAGTACCCGCCCAGAGCCACGTAGCCTGTCACGCGTTCGCGTCGTCCTGGGCCGGCCGGATCCTTCGCAGGCCGAACGCGGCCGTCTGCTTCTCCTCGTAGGAGGGAAGCCCAAGGCTTCGGTGGAAGGCAGCGTTCTTCTCGCCCTCGGGCGTCGACACATGGTCCGTGGACGGCACGTGAAGGAGCGGCAGTGTGCGTACCGTTCCTTCACGTGCTCAAGCAGTGCCCGGCGGATGCCCTGCCGGTGGAACGTCGAGTTCACCAGCAGGTCCTGTACCCAGCAGATGCTCTCGTCGTCGGAGACCGTTCGCACGAGCTCGAGGAGCACGCCCGACTCGTCTCGGGCGGTGATGACCAGGTGCGGGTTCGCCAGGCCACGGCACAGCCTATCGACGTCGCAGGTATAGCCCACCCACTCGACGGAGTCGTGGATCTCGAACGTCTCCTCCGGCTCGAACACATCCCCTTTCGTGATTCGCACTCATCCCCCACCCCGCCCGGTCACGTTCCACCGGCTCCCCCTCGTCCGCAGGTCTCGTCCATGAGCACGGCTGACCGCGCAACACCCGGTTTCCGCCGCCTCCGCATCCCCCTATTGATCTTGTCGGACACGCAACGTCCGATCCCGGGGAGCCGGAACAGGCCGGACCTCACCGACAGAGGCGACCAGTCCACAGATCGCCGTACCGAGTCGAGCCGCCAGCGGCACAAGACGCCACGCGTCAACCCCACACGTCGTCACGTCTGATTGCGTTGCGTTGGGTCGCCTATGCGGTGTTTGGGTCATTGTGAGCCGTTCCCGCTGTCCAGCGCCAGTAGAGCTCCGGCTCCGCCTGTTTGTTGCAGCTGACAAGACCGAGTCGTGGGTGCTGCGCCATCCTTGAATTCCAGTACGGGGGGAGTGAACGGTCGTCCTGGTAGAGGCACATGCCTTTCTCTCCCGCGATTCGCCATGCCGTGCGCCTCCAGGTGGTACTCTCCCACGGCATGTGTGTCCATTTCTGTTCCGGACGTGATGCGTCACATGGTGCCAGGTCGGCGCTGCCGGCCGTTTTAGTGAGGCAATATCCTCTATAAAATCGTGTTCTGATTGTTCCGTCGTCTCTGATTTCCCACTTCTGCGCGCCGGTTCCATCGCAGGTGTTGAGCCGGACTGCGTCGTACTTCGTTTGCGTGCTCACCGCTTCGAGGCACTGCTCCGGGTCCCTGCTGCTGAACTCCGTAGTTCTTCCAATGTCTCCCATGATTTCTCCGGGGCGTGGGTTCCGGTGATTTTGTTGGTACTGACGGTGAACCCAGTCCGAATCGTCGTGCTGGAGCGGCCCCTTGTAGATGTCAGTCGTGGGACAATTTTTCTTGGAATGGCAATCGGTATTCGCGATGTAGCGTCTGACGGCCGCTTCCTTTTCGGCCACTTGTTCAGGGGACAGGTTGGGCTCAAGTGGCGACATGGTGTATCCGAGATAGGATGTGACGTGGATACCGGAGAGGTATCCGGCTTTTCTGAAGTATCTGGCTCCGATGCCGTGGTCGCTGTGGTCGACCTTGCCGCGGAGACCGAAGGCGAAGGAAGCGTTGTCGTAGTCCAGCGTGAGAATACGTTGCGCTCTTTCCTGCCGGGCGAGGTCGGACAGGGTTCGCAGGAGCTGGTCCTCGGTGTAGCTTTCCACGCCTTGGAACAGCTGAATCTGTGTGCGGTTCGCCAGGAACAGTTTGAGCATGCTCTCGCTTTCCTGCCCGTGCGGAAGCCCGTCGTGCAGTCCCAGGAAGACCAGTTTGACCGTTGATTGCGAACTGCTGCCGAGGCTGAAGGATCTGATGCTGCGACCGTTGACCCGTGTGCTGTTCTCGGTCCAGCGATCTGGGGCCCCGGCCAGCTCCGCGTAGGCCGCGCGCACGCCGTTCTCTCTTCTCGCGACATAGTCCCGGGCTGCCTGTGGGCTCTTGCCGTCATCGCCCGCGGTGAGATAGACGGTGGTGACCGCGCATCCGGCACGGATGGTCTTCCTGATCTCCGGGTCGATAAAGTAGAGGTCGTCGTCGGGATGGGCGACACCGATCATGGTGCGTTGGCATCCGTGAGGTTCTTGTGCCTCCTTCGCCGTCTGGTGCGACGTGGGACCCGCGACCCTGTTCGCGAGAGGGGAATCGTTCGGAGAGCACGATGATCCCAGAATTGCGTAAATCGCCATCGCCGTAGCGAGAATCAGCCGATGCGCCGAGCCGGATTTATTGTTGCTCTTCGTGCACTCCACTCAACCATTCCGTCCTTCTCATCCTTTTGGCCCGCACCACGTCCATGCTGGGCGGTGCCCGCGGCAGATCATGGTCGCGAGTGTGACACCTTCGGTGAGGCCCCTCGGGGCTTCACCGAAGCGCACAACTCATAGGAGTACCGGTAGTTGGAGTGCACAAAACGACCGACTCGCCGGGACGATCGAATATCCGGTGAGTGAAGGGGTTCTCACCGTTCCGCCCGGTGAGCCCACGAACTGACTGACGCGGTTGAATGGTCGGTACCGGAGATCACCGCGGCACTCCCGGCTCCGCGAGGAGACTCCCTGTCTCGGGGGGAGGGGGGCACGGCCTTCCTGCGGCGGTCCAGGAAGCTGTGAGCCCGGCAGACTCATCAGCACCAGCTGACAGAGCGTCACTTGACGCCCCCTTGGCACGGCATGTGATCCGGGAGTCGAAGGCGCCAATCGCCACTCGGCCCTGCGCTGCTTCGCCCTCAAGGGCACCGACCCATCGCAGCCACGACGAGCGGTACGCCGCCATCGGCTCCTGCATTCGCCAGCACGACAACCAGGCGCGACCGAAGACCAGCTTCGCCCCGGATTCAGCGATCCGCACCGGGTATCGTCGACGATTCTGCTTGTCGAGCACGTCCAGGCGGACAAGCTCCTGCTGCCTGTGGTCCGGGCGGTGCCGGGAGCGCCGGTTCTCCGCGCTGGCCCGGTGATGAACCTGCGGGTCGCGGGCTCATTGGCCGCAGGAGTGTTTCGGGCTGCCGTACCTCGCGGGAGCCATGTCGGTCCCGCCGGGCTGTCCTGCCGTCAACAACACTGATCGTTGTGGCGGATACGCGCGGAAGTCGAGGTGTGGGGTCGGCCGGACCGCCGGGTCCCGGCGCCCAGGTGCCGGGACCCAGCAAGGAGCAGCTGCGTGTGCTGCGCCGGGTGGGGCGTGAGTGGGGGCGGGTGTCGGCCGCCCCTGAAGTCTGGCGCCGTGCTTTGCCCGTGGATCCCGATCTCGGGAGGTTTCCGCCTCCGGTGGAGATCCGCCCCGCGCGGTTCGGGCGTCTGGTGGCGATCTCTCCGCTCGGGTCCCGTTCTGCGGGCGAACAGGTCGACACGGGAGGCCTGCCCTCAGGGTGGCTGGGAGGTGCACGGGCACGGGCCAGGCGGCTGGTGCTGGGAGCAGCGCTGAAGAGCTCTGCCGTGGTGCATGAACGAATGCGCAAGCTGGTGGCGCTTCCCGTGTTGTCCGCCGACGCCCTCTCGTCGGTCGCATACGGACCCGAGGCGATGCTGGCAGTCCTCGCACTGGCCGGTACCGCAGGGCTCACCTACTCGTTCCCCGTCGCAGGCGCGATCGTCTTTCTGATGCTCGCGGTCGGCCTGTCGTACCGGCAGACGATCCGGGCCTATCCGCACGGCGGCGGCTCGTACATCGTCGCCGGCGACAACCTGGGGCGGATTCCTGGCCTCGTCGCCGCGGCTGGGCTGATGACCGACTACATCCTCACGGTTGCGGTGTCGATCGCCTCGGGGATGGCGGCCATCACCTCGGCGATTCCATCGCTCACCAGCGAAACCGTCCCCATGGGTGTCGGCGTGATCCTGCTGCTCCTCGCGGGAAACCTGCGAGGCATCCGGCAGGCGGGCGCCTTGTTCGCCACTCCGACCTACGCGTTCATCGCCGCCATGTTCGCGCTCGTCGCAGCCGGGCTCGTCGACGCGGCCGGCCAGGGCTTTCAGCCGCCTCTCACACTGACGGTACCTGTCAACGACACGGTCGGTCTGCTCCTGATCATGCGTGCCTTCTCGTCAGGGGCCACGGCGATGACCGGGATCGAGGCGATCTCCAATGCCGTACCGGCGTTCAGGTCCGTCGAGTGGCGCAATGCCCGCACCACCTTGACCTGGATGGTCGGCCTGCTCATTGTGATGTTCGCAGGAATCGTCGTCCTCATCTACTGCACCGGGGTGATGCCGAGCGCCCGCGAGACCGTCCTCTCCCAGCTTGCGCGTCTGACCTTCGGCTCGGGGTGGATGTACGTCTTCATTCAGGCTGCCACGGCCGCGGTACTGCTCCTCGCGGCGAACACCGCATACAACGACTTCCCTCGGGTGCTCTCCCTTCTGGCGCGCGACGACTACGCACCACGCACCTTCATGAGACTGGGCGACCGTCTGGCCTACAGCAACGGCATCATCCTGCTGTCCGTCACCGCCGCCCTCGTCTTCGTCGCCTTCAACGGCCGGACCGCCTCGCTCATCCCGCTCTACGCTGTCGGTGTCTTTCTTGCTTTCACCCTGTCGCAGACCGGAATGGTCGTCCATTGGTGGCGGCGGCGAAGTCGGCACTGGCGCAAGAGTCTGCTCTTCAATGCCATGGGCGCACTGCTGTCAGCAGTTGTGTTCATGACTGCGGGCATCAGTAAATTCACCTCAGGTGCCTGGGTGGCCATCGTCGCTGTCGGGCTGTTCCTCCTGGTGACCACTCGGATCCGACGGCACTACGAAGCCGCCCGTGTCGCCCTTCAACTGCATCCACACGCCATCGAGCTGCCCGCACACGCCATCGCGGGGCCGGTCACGCCATCGCAGTCCCCGGTCCAGCACGAACACGGCGTTCGCGGCGCCGAGATGAACCGGGAGAGCGAAGAACTCCCCGAAGAGGTCCGTCATCTGTGCATCGTCGCCATCGCGACGCTGGACCTCGCAAGCATGCGCACACTTGCGTACGCCGCCTCACTCCAGCAGCCCGTTCTCGCGCTTCACATCAGCGTCGCCGAGGACGAGGCACAGCGCTTCCGCGACTACTGGTCACTGTGGGGCGACCATCTCCCGCTGGAGGTGATTGTCTCTCCGTACCGCGCGGTCGTCGCACCCCTGGTCCGCTACCTTGAGGCACTTCACCGGCAGCATCCAGAACTCACCCTTACGGTGATCGTCCCAGAGATCATCACCTCGCGGCGACGACATCAACTCCTGCACAGTCGCACGGCCATCCGCCTGCGTCGTGCTCTGCGTCCACTGCCCAAGATCGTCATTACCTCGGTCCCGTTCCACCTGCCGTCGGACTGACCGCTGAGCCCGGATCCACCGGCTTGTTTCCGGAGTGATCGTTTCGGGGTTGTCTTGGCGGTCGGCGAGATGATCTGGCTGTTCGGGCAGGGAGTAT
>NZ_JBFAJH010000039.1:0-73843 GCF_040655115.1 Streptomyces atratus | reverse complement strand
CCACCCCTCGGGCCCGTGGAGCCCGACGCCCCCGCAGCGCATGCGAAGGCCCCACGTCCACACCGACAGGACAAACCAGGGCAACCCGCCGGATCGGATACGGCCGTCAGGCCGCAGACGAATCGAGGCTGACGGGTCGACCCCCAGGTCGATCAGGGCCAGCAGAATCGGGTCTGGCGCCGGCTTCGCGCGACCCAAGCTGCTCGGAGTGCGAACCGTGGCGAAGGGGCAGCCGAGTTGGGCGAGAAGCGGTGCAGCACGGTCCAGAGGTTTAGACGTCACGACTCCCAGCCGCCACTCCGCGGCAACGAGGGCGTGGAGGACCTCCGCGATGCCAGCGAACTGCTGGGCGAGGTGGGACGCGGCTCTGGACGCCGCCTCATATGTCTCGTGGACGAGTTCGGCGTCTCCGACTCCGAGACGGTGCATGATGTCGCTGAATTCGCGCCCCAAGTGGCGCTCGTACGAGGCGAACGGCATGTCGAGGCCATGCGTCTTCTGGACCTCAAGCCACGCAATCTCCATAACAGGCCGCGTGTCCAGCAGCACGCCGTCGAGGTCGAGGAGGAGAGCATGTGACGGGGTGCCGGAAGGGCGTCGCTTCGTCGGTGCAGAGCGGGCCGAAGGCGGGTGCATCGGGCGAGTTGGCACGGTGAGGTCTCCTCGGATGGAGGGAAGGAGGTGGTGGGCAGGCGTGCGAACGTGTCCGTGCAGGTGCTTGGTCACAAATCCCGATGACGCGCGCCAGACAGGAATAGGGCTGCGTGTCTGCCGAGCCACCAGCGTTCCTGCTCGGCCCACCCGTTCTGGAGGTCCTGCACCTGCTCGTCTGTGAAGCCGCGCTGCCACGGCTTCTCATTCGGCTCGCCCCCGCGCTCGGGCCAGACGCGGACGAGGACGTAAAGCTGCCCACCGGGCCGCAGCCAGCGGCGTGCGTCGACCATGAAGCGCTGGTGATCGATGAACGGCAGGACGTTGCGGCAGACGATGAGATCGAGCGAGCCGGGCTGCAGCTGGGCCGGGATCGCGTCTGCGTCGAAGTTGTGGACGCCGTAGCGCAGCCGGCCTTGGGTGCCTTGCCTGCGCGCGGTCTGGATCGCGGCCGGCGAGAAGTCCAGGCCCAGCACGTCGTAGCCCCAGCGGAAGAGCTGCCGGCTGAAGCCGCCGATGCCGCAACCGACATCGAGCACGGACGACCCGGCGGACGGGTTGACGTGCTGGAGGAAGCGGTCGACCTCGGCGTCGGTCAACAGACGGTCTATGGCGCGGCCCTCGCGGTACCAGGTATCCCACTGGGCCGCGCCGAGGTGGTCCACGACCGTCGTCATGCCGCGTCCTGCGGGTCACCAGCGGAACCCGGAGACGCCGCGTTCCCGGGGGCGGGCAGACGGGAGAGGCGGTGGAAGCGGGAGAGGTCGAAGCCGCCACCTCGCACCTCGCCGGCGGGAACGGCGAAGAGATCGATACCGGCCTCGCTGGGCGGTTCCGGGGCGGCCTCCTGGATGGCGAGCAGGGCCTCGCCCTGCTCGCGGTGCGGCAGGACGCGCGGCCCCCGGTCGGTGTGTCCCTCGAACGTCATGATCGTCCCCCTGATCAGGCGGAGTAGTCGGCGATGGCGAGCACGGCGAACACGGCGACGACGAGGAGAACCTGAGCGCTGATTTGTCTCCAGCCCCAGCCCTTCGCATCCATCCACCGCAGCGGACGCCTTCAAGTCGGCGCAGACGGTTCCTCGGGGATCACGAGGTGAACGAACGCCTGGTACCTCTCGCCCAGCTCCTTGATCACGGCGTGGTACTCGTCGTCATCGGAGCTGATGTTGTGCCGGTCGAGGACGATCACGCCGTCCGCGAAGCCGCCCCGGATCAGTCGCTCGACCTCCCCCCAGCCAGGGCGTTTCCAAGGGGGCATGTAGACGCCACGGCCAGCGCCCGAGCCGGGGAAGTACGTCGTGGTCACGGGAACTGCCACGTCGTGGAGCCTTGCTCCTATTGCGTAGCCGCGCTGCTCGGCCTCGGTCTGGAGGGTGTTCCAGTCCTCATCCGGGCTGGCGCCTCTGCCCAGTACCAAGCTGTAAGCCAGCACCCGAAGTTGGCGGTCTCCAGAGTGGCGGTTGCGCCTTTCGGTTGCCTCGCGACGGAACTGCTGACGGAGCCGGATGAGCTGGCCGCTGCGCGACGGACGCTCCAGCGGGGCGGGTCCGCGGTGCCACCTCTGGATCCGAGCGTTGTCAGCGTCCATCCAGTCGCTGGATTCCTGAATCAGGCTGATCCGATGCCCGGAAACGGTGATCACGTTATCCAGGCTTCTGATTCTTTTCATGGTCGCCTTCCCCCAGATCTGGCTCAGCCCTCGCAGGACTCACCCGACGGTCGCAGTGAAGCGTTCGAACCGGCGGGCCGCTATGTCAGCACTGACGTGAATCAAGGCCGCCGCACGGGTCGTTCGGATACCGTGTGATCAGCTCGTACCAACGATGAAAACGGTCCGGGACCCCGGTTGGGAGGCCCTGGATGGAGCCCCGCACGCTGGCTCCTCAGGCCCCATCGAGAGTCAGCCGGTGCCGCTGGCATCAATCGCAGGGCGAACGAAAGTTCACGGCGGAGGAGGAAGCGTGGGGCAGCAGCCGAACGAGCTGACTCCGGATGCCGGCCCATGGCACCGCTGGGGTTACGAGCTACGCCAGTTCCGCGAGGCTCGTCGGCTGTCGCAGCAGGCTCTCGCTCGCAAGGCATTGATCGACCGCTCCCATCTCGGGCGCTTCGAGCGCGCTGAGCGTCCCGTCCCGCGGCACGCGGCCATCGTCCTCGACGAGGTCCTCGATGCCGCTGGTGCATTGGTTCGTTGCTGGGACGGGGCGGAGCGCGAGGCTCCCCAGGACGACTCTGTCCTTGTGTCCAGAGCCGAGACAGCGACTCATGGGGCCAATGCATGGGGCCATGGGGCCAGCGACCTGGGGACCCTGGCCGTGAGGACGCTCGGGCAGGCAGGCTCTCTTGGAGACGACACGGACACGGTCGTCGTCCCCGCCCGAATCCACGGAAGGATCCTCTTCGTGCCCGTGCCCCGTCGTGTTGTTCTTGCCTCCGGGCTCGCCGGCCTGGCTGCGACAGCCATCCCGGCCGCGACGGCGGCGGCTGCCACCGAACTCGCCGCGATGGGGTCTCCCTTCGAGCACTTCGCGCAGCTCCGCCGGGTGATGATCCAGACCGACAACCTCATCGGTCCCCGGCACGTGCTGCCCGCGCTGCAACAACACCTCGTCGCCCTTGCCACAAGACGCCGAGCCGCCCGTGGCACCGACGCCGTCGAGCTCCTCGCCTTGGAGACGCGATACGAAGAGCTGGCAGGCTGGTTCGCCCAGGACATCGGCGACGAACGCACCGCCCACGGTCATACCGCGAAAGCACTCGATGCTTCCCACATCACCGGCGACACTGATCTCACTGCGTACATCCTCGGCCGTAAAGCCCAGCTTGCGGTCGACACCGGACATCCTGCCGACGCCCTCGGCCTCGCCGCCGCCGCCCGACGCACCGCCCGGCCCGGGAGCCGTCTCGAAGTCATCGCCGTTCTGCACGAGGCCCATGCACACGCCGTACTCGGTGAAGGCGGTGAAGCCCATAGGGCTTACGACACCGCGCTCACCCTTCTCGGTCGCGCGGGCGTCGATGGCGTCTGGGGTTCCTGGCTCGATGCGGCGTACATCAGCACCGCCCGGGCCCGCTCCCTCGCTGCACTCGGCGACTATGAGCAGGCCGCAGCCGGCTTTGACAGCGCCATCGCAGTGCTTCCGCCCACATACCGCCGGGACCGCGGTGTCTACCTCGCTCGCGCTGCCCGTGCCCATGCGGGCACAGGCAACATGACCCTGGCTGCCCGAATCGGTGGGCAGGCCGTAGGGATCGCCGCCGAGACCGGTTCCGCACGGATCTTCGGTCAGCTTGACCGGCTCGACCAGGCACTGGCCCCCGCAGCCAGCGAGGACAGCGTCGCCGAGTTCCGAGCCTCGCTCGACCGCATCGTCCTGCATCCTGCCTGACCCACCTGTGCACACCTTCTGGAGATAGCGTGTCTCGCCCGTACGTCCTGCTGTCCGCAGCTGTATCGATCGACGGCCACCTCGACACTCGCCCGGGCGAGGACCGACTCCTGCTGTCCAACAAGGAGGACTTCGAGCGCGTCGACTCCGTACGAGCCGGCGTCGACGCCATCCTCGTCGGCGCCGGAACACTCCGCGCCGACAACCCCCGCCTCCTCGTCAACTCGGGAGAACGCAGGGCGTCCCGGGTCGCCGCCGGTCAGCCGGAGTACCCGCTGAAGGTCACCATCACCGGTACGGGCGATCTCGACCCCGGCTGGCGGTTCTGGCACCACGGCGGGGACAAGCTCGTCCTGGCCGTCGGCGACGCGGCCACCATGAAGGCTCGCGCCAACCTCGGTGACCTGGCCACCGTTCAGGGCGTCCCTGCCAAGGCCGTGTGGCCGGCCGCGCTCGACATCCTCGGCTACGTATACGCCGTCAAGCGGCTCATGGTCGAAGGCGGCGGCACCATCCACACACAACTCCTTGAAGCAGAGCTTGCCGACGAACTCCAGCTCGTCATCGCCCCGCTCCTGGTCGGCCAGCCGGATGCGGTACGGATGCTCGGCCCAGCGGGCTACCCCGGCGGCCCCGCAGCCCGCCTCCGACTTCTGGAGGCCCGCCAGATCGGAGACGTGGTACTCCTGAGGTACGCCCCCAAGGACACCTCGACGGAGCCCCGATGAGCACAAACCCTTCAGCCGGTGCCCCAGGCGCCGGCCGCAAGCCCAACACCGCAGACCGGGACTGGCTCGCCCTCGCCTGCGAGCTAGCCGCCCTCTGCCCGCCTTCGACGACCGCTTTCAGCGTGGGGGCGGTCATCGTCGCGGCCGACGGGACCGAGCTCGCCCGCGGCTACTCCCGCGAGAGCGATCCCCATGACCACGCCGAGGAAGGTGCCCTCGCCAAGCTCTCCGCCGAGGATGCCCGGCTCGCCACCGCCACGATCTACAGCTCCCTGGAACCCTGTGCCAAGCGAGCCTCCCGCCCTCGCTCCTGCGCCCAGCTCATCCGGGACACCGGCCTCCGCCGCGTCGTCACCGCCTGGAGCGAGCCTGACACCTTCGTCGCCGGCGCCGAAGGCACCGAGATCCTCGAAGACGTCGGCGTAACGGTCGTTGAACTGCCTGAGTACGCGAACGCCGCACAGGCCCCCAACCTGCACCTGCTCTGAGCCCTGTGGGAGCGGTGTTCCACCGAGGACATCAGCTCCCGGTGACCCGCACCCGCGGCGCCCGGCACTGCTTCCTCATCAGCTTGGCCAGGAACCGCTTGGCGGGCTTGGCGTCGCGCTTGATGGATCGTCGGCGGTGAGCCAACCGACAGGGACGCCAGCGATTGCCGCGTAGTCGTGAGGCGAAGTGTTCACGGGTTGCGGCAGGTAGAGGATTTCCGTTCCGCCTCCCGCACTGGCGAGATCAGCTCTTGGATTTTCTAGTCGGCAGCAACACTGACCTTTGTGGGATCGGTCTCCGTATCGACTGCGTGTCGATCAGTGATGTGCTTCGGTGCAAGGAGAGCCCACCCGATGACGAACACGGCGACGACGAGGGCGAGAGCGACAAAGATCCTGACAAACGTTGCCTCTGGAATGAATCCATCGGCGCCGGGCGCTAGCGCGTTCAACACAATCGCGACGGGTACCGTCGACCCGACGAACTGGACGATGTTTTGCATGCCAATCGTCGTCGCCATATTGTCCTGACGCCCGGCCGACGCAACGAGTGTGTATGCGGTGGTCAAGCAGCTCAGGATCGTAAGACTATAGAGGAACGTCCACACATAGGCCATCCATACCGCGTCGTGCGCGAACGCGAGGCCGAGGAAGACCACGATCCCAATGGATCCAGAAACGACCAAGACGATCTTCGGACCCAAGTGATTGAGTCCCCATCGCGTCCAAACGTATCCCAGTGCGGCGCCGGGAATCATCGCGAGCAGTACGTATGAAGAGTCGAGGGCAGACAGGCCGTGGCCGAACCCGGAGGACGTCGGGGTTTGCAGCAGTGCCGGCATCGCGATAAACATGCCCTGGCCGACGATACTTATCAGGACGATCCCGGAAAATCCAACGAGGGTCTGACGGAGGTCCATGTTGCGGAACGACACCAGTGGCTCCTGCGTACGTCGCTGCTGAGTAATCCACACAGCCAACACCACCGCGCTCACGACGAATGAGCCGAGCACGATCGGTGAGGTCCAGCCCCGGCCGGGACCTTCGCTGATTCCGATCAGCAGTGCTATGACCCATACCCCGAGTCCGAGTGCACCGAACCAGTCCAGGCGAACGACTGCACGGGCGGCTACGGGTGTCTCAGGTGAGATGAGGGCTAGGAGCAGCAGCACCGCGTACAGAGCGAAACTCACCCAGAAGACGCTTTGCCACGGCAGTCCCAATTTAACAATAAGGCCGCCGATAACGAGTGCGAGCGGTGTGAAGATCGACAACAAAAGCGAGAGTGCCAGCGAGACGAGTCGGATCTGGCGTGCTGTAGCGCGTGGGCGCAGGAGCCCCCAGCTCAGCGGGAGGGCGACAGCAACGCCCAAGAGGAACCGACCCGCCACCAGAGGCCAAAACCCAGTGGCTGTCGCGCCTATGGCGCATCCCATCAGTGCCAGGACGATGAGTACGATGACGACCTTGCGATGTCCGTAAATGTCGCCCATGCGCGCGGTGAGGCCGATGGAGATGGAACTGCCGACCATCATCGCGTTAAGGACCCAGCCAATCTCCGATCCCGACAGCCCTGATTCTGTCGCAATCGTCCCGATCAGCGGAGAGAGGGAGCCCCACTGGATGTCGAGGGTTATGCCGCTGAGTAGAAGTAGTGCAACTATCGATGTGATTCGGCCTGTACGAGCGTCGACCGATCTAGATTGTGTCATTTTTGTCCACCTTTGTTTTGGGTCCGGCAGCCGCTGAGGTCGTTTTTGATTGCAAGTGGCGCGTGATAACACTGAGATCTGCGCTCGGACGGTGTCACGCGCCACTCGTGGAGGAGTGGTTGTTTTCTGCTCCACTCCTCCGTCACTGGATCGGATCACTGCCGCTGTCAGTGCCTCGGCTTCTCTGGTGACTCCCGTTGGGGGGCAACGTTAAGGACGTGCGGCGCCGTGCCTGCATGGAGATGGACGCCAACTAATTAAGAAAGTGCGTCAAAGTGCGTCCTCTTGCCGGTGGGTGGCGCGAGTCCGTTTCAGAAGCGGATCAAGGTGTGTGGTGATCACTTCCTATGGGCTCGGGGAGATCCGATGGGCGCCCAGTGGGCGGTGTCGGAGCAGGGCGCGTGCGTTCTCAGGCTTCGAGATCGAGTAGCTGGAGGGCGTGGTCGGTTCGTGACCGGTAGTGGTCGGTCGCGGCGGCGATGTTCGTCCAGCCGGCTTGGCGGATGAGGCCGATGGCGAGGTTGCGGATGGTCGCCATCGCTCTGGGGGCAGTGCCGGTGCGGACGCGGGAGGCGTCCTCGGTGAAGGTCACGTCTCTGACGTGGTGCAGGGCCTCCACCCGCCAGTGTCCGCGGATCAGTTCGGCGAGCCGCTCTGGGCCGGCCTGCTCGGGAGCGAGGCTGGTAACCGCGTAGATCGTCTTGATGGTCGTCTTGCCGGTCTTGCGGTTCGAGCGGCGGCGCTTGACCTCGATGGCTTGCACGGCGTGCGGGAAGAGGAGCCCGGGGCGGACGGTGCAGACCTTGAGCCGTCGGATCTCGCGTCGACCGTGGCCCTGTTCTCGGGTGCGGTGCTGCAGTGGAACCTTGGGCCAGGGCAGATGCCGCAGTTGTCGGCGGAGGTTCTTCTGGTTGCCCTTGACGACCAGGATGTAGTGCCCGCCCCGGGCGGCGATGTGCTCGGCATGGCCGGTCTGAGTGTGCATCGCGTCCGCAGTGATCACACGGCCGCGCAGATCGAGACGTTCCAACAGCGGGGCGAAGGCGGGGATTTCGTTACTCTTCACGGCGATCTGCCGCTGGGAGAGCACGGCCTGTCCCTTGTGCAGAACAGCGGCCAGGAGGTGGACGGCTGTGTTCTCGCCGGTACGGCTGCCGCGTACGGCCTTGCCGTCGACGGCCACACCCGCCAGCTCCAGGGCTTCTTCGTCGGCCGGATCACTCGCGTGCCGGGCCAGCCAGGCGCCCACAGCGTCATCGAAGGCGTCACCGTCGAGACGGGACAGCAAGCGGCCCAGGGTGGTCGCGCGTGGTGCACGGCGCAGACCGATTTTCGCCCGCACCTCGGGAGAGGCGTCGACGGCATAGCGGGCGATGCCAGCCAGTGTGGTGGCGCCACCGACCACCGCGATCAGGCACAGAGCGAGCAGGGAGCCCAGCCGGTAGCGTCGGCCCCTCACCCGGCGTGGATCAGGAAGCCGGTCCAACACCTTCGACAGTGCGTCGAGTCCGGGCAGCTCGGCAGGCAGGCGCAGCAGGTCGACGTCCTCACGGTGGCGCTGGAGAACGTCGATCAGGGAGCATGGCACGCGAACGCGACCCCTGTTCTTGATCAAAGGCGTAGAGAACCTTGATCATCAAGGGTCGCGTTCGTCGCGTCCAGACCTGGACAAGCGGGCCATCAGGGCACGCCCATGTACGAGTTACTCATCTCACCGCGTGAGAACGCACGCACCCTGGGTGTCGGAGCCGTTGCTGCTGAAGGGCAAGATGCCCGGGTCGACCGTCGGCTCACACAAAGCGGCTGCTGATCGACGGGATACGGTTCCGCACGCGGACCGGCGCCCCGTGGCGGGACCTGCCTCACTCGGCATCACCGCGCCCTGGTCGCTCATGCAGGGCGCTGACACCCTGATGCGCCGTCACCGCACCGACCCGCCGCGCTCGTGAGCAGCCTCACCGGGGCTCGTACAGGATCTCGACGGCCTCGCGGGTGGCGGCTACGCGGAGCTGCCCGCCGGGCGGTTTCCCGCGTTCGCCCGGCACGACCTTCCCGAGCTGGGCTACGAGCGCTCCCGGCGGGAGCCCGACTGGGCGGCGGCCACCCGCGTCGCGGGCCGGCACGACGAGGTCGAACTGCCCCCCTTCCAACTCGGCGGCTGGTACGACACCTTCGGCCAGGGCAAACTCGACAACTTCACGGCCATGCGTCGCGCCGGCCGGTCCGCCACGCTGGTCATGGGCCCGTGGACCCACACCAACCTGGGGCACATGGTCGGTGACGTCAACTTCGGGTTCGGCCCGAACTCCGAATTCATGGGCATGCGGGGCCGCCTGACCGACATGCAGCTCGACTGGTTCCAGAGCACACTCGGCGACGGTGAGGCCCTGGAACCGGACACGGGCCGGGTGCTGCTGTTCGTCATGGGCATCAACCAGTGGCGCGAGGAGACGGAATGGCCTCTGTCGCGGGCGGTGGACACGGACTTCCACCTGCGCGTCGACGGACGCCTGACGCAGGAACCGCCGTCCACCGCCGAGCAGGCCGACGAGTTCACCTACGACCCGATGGATCCGGTGCCCACCACCGGCGGTGCGCTGCTGATTACCGACGACTTCCGTCCCGGGCCGCTCGACCAGTCGGTGGTGGAGGCGCGCGAGGACGTTCTGGTCTTCACCACCGAGCCGCTTGCCGAGGACGTCGAGGTGACCGGCCGCGTCAAGGCGGTGCTCTTCGCGGCCACGGACGGGCCCTCGACCGACTGGGTGGTACGCCTGTGCGACGTCGACGAGACGGTGTCTCCCGCAACGTGACCGACGGCGTCGTGCGGGTGCGTGCCGCGACACCGGGCGAGGCGGCCGAGCACGTCGTGGACCCGTGGTCGACCAGCACTGTCTTCCAGGCGGGACACCGGATACGGGTTCAGGTCACCTCCAGCAACTTCCCGCGCTGGGAGCGCAACCTCAACACGGGCGAACCCGAGGAGAGCGCGACCACGGCCCGAGTGGCCCAGCGGCACGTCTTCCACGACCCCGCCCGGCTGCCCCGCATCGTCCTGCCCGTGGTTCCGGCCTGACAAGAAGCGAGGCCATCCCCGACCACGGCATCGATCCGGGCAGCGCAGCAGCACGCTCACGATCGAGAGAGCGCTCGGCAGGACGAGATCACGCTCGTCTCGACTCCACGGGCGGCCTGCCCCGCCCCCGTCTCACCTGGCGGCTCACCCACCTCCTGGAGCTGCTGGGAATCGCGTCGACTGAGCAGTGGTGCCCCGGCACGCGCTCCGCACTGACGTGCGAGAACCTGTGCGGACCGGGGCGCCGTGGGCCTACTCGGCCAGTCGACCACCATCGACGACGATCTCGCTTTCAGTGATGTAGCTCAACTCATCAGAGGCGAGGAAGAGCACGGCGTAGGAGACCTCGCGCGGGTCAGCGAACCGGCGCAGCGGGACGGTCTCGGCGACAGCGTCGAGCGCGGCCTTGTCGTTCAGCCTCTGGGCCATCGGCGTCATGATCGCGCCGGGTGGACGGAGTTGACGCGGACCCCCTTCGCCCCGTACTCGATGGCGGTGGCCTTCGTCATGCCGCGTACGGCGAACTTGGCCCCCGTGTAGCCGACGTTCGGCGTTCCCGGGAGATGTGCCATGCCCGCGGCGGAGGAGATGTTCACGGTGGAGCCTCTGCCGGCTTCGATCATCCCCGGCAGGACCGCGCGCATGCCGAAGAACACACCGCTTTGGTCGACGGCGACGATGCGGTGGTAGTTGTTGTCGTCGAGGTCGGCCGTCCGCGCGTTCGACCCGGAGAACCCGGCATTGTTCACCAGCACGGTGATCGGACCGAACTTCGCCGTCCCGGCCTCGACGACCGACGTCCAGGACGCGGCGTCAGCGACGTTGTGAGCGAGGAAGTTGTTCCGGAGCGAAGGCCGTCTTTGGCAACACCACGTTGATCACTGAAAGCGGTTACCGCGGTACTGGCCTGCACCGCCGCGAACCCGGACAGGCCGAACCGTCGGCATGGAAAGAGGAGCACAACCGCTCACACCGCAAGGTCCGTGCCCCTGTCGAGCACACCTTCGCCCGTATCAAGAGCTGAAAGATCCTCCGTGACTGCCGCTTGAAGGGAGACGGCGTTCATCACGCCATGCTTGGCACAGCCCGTCTGTACAACCTCGCGCTCGTCGGATAGACCGGCCCGATGCGGCTGTCCCCGATACTTTCCGGGTCGAGTCAGTTGATCATTGTGGGACAGCCTTTAGGCATGGCGATGTCCAGCGTCCTTGTCTCCGTAGCGAGAAGCCTCTCTGAACGCCGTCGGAGGCATTCCCCTCCACCGCTTGAAGGCCATCGTGAAGCTGGCCGGATCCGTGTATCCCAGCTTACGGGATATTTCCGATACAGAGTGCTCTGTATTCGAGAGCAGATCGCAGGCTAGGTCACTCAAAGTCTCGTCTCGCACCCGGGCGAAGTCGTTGCCCGTGAGTTCAAGCTTGCGTTGCAGGGTGCGTGGGGAGACTCGCAGCGTCGCGGACACATTTGCCAATGTGCGGTTGAAATTGGGTGCGGCCCTTATGGCTTTGGCCACAGTGTGGGGCCAGTCGCCAGTCACCCTGAGGGTGTCGATAATTTGGGTATCCGCTTTGATCCATGCTTCGTGCTGGAAGGCGTCACCGAAAGGGAGCTCGCGTGTTGATATTTCGGGGTCCCACCACAGCCGCAGCGTTTCGGAGCCGCAGTCGACGTTGCAGGAGACGCACGTCCAAACCTCGGACGAGACTTCTGCGAGAGGGAATTCGACCTGGGTGAAAGGGAAAGGACCGCCGTACAACCACGCGAGAATTCGGCTGGTGACACAGAGCTCGCGGTAGACGCTGAACGGGATCAACTCATCCGGGACGTCGGGATAGGTGAACTCGATCCCAGTCACCGTGCCATCCGGTGTCCGGAGAGGCTTAGTCTCGAGGAGGGCAGGAGCGTAGTCATTTGCGGTGGCAGCTTTTACCCACGCCGCAATGGTCGGCGCGGTTGCGAGAGCCAATCCGCGAACGCCAAAGGAGCCCAGTGTGTAGGCTCGCGCGGCTCGCACCCAAAGATCGGCGCGATCTCTTGTGAGAGCGACGAACTGAAGCTGGAAGGCCAGCTCCTTCTTTGCAGGAATGGTGCCTCCCGGGCGGTTCACCGCGTCGAGATCAATTTCCGAATTCGCGAGCGCAGTCCGCCAATCGAGATCCGCAGCCTCGAGCAGTCCGCGCAGTGCGTGAACACTGAAGTTCGGCACCCGCAGGTTCTGATACGAGCTTAGCTTCATCGCTGCGCTCTTTCGCCGCCGACGTAGGGAGGTGGTCCAGCGTGTTCGGGAACCACCCGAGGAAGCCGCGTCCACCTGCCGCGGTAGGGAGCTGGCCGGCCAAGGAGTCCCGGCGAAGCCGGTTTGGACGTCGTTCCACCGCATGGCCTGTTCGCCCGGGTGCCCCGAGAAACGGTCGCAGAACGCATCTCACTCCTCTTCGTTGAGCTGATGGGGTGCCGCTCCGGAAGCGCGGCGGTGGCTGGAGCACCGCCAAGCAGCTGAAGAGACGCCAATAGCTTGGCATCTTGCGCCACCAATGGACAAGAGGATGCACTTTGGCGTGTTTTCCTGTGTTGATGGCGTCTCTTACCATGATGGCACGGTCCTGCCGACTCTTAGCGTCATGCGTCAACGGAGGTCGGCGGAGAAGCCGACGCACCCGCCACTTAGGAGAAAACCAATGACGCACAATGTCACACCGCGTGATTTCATCGCCGATCACACAGTCGAACGTTCTCAGCGGCCCATGATAGGTGGCCCGAACAATTTCAAAGTAGCGATTTTCGGCGCGAATGTGACGACCGGCCAGGGCGGTCTCAACCTCGCCGAGAACACAATCAAGCTCGGCAACTGGGGAGAGTCGAGTGGTGTCGCCGGCATCGAGCTCGTGTCCGACGCCGAGGCGATCGGGCGCCTGAACGCCGCTGTCCGTGACAGGCTCGACGACGATTTCGTGATCGTCGCCCGCACCAACGGCTACGGTGCCAACGGCTACGGTGCCGCCGGTGGCGGCGTCGACGAGGCGATCCGTCGTGCGCAGCTCTACAAGGCCTGAGACCGGCGCGACGTGATCTTCTTCGACGGCATGCACACGTGGGAGCAGGCCGAACTCGCGCTGAAGGAGACGCCCGGACCTGCATACGCCGTCAGCGTGGGGACGATCGGCCGTAAGACCGTCGCCGAGATGACCGCACTGAGGCAGGCGACCAGCCTGTTCCGTTCGTTCTGCCGGGCATCCACAAGCGATGGCGACTGCTGGCCGACGCCAAGGAGTCGGGCGAGGCCACGCCTTGCGCCGAGTACCTCGACCGCATGGGTGCCGACGCCGGCACCACTTACGACGTTGGCTGGGGCGCCCTGTTCGGGCTCCCGGCGACCGGCTACGTGCGCGAGAAGAAAGAGAAGTACCTTCCCCAGAATGCCCAGCGCGACTACGACAACAACGCCCACATCGCAGAGCACTACTGATGACGCGGCTCGTGAACCGATGTGGCCCCTGACCCCACCGAGGAGGATCCCAATGCGGCAGACAACTCGGCAGGGCCCGGCCAGGCGCCTGACAGCGAGCCGGCCGTTCGCAATCGAAAGCGTTCAGGCACCGGACCAGGTTGTCAGCGGCGTCGTCCAACACGGCGATGCCCGCGGACGACTGCTTGGTTTTCCCACCGCCAACCTCACCATGGCGACGAGCGCTCGCCTCGACGGTGTCTGGTCCGCCGTAGTGGTCACGGAGGATGACGGCCGGCACTGGCCGGCCGCGGTCTCCATCGGACGGAGAACCACCTTCTACGGCCGCCACGGCCAACGACTCCTCGAAGCCCATCTCCTCGACGTGGAGATCGAACTGTACGAGCGGGAAATATCGGTCCATCTCGTGAACCGACTCCGCCCGCAACGCCGGTTTCGTGACGTCGAGGACCTTGTGGGGCAGCTGGCGAGAGACATTGAGGATGTCCGCAACTGGGCGACGTCGATCTCGCTCGAAGCGGGCGCGCGATGACCCGGCCTCGGCCGCCTCGGTGGGCAGTTCTGCGCGTTGTGGCCGCCGCGGAGGCGCAGCGTCGCGCCGGGCGCGCACGGATCGACGTCGGCCTGCTCGCACAGCGAGTCGGACTCAGCCGAAGCATGACGTCCGCTTGCCTCTTCGCGGCAGATTCAGCGCGCTCCACACCGGTGTTCCCGCATCGTGCGGTCGGCGTGTCGAAGCCGAGCTGACGACCCTTTTCAGGTCGGGTGCGGGATCGGGAACGGTGTGAAGGAGTGTAGCGGCGGGCGCGTATTGAGTCGTGATCAATCGGCGGTCCGGGTGAGGTCTTTGATCCAGATCATTGAGGCCCGTAGGTGCAGGCCGGCGAGGTAGCTGTCTGGGGTCTTGTCGTATCGGGTGGCGATGCCTCGCCAGGCCTTGAGCTTGTTGATCAGGCGCTCGACGGTGTTCCGTTCCTTGTAGAGGTCGGTGTCGTGGCTGAGCGGCCGACCGCCCCCGGAGCCCTTCTTCTTCCGGTTGGCGGCCTGGTCCTTCTTCTCCGGGATGACTGCCTTGATGCCGCGTCTGCGCAGGTGGGCCCGGTTGCCGCGGGACGAGTAGGCCTTGTCCCCGGCGACCGCGTCCGGCCGGGTGCGGGGGCGGCCGACGGGGCCGCGGACCCGTATCTTCCCCAGCACCGGGATGAACTGCGGGCTCTCCGCGGCCTGGCCCGCGGTCAGCACGAACGCCAGCGGGCGGCACTTACGGTCGGCGGCCAGGTGGACCTTGCTGGTCTGCCCGCCCCGGGAGCGTCCGAGGATAGCGGGCTTCAGCCGGAGTCTGCACCGGCGCCGGATGCGTCGTCGCTCTTCCCGCTCGGGGTCGGCTTCGGCGCCCTGCCCGGTTCGTCCTTCGAGGCCGCCCCCTTTGACCTGGCCTTCTCCTCCCGGGCGGCGGCCTTCTCCAGCGCGGTGATGACGTCCTGGTCCAGGTGCATCCCGGCGGCGTCGTGGTGAGCGCGCGCGGTGGTGGAGTCGATGCTCACCAGGGACAGGTCCACCTCACCCCGCTTCGCGGCTTCCGCGATCAGGCCCTCCAGCAGGGCCTCGAAGACGCCCGCGTCGCGCCACTGCCGGAAGCGGTTATAAACGGTCGACCATGCGCCGAACTCCTTCGGCATCTCCCGCCACTGCCCGCCGGTCCTGAACCGCCAGATCACCCCCTCGAACTGCTGCCGCAGCCGCTCGGGGTACGGGCCGTACTCGCCGATCGGCAGATACGGCCCGATGAACTCCCACTCTTTGTCCGTCAGTTGCACACGGGTCATGGAAGAAGATCTACCGGTCCAGGCCCCGCCGCGAGAGCGAATCCCGCAGATTGATCACGACCCGATACGCGCCCTAGCAGGCGGGGATCGGCAATGGGTGTGTTGGCTGAACTAGAAGATCAAGCCAAGGTGGCCGAGCGCACCTTCTGACAGCTCCCACGGACGCTCCTGGGAGCACGGACGCTGCACGGGGCATGGCATCCAGCACCGTTCGCGCCCTCAGCCCGACGTGCGGCGGGACGGTCCGACGGCGCCAGGGCCGGCGACCGCCGCGTCCCTGGTGGCCAGCGACCCCGACACGCCAACCCCGGGCAGGGCTGCTCCACCGAAAAATCTGACCGCTTGCCGCCGACAACACCGCCAGCTCTCACAATGCGGACGGCTCGGTGAGCGTCGACCACGTACGACGACTCGAGCGAGCAACTAGCGGTTCGACAAGTCAACGGCCTGTCGCGCCGCACAGATCAGTGGTTACCAGGCGCTCATGCCGAGCGGCTCGGCTCACACAACAGGCAGCAATCATGCAGGAGGACTCATCATGGCAAGGCTTCAGGGCAAGGTCGCTCTCATCACGGGGGGGCGCGGCAGACATGGGGCCGAGCACGCCCGCCTATTCATCGACGAAGGCGCGAAGGTCATCCTCACAGACATCGCCGAGGAGGCAGGCTCCGGTCCTTGAGAAGCTTGCGGAAGAAGCGCCTGGCTGCGGCCGTGTCGCGGCGGTCCTGGACGAGGATGCCGAGGACGCCTCCGTCCTGGTCGACCGCGCGCCACAAGTACCGCGTCTTCCCGTTGCCTTGATGAACACCTCATCCCGATGCCATTTGTCGCTGGGACGCGGCTGCCGGCGGCGCAACTGCATGGCGTGGGGGGCCGAACGCAGTGCTCCAGGCCGGGACCGTCTCGCAGGGAAACGTCTGATGGCAGGCCGCGCCGGCGTTCCGCTTCTCCGTCACCGAGTCGCCCTGACCGCCCACCTCCGCCGCCGCTGCGCGGACCCTGCCGACCATGACACCGAGATGATCTCCTTGCCAGAGCCACTCAGAGACGAGCACGCGGACAGGTGGCGCGTTTTCCCGCTCTTATGGCGCTCTTGACCGTGCCGATATGACCCCGGACAGCACTTACCGTCGTGCCTCAAGAGAGACCAGGTGTGGCCGTCGGCCCCGTCTTCCCTGCCAGGCCGCACCACGACGAAGTGGAGAGAACGATGACTGCTGTCGCACCCCCTAAGAGGAAGCTCGACCACACCGTCGAGCGCGACAAGCGCCCTATCCTCGACGGCCCGAACAAGTTCAAGGTCGCGATCTTCGGCGCGAACGTCTCCACCGGTCAGGGTGGCCTGAGCTTCGCCGACGACATGATCAAGCTCGACGGCTGGGGCGAGATCAAGGGCCTCGCGCAGAAGGCCGACCGCTACGGCGTCGACGCGTTCGTCCCGATCGCCCGCTGGCAGGGCCTGTCCGGCCCGGACCGCCCCTGGGGCCGCCAGTTCGAGACGTTCACCTGGGCGGCCGGCCTGGCCGAGGCCACGGAGAACATCGGCATCTTCACCACCTGCCACGTGCCGTTCTTCCACCCGCTGATGGCCGCCAAGATGGCCTCCACAGTCGACCACATCAGCGGTGGCCGCTTCGGCCTGAACGCGACTGCCGGGTACTTCGAGCCGGAGTTCCGGATGTTCGGCGTGGACCTGCCCCCGCACGACGAGCGCTACGAGGTCGCCGAGGAGTGGATGACCATCGTCGAGCGCCTGTGGAAGACCGAGGGCGCCGACTACGAGTTCGACTTCCAGGGCAAGTACTACAACCTGGAGGGCGCGCAGTCCTACCCCCAACCGGTCCAGACTCCCGGCCCTTTGGTGATGAGCGCGGGCGCCAGCCCGGCCGGCCAGCAGTTCGCGTTCAACCACGCCAACATCCTCTTCGCGCAGATCCCGAACGTGGACGCCGCGAAGCCGATCGTGAGCAAGCTGCGCGCCAACGCCGACGCGGCCGGCCGCGAGGACCTGGCCCTGTGGGCGGGCGTCCACATCGTGTGCAAGGACACCGAGAAGGAAGCCTGGGACTACGTCCGTTACGTCGAGGACAAGGGCGACTGGGAGAGCGCCGTGCGCTACCAGCAGATCTGCATGACGGGCGACGCCCGCAGCATGGACTGGGATGTCTACAAGCAGAGCAACGACCCCCGCCAGGACGAGTCCGTCCGCATCTTCCTGCGCGCCGGCCTGACCCCGCTGGTCGGCACCCCCGAGATGATCGCCGAGGGCCTGCAGAAGCTCTACGACGCCGGCATCACGGGCATCTGCACCGGGATGGTCGATTACGACGAGGGCCTGGACCGCATGGACCAGCAGATCTTCCCCCTGATGCAGGAGATCGGCCTGCGCGCCTGACACCCCACCCTGGCCGGGCGCCGAGGCGCCCGGCCGGTCCCCCCCTTCCCCGTCCTTCGCAAAGGAGCGCAGAGACATGAGCACGTTCCCCGACCCCAAGAAGTTCCGCCTGGTCGTCGCCGGCCGGAACGAGGCGGGCGAGGCAGACTTCCTCGACCCGAGCCCTGCCGCCGAGTTCGACTTCCCCGGTGTGTCCGCCGGCGCCTTCTACTGGGCCGTCGAGGGCGGCCACAGCAAGACCTCCTTCGGGGCACCGCCCACCAAGGTCTCCCTGGCCGGGCCGAACGGGTCCACGTTCGGCGTCAGCAGCTTCCCGGCGCACTCGTCGGGCGAGGTCGACGCCTCGACCCTCGACGAGAGCATGTCCGCGACCGAGGACGACGGCGACGCCGGGATGCACGCCAGCGACACCATCGACTACGAGGTCGTCATCTCCGGCAAGGTCGACCTGGTGCTCCCGGGCGGCAAGAAGCGCACCCTCGTGCCCGGCGACCTGCTCGTCATGGCCGGCGTGCCCCACGCCTGGAAGAACCCTTACGACGAGGACTGCGTCTACATCGTCGTCACCGTCGGCTTCAACACCGCCGAGGGGGCCGCAGCGTGAGCCTGACCTCTCCCGGCAAGGCGCTGCGCGCGGTCTTCGAGAGCGAGAAGACCGAGCTGCTGCCGCTCGGCTCGGTCCCGATCCACGCCCAGATGGCGCAGCACGCGGGTTTCGGCGCGTTCCAGCTCTCCGGCGGGGTGTCGGCTTGGTGGCAGGGCATCTCCGACGTCGGCTGGCTCACCATGACCGAGGTCGTCGACCTCGCGCGCCGCACGGCGCGCGCTGCCGACATCCCGATCTACTGCGACGGCGACACCGGCTACGGTGCGCCCCTCAACGTGCAGCGCACGGTGCTCGAGTTCATCGACGCCGGTGTCGCGGGCATCCACATCGAGGACCAGCGCGAGCCGAAGAAGTCGGGCGGTGTCGCCGGCGTGGAGCTCGTCTCCGACGTCGAGGCGATCGGTCGGCTGAACGCCGCGTGCGACGCGCGTGACAAGCTCGACGAGGACTTCGTCATCGTCGCGCGCACCGACGGGTACGGAGCGGCCGGCGGCGGCCTCGAGGACGCGATCCGCCGCGCGCAGCTCTACAAGGCCGAGACCGGCGCCGACGTCATCTTCTACGAGGGCTTCCACACGTGGGAGCAGGCCGAGATCGCCCTCAAGGAGACGCCTGGCCCCGCGTACGTCGTCGGTGTCCCGATGATCGGGACCAGGACGGTTGCCGAGATGACGGCGATGGGGCAGGCGGTGCAGTCGCTGCCAGTCTTCCTGCCCGGGGTCCGCGAGGTCTACCACTTCATGGTCGACGCCATCGAGAGCGGCGAGGCGACGGGCTTCCCCGAGTACCTCCAGAAGGTGAACGGTGACGCCGGGACGAAGTACGACATCGGCTGGGGCGCCATGTTCGGCCGCCCCTCCTCCGAGGAGGTGCGTCGCATCGAGGAGAAGTACCTCCCGGAGGACGCGCAGCGCGACTACGAGAGCAGCGCGCACGCAGGAGAGACGTACTGACGACCCACCCCGTGGCCTGCCGGGGCCGCACCGGCTCCGGCAGGCCACGGATCGCTCGGCCGGGACCCCTGCCCCCGGCCGGGCGGACCCTGGCGCCCCCGCGTGGTCGCATCCGATCTGACAAGGGAGTCTGATTCGTGGCGAGTTCGATGAGTGGCAAGGCCGGTCTGGTGACCGGCGCAGGGTCTGGGATCGGGCAGGCGGCCGCGGTCGCCCTGGCCCGGGCCCGGGCCTTTGTGATGGTCTCGGACATCGACGAGACGGCCGGTACCGAGACGGTCAGGAAGATCGAGGAGGAGGGCGGCACCGCGGCGTTCCTGCGCTGCGACGTCAGCGACGAGGCACAGGTCGAGGCGCTCGTCGACGCGACGGTGTCCACCTTCGGGAAGCTGGACTTCGCGTTCAACAACGCGGGCACCAACGGTGTCTTCGCGCCGATCGGCGACATGGACAGCGCGGTCTGGGACCGCGTGATGAAGATCAGCCTCTACAGCGTCTTCTACTGCCTGAAGCACGAGGTGCGCGCGATGGAGGAGAACGGGGGCGGGTCGATCGTCAACACCGCCTCCGGCGCCGGGCTGATCGGCATCGCCTACAACGCGCCCTACACCGCAGCTAAGTTCGGCGTGGTCGGCATGACCCGGAACGTCGCCATGGACTACGCGCCCAAGGGCATCCGGGTCAACGCACTCGCCCCCGGATCCACGGCCACCCCAATGATGATGAACGCCTTCGAGCAGAACCCCGGCGAGGAGTTCAGGAACAGCATCCTGGCTGGCATCCCGATGGGAGTGCTGGCCGAGCCGGAGGACCAGGCCCACGCCGTCGTGTGGCTCTGCTCCGACCAGGCGCGGATGGTCACGGGCGTGACGCTGCCGGTCGACGGCGGCTACCTCGCGGGCAAGTAGACGGCCCACCGCGGGGCCGCAGGAGCGGCCCCACACAGACACAGCAGAACTTCTCAGGAGGAGCGCGGACATGACTGCACAGAACCTCGACTTCGGCGGCCGCGTCGCGATCGTCACCGGCGCAGGCCAGGGCATGGGTCGCACGCACGCCAAGATGCTCGCCTCGCGCGGCGCGCGCGTCGTCGTGAACGACCTCAAGGCGGACAACGCCGCCTCGGCCGTTGCCGAGATCATCGCTGACGGCGGTACCGCCGTGGTCGACACCAACAACGTCGTCACCGGCGCGGAGGCCATCGTGCAGACCGCGATCGACGCGTGGGGCCAGCTCGATGTCGTCGTGAACAACGCGGGCATCAACGCGTTCGGCACGTTCTGGGAGATGGACCGCGACACGTGGTGGCGCGTCTTCGACGTCACGGTCAAGGGCGTCGTCGAGGTGTCGCGCGCCGCGATGCCGCATCTCATCGCCTCGGGCACGGGTCGCCTGATCAACATCTCCTCGAACGGCCTCATGGGTGTGCCGCTCGACTCGGCCTACTCCGCGGCCAAGGCCGCGGTGTGGGGCCTGAGCATCGGTCTCGCGGCCGAGGCGCGCGAGGTCGGCGTGCAGGTCACGACGCTCATGCCCGTGGCCTGGACACCGATGACGCAGGACGCGTTCCCGAACCCCATCGTGCAGGAGGCCATGAAGGAGAACGTCCCGCCGGAGGCAGTGTCGGCCTTCGTGACCTACCTCGCCCACCAGGACACCACGACGTACGCCGACACCTTCGAGATCGCGGGTGTCGCGGCGGGCCGTGTGGCCATCGCGGGCATGAAGCGCGTCGATGCTGCGGCGGCCACGCCCGAGGCGTGGGTCGAGCAGACCGAGGCCCTGACGAAGGACGGCGAAATGCGCGTGTTCCACAACGCGAGCGAGTCGTTCCGCGACCAGATGGTGCACCTCGCTCCCGAGCTGGACTCGGTGCTGCCCGAGGACGCCGCGAACGTGGAGAGGGTGTGAGTCCGGTGACCGTCATAGAGCAGGAGGTCAGGTCGGTGAGCAAGGTGCGCGAGATCGTCGGGGACCCTCGAGCCGTGCGCGACGCGTTCGCACAGTTCCCGTCGGGCGTGGCCGTGCTCGCGGCCGACGTCGACGGCGAGAAGCACGCGCTCGTGGCGTCCTCGTTCATGGTCGGCGTCTCCCTGGAGCCGTGCCTCGGCGCGGTCGCGGTGCAGAAGTCGTCCGAGACCTGGGACCGGATCAAGGAGGCGGGCACGCTCGGCGTCTCCGTCTTCGGCAAGGGGCAGGGCGACCTGACTCGCAAGCTGGCCGGCAAGGACCGTGCGGCACGCTTCGACGAGGTCCCGATAGAGGTCGGGGCCGGAGGTGCCGTCTTCCTCGAGGACGCGGCGCTGTGGTTCGAGTGCTCGATCCACGACGTGACCGAGGCTGGTGACCACTGGATGGTGCTGCTCGAGTTCAACAAGCTCGGGGTCGGCGAGAACGAGCCCCTGGTGTGGCACGGCGCGCGGTTCCGCGAGCTCGTCGCGCACGAACAGGCCGCGTGACGCCCACACCCTGACGGTACGGAGCGGGACCAGCAGCAGTCCCGTCCGCACACCCCGACGACCGTGCGACGGCGCACGGCAGACAGAAGGAGGAGAACCATGGGCATCCTGGACGGCAAGGTCGCCATCATCACCGGCGGTGCGAAGGGAATGGGCGAGGCCCACGTCAGGAAGTTCGTCGAGGAGGGCGCGAGGGTTGTCGTCGCCGACCTGGACGTCGCGAGCGGCAAAAAGCTCGCGGACGAGTTGGGCGGTGACGCCCTCTTCGTCGAGCTCGACGTCACCGACCCGAGCAGCTGGGCGGAGGCGGTCCAGGAGACGAAGGCGGTGTTCGGCACCGTCGACGTCCTGGTCAACAACGCCGGGATCGCCGGCCCGATCGTCGGTCTCCTGGAGGTCAGTGAGGACCTCTACCGCAGCATCATGGACATCAACCTGGCCGGGACCTTCTTCGGCATGCAAGCGGTGCTGCCCACCATGGTCGAGAACGGCAAGGGCTCCATCGTCAACATCTCGTCCCTGGCCGGCATGCGCTACGACACGACGGTGAACCCTGCGTACTCCGCGTCCAAGTTCGCCATCCGGGGCTTCACCAAGCAGGCGGCCTTCGAGTTCGGCAAGCACGACATCCGGGTCAACGCCGTCATGCCGGGCGCCATCATGACGCCCCTGACCCGGGCGTCGTTGTCGGACGAGGCGATCGCATCCGTGTCGAAGCACATCCCGGCGAAGCGGTTCGCGGACGCAAGCGAGGTTTCCGAAGCCGTCGTCTTCCTCGCCTCCGACAAGGCCAGCTACATCAACGGCGTCGACCTCGTGGTCGACGGCGGCAAGGGTGCGATCAACCAGGACATCCTCGGGTCCGAGTAGGGCGGCCCCGAGGGCCGCTCGGCCAGACGATCGACGACGCAGCCCGGAGCCACGGGTCCCCTCCGCGGCTCCGCATTCGGTGAGGATCGCGAGGTGCGCCATGATGCGGTCGCGGGTCGCGGGAGCCTTGTCCTTGTCGGCCGCGGCGAGGGCCTGGCCGAGCTGCTCCAAGTCGAGCTCGGTGCAGTAGGCAGGGTTCGAGCCCGAGGACCAGGCCGACGCCGCGGTCTGGCTGTGCTCGGACATGGCGCGCATGGCCACCGGCGTGACCCTCGCCGTCGACGGCGGGTACGTGGCCGGCAAGTAAGGTCAGCCCGCCCCGCCCGCGGCGAGGCACGCACGATGCCGGCCCCGCAACCCAAGCCAGGAGGTGGCGGGGCCGACGTCACGGCCTGGGTACTCGACCGTGTGGTGAGGACCCTGTGCCAGTGTCCGGGCAAGACCTACTTCATGTCGGTGACGGGGTAGCCAACCTCCATGACGGTGGGGATGGCCCACCGCTGCTCCGCCCAGCCCTTGCTCGGCTCGGAGGCGTAGAACGGGCGGGTCTTCAACGACTTGTACTTCCACTTGCCGTCAACCTTGACGTACTTGTCGTAGTAGTGCCCGCACATCACCAGCGCCTTTCCGTTGGAAGCGAGGATCGCCTCTGTCCGGACATCACGACGCTAGGGGACCTGGTGACCCGGGACCGGGTCGAGGCGATCTCACCGAGGTCCTGTCCGGCCCCGACCGGTTCGCGGGAGACCGCATAGATCTTCCGCGAGGTCGCCCTCCGCGACGAGTTCCCGCCGTTCCTGACCAACGCCGCCTACGACCGGTTCCTGGCCCGCTGATGCAGGGTGCGGAACCCGGTGGTCGCCCCGCGGCCCGAGAGGCTCCTCGCTCTCGGGCCGTGGGGCCGCGCCCGTTCCCACGGGGACCTCTTGGGGAGCGACGACAATCATTTTCTGAAAAATGATCGCATTGCGAAACTGACACCCATATTGTGAGCGTAACGGAATTGCGGGGTGCGCCGGCCGCCCCCGCAGCTTCCCCCTCATCGCGCGAACACGAAGGAGTGCTCATGGACCTCACCGGCAAGGTCGCCGTCGTCACCGGGTCGGGCTGCGGGCTCGGCCTGGCCTATGCCACCGAGCTCGCACGGCTCGGCGCGGCCGTCGTCGTCAACGACGTCGACGAGCAGGTCACCGCCGACGCCGCCGCAGGCATCCGCGCGGCCGGTGGCGCCGCCAGCCACCTCGCCGCGCCGGTCGGTCCCACCGCCACCGCCGAGGCCCTCGTGGCGCACGCCGTGGAGACCTACGGCCACCTCGACGTCATGGTCTGCAACGCCGGGATCCTGCGCGACAAGGTGCTGTGGAAGATGACCGACGCCGACTTCGACGCCGTCATCGACGTTCACCTGCGCGGCACCTTCACCTGCGTGCGCGCCGCCGCGATCCAGATGAAGGCCCAGGACACCGGCGGGCGCATCATCACCGTCGGCTCCTCCACCGGACAGCAGGGCAACTTCGGCCAGGGCAACTACGCCGCCGCCAAGGCCGGCATCGTCGGCATGGTCCGCACGTGGGCCATGGAGCTTGCCCGCGACAAGATCACCGTCAACGCCATCACCCCGATCGCCGCCACCGCCATGACCGCCACGGTGCCCGGCCTGGAGGAGCTCGTCGCGGCGGCCGCCGCGGGGGAACCGCTGCCGTCCTTCGCCCGCCGCCTGCTGGGCTTCGGCACCCCCCAGGACGTCGCCGGGGTCGTCGGGTTCCTCGCCTCCGACGAGGCCGCCGACGTCACCGGCCAGGCCGTCAACATTGGCGGGGACCGCCTCGGCATCTGGTCCCACCCCCACGAGCTCACCACGGGCTTCAACACCGGAGGCTGGACCGCCGAGCAGATCGCCGAGGACTGGAACAGCCTCCTCGCACCCTGGCACCAGCCGGTCGGTTCGACCCTCGTGCTCCCGGAGATGAAGAAGCCTGCCGCTCCCGTCGCAGAGAAGAACAACGCATGAGCACCCGCACCATCACCACCATGGACGAGCTCCCCGGCCTGGTCGGCCAGCAGCTCGGGCAGTCCGACTGGCTCACCATCGACCAGGAGCGCATCAACAGGTTCGCGGACGTCACCGAGGACCACCAGTGGATCCACGTCGACGTCGAGCGCGCGAAGGCCGGGCCGTTCGGCGGCACGCTCGCCCACGGCATGCTCACGCAGTCCCTCGCCGTGGGCCTGTCCACCGACCTGCTGCAGGTCACCGACGCCGCGAGCGCCGTCAACTACGGCACGAACAAGGTCCGCTTCCCCAGCCCCGTGCTGGGCGGCTCCCGTGTCCGTCTGACGATGCCCCTGCTCGACGTCACCCCGATCCCGGGCGGCGTGCAGGCTGTCACCTCCTACGTGATGGAGGTCGAGGGCTCGGAGAAGCCGGCGCTCGTCGCCGAGCAGGTCATCCGCTACTACCGCGCCCCGGAGGAGCCCGCTCCGCCCGACGACGCCCTGCAGGCCGCCGACACCGCGGCGTGAACGACAGCGCCGAACTTTTTGGCGTGCAATCTCGTGGGGATGTCGTCTCTTCGCAACACGGTCCCCGGCGGCCTCCTCATACCGTTGTTCCTGGCGAGGGTCAGCAGCGACGCGGCCCTCGACTTCACAGGAGGACGAGGCATCCGATGTCTTTGACCGATGCTCAGCTGATGGAGCTGTGGGACAAGCAGGCTCTCCACGACAACCTGATGATGTACGTCCGCGGTGCCGACCGCCACGACCACAACCTCATCCTGTCGACCTACTGGCCCGACTCCTGGGACGACCACGGAGCGTACGTCGGTGACGGACCGGGCTGGGCAGATGCCGCTCTCGCCTGGGAGAACCAGGTCCTCAGCTGCAACCACCACGTCACGAACGTCCTGTCCGAGATCGACGGCAACCGCGCCAAGCGCGAGTCGATGTTCATCTGCGTCGTGCCGTTCAAGGAGACCGGCGTGACGATGTACCAGGCGGGCCGCTACCGCGACCTGTGCGAGAAGCGCGACGGAGAGTGGAAGATCCTCCACCGCACCTGCGTCTGGGACTGGATCGACGTGAGGGAGACCAACACCGACTGGGGCATCGTGGGCGTCCCCCGGGTCTCGCACTGGGGTTCCTGGCGCGAGGACGACCCGGTCTACAAGGACTGGATCAAGAGCGCCCCCACCGAGTTCACTCGGTGAGCGCGCCCCGCCGTGCCTGATCACGCGGAGGCGCGGCGACGGGGTGGAGAGCGGCGCCGCCCTGCATCCTGTCACCGCACCCCCGGCGGGCCTCGGGCTCGCCCCAGGCAGGTTCAGCCCATCGACGCGTCGAGCTCCCGCACCCTGCGCAGGGCCTTGACGTACAGCTCGCGCTGCTCGGGGTCCTCGTAGCGGTGCAGCGGCGTCGTGATCGCCAGGGCCGTCTGCGGCCACCGCGCGCCCTCGAAGAGCGGGACCGCGAGCCCGCACGCACCGGTCACGTACTCCTGCTCGTCGATCGCGTACCCGCGCTCGCGCGTCCCCTCGAGCTCGACGACGAGGGCCTCGCGGGACGTCAGCGTGTTCTCGGTGCGTGCCGGCAGGTTCCCGTCGGCGTCCCCGAGCCTGTCGACCGCTGCCGGCGGCCCGTACGCGAGCAGCGCCTTGCCCGACGCGCGCGCATGGATGTCTCCGGACACCCCCACGCGCAGGTCGGCCACACGCACCGAGTGCGACCCCTCCTGGATCGCCACGATGGTCACGTCTCCGTCGTGCCACGCCGACAGGTACGCCGTCTCGCCGATCGCGCTGACGACCGTTTCCAGCATGTCGTAGGCCTCTCGGCTGGGCCGCCAGTCCGCCTCGACGCGCGAGCTCAGGGAGAGGATCTTGCGACCCCCGAGGCTGTACTCGCGCTCGTGGCGCTGCAGGTAGCCGGTGTAGACGAGGGTGGACAGCAGATGCGACACCGTGGCCAGGTGCAGGCCCGCGCGCTGCGCGATGACCTGCGCACGCAGCGGTGTGTCGCTCTCGGCGACGATGTCGACGATGTCGAGGGCCCGGACGACCGACTGGACCAGGTCGCGAGGTGCCGCAGGGTCAGATGCAGGGTTCCTGGCCGTCATTTCTCCAGGCTATCACTCACATGGTGAGAGTTTGGCGATGATCGATCGCAATGTGGTTGCGCTCACCTGTTGACATCACACTTCGCCGCCCACTAAGAATGCCATCACGAAAGCTGCTATCACATGACGATAGTTTTCTAACGGCGGAACTGGAGACACCATGACGGCAACGTCGCTGGCAGCCATCCCCATGGTCTCGACGCCGATCGGCGACATCGGGCAGATCGGGATCCTCGTCAACGACTTCGACGCCGCGCTCGACCGCTACGGCCGTATGTTCGGGATCGAGGAGTGGACCTGCTACCACTACACCCCTGAGTTCTTGCGCTGGTCCCGCTACGGCGACGCCGAGGGCAGGTTCGAGATGCTGCTCGGCATGGGCGGCTCCAGCCCGCAGGTCGAGCTCATCCAGCCGCTCGCCAGCCCGAGCATCTATCAGGACTTCCTCGACGCGGGCCACGTCGGCCTGCACCACCTCGGGGTCTTCGTGGACGACCTGGACGAGGCGATCGCCCGCATGGCCGAGGCGGGATACCACGTGACCCAGACGGCCCGGGGCTACGGCCTGAACGGTGATGGCGGGTTCGCCTACTTCGACACCGAGAACGACCTCGGCGCCGTGATCGAGGCGATCGAGGTCCCCAGCGTGCGCCGCCCCGGCGAGGTCCGCCGGACCGCCGGGGCGGCGGAGCCGGCCCCGGCACCGGTCGTCGAGGCTGGCCCGCGGGCGCCCCGGATCGACAACCCCCTCCGGGCCGAGAGCGTGGCCGTCGTCGGCCCCTCCCGCGACCCGTGGAAGACGTCAGGCCGCACGCTCGACTACCTGTCCCGGCTCGGGTTCGACGGGCGGTACTACGCGGTCAGCCCCGTCCACGACGAGGTGCTCGGGGTCCCCACGTACCCGTCGCTCTCCGCCCTGCCCGAGGTCCCGGACGTCGCGGTGCTCGTCGGCCCCGCAGACCGCGTGATCGAGGACCTGCGCGAGTGCGTGGCGATCGGCGTCCCCTTCGCGGTCGCCTTCGCCAGCGGGTTCGGCGAGACCGGCCGGCACGACCGCGACGAGAAGATCCGTGCGGTGCTCGCCGAGGGCAGCACACGCCTGGTCGGCCCCAACTGCATCGGCTTCATGCACGTCGGCCGGTCCCTCACCGCGACGTTCTCGTCGGTCCTGCAGCGCACCCCTCTCCCGGCCGGCCACGTGGCGCTGTTCAGCCAGAGCGGCGGCCTGGGCAACGCGCTCATGCAGTCCCTGGTCGCGCGCGGCGTCAGCGGGCTGAGCGCCTGGGCCAGCTCCGGCAACGAGATCTCGCTGGGCTTCACCGACTGGGTCGGCTGGCTCACCGCCGAGGAGGACACGCACGTCCTAGCCTCCATCGTCGAGAGCTTCCGCCCGGGCGACGACCTCGAGGCCGCGGCCGCGGCAGCCGGCGAGCGCGGGGTCCCCGTGGCGGTGCTCAAGCTCGGGCGCTCCGCCCGCGGTGCGCTCGGCGCGCAGTCGCACACGGGGAAGCTCGCGGGCAGCGGCCGGGTCGCCCAGAGCGTCCTGCGCCACCGCTTCGGGACGGTGTGCACCTCGCCCGAGCAGCTCCTCGACCTGGCCGAGACGTTCGACGTCTTCGCCGGCAGGCTCGCCAGGGACGACCACGAGCTCACGGTCGTCACGACCTCCGGCGCACAGGCCGTCCTCTGGAACGACCTCGCCGAGGACCGCGACCTCACCTTCCGCGACCTCGGTACCGAGGCGGCCGCCAGGATCGCCGTGGCCGTGGGCAGCGACCACGTGGGCAACCCCGTCGACGTCGGGGTGCAGCTGACCACCGCCGACTACGTGCGCATTGTCGACAGCGTGGTCACGACCTCGACGGGCGGGTGGGTCATCGTCACCGCGACGCGCCTGGCGCACGACTTCGACGAGCTAGCCGCCGGCATCGCGGCGATGGACGTCCCGGAGGGTGTGCGGGTCGTTGTCGTCCCGCTGTCCGAGGACGACCGTGTCACGACCGAGCAGGCGCAGGTGTTGCGCGCCGCGGGAGCGATCGCGCTGCCGACCGCCGCACGCGCCCTCGACGCGATCGCGTCCGCGGCCTCGTGGGCGAAGGTCCAGCGCACGCGTGCCGCGCGCGGCCAGCTCGTCGGCGCCTCCCTGCGCTCGGCGGCCGCTGCCGGCGGCACCGAGCACCTCACGTTCCGCGAGGTCGCCGAGGAGCTCGCTGCGGCTGGAGTCCCCGTGCCCGCCAGCCGTGCCGTGCGCGACGTCGAGTCCGTCGTCCGCGCCGCCGAGGAGATCGGCTTCCCCGTCGCGATCAAGATCGACGACCCCGACATCCTCCACAAGGCCGACGCGGGCGGCGTCTTCATCGGCGTCGACAGCACCGAGGCCGCGCGCGACGCGGCGGTTCGCCTGACCGCCATCCAGTCCGAGAACGCCACGATCTCCGTGCAGACCATGGCCCCCGGCAAGACCGAGGTCCTCGTGGGCCTGCGCCGCGACCCCGAGTTCGGCCCCGTGCTGGTCCTGGGCGCCGGCGGCGGCATGACGGAGGCGATCGACGACATCAGCATCCTGCCGCTGCCCACCTCGCGCCCCGAGGTGCGCGACGCGATCGCCGCCGTGCGCGTCGTCGCCGCCGGGCTGCGCAAGGACCCCGGCGCGCAGACCCTCGACGCCCTGACCGACGCGGTGAGGGACGTCGTCGCGTGGGCGGAGCAGCGCGGGGACGTCCACGAGTTCGAGTTCAACCCGATCCTGGCAGACCCCGAGACGGCCACCGTCACGGTCGTCGACGCCGTTGTGTCTGTCCTCACCCTGGAAGGAACCAACTGATGAGCACCGCCACCCCCACCGGCAAGGCCGTCCCCAGCAAGCAGGTCAGCGACGAGGACGTCGCCTACATGAAGAGCTTCCTCGGCCAGTCGGCCGTGATCGTCCAGTGGAACGAGGAGGCAACCGCCGACACGATCCGCCACTACGCGTGGGGCATCGGTGACGAGAACCCCCTGTGGCTCGACGAGACCTACGCGAAGAACACCCGCTTCGGCACCCGCGTCGCCCCGCCGACCTTCCTGTACTCGGTCTGCGACGCCGAGCTCGCGATGGGCATGTCCGAGGGCCTGCAGGCGCTCCACCTCGGCGCCGACGTCGAGTTCCACCGCCCGATCCGCCTGGGCGAGCGCATCCGGGCCCGATCCTTCGTCGAGGACGTGCGCGAGCGCGAGGGCCGCCGCTCCGGCCGCCTGGTCGAGCAGGTCGGCCGCACCGACTACTTCGTCGGCGAGGAGCTCGTCGGCACCGTGCGCAACACGATCGTCTGCGTCGCCCGCAGCACCGAGAGCACCCGCATGCACGAGCCCCGCGACCCGCACGTGTACACCGACGAGGAGATGGCCCAGATCCGTGCCGAGATCCTCGCCGAGGAGATCCGCGGCCCGCGCGCCCGCTTCGCCGGCACCGTGCACGTCGGCGATGTGATCCCCAAGGTCGTCAAGGGCCCCCTGGACCTGATCACCATGACCGCCTACTACGCGGGTGCGATCGGCACCGCCGGCTACCGCGGCGTCGAGACTCGCGTGCGCCAGCAGGAGCGCGTGCGCAACGGCGACCCGACGGCGCCGACCAACCTCGGCCCCGAGCACTTCCTGTCCGAGCCGTTCCCGAGCCTCGGCCACCAGGACGCCGCGATGGCCCGCGCCATCGGAATGCCCGGCGCCTACGACAACGGCAACCAGCGCGTGTCCTGGATGACGCACTGTGTGACCAACTGGATGGGCGACGACGCCGACCTCCTGAAGATCTCCGTGCGCATCAAGCAGCCCGGCGTCTTCGGCGACACCCAGTGGATCGGCGGCGAGGTCACCCGCGTGTTCGAGGACGAGACGCACGGCGCCTGCGCCGAGCTCACGCTCAAGGCCGTCAACCAGCTGGGCGTCGAGACCACGACCGCCGTCGCGATCGTCTCCCTGCCCGAGGCCTGAGCGACCCGCACCCCCGGTGCCCGAGGACGTGCACAGAAGAAGGAGTGACCAGTGAACGGTCAGGTTGAGGAGTATTCGGTCGTCGTGGTCGGCGCGGGGATGGGCGGCATCTACGCCCTGCACCGCTTCGCCGAGCTGGGGCACTCCGTGCACGGCTTCGAGGGGGCGCCCGGTGTGGGCGGCGTCTGGTACCACAACGCCTACCCGGGCGCCCGCGTCGACATCGAGAGCGACAGCTACTCGTACATGTTCGACGAGGAGCTCTACGCCGGCTGGGACTGGAGCGAGCGGTACGCCGCCCAGCCCGAGATCCTGCGCTACCTCAACTACGTCGCCGACCGGCTCGACGTGCGCCGCAACCTCTCGCTCAGCACCCGGGTGACGTCGGCAGAGTGGAAGCCGGGGAAGAACAGGTACCTGATCACGACCGACACCGGCCGCACGGTGCGGGCGCGCTACCTGGTCATGGCGACGGGCAACCTGTCCCGTCCCAAGGACCCCGAGTTCGAGGGCCTGGGCGACTTCGAGGGCGAGTGGTACCAGACGGCCCACTGGCCGCAGACGCCCGTCGACTTCGCGGGCAAGCGGGTTGCCGTCGTCGGCACGGGTTCCTCGGGCGTCCAGGCGGCGACCGAGATCGCCAAGACCGCCGGGCACCTCTACGTCATGCAGCGCACCCCGAACTACGTCGTCCCGGCGCTCAACCGCCCGGCCGACCCGGTGAAGAAGGAGCGCCTGTCGCGGAAGGTCCTGGAGTTCCGCGACGAGAGCTACGCGACCCCCGTCGGGTACGTGATGCCGCCGCCCGTGGGCCGCGGCGTCGACTACTCGCCCGAGCAGCGCCTGCAGATCCTGGAGACCCGGTGGGCGTTCGGCGGGCAGTGCCTGCTCGGCACGTTCACCGACCAGGGAACGAACATCGAGATCAACGACGTGGTCTCGCAGTTCGCTCGCAGCAAGGTCGCCCAGCAGGTCGACGACCCGGAGACCGTGGCGAAGCTCATACCGACGTCGTACCCCCTCGGCACCCGCCGACTGGTCATCGACACCGGCTACTACCCGATCTTCAACCAGGACAACGTCTCGCTCGTCGACCTGCGCAGCGACCCGATCGAGCGCATCACGGCGACCGGTATCAAGACCCGGGACGCCGAGTACGAGGTCGACGTCATCGTGTTCGCCCTCGGGTTCGAGGCGTTCACCGGCGCCCTGGACCAGGCCAACGTCCGCAACGAGCACCGGCAGCAGCCCAGCGACCGGTGGACGTACAAGCCGCAGACCTACCTGGGGCTCATGTCGAACGGGTTCCCCAACCTATTCACCCTCACCGGGGTCCAGAGCCCCAGCGTGCTGGCGAACTTCTTCACACTGAACAACTATCACGTCGACCTCGTCGGCAAGATCATCGGCCACGCCCAGGAGGCGAGGGCCGAGCGCGTCGAGCCGACCCTCGAGGCCGAGAAGAAGTGGGGCGACCGCTGCAACGAGATCGCCGAGCCGATGATCCGCCGGGCCGTGGACAACTACATGGTGCACGTCAACCGGTACGACGGGTCGCGCTTCTTCCTGCCGTACGCGGGCGGGTTCGACCGCTACGTCGCTGACGTCGACGAGTACCTCGGCGAGAAGTACGACGGGCTCGAGTTCACCAGCTGACCCGGACCCGCCGGTCGGCGGGCCAGCCCGCTGGTCCGCCGACCGGCACCAGAGACACCACGAGGAGGTGGTCATGAGTCTCGTCGTCGACAAGCACGTCCCCGTCGCCATGCGCGACGGCACGGTCCTCGCGGCCGACGTCTACCGGCCCGAGGGGGCGGAGCCCCGCTCCACCGTGCTGATCCGCACCCCCTACAGCAAGGACGACCCCGCGCACGCCAACACCTGGATCAACGTGCTGCGCGCCGCCGAGAGCGGGTGGGCCGTCGTCGTCCAGGACGTGCGCGGCCGGTTCCGCAGCGGCGGAACCTTCGACCCCTTTGTGCACGAGGCCGACGACGGAGCCGACACGATCGCGTGGGTCCGCGAGCAGCCGTGGTCCGACGGGCACGTCGGCATGGTCGGCGGCTCGTACGTGGGCATCACCCAGTGGCTGGCCGCCACCCGGGCGCCCGAGGGGCTCCTCGGCATCGTGCCGGCGAGCACCGCGGACGACGTCACCACCGGCTGGACGCACGAGGAGCAGAACCTGACGTTCGGGTTCCTCGCGCACTGGGCGTCCGTGCTCGCGGCCAGCAGCAAGGATCTCTCTCCCGAGGACCGCGCCCGTGCCGCCGCGCTCGTGCAGGGCGTGACGGACGGGCGGTACCGCACATTCGACGACCTCGTCGAGGCCGCGGGCGACCTCGCCCCCTACCTGCCGGACTGGCGGGACCGGAGCGGGGAGATCGTGGACCCCGAGGCGGCCGGGCGCGTCCGCGTGCCCGCGCTCGTGATCGCCGGGTGGTTCGACATCTTCGGCCCGGGAGCCGTCGCCAGCTACACCCGCCGCGACGCCGCCGGCACCCGGCAGCCGCACGACCGGCTGCTCGCCGGTCCCTGGGCGCACGGCGTGATGGGCGGCTGGTTCCCCGGGCGCACCTACGGCCCGGCGGCGTCGTTCGACGCCCTCGACCCGACCGGGCTCCAACTCGGCTGGTTCGAGGCGCTGCGCGACGGCGGCCCGGCCGCCGCCGACCCCGTCACGGTGTTCGTCATGGGTGCGGACGAGTGGCGGTCCTTCTCGACCTGGCCTCCGCAGGAGGCCCTGCCGGTCGAGGTCCCGCTGCGCGTGGACGGTTCCCGGCACGCTCTCGTGTCGGCCGAGCCCGTCCCGACGATCGGCGGGCGCACGTTCTTCCCCGGGTACAAGGTCGCCGCGAACGCCGGCCCCCGTCCCCAGGGATCCCTGGGCGAGCGCGACGACGTCGTCGTGCTCGTCTCCGACCCGCTGCCCGAGGACACCGACGTCCTCGGGGGCATCACCTGCACGCTCACCGTGGCGAGCGATGCACCGACCGCGGTCGTCGTCAAGCTGTCGACGGCCGACCACGACGGCGAGGTGGTGCTGCTGGCCGAGGGTTCCAGCCGCACCACCGCGAGCGCCGGGCAGGGCGAGACGATCAGCGTGGATCTCGGGCCGACCGCCGTGCGGCTCGCCCGGGGAACGCGCCTGTCGCTGACCGTCGCCGCGTCGGACTTCCCGCGTCTCGAGGACGGGCCCCGCGCGGGCGTCTCCGTGCTCGAGCCGGCCCCGGCGCTGCACCTCGACGTCGTCTGACCCTCCCCCCCAGGGCAGCACCCCACCACCAAGGAGAAGGCACAATGGCTGTGACTCGCTTCGACGACTACAAGGGCAAGTACAAGCACCTCAAGCTGGAGCGTGACGAGGACGGCATTCTTCTCGTCACGATCCACACCGATGGTGCCGAGGTCTACTGGGGCACGGACGTCCACGACAACCTGTCGTCGGTCTGGGGCGACATCGGCAAGGACCCAGAGAACAAGGTCGTCATCCTCACCGGCGCGGGCGAGACCTTCATCGACCGGGAGGTCCCGATCCCGGACAAGAGCTGGATCACTCCGGAGATCTGGCTCAAGCTCCACGCCGACGCGAAGCGTCTCGTGCTCGACCACCTCGAGATCGAGGTGCCCATGATCGCGGCGATCAACGGTCCCGCGCGCGTCCACAGCGAGCAGGCGCTGCTGTGCGACATCTCGATCGCATCGGAAGACACCGTGTTCGGCGACCACCCGCACTTCTCGGTGGGCGTCGTCCCCGGTGACGGCATGCAGGTCATCTGGCCGGCCGTGATCGGCCTCAACCGCGCCCGCTACATGCTTCTCACCGGCGTGGAGATCGACGCGCAGAAGGCCCTCGAGTGGGGTGCCGTCAACGAGGTCGTCCCCAAGGACCAGGTGGTGCCGCGCGCCTACGAGCTGGCCCGCCAGATCGCCAAGCAGCCCCAGCTGACGCTGCGCACCACGCGCATGCTCATGCTCACGGAGCTCAAGAAGGTCATGCTCCACGGCGTCAGCCACGGCCTGATGACCGAGGGCCTCGTCGCCATCGGCACGGGCTGGCAGCCCACGAAGGTGGAGGAGTCGGCCTGAGCCGACCCCGCTGCGTGGGGGCCGTGAAGGCGTTCGAGGTACGGCGCATCGCCGAGGCCGGCGACTTGTCCGCCTGACCGACCTGCTTCCTCGCCCTCTGGCCTTCGCGGTACTGACGGCGCAGCCTGCCGTCGTCTCCGTGTAGGGCCACCGCGGCCACGCCGTGCCCGAGCACGACCAGCTCCACGATCTCGAGCCGGAAGGTGCGTGACCCTGTGCTGAAGGTGATCGAGAAGAGCACGGCACCCCGGTCCCGTCCACGCAGGACGGGACCGGGGAGCCCGTTGAACGGTCCGTCCACTCCTGGGTCGTCCAGCCATCGCCCTGGCCAAGGTTCGCCGGGGCCGCTGTCGGCGTGTCCCCGCAGGTCCCGCGCGAGGTCGTCGGCGTCCTGACCATGGTCCTTCTGCTGTTCCTGAAGGTGTCGGTGGCCTTCGCGATGGTCGTCTCGTCACTGCTCGGCATGTACGTGCTGTGCGGCGAGACGCTCGTGCGAGGCCAGCCGGCCACCGTGCCGTACGCCGAGGTCGCCAGGTGGTCGCTGACATCTTCTCGGCGACCTTCTGGCTACTGCCCGTCGCCGTCCTGGTCGCGGTGGTCCTGATCCTCTTCCCGGAGATCGTCACCTGGCCGCCCGACCTGGGCGCGACGCAGTAGTGCCACGACGCGGCAGCACCACCCGTCCCCGGGGCCTGCCGTGGCTCCGGGGCCGCCCCGACAGCACACGCAAGGAGGCATCGAAGATGGCCGACACACCATTGCCGAGCGCGACGGACCCTTTGACGGGCGCCGAGCAAGAGCAGCTGCGCACCCTGCTCGCCAAGCAGGAGCTCTCCGAGAACATGGCGCGCTACTGCCGCGGCATGGACCGCAAGGAGCTCGGCCTCATGAAGTCGACCTACTGGCCCGAGTCGACCGAGAACCACGGCATGTTCGTGGGCACCTCCCACGACTTCTGCGACTGGACGATGGAGCTCCAGGAGCAGCTCGGCCACCGGGCCAACCACTACGTGACGAACATGCTGGTGGACCTGGACGGCGACCGCGCACGGCGGGAGACGGCGTTCATCTACGTGCGGGTGCGTCCGGGCGACGACCCCTCGGACGTGCTCTGCGGGCGCTACCGGGACCTCTGCGAGCGCCGCGAGGGCGTGTGGAAGGTGCTGTCGCGCACATGCGTGTGGGACTGGGCGCAGCGCCTCGGCCCCGAGGCGGATTACGCCGAGCTGTTCAAGATCCCGCCCACGTCGACCTTCGGTGGCCTGTACCCGGACGACCCGACCTACGACGCCGACTGGTGAACCCACCTCGCGCCAGCACAACTTTCATATTGTGACGGCTGCTTTCATGTTAGGATAGTTTTATGAGTCGCATCGATGTTGCTGTGGTCGGCGCCGGCCCCGTCGGGCTGAGCGCGACGATCGACCTGGCCCGCCGGGGTGTCAGCGTCATGGTGATCGACAAACATGCCGAGCCTGCGCTCCACCCGAAGTCCCGCGCCGTGAACGTCCGCACCATGGAGATCTTCCGCTCGTGGGGCATCGAGGAGCGGGTGCGCGCCGCCGGGCTCGCGACCCCTCCCGTGCGCTATCTCGGCAAGGACGCCGCCTCCCCCTGGAGCGACGTCGTCGAGTCCTCGGTGGTCGCCGACGGGGGCGAGAACGACCTCTCCCCGCTCCCTCTCGAGGTGTTCCTGTGCTCGCAGGACATCCTGGAGCCGGTCCTGCGCGAGGCCGCGCTGCAGCCTCCCGTGGACGTCCGCCTGTCGACGGAGGTCCTGTCGGTGATCGAGATCGAGGACGGTGTGCGGCTCGAGCTGCGCTCCCGGCTCGACGGCAGCACCGAGACGGTCGAGGCGGCCTACGTGATCGGCGCCGACGGTGCGCAGAGCGGCATCCGCGAGCAGCTCGGCATCGAGCGTGACGGCGAGCCCTCGCTGCAGCAGTCGGTGAGCGTGCTGTTCCGCTCGGACCTCATCACGTCGCGCACGGACAGCGAGTCCGCCTTCATCTACATCGACAACCCCGACACCGTCGGCACCGTGGTGTTCGTACCGGTCGACACCGAGGGACGTGTGGCGATGCTCGGCCGACCTCCGGTCCTCGACCGTCTGCCGGTCGACCAGGTCGACTGGCAGGAGCAGGTCCGCCTGGCCGCCGGGGACCCCGACCTGGACGTCGAGATCATCGACTACCGCACGTGGGAGGTCGGCGCCTGGGTGGCGAGCGACTACCAGAAGGGCCGGATCTTCCTCGCGGGAGACGCGACGCACGTCATGCCTCCTTACGGCGGGTTCAACCAGAACGCCGGCATCCAGGACGTCCACAACCTCACCTGGAAGCTCGCCGCCGTCCTGCGGGGCTGGGCCACCCCCGCGCTGCTCGGGACCTACGGCCCGGAGCGGCGCCCGGTCGCGCTGTTCGACCGCGAGGAGGCGGTCCTGAACTTCCGGTCGCACGTGGGGGCCGAGCACGATGGCCCGCGCACGTTCCGCACCGAGAACTTCCACCACCTCGGCCTGGACATCGGCTACCGCTACGACCAAGGCGCGGTCGTCCTGGAGCCCGACCAGCCCCGCGGCCCGTGGCCGGTCAGCACGTACACCCCGAGCGCCGCCCCCGGCGAGCGGGCCCCGCACGTGTGGCTTGACGAGGCGCGCACCACCTCAACGCTCGACGTGCTCGGTTCCGGGGTGACGGTCTTCGCGGCCATCGGGGCGCGCGCCGCGGGCGAGGCGGTCCGTGCGGCTGCCGACCACGGCGTGCCCGCCACGTCCGTCGACCTGGCCCCAGGGGCGCTGGCCACCTACGGGATCGACGCCGACGGCGCCGTGCTCGTGCGCCCGGACGGCCACGTCCTGGCCCGCGTCACCGACGACGCCCCCACCACTGTCGCGAAGGCGCTGGCCGCGATCACCGGTGCGCCGGTGGTCCAGCCCGCGTGAGAGAGGAGAACAGACATGCTCTTCCTGGTGGACATCCAGGTCCGCAAGCCCGAGACGCTCGACGCCGACGCGTGGGAGGCGCTGACGCAGGCCGAGAGTGACTACGGGATGGAGGCCCGGCGCGCGGGCAAGCAGCTGCACGTCTGGCGCAAGGCCGGGGCGTATGCCACGCTCGCAGTCTGGGACGTCGAGGACAACGACGAGCTGCACACGCTGATCAGCGGTTTGCCGCTGTTCCACTACCTCGACATCACGGTGACGCCGCTGGTCGTCCACCCATCGACGGTCCGGTGGGAGCAGATCCAGGCGGGCGGTGCGTGATGGGCATGCACACCCGCGGCACCCTGGATGCGCTGCACTCGCCCCTGGACGTCAGGTCGCTCCACCTGCGCAACCGGTTCGCGCTCGCCCCGATGACCCGCGAGATGTCACCGGGCGGGATCCCCGTGGCCGAGAACGCCGAGCACTACCGGGCCCGCGCTGCGGGCGGGGCCGCGCTGATCATCACCGAGGGCACATACGTCGGCGGCGAGGCGTCAGGGCACAGGGTGACGGTGCCGCACCTCACCGAGGCCGCGGCCGACGGCTGGAGACAGGTCGTCGACGCCGTGCACGCCGAGGGCTCGGCGATCGTCTCGCAGCTCTGGCACGTCGGGGCGCTGCGTGGCCCCGCCTCCCCGCTCAACCCGGGGGTGCCACCGCAGTCGCCGTCCGGCCTCGACCTCGACGGGAGACCGCTCGGCGAGCCCCTGACGACCGCCGGGATCGACGCGGTCGTCGCGGGCTTCGCCGAGGCGGCCGCGCTCGCCCGCAGGATCGGGTTCGACGGGGTCGAGCTGCACGGCGCCCACGGCTACCTGCTCGACGAGTTCCTCTGGCACCGCACTAATCAGCGCGAGGACCGCTACGGCAGCCGCACCGTCCTGCCGACGGAGGTCGTGAAGGCCGTGCGGGGCGCCGTGGGCGACGACCTCGCGATCGTCTTCCGCTTCTCGCAGTGGAAGGCCGACCGCTACACGGAACGCATCGCCGAGACTCCCCGCGCGCTCGAAAGCCTCCTCGTACCGCTGGTCGACGCCGGGGTGGACATCCTCCATGCCTCCACCCGGCGCCACTGGCTGCCCGAGTTCCCCGAGGACGACCCAACGCTCAGCCTGGCCGGGTGGGCGAAGCACCTCACCGGGGCCGGCGTCATCACCGTCGGGTCCGTCGGGGTCGACACCGAGTTCCGCGGCGCCGGATCCTCTGCCGAGAAGGTGCCCGTCGTGATCCGCGAGTCGCTCGAGGAACGCCTCGAGCTGCTCGCCGAGCAGTTCGACGCCGGCGAGTTCGACGTGGTCGCCCTCGGCCGCGCCCTGATCGCCGACCCCGCGTGGGTCGAGAAAGTCCGCGACGGCGCGCTCGACCGAGTCGTCCCGTTCGACCGGAGCCGGCACACGCTCAGCGGCGCCTGAGCCCACCTTCCCCGCCCCGCGCGGTACCAGTACACGGAGAAAGGCACCCGATGCACCCTCGACACCACCAGAAGCTGCACTTCGGCCCCGCCCGCTCCGAGCTCCACGTCGGCGTGGACGTCGACCGGATGCGCCGCGAGCGCGCGGACCGGATGCGAGCCCTGATGCACGAGAAGGGTGTGCCGGCGCTCCTGCTGGCCGGGGCCGACAACGTTCGCTACCTGACGGGGTTCCACTGGGGGGAGTACCAGCTGCAGACCGGCTACGCCCTGTTCTTCGCCGAGGGCGACCCGGTCGTGTTCTCCCCCGCGGGCTCCCTGCAGCAGATGCCCGACCAGGCGCCGTGGGTGCCCGAGTGGCGTCCGGCCATCTCCTGGCTGGGCGGGGTGGCCCCTGCGTCGGCGATCGCGGAGCTGTCCGTCGCCTTCGCCGCGCAGATCCGTGACGAACTCGCCGAGCGGTCCCTCACGGGCGAGCAGCTCGCCGTGAGCGAGATCGACGAGGCGGGGATGCGTGCTCTCCACGCCGCGGGCATCGACACGGTCCCGGGCCTGCCGCTGCTGCTCGAGTGCGGGACCGTCAAGACGGCCGACGAGATCGCCTGCATCTCCATGGCCGCCAGCCTGACGACCGCCGGCTACGAGACAGTCCGTGCGAACCTGCGCCCCGGCGTCCGCCAGGCACAGCTCTCGACCGCAGCCCGCCGCGCCATCGAGGACGCGGGCGCCGAGATCGGCGCGGCCCGCCTGCTGTCGGGCCCGCTGTCTTTCCCGCGGGGCATCAGCGGCGGCGACCGCATCGTCGAGTACGGCGACCTCGCCTACCTGCTGACCTGCGGGACGTCCTACATGGGCTACACCGCGTGCCTGTACCGCCAGTTCATCGTCGGCCGCGCGCCATCCGCGGCGGAGAGTTCGTCGTACGCGAAGCTCACCGACCGCCTCGACCACGCGATCTCCCTGATGCGCCCCGGCGCGAGCACCGCGGACGTCGCGGCCGTGCTCGCCCCCGCCGAAGAGCTGGGCTTCGGGTCCGAGACCGAGTGCTTCAGCCTCGAGCTCGGGCACGGGGTCGGCCTGGTCAACGCCGGTTCGCGCGCCATCCACTACAACCCCCCGGTGATCACCCGCGAGTGGTCCTTCGACCACCCCGAGCAGATCAAGGAAGGCATGGTCATCGCGATCGAGGGCATCGAGGGGCAGCACCGTGTGGGCGGCGTCCGGCTCGAGAACCTCCTCGTGATCACCGCCGACGGCGCCGAGCTGCTCGACCACTACAAGCGCGAAGAGATGATCCAGACCGTCGGCTGAGACCGGCGGGGCACCTTCTTCCACCCGACCCGCACCACTTCCACGAGGACGACGCGCACGCTGGCGTGCGTTGAAGGGACGACCATGGCGAAGCATCGCCGACTCGACACACAGACCCCGTGGGTCGAGCTGAGCACCACCCCCGCGGACTGGAAGCGCGCCGACCCGGCGCTCCTCGCGGGCATGCTGGCACAGCTGCACCTGGTCCGCGCCTTCGAGGAGACCGTGCTGGAGCTCGCCGGCGAGGGGCTCGTCCACGGGCCTGCCCACTCGAGCATCGGCCAGGAGGGCGGCGCGGTCGGCTCGATCATCGGCCTGCGCTCGACGGACGCCGTCAACGGGTCCCACCGCGGGCACCACCAGTTCCTGGCGAAGGCGCTGACCCACGTGGGCGGCGTCCGCTCCGACCTCACCACCCTCGTCACGACCGAGATACGCGACGTCCTGCAGAAGACCCTCGCCGAGATCCTCGGTCTCGCGCAGGGGTACTGCCGTGGGCGCGGCGGGTCGATGCACCTGCAGTGGTTCGAGGCGGGGGCGCTCGGCACCAACGCGATCGTGGGCGGCGGCGCCCCGATGGCCACCGGCAACGCGTGGGCGCAGAAGCACGCGGGCACCACCGACCTGACAATCAACTACTTCGGCGACGGAGCCAGCCAGATCGGCTCTGTGCTCGAGAGCATGAACCTCGCCGCCACGTGGAAGCTCCCCACCGGGTTCTTCATCGAGAACAACCTCTACGGCGTCTCCACGCACGTCTCCGAGATCACCGCCGACACCCGTCTGTCGGTGCGCGGCCAGGGCTTCGGCGTGCCGGGCTGGCGCGTCGACGGCATGGACCCCCTCGCCGTGCACCTTGCGACGACCGAGGCCGCCGAGCGGATGCGTGCGGGGGAGGGCCCGGCCGTCATCGAGGCCACGGTGTACCGCTTCTTCCACCAGAACGGCCCCTACCCCGGCAGCGCCTTCGGCTACCGCACCAAGGACGAGGAGGATGCCTGGCGCGAGCGCGACCCGCTGCTGCGCGTCGCCGCCGAGATGCAGGGGCTGGGCCTGGTGAACGAGGCCGAGGTCGCCTCGGTGCGCGAGCAGACGCAGCAGGCGATGCGGGAGGTCGCCGCGCAGTTGCTCGAGGCCGACCCGGATACCGACGGCAAGCGGCGCATCCGCCCCGAGCTGTGGCCCGAGCCCGAGTTCGTCGACGTCGGCCTGCGCGGCGACACCAGCGAGCTGGACGGTGCGCGCACGCTCGACCCGGCGACCGCTCCGTTCACCGGCAAGGGCGGCAAGTTCATCGACGCCGTCTCGGCCGTGATGGGCCGCCGCATGGAGCAGGACGACCGGATCGTCGTCATGGGCGAGGACGTGCACCGCCTCGGCGGTGGCACCAACGGTGCTACCAAAGGCCTGGCCAAGCGCTTCCCCGAGCGGGTCCTCGGCACCCCGATCAGCGAGAACGCCTTCGTCGGACTCGGGGGCGGCCTTGCGCTCGACGGCCGCTTCCGCCCCGTGGTCGAGTTCATGTACCCCGACTTCATGTGGGTCGCCGCCGACCAGGTCTTCAACCAGATCGGCAAGGCCCGCCACATGTTCGGCGGCGTCAACCCCGTGCCGCTCGTGCTGCGCACCAAGGTCGCGATGGGCTCCGGGTACGGCTCCCAGCACCTCATGGACCCCGCGGGCGTCTTCGCGACCAGCCCCGGCTGGCGGATCGTCGCACCGTCGACGGCCGCCGACTACGTCGGTCTGATGAACGCCGCGCTCGCCCTGGAGGACCCGGTGCTCGTGATCGAGCACGTCGACCTGTACGCCCGGGCCGACGAGGTCCCCGAGGACCTCGACTACCAGCTGCCGTTCGGCAAGGCCGCACTGCGGCGCGAGGGCTCCGACGTCACGATCATCAGCTACCTGTCGATGGTCCACTACGTCCTGGAGTCGGTCGAGGAGACCGGTCTCGACGCCGACGTCGTCGACCTGCGCTGGCTCGACCGCGCCTCGATCGACTGGGAGACCATCGAGGCGTCGGTGAAGAAGACCAACGCCGTGCTGATCGTCGAGCAGGGTGCCGAGGGCACCTCGTACGGCGGCTGGCTCGCCGACGAGATCCAACGCCGCCTCTTCGACTGGCTCGACCAGCCCGTACAGCGGGTCACCGGCTCGGAGGCCAGCCCCAGCATCTCCAAGGTGCTCGAGCGCGCCGCGATCGCCCGCACCGAAGAGGTCATCGCGGGGATCGAGCAGGTCCGCGCCGGGATGGGGGGTGCCTGATGGCCACCGTCGTGCGCATGCCCGAGGTGCTCGCCGGCACCACCGAGGCCGCGATCACCACCTGGCTGGTCGCGCTCGGCCAGGAGATCGTCGTCGGCACAGCCCTCGCCGAGATCGAGACCGACAAGGCGGTCGTCGAGTACGCCTCCGAGGTCGAGGGGACCGTGCTGCACGTCTTCGCCGACGAGGGAGCCCCCGTCGCGGTCGGGGACCCGATCGTCGCGGTCGGCGCGCCGGGCGAGGCCGTCGAGGGGGTGCCCGACGGGGACGCCCCGGTGGTCTCGGCACCGGCCGCCTTCTCCCCCGCGGCCGCTGCGCCTGCGCCTGCCGCCCTCTCGGCGGCGGCAGGGACCGCGAGCGCCGTGCCGCAGTCCTGCCCAACCCCCGGGGGGCCGGGCGATCCCTTCGGCCGACCCTTTTCCAGCCCGCTCGTGCGCAGGCTGGCGAAGGAGCGCGGCATCGACCTCGCCACGATCACGGGGACGGGACCGAACGGCCGGATCGTGCGCCGTGACATCGAGAGTGCGGTCCCGGAGGGACGCGACGTCCCCACGCACACGGCGGCGTCCGGCGCCGAGCCTGCAGCGGCTGCGTCGCCCGTCGCGGCACCAGTACCGGTACCCGCTGCGCCGGTTTCTGGCGCCGCAGTCCCGGACGGCGTGGAGGAGGTCCCGCTGACCTCCATGCGGCGCGCGATCGCGCGCCGTCTCACCGAGAGCAAGAGTTCGGTGCCGCACTTCTACCTCGTCGCGGACGCGCGGGTCGACGAGCTGTTCGCCCTGCGCAAGCAGGTCAACGCGGTCGCCGACGTCAAGGTGTCGGTCAACGACTTCGTGCTCAAGGCCGTCGCGGGAGCCCTGCGTGCGGTCCCGGAGGCGAACGCCACCTGGGGCGAGACCGTCCTGCACCGCCACCTCACGGTCGACGTCGCGGTGGCCGTCGCGATCGAGGGCGGGCTCGTCACCCCCGTCGTGCGCGACGTGGACCGGCTGGCCGTCAGCGAGATCGCGCGCACGGTGCAGGACCTCGCCGAGCGCGCACGGGCCGGGCGCCTCAAGCAGCACGAGCTCGAGGGCGGCTCCTTCTCCGTGTCGAACCTCGGCATGTATGGCAGCCAGGAGTTCTCCGCGATCCTCAACCCGCCGCAGGCGGGGATCCTCGCGGTCGGCGCGGCCCGCCAGGTGCCCGTCGTGGACGACGGGGAGCTGGCCGTGGGCACGGTGATGACGGTGACGCTCTCGGCCGACCACCGCGTCATCGACGGCGCGCTCGCCGCGCAGTGGCTCGCGGCGTTCGTCGAGCGGATCGAGAACCCGATGCTGCTGCTGGTCTGACCCGCTCCGTCGGGTACCTACCCAGCCCAGTCGCACGCGTATGGTGAGAGCAACCCTCGGAAGGCGGATGTTTTGAGGAGGCTCCCGGTAACGGTCCCAGGTCACGACGTCATCCCTGTGCGGTGCTCCTCGTGCCCATCACACAGAGGCGTGGACATGACTGCACACAACGATCGGGGCACAAGGACGCGCCCAGCAGGTGCCGCAGCGGCAACCGCCGCGCTGCTCGCGCTCGCCAGTCGCTGCGCGGGCGGCAGCAGCGCCGACACCGGCGCAGGCTCCGCCGGAGGAGCAGTACGTCGCGGCGTTCGAGGGCATCGAGCCGATCGAGCTCTACGCCCAGACCCCGCCCCGCAGGGGGCGGCGAGCCACCTGAACACGGAGAACTTCCTGGCCCGCATCGAGGAGTGGTCGGGCGGAAAGATCACGTTGGAGATCGCCTACACCAACGCGGCGGCCGGTGCGACCGAGATCGACGACGCGCTCGCCGACGGGCGGCTCGACGTCGGCAGCGTCCTCATCTACTACGAGCCCAGCGGCTACCCCGCGACGAACGCGCTCATCGACGCGGGCATACTCAACGAGGGCTCGCCTGTCGTCGGGGTGTTGCAGTCCAACACCTGGGCCAACGAGGTCGCGTTCAGCACCCTCGAGATCATGGCCGAACGGGACGCCCACTGCCTCGTCCCCCTTGTGCCGGTCTGGAGCGGCGGTGCGAACGGGCTCCTCTGCACCGAGGAGAGCGGCTCGCTCGAGCAGACGCTGGGGGTCGCCGTCGCGGCCACCAGCACGATCCAGAACCAGCCGGTCGAGGCACTCGGTGCTACCCCCGCGTCAATCGTCTACACGATTTCTTCGAGAGCGTGCAGCGCGGGTGGTCGACTGCATCATCGCGGACGGCCCCGCGGCCCTCCTCGGTGGCGTCGCGCCGGAGGCCCCTCACGGCGTGTTCGACTCCGATGCGACGTTCGCCGCCGTCGGAGGCGGCCTCGCGTTCAGCAACGGCCGGTAGGAGATCCTGCCCCTCGTCGCCCAGCAGCTGATCCGGGACAGCACGAGCGTCTACTTGAGGAGAACATCACGGCCATAGCCTGGCCCACCTGGCCGAGGTCGCGACAGAGGCAAGACGGGGCGTTCACCCGTCTGGACGAACCGGCGCGGGCGGCCCTGGCCGCGACGAACGAGGAGGTCCTCCATGGCCTGCGCGCCTCGACCGTCCGCGACGGCGAGGAGCTCGTGGAGGAGTCCACCGCTGCCGCCGAGAGGTGGACGGACAAGGTCGAGGATCTCGGCTTCGACCAGGACGTCGACTACTCGACCTTCACGGAGTGGTGGGACGACTCCGACGACCTCTCCACCTACACCGACACGGTGATGACCAACGGCTTCGGGCCGCACCGGTCCAAGTGACCGGACGCCCAGACCAGCTCAGACAAGGGAGTTTGAACCATGACCAGCACGGGAGTCCTCCAGGGCAAGCACGTCCTCATCACCGGCGCAGGCCGCGGTCTCGGCGAGGCGTACGCGCGCGCGGCCGTCGCCGAGGGCGCGCGCGTGGTCATCTCGGACATCAACGCGGAGGCCGTCGAGGCAGTCGCCGCTTCGATCAACGACGCGGGCGGCGAGGCGCTCGCCGTCGTCTCCGACGTCACCGACTGGGACAGCTGCGAGAAGCTCGTCGCGGCCGCCGTGGAACGCTTTGGCAAGCTCGACGGCCTGGTGAACAACGCCGGCTACCTGAACCCTGTGGTCGCGGGCACCGAGACCGAGGCCGACATCCGCCGGCACATCGACATCGGCGTCTACGGGACCTACTTCATGTCGGTGCACGGGCTCGCCGCGATGCAGGGAAGCGGGTCCATCGTCAACGTCACCTCGGCCGCGCAGGTCGGTCTGCGGATGATGAACGCGTACGCGGCGGCCAAGGGTGCGGTCGCCTCGCTCACTTACGCCTGGGCGAACGAGTTCGGCGCCCAGGGCGGGGACATCCGTGTCAACGCCATGGCCCCGCACGCCTCCACCCCCATGATGGACGCCGGTACGGCCGCCTACACGAAGTACTTCGGCGGGCAGGCGGTCGCGCCGCCGCCCGCGACGAACGCGCCCATCGTCCTCTACCTGCTGTCCGACCTAAGCAAGGGCGTCAACGGTCAGGTCGTACGCCTCGCGAACGGGCGCGAGCTGCACCTGATGACCCACCCCCAGGTCCTCGACCAGCCGCTGACGCGCGACTCCTGGACCGTGCAGGACGTCGAGCGGGCCTTCGACGACGTGTTCCGCGACCGCCTGCAGCCGTACGGCACCCTGACCAACACCGACGCGCGGCTAATCGAGCCTGGCGTCGTCGCGTTCGACCCTGCCACCGCGTCCGCGGGCTGACAGGCCGACGCCCCGGTACTGCCTGTACTTGGTGACCCCACCGGCGCGAGCGCGACGGAAGGCGAGAAGCTCGTCACCCGCTGGGCCGCAGACTTGATCAAGGCGTTCGACGCCCACTTCGGCGACCTGGCCGACCGCGGGAAAGCGAGCGGACATACGTCAGTGGTGATGTCTCAGATCGAGACAGTTATGAGTGTGTCGACCGGCGCATAGTGCTCCTCCCGCCCCGTGCCGCACGAGCTGCCCCGCACCGTGCGCCACGGGGCGCATCCGATCCACTCTCAGCGCTCTGGAAGCCGGTGTGACAGACGCCTATCCCCCTCCCCCGCGGCCGTCCGCCGAGAACCTGCGCACCGTGCAGTTCTCCTGTCAGCTGCTCTTCCGCAGGGAACACGAGTTCGTCGAGCTCTTCTACGCCTGCATGATCGACATCCTGCCCGCCATCCGGGAGTTGACTCCTCAGCAGGGGCGGCCGCTCTGCGACGGGCTGGTCCGCTCGGTGCTGTGGGCGGCTCTCACCCAGGACACCCCGGAGGTCGTCGAGTCGACCCTGCGCCGGGTCGGCGCCGCGCACCAGCGCCAGGGCTTTCCGGAGGCCTGGTACCGCTCGTCCGGGCGAGCGTTGCTGGACGCCGCTCACGAGATCCACAAGGGCGAGTGGGGCTCGCTGCTCAGCTCCCATTGGATCGCCTGCTACACCTGGTTGAGCGCGAGCCTGGTCTCGGGCTCGGCACGGGCCCGATCGGGGGGGCGGTCACGACGAGCCGCCGCGATCCGGCACGGGTGCGGCGTTCACGACGGCCGGGCCCGTCGACTCGCTCGGCGACGTGTTCACCGAGCTCCGCACCCGCCACTTCCCCGGCGACGAGCGTGCCCTCGCCGCCATCTGCACGCGGGTGGCTCTGCGCACCGGCGCGGACCTGCGCAATCCGCGCCCGGACCAGCACACCGACCCATCAGTCGTCCACAACGTCCTGCGCATCCTGCTCGTCCTGGGCTACTCCCTGCCGTCGTTCGCGCCCGATTCCGTCCTCCCCGGCCCGGACACCTCCGGCCGAACCTCGGACTCGTACGGCGCCACTCACCCGTCCTATCCCGCCACCGCCCTGGGCACCTCAGCCAGGTCCGTCCCGGCCGACGGTCCGCTGCGGCGCTGGAAGCGGCTCTTCTCCAAGGCGACCCGATGACCTTCCCTCCTCCCTCACGCTCCGGTGTTGTCCGCGCCCACGCCACCGGTCCCGCGCCACAGGCAATCGCCCGGCTGTTCCGCGACCTCGACCACGGCCTGGCCGGACGCACGCCCACCGCGCTCCTGTACTTCGCTTCCAGCGCGTACGACCCCGGCGTCCTCGCCCCCGCCATGAGCAGCCACTTCCCCGGCACCACGGTCGTCGGCTGCTCCACCGCCGGCGAGTTCACCGACCTACGCAACGGCACCGGCGGCATCTCCGCCGGAGCGCTGCCTGGCGACGTGCTCAGCACGGCCACGGCGGTGCTCGGAACGATCGGCGCGGACGCGGGCGAGGGCACCGCCGCAGCGGTACAGGCCCTGGAGGAGCGCATCCGCATCCAGCTCCGCCATATCGACCCCACCCACCACTTCGGCTTCCTCCTTGTCGACGGCATGCACGCGGCCGAGGAGCAGGTCAACGACATGCTGGGGAACGCCGCACCCCTGCTGGACTTCGTCGGCGGCTCCGCCGGCGACGATTTCGCCCTCCAAGCCACCTGGGTGGCGGTCGGTGCGGAGGTGTCGTACGAGGGCGTGGCCCTGATGCTGTGCCGCAGCGCCGTCCCCTTCCAGATCGTCAAGACCTGTTCCTTCACGCCGACCGGCACGGTACTGCGCGTCACGAGCGCCACCCCGGCTCTCCGCACGGTGCACGAGTTCGACGGACGGCCTGCGGCCCAGGTCTACGCCGACGCGGTGGGTGTGGTCGTCGAGTCTCTGGACGTCGACATCTTCATGGAGCACCCAGTGGGGCTGATGCTCGACGGTCAGCCCTGGATCCGCACCCCGCAGGCGAGCACCCCCGATGGCAGCCTGCGGCTCTGGGCGCAGATCCTGCCCGGCATGCAGGTGGACGTGATGCGCTCCGGCAACCTGCTCGCCGACACCCGCACCGCCCTCCGTCGAGCACGCCTGGACCTCGGCGGCACGTCCGGCGCGGTCCTGTTCAACTGCGGATTCCGGCGCCTGGAGATGGACGCCAAGAACCTCTCGGCGGCCTTCCCCTCTGCGCTGGACGGCATCCCTACGGCCGGCTTCCACACGTACGGCGAGAGCTGGCTCGGACACGTCAACCAGACCCTGACGGGGGTGGTTTTCGGTCCCGGGCAGTGAGGGCAGCAACCAACGTGCCGCCCAGCGTCTACGAGCGTCAAACGAAGGACGGGATGATGTCGGTGCCGTACGCGTCGATGGTCCCCTCGCGGTTGTCGTGCATGTCGTAGACGGCAAACTGATCGACGCCGAGGTCCTTGAGGTGCCGCAGCTTCTCGATGTGGGCCTCGGCGGGGCCGAGGAGGCAGAAGCGGTCGACGATCTCGTCGGGCACGAAGGTGGTGTCGGGGTTGTCGGCGCGGCCGTGGTGGGAGTAGTCGTAGCCCTGCCGGTCCTTGGTGTACGCGGTGAGCTCGTCCGGGACCATGGCGGAGTGCTCGCCGTACTTGGACACCAGGTCGGCGACGTGGTCGCCGACCATGCCGCCGAACCAGCGGCACTGCTCGCGGGCGTGCGCCAGCGCCGCCGGGGAGTCGTCGGCCGTCACGTACGCGGGGGCGGCGACGCAGACGGTGAGCGCGTCGGGATCGCGGCCGGCCTCCCGCGCCGTCTCCCGGACGGCCTTGACCATCCACTCGGTCGGGAACGGGTCGGCGAGCTGGAGGATGAAGCCGTCGGCCTTCTGCCCGGCGAGGGCGAGCGCCTTGGGCCCGTAGGCCGCCATCCACACCGGCAGCTTCCCGTTGGGTGCGATCCCGCCGAGCTGAGCGCGGCCGGGTACGCCTATCTGCACCCCTTGCTCTCCGATACGCCCGTGGCCCCGACCCGGCAGATGCCGCACGGCGGCATCGAGCGTGAACAACGCCGCGCCCACCAGGCGTTCCTGACCACCGGTCCCGCCCGCACGCGGCGCCGGGCGATCGAGATCGACGGCAAGGCGCGGAGCCAAGCGCGACGACGGCAGTCAAGTCTTCGTCCTCTCCGCGGTCCGGCACGGCGACGGCACCACCCTCGCCTCCCGCGAGATCGGCGCGAAGACCAACGAAATCCGGGAGTTCCAGCCCCTGTTGGAACAGATCGACGACGCGGTCCTGACCGGCGCCGTCATCACCGTGGATGCCTTGCAGGCACAACGCACCCACGCCATCTACCTGCACGAACGTGGCGCCCACTACCTTCTGACTGTCAAGGGCAACCAGAAGAACCTGGCCCACCAGCTGCAGGCCCTGCCCTGGAAGCAGGTGCCGGTCATCCACCGCGACGACGCCCCGGGTCATGGCCGCGACGAGGAGCGACACGTCCAGGTGGTCAGCGTCGCGGGCCTGCTCTTCCCCTACGCCGCCCAGGTCCTGCGCATCCGCCGCAAGCGCCGCCTCTACGGTGCGAAGAAGTGGTCCACCGAGACCGTCTACGCGATCACTGACCTGCCCGCCGAACAGGCCACCGCCGCCGAGATCGCCACCTGGGCCCGGGGCCACTGGACCGTGGAGAACACCGTCCACTGGTGCCGAGATGTCACCTTCAACGAAGACAAATCCCAGGTCAGGACTCATAACACGCCCGCTGTCCTCGCCGCGATCCGCGACCTGATCCGTGGCGCCCTGGACCTGGCCGGCTACGTCAACATTGCCGCCGGACGCCGGGCCCACACCGACCGCCACCGCACTCTCAGCCTTTACGGCCTCACGTGATCAACCGGACATCTCCGGCACACGCCGGGGCCCTGACACAAAGGCACAGGCCTATTCCACCAATTCAGACCGCGCGATCCACCACCTGAGCTTCCAGCCATGCCTCCACCTCCGGCCAGCGGTAGCGCAAATAGCGGCCGACCTTGTGGGCTCGCGGACCCTGGCGTCGGTGATTCCATACGTAGACCGTGTTCAGCGGCACGCCGAGGAAGTGGGCCAGTTCCTCAGCGCTCATCAGCGGGCGGCGGTCCCCCGCATCACTGGCGGCTTCTGCCGCACGGGCAGTGGTTCGACGCATGGGTGCTCCAGAACGGCTCGGAATCGGGCAGGAAAGAACCACGCGAGCGATTGCCCACTGTGGCGGTGCACGGAACAGTGACATGAGATTCCAGCCGCGCCAAATAAAAGGGCTTGCCGTGAAATTCCTGAGACTCTGCAGAACTCTCGAAAGACACCAGCGAACCCTCGGCGAGGGCTCGCTGAATCCTCACCGATACCTCAGCGAGGATTCAGCTAGGGCGAGATCCTTCCCCACCACTCTGGATCCCCATGTCGCAATAACCCAGAAAATACGTTTGACATTTCCGTTTCCCTGGATCAACATTCCATTCAATCAAGCCGCGATGAACGACCACACGATTTCACCCTCGATGACGACCCTGATACGAGAGAACCCCACCAACAACATCAAGGCCGCCCGACAATTAGGAGTTAAGTCCATGCCGTACGACCGTTGGCACAAGTCACGCCCGAAAGCCGGAGCGTCGACCTGCAGGGAACACGGCAAGGTTCCGACGATGGATCATGGGGTCGGGAAGCGGTGGCAGGCCCGTTGGCGTAACCGGGAAGGTATCCAGCAGACGGAGTTGTTCCGCACCGAGGCCGAAGCCCGCAGGCACGAGACCAAGATGCGGTCCGGAGTGGACGACGGGTCATATATCAACCCTCGCGCCGGAGAGGTCAGGGTCGGTGAACTCGCCCTCACGTGGCTCAAGGGGCACGAGCACAAGAACCCGCGCACATACCGACGCCACAGGGAGCGGGTTCACCTACACATCGTCCCTACCGCAGTTGGGAAGATGCGTGTAAAGGACGTGAACGCGTCGTCTTTGCTGAACTGGCTACACGACCGTCGTCGGCTGCTCGAAAGTTCCACGCTGCGCCTGGTCTTCGACAATCTTCGGGCTGTCTTTGACCTGGCTGTGGACGACAGCCTGATACCCAAAAATCCATGCCTCGCCAAATCAGTGCAGGACGCCAAGCCGAAGCGAGGAGATGGCGGCCGGGCAGAGCTGACCCTGACGTGGGAGGACACCGAGAAGATCCGGGCCGAACTTCCCGACCGCTACAAGGCACTCGTCGACTGCGGTCGCGGCCTGGGCCTCCGTCAAGGAGAAATATTCGGCCTGTCACCAGACGACATCGATTGGGCACATCCGGACGGCCCGATGGTGCACGTGCAACGGCAAGTAGTCCACGACGGCTCGTTCCTGGCATACGCCCTCCCCAAAGGGGGAGGCGACGAGGACCCGAAGGACCGGTGGGTCGAACTGACCGACGACGTGGCCATCCCCCTGCGCGAGCACATGGAGAAGTACCCGCCCGTCGAGGTGACCCGACCGTGGGGCAGCAAAGGCGGCGACCCGGTCACGGTGCAGCTGATCTTCTACACTCGAGAGAAGACCGCCATTCAGTCGAATTGGTTCAACTCCTACCGCTGGAAGCCTGCTCTGGCGGCGGCCGGCCTCATCAAGCCCCTCGACCCCAACGCGAAGGGACGGCGCTGGGAGAAGTCCCGCGACATGATGATGCACGCCCTCCGACACCTGTACGCGTCGATGATGATCAACGGCGGGGTAGACGTGTACACGCTCGCGGATCGGCTCGGACACGCCGATCCTGCCTTTACTCTGCGTAAGTACGTGCACCGGATCGTGGGAGCCGGTTCCAAGATCCGCATCGCGGTCCAGAGCGCCTACACGAGGGCCGCGTGACTCCTGCGCTGTTCGGCTTGTGCAACGACCGTGCAAGATGATCTTCGGACGGGTTCGTTTGCGCAGGTCAGATACGTCGTATAGGAGTTCCGCGACATCTAAGCGTTCTCTGACAGATAGCCGCGCCCGGTCTGACCTGCGCAAATGCGTGTCGGGAACGGGCGTAGCGGCCCTGTGGGATTTCTCGGGGACTTTGGGCCGGAACGGAGCTGTTCCCGGAGCGTCCCGGGCTACGCGAAGACCGCGTCGATGGCGGTGTTGCTCCCCGACACAAGACCTGTCCGGGGTGTCTCCTCCAGCGCGGCGATCACGCCGGACTCGGCCAGGGCGGGGTTCGCCGACGCCAGGTCGAACCAACCGGCGGGCAGATAGCGCGAGATGAAGGACGGGTCGCCGTCGTGCACGTGCAGCACGTACACCGTGAACAGCACCTGATTGACGTAGACCAGACCGGTCACCAGCGCCGGCGCGGCGGCGGGTGAGACGGAGCGGCCCGCCGCCGCGGCCGGAGGGCCGGGGCGGCGGGCCAGGACACGCGGGGTGATCGCGAGGGCCGACACGGCCGAAGCGACCACCACCACGTCCACGAGTGCCCGCATGTTCATCACCCGTGCAGGTGTGCCTGCACGGACGTGCCGTTCGCTCAGAACCGGCGCGGACCCTCGAAATTCCAGTGCTCGATCAGGGAAGGAACCTGGGTCCAGACCACGATGAGCACTACCAGAAGACTCAGGGACACTCCCCAGGCGGCCTTCCACCTGCGGGACACCACGGCGGCGGCCAGCAGAAAGACGGCGGCGAACAAGAGGATGAAGTTGGCCCCCGCAACGTCGTCGGGGTCACTCGTGGGTCCGATTTCCTCGCCCACGAACGGAAGGCTCAAGGCCAACCAGAACAACGTGGCAAGGTACAGGCACGCGGCAACGACCGCCCTGGACCACAGGCCCCCTCGACTTTCAGGGAAAAGCACTCGCCACTCCTTTCGGTTCGAAACTCGCTGTGCTGCACCCGGACCCGGGTGCAGCACAGCGACCGTGGAGCCTGCCCCAGGAGATCTCGCAGCATCGGCTGCCACCCGACTATGCGAGCGCCGTAGCTCCTCGAACTGCGAGCGGTGGCATAGAAATCAGGCCCGCCCTGATAGTAGGCACCGACATTCTGCGTGTCCGCGTCCGTGAAATCTCCCGCCCCTCGGCCCGGAGCAACCTTGTCCCGGGCGTCGGACAGATACCTTGCCGCCAGGAAAATGTTCTGGACATTGTCCTGGAGCGAACTCTTGGTCTCACTCCGCTGATAACCGCTCAGATTACGGGGGTCATATCCGAGCAATTCGGCGGCTGCGTCGATCTGCATGCTGATGTTGCCGTACGAGGCGTCGTCACCGTTCATCACCTCTCCCGCGAGTTCCGTGATCGGCGGCTTGCCCGAGACCTCGTTGTAGGCGACACCGGCCAGCAGCGTAGCCGGGATGTCGTTCTTCGCCGCGGCAGCCTTGATGGTGTCCGCGTATGCGGCGACGAAGTCCCCCTTGTACTGGGCCCGGTCCTCGTCGACACCACCGAAGACCCAGTTCCAGGTCTGTGCCGCCGCGTCCCAGTCGCTCCAGACGTCGAGGTCCTTCTGCGAACCGTACTTGTCGGACAGGCCCATCAGCAGCAGGTGCTCCACCGTGAGCTGCTTGGTGGGCGTACTGCACGCCGGCGGGCAGCCGGCGCCGATGGTGACCAGCGTGGAGTCAGCGGCAGGGGTCTTCGCCCCTTCGGCCATCTCATGCTTGATCATCGGTGTTTCGCGGTAGACGCCTCCGCACATCCCGGTGATGTCGCAGCTTGTGTGCCCGTCCATCTCGATGAAACTGCTCGGGTTGCCGCCGGCGAAGGCGTACCGGTTGCCGGTGAACGGGTCGGCTCCGAGGCCCATGTCGGCGAGGGCGCCGTTGTACATGTCCCGGGTGGTGAAGCGGTTCAGGCCCGGGTTGTAGTCGCGGAAGCCCATGTCGTACGTCTCGGACTGGGCGTCCCAGCGCTTGGCGTTGAAGCGGTACGGGTTGTAGGCCTCCTTGGTGGGGTCGGCGGCGTCGGGCTTGTCGATGCCGGTGAACTCGGAGTCGTCGTCCTTGCCGTAGGCCGTGTAGCCGTACGTCGCCTTGGTGTTGCCGTCCTTGTCGGTCAGCGTCTCGACGTCGGTGTGGTTGTTGTAGCCGTAGTAGCCGTCCTCACTCGTGCCGTCGGTGTTGTGCTTGACCTGCGACAACCGCTCGCCCCACGGGCTGTACTGGTAGGACTTGGTCAGCTCGCCTGCCACCTTCCCGTCCAGGACCTCGCCGGACAGGCCGAGGTAGGTGAAGTCGGTGGTCTTGCCGTCGGCGGTCTTGGACGCGGTGCGGTCCAGCGGGTCGAACGTGTACGTCGTCGCCTTCAGCGTGCCGGAGTCGTCCATCTTCTCGGACTTCACGACGTGGTCGAAGCCGTCGTAGGTGCTGCGTTCGATGATCTGGCTGCCCGAGGTGACCGATTCCTGGCGGCCGAACGGGTCGTAGTTGTAGTTCGCCGCGGTGCCGCCGGTGGTGGCGGTGAGCAAGCGGTTGCGGTCGTAGTTGTAGTCGGTGGTGGTGTTGTCGACGGTCTGCCGGATGACGTTGGCGTTGTCGTCGTGGACGTACGTCTCCGTCCCCGCGCCGTTACCGGTCTTGACCGACTCCTTGAGGCGGTCGGCCGGGTCGTAGCTGAAGTTCGTGGTCGAGTCGAGGTAGGCCGTGTTGTTGTCTGCGTTCATCTTCTTCGCCACGTCCTGCGCCTTGTTGCCGTTGGCGTCGTAGGCGTAAGTGTGGGAGGAGACGAGGGTGCCGTTGGCCTTCTTCTCGGCCGACGTCTTCAGCGCGGCGTTGAGGTAGTAGGTGTAGTCGACGGTGTTGCCGTTGGCCTTGGTCTCCTTCAGCGGCTGGCCGCGATCGGTGTAGGTGTACGACGTCACCTTCGGCGACGCGTCTGTCGGGGTCTTGCCGACGGAGACCGTCTTGACCAGTTCGCGCAGGTCGAAGCTGTACTTGGAGAACTGGTCGGGGTGGGTGATCGTCTCCGGCTGGCCGTTGGCGTCGTAGGTGTACGACGTGGCCTTCTTCTCGGTGCCGGAGAGCGCCTCGGTGACCTTCTGGACCTGGTTGAGGCCGGTGTAGGCGACCGTGTAGGCGTCGATCTTCGCGGTCGACGAGGTGTCGTCGATCTTGGTCAGGTTGCCGTTGAGGTCGTAGGTGTAGGCGAAGTTGTTCTTCTCGGTGTCCGCCGGGTCGCCGGTGGTGTCACGCACCAGCTTCACCCCGTCGGCGACCGTGATGCCGCCGCTGTTCTGGAACAGCTGCAGCTTGGCCGCGTTGCCCTGCTTGAAGGAGAACGACCCCAGCGACACCCAGGTGCCCTGGTTCGCAGTCGCGTTCTGGTCGATGGTCTTGTCGGTCGTGCCGGTGGAGTGCGTCACGGTGTACTTCGCCGTGGTCGCCGCCCCGGTGACCTTCGGGAACTTCACGTACGCGGTGTACGCGCCGTCCTTGGGAATGTTCAACGTCCAGGTGAACGCGTCCGTGCCGGTGCCCGCCGCGTGCGTGGCGTGGTCGTAGCCGTGCTGACCGGTGGCTGTCGCCTTCGTCCAGGTGCCGGTGGAGGACGTGTTCTGGGTGTCGGAGTTGTCGACCAGGACGACCGACTTGCCGACCGGGACACCGTCGTCAGAGCGAGCCTTGACGGAACCGTCCGCGTAGTACGACCACGTCATCGTGCGGTTGGAGGAACCGCCCGCCGAGGTCAGGGTGCGCTTGGTCTGCTGCCCCAGTTCGTTGTAGTCGTAGCTGGTGGCGATGTCCCACGGGTCGGTGGAGGATTCCGCCCAGCCGTTGTCGAAGTAGCTGTAGTTGGTGTCGTTGCGGACCGTCTCACCCTCCGACGGCGGCAGTGACGTCTTCGACACCCGGCCCACTTTGTCGTACACGGTCTCCGTGTAGACGGTGGGGTTGTTGTAGCGCGAGTCCGCCGGGTCGTACGGCTGGTACTGCTTGACCGGCCGGTTCAGCACGTCGTACTCGGTACGGGCGGTGAACGCCGTGGTGGTCCCGGCCGCGACGGCGCGCGGCGTGATCACCTTGGTGGTGTTGCCGACCTGGTCGTACTCGTACTTCGTCGAGCGGGTCGTGGTGCCCTCGTAGGGGACCTTGACCTCGCTCTTCATGCCGCGCTCGTCGTAGGTGACGGTCGTGGTGTTGTTCACCGCGTCCGTGGTCGACGTGACCAGCGAGTCCTTGTCATAGGCGCTCTTGGTGGTCTTGCCGGCCGCGTCCGTGACGGTCGTGACCCGGTGGTTCAGGTCGTAGGCCGTCTTGGTCGTGTAGTCGGTGGTGTCCGCGGTCGCGTTCTTCTTCGGGTCGATGACCGTGACGACGTTGCCGACGTTGTCGTACTCGTAGGAGACCTTGTCACCGGCCGCGTTGACCACGGAGGTGAGCTCGTAGATCTCGTCGTAGTGCTGGGTGGTGACGTAGTCGGTGGTGTCCGTCGTCGTCGCCGTGCCCTTGGGCTCGGTCGTCGTCTTCAGATTGCCGACCCTGTCGTAGGTGTACGTCGAGGTGCGCGGGTCGGTCAGGTTGTTCGCCGGCGCGGTCGCCGACGTGACCTGGTCCGCGTCGTCGTACACCGCCGTCGACACCGAACCGTTGGGTCCCGTAGCCTTGGTGACGTTGTCGTTGGCGTCGTACTCCGGAGCCGGAGTGGTGATCAGGACACCGCTGTCCTGCTTCTTCGGCGACGTGCTGACCAGCGGACGGCCGAACGTGTCATAGGTCTGCGTCGTCACCTTCTGGTTCGCGTCGGTGACCTGCCTGACCTGACCGCGTTCGTCGTAGACGAAGTCCGTCAAGTCGGACTTGGCGTCGGTGATCCGGTTCGGATAGCCGGCGGGGCCGAAGTCGAAGAACGTCGTCGGGTTGCCGTTGGCGTCCATCGCCTTGGTCAGCTGACCGTAGGCGTTGTACTCGTACTTCGTGGTGTAGTCGTCCAACGTCGCGGTCGACACGCCCTTGGGGTCGGTGACCGTCTTCAGGTTGCCGAAGGTGTCGTAGCCGAACTGCCAGGCGCGGCCCTCGGGCGACGTCTTGCGGAACAGGTCGGCGGCGAAGCATGGCGCTCGGTGGAACCGGCAGGACCAACCGCACGCTGCCGCGCACCGAGACCTTCTCGCTGACCGGCGTCTCCTGGGCGGACCACACCAAGCGCTTCGACGGCACGGCCCAGACCCGCACCCGCAGCGCCTAGACGGGCGAGTGGACCGACTGGCGCGACCTGGACTTCGACACGGTGGCGCCGGAGACGCACGAGACGAGCGCCGTCGACACGCGCGGCGCCTCGGAGCCGTTGTGGGCAGGGCCCTCCGACGGGGTCGAGGCGCGCGTCCTGGCCGACGGCGCGCAGACGGCCGTACCCGAGGGGCTGCGCCTGAACCTGATCGACCCCGGCACCACGCCCGAGTCCAGTCGGGGAATCCTCCTGCCGGCGTTCGCGGGGCTCAAGGTGTGAGCGCTGTCCGTCTCCGCGTTCGGCTCCGCGCTTGCTGTGCCCACACCGCGCCTCGACACCCCGCACCGAGCCGAAAGAGTGGTCGCGGGGCCTGGAAGGCTCCTGGGACTTCTCTGGGACTTCCGGCTGCATCAACGGGCACGCCGGTGAAACACCCGAAAGGCTATTCGTACTGGTCAGCGTCCCGCGACCGCCCATCGCACCAGGTCACGGGGCCGCTGGGTCTCTTCCGCGACATCTGAGAAACAGGGCAAATCGTCAAAATTGACACATGCGACGATAGCCGCTCAACTTGCCCGTTGACCTGGGAAAACACCCCCCCGATACCTTCCCGCAGTTTCCGGCACCCTGTGCAGTCGATGTGCAAGATGATCAAGGAATGCTGGCGCCGCGTCAGGGACGATTGTCGCGCGACTGAGACCCCGTCACTCTTTACGGAGAGTAGCGGGGCCTCGATATGTTCCCAGGTCAGAGCCACGAAGGCTCTCCCGGCGGGCAGTGGCTCCACCGTCGCCCCCTCAGTCGAACCCTTGGAACTGTTCTTTCCCAGCGGAGCAGGAGGCGCGAGCACTGCCGCACAGCGCAAGGCGCTGGCCATCTGCGCGCGGCAGGGATCAAGCGATCCGCGTCGCACTTGTCGGGTTGGGGCGCTGGAAGCGCGCCACCGAAAACACCGCGGCTGTCACCCGGAACGGATGATCCCTTCACCATCCTGTCCACCGATCGGGCAGGTACACGCAGCCTGTCCGATCGGCGTGCCGCATTGCGGCACCCCGTTCTTGACTCGCCTGCCTGCAATCGTCATCCGACAGGACTCGCCCGATTCCCAACCGGCTTGACGTATTCCGATATAGGAATATGATGGCCGCCATGGCACGAGCAGCGACGACGTCGGACGCGTTCAACGCGATCGCCGAGCCGCAGCGCCGGGACATCCTGGCGCTGCTGCGGGCGGGTGAGTGGCCGGTGACCGACCTGGCCCAGGAGCTGGGGATGAGCCAGCCGCGGGCGTCCAAGCACCTGCGGGTGCTCCGGGAGGTCGGGCTGGTGCGGGTCCGCGGGGCGGGCAAGCAGCGCCTCTACGGCCTGGACGCCCGCGGGCTGCGGCCGGTCCACGAGTGGGTCGGCGGATTCGAGCGGTTCTGGAACGAGAGTTTCGACCGGCTGGACACCTACGTGCAGGACCTCAAGCAGACACGGCAGGAGGAATGACCGATGGCAGGGGCAAGGCAAGAAACGCGGGCGGAGTCGGCGACGGCCGACCGGGAGATCGTGATCTCCCGGGTCATCGACGCCCCGCGGGAGCTGGTGTTCGAGGCGTTCACCGAGGTCCGGCACCTGTCGCGGTGGTGGGGTCCGGAGGGGTTCACCACCACCACGCGGTCCTTCGAGTTCCGCGAGGGCGGGGAGTGGGACTTCGTGCTGCACGGGCCGGACGGGACCGACTACTCCGAGTGGATCCGCTGGCTGCGGATCGCCCCGCCGGAGCGGATCGCGCTGCTGCACGGTGAGTCCCGCGACGACCCGAACGCCTTCGAGTCGGTCCTGACCTTCGCGCCGGACGGCGCGGCGACCCGGATCGTGATGCGCACGGTGTTCCCCACCAAGGAACTGCGCGACGAGGCGGTCGAGAAGTACCACGCGATCGAGGGCGGCCAGCAGACCCTGAGCAGCCTGGCGGCCTACGTCACCGACCTCGCGCGGAAGGGGGCGGAGGGCTGATGGCCGGGAAGGTGTTCTTCAGCGTGTCGATGTCGCTGGACGGCTTCATCGCGCCCGAGTCCGTGCCCGTTGAAGACGAGCTCTTCGCGCCCGACAAACAGGACGACCCGGACGTTCAGCGCTGGATGGCGCAGTGGGCGGAGCTGCAGCAGTGGCTGTTCCCGCTGCGGTTCATCCGGGAGAACCTGAAGCTGGGCGAGGGCGGCGAGGAGGGCCGCGACAACGACGTCGCGCGGGAGACGTTCGAGCGCACCGGCGCGAGCGTCATGGGCAAGCGCATGTTCGACCTCGGCGAGCAGGCATGGCCGGAGGAGGCGCCCTTCCACACTCCGGTCTTCGTCGTGACGCACACCAAGCGTGACCCGTGGGAGCGGCCCGGCGGCACCACGTTCCACTTCGTCAACGACGGCATCGAGCACGCCCTCGACCAGGCCCGCGAGGCCGCCGGCGACCGCGACGTCCGCATCGCCGGCGGCGGCGCGACGATCCTGGAGCACCTGAACGCCGGCCTGGTCGACGAGTTCTCGATCACGCTGTCACCGGTGCTTTTCGGCGCCGGCACCCGCCTGTTCGACGGCGTGGACGCGTCCAGGGTCGCGCTGGAGCCGGTCCGTTCGGAGCCGTCGTCGCGGGTGACGCACCTGACCTACACCGTGCACCCACGGTAGCCCCGCCACCACTCCACCCCAGCGACCCGGGCACCCACGGCGCACACGCTTGAATCAGCCCTGGATATTCAGCGGAATTGGGCGATCTGACGCCCTGATAGCAGAAAGGTGCCGGTGCGGCGGCAGGTGTGGTCGCTGCTGCATCTGCGGCCGGCAGAGCCCCGGCACCGCAATGGATTTCGGCGTCCGCCATTCGGATGAAGCTACGGTCGCCTCTGCGTGTACGGAGACCGGGCCGCCCGCCACGCCGATCAGATAGCGACGATGAGCACGGTTCGAGAGGCACGATGACGGCCCCCGGCCCGGCACGGGAAGCGGCCCCCGGTGCCTCACGGACAGGCCTTCCGACGCAGCCGCGCGAACGGGAACGGACGGTACCCGGCAGGACCGCGAACGCCCGGCCCGTACTCGCGTGGAGGGCACTCTGGCCGGCTGTGCTCTGCTTCCTGCCGCTCGGTCTCCTCGGGGCGGCGGCGTGGTACGGGCGTTGGGTCCGGCCCGGGGCGGACGAGTGGTGCTTTCTGCCCGTCGTGCGGGACGAGGGGCTCCCCGGGATGGTCGGGAAGTTCTATCTCGGCGACAACGGGCGGATCGCGAACGCCGTTCTGGTCTGGGCGTACGGGTCGTTCGGCGTCGCGGGGCACCAGTGGTTCGGTCTGGTCAGCGGCGTGGTCATGTGGGGAATTCTGTGGGCGGTGACCGTATCTGCGCTGCGCCGGGTCGGTCTGACGGCGCCGCGCGGAGTCCCGTTGCTCGTGGCATCGATGGTGACGGCCGTCTTTCTGTTCGCGACACCCAATACGTACAAGACGTTCTACTGGCCCGCGTCGTCCGTCTCGCACACCATGGCGCCGGTGCTCGCCTGTGCCGCGGCCGTTCCGATGCTCCGGGCCCGGTCGCGCGGGGGGAGGCGTTGCGCGCTGGTCGCCGTATTCGTGGCGGGTCTCTGCATGGGGACGCTGTCGGAGGAGACGTCCGTCGTCGTGCTCGTCGTCCTGTCGGCCGTTCTGCTGGTCCTCGCCGGGCGGCGCCGTGCCTGTGTGCGGGGCTGGTGCCTGGTGGGCATGGCGGGGACCGTGACCGGGACGCTCGTCCTCTACACGGCGCCGGGCGCCCGCATCCGGCGAGGGCGATTCGGCACGGACGGGGTGTCCTTCCTCGCGCCCGACTCGCTCCTCGCATCCCTGCGCGGCTTCGGGCACGTCCTGGGGACGCTCCTCACGACGTGGGCCTATCTGGGGGCGGTCGCGGCGGGGGTCCTGCTGGGGCTGCTCATCAGGGGGCCCGGTGGGCGGCGCGTGGTCCTGCCGGAGCGCTGGCCGCTGCCGGCCTGCGTCGGTGTCCTCGCGTTCCTGGTCTCCGGGTATCTCTGCACGGTCGTCGCGTATCCCGTCTTCGGCGAGAGCGTGATGACCTCCTCGCGGATCTGGAACGACTACCTCCTGCTGTACATCGCGGTGCTCGTCGGGGCGGGTGCGCTGCTGGGACTCGCCGTGGCTCTGCGCGTGCGGCGCACCGGTGCGGTGCAGGCGGCCGGTGCGGGGGTGTGCGCCGCCGTGTGCCTCACGCTCGCCGTCCCGCTGGGGCAGCTCGAAGGGGACATGCGCGCAAGGGCGGTGAAGTGGGACCGCCAGGACCGGTGGATGCGCGCGCGTGCGGCGGACGGTGAGCGGGTTCTCCCGTACAAGCCGTTGTCGGTCGGCGGCATGGTGGAACCGTTCCGCCAGCACGGGCGGAAGGTCTGGCCGGCCACATGCGTCGCCGACTACTACCACCTGGAGCGGATCACCTACTCGCTGCGGCTCCCCTGACCGCGCTGGACGTCTTCGCGATCGCGATCAGGACGGCGTCGTCGCCCAGGCGCCCACCGGCGTGACGCAGCAGGTCGGTGTGGAGATGCTGCACGAGGGCGTCGGGGTCGGTGCCCTTCCAGGCGGCGAGCCGGTCCGCGAGCGGGTAGAACGTGCCGCTGCGGTCGCGTGCCTCGATGACGCCGTCGGTGTAGAGGAGCAGCAGATCGCCGGGGTGGAAGCCGAAGGTCTCGACCTCGTACTGGTTCTCCGACACCATGCCGAACCCCAGCGGGAGCGCGGGTTCCCTGACCTCCAGTGCCTCGACGCGGCCGTCGCGGCGCAGCAGCAGCGGAGGGGGATGCCCGCAGTTCACCAGCCGGACGCTGTGGTCCCCCTCGCAAACGTCCAGGACGAGCGCGGTCACGAACGATTCGTCGTACTCCGGATCCGCCTCGGCGAGCTGGGCCATGTTCCAGTACGAGGCGTTGGCGATGTGTGCCACGGCGCCGGGCAGCGAGAGGTTCTCGTACGCCGCCCCGCGGAACGCTCCCACCACCAACGCGGCGTCGTCGACGGCCGGGAGGCCGCTGCCGCGGACGTCGCCGACCACAAGACGGGTCCCGCCGGGGGCGGGCACCGCGGCGTACAGGTCACCGCCGATCTGGGCCTCCGCCTCGGCCGCGATGTACACGGACGCGATACTCAATGGGCCGATCTGGTGCGGCAGTGGGTGCAGCAGGACCTGTTGCGCCATGACAGCCACCGAGCGCACCCGGTCCAGTTGACGCTCGTGCCGGTCGAGGGCATAGCGGAACACCACCAGGAACGCGGAGATCACCACGACGGCGCCGATCTGGGCCTCGTGGTCCGGTGTCCCGACGCCGCCCTGCAGGACGGCGATGATGACCTGGGCCGCGACGGCCAGCGCTCCGACGACGGCCGTGAGGCCGGGGCCGGCGAAGGAGGCGGTGAGCGCGGGCGCGGCGACGAGGAACGGGCCGAGGTGGATGGACTCCGGGGTGCTGATGTCGACCAGCGCGACGGTCGCGATGAGGGCGAACGGCACGGCGAGCAGCCCCTGGCTCAGCCGCCGGGACGGGGTGAGACGGTTGGCTCTGTACCGGACGCGCATGTCTTCTGCTTACACCCCTGGCGCCCGGCCCGCGCCCCCTGGTCGTCAGGCTACCCGCACGTACATCACCCGTACGGACCGCGTGCGTTCGCCGACTCCGGTCGCCCGGTGCACGATCGGGTTCCGTGTACCGAGGGGAGATGACCGATCGTGGACCCATGGGACTGGCAGGACAGCTACGGGCAGCCGCAGCAGCGGACCGGATACCTCCGTCCGGAACCGCCCCGGCTCCGTGTCGATGCGGCGCGGCTGTGGGCGGGCGGCGTCATGACCGCCGTCCTCGCCGCATTCACCGCCGTCGTCGGGGTGGTCCTCGTCCGTGGGGTCCTGGACGTGCCCCTCTTCGCGCCGAAGGGCGACGGAGTGATGGGCGACGCCTCCACTGGGCTGCTGGCCACCGGGGCCGCACTGGCGGCGCTGGCGGCCACGGCGTTGCTGCATCTGCTGATCGTCGCGACGTCGCAGCCGGGCATGTTCTTCGTCGGGATCGTCGCCCTCGCCACTGCCGTCATGGTGCTGCTGCCCTTCACCATGTCGATCCCGTTGAACGCCAAGATCGGTACAGCGGCTGTCTGTCTCGCCATCGGGGTCGCGATCGGTTCCCTGCTGTCCGCCGCCGGGCGCGGCGCGGTGCGACGCTCCCCCTACTGACGGCCGGAGCCGGTCGGCCGGCCCGCCCTCCGCTGCTCGACGAAGCGGCGGGCGCCGGGCGCCGGAAAGCACATCGGTGACCGCGGCCGTGTGCTTCGCGCCGCGTCCGTACGAGGTGTCACTCACGCCGACCGGAACCCGCCGGAGCCGTCACTTCTCCTCGGTCAGCTGGGTGTCGAGTTCATCGAAGAGGAGCTCTCCGTGGTCGGTCTGGCCGGTCCGGTACGCGGAGCGCGCCACCATGATGAGGGCGGTGTACTCGCGGACGCGGCCGTGCTCGCCGAGTCGCTGGACGGCGGGGCCGATGTACCCGCCGCCCTCGCCGCCTGGGAGGCGCGCCGCCGGCCCCGGGACATGTGGGTGCAGTCCATGTCGCGTGCCGTGCTCAAGCAGGAGATGGGCGCCGCGACGACGCCCGAGGAGGACGAGCCGCTGAAGGTCGGCATCCCGGGTGCGGCGCACGTGCTGGTGCAGCCGTAATGGGGCACCTGCCGTACGGGCGTGGCGCAGCGTCACGCCCGTACGGTAATTACGGCAGTACGGCCATGCCGTCGAGCTCGACGAGCGCCTGTTCGTCCCAGAGCCTCACCGCCCCGACCACCGCCATCGCCGGGTAGTCACGGCCTGCCAACCGCTGCCAGATACGCCCGAGTTCGGGTGCGTGGGCGCGGTAGTCGGCGACATCGGTGGCGTAGACGGTCACCCGCGCCAGATCGGCCGGGGAGCCACCGGCCGCGCGGAGCGCGGTGAGCAGATTGGTCAGGGCCGTCGCGAACTGCTCGGGCAGCGTGGCACCGATGACCTTGCCGTCCCGGTCGAGGGCGGTCTGCCCGGCCAGGAGGACCAGGCGGCTGCCGGTGGCCGTGACGGCGTGCGAGAAGCCCCTGGGCGGGGACAGTTCGTCGGGGTTGATCCGGTGGATCGGGCTCATTCGGGCGGCTCCTGATTCACGGCCGGCGTCCGGTGCGAGGTCGGCCTCCGATGCGCGGTCTCCGTCGGCGTCGCGGTCTCCGTCGCCGACGCGTACAGCTCCTTGGCGATGATCGTGCGCTGGACCTCGCTGGCGCCCTCATAGATCCGTGGGGCGCGCACCTCCCGGTAGAGGTGTTCGAGCAGATGGCCGCGGCACAGTGCGCGGGCGCCGTGCAGCTGGACGGCCGCGTCGACGACGTACTGCGCCGCCTCGGTGGCGTACAGCTTCGCCATCGCCGCCCGGCCCGGTACGCCGGGCTCCCCCGCGTCGTACGCCGCCGCGGCCGCGTACACGAGGAGCCGGGCGGCCTCCGTGCGGGTGGCCATCTCGGCGACCTGGTGGGAGACGGCCTGGAGCTCCTTCAGCGGGCCCCCGAACGCGGTGCGTCGCGCGGTGTGGGCGACGGTCGCGTCGAGGGCGGCGCGGGCCATGCCGACGGCGAAAGCGCCGACGCTGGGGCGGAACAGGTTGAGTGTGTTCATGGCGACCCCGAAGCCGCGGTCCGGTTCGCCGAGCACATCGTCGGGCGTGACCGGGACCCCGTCGAAGGCGAGGGCGCCGATGGGGTGCGGGGAGAGCATGTCGAGGGCGGTGCCGGTCAGCCCCGGGCGGTCGGCGGGGACCAGGAACGCGGTGACGCCACGGGCTCCGGCGCCTGGTGTGGTGCGGGCGAAGACGGTGTAGAAGTCGGCCTCGGGCGCGTTGGAGATCCAGCACTTCTCACCGGTCAGCCGCCAGCCGTCCGCGGCGTGCTCGGCAGCGAGGGCGAGCGCCGCGGCGTCGGAGCCGGCGCCGGGCTCGCTCAACGCGAAGGCGGCGACGGCGCGCCCGGCCCGCACCTCGGGAAGCCAGCGCGCCCGGTGGGCCGGGGTACCCGCCTGGACCAACGGGTAGGTGCCGAGTCCCTGGAGGGCCAGTGCGGTCTCGGCCTCCGTGCAGCCGCGGGCGAGGGACTCGCGCAGCAGGCAGAGGTCGAGGGCGCCGGAGGAGAAAAGGCGGTCGAGCAGGCCGAGTTCACCGAGGGCGGCGATCAGCGGGCGGTTGACGTGCCCGAGTTCGCCCTTCTCGGCGAGGGGGCGCAGCTTCTGTTCGGCCAGGGCGCGCAGCTCTTCGCACCAGGCGGTCTGTGCCGGATCGAGTGAGAATGCCGTCATACCGGCGCCTCTCCTGTCCCCTATCGCGAACTATTGACTACCGTCATTCAAACGATACGCTCCAAGGGCGACAAGGGGGCGATCCGTTATGGACCCGAAGACCTCAGCGCACCTCGACACCTTTGCCCGGGAGCATCTGCCACCCCCGGACCAGTGGCCGGAACTGGTCTTCGACCTCCCCGAGCTGAACTATCCGGACCGGCTGAACTGTGCCGCCGAACTCCTCGACGGCACGGTCGCCCGCCTCGGTCCCGACCGCCCCGCCTTCCACACGCCCGAGGGCGCAATCTGGAGCTACGGGGAGCTCCAGGACCGGGTCGACCGGATCGCCCATGTCCTGACCTCCGATCTGGGGATCGTCCCGGGCAACCGGGTCCTGCTCCGCGGCCCCACCACGCCCCACCTCGCCGCCTGCTGGCTGGCCGTGCTGAAGGCGGGCGCGATCGCGGTGACCGTTCTGGCCCAGCAGCGGGCCCAGGAGCTCGCCACCATCTGTTCGATGGCCCAGGTCGGTCATGCGCTGTGCGACATCCGGTCGGTCGACGACCTGGTGAAGGCGGAGGTGCCGGGGCTGCGGATCACGGCGTACGGAGGTGACGCCCCCGACGATCTGCTGCACCTGGCCGAGGGGCGGCCGGGACCGTACCGTGCCGTGGACACGGCCGCGGACGATGTCGCGCTGATCGCGTTCACCTCGGGCACCACCGGACGCCCCAAGGGCTGCATGCACTTCCACCGCGATGTGCTGGCCATCGCCGACACCTTCTCCCGCCACGTCCTGCAGCCCTGTCCCGACGACGTGTTCGCGGGCAGTCCGCCGCTCGGCTTCACCTTCGGGCTCGGCGGTCTGGTGGTCTTCCCGCTGCGGGCAGGGGGTTCGGCTCTGCTGCTGGAGCAGGCCGGTCCGCAGCAGTTGCTGCCCGCGCTGGCCGCCCACCGCGTCTCGGTCCTGTTCACCGCCCCGACCGCCTACCGGGTGATGCTCGACCATCTCGACAAGCACGATGTCGCCGCGCTGCGGCGCTGCGTGTCGGCAGGCGAGAATCTGCCCGCGGCGACCTGGCAGTCCTGGTACGAGCGGACCGGCCTGCGCATCATCAACGGCATCGGCGCCACCGAACTGCTGCACATCTTCATCTCCGCCGCCGACGACGCGATCCGCCCCGGAACCACGGGGGTTCCCGTGCCCGGCTGGGAGGCGCGCGTCCTGGACCGGGACGGCCGCGCGGTGCCCGACGGGGAGCCGGGGCTGCTCGCCGTACGCGGCCCGGTCGGCTGCCGCTATCTCGCCGACACCCGCCAGTCGGAATACGTACAGCACGGCTGGAACCTCACCGGCGACACGTACACCCGTGACAGCGACGGCTACTTCCACTACGTCGCCCGCGCCGACGACATGATCATCTCCTCCGGGTACAACATCGCGGGTCCCGAGGTCGAGGACGCCCTGCTGCGCCATCCCGAGGTCGCCGAGGTGGCGGTGGTCGGGCACACGGACGAGCTGCGCGGGCAGATCGTGGTGGCGCACGTGGTGCTGCGCGAGGGCGCCGGAGCGTCGGCCGACGAGCTGCGCACACACATGAAGAACGAACTCGCCCCCCACAAATGCCCGCGCGTCATCGAATTCGTGCCCGCCCTCCCCCGGACCGCCACCGGCAAGCTGCAGCGGTTCCGGCTGCGGAGAGACGAGGACCGGACCGGCGGGACCTAGAGTGATCACGTGGCCGAGCAGCACACCCCCAGATCCCTGATCGTCACCCTCTACGGCGCGTACGGTCGCGCCCCCGGCAATGCACCGCTGCCGGTGGCCGAGCTGATCCGGCTGCTGTCCGCCGTCGGTGTCGACGCCCCGTCCGTACGCTCCTCCGTCTCCCGGCTGAAGCGGCGCGGGCTGCTCGTCGCCGCGCGTACCACGAGCGGCGCGGCCGGGTACACCCTGTCGTCCGACGCGCGCCAACTGCTGGACGACGGCGACCGGCGGATCTACGCGCACCCGTCGCCGCCGCTCCAGGACGGCTGGGTGCTCGCCGTCTTCTCCGTACCGGAGGCGGAACGGCACAAGCGGCACCTGCTGCGTTCACGGCTGGCCCGGCTCGGCTTCGGCACGGCGGCGCCCGGGGTGTGGATCGCGCCCGCCGCGCTGTACGACGAGACCCGGCACACGCTGGAGCGGCTGGAACTCGCCCCGTACGTGGACCTGTTCCGCGGGGAGCACCTCGGCTTCGCCGCGACACGGGAGTCCGTGGCGCGCTGGTGGGACCTCGACGCGATCGCCCGGCTCCACGTGGACTTCCTGGAGCAGCACGAACCGGTGCTGCGGGCCTGGGAGTCACGCACCGGCGAGCCGGACGCGGAGGCCGCCTACCGGGACTATCTGACCGCCCTGGACTCCTGGCGGCGGCTGCCGTACGCCGATCCGGGGCTGCCGGAGGAGCTGCTGCCGAAGGACTGGCCGGGGGGCCGGTCGGCGGAGGTGTTCGGGCTGCTGCACGCCCGGTTGCGGGACGCGGGGGCGCAGTTCGTACGAGGCACGCCGGGCGGCTCATAAAGCATGTGCACAGCACGGACCCGGCTGGTCATCATGGACCATGACCTGGACCTTCACTGACGACGCCGATGTGTTCCTGAACGCGGCCGGTGCGTGGCTGGCCGGTCGGCCCGCGGAGAACACCCTGGTGCTGACCATCAGCGCGACCCTGCGCACCAACGGCCCGCAGGCCTACGGCGGCGATGCCCCGGTACTGGGCTGGTGGCGCGGGCCGGACGGCGAGGTCGCGGGGACCCTGGTGCAGACCCCGCCGTACCGGCCCCTGCTCGGCGTCGTCGCCCCGGAGGCGCTCGGTCCGCTGGCCGCCGCATTCCCGCTGACCTCCGTCAACGCGGACCGGGCCAGCGCCGAGGTGCTGGCCGCCGGCTGGCCCCGCCACCGGATCGACCAGGAGCAACGGCTGTACCGGCTGATCGAGTTGGCGCCGCCCTCGCCCGCGCCGCCGGGTGCGCCCCGGTCCGCCACGGCAGCCGACCGGGCCCTGCTGGTGGCCTGGCATCGCGCGTTCGCCGCGGACGTCGGCCAGCCGGACACCCACGCCGAGCGCATCGTGGACGAGCGGACGGCGTCCGGCGGTCTGACGCTCTGGGAGGTCGACGGGATGCCGGTGTCGATGGCGGGTGTCTCCCCGCGGATCGCCGGCGCGGTGCGGGTGACGGCCGTGTACACACCGCCGGAGCACCGGGGCCACGGATACGCGGCGGCGGTGACGGCCGAGGTCAGCCGGGCAGCGCGGGAGGCGGGGGCGGACGAGGTGGTGCTGTTCACCGACCTCGCGAACCCGACGAGCAACGGGGTCTATCAGCGCATCGGCTACCGGCCGGTCTCGGACCGGCTGTTGATCACAGCGGAGCCGAAGTGACGGACGGGGCCGAGGAGACGCCGCGGGAACCGGGCTGGCTGATCGCCGCCAATGTGGTGCGGTGGCGACGGTACGGGGAGGGCGGGCAGGAGCTGCGGCCGGGCACCAAGTCCTACCGGGGCGGCTCGAAGGTGTATGTGATCGACACCCACGCGGGGACGGGCCACGAGACGCTGACCACGGTCGGGCGTGGCCGCCACACCGGCAGGTTCATCACGATCGACATGGCGACACGCCATCTGCACACATTCCGGGCCGTGCCGGTCTACAGCCCGACCGTGCTGCGGCTCTGCGCGGAGGCGGACGTGGGCGGCTGCTGGGACTCCCGGGAGCACGCCGGGGAGCTCGCCGCCCGGCTCGAACGGCTGGCGGTCGAGTACCGCGGGTCCTGGTGGGACGGCGTGCCCCATCCCGTCCCCTGCCGCTGCCACGACTGCTTGACGACCCCGGGAGGAGTTCACCCCAGGGTGAGCCGTGGCTTCGGGGCGTCGGTGCGGCCGGTCGGCGGGGTGCGGCTGCCCGCGCGGTACGGAAGCGGCCAGGGCGCACCCGGTCCGCTGTAGCCCTGGTCGGCCGCCGCGTGCAGGGTCCAGTGCGGGTCGTAGAGGTGCGGGCGGGCCAGGGCGCAGAGGTCGGCGCGGCCCGCCAGCAGCAGGGAGTTGACGTCGTCCCAGGACGAGATCGCGCCGACCGCGATGACGGGCACGACCAGGGTGTTGCGGATCCGGTCGGCGTACGGGGTCTGGTACGAGCGGCCGTACTCGGGGCGTTCGTCCGGGACGACCTGGCCGGTGGAGACGTCGATGGCGTCGGCGCCGTGCGCGACGAACGCGCGGGCGATCTCGACGGCGTCCTCGGCCGTCGTGCCGCCGTCGGCCCAGTCGGTGGCGGAGATCCGGACGGTCATGGGCCGGTCTTCGGGCCACTCGGCGCGGACCGCGTCGAAGACTTCGAGGGGGAAGCGGAGTCGGTTCGACAGCGGTCCACCGTAGGTGTCGGTGCGTCGGTTGGTGAGCGGCGAGAGGAAGCCGGAGAGCAGGTAGCCGTGCGCGCAGTGGAGTTCGAGCAGGTCGAAGTCGCAGGTGACGGCGTGCCGGGCGGCTGCGGCGAACTGGGCGCGGATGACCTCGAGTCCGGACCGGTCCAGGGCGTGCGGGACCTGGTTGACTCCTTCCGCGTACGGGATCGGGGAGGCGGCGGACAGGGGCCAGTTGCCCGCGTCGAGCGGCTGGTCGATGCCGTCCCACATCAGCCTGGTGGAGCCCTTGCGGCCGGAGTGGCCGAGCTGGATACCGATCGCCGTGCCCGGCGCCGAGGTGTGGACGAAGTCGGTGATCCGGGTCCAGGCGGCCGCTTGTTCGGGGGTGTAGAGGCCGGCGCAGCCGGGGGTGATGCGGCCCTCGGCGCTGACGCACACCATCTCGGTCATGACGAGCCCGGCGCCGCCGAGCGCACGGGCGCCCAGGTGGACGAGGTGGAAGTCAGCGGGAACGCCGTCGACCGCCGAGTACATGTCCATCGGCGAGACGACGACACGGTTGCGGAGTTCGAGACCGCGCAGCCGCAGCGGGGTGAACATCGGCGGGGTGTCCGGGGCGCAGCCGAACTCCTCCTCGACGGCCGCGGTGAAGCCGGCGTCGCGCAGCCGCAGGTTGTCGTGGGTGACGCGGCGGCTGCGGGTGAGGAGGTTGAAGGCGAACTGGCGTGGCGCCTGGTCGACGTACGTACCGAGCTCCTCGAACCAGCGCAGGCTGGCCGCGGCGGCGCGCTGGGTCGATTCGACGACGGGGCGGCGCTCGGTCTCGTACGCGGCGAGGGCGGCGGGCAGGTCGGGCTGTTCCTCGATGCAGGCGGCGAGCGCGAGGGCGTCCTCGACGGCGAGTTTCGTGCCGGAGCCGATGGAGAAGTGGGCGGTGTGGGCGGCGTCGCCGATGAGGACCGTGTTGGCGTGCGACCAGCGGGCGTTGACGACAGTGCGGAAGGTGAGCCAGGAGGAGTTGTTGCAACGTAGTGGGCGGCCGCCGAGGACATCGGCGAAGATCTTGGCACAGCGTTCCGTGGAGGCGGCGGTGTCCATGGTGTCGAGCCCGGCCGCGCGCCAGACCTCCTCGCGCATCTCGACGATGACGGTGGAGGCACCGGATTGATCCGGCGGCCCGGAGAGCCCCGTCGAGGGGTGGTGGTCGGGCGACGGACGGGCGTACGGGTAGGCGTGCAGCTGCATCACACCGTGTTCGGTCTCGGCGATCTCGAAGCGGAAGGCGTCGAGGGCGAAGTCGGCGGCGAGCCAGATGTAGCGGTTGCGGTGCGCGGTGAGGGTGGGCCGGAAGATGTCGGCGTACGCCTCGCGGGTGGCGCTGTGCACCCCGTCGGCGGCGATCACCAGATCGTGCGTCGCGGCGAGTTCGGCGGCGGGCGGGGCCTCTTCGCGGAAGCGGAGCCGTACCCCCAGCGACCGGCAGCGCTCGTGAAGGATCTCCAGAAGTCGTCGGCGGCCCAGCGCCGCGAAGCCGTGTCCGCCGGATGTCTGGGTCCGGCCGCGGTGGACGATGTCGATGTCGTCCCACCGCACGAACTCGGCCTGGAGCGCCCGGTACACCACGGGGTCGGCGTGCTCGATGCCGCCGAGCGTCTCGTCGGAGAGGACGACACCGAAGCCGAACGTGTCGTCCGGGGCGTTGCGCTCCCAGACGGTGACGGAGCGCTCCGGGTCCAGGCGCTTGAGGAGCGCAGCGGCGTAGAGTCCGCCGGGGCCGCCGCCGATGACCGCGATCCGCCTCGTGCCGTACCGCATCGCGTTACCTGCCCTGCCATTTCGGCGGCCGCTTCTCCGTGAACGCCGCGTGGAACTCGGTGTAGTCGTCGCCGTGCATCAGCAGCGCCTGGGTGGCGGCGTCCATCTCGACGGCGGCGGCGAGCGGCATGTCGAGTTCAGCGGTGAGCAGCGCCTTGGTCTGGGCGAGGGCGAGGGCGGGTCCTTCGGCGAGGCGGTGGGCGAGCGCCGCGGCGCGTGCGTCGGCCTGCCCCTCCTCGGTCAGCTCGCTGATCAGCCCGATCCGTTCCGCCTCGGGGGCGCGGACCTGCTCGCCGAGCATCAGCAGCCGGGTGGCATGGCCGAGACCGACGACGCGCGGCAGCAGATACGCGGCCCCCATGTCTCCGCCGGAGAGTCCGACCCGGGTGAAGAGGAAGGCGAACCGGGCGGACGGGTCGGCGACACGGAAGTCGGCGGCCAGCGCGAGGACGGCCCCGGCGCCCGCGGCGACCCCGTGCACGGCCGCAATGACGGGGAAGGGGCACTCGCGCAGCGCCCGTACGACCTGTCCGGTCATGCGGTTGAAGTCGAGCAGCTGCGCGGTGTCCATCGCCAGGGTGGCGCCGATGATCTCGTCGACGTCGCCGCCGGAGCAGAAGCCGCGCCCCTCGCCGGCCAGTACCAGGGCGCGCACGGAGCGTTCGCGGGACAGCTCGGCAAGGAGATCGCGCAGATCGGCATAGGCGCCGAAGGTGAGCGCATTGAGTTTCTCGGGGCGGGCGAGGGTGACGGTGGCGACGCCGTCGTCCGTCGTCAGTCGCAGATGGCGCCAGTGCTCCGTGCGCGGCGCGGAGCTGGGAAACGGGCTCATGGAGGGTGGTCCCCTTCAGCCGTCGGGCTGCTACCTGTCCTCGAATTTATCACTCATCTGTGACTCCCGTCACGAGTACGCAATAAGACGACGGTGAGGGCAATGTGGCGAAGGTCCCATTAGCACCGGTCGGCCACCCCTTGTCTGCGTCGTTGCACTTCGTATGGTTGAAGCCGAGAAGTCTTGAGCTCCAGAAAGTCGTGACCTCCGGAACGGAAACCCGCTGTGCTCCCCGATGGACCGATCCCTGCCTCCTGGCGTGTCGCACTGCCGCACTCGACGGCAGCAGTGCCGATCGCCCGCGCCCTGATCCGTACGGCGCTGACGGACATCGGTGCCTCGGCCGACTCCATCAACACGACGGAGCTCCTCACCGCCGAACTGGTCGCCAACGCCGTGAAGCACACCGCAGGCGACGATCCGATCGAGCTGGTGGTGGAGCTTCTGGAGACCGGCTGCCAGGTGGAGGTCCACGATCGCGACCCGGCACCGCCGGGCGATCTCTCCCGGCCCGGTCCGGGCAGCCACCAGGACCCCTGGCAGGAGCACGGCAGGGGCCTCCTGCTGATCCGCACCCTCAGCTCGTCCTGCGGTCATCGCACGACGGAGCACGGCAAGGCGGTCTGGTTCACGCTGTCGTCGCATCAGCCTCAGAGCCTGTCGGGTGACCTCTGATCGGGCGGCCACGCCCTGGCACGCACGCTTCCGGCGTTGCCGAAATGCCCTGGTAGCTCCGCTACAAGGCCATCCCGGCGCCTTGG
>NZ_JBFAJH010000038.1:0-76998 GCF_040655115.1 Streptomyces atratus | reverse complement strand
CCGTTTCGTACCGTCGCAAGTCGAAACGTAGCCGGGGTACGGCGTGTTCTGCATATCAGCCCAGGTCAGCGACCCACGGAAACGACAGGGGAGCCTCTTTTGTATCACCCGCCTCGAACACACCATCAGCACCGCCTGACGCACAGCCGCCCGCTGAAGAACTGTCAGGCGCTCTCTGCCAGTTCCAGCCAGCGCATCTCCAACTCGTCGCGCTCCGCGACCAGTTCCCGCAGTTCCGTGTCGAGCTTCGCCACCTTCTCGAAGTCCGTGGCGTTGTCGGCGATCTGCGCGTGCAGGGCTGTTTCCCTGGTCGACATCTTGTCGAGCTGCCGCTCGATCTTCTGCAGCTCCTTCTTCGCCGCCCGCGCGGCCTGCGGCGAGACGGCCGCCTCCGCCAGAGCCTCCTTCGCCGCCGGAGCGCCGGCCGAGGCGGGCATCGCCTCGGCCTCCATCCGCAGCCGGCGCTCGATGTACTCGTCGATACCGCGCGGCAGCATCCGCAACGCGGCGTCGCCGAGGAGCGCCATCACCCGGTCCGTGGTCCGCTCGATGAAGAACCGGTCGTGCGAGATCACGATCATCGACCCGGGCCAGCCGTCGAGGAGGTCCTCCAGCTGCGTCAGGGTCTCGATGTCGAGGTCATTGGTGGGCTCGTCGAGGAAGAGGACGTTCGGCTCGTCCATCAGCAGGCGCAGGATCTGCAGCCGACGCCGCTCGCCGCCGGACAGGTCGCCGACCGGCGTCCACTGCTTCTCCTTCGAGAAGCCGAACTGCTCGCAGAGCTGGCCCGCGGTCATCTCCCGGCCCTTGCCGAGGTCGACCCGGTCCCGCACCTGCTGCACGGCCTCCAGCACCCGCAGGTTCGGGTTGAGCTCGGCAACCTCCTGGGAGAGATAGGCGAGCTTGACGGTCTTGCCGACGACGATCTTCCCGGCCGCGGGCTGCACGTCGCCCTGGGTGCGGGCCGCCTCGGCGAGCGCCCGCAGCAAGGAGGTCTTGCCCGCGCCGTTGACCCCGACCAGGCCGATCCGGTCGCCCGGACCGAGCTGCCAGGTGAGATGGGTGAGCAGCGTCTTGGGTCCGGCCTGGACGGTCACGTTCTCCAGGTCGAAGACGGTCTTGCCGAGCCGGGCGTTGGCGAACTTCATCAGCTCGCTGGTGTCGCGCGGCGGCGGCACATCGGCGATCAGTTCGTTGGCCGCCTCGATGCGGTAGCGCGGCTTCGACGTACGGGCGGGGGCGCCGCGCCGCAGCCAGGCCAGCTCCTTGCGCATCAGGTTCTGCCGCTTGGACTCCTCGGTCGCGGCGATCCGCTCGCGCTCGGCGCGGGCGAAGACGTAGTCGCTGTAGCCGCCCTCGTACTCGTGGACGGCGCCGCGCTGGACGTCCCACATGCGCGTACAGACCTGGTCGAGGAACCACCGGTCGTGGGTGACGCAGACGAGCGCCGAGCGCCGGTTCTGCAGATGCCGGGCCAGCCAGGAGATCCCCTCGACGTCGAGGTGGTTGGTCGGCTCGTCGAGGACGATCAGGTCCTGTTCGGCGATGAGGAGCTTGGCGAGCGCGATCCGGCGCCGCTCGCCGCCGGAGAGCGGGGCGATGACGGTGTCCAGGCCGTGCTCGAAGCCGGGCAGGTCGAGCCCGCCGAAGAGTCCGGTCAGCACGTCACGGATCTTGGCGCTGCCCGCCCACTCGTGGTCGGCGAGATCGCGGATGATCTCGTGGCGGACGGTCGCCTTCGGGTCGAGCGAATCGTGCTGGGTGAGGACACCGAGGCGCAGGCCGCCGCTGTGGGTGACGCGGCCGGTGTCCGCGTCCTCCAGCTTGGCGAGCATCCGGATGAGGGTCGTCTTGCCGTCGCCGTTGCGGCCGACGACACCGATCCGGTCCCCCTCGGACACACCGAGGGACACGCCGTCGAGCAGGGCACGGGTGCCGTACACCTTGCTGACCTGCTCGACATTAACCAGATTGACGGCCACTAGCGCTCCAGGTGAGGGGGTCGATCGACCTCAAGCGTAGTCGCGACTCAGGGGGCTCCGTACGGGCGCAGCCCCGGCGGTCACAGCACGGGCGCAGGGCCACCCTGCGCGTGCCGTCGATCTGCACGTGCGAGGGCGTGTCCAAATGCACGAGATGGGCGTTAGGAGTCTTGTCGTACGGTCGCTTGATCGTGCATCTGGTGTACGGGGGGTGAGATTGGTCATGGCAGCCGAGGCGGGTGAGCGCGTTCTGACGGCGGTGGTGCCAGTCTGGCTGGACCGCGCCGATCATGCGCGAGCGCATGCGGCCTGCCACGCTTCCGCGCTGCTGTGGAACTGTGCCGTGAACTGGGTGCGCGGGCAGTGGAAGGACGGGGTCTGGCCGGGGCGGGAGGACATCCGCCGTTTCGTCACCTCACTGCCGCCCGAGACGCGGCCACTGCACGCGCACACTGCGCAGGCCATCGCCTACGACCTGGCCGATGCGATCTCTACCGCTCGCACCAACCGCACCCAGGGAATGGAGGGCGTGAAGTTCCCCTGGCGGGACAAAAAGTGCCGGCCCCTGATCTTCACTGCCCGATTCGGCTGGCGCATCACCCCGCAGGGGCAGCTCGCGCTGTCACTAGGCCGTGGACAAGGCCGGATCTTGGTCCCGGCGCCGGAATTCGCCGACCGGAACGGGCTGCTCGTCACCCCTGACCGCTGGGGTGAGATCAAACTCTGCTGGGATATCGCGGCCCGTTGCTGGTCACTGCACATAGCCCACCGGCTGGCCGATGACTCCCTGCCCGACGCCTCAATCGAGGGAACCGGAGCGGATGGGGTGCGGGTGGTCACGGTCGCGGTGGACGAGGGCATCATCAACCCGATGACGCTCGCCGCGGTGGCCCCGGACGGCGCTTTCGAGGTGGCGGTGATCAACGGCCGGTCAGCGCGCTCCATCAAGCGCGGTCGCAATAAGAACATGGGACGCCTGCAGGCGAAAGTCTCCCGCTGCAAGCCCGGTTCGCGCCGCCATCGACGCCTTACGTCGGCGAAGAAGAACCTGACCGCACGCACCAACCGCCGGTTGCATGACTTCAACCATCAGGTGACAGCGAAGGCCAACCACTTCATCCGCGGCCAGGTGACGGCGCACGAGCGGGACGTCCCACGGGGCACCGCTGTGGTGGTGCGCCTGGTAGTGGGTGATGTGCGCGGCATCGAGAAGAATACGGAGAAGCGGCGGCGCGCTTCACGCTCCACCCGCCAGCAGCTCTCACAGTGGGAGCGCGGCACCCAGGAGCGGCAGCTCGCTTACAAGACCGGTCTGAAGATCAGGCACATCGGTGAGGCTTACACCTCACAGACCTGTCCATACTGTCTGACCCGGCGCAAGGTGCGCGGCCGGTCTTATGTCTGCAAGAACAAGGACTGCCTCCTGGCACTGCACCGGGATGCGCTGGGCGGGGTGAACATCCACACCCTTGCCGTCAACGACGGGGCGTACGTCCCGGTGGCACCCGAAACACGGTTTCGAGTGACGTATCTACGGGCCCAACCCGGCTGGTCACCTCACCAGCGGGAACGCCATGGCTTCCATCAGCACGCGCAAGCGCGCGCCGGTGCGGAGCAAAGGCGAGAAGCACGTAGTAGTGCCCAGAACCGGGCCGCCCGTACCGACATCCTCGTCGGCGCAGGCGTTGCTGTCGTCCCCAGTCCAAGGGGCACCACGTGCCACGACGGCGGTAGCGCCACCCCACCGGGTGCCGACCAGGCCTGCGCCTACACCGTCTGACGGCCCGCGGAAGACAGAGATCCTGGCGCTGCCAGGGAGGTTCATCAGATTGACGGCCGTCGGGTTGCGCCCGGCGCCGGGGACACCGCGACGCGCGCGGTCCGGCAGGTCCCCGACGTCAGCAGCGCGTCCGCGACCTTCCGCGCCGACTCGGCGTCCGCCACCAGGAACGCGGTGGTCGGCCCGGAGCCCGAGACCAGTGCGGCCAGGGCGCCCGCCCCGGTGCCCGCGGCGAGGGTGTCGGCGAGCGAGGGCCGCAGGGACAGCGCGGCGGGCTGCAGGTCGTTGGAGAGTGCCCCGGCGAGCGCGTGGGTGTCGCCGGTGCGCAGGGCGTCGAGGAGCGCCGGGGAGGCCGCCGGTGCGGGGACGTCGGTGCCCGCGGTGAGCCGGTCGAACTCGCCGTAGACGGCCGGGGTGGAGAGCCCGCCGTCGGCCACCGCGAAGACCCAGTGGAAGGTGCCGCCGACGTCGATCGTGGTCAGTTGTTCGCCGCGGCCGATCCCGAGGGCGGCGCCGCCGACGAGGGAGAACGGCACGTCGCTGCCGAGTTCCGCGCAGATGGCGAGCAGCTCGTCCCGGGTGGCGCCGGTGGACCAGAGGGCATCGCAGGCGAGCAGCGCTGCCGCACCGTCGGCGCTGCCGCCCGCCATGCCGCCCGCGACGGGGATGTCCTTGGCGATGTGGATGTGCACGTGGGGCGCGATGCCGTGGCCTTCGGCGAGCGCGATCGCGGCGCGGGCTGCGAGGTTGGAGGCGTCCAGCGGGACCTGGGCGGCGTCCGGGCCCGAGCAGGTGACCGTCAGCTCGTCGGCGGGGGTGACGGTCACTTCGTCGTACAGGCCGACGGCGAGGAAGACGTTGGCCAGGTCATGGAAGCCGTCGGGGCGCGCGGCACCTACCGCGAGCCGGACGTTGACCTTGGCGGGGACGCGGACAGTGACGCTCACTCGCTGCTCCCGGCGGGCTGGTCCTCATCGGTCTTCAGGGCGGGCTTGTTCTCGGCGATGGCCGCGAACTCCTCGACCGTCAGCGCTTCGCCCCGGGCCTGCGGCGAGATCCCGGCCGCGACAAGGGCCGCCTCGGCGGCGGGCGCGGAACCCGCCCAGCCGGCCAGGGCCGCCCGGAGCGTCTTGCGGCGCTGGGCGAATGCCGCGTCGACGACGGCGAAGACCTCGGCCCGGCTCGCGGTCGTCGCGATCGGCTCGGTCCGCCGGACCAGCGACACCAGACCGGAGTCGACGTTGGGGGCCGGCCAGAAGACGGTGCGGCCGATGGATCCGGCCCGCTTGACGTCCGCGTACCAGTTGGCCTTCACCGAGGGCACGCCGTAGACCTTGTTGCCCGGCCGGGCGGCCAGCCGGTCGGCGACCTCCGCCTGCACCATGACCAGGGTCCGCTCGATGGTCGGGAACCGCTCCAGCATCGTCAGCAGGACCGGCACGGCGACGTTGTACGGCAGGTTGGCGACCAGGGCGGTGGGCGCCGGGCCCGGCAGCTCCGTGACCAGCATCGCGTCGGAGTGGACGAGCGAGAACCGGTCGGCGCGGCCCGGCATCCGGGCCGCGACCGTGGCGGGCAGCGCCGCCGCGAGCACGTCGTCGATCTCGACGGCGACGACCCGGTCGGCCGCCTCCAGCAGCGCCAGGGTCAGCGAACCCAGTCCCGGCCCGACTTCCACCACCACGTCGTCCGGGCGAACCTCCGCGGTCCGTACGATCCTTCGGACCGTATTGGCGTCGATGACGAAGTTCTGACCGCGCTGCTTCGTGGGGCGTACGCCCAGCTTCGCGGCCAGGTCGCGGATGTCTGCGGGGCCCAGGAGGGCGTCGGGCTCTGTGCTGCTCACCCGGTAAGCCTACGGCCGCAGTGCGGCCACGGGCTCGCCCCCCGTCGCACGCAGAGCTTCTTCGCCCGGAACGTCTGCCCGGACGTCGGGGCGTCCTGCGGGCGTCCGCTGCCGCCGAGGGCATGCCAGGTCTTCGTGTCGGACTGGTACAGCCCGCCGTATGTGCCGTCGGCGTCGACCGCCCCGGGCCTGCCGCCGGACTCGCAGGCCGCGAGCTCGTGCCGGTTCAGTCCGTGCACGTCCGCCACCGACTGCGGCCGCTGTCCGGTGCCCGCCTTCACGATCCGGTCGAGCGGCGTGCGGACGGTCTCCGCGTCCAGCGCCCGCGGCCGCTGCCGGACTCCGTCGACGGTCCGCACGGCGTACGTACCGCACACCGTCACGACGCGAGCCGTCAGTAATCGAACGCGCGAGCCGTGTTCTCGTTGATCGCCGAAGCCAGGGTGTCCTCGTCGATGCCCTTCACCTCCGCCATGGCACGGAGCGTGACGGGGATGAGATACGGCGCGTTGGGGCGTCCGCGGTACGGGGCGGGGGTGAGGAACGGTGCGTCCGTCTCGACCAGGACCAGTTCGATCGGCGCGACGGCCAGTGCGTCCCGCAGCGGCTGGGCGTTCTTGAACGTCACGTTGCCCGCGAAGGACATGAAGTACCCGGCGTCCGCGCAGATCCGGGCCATCTCGGCGTCACCGGAGTAGCAGTGGAACACGGTCCGCTCGGGGGCGCCCGCGTCGGCGAGGACGCGCAGCACGTCGGCGTGCGCCTCGCGGTCGTGGATCACGAGCGCCTTGCCGTGCCGTTTGGCGATCTCGATGTGGGCCCGGAAGGACTCCTCCTGGGCGGCCATGCCCTCGGGGCCCGTACGGAAGTGGTCGAGCCCGGTCTCACCGACGCCGCGCACCCGGTCCAGGGCCGCCAGGGCGTCGATCTCGGCGAGGGCCTCGTCGAGTGCCACCCTGCCTCCCGGTTCGCGGGCGCCCTGCCGGGACCACCCCTCCGGGTCCCCGTGCACGATGCGCGGCGCCTCGTTGGGGTGGAGCGCCACCGCCGCGTACACACTCGGGTGCGTGGCGGCGGTCCCGGCGGCCCAGCGCGAGCCCTTCACGTCGCAGCCCACCTGGATCACGGTGGTGACGTTCACCGCCGCGGCCCTGGCCAGGCCCTCCTCGACGGTGGCGTCCTGCATGTCCAGATGGGTGTGCGAATCGGCGACCGGTACCCGAAGGGGTTCGGGCAGCGGCGGGGCGTCCTTGGAGCTCATAGGGCGATCCTATGAGAGCCCGGTGTCACCGGGCCCGGACCTCACTTACGGTGCTGTCGCGCACGAAACATATGCACGAAACGCCACTGGCGCGGGGAGCGCTCCGACGCGCCCTCCGAGGACGGTATCGGCCCGGCGGTGGCGCCGGTCGGGGTCGCGAAGTTCAGGCGTCGCAGGGTTTCCGCGATGGAGGAGACCTGCCCGGCGCGCATGATGCGGACTTTGTGCCCGTCGCAGTTGAGGCAGGTGAGCCGGTTCAGCGGTGAGGGAACGAGCTGCCCCTGCACGCGGTACACGACGAAGGGCTGGCCGCGGCCGTCCGTGTGGTGCTCGATGTCGTAGACCTGTTCCCAACCGTGTCCGCACCCCATGCAGGCGAAGGCATACGCCTCATGCACGGTGGTTGCTGCGATCTCGCTCATGCCTGCTCCTCTTGTCCGCCGGACAAGCACTCCGGAGAATGCGTCCCTGATTCAGTGGACGCCTTTACCGGCGGGAGCGCACCAGGTCCTGTCGAGTGTTGGAGCGGTCTTGGCCTTCTCGTGGCAAAAGTGGCCGGTGCGCGGCTCGCACTTTGCTTTTCACGATAGCCCTTTGCCGTCCGCTGGGCCGGTCCGAGCCGCATTCTTTGCCGCGACGACCGCATCGAAAACATCGCGTTTGGGCAGCCCGGCGGCCGCGGCGACAGCGGCGATCGCCTCCTTGCGCCGCTCCCCCGCCTCCTCGCGCACCCGCACCCTGCGCACCAGCTCGGCGGCGTCCAGTTCCTCGGCCGATTCCGCCGCGCCCTCGACGACGACGGTGATCTCGCCGCGTACGCCCTCGGCCGCCCAGACCGCGAGATCGCCCAGCGGACCGCGCTTCACTTCCTCGTACGTCTTGGTCAGCTCCCGGCACACGGCGGCCCGGCGGTCGCTGCCGAACACCTCGGCCATCGCGGCGAGGGTGTCGTCGAGCCGGTGCGGGGCCTCGAAGAAGACCATGGTGCGGCGCTCGTCGGCGACCTCGCGCAGCCGGCCGAGCCGTTCGCCGGCCTTGCGCGGCAGAAAGCCCTCGAAGCAGAACCGGTCGACGGGCAGCCCGGACAGGGCGAGCGCGGTGAGCACGGCGGACGGGCCGGGGACCGCGGTGACCTTGATGTCCTTCTCCACGGCTGCGGCGACGAGCCGGTAGCCGGGGTCGGAGACGGACGGCATCCCGGCGTCCGTGACCAGCAGCACCCGGGCGCCGCCCATCAACGCCTCGACGAGTTCGGGTGTACGGGCCGACTCGTTTCCCTCGAAGTAGGAGACGACACGTCCCGTGGTGTGGATGCCGAGCGCCTGCGTCAGGCGGCGCAGCCGACGGGTGTCCTCCGCGGCGACGACGTCGGCCGTCTCCAGTTCGGCGGCGAGCCGTGGCGGGGCGTCCGCCACATCGCCGATGGGGGTCCCTGCGAGTACCAGCGTTCCAGTCACATCAGCCATCCTCCCAGCACGGGCGACAGCAGTCGCACAGATGCGTTCCCTACGATGGCGCGGTGACGAGTACTGCGCCCGAAGCCCAGCAGGGTCAAGACGCCGGGAACCAGCACGGTGAAGAGCTGCCGCCCTGGCAGAAGCGGCTGCGCCGCTTCGGCCATGCGCCCCGGTCCGTAATCGGGCTGCGTGAACGGCTGGTCCCGCCGTACACCCGGCCGGGACACCAGCTCTGGGCGGTGCTGGGGGTGTCCCCGCCGGCGGCCGACCGGCTGGTGCGGTGGTCGGCCTGGGGCGGGCCGCTGCTGGTGGCGCTGGTCGCCGGGGTGCTGCGGTTCTGGCATCTGGGCAGCCCGAAGGCGGTGATATTCGATGAGACCTACTACGCCAAGGACTCCTGGGCCCTGATCAAGCAGGGGTACGAGGGGTCCTGGCCGAAGAACGTCGACAAGTCGATCCTGGCCGACCCGTCGCTGGTGCCGGTGCCGACGGAGCCCGGTTATGTGGTGCATCCGCCGGTCGGCAAGTGGATCATCGGGTTCGGTGAGCAGCTCTTCGGGTTCACGCCGTTCGGCTGGCGGTTCATGGTGGCGGTGCTCGGCACGCTGTCGGTGCTGATGCTGTGCCGGATCGGGCGCCGGCTGTTCCGTTCGACGTTCCTGGGATGTCTGGCGGGCGCGCTGCTCGCCGTCGACGGGCTGCACTTCGTGATGAGCCGCACGGCGCTTCTCGACCTGGTGCTGATGTTCTTCGTGCTGGCGGCGTTCGGCTGCCTGCTGATCGACCGGGACCGGGCCAGGCGCAGGCTGGCGGCGGCGCTGCCGGTCGACGCGGAGGGCGTGCTGCGCCCGGACACGCAGGTCGCGGAGACGCTGCGGCTGGGCTGGCGGCCGTGGCGGATCGCTGCGGGCTTCTCGCTGGGCCTGGCGTTCGGCACGAAGTGGAACGGGCTGTACATCCTGGTCGCGTTCGGTCTGATGACGGTGTTGTGGGATGTCGGCGCCCGCCGGACGGCCGGTGCGGTCCGCCCGTACCAGGCGGTGATCAGGCGCGACCTGCTGCCGGCGTTCGTCTCGACGGTGCCTGTCGCGATCCTGACGTACCTCGCGTCCTGGACCGGCTGGATCATCAGGAACACCCCCCAGCGCCACGGCTACTACCGGGACTGGGCGACGACCGACGGATCGGGCGGCAACTGGACCTGGCTGCCGGACTGGCTGCGCAGCCTGTGGCACTACGAGTACCAGGTCTACGAGTTCCACGTGAACCTGACCTCGGGCCACGCGTACCAGTCGAACCCCTGGAGCTGGATCGTCCTGGGCCGTCCCGTCTCGTACTTCTATGAGGGGCAGAACGGCTGCACGAGCTCGGCGACCGGCAAGTGCGCCCGCGAGGTTTTGGCGATCGGTACACCCCTGCTGTGGTGGGCCGCGTGTTTCGCGCTGCTGTACGTGCTGTGGCGCTGGTTCTTCCGCCGCGACTGGCGGGCGGGGGCGATCGCGTGCGGTGTGGCGGCGGGCTGGCTGCCCTGGTTCCTCTACCAGGAGCGGACGATCTTCTTCTTCTACGCGGTCGTCTTCGTGCCGTTCCTCTGTCTCGCGGTGGCGATGATGATCGGCGCGATGCTCGGCCCTGCGGCAGGCACCGGGACCAAGCGGGAACTGGGTCTCGTGTCCGGCGATCCGTCCGGTGAGCGGCGGCGGACCTTGGGGGCCGTCGCGGCAGGCGTCCTGGTTCTGCTGATCGTCTGGAATTTCATCTATTTCTGGCCGCTGTATACGGGAACGCCCATTCCGGTGAACTCCTGGCGCAACCGCATGTGGCTGGATACCTGGATTTGACGGGCCTGTTCACTTCGTCGCGGATCGCGTTCCGATAACAACGGCCCCTGCTGTCACTACCGTCCCGTAAAGTGCCCACAAGCGCTCTCTTGAACGTGTTCAAGAGAGCCTTCCGGGGAGGGGACTGCATCAGATGCGCAGTGGAGCGAAGGTCGCCGTGGTCGGCGGAGTGTTCGTGCTGGTGGTCGGCGGGGCGGGGTACGGGGCGTACAACGTCCTCGACGGGTTCGGCGGCGGCGGGAGCGGCAGTACGGACGCACGCTCCACCTCCACCGAGGTGAAGACCGGCCCGCCGAGCGACGCGGAGGTCGGCGAGACGTCGAAGAAGTTCCTCAAGGCCTGGGCGGCCGGCCAGGCGTCGGACGCGTCCCAGCTCACCAACAACGCGGTCGAGGCCGAACCCGCCCTCAGCGGCTACAGCGCACTGGCCCACGTCACCAAGGCCGTGATCACGCCGGGCCCGCCGACCGGCTCGAAGGTCCCGTTCACCGTGAAGGCGACGGTGAGCTTCGAGGGGAAGACCAAGCCCTGGTCGTACTCCTCGGAACTGACCGTCGTGCGCGGCCTGACCACCGGCCGGCCGCTGATCGACTGGAAGCCGTCCGTGATCCATCCGGACCTGGCGGACGGCGAATCGCTGAAGACCGGCGAGGCGTCGGCCCCGTCCATCGAGGCGCTCGACCACGACGGCCGGGTGCTGACGAAGGAGAAGTACCCGTCACTGGGGCCGATCCTGGACGTGCTGCGCGAGAAGTACGGGGAGCAGGCCGGCGGCACCGCGGGTATCGAGACCTGGATCGAGTCGGCGGACGAGAACACCCCGGACAAGACGCTGCTGACGCTGTCCAAGGGGAAGCCGGGCACGCTGCAGACCACGCTGGACGCGCATGTCCAGGCGGCAGCCGAGCAGGCCGTCAAGCGGTACACCCAGGCCTCGGTGGTCGCCATCCGGCCCTCCACCGGCTCGATCCGCGCAGTCGCCAACAACCCTGCGACCGGGTTCAACGCGGCCATGCTCGGCAAGCAGGCGCCCGGTTCGACGATGAAGATCGTGACCGCGTCGATGCTGATCGAGAAGGGACTCGCCGGCGCGAACCAGAAGATCGAGTGCCCGAAGACCGCGATGTACCAGGGCCGCACGTTCCAGAACCTGGACGGGTTCTCCATCCCGGACTCCACCCTCACCACCAGCTTCGCCCGGTCGTGCAACACCGCCTTCATCAAGCTCATCGACGACACCAAGGACGACGCCGCACTGGCCAAGGAGGCCCGGGACGTCTTCGGGATCGGCCTCGACTGGAAGACCGGCGTCGCGTCCTTCGACGGCAGCGTGCCCGAGGCCGCCGGCGGTGAGGCCGCCGCGCAGTACATCGGCCAGGGCACCATCCAGATGAACGCACTCAACATGGCGTCCATCACCGCCACCGCGAAGAACGGCACCTTCCGCCAGCCGGTCCTCGTCCCGCAGGACCTGGACGGCCGCCGGCTCGCCGCCGCGTCCCGCTCGCTGCCCGCGTCCGTCTCGCAGCAGGTGACGAACATGATGCGGCAGACCGCGAGCTGGGGCACCGGAAAGGCGGCGATGGCCTCGGTCGGCGGCGACAAGGGGGCGAAGACCGGTTCGGCGGAGGTGGACGGTCAAGCCACGTCCAACAGCTGGTTCACCGGCTTCAGCAACGATCTCGCCGCCGCGGCCGTCGTCCAGTCCGGCGGCCACGGCGGCGACGCGGCGGGGCCGGTGGTGGCCCAGGTACTGCGCGCGGGGCCGTGACGCGTTCCCCGGGGTCCGGTGACCGAAACCGGATCGCGTGCCCCGCTGGGCGGCCGCTAGCGTGCGGGGGCATGAGTACTCCCGACGCCACGGCTCCCGAAGCCGCCGCTGCCGAAGCCCACCCCCGATTCGCCGAAGCCCTGCGGGAGCTGGACCTCGATGTCGAGGTCCGCCGATTCCCGGAGGCCACCCGTACCGCCGCCGAGGCCGCCGCCGCGATCGGCTGCGAGCTCAGCGCCATCGTCAAGTCGCTGATCTTCGAGGCGGACGGGGCGCCCGTGCTCGTCCTGATGGACGGGTCCTCACGGGTCGACGTGGAGCTCGTACGGCGGGAGCTGGGCGCCGGGAAGGTGAAGCGGGCCGGGGCCGATCTGGTCCGGGAGACCACCGGGTACGCGATCGGGGGCGTACCGCCCTTCGGGCACCGCACGCGGACCCGGGTGCTGGCCGACCGCGGACTGCTCGAACACGACGTGGTGTGGGCCGCGGCGGGCACCCCGCACACCGTCTTCCCGCTCGACCCGAAGACCCTTGTCGGGCACGCCGGCGGCACCCTGGTGGACGTGCGCGAGCAGACCACGTGACGCCTCTGGTCGCGACCGCGGTCCTGATCGCGGCGATCACGCACGCCAGTTGGAACGCGATCGCGCACGCGATCAAGGACCAGCTGCTCTCCTTCACCCTGATCTCCGGGGGCGGGGCGCTGCTCGGCGCCGTCGCCGCCTGTTTCGTACCGCTGCCGGCCGCGGGGGCGTGGCCGTATCTGGTCGTCTCCGCGATCCTGCACGTCGCCTACATGGCGCTGCTGATGCGGTCCTTCACGCTCGGCGACTTCGGCCAGATGTACCCGATCGCACGCGGCACCGCGCCTCTGGTGGTGACGGTCCTCGCGGCGGTCTTCGTCGGCGAGCGGCCCGACGGCTGGGCGACGGCCGGGGTCGCGGTCGCCTGCGCCGGGCTCGTCGGCGTCGCGCTGTGGGGCATCCGGGGCTCGGAGACCCGCCCGCACCGGGCGGCGATCGCCGCCGCGCTGGCGACGGGTCTGGCGATCGCCGGGTACACGACCGTCGACGGGGTGGGGGTCCGGGCCTCCGGCACCTCGATCGGCTACATCGCCTGGCTGATGATCCTGGAGGGGTTCGCCGTTCCCGCGTACACGTTCTACCGCCGCCGCGGACAACTGGGCGCCCAGCTGCGGCCGTACGCGGCACGGGGGCTGGCGGGCGCGGCCATGTCGGTGGTCGCCTACGGGCTGGTCCTGTGGGCGCAGACGAAGGCGCCGCTGGCCCCGATCGCCGCCCTGCGCGAGTCGTCGATCATTGTGGGCGCGGCGATAGGCACGGTGTTCTTCAAGGAGCGGTTCGGCGCACCGAGGATCGCGGCGGCCGGACTGATGGTGGTCGGCATCGGGCTGATGCTGCACACGAGTTGAATGCGGCGGCGCCCGGAGAAGCACCGGCGCGGACAGCAGACGCCAGTGCCGGTGCAACCGGCGCAGCCCGCTGGGCCGCCCGCCGACCTCTCAGTCCTGCGCGACCGCCCTCCGGAAGCCCGCGTTCACGGCGAGCAGCCCGCCGTCCACCCGCAGCGTCGTCCCGGTGATCCAGGCAGCGTCGCGGGAGGCGAGGAAGGCGACCGCCGCCGCGATGTCCTCCGGTTCGCCGACCCTGCCGAGGGGGTTGCGGGCTGCTGTCGGTTTGCTGAGCTGGAGTGAGTTGTGGTGTGCGGGAGTGAGTTCTGGCGGTGGGTTTGCGGGGGTGGGAACGGGGGTTCTGGGGCCGAATGGGTGACCTTGGCGGCTGGTGCTCGTTGGGCTGGTTGGCAGGTGCCGGCCTTGAGGGGGTGATGCGGTGGGTGACTTACGGGAGTTGGCGGCGTCCTTCGTGGTGCCCGGGCCTTGCGGGGTGTCGATACGCGACCGCCTCAAACACCTCGCCCCCCAGGACGAGAAAGTCCTGCGTGCGGTCGGTGAGCACCAGGGTGCGCTTGCTTCCCGTGATCTCAAGGCCCGCTGTGCGGATGGTCTGGAGCACAGCGCGGACACCTGGGCGTCGCGTAAGCGGGAGCTGACCGGGGTGTCGTCGTCGCGGATCGCGGGTGCGATCACCAAGGCCACCCATGACCAGTGGGCGCTCGCGCGCCGTTGTCAGGCGGCGTATATCCAGAACCTGGCAGCCGGGATCAAGACGTTGCGGCACCGCCTGTCCCTCCCGATCGGGGAGAAGGGAACGAAACGGGCGGCGGGTGGCTACCGCTCCCGGGGCGAGTGGTTCCGCAAGTCCCGCCGCCTCGCGGCGCTGGAAACCCGGCACACTGCTGCTGTCTCCGACCGGCGGGCCGGGCGGGTCCGGGTGGTGCGGGGCGGTAAACGTCTCCTCAACACCCGCCACCACCTCACCGAAGCCGAGCTCAGCGAGGACCAGTGGCGGGAACGCTGGGAAGCGGAACGCTGGTTCATCGCTGCCGACGGTGAGTCGGGGAAGCGGTTCGGCAACGAGACCATCCGCGTCACCCCGGACGGCGAGGTCAGCATCAAACTCCCCGCCCCGCTCGCGCACCTGGCCAACACCAAGCACGGCCGGTACACCCTCACCTCCCGCATCGCCTTCGCGCACCGGGGCGCGGAGTGGGCCGACCGCATCGAAACGAACCGGGCCGTCGCCTACCGCATCCACCTCGACACGGCGCGCGGCCGCTGGTACCTCACCGCATCCTGGCAACGCCCCGCCGTCCGGACCATCCCGTTGGAGACCGCCCGCGCCCGGGGCATGATCGGCGTCGACACCAACGCCGACCACTTCGCCGCCTACCACCTCGACCGGCACGGCAACCCCGTCGGTGACCCGCACCGCTTCCCCTACGACCTGACCGGCACCACCGCTCACCGCGACGCACAGATCCGCCACGCACTGACCCGCCTGATCAACTGGGCGGTGCGTGTCGGTGTCGCCGCGATCGGCATCGAAGACCTCGACTTCACCACCGAGAAGACCCGCGAGAAACACGGCCGCCACAAGCGGTTCCGGCAGCTCATCTCCGGTATCCCCACCGGCAAGCTCAAGGCCCGACTGGTCTCCATGGCCGCCGAACAGGGCCTCGCCATCATCGCGGTCGACCCCGCATACACCAGCATGTGGGGTGCCCAGCACTGGCAGAAACCGCTGGCCACCCCCCACCGCACCATGTCACGTCGCGATGCCGCCGGCATCGCGATCGGACGACGCGCCCTCGGACACCCGGTCCGGCGTCGGACGGCACCGCCCCCACACGACCGGAGTGATCGTGCGGGGCATCGGACCGTCCAGGCCGAACCAGGCGCCCGGGGGCGTGAGGGAACCCGCCCACCCACAACGGACCACGCCCCTGGAGGCATGCCGCCGAGCGGGAAGCGAAAGCGGGAACCCAGCGCATCCAAAACCGTTCGGGATGCGCCCAGTACGCAACAGTGGGTCCAAAACTCACTCATGCACACTGGTTAGGAACGTTGCAGCGGTACGCGTTGTTGACCAGCACGTCGAGCGTGCCGAACGCCTCGACCGCACGGGTCACCGCCGCCTCGACCGCCGCCCGGTCGCCCACGTCGCACGGCAGTGCCTCGGCGGTGGCGCCCGTCTTCCGTATCGCCGCCGCCGTGCGCTCGGCGCGGTCACCGTCCAGATCGGTCACCAGGACGGGTGCGCCCTCGTCGGCCAGCCGGCGGGCCGTGGCCGCGCCGATGCCCTGTCCCGCGCCCGTGATGAGTACGCCGTATCCGTCGAACCTGGAATCACCGGTAGGAGTCATAGCGCCGACCGTACTGCTCTGACCAGGGCCTGGGCACGGGGATCGGCGGTGACTCCCTTCTGCAGACCGTTCGTCACATAGCCGAGCGCGATGCCCGATTCGGGGTCGGCGAAGCCGAGCGAGCCGCCGCGGCCCGGGTGGCCGAAGGAGCCGGGGGCGAGGAGCGGGGCGGCAGGGCCGTGCAGCATGTAGCCGAGGCCGAAGCGGGTGTTCACGACGAGCACCCGGTCCGGGCCCGCGGACTCCTCGGTGCGGGCGAGGGTGAGTGTGGCCGGGGCGAAGAGCCGGTGACCGTCGACCGGGCCGATCATCGCGGCGTAGGCGCGGGCCAGCGCGCGGGCGGTCGCGATGCCGTTGGAGGCGGGGAGTTCGGCCGCCCGGTAGCCGGTGCCGTTCTCGTCGGGGAACGGGTCGATGGCGCCGAACGCGCGGCGGGTCAGCGACTCGGGATCACGGTAGGCGTCCACCACCGACCGCTTGGGGCGCATCCGCAGCGCCCCGCCGTTGCCGTCGAGGACGGGTGGCTCGACCGGTCCGATCCGGCCCACCCGGTGCGCCTCTTCCGCCGGGAGCCCGAACCAGAAGTCGAGGCCGAGCGGGCGGGCGATCTCCTCGGCGATCCAGCGGCCCACGGTGCGCCCGGTGACCCGGCGCACCAGTTCGCCGATCAGCCAGCTGTACGTCTGGGCGTGGTAGCCGTGCGCGGTGCCGGGCTCCCACTGCGGGCGCTGCGCGGCGACGGCGTGCGCCCCGGAGCTCCCGTCGGCGGCCTCCTGGGGCGTCAGCGGCCGGTCGAGGGCGGGCACTCCGGCGCGGTGGGTGAGGAGGTGCCGCACGAGGACGCGTTCCTTGCCGGCCGCCTTGAACTCCGGCCAGTACGTGCCGACCGGGGCGTCCAGGTCCACCTGCCCGCGCTGGTGCAGCAGCAGCGGTACGGCGGCGGCGATGCCCTTGCCCGCGGAGCGGACGATCTGCACCGTGTCGACCGCCCACGGCTCGACGCCGTCGACATCTCTCGTACCGGCCCACAGGTCGACGACCTTGCGCCCGTCCCGGTAGACGGCGACCGCCGCCCCCCGCTCCCCCCGCTGCTCGAAGTTACGGATGAAGGCGTCCCTGACCGGTTCGAATCCGGTCGCCACCGTGCCCCGTACGTCCACGCCTGCTCCTGCGCTCCCGCTCATCCCCCCATGGTGCATCGCTGCGCAGGTGGGCTGTACCGCGGGTGACCGTCGGCTCCGCCTGCAACCGCTTCAGCAGCGGTGACACCGTCCGGCCGGTCTGGTGCGGCGGGTGCGGTCGGCCGTCGACGAGCGCTCGGTGCTCGTCGAGCCGACCGGGAAGGGGGCGCTGCTGCGCACCCGTGCGGAGTGCGTTCCTGATCTGCTGTTGACGGGGGCGGGTCTCGGGGCCGACGAGGTGGAGGGGCTGCGGGCGGAGCTGCACGCCCTCGCCGCGCGCGCCGTCGCACTGGCGGAACGCACCCGTTGACCCGCCTCCCATGCCACCCGCGGCACCGTCGACGTCTCGATCGTGCACGTGGCCGAGGTGCAGGGCACCGGCGAGCTCCTTGACGGGAATCTCGCCGCGCTCCCACAGCACGAGCATCACGAGGTACTGGGGGGTAGGTCGGGCCGAGCTCGTCGAGGAGCGGGCGGTAGGCGGCGGTCACGGCCCGCTGGGCTGCGTACAGCGCGAAGCAGAGCTGTTCGTCGAGCCGCAGCGAGGCCGCCGGATGGCGGGTGTCGTCGTCGGTCACGCGCCCGTTGTCACGGAGCGCGGGTCGAACCCGAAGGGCAGCTCCAGCCGGTGAGCGCGCATCAACTCCTCGTCACAGAGCAGGTCCTGGGTACGGTTGTCGGCGGCAATGGCGCCGTCGCTGAGGATGACGGCGCGCGGGCAGAGCTCCAGGGCGTACGGCAGGTCGTGCGTGACCATCAGTACGGTGACGTCCAACGACCTCAGGATGTCGGCGAGTTCGCGCCTCGATGCGGGGTCCAGGTTGGACGAGGGCTCGTCCAGGACGAGGATCTCCGGCCGCATGGCGAGCACGGTGGCGACGGCGACGCGGCGGCGCTGGCCGAAGGACAGATGGTGCGGTGGGCGGTTCGCGTACCCCTCCATGCCGACCCGCTCGAGCGCCTCGGTCACCCGCGCCTCCAGCTCGGCGCCGCGCAGCCCGGATGCGGCGGGCCCGAAGGCGACGTCCTCGCGGACGGTCGGCATGAAGAGCTGGTCGTCGGGGTCCTGGAAGACGATGCCGACGCGGCGGCGGATCTCCGCGAGATTGCGCTTCTCCACCGGGAGACCGGCGACCCGGACGGTGCCCGCGCCTGCGTCGAGGATGCCGTTGAGGTGGAGGACGAGCGTGGTCTTGCCGGCGCCGTTCGGACCGAGCAGGGCGACGCGTTCGCCGCGGGCCACGGTCAGATCGACGCCGAAGAGCGCCTGGTGACCATCGGGGTAGGCGTAGGCGAGGCCACTGACCTCAAGGGACGGCGCGGTGCTGCTGGACGGACTCATAGGGCCCATCCCAGCAGACCGACCGCGAGGGCGAGCACGGGGAGTGCCGAGGCGTACGCCCACTGCGCGCCGGACGCGGTCACCTCGTCGATGACCGGCATCGAGCCGGTGTAGCCGCGGCTGACCATGGCGAGGTGGACGCGTTCGCCGCGCTCGTAGGAACGGATGAAGAGCGCGCCCGCCGACTTGGCGAGGACGCCCCACTGCCGTACCCCGTGCGCCTCGAAGCCGCGGGAGCGGCGGGCGATCGACATCCGCCGCATCTCGCCGGTGATCACATCCCCGTACCGGATCATGAAGGAGGCGATCTGGACGAGCATCGGCGGCATCCTGAGCCGCTGCAGACCGAGCAGCAGGGAGCGCAGCTCGGTGGTGGACGCGAGGATCACCGAGGCGGCGACGCCGAGGGTGCCCTTGGCGAGGACGTTCCAGGCGCCCCAGAGGCCGGGGACGCTGACGGAGACCCCGAGGAGTTCGGTCTGCTCGCCCGGCACCACGAACGGCATCAGCACGGCGAACGCGACGAACGGCACCTCGATGAGGAGCCGCTTCAGGAGGAACCCCGCGGGGATCCGGGCCAGCGCGGCGACCCCGGCGAGCAGCGCGGCGTACAGCGCGAACGCCCAGACCGCCTCGCGCGGCGTCGAGACGACGACCAGCACGAAGCCGAACACCGCGGCGAGCTTGCAGTGCGGGGGCAGGTCATGGACCGGCGAGTGCCCGTGCCGGTAGAGCTTGTGTGCGTGCCCCGCGCCCATCAGACGGTTTCCTCGGTGCGGATGCCGGCGGGTGCGTCCGGCGTACGGCGGCGGCGGACGGTCCAGAAGACCCCGCTGCCGACGACGATCGTGGCACCGACCCCGATCACCCCGGCGAGTCCGCCGGAGAGCCGCGCGTCGGAGATCTCCTTGACACCGTAGTCGGCGAGCGGCGAGTCCTTGGCCGCGTGCTCCTCGACCCTCTTGTCGATGCCCTTGTCGGCGGCGACCTTCTCCAGGCCGTCCGGGTTGGCGGAGGCATAGAAGGAGACGAAGCCCGCCAGCACGAGGGTGGTGACCAGGCCGGTGGCCCAGAGTCCCCGTGTGGAGCGGGCGGCGACCGGCGCGACGGACTGCCTGGCGGGGGCGTCGACGAGCTCGCCGTCGATCCGGAGCTTGAGCGGGGAGGTGAGACCGCGGGCGCCGTGGACCAGGTCGGGGCGGACGGCGATGACGGCGCCGACGGTCAGTCCGGTGATCACCGCCTCGCCGATGCCGATCAGGACGTGCACGCCGATCATCGCGGTGAGGACCTTGCCGATCGGGACGTCGGTGGTGCCACCGATCCAGTAGATCAGCGTGAAGACGCCGGCCGCGGCCGGTACCGAGATCAGTGCGGCGACGAACGCCGCGGCGGTCGTGGAGCGGCGGGTCCGCGGCAGGACGGTGGCGAGACCGCGGAAGAGGGCGTACGAGACGACGGTGGTGGTGACGCCCATGACCGTGATGTTCACACCGAGCGCGGTGAGCCCACCGTCCGCGAAGAGGATGCCCTGCATGAGCAGCACGACGGATATACAGAGCACCCCGGTGTACGGCCCGACCAGGATCGCGGCGAGCGCCCCGCCGAGCAGGTGCCCGCTGGTACCGGCCGCGACCGGGAAGTTCAGCATCTGCACGGCAAAGATGAACGCGGCGACGAGGCCCGCGAGCGGCGCGGTGCGTTCTCCCCCGTTCTCGCCTCCGCTCGAACGGGAGGTGCCTCCCTGTTCGCGGCGGGCACCCCGCAGACTGACCGCCACGGCCCCCGCGGCGACGACACCGGCGGCGGCGGAGACGGGTGCGTTGATGAATCCGTCGGGTACATGCATGGGGGAGGCTCCGCTTCCTGCGTTCCTGCACTGCTGCGCGGGGTCATGAACCTCTCAATGATAGGGCCTTGTTGCGAATAGCTCGCAAGAGCGCATTCGCAACAACTACCCGACTTCCCCATCGTGCTCTTCGACCGAAATATGGGACATTAGATATCAAAGATTCACACATAGGAGGATTCGGCCATGCCCCCTGTGATCGAAGAACAAGCCGAAGCCCGGCTCGTCACCGAGGCGACCGACACCTTCTCCGTCCCCGTCGACCTGCGGTACGACGCGGCCGTCGACCCGCGTACGGTGCATGTCACCTTCCCCGGTGGAACCGACTGGGCCTTCGGCCGCGACCTGCTGGAGGGCGGGCTGCACTCGCCGACCGGGCGCGGCGCGATACGGATATGGCCGTGCGGACGGGCGCAGCTGGTCGTGGAGCGGCACTCGCCGGACGGCGTCGAGGTGGTGCAGTTCGACAACGCGCCGCTGATCCGCTTCCTGGCCCGCACCCACGGCGAGAGCAGGACGTCCGAGGCCGCACCGGCGTGACCCCGGCCGCGAGACGGCATGGATGAGCCCCCGCGCCGCTCGCACGGGGGCTCATGCCGCTCCGGCCCCCGTCCCCACAGGTAACCGGCGCGTTCCGGGGCCGCGCTCCGCTCGGACGCGGACCCCGGGGCTCGTACGGATCAGACGCGCGTCAGTTCGCGCTCGCCCCGGGCGTCGCCGTGCCCGTCCCCGCCGGACGTCTCGCCGAGCTGCTTGCGCAGCCCCTCGCCCTCCACGTCGACATTGGGCAGCAGCCGGTCCAGCCAGCGCGGCAGCCACCAGGCGCGCTTGCCGAGCAGGGCGAGGACCGCGGGCACGATCGCCATCCGGACGACGAACGCGTCGAAGAAGACGGCGATGGCGAGCGAGAAGCCGATCATCTTGATCATCGACTCGCTGGAGCCGATGAACCCGGCGAAGACCGCCATCATGATCACGGCCGCGGCGGTGACGACGCGGGCGCCGTGCTTGAAGCCGGTGACGATCGCCTGCGGGGGCTTCTCCCCGTGGACGTACGCCTCGCGCATCCGGGTGACGAGGAAGACCTCGTAGTCCATGGCGAGACCGAAGACCACACCCACCATGAAGATCGGCATCATGGACATGATCGGACCGGTCTGTTCGACACCGAAGAGCGAGCCCAGCCAGCCCCACTGGAAGACCGCGACGACCGCGCCCAGGGCCGCGACGACCGAGAGCAGGAAGCCGAGGGCCGCCTTCAGCGGCACCAGCACCGAGCGGAAGACCACCATCAGCAACAGGAACGCCAGGCCGACGACAAGCGCCAGATACGGCAGCAGCGCGTCGTTCATCTTCTGTGAGAAGTCGATGTTCATCGCCGTGGATCCGGTGACCAGGACCTCGGCGCCGGTGTCGGACTTGATGTCCGTGCCCGCGTCACGGATGGCGTGAACCACGTTCTCCGTCTCGGTGGAGCTCGGCCGGTCCTGCGGGATCACGGTGATCATGGCGGTGTCGCCGGCCTTGTTGAAGTGGGCCGGAGTGACCGCGACGACGTGCGGGATGCCGGAGATCTCGTCGGAGACCTGCTTGACCGCGGTCTTGCCGTCCGAGCTGTTCGCCGTGTCCACGACGACCATCAGCGGCCCGTTGAAGCCGGGGCCGAAGCCGTCGGAGAGCAGGTCGTAGGCGCGGCGCTGGGTGGTGCTGGTGGGCTGGGAGCCGTCGTCGGGCAGGCCCATCTCCAGCGAGGCGGCCGGTACGGCGACGCCCCCGAGGCCGAGGACTCCGACCAGCAGCACCCAGACCGGCTTGCGCAGGACGAACCGCGCCCACCGGCTACCCATGTTCGGCTTCGCCGCGGGCCGGCTCGAAGCCTCGGCGGCCTTGCGCGCCTTGCCTCCCATGACCCGCTTGCCCGCGAAACCCATCATCGCCGGGACGAGGGTGAGCGCGATCAGGACCGCGATCGCGACCGTACCGGCCGCGGCGAAGCCCATCTTCGACAGCATCGGGATGTTGACGACGGCCAGGCCGGCCAGGGCGATGACGACGGTGAGGCCGGCGAAGACGACCGCGGAACCCGCCGTGCCGACCGCCCGCCCCGCCGCTTCCTCGCGCTCGCGGCCCTCGGCCAGCTCGGCGCGGTAGCGGGAGACGATGAAGAGCGCGTAGTCGATGCCGACCGCGAGGCCGATCATCATCGCGAGGGTGGAGGTGGTGGAGCCCAGGTCGAGCACGTTGGCCAGGGCCGTGATCGTCGAGACGCCGATGCCGACGCCGATGAGCGCGGTGAGCAGCGGCAGACCCGCCGCGACGAGCGAGCCGAAGGTGATGACCAGCACCACCGCGGCGATCGCCACACCGATGATCTCGGTGGCCCCGGTCTCCGGCATCACCTGGAGCGCGTCACCACCGATCTCCACCGTCATCCCGCTCTTCCGGGCCGCGTGGCCCGCGTCCTCCAGGGCGCTCCGGGTCGCATCGGTCAGCTCCATCGAGTTGACCTTGTAGGACACGGAGACGTATGCCGTGGAGCCGTCCTTGCTGACGGCGTTGCCGGTGTACGGGTCGGTGACCGAGGCGATCTGGTCCGAACCGGACTTCAGCTCGTCAGCGATCTTGTTGACCTCGGCCTTGTTGGCCGGGTCAGTCATCTTCTGGCCGTCATCGGCCTTGAAGACGACCCGCGCGGTCGCGCCGTCGGCGCTGGACGCGGGGAAACGCTGTTCCAGCAGGTCGAAGGCCTTCTGCGCCTCCGTGCCCGGAATGGAGAAGGAGCTGGAGGTGGGGGTGGACGCGGAGGCGGCGCCGAATCCGGCGAGCGCCAGCAGTGCCACCCAGACAAGGGCGACATAGCGGCGGCGCCGGAAGACGAGCCGTCCGAGCTTGTAGAGGAATGTGGCCACGGAGACGTACTCCCGGTCAGGTCGTGAGTGGAAAAGGGCGTGAGGAACCAGCCCGACGACGAGAGCGGCGTGTCAGGTGGGGCTTGGGGAGAGGGTCGTACGGAAGGGACGGGGTCAGACGCCGAGAGCGGGGAGGATCACGGAGTCGACGTAGTCGGTGAGAAACGCCTGGTCGACGGGGCGGCCCTCGACCAGTTGCCGAGCGGTGAAAGCACCGACCAGCATGTGCGGTACATATGGCAGCGCCGGGTTGTCCGGACGCAGTTCACCCCGGCCCACGGCTCGGCGGAGCAGCGAGTCGAGGCCGGTTATCTCCGGCTCGATGAGCAGTTCGCGCAGTGCCCGGTACAGATCGGGATTGTCGTGGACGGCTTGCATCAGGCCCCGCATCAGCGCGGAGTTCTTCTGCATCTGACAGTCGTCGCTCCGGCCCAGCGCGGCATGGAAATCTCCGCGCAGCGAACCGGTGTCGATCTCGGCAAGGTTGCCCGGCTTGTCGTGGCGCAGCGCCTTGACGACCAGCTCCGGCTTGCTCCCCCACTGGCGGTAGAGGGTGGCCTTGCTGGAACGGGTACGGGCGGCGACGGCGTCCATGGTCAGGGCGTCGTAGCCGACCTCGCGCAGCAGGTCGAGCACCGCGGCGTAGAGCTCGCTCTCGCGCTCGGGGGTGAGGCGGGTGCGTGCCATGGGTCGACCTCCTGCTTCCCTCACTCGTACGTCAAGTCGGACGAACGAAACTGTTTCGTACACCTCGACATTACTTCCCAACTGAACGAAACTGCATCGTTTCGCTTGTGTGGTGCACCACAACTTCTTCCGCACCACGAGTTGCCGCGTCCCGCTCACGCGGAAAGCATTGGGGGGTGAGTGACGACGTCGCGTATCTCCGTTTCCCGCACCTCCACAAGGACCTGCTCTGCTTCGCCGCCGAGGACGACCTCTGGGTCGCTCCTCTCGCCCCCGCGGGACAGCAGCCCGGCCGGGCGTGGCGGGCGACCGTCGACCGGACGCGGGTCAGCCACCCGCGCTTCTCGCCCGACGGGACCCGTATCGCGTACACGACCTGGCGCACTCTGGATCCCGAGATCCATCTCGTCCCGGTCGACGGCGGACCGGCCCGCCGACTCACCTACTGGGGGTCGACGGACGCCCGGGTCTGCGGCTGGACCCCCGATCCGGGCGAAACGTCGCACATCCTCGCCGTGTCCTCGCACGCGCAGCCGTTCTCGCACGCGGCCTGGGCCTACAGCCTTCCCACGGACGGCTCCCCCGGCGGCAAGCTCCCCTGGGGTCCGGTCTCCGACATCGCGGTCGCGGACTTCGACGGCGATCGGCGCACGCTGCTGCTCACCGGCAAGCCGCCGCACGAACCGGCCGCCTGGAAGCGGTACCGGGGCGGGGCGACGGGCCGGCTGTGGCTGCACGGCGAACGGTTGCTGCCCGATATCGGCGGCCATCTGGACGCGCCGATGTTTGTCGGCGGCAGGATCGCGTTCCTCTCCGACCACGAGGGCGTCGGCAATCTGTACTCCTGCCTGCCCGACGGCTCCGACCTGCGCCGCCACACCGACCACGACGCCTTCTACGCACGGCACGCGTCCAGCGACGGACGCCGGGTGGTCTACCAGTGCGCGGGCGAGGTATGGCTGGTCGACGACCTGGAATCACCGGACGCGGTGCCGCGGAAGCTGCGGGTGCGGCTCGGCGGGCCGCGCGCCGGACGGCGTACGTACCAGGTGCCCGCCGCCAGCAACGTCGACGCGCTGTCCGTCGACGAGACGGGACGGGCGAGCGCCGTCTCGGTCCGGGGCAGCCTGTACTGGCTCACGCACCGCGACGGGCCCGCTCGCACGATCGCCGACACCCCCGGGGTCCGGGTCCGGCTGCCCGAGATGCTCGGCAGCACCGGCCAGGTGGCGTACGTCACCGACGCCGACGGGGACGACGCGATCGAGATCGCGTACCTGCCGCGCGCAACCGGCGACCGGCCGCCGCGCCGACTGGCCTCCGGGCAGGTCGGCCGGGTCCACGAACTGATCGCCGACCCGGAGGGCGAACGGCTCGCGATCGCCACGCACGACGGCCGGCTGCTCCTCCTCGACACGGCCGAGGAGTCCACCGCCGAACCGACCGAACTGATCCGCTCCATCAACGGACCCGTCCGCGACCTGGCGTTCTCACCGGACGGCGCCTGGTTGACCTGGTCGCATCCCAAGATCGGCCGTTCGCTGCGGCAGATCAAACTGGCCCGGATCATGGGACCCGGCGCCCCGGTGATCGTCGATGTCACCAACGGCCGCTTCGAGGACGAGAACCCGGTGTTCACCGGCGACGGCCGGTATCTCGCTTTCCTCTCCTGGCGCGGCTTCGACCCGGTGTACGACGTCCACACCGGCGACCTCTCCTTCCCGCTCGGCTGCCGCCCTTACCTGGTCCCGCTCTCCTCCGCCACCCCGTCCCCGTTCGCCCTCTCACCGGAGGGGCGCCCGGCGGCGGGTGGTCTCGACCCGGTCGACACATCGGAAACGGCTCCGGCCGAAGGGGCCACGGTCACGGTCGAGTTCGAGGGGCTGGAGAACCGGGTGACGCCGTTCCCGGTCACCGCGTCGAAGTACTCGGCGCTGTGCCCGGTCAGCGGCGGCGGGCTCGTCTGGCTGCGCTGGCCGATCTCGGGCGCGCTCGGCGAGACGTTCGCCAACCCCGCCGACATGTCGGGCCGCCCCACGCTCGAACACTTCAACATCACCAAGGCCAGGAAGACCGAACTCGTCGGCCATCTCGACTGGTTCGCGGTCAGCGGCGACGCGACCCGGCTGGTCGTCATGGACGACGGTGAACTGCGCGCCGTACCGTCCACCGAGGCCGGCGACAGCGACTCGACGGTCTACCTCGACCTGCGGCGGATCCTGCACGATGTCGACCCGGCGGCGGAATGGCGGCAGGCATACGGGGAAGCGGGCCGCATCATCCGCTCCTACTTCTGGGAACCCGACATGTGCGGCATCGACTGGGAGGGCGTGCTCGACCAGTACCGTCCACTGGTCGAACGGGTCGCGACCCCCGACGAGTTCGCGGACCTGCTGCGGGAGGTCCTCGGCGAACTGGGTACCTCGCACGCGTACGTGGCACCCGCCCGCCGCAACGAGGGCCCGCCGCACTACCAGCGGGCGATCGGCCTGCTCGGCGTGAATCTGGTGTGCCGGGACGGGGAGTGGGTGGTCAGGCGGATCCTGCCCGGCGACTCCTCGGACTCCAAGGCGCGTTCACCGCTGGCGGGTACGGGCATCAGGGAGGGCGCGATCCTCACCCATGTGGACGGCCGCCCGGTGGACCCGGTCGCGGGCCCCTACCCCCTCCTCTCCCAGGCGGGTGGTACCACCGTCGAACTCACCTTCTGCCCGCCCGAGAGCGAAGGCCGCTCGCGCCGCGTCGCCATCGTCCCCCTGATCGACGAACGCCCGCTCCGCTACCAGGACTGGGTCGCCAAACGCCGCGAGGTCGTACGGGAGCTGAGCGGCGGCAAGTGCGGCTACCTGCACATCCCCGACATGGGCGGCTCCGGCTGGGCCCAGTTCAACCGGGACCTGCGGATGGAGGTCTCCCGTCCGGCCCTGATCGTCGATGTACGCGGCAACGCGGGCGGCCACATCAGCGAGCTGGTCGTCGAGAAGCTGACCCGCAAGATCCTCGGCTGGGACCTGACCCGCCACGCACAGCCGGTCTCGTACGCCTCCAACGCACCGCGCGGCCCGGTGGTGGCCCTCGCCGACGAGGCGACCTCCTCCGACGGCGACATGATCACCGCCGTGTTCCGCCTGCTGGAGCTGGGCCCGGTGGTGGGCCAGCGGACCTGGGGCGGGGTCGTCGGCATGACCGGCCGGCACCGCTTGGGCGACGGCACGGTGATCACGGTGCCGATGAACGCGGCGTGGTTCACCGCCTACGGGTGGTCGGTGGAGAACCACGGTGTGGAACCGGACCTGGAGGCGCTGCGCACGCCGCTGGACTGGGCGGAGGGCCGGTACGCGGTTCTGGACGACGCGGTGCGGGTGGCGCTGGACCTCCTGAAGTCCCACCCGGCGGCGACCCCGCCGACCTACGAGGACGCCCCGAACCGCACACGGCCACCGCTGCCGCCGCGACAGACGCCAGGCAGGCCATAAGCCCGCCCGCCGGGCCCGTCGAGCCCGAACAACAGGACCCAGCAAGCCCGTCCCGCGATCGAGGACAGATGAAAGGGGCCGGGGGCGTGCCCCCGGTTTCGGGAAGGGGCGGGGTTGGGTGGGGGAACAAGCCCCGCGCACGCGAAAGGCGCGTCCGGTCTCCCGAACACGCCCCTCGCACCGGCGAGTCAGGACTCGTCGTCGTACCGGTCGCGCGCCCCCTGCGCCGCGTCCCGGGCCTTGCCCCGCGCCCGTTCCGACGCATCGGACGTACGCTCGCGCGGCTCGCCCTTCTTCTCGCCCACGTTCTTCTTCGCCTGGTCGGCGAGCTCCTGCGCCTTGTCCTTGAACTGGTCTGCGATACCCATGCTGTTCACTCCTAGTGGGGTGCTCGGGATGCGTTGGGGGTGACCCCGTTGGGGCCTCGACCAGACTTACACGACCGGACATCCCACGCATTTCGATCACTTACGCTGCGTACTCGTGCCCCGCGCTTCCTCGTCCGCCGCACCCCCGGCACCCACAAGTCCCTTGCTCACGCCTTCGAGCCGCGACCCGAACCGCTTCATCTCACGCTGCCCGACCACCCCGATGACGGTCGGCAGGTATCCCCGCACCGACTGCATGCCGCGCAGCCACCACTGCGCGTACACGTGCGCGGAACGCCGCTCGATACCGGTCACGATCCGGTCGACCGCCGGGCCCAGCGGATATGTACGGTTCGCGGGCCACGGCAGCCGCTGTCGCAGCTCCCGCATGACGTCGTCCTCGTCGGCTCCCCGGACCATGTCGGTGTCCGTCCAGGACAGGTAGCCCACACCGACCTTCACGCCCCGGTGCCCGACCTCCGCCCGAAGGCTGTGCGCGAATGCCTCCACGCCCGACTTCGACGCGCAGTACGCGCTCATCATCGGCGCCGGTGTGATCGCGGCGAGCGACGCCACCTGCAGGAAGTAGCCGCGGCTCTCCATCAGTACGGGCAGGAACGCCCGCCCCGTCACCGCGCCGCCGATCAGATTGACCTCGATGACCCGCCGCCACGCCTCCGGGTCGGAGTCGACGAACGGCCCGCCCGAGGCGACCCCCGCATTGGCGACGACCACGTCGACCTTGCCGAAGCGCTCCTTCACCTCCTGGGCGACCCGCGCCATCGCCACATGGTCGGTGACATCCGCGTACCAGTGGTCGCTCTCCGCGTGCAGCCGCTCGGAGACCTTCTTCAACTCGTCCGGCTCCAGGCCGACCAGCGCCAGCGTCGCGCCGCGCGCCGAGAGCTTGCGGGCCAGCAGCTCGCCCACGCCGCGCGCCGCGCCGGTGACGACCACGACCTGCCCTTCGAGACCGCGCCTGCCGCTCATACGACCTCCTCCTCAACAGTGCCGGTCACCGTGCCGTTCACGGTGCCGCCGACACGGGTGACATACCCGGCGAGTTCCCGGATCTTCGCGGTGACCGCCTCCGGCGCCTCCACCGGTGTCATATGACCCATACCCACCAGCTCGGTGAGCCCCAGGCATTCGGGCAGTGACGCCGCGAGGGCGCGCGCGTGGACGAGCGGCGTCAACCGGTCCTCCGTGCCCGCGATCACGGCGGTGGGCACCCGCAACTCCCGTACGCCCGCGTCGAGGTCGAGCTCCGCGAGCGCATGCCCCCAGGCGACCCGGGCCGCCCGCGGACAGGCGTGCACGATCCGGGCACAGGACTCGACCCGGTCCGGGGCCGAACCGGGGCCCATCGTCGCGTACTTGAGGATCCACTTGGAGACGGGTGTGACCGGCCCGAGCGGGGCGCGCGCCCCGAGGATCGCGCGGGTCATCCGGGTACGGACCGCACCGGCCCGCATCGGCACGACGAGCGACTCGTCGATCAGCCGGGAACTGCCGGTGCTGCACAGCATTACGGCTGCCGCGTGCTCGCGCAGCCCGGCCCGCCGCGAGGCGGCCATCAGCGTCATGCCGCCCATGGAGTGCCCGGCGAGCACCGCCTGCTCGCCGGGGTCCAGCGCGGCGGCGAGCACCGCTTCGAGGTCGTCGGCGAGCGCCTCGGTGCTGTACCCCTCGGGGCGCACGGCGGGCGTGCGGCCATGGCCGCGCTGGTCGTAGACGACGACCCGGTGGTCGACCGCCAGGTCCCGGATCTGCGCGGCCCAGAAATGGGTGTCGCAGGTCCAGCCGTGCGCGAGCACGACCGCGGGGGCGCCGTCCGGCCCGTGCAGCTCGACGTGGATGCGGGAGCCGTCGGCGGAGACTGCGGTCAGTTCACGCGCGGGCACCGGCGGGGCGCCCTCGCGCCGCAGCAGCCGGCTCATCGCGCGACCTCCTCGGCGGCGGCCGTCCCGGCGACGACGGTCTCGGCGGCATCGGTCTTCCGGGGCCGGATGACCTCGTACTCCGCGAGGTCGACCGTCCGTGTCGCCCGGCGGAACTCACTTGTCGTTCCCGGCCAGGCCGTGGTGTTGCGCCCGCCTGCGTCCAGATACCAGCTGGTGCAGCCACCGGTATTCCACACGGTCCGCTTCATCCGCTCCTGGACCCGCCGGTTCCACGCCCCGACCGCCGACGTCCGCGCGCCGAGCGCGGCCCGTCCGCCCAGGACGTTCAGCTGGCGCAGATAGTCCGCCATGTAGTTCAGCTGGGACTCGATCATCAGGATCATCGAGGAGTTCCCGAGCCCCGTGTTGGGGCCGATGACCGTCATCCAGTTGGGGAAGCCCGCCGCGGTCGCGCCCCGCAGCGACTGCATGCCGTCCTTCCACGACTCGGCGAGCGTGATGCCTTCCGCGCCGACGACCCGGTCGGCGATCGGCATGTCCGTCACATGGAAGCCGGTGCCGAAGATGATCGCGTCGACCTCGGTCTCCGTACCTCCCCCGGAGACTCCGTCCTGGGAGGTGCCCCCTCCGGCGACGAGGGTGGAACCGCGCACCTCGGTCAGTCCGGAGGCGACCACATCCACATTGGGCTCGGCGAGCGCCGGGTAGTAGGTGCTGGAGAGCAGGATCCGCTTGCAGCCGATGCGGTACGAGGGCGTCAGCTTGGCCCGCAGCGCCGGATCCTTGACGCCCCGGGCGATGTTGGACTTGGCCATCCTCTCGACGAGGCTGAGCTCGTCGGGGTGCTTGGTGAAGGCACTGACCTGCAACTCCCGTATGCCCCACAGAAGTCCGCGGCGCGCGGCGACGGTGAACGGCAGTGCGCGGTGCAGCCACCGCTCGGCGCCGCTGATGTTCCGGTCCATGCGCGGCATGACCCACGGCGGGGTGCGCTGGAACAGGGTCAGCCTGCCGGCCTTCGGCTGGATCGCCGGCACGATCTGGATGGCGGAGGCGCCGGTGCCGACCACGGCGACGCGCTTGCCGGTCAGGTCGTAGTCGTGGTCCCAGCGGGCCGAGTGGAAGACCTTGCCGGGGAAGTCGGCGAGACCGGGGATGTCCGGCATCTTCGGGTCGGAGAGCGGGCCGGTCGCGGAGACGACGACATCGGCGACGATCGTGGTCCCGTTCGCGGACTCGATCACCCAGTTCAGCTCGTCGTTGTCCCACCGCATCATCGTCACTTCGTGGCCCAGCCTGATGTGCGGACGCAGCCCGAAGGTGTCGGCGACGCGCTCCAGGTAGGCGCGGATGTGCTCCTGCCCGGAGAAGGTGCGCGGCCAGTCCGGGTTGGGGGCGAACGAGAACGAGTAGAGGTGGGACGGTACGTCACAGGCGCAGCCGGGGTAACTGTTGTCGCGCCAGGCGCCACCGACGGAGTCGGCCCGTTCCAGGACGACGAAGTCGGTGATGCCTTCGCGGCGCAGCCGGACCGCGGCCCCCAGGCCCCCGAATCCGGATCCGATCACCGCCACTCGTACATGCTCGTGCTGGGCCATGCTGCCGCCTCCCGCGGTACGTCACACGACTCTGCCAGCAATCACTGGCATTGCGGGGAGGGTAGAGCAGCTCCGTACTGATGGGTAGGGGTCCGGCAAGGGAAAGTTACCGACGGTACAACATAGGGTGCGGTGGTGGCCGAAGGACGCGAGCACCGCGAATACCGCATGGAGGAGCTGGCCAAGGAGGCCGGCATCCCCGTACGGACCCTGCGCTTCTACCGGGAGCGCGGGCTGATCGCACCACCGCGCCGCGAAGGGCGCATCGCCTGGTACGACAACCACCACCTGGCCCGGCTGCGGACCATCGCCGGGCTGCTGGAGCGGGGCCACACCCTCACCGGCATCGCCGACCTCGCCCGCACCTTCGAGAGCGGCCGCGACGTCGCCGAGGTGCTGGGCCTGGGCGAGCCGACCGAGGAGACCCCGGTCCGCCTCACGCCCGAACAGCTCGCGGACCACTTCGAGGGCGAGGTCACCCCGGAGAACCTCGCCACCGCCCTGGACCTGGGCTATCTCGCCACCGACGGCGACGAGATCGTGCACATCAGCCGCCGCCTCCTGGAGGTGTCGGCGGAGCTGGTACGGGGAGGCGTACCGCTCTCCACCGTGCTCTCGGCGGGCCGCCGGGTCCGGGAACACGCGGACGCCCTCGCCGACCTCTTCGTACAGGTACTACAGGCCCACACCACGGAGACCGAGCCACCCCGACTCCGCCCGCTCGCCCGCGCGGTGGTGGACGCGGAGCTCTCCATGGCACTGGACAGGCGGCTGCGCCGCGGCGACGGCACCCGGCCGAAGCCCTCGGAGCCGAAGACGTCGGAGCCGTAGCCCCCGGGGCCGTAGTACTCGCAGCCGCAGCCGAAATCGCGTTGCCCGCACCCCGCCCGTAGGCAAGGCTTCCACCCATGTCCGACAATCATCCGAGCAGTTCACACGGGGTCGACGCGCTGTTCTCCCGCGGTCGGCTGACCGCGATTCCCCGCAGGCCGGCCCGCCGCGAGCAGTTGCTCGTCCACCTCACGCAGACGCTGTTCGAGCCGAACCGCACGTACAGTGAACGCGAGGTCAACGAGGCTCTGCTGACGGTGCACGACGACTACTCGGCACTGCGCCGCTACCTGGTGGTGGCGGGCCTGCTGACCCGCCCCAAGGACGGCAGCAGCTACCGGCGAGCCGGGTAGCAGTCCCTACAGTTCGAAGACGGCCGTCACCGGCGCGTGGTCGCTCCACCGCTCGCCGTGCGTGGCGGCCCGCTCCACCCATGCCTTGGTCGCACGCCCGGCGAGACCGGGGGTCGCCACCTGGTAGTCGATGCGCCAGCCCGCGTCGTTGTCGAAGGCCCGCCCCCGGTAGGACCACCAGGAGTACGGCCCTTCCTCTTCGGGGTGCAGCGCCCGCACCACGTCGACGTACGCAGCCTCGTCGAAGACCCGGGTCAGCCATTCCCGCTCCTCCAGCAGGAAGCCGGAATTCTTCTTGTTGCTCCTCCAGTTCTTCAGGTCGGCCTCCTGGTGGGCGATGTTCCAGTCCCCGCACACCAGCACCTCACGGCCGCCGGCCGCGGCCCGCCCACTGAGCCCCTTCAGATACGGCAGGAACGCGGCCATGAAGCGCTCCTTCTCGTCCTGCCGCTCCGTACCGACCTCACCGGACGGCAGATACAGGCTCGCCACCGTGACTCCCGGCAGGTCGACCTCGACGTACCGGCCGCTGTCGTCGAACTCCTCGCTCCCGGCGTCCCCGAACCCGCCGAACCCGATCTGTACCCTCTCCGGCGCCCGGCGCGTGTAGAGCGAGACCCCGGCCCGCCCCTTGGCGGCGGCCGGTGCGTGCACGGTGTGCCATCCGTCGGGCTGACGCACCTCGGCGGTGAGCTGCTGCGGCTCGGCGCGCACTTCCTGCAGGCAGATCACATCGGCGTCGGTCTGCGCCAGCCACTCGGTGAAGCCCTTTTTCGCGGCGGCGCGGAGCCCGTTCACATTTACGGTGGTCACGGTGAGCATCCCGGCACAGTACCGACAACCGCAGGCCGCATACATGTACCATATTCCGCATGGATATCCGGCCTCGGTCGTTCGACCACCCTGACGCCGTCAAACTCAACGACGAGGTGCAGCTCGAGTATGCCGAGCGCTACGGGGACGAGGGCGATGTCACACCGCTCGACCCGTCGATGTTCCGGCCGCCGAACGGTCTGTATCTGCTCGCCTACGACGAGTCGGGCGCGCCGGTCGCCACCGGCGGCTGGCGTGCGCAGGACCGGAACGAGGAGGGCTACTCGGACGGCGACGCCGAGCTCAAGCGGATGTTCGTGGTACGGGAGGGCCGCGGACGGGGTCTGGCCCGCCGCATCCTCGCCGCCCTCGAAGCGGACGCACGGGCGGCGGGCCGCGTCCGGATGGTGCTGGAGACCGGCAACCAGCAGCCGGAGGCCATCGCGCTGTACACCTCCAGCGGCTACACCCTCTGCGAGAAGTTCGGCCACTACCGCACGTACGAGAGCAGCCTCTGCTTCGCCAAACCGCTCCAGGAGTCGTGATCCAGGTCCTGTCCTGGTCCAGGACGTTGCGAGGAACCCGAGCAGCGCGGGTTTGAACTGCTCCGGATTCGGCATGTGCGCGGCGCGGTCGACGACGACGTGCGCGGAGTGCGGGACCAGCCGGTGCATGGCCTCTGCGTCCGCGACCGGTGTGTACGTGTCGTCCGCGCCCACGACGATCAGCACCGGTACCTCGGCCCCGGCGAGCGACTCCCCGTAGTGTCCGGTCGAACGGATGACTGTGGATCAGGACGACCGCCGGACCGCCGGACGGCCCCCTGTCGTCGTACGCAAGGGTCGCACCGCTCTTCGTACGGAACTCCATGCCGATTCCCCCTGCGGCGGACGCCGACCCGGCCGCGGACGACGTCGTGCCCCGTTCCCTCACCGTACGCGGGCAACACCCACGTAGAACCATCTGCGTTCGTACTCCGGCGCCGGCTCCTCCCGGTACCACTCCGCGGCCGGTACGAGCCCCGGCTCGACGAGGTCCAGACCGGCGAAGAACGGCGCCACCTCACTGTGACTGCGCATCCTCAGCGTGATGGCGCCCTTCTCGTAGGCGGATTCGTTCTCGGCCCCGAGCTCCGGATGCTGGTCGGCCGCGCCGTGCGACAGCACCGGACAGCTCCCCGCCGGCAGTGCGTCGACCAGGGTGCGGGTCATGCCGTACGGGTCCTGGTCGTCGGGCAGGAAGTGCATCAGCGCGATCAGCGACAGCGCAACGGGCCTGCGGAAGTCCAGCAGCCGACGGGCGTGATCGAGGATCAGCTCCGGCTTCCGCACATCCGCGTGGATGTAGTCGGTGGCCCCTTCCGGACTGCTGACCAACAGCGCTTCCGCGCCAGGACCGCTTGTCGTTCCGTCCGTACGACGGTTGGATGAGGCTCGCCGACGGGGCTGCTGCACCGGCTGACGCCTGAGGCCGAGCGGGCGGGGCAGGGCGAGTGGGGCATCGCCCCTGCGAGGGGGATCTCATGGTGCTGGTGACGGACTTCCGGACGCAGGATCTGCCCGTGGGCGAGCGGTTCGCGTCCTGGTACGACATGACGGCCGGCGCACTGATCCCCAACGTGATCCGCAGTGACCACGAAGCGGACTTCCGGGCGAGCGCACGGGTGCTGGAGCTGGGCAGGGTACAAGTGTCCTCGCTCACCTACCCGTCGCTGGAGACACGTCGGCCGGCGAGCATGGTCCGAGGGTCCGATCCCGAGTCCTTGCAGCTGATGGTCACCCTGCGTGGGAGCCATCGGATCCTCCAGGGCGGCCGGGACACCACGAGCGGGCCCGGTGAGGTACTGCTCTACGACACCTCGCGTCCCTGGCACGGCTGGGCGAACGCCGGCCCCGACACGGTGGAAGGGGTGATGGTGCAGTTCCCCCGGGCGCTGCTGCCGCTCCCTGCCGACAAGGTCCGCCAACTCACCGGCGTGCACCTGTCCGGGAAGGAGGGGATGGGCGCCCTGCTGTCCGGCTACCTCACGCAGCTCACCGCGGGCGCCACCGCATACACCGCGGCGGACGGCGCCCGGCTGGCCACCGTCACCCTCGACCTGCTGACCGCTTTTCTCGCCCGACACCTCGAGGTGAGCGCCCGGGTGCCGCCCCACACCCACTGGAATGCCCAACTGCTGGAGATCCGCGCCTTCATCCACCGGCACCTGGGGGACCCCGCACTGTCCCCGGGGGTGATCGCGGCCGCCCACAACCTCTCCGTGCGCTCCCTGCACCGGCTCTTCCGGGACCAGGGCGTCACCGTCGCCGGATGGATCCGCGCCCGGCGACTGGAGCGCTGCCGCCGCGACCTGGCCGACCCTCTCCTGCACGTGCGCCCGGTCCGCGCCATCGCCGCCCGTTGGGGGTTCACCGACCCCGCGCACTTCAGCCGTGCCTTCCGCACGGCCTACGGACACAGCCCCCAGGAATACCGCCGGCTGCACCAGTAGCCCCGTCCGGCTCGTTGGCGTGCGTCGTCAACGAGTTGGCACCCATCTCCAACGACATGCCGCTCAGCACACACGACACTCAGGGAAGTGCGCACAGCGGCCGGGAGGCACAACGTCTGGCTCGTGTCGCGCCGGTCTTGCTCCGGGAGCGATGACCCGGCTCGTCATTCCGCCACGCCGACCGATCGTGCCGCCACGCCCGGAACCATGAGATGCGACCTCGACGGCTCGGCGACGACCGGGCCGTCACAGGAAGGGACACGAATTGAGAAACTCCAAGCGCATCACCACCGCTCTCATCACCGCGGCCATCGCCTGCGGCGGATTCCTGATGGCGCCGACGGCCGGCGCGTCGGTCTCCAGCGGCTCCATCAGCGGCGCCGACTGGGGCAACGCGGGGGTGAGGAACGACTGGGGTGACGAGGGGCCCTTGGACTACAACTCCCATGACTACAGCAGGGCCGTGGCGCTGTGGCAGTTGGTCCTGCGAGCCGAGGGCTTCTACACCGGAGCCATCGACTGCGACTTCGGCCCCGCCACCACCGAGGCCACCAAGGCGTACCAGAGGTGGTACGGGCTCACGGCCGACGGCAGCGCGGGCCCCCTCACCCTGAGCGTGGCGGACAACTCCCTGGTCGATCTGGGCAATAAGCAGGACATCAGGTACGTCGCTTGGGAGGGCATGGGGAAGGTGGAGTTCCGGCGGATCAACGGGATCTACCACTTCTACCTCAACGGCGCCTGGAGAAGCGCTTCCTACACCTCGGCCGCCGGCTGCTGACCCGGTACGCCGGTCACGGCAGGCACATCACGGGTGTGCGGCTTCCGGGAAGCCGCTGCCATGCCGGCATCGCAGGGAGCATCGGTGGATCGTCCATCCGTCGGGCCACGTGGCAAGAGACGTCGGCCCCGTGGTCGTGTCGCCCAAACCCTCCTGTCCGCCATCACCGTCATGGTCCACAACATCAAGGAACTTGGGCAGTACCTGGCAGCCGGCAAGCAGAGCGCGATCACCGGCCTCGGCCTCGAGCCGACCGATGTCCTTCTGCCCGGTGACCGTCTGACCGGGATCTCGTGAACCATTCCGGGATGAACCCGTGAACGGCCCTGCGGTGGACCTGTGGGGATTTGAACCCCGGACCCCCTCGCTGCGAACTATCGGCACGGTGGTCGCTGAGGTCTGCTGACTGGTCAGTCGGCCGCTGGGGGTCGGTGTGGGCCGAAGACAGTTGCCGTGGTTGCTGTACTTCGCTGCTGTACAGCACGACGCGTTCCCGCTTGCCCGCCCTACGGTCGTACTCGTGCACAACACGGCCCTGTGCCCAAGTTGTTCAGGGGCCCGCCGGCAAGTCGGGGGACGTCGGTTCGATCCGATCACGGACCCTACGGGATCTTCACAGGCTCACCTCCCGCGTGCGAGAGTCCGCCCATGACTGACATAGGCGGACGACGCAAGCTCGGTGCCCTCGCTGGCGTTTGCATCGCCGGGGCCCTGCTGCCCGGCATCACCCTGGGTGCGGAAGACGTGGACGTGCCGCTCTCACTCATGGTCGCGGCCCTCGTGGTCATGCTCCTCACCCAGCTCGTCTACGTCGGCCCGTCCGCCCGTGTCCCGGCCCCGGCCTTGCTGGCCTTCGGCCTGGCCGGATTCGTACAGGACTCGCTCATCTGGTGGCTGCTCTCCTGGCTGGGCGGGAAGTTCGCCGAGCTGGAGGTCGAGGGCTTCGGCACGATCCTGCTTGCGGGATTGATCACGCGCGCCTCGATCCTCGCGTTTTCCCTGATCGGGACGGAGCCGACGGCGGACTGACGACCCTGCGAGGCCACCCCGGCCGCCCCGCGTTACGGCAAGGGGGGAGGCCGCTCCCGTACCCCTCAGGCAGCAGCCCGCGCCGCCTTCGCCATCTCTTTCAGGTGGTCCTCATCCGCCTTGCTGAGCGAGGTCTGCCCGAGCTGCGGAGTGGAAGACTTACGCACTGGGCGTTGGCGTCGCTACGGGCAGTTCGCGTGTGATGAATGTCGGTGGCCAGTTAGATCTCCCCGCCCAAGGCCGCCTGACGGGGAATCACGTGGCCGTGGCTAGACTCACTGTCAGTGACGAACAGGGTCCCCCTCATCTGGGTGAGCCCCGATGTCCACGGTTCTTGGGTGGCGTCGTCGGCCAAGAGGCCGTCTTGGGTTTGGGTGCTCTGCCATGCGGCGGACGTTCTTCAGCGACCGTCGCACGGGGCGTCGTCCGCAGACACCGGCTTGGTGTCTGCCGCCAGGCAGGAGGAGTACACCCGCGGCGGCGTGGGCCGCGGCTTCGGTTCCGACGTGGCGCCCACGGCAATGATTGCCCCGGCACCGACGAAGGCTAGCCCTGTCATCGCGGCGAGCCAGGTACCGCGGCTCACTGATCGCCACGGAAGTGGTTACGGAGATCGTCACGGCAGTCGTCCTCGGTGCCGACCTGGACTCGCGAGAAGACCAACACTCCGTCTCCCTTGCCTTCCTGCTTGGCCTTGGCCAGCTGCGTCTCGATGTCCGCGATGCGCTCGGCGCACTCGGCACTGACGGACTTCTCGGGCTGCGGGTCCGGTGCCGAGGAGGCGTTCAGTTTGGCGGTGGCGGCGAGGCCAGCCGTGCACAGCACCGCCCACGCGGCAACCCACGAGCGGCGGCTCATCCGTATCGGCTTGGGCATCCAGGCATCCTACGAGCGCCGCGGCGGGCTGTCGCCGAATCGGGACTTCCTCGTCGACGAGACCAACGACGGAGCCGTCGCCAGGAACGGAGCCCGCCCCCGCATCGTGTGGCACCGCCTCTCCAGACGTAAGCGTGATCTCGGCGCCTGCAAGAGACTTGGCGGGCAACGCACCGGGGGCGGCCCTGCGACGACTGATCCAAGAAACGGAACCCAAGCCCGGTCAAGCGGCTGATCAAGCGGTGGCTCGGCAAGAGTGGTGATCTCCGCTCGTGGGAGGTCGGGCTCCGGGGAGAGCTGATCGTGGGAAGCAGCCTGAATCGGCTTCGGCGCGACGGCTGGCGGGTTCTGCACTCCATAGAGCTCCCCAGCGGGTCAGACATCGACCATGTCGTCATTGGCCCGCCCGGCGTCTTCACTGTGAACGCCAAGCATCACAAGGGCGGCAGGGGGTCTGGCTGGGCAACCACGCCGCGATGGCCAACGGCCAACCAACAAAGTACGTACGGAACAGGGGGCTTCCCCACTGCGCTACGGCTCCGCCGGGAGGCTCAGGAGATCGCGAAGAGGGCGGCTGGTGAGCTGTGGACCGACTCGGACTTCGTGTTCACGACGCGGTACGGAACCCCGATCGAGCCGCGGAACTTCAACCGAGCCTTCGCCGCGGGGTCGGCTGCTGCGACTGTTCGCAAGATCCGCTTGCACGACACCCGGCACACCTGCGGGTCGCTGCTTGCCGCCCTCGACGTGCGCCCCCGCACCGCGATACAGATCCTTCGGCACAGCAAGATCGCGGTGACGATGGAGGTCTACACCCACATCCCGTCAGAGGCCACGCGGCGGGCTCTCAAGAAGTTGGGTGCACAAGATCAGACGTAGTTGCTTTACTTCGCTGCTGTACGACGCAAAAGAGCCCCTACCGAGTTTCCCCGGTAGGGGCTCTGAGCTGCGGTGGACCTGTGGGGATTTGAACCCCAGACCCCCTCGATGCGAACGAGGTGCGCTACCAGACTGCGCCACAGGCCCTTGCAACGAGTGAAACTCTAGCACCCTCGCAGGGGTGCTTGGAAATCCGTTCCCTTGCTGGTCAGCCGGGTCGGCGTCGGAGCGGGTCTCACTCGTTGGCGGCGCGGGGCCGGTCGCCGTCCTCGTACTGGTCGAAGAGCGGGGTCCGGCCGCGGTCGCGGGAGCGGCGGGACGAGCCGGTGCGCTGGCGTGGCGCCGGTTCGACCGGGGGTGCGGCGGGGGGCGCGGTGCCCGTCTGGGTCGGCTCGGCCGTGCTGGAGCGGGCCGCGCTCCAGGTCTCCGGGTTGCCGACCTCGACGCCGCCCGTGGCGCGCGGGGCGACCGGTGCGGTGACGTACGTCGGCAGTGGGACCGGAACCGGCTCCCAGCTGTCACCCTGGACCCGGCCGCGTTCACGCTGCTGGTCGACCCATTCCGCGTGGTCCGTCTGCTCGACCAGGGCGCGGCGGCCCGCCTCCTGCGGAGAGACCGCGGGGGTGGGCTCGGGCTCCGGTTGGCGCGCCTCGGGCTCCTCGTCGGACTCGGCGGGGGCCGTCGGTGCGGGCTGGTGCCTGCGGGGACGGTTCTCGCGCAGGCGCTGCGCCGCGACCTCGGCCCTGCGCCGGTCCATGGTGAAGACGAACCGGCGCCGTTCCTGTGCGCGCAGATGCACGATGTACATGCTCAGCAGCACGGCCGGCACCGCGGGCGCCCACAGGAAGCGGAGGCCGCCGACGGCCGCGACGACCGCGCCGAGGGTGAAGGCGAGGAAGAGGACCGAGGTGGTACGCCGACGGCGCGCGAGGACCTGCGAGCGCTGAGCACGCCGGGCACGCTCGGCGTCGGTCCCACCGGGGCGTGCGCGCCGTGCGGAGGCGCGTGCGGGTCTGTCCTGGACCTGCGGCTCCGGTGCGCGCGCCGGGTCGTACACCCGGGCTTCGGTGTGCGCCGGAGGCGCGGCAAAGGCCCGGACGTCCACGGAAGCCATTCGGTCCGTGCCCACGTCCGGGTCGGCGTCGGGGTCCGCCTCCTCGGCGGTGCGTTCCCGCAGCTCCTTGGCGTACCGGCGCTCCATGGCCGCCCGTCCGGACAGCAGCCGGATGGCGGTGCTGAAGCGTTCCGTCGGACGGGCTTCATTGAGCTCGTCCTGCCTGCGGAGCCACATCGGCACAAGGTAGGCGGCCCAGGCCCCGACGATGACTGCATAGATGAGGCCGCTGCTGCTCACGTCTCACACCGTAGAGGGGTTTGCATGGAGGCATCCGCCAATTGGCCCGGTGTGTCGCACGATCCGGCTGATATCGCGGACTTTTTTTGTGATTGTTCAGATCAACCATCGGCTTTTGCACGTTCGTTAGCGGCCACGCACCGATCAATTTCGAACACTTATTTTATTTCGCGGGGCGTTCCGGGTCGTGCCTGGTGCCAGCGCCGGAGCAGTCCGTCGGGCACTTCCTCCGCCGTGAGCGCGAAGATCAGATGGTCCCGCCAGGCACCGTCGATGTGGAGATAGCGCGGACGCAGCCCTTCCTCGCGGAATCCGAGTTTCTCCACGACCCTTCGGCTGGGCCCGTTCTCCGGCCGAATGCACACCTCGACGCGGTGCAGTCCGACCGTCCGGAAACAGTGGTCGACGGCGAGCGCGACCGCTGTCGGCATCACACCGCGGCCCGCCACGTCCTGGTCCACCCAGTAGCCGATGTGGCCCGAGCACATCGACCCCCAGGTGACCCCGGCGACCGTCAACTGCCCGACCATGCGCCCCTCGTACTCGATGGCGAAGGGCAGCATCCGGCCCGCGTTGGCCTCGGAGCGCAGATGGCGGATCATCTGACGGTACGTGGGGCGCCGGGCGACCGGGCCGCCCGGGGCGGGCGGTGGAACGGTCGCCTCCCAGGGGCGCAGCCAGTCGCGGTTGCGCCGGTTGACCTCGCGCCACACGCGCTGGTCCCGCAGCTTTATCGGCCGGAGGGTGATCGCGCCGTCCGTCAGGATCACCGGCCAGGTCGGGACGTTCAGCTCGGGCTCCCGGGTCGGGGGTGGTCGCCGCCGCGGAGCTGGTCGACGGCGTGCACCAGAAGACGTTCGAGGACGGCGAGTCCGTCCCGCACCCCACCGGTGGAGCCGGGCAGGTTCACGATGAGGGTGCCGCCCGCTACACCAGCGAGGCCACGGGAGAGCGCGGCCGTGGGGACCTTCTCGCGGCCCTCGGCGCGGATCGCCTCCGGGATGCCGGGGATCTCGTGGTCGAGGACACGGCGGGTGACGTCGGGGGTGCGGTCGGTGGGTGAGATGCCCGTACCGCCGGTGGTGACGACGGCGTCGTACCCGGCGGCCACCCCGGCCCGCAGTGCCTGCTCTACGGGGTCGCCGTCGGGGACGACCTGCGGCCCGTCGACGGCGAAGCCGAGCGCGGTGAGCGCCTCGACGATCAGGGGGCCGCCCCGGTCGGCGTAGAGACCGGCCGAGGCGCGGTTCGACGCCGTGACGACAAGGGCGGTGTACGGGGCGGGCGGCGCCGCGCCGGTGGGCACCGTCATGCGTCCGCTCCCTCCGGCGCCGGGCGCCGGTAGTCGCCGGACTTGCCGCCGGACTTCGCCTCGACCCGGACATCCGTGATGACCGCGCTCTTGTCGACCGCCTTGATCATGTCGATCACGGTGAGCGCGGCGACCGAGACGGCGGTCAGCGCCTCCATCTCCACACCCGTGCGGTCCGTCGTCTTCACCGTGGCGGTGATCTCCACCGCGTCGTCGGCGACGCTCAGATCGACCTTCACGCCGGAGACGGCGAGCGGGTGGCAGAGCGGAATCAGCTCCGGGGTGCGCTTGGCACCCATGATCCCGGCGATGCGGGCGGTGGCGAGGGCGTCGCCCTTGGGGACTCCCTCGCCGCGGAGCAGTTCGACGACGCGCGGCGAGACGAGGACCCGGCCGCTGGCGCGGGCGACGCGCGCGGTGATGTCCTTCTCGGACACGTCGACCATCCGGGCCGCGCCCGCCTCGTCGAGATGCGTCAGCCTGTTCTGCGTACTCACTGAACTCCGCCTAGCGGTAGGGCGCCGGTTGCCCGCTCGGCCTGCACCGGGGTGCGGCCGGGGGTCCGGGGGGTGTCCCCCGGTAAGGCACAGCGGCAGACACCGTACCGTCACCGGTCGGCGTTCAGCGGAGCAGGATCACCTCGGTGACCGTGCCGGGCTCCGCGGAGGTGACGTCCTCGGGCAGCACGATCAGCGCGTCCGCCTGCGCGAGGGCCGCGATCAGATGCGATCCGGAGCCGCCGACGGGGGTGACGGTACCCGCCTCCGCGTCGTACGTGCCGCGCAGAAACTGGCGCTTGCCGGACGGCGAGGAGAGCGCTTTGTCGGTGTTCAGCGTGGCCCGGACGGTCGGGCGGGTCACCTCTTGCAGGCCCATCAGCGTGCGGATCGCGGGCCGCACGAACAGCTCGAACGAGACGTACGAGGAGACGGGATTGCCCGGCAGCGCCAGCAGCGGTGTGTGCTCCGGGCCGATCGAACCGAAGCCCTGCGGCTTGCCGGGCTGCATGGCGAGCTTGCGGAAGTCGATGCCACTGCCCGGCTCGTCCTCGTCGCCGACGGAGGACAGTGCTTCCTTGACCACGTCGTACGCACCGACGCTGACCCCGCCCGTGGTGACGACGATGTCCGCGCGGATCAACTGGTCCTCGATCGTGGCGCGGAGCGAATCGGCGTCGTCCGCGACGGCTCCGACCCGGTAGGCGATCGCTCCGGCGTCGCGCGCGGCGGCGGTCAGCGCGAAGCTGTTCGAGTCGTAGATCCGGCCGCCGGTCAGCTCCTCGCCGGGCTGCACGAGTTCGCTGCCGGTGGAGATGACGACGACGCGCGGCCGCGGACGCACCTTCACGGTGGAGCGGCCGATCGCGGCGAGCAGCCCGATCTGCGGCGGCCCGATCACCGAACCGGCCCGCAGCGCCAGATCGCCGGGCTGCACATCGCTGCCCCGGGCCCGGACATGGGCGCGCGCCGCGACCGGGCGGTGGACGCGGACCTCGCCGCCCGCGACCTGTGGGGCGTCGCTGTGGGCGCGCATGGTGTCCGCCGGGCCGCCGCCCGTACCGCCGTCGGTCCACTCGACCGGGACGACGGCCTCGGCACCGGCCGGCAGCGGTGCGCCGGTCATGATGCGTGCGGCCTCGCCCGGTCCCACGGTCTGGTCGCCGGAGAGTCCGTCGCTGCCCGCCGCGATGTCACCGATGACCGTGAGCACCGCCGGGAACTCCTCGCTGGCGCCCTCGACATCGGCGATCCGGACCGCGTACCCGTCCATCGAACTGTTGTCGAAGGGAGGCAGGGCGATCTCCACCATGACGTCCTCGACGAGGACGCAGCCCTGGGCCTCGGGCAGTTGCAGCTCGATGGGTTCGAGCGGCCGCACGGCGCCGAGGATGTCTTCCAGGTGCTCGTCCACCGACCAGATCGTGCTGCTCAAAGTGCTACATCTCCTCGGTGACGTATCTGCGGAGCCAGGTCCGGAACTCCGGACCCAGGTCTTCACGTTCGCACGCGAGTCGGACAATGGCACGCAGATAGTCGCTCCGGTCACCGGTGTCATAGCGGCGTCCCTTGAAGACGACACCGTGCACCGGGCCACCGGCCTTCTCGTCCGCGGCGAGCAGCTGCAGCGCGTCGGTGAGCTGGATCTCGCCCCCGCGGCCCGGCTCGGTCCTGCGCAGTATGTCGAAGACGGCGGGGTCGAGGACGTAGCGCCCGATGATGGCGAGATTGCTGGGAGCGTCAGCCGTTTCGGGCTTCTCGACCAGGCCGGTGACCCTGACGACATCGCCCTCGACGGTGGCGTCGACGGCCGCGCAGCCGTACAGATGGATCTGCTCCGGCTCGACCTCCATCAGCGCGACGACGCTGCCGCCCTCGCGCTCCTGAACCTCGACCATGCGGGCGAGCAGCGGGTCCCGCGGATCGATCAGGTCGTCGCCGAGGAGAACCGCGAACGGCTGGTCACCGACGTGCGGGGCGGCGCACAGCACGGCGTGGCCGAGGCCGCGCGGGTCGCCCTGGCGGACGTAGTGCATGGTGGCGAGGTCGCTCGACTCCTGGACCTTCTGGAGCCGTTCGGCGTCTCCCTTGCGGGTGAGCGCCGACTCCAGCTCGTAGTTGCGGTCGAAGTGGTCCTCGAGCGGACGCTTGTTGCGGCCGGTGATCATGAGTACGTCGGAGAGACCGGCCGCCACCGCCTCCTCGACGACGTACTGGATCGCGGGCTTGTCGACCACAGGCAGCATCTCTTTGGGAGTGGCTTTGGTGGCCGGAAGAAAGCGGGTACCGAGTCCCGCGGCCGGGATGACAGCCTTGCTGATCCTGGGGTGCAACTGAGTCATGCGCGCAACCATAACCGGTAGTCACGGGCGGAAGATGAGCGTCCGGTTAACTTTGTACTCATATGTGCATATACGAGAAATTCGCGGGTGCCCGATGAATACCGACATGCCCCAAAAGGCCTCTCTGCGGCGTGAACTGCTTGCCGCGCGATCCCTCCTGAGCAGGGAAGACGTGGACGACGCCGCGCTGGTTCTGTCCCGTGGTGCAGTCAGTCTTCCGGAGTTGGCCGAGGCCCGTACCGTCGCCGCCTATGTCTCGGTGGGGCGCGAGCCGGGCACCCGTGCGCTCCTGGATGCGCTGCACGCGCGGGGCGTACGGGTGCTGCTGCCGGTGCTCCTCCCGGACAACGATCTGGACTGGGCCCCGTACGAAGGTGCCGGCCGCCTTCTCCCGGCGGGCCGCGGGCTGCTGGAGCCGGACGGTCCCCGGCTCGGGACCGACGCCGTCCTCGAGGCGGACGTGGTCCTGTTGCCGGGCCTCGCGGTGGACGGACGCGGGATGCGGCTCGGCCGGGGCGGTGGTTCGTACGACCGGGTGCTGGCCCGACTCGCGGCCGCGGGGGCGCACCCCGCGCTGGTCGTCCTTCTCTACGACAACGAGGTGGTCGCGACGGTTCCCGTGGAACCGCACGACCACCCCGTGGACGCCGTGGTGACGCCGGCCGGAGCGCGGCGCTTCACCGACTGAGCCCGGCCGGCGACGCGCCGGGCCTGTCGGCCCGTGACCGCGGTGCCGGGTCCGCCGCCCTACGACGGCTTGAGCGTCAGCGTGTCCTTCGTCGACTTGGCCACGGCGTTCGTTCCGAAGGACCAGTCGAGCAGATCCCCGTCGGCCCACTTGTCGGTCTGATCGGTGTAATGCGCGCTGAACGCGTGACCGGACGCGCCGGTGAGGTTGATCCAGCGGGACTTGTCCCAGTCCCCCACGTTGACGACCATGCGCATCGACGGGACCCAGATGACCTCGTAGCCGCCCGCCGCGTTCCAGCCGCTGGCGTTGACCGCGGCCTCACCTCCGCCCAGGTTCCACGGGCCGCGGTTGAGGGCCCGCTGGAGCAGATCGGGGCCTTCGGTACCGAGGGTCTGGTTCTTCAGGGTCAGCTGGTGCAGCCGGCCCCAGCTCCAGGTGGAGATGTCCTTGCCGAGCTTGGCGGTCAGCTCCCAGCGGGCGTCCTTCATGGCGCGGGCGAACAGCTGATCACGGTTCTCGGTCGCCTCGTCCTTGCGGTTTCCCGGCGCCTTCCACCAGTCGTTGTTCTCGTCGTCCATGAGGTTGGCGACCACCTGGTACCAACGGTCGCCGCCGTCCGGCTGCGCCGAGTCCGCGTCGCGCTGACCGCACTCGCGAACCGGCTTGTCCTGCTCGTCGACCGGGCCCGTGCTGTCGGCCGGGAGCACGGTGAGGCATTCGCCCTTGACCCGCATCTCCTTGGGCAGCTTGTCGCCGAAGGCCAGCTTCAGGATGTTGCGCCAGACCGCGTTGAAGTACGCGGCGGCCGCCGAGTCGGGCTCCTGGGTGGAGCCCCAGCCCTCCAGGAGCTTCTGCGCCTCGCGCACGCTCTTGTCGGAGACCTTGATCTTCAGCAGTTCGGGCACCAGCAGCGCGGCGATCTCACTGTTGTTGTCCATCTGCATCTTCTGCATGTCTTCGGTCGAGATCTTCTCGCCGCCCTTGATCTTCTTCGCGATGAGGTCGTTGATCCGCTGACTGCGGGTGCCGTAGCCCCAGTCCTTGGTGAGCAGGTGGGGGTACTTCTCGTCGATGACGGCCTGGTTGGCGGTGACGATGTAGCCGCGCTTCGGGTTGTACTCGTACGGCAACTCGTCGAACGGGATCGGGTCCTTCTTCCAGCCGTACTCCGAGGTCCAGCCGGGGCTCGGCATCGTGCCGTCGCCCGTCTTGCGGACCGGGATCCTGCCGGGTGCCTGGTAGCCGATGTTGTTCTTGTCGTCCGCGTAGATGAGGTTCTGCGAAGGCACCTCGAAGTGCTCGGCCGCCTTGCGGAAGGACGGGAAGTCCTTGGCGCGGTTGAGCTCGAAGACTGCGTCCATGGACTTGCCGGGTTCCAGCGCGGTCCACTTCAGGGCGACCGCGTAACCGTCGGCGCGGTCCGGCGCGGCGCTGGCGACGGGGGCCTTCTGGCCGACCTTCTCCAGTTCGCTGCTGCGGTCGGAGATCAGCGGGCCGTTGTTGGTCTCGCGCACGGTGATGTGCCGGCTCGCGCCCCCCGCGACCTTGATGGTCTCCTCACGGGTGACGAACGGCTTCACCTTGCCGTCGTACTGGTAGCCGTCGCCGGAGACCTTCTCCAGGAAGAGGTCGGTGACGTCGGCGCCGAGGTTGGTGAAGCCCCAGGCGATGTCCCGGTTGTGACCGATTATCACACCCGGCATGCCGGAGAAGGTGTAGCCGGCGGTGTCGTACTGGCACTTCGCCGTGATCTCGCGGCAGTGCAGCCCCATCTGGTACCAGAGCGAGGGCAGCTGCGGCGCCAGGTGCGGGTCGTTGGCGAGCAGCGGCTTGTTCGTCGTCGTGTACCGGCCCGAGACGACCCAGGAGTTGGACCCGATGCCGTTGCCGTTCGGACCGAGCAGCGCGGGGATCCGGTCGAGAGTGTCGGAGAGCGAGGCGAGCTGGGTGCTCACCCCTTCGGTGGCCCCCTGCACGGTGCTCGCGCCGGTGCCGGAGGACGGCGTCGCCTTCGGGTCGAACGTGCCGGTGGCCTGCGAAATCGCGCCCTGGCTGACGATCGGCTTGTGCGTGCCGTACGGGTACGCCGGGTACAGGTCCTCGATCTGCTTCCCGCTGAGCCTGCTGGTCATCAGCGAGCGGTCGATCTCGTCCTGCATGTTGCCGCGCAGGTCCCAGGCCATCGCCTTGAGCCAGGCGACCGAGTCGACCGGGGTCCACCTGGTCGGCTTGTAGTCGTTGGTGAGGCCGAGCGCGGCGTACTCGACGGAGATGTCCTTGCCGTCGCGCCCCTTGAGGTAGGCGTTCACCCCGTCCGCGTACGCCTGGAGGTTCTTCTTGGTGTCCGCGGACAGCCGGGTGTCGTACTCCTCCTGCGCGACCTTGCGCCAGCCCAGCGTGCGCAGGAAGGCGTCCGTGTCGACCTGCCCGGAGCCGAACATCTCGGAGAGCCGGCCGGCCGTCATGTGACGGCGGACGTCCATCTCCCAGAAGCGGTCCTGCGCCTGCACGAATCCCTGGGCGCGGAACAGGTCGGCGTCGGAGTCCGCGTAGAGCTGCGGGATCCCGTAGCTGTCGCGCCTGACGTCGACACTGCCGGCAAGACCGTCGATCTTGATGGAGCCGTTCGTCTGCGGGTACGAGGCCCGCACGGTGGTTACGGACCAGAACGCGCCGTAGCCGATACCCGCGACAAGCGCCAGCACCAGGACGATCACGATCAGGCGGGCGCGTCGCCCCTTCTTCTTGCCGGTCTTCTCACCGGCGGAACCGGAAGAGCCGGAAGAGGCGGTTGTGTTGGCGGGCATCGCTGTCCTTCGAGGGGCAGGGTGGTCCTGGGAGTGCAGGAGCAACCATAGGCGCAGCACCGAAGCGGGTCCGACGCGGTATCGGGATACATCGAATCGAAGAGCGATCGCACGAACGCTCGAACCCGTCAAGAAAGCGTTAAAGATTAGGTAAGGTAACGAAGTACTGGCCGCCGGAATGACGATTCGGCAGGCGTACGCAGGGAAGGAACGGCCACTGACTGTCCACGCGCTCAACGAACTCCTGCTCGTCTGCTCGCTCGTGCTGCTCGTCGCCGTCGTGGCGGTACGCATCTCGTCCCGCAGCGGGCTCCCCAGCCTGCTCCTGTATCTCGGCATCGGGATCGCCATAGGGCAGGACGGGCTCTTCGACGTCAAGTTCAACAACGCCGAACTGACCCAAGTGTTCGGCTACGCCGCTCTTGTCGTGATCCTGGCCGAGGGCGGCCTCGGCACGAAGTGGAAAGAGATCAAGCCGGCGCTGCCCGCCGCCGCGATGCTGTCGATCGTCGGCGTCGCGGTGAGCGTGGGCGTCACCGCGGCAGGGGCGCACTATCTGGTCGGCCTGGACTGGCGGCAGGCGCTGATCATCGGCGCGGTCGTCTCGTCGACGGACGCCGCAGCCGTCTTCTCCGTGCTGCGCAAGGTGCCGCTGCCGGCCCGCGTGACCGGCGTGCTGGAGGCCGAATCCGGCTTCAACGACGCCCCCGTGGTGATCCTGGTGGTGGCCTTCTCGACCAAGGGGCCGATCGACAGCTGGTACCTCCTGATCGGCGAGATCGCCCTGGAACTGGCGATCGGCGCGGCTGTCGGCATCGCCGTCGGCTGGATCGGCTCGTTCGGACTGCGTCATGTGGCCCTGCCCGCGTCCGGTCTCTACCCGATCGCGGTGATGGCGATCGCCGTGTCCGCGTACGCGGCCGGCGCCATGGCCCACGGCAGTGGCTTCCTCTCCGTCTATCTGGCCGCGATGATCCTCGGTAACGCCAAGCTGCCGCACTGGCCCGCCACCCGCGGCTTCGCCGACGGACTCGGCTGGCTGGCCCAGATCGGCATGTTCGTCCTGCTCGGGCTGCTGGTCACCCCGCACGATCTGCTCGACGACTTCTGGCCCGCGGTCATCGTGGGTCTGGTGCTGACGGTGGTGGCGCGCCCGCTGGAGGTCTTCATCTCCCTGATCCCGTTCCGGATGCCGTGGCAGGAGAAGGCCTTCATGTCATGGGCGGGGCTGCGTGGCGCCGTACCCATCATCCTGGCGACCATTCCCATGGTGTCCGGGATCGAGGGCTCCACTCGCGTCTTCAACATCGTCTTCGTGCTCGTCGTCGTATACACACTGATCCAGGGACCGACGCTGCCCTGGGTGGCGAAGGCCCTGAAGATCGCCGAGGACCCGTCCGAGGCCGCCGACCTGGGCATCGAGTCGGCGCCGCTGGAACGGCTGCGCGGGCATCTGCTGTCGGTGGCGATCCCCGCGAAGTCGAAGATGCACGGCGTGGAGGTCGCCGAGCTGCGACTGCCCGCAGGGGCCGCGGTCACCCTGGTCGTACGGGACGACAAGAGCTTCGTACCGGCGCCGGCGACGGTGCTGCGGCGCGGGGACGAACTGCTGGTCGTCACGACCGATCCGGTACGCGACGCGGCGGAGGCGCGGCTGCACGCGGTCGGCGAGGGCGGCAAGCTGGCCGGCTGGCTGGGGACCGACGGGGACAGCAGAGGGACCAGCGGCACGAGGGCCCATCACTGACCATCCGAAACAGATGACCAGGATTCTGCGCACAATCGCAGGCAAGCAGGCACTTCTGCCTGTAGCATGAAGGAAACCTGATCGATACATCTGGTCACTACACCTGATCGACCAACTCTGCCTGACGCAGAGCTGGCGCGACCGTATGGCGGTCGTGGCGTCCTCCGCCCCTGCAGCGAGCGCCCGGCATCTACCGCAGTTCCGCGCGAAGAGGACAGCTCTCGGCAGCCCCCGTACGGGACCGGCACCCACAGGTGCGGACCGGCGGGGGCACCGCTACCAGGCGGCAGAAAGGCATGGACCGTGGCGTCCACGGTCTCCGACCGCCCCGGTTACCGGCAGCTGCTGCGCACCCCGGGTGCGTGGACCTTCCTCCTGCCGGGCTTCGCGGCACGGCAACCCTTCGCCATGCTGACCATCGGCATCGTGCTGCTGATCCAGCACACCACCGGTTCGTACGGCAGCGCGGGCGCCGTCGCCGCTGTCACCGGCGTCTCGATGGCCCTGTTCGCACCCCAGAGCGGCAAGCTCGCCGACCGCATCGGCCAGCGCGCCGTACTGCTGCCGGGCGTCCTCGTGCACGCGGCGTCCGTATCGGCACTGACCGTACTCGCCCTGGCGGACGCGCCGCTGTGGCTGCTCTTCCTGGCCGCCGTTCCGACGGGTGCGTCCGTCCCCCAGATCGGGCCCATGGTGCGGGCCCGCTGGGCGGCCCTGCTGGGCGCGGCGCCGGGCCGGAAGACCTCGCCGCTGATGTCGACCGCCGCCGCCTTCGAGTCGGTGACGGACGAGTTCACCTTCGTCATCGGGCCGGTCCTCGCCACCGCGCTGTGCACCGGCGTGCACCCGGCGGCCGGGCTGATCACGGAAGCCGCGCTGACGCTGGTGGGTGGGCTCTTCTTCGCGGCGCAGCACCGCACCCAGCCCGAGGTCCGCGCCACCGCGGCCACCGCCTCCGAAGGGCGCGTCTCCGCCCTGTCCGTACCGGGCGTACGAGTGCTCGCCGTGGCCTTCCTCGGGATCGGCGCGGTCTTCGGCAGCATGCAGGTCTCGCTGACCGCGTTCGCCGAGGAGATCGGCCGGCCCGGCGCGAACGGCCTGCTGTACGGGATCTTCGCGGCCGGCAACATGCTGGCCGGGATCGCCTGCGGCGCCATCGCCTGGAAGAGCGGGCCGCGGCGCAGACTTATCGCCGGGTACGCCGCGCTGACGCTGACCGCTTCGGGGCTGTGGGCGGTGCACTCCATGCCACTGCTGGCCGGGCTCGGGCTGCTCGTCGGGCTCTCCATCGCACCCGCGCTGATCAGCGGATACACACTGGTCGAGACGCTGGTTCCGGCGTCCGCGCGGACCGAGGCGTTCACCTGGCTGACGGGTTCGGTCGCGCTCGGCCAGGCAGCCGCGGTGACGGTCGCCGGACGGCTCGCGGACGCCCACGGCGCGAGCACCGGCTTCGTGGTGCCGCTGGTGGGGACCGTGCTTGCGCTGGTCACCCTGGTGGCACTGCATTCGAGGCTGACACCGGCCCGCGCGACCATCACGGCCGCACGCGGCGCGGTTCACCGCGATCCTGTCGCGGCCGGAAAGTGACGATTCATGCGCTCGCATCACGCTCAGCGGAATACGTCGGTGTGACTCCTCCGCCACATGATGTGGCAGCTTCTCACTCAGGCAGACGGCCCTCATGACGGCCAAGCCCTGACCGCTGCCCTGCCGGCAGGTGACAGACATTACTGCAAACAGCGGCCTGTAGCAGTTACCATTGACGACTGTTAGCACTCATCGAGTGAGAGTGCCAGGAGGAAGACAAGTGCCGACCTATCAGTACCAGTGCACCGAATGCGGCGAGGGCCTCGAGGCGGTGCAGAAGTTCACCGATGACGCCCTGACCGTGTGCCCGAGCTGCGAGGGACGCCTGAAGAAGGTGTTCTCGGCGGTCGGCATCGTCTTCAAGGGTTCCGGTTTCTATCGGAACGACAGCCGCGGATCGTCGTCGAGCAGCACGCCGTCGACTTCGTCCGCGAAGGCATCCGGTTCCGCTTCGTCTTCTTCGACGGGGTCGGACTCGAAGTCGTCCGCTTCGTCCGCCTCCGCTTCGTCCTCGTCGTCGTCTTCCGCGTCGCCGTCGAGTGGTACGTCGGCCGCCTGAGCCGAGGTACCCAGCCTCTCTTCACCGGGACCCCGTCGATCCACTCGGCGGGGTCCCCGGCGTTTTGCGCCCCGCTACTGTGATCGCATGGTGAACGCAGAGATCGGTGTCATCGGCGGCTCGGGCCTGTACTCCTTCCTGGAGGACGTCACCGAGGTTCGCGTGGACACCCCGTACGGACAGCCGAGCGACTCCCTCTTCCTCGGCGAGATCGGCGGCCGCCGGGTCGCCTTCCTCCCCCGCCACGGCCGCGGCCACCATGTGCCGCCGCACCGCATCAACTACCGCGCCAACCTGTGGGCCCTGCGCTCCGTGGGCGTACGTCAGGTGCTCGGCCCGTGCGCGGTCGGCGGGCTGCGACCGGAGTACGGTCCGGGGACGCTGCTCGTCCCGGACCAGCTGGTGGACCGCACCAAGGCCCGTACGCAGACGTACTACGACGGAGAGACCCGGCCGGACGGGGTGGCGCCGGACGTGGTGCATCTGGGCTTCGCCGATCCGTACTGTCCCGAGGGGCGCAAGGTCGCGCTGGCATCTGCCCGCGGCAGGGACTGGGACCCGGTGGACGGCGGCACGCTGGTCGTCGTCGAAGGGCCGCGCTTCTCGACCCGGGCCGAATCGCGCTGGCACGCGGCGATGGGCTGGTCCGTGGTCGGGATGACCGGACATCCGGAGGCCGTACTCGCCCGCGAACTCGGACTCTGCTACACGACGATGACGCTGGTGACGGACCTGGACGCGGGTGCCGAGGCCGGCGAGGGCGTCTCCCACGGGGAGGTGCTCAAGGTGTTCGCCGCCAATGTGGACCGGCTGCGGTCGGTGCTCTTCGACGCGGTGACCGCGCTGCCCGCGGAGGGGGATCGGCACTGTCCCTGTGCGCATGCGCTGGACGGGATCGAGACGGGGCTCGAACTGCCGTAGGGGGGCGCCCCGGGGGCAGGTGGGTGACGGAGTTGTCCACATCGCGCGGGCTGTCCACAGGGCTCAGCGGGAATCTCGCGGAAGGCGGAGGGTGAGGGGCATCGGCGTTCGTCCGGACTCCGCGCTCCTCACGACTGGTGGTGTTGGCCATGTTCCCGCCCGCTTCTGCGACCTCTTCCTCGCCCCATGTACGCCCGCCTGTCCCGAGTCCGCCGGTGTCGGCGCCCGCGCCCTGCGGGGTGCCCGCGTTCGCGCCGTTGCGGGTGCGCGGGGGCGGGGGGCATCGGCTGCGGCGTGCGGTGTGGCGGCAGCGTCGCGCGATGGCGGCCGGCCTGGCGCTGACGGCTGCGGCGCTGGGCGCCGCGGGACTGGGCGGCGGTGAGGCACCGGGCGATACCGGGGGCGCGGCAGGTGCCGGACCGGGAGTGAAGCGACGGCCGGTTCCGCTGGTGTCGGCGCCGGTCCGGATCGCGGATGCGGCAACCGTCCGGCTGCTGCGCCCCGGCGACCGCGTCGATGTGATCGCGGCCGAGGGTGCCGGAGCCGATGCCAGGGTGGTGGCGAAGGGGGCCCGAGTGGCGGCGGTGCCGCGGGCACCGGCCGACGGCTGGGCCGAGGATCCCGCGGAAGATCCTGCGGCGGGGGGCGCGCTGGTCGTCCTTTCCGTGCCACGGAGCACGGCAGCGTCGCTGGCCGGCGCGGGCATCTCGGCTCGGCTGGCGGTGACCCTGTGCTGACCCGGACCCACCGCCCTCCGCGCGCTCATGTGCCGCCACGCCACCGCCCCGAAGGCGCGGGTCGGGGGAGATTCGCGGCGCGGCCGCATCGAAGCTCAGCGGACCGACGGGCGAGGGCTGCGGCCAGGAGCCGGGGCCTGGGCACGTCGAGTAGCTCAGACGTGGTGGGGCGGCTTCTCGTCGAGGAAGCGCGCGAGGTCGGCGGCGCTGTCGCCGACCGGGGCCCGCTCACCCCACCCTCGGTCCGTATCGTCCGCGGACTGCTGGTCCAGCGGATCGTCGAAGATCAGAGCCGGCTTGGGCTTCCTCTGTTCCGGTTGTGCGGGGTGTGCCGACTGTGTCGGTTTCGAATCGCGCGGTCCGGAGGCGGGGGCGGTGCTCATGTCTCCAGGGTACGGCGGCTCTCCCGGGTACGGCAGCGGTCAGCGGTCCTTCGGTTCGAGCATCCAGAGCCCGAGGACGACGGCGAAGGACAGGCAGAGAAGCCCGCACCCCACCAGGCCGTTCCGTCGCTGCCCTCCATCCACGCGTCGACGATGACCGTCAGGCCCCCAGCGACGGGGCGAGCCCGTCGCCCGGACGGCGCGCAGCCGGGGTTTCGGACGGCGCGCAGGCCGTGCGACGCGAAGAGACGGAGCGGACGGTGTACCTCTTTGGCCCGCGCCTTCCGGCGCCGCCCGTACGTCCTTTCATCCGCTGCCCTCACTGCGCTGCCGATGCCCGCTGAGCCCGGCCCGAACCGACCCTCGTCGCAGGACCTGACAGCTGCTGGTCTTCACCGCCTGGTGGATCTACTTCGCCGTGCCGATCCACAGCTGTCTCCACGGCAGCGGACAGGCATTCGTGTGGGGATACGGCCACTACGTGATCTTCGGCTCCGCCGCCACGATCGGCTCGGGCATCGAGGTCGCGGTGGAGGAGGTCTCGGCAAGGCGCATGTGTCGACGACGGCCGCCTCGGCCGTCGTGACGGTCCCCGCCGCGGTCTGTCCGCTGACGGTGCGGCTGGTTCACGCCCGCCACTTCAAGCATGACCTCGCGGAGCAACTGTCCCTCCCCCTGGCGGCGGTGGCCATCCTTGGCTGTACGTTCGCCGGGGAGTGGGTGGTCTTCGCCGCGGGTCCGGTGGCGGCGACGGTGGCCGTCGGGGTGTCGCTGTCACGGCGCCCGGCACCGGGCGCACGGGCCGCCACCGCGGTTCCGCAGAACCGGATGTGAGGAGCAGGTGATGACCGGACAGGACGCACAGATTCCGCTTTCGCCGGCGGCAGGGGCGGTGGACGCGGTGACCGATGTCGCCGGGTTGCGCGTCGGTCATGCGCAGGTGCCGGGCGACGGTGCACTGAGCGGCACCACCGTCGTCCTCACCTCCGAGGGCGGCGCCGTCGCGGCAGTCGACGTACGCGGCGGTGGACCGGGCACCCGGGAGACGGACGCACTCGACCCGCGCAATCTGGTGCAGCGGATCGACGCCGTCGTCCTGACCGGTGGCAGCGCATACGGTCTGGACTCGGCGTCCGGCGTGATGGCCTGGCTGGAGGAGCAGCGGCGGGGCGTGCGGGTCGGCCCCGATCCGTCGCAGGTGGTGCCGGTGGTCCCGGCCGCGTGCATCTTCGACCTGGGGCGGGGCGGTGACTGGCGGGCCCGCCCGGACGCCTCCACCGGCCGCGCCGCCGTGGAGGCCGCAGCCGGTACGGAGTCGGGGGCTCCGGTCGCCGAGGGCGGGGTCGGTGCGGGTACGGGCGCGGTCGCCGGTCAGCTCAAGGGCGGCGTGGGCACGGCAAGCGTGCGGCTGCCGTCCGGGATCACGGTCGGCGTGCTGGTCGTGGTGAATGCGGCGGGCTCCGTGGTCGATCCGGTGACCGGGGTGCTGTACGGGGAGTACGGAGCCGCCGAGCCGCCCGTGTACCCCGCGGCGGGGGTCCACGAAACAGCCGTGCGCCGTCTGGCCGAAGCACGGGAGGCGAACGCGCTCCCCACGCTCAACACCACGCTCGCCGTCGTCGCCACCGACGCGGATCTCACCCGGGCGCAGGCGCAGAAGCTCGCGGGCACGGCGCACGACGGGCTGGCGCGCGCCGTGCGGCCCGTACATCTGCTGACCGACGGGGACACGGTCTTCGCGCTGGCCACGGGCGAGCACCCGCTGCCGCAGGAGAACCCGGTCGCTCTGAACGAGCTCCTCGCAGCGGGCGCGGACACCCTGACCCGCGCCATCGTGAAGGCCGTACGGGCGGCGGAGGGCGTCGACCTCCGCCCGGGCGCGGGCGTCCACCCCTCGTACAAAGATCTCTACGGTCCCCGCTGACCCACCGGCCGCATCCGGCCGCCCCACCGCCGACTCGCCGTCCGCAGAAGGAAGTTCGGACGAATCGCCAGGAACCTTCCGCGTGCGTCATACGTTTTCAGGAACCCGGTCACGATGTCGGACCCAGGGGCTACGTTAAGCACGCAACAAGTAACACGCGGCAACGGCCTGGAGACAGCACCTTGAGCGATCCGTACGAGACAACCGAGCAGCATCTCGACCGACTCCTACGACGGGCACTCAACTCTTTCGACCTGCCCGACTGCACGGTCGAGCAACTCGGGACCGCGCTGGCCCACAGCAGCTCCCTGCACTCCTCGCACCACAGTTCCGTACTGCACCGCGAGACCTATCGGCACACATACCTGCTGTCCGACGGTTCCGCGCTCACCTTGTGGGAGCTGGTCCACAGCACCGCCAGGGACGCGGCGTACCCCCGGTCACCGAGGCGACCCGCCCCCCGGCACCACGAGTTGTACGACGACGAGGCGGACGTCCTTGTCGCCACCGCCCGGCTGTCCGGCGGCTTCTCCGGCGTACCCGCGTTCGACGAGGACGGCCCGCAGGCGGACCTGGAGATGCTGACGGTCCTGATGACCACTCCACCGGCCCCGCTGCCCCGGATGTACGCGCCGGACAACTCCGCAGACCACGCCCGCCGGGTCCTGCGCCGTGCGGAGAACAGCGACGGTCCGGGCGAGGAGACCGCGCACCTCCTGCGAGCCGCCTTCGCCCACCACATCACCCAGATCTTCGGCAGGCAGTGCCGGATCGACGGGCGGGACGCCGGATTCACGCTGTACGAGCACGCGTTCCTGCTCCTCGACGGCAGTGAGACCAGCCTCTGGGAGGTCGAGCACACGGCGACGCCGGACGGTCGCCACATGTGCGAGGTGTACGCGGACGAGGAAGCGGCGCGCGAGGCAATGGAGAGCCGTACACGCATCTGCTGACCGCAGCGCTGCCTGCCGTCGCCCCGTTCACCGAGGGGGCCGCCGCCGCGCGGCACGCAGCCACCGCGCGGCACACAAGGGTGCCCGCGCCCCCGAGGAAGGGGGTGCGGGCACCCTTGCGTGCGGACAGACACCCTCAGGGCGTCAGTGCGGGCTCCTTGGCCACCTCGGCCGGAGCATCGCCGACGTCCTGGACGTCCTCGCCGCCCTCCACCTGCCGGCGCGGCGGGGCGGGCAGCGCGAACATCACCAGGAAGATCACCACGAGCACTCCGGCCACCCACCAGAGCGAGTGCTGGAACGCCTCGACGAACGCCGGACCCACCGCCTCCGGCGCCAGCCGGTCGCTGATCGACCCGAAGAAGACGACCGAGACCAGGCCGAGCCCCAGCGCGTTGCCCATCTGCTGCACGGTGTTGATCAGCCCGGACGCCGACCCCGAGTGCTTCTTCGGCACCTCGGACAGCACCGCGTCCGTCAGCGGGGCCACGATCAGCCCCATCCCGATCCCCATGACCACCAGCGGCAGAGCCATCTGCCAGGACTCGATGGACATGCCGTACCGGTCGGACTCCCAGATGTAGAGCAGCAGCCCGGCGACCATCAGCAGCGCACCCGCCTGCAGCACCTTGCGGCCGAACCGGGGCACGAGCTTCTGTACGGAGATCCCGGCCGCGAACGAGACGGCGATCGAGAACGGGATGCCGGTCGTGCCGGCCCGCAACTCGCTCCAGCCGAGGCCGATCTGCATGTACAGCGTCCAGACCAGGAAGAAGATGCCGAGCCCGATGCCGAAGGTCAGCTGGACGGCGATACCCGCCGCGAAGCTCTTGACCCGGAACAGCGAGAGCTCGACGAGCGGCGAACCGTCCTTGCGCGCCTTCCCCCGCTCGAACAGCACCAGGACCAGGAACACCAGCACGCTGCCGATCATCGACGCGTACCCCCACAGCGGCCAGCCCAGCTCGCGCCCCCGGGTCAGCGGGTAGAGGAGCATCAGCAGCCCCAGTGTCACCAGCGCGACACCGACCAGGTCGAGCCGGAGGGCCTTCGGAGCCTTGGACTCCGTGATGAACTTCCGGCCCAGGACCAGTCCCGCGATGCCGACCGGCAGGTTGATCAGGAAGATCGGCCGCCACTCCAGACCGGCGATGTTCCACTCGGTGAGCAGTGCGCCCAGCAGCGGTCCCATGACCGCGCCGAGGCCGACGACCGCACCGAAGAGGCCGAAGACCTTGCCGCGCTCGTGCGCCGGGAAAGTGGCGTGCACGATCGACAACACCTGCGGGACCATCAGCGCGGCGGTGCCGCCCTGCAGGATGCGCGAGGCGACCAGCATCTCCGGGTTCGCGGCGAAGCCGCAGAGCGCCGAGGCCAGGGTGAAGCCGCCGATGCCGATGAGGAAGAGCCGCTTGCGGCCGTAGATGTCGCCGAGCCGGCCGCCGGTGATCAGACCGGCCGCGAAGGCCAGGGCGTATCCGGCGGTGATCCACTGGATCGAGCTGAACGTGGCACCGGTGTCGCGCTTGATGCTCGGGATGGCGATGTTGACGATCGTGACGTCGACCAGGTCCATGAAAGCCGCGGTCATCACGATGGCGAGCGCGAACCACCGGCGCCGGTCCGACGGTTCCGAGGACACCGCGGGAGCGGCCGCCGCGGACGGCAGAGGGGATTCGGAAGAATTCATACGACGAGGCTAGAGAGCCATTAGGTCAGATCGCGACCCAATAGACGGGCATCCTGGATCCATGACCGATACCCCGGCACGACTGCTGAATCTGCTGTCGCTGCTCCAGACACCGCGTGAGTGGCCGGGCAGCGAGCTCGCCGAGCGGCTCCGGGTCAGCCCGCGCACCATCCGGCGCGACATCGACCGGCTCCGCGACCTCGGCTATCCCGTCGAGGCCTCGCGCGGCTCGGTCGGCGGCTACCGCCTGGTCGCGGGCGCCGCCATGCCGCCGCTGCTCCTCGACGACGAGGAGGCGGTGGCCATCGCGGTGGGGCTGCGGGCTGGGGCCGGGCATGCCATCGAGGGGGTCGACGAGGCGTCCGTGCGGGCGCTGGCGAAGCTGGAACAGGTGCTGCCGTCCCGGCTGCGGCACCGGGTCTCGGTCCTGCAGAACGCGACAGTGCCACTGGCCCGCGGCGACGGCGCGACCATCGACCCGCAGACACTGACGGTGATGGCCGCGGCGGTCACCGGGCGGGAGCGCCTGCGGTTCGTCTACCGGGCGGGGGACGGCGCCGAGACGAAGCGCCAGGTCGAGCCGTACCGGCTGGTGAGCACGGGGTGGCGGTGGTACCTCGTGGCGTACGACCCGGGGCGCGAGGCGTGGCGTACGTTCCGCGTCGACCGGGTGAGCGAGCCGTTCGCCACGGGGGCCCGTTTCACCCCGCGCGAGCTGCCCACGGGCGACGCCGCGGAGTTCCTCACCGGCTCCCTCCAGCGCCGGCAGCCGGAGCTGGCGGTCGAGGTGAGCTTCGCGGCCCCGGCGGAGTTCGTCACCGCCCGGCTGCCCTCGGCGTTCGGCCCACTGGAGGCGACCGGCGAGCACAGCTGCCGGCTGCAAACGGCCATAACGGACTCGCTGGAGTGGGTGGCGCTCCGGCTGGCGCTGGTCGACTGCGAGTTCACCGCTCACGAGCCGCCGCAGCTGGTGACGTACCTGAGTGAGCTGGGTGCCCGTCTGACCCGCGCGGCCGTGCCACCGGAAGCAGCACCGACAGTGCCACCGGAAGCCCCGTCGGAGTCACCACCGACGAAACGGCCTGCACAGCCCGACGCAAAAGAATGAGCCCCGGCGCCAGGGGGGGGTGGGCGCCGGGACTCAGCTCAGGGGGTCCGTACGAAGCGACCCGTATCGGAGGTTACTGGACGCGGGGTCACGCCGCAGCGTCAAAACCCGTGTCGTGGGCCATTCGCTTCAGTTCGAGCAGCGCGTGCTTCTCGATCTGACGGATCCGCTCCCGGGTCAGCCCATGCTGCTTGCCCACCTCGGTGAGGGTCCGCTCACGGCCGTCCTCGATGCCGTACCGCATTCGGATGATCGATGCGGTGCGGTGGTCGAGCTTGCCGATCAGGTCCTCCAGCTCCTCACTGCGCAGCAGCGTCATGACGGACTGCTCGGGCGACACCGCGGAAGTGTCCTCCAGCAGATCGCCGAACTGGGTCTCGCCCTCGTCGTCCACGGACATGTTGAGGCTGACCGGATCGCGGGCCCAGTCGAGGACGTCACCGACACGCGTGGACGTGGAGTCCAGCTCGGCGGCTATCTCCTCGTGCTCAGGCTCGCGCCCGTGCTCACGGTTGAACTCGCGCTGCACACGGCGGATCCGGCCGAGCTCCTCCACCAGGTGGACGGGGAGCCGGATCGTACGGGACTGGTCGGCTATGGAGCGGGTGATGGCCTGACGGATCCACCACGTCGCATACGTGGAGAACTTGAAGCCCTTGGCGTAGTCGAACTTCTCGACCGCGCGCACCAGGCCCGCATTCCCCTCCTGAATCAGGTCCAGCAGGGGCAGACCTGCCCGCGGATAGCGGCGAGCGACAGCAACCACGAGTCGGAGGTTGGAACGGATGAAGATGTCCTTGGCGCGCTCGCCCTCGGCGACCAGCGCCTCCAGCTCCTCACGCGTCGCTCCACCGGCTTCGCTCTCGACCGCACCGTCGAGGATCTGCCGCGCGTAGACGCCCGCCTCGACGGTCTGCGACAGCTCGACTTCCTTGGCGGCATCGAGCAGCGGCGTGCGCGCGATCTCGTCCAGGTACATGCCGACCAGGTCGCGATCGGCGATCTCTCCGCCCACGGCGCGAACACTGCTTGCCCGGTTGGTCCCGCCACTGGCGGACGAACGACGGGCGACGGCACGGGTTGCCATGCGTGCTCCCTTGCTGAGTAGGTCGCGACACCCTCTCGGGTGCCCTGCATCCGATGGAATCAACGACTGGAATCCGGACAGAATTCCCACGGCACACATTGATTTTCGCGATCATGCAGTACCCTGTCCGGCCGCAAGGGGAGTACACATGCCGGAGTTCCGTACAGAAGTGCAGGTCAGGCCTGGCATCGAGGGCGATCTGGCGGCTATCACGGACATCTACAACCATTACGTACGTGAGACCGCGCTCACATTCGATACCGCCCCTTTCACACCCGAACAGCGGCTGCCCTGGCTGCGCTCCCACCCTGAAGACGGCCCGCACCGCCTTCTGGTTGCTCAGGATGTCCGCATGGTCGGCCCCGCCTCACTGGTGGGCTACGCCACCAGCAGCCCCTTCCGCCCCAAGGCGGCGTACGACACGTCGGTGGAGGTGAGCGTGTACTGCGCCCCGTGGGCCACCGCACGCGGGATCGGCAGCCTCCTCTACACGTCACTCTTCGAGGCGCTCGCCGACGAGGACCTGCACCGCGCGTACGCGGGCATCACCCAGCCCAATGACGCCTCGGTCGCACTGCACAAACGTTTCGGCTTCCACCATGTCGGTACGTACGCCGAGGTGGGCCGGAAGTTCGATACGTACTGGGACGTGGCCTGGTACGAGAAGCGGCTGGGACCGGAGGCCTAGGACCCGGTGGGGTCGCGGCGTAGGTCCGCAGCCCGTTACCAGCGGCGGGCCCCGCGCCTAGCGTGTTCCGGCATGACCGACACGACAGGCAGGACAGACTCCATGAGCGCACCGGACCCGGTACCGGTCGACCCCACCGGCACGCTCGACGAGGCGCTGGACCGGCTCCACGCCGCGGGCCCCGAGCGCAACGGCTGGCTGAGCAACCACGGCCCGATGGCCGTCGAGGCGCTCGTACGGCACGGCCAGGCACCCGTCGTCCACCGTTGGCTCGACCACTACAGCCACAAGCTGGAGGAGATGCCGGCCCCCGCGACCCGGATCACCGCGGAGAACTGGCACGAAGCCCTGGGCGACCCGCGGAGGATCGCCGACTGGACGTTGTACTTCGCGCAGGAGACGGCCGGGCGCCCCTGGCAGGACGTCCTCACCGAATGGTGGCCGCGGCTGTTGCCGGGCATCGCCGCAGGCGCCACCCACCCCGTGATCCGGGTCGGCCACGCCGTGCGCACCCTGCTCGGCGGTGGAGCGAACGCGCCCCGGGTCGCCGAGCTCGCACACGGCCTCGGCTACTGGGCCGCCCGTCACCAGCCACTGCCCGCACTGGACCCACCGGGCTCGCTCGTGCCCGCGCCGAGTGCCGCGGCCGCGCTGGACGCCGTACCGCCGGTGGCCGACCAGAGCGGCCGCATCCGCGACCGGCTGGCGCAGCTCACCGCGTTCCCGCTGTGGCCGCAGCAGTTCGCGGACGACCCGGACGTGGCACGCACCCGGCTGGCGGAACTGGTCAGGGCCGCGACCCACCGCTACGCCAGCCACGGCCATGGCGCACCGATCATGCTGGTGCACGCCGCGACCGCCCCCAACGCCGTACTGCGTACGCTGCCCGCCCTTCCCCGTGAACTGTGGCCGCAGAGCCTGGCCGCCGCCTGGGCCGCGAGCGCCGCGGTCACCGCCGCGTACAGCCCGGCCGACCCCGTCCCGTGCACCGCATCGCCGTCGGCATCCTCCGCGGACGAGATCTTCGCGCGGGCGGCGGTGCACGGCGACGACCACACCATCAAGTTCACCGACACCGCACTGGACGTCGGCGACACGACGGCCCTGGCCGCCGCGCTCCGCTCGATCGAACTGAACCCACCGGCCCTCTGACCACTCAGCCGAACTGCACCGACCGCTTCGCGAGCCCCATCCAGAACCCGTCGATGACGCTGCGCCCGTGATCCAGCTCACCCTCCGAGGCGCCCAGCGTCACGAAGAGCGGCGCGAAGTGCTCGGTGCGGGGGTGGGCCAGCCGGCCGGCCGGGGACTTGTGCTCGAAGTCCAGCAGCGCGTCGATGTCCTGCGCCTGCAGTGCCCGGTGACCCCAGTCGTCGAACTCCACCGACCATGCGGGGTCGCCGCCGCCCGCGTGCCGCAGGGCTGCCAGGTTGTGGGTGAAGAAGCCGCTGCCGACGATCAGGACGCCCTCGTCACGCAGGGGTGCGAGCTTGCGCCCGATGTCCATCAGCTTCTGCGGGTCCAGCGTCGGCATGGAGATCTGGAGTACGGGGATGTCGGCGCCCGGGAACATCTCCACCAGCGGGACGTACGCCCCGTGGTCGAGCCCGCGGTCCGGAATGTCCTGGACCGGTGTACCGGCACCGCGCAGCAGCTTGCGCACGTTCTCCGCCAGCCGCGGGGCACCCGGGGCCGCGTACTGCACGCGGTAGTAGTGCTCGGGGAAGCCCCAGAAGTCGTAGACGAGCGGGACGGTCTCGGTCGCACCGAGGGCGAGGGGAGCCTCCTCCCAGTGGGCGGAGACCATGAGGATCGCGGTGGGGCGCGGCAGCTCGGCGGACCAGGCGGCCAGCTGGCCGGGCCAGACCGGGTCGTCGGCCAGCGGCGGCGCACCGTGGGAGAGATAGAGGGCGGGCATGCGCTCCGCGGTGACAGTCATGACACTCCCCATCCACTACTGCTCAAGGCAATTCTTCTGCGGCGGCGGGATCCTGCTCATTGAAGCTTCAAGTTCCCATCCACAGAGACCCTAACTCCATCTAGTTCAACTTTCAAGAAAAGGTCGTACAGTGGGGTACATGACCACGGCATCCACCGGCGGGACCCACTGGCTCTCCGACGAAGAACAGTGCGTCTGGCGCGCCTACCTCCACGCAACCACGCTCCTGGAGGACCACCTCGACCGCCAGTTGCAACGCGATGCCGGCATGCCGCACATCTATTACGGACTGCTCGTCCAGCTCTCCCAGGCGCCCGGCCACCAGATGCGGATGACCGAGCTGGCCAAGGACGCCAAGATCACCCGCTCCCGTCTCTCGCACGCCGTCGCCCGGCTGGAGCGGAACGGCTGGGTGCGCCGCGAGGACTGCCCGTCCGACAAGCGTGGACAGAACGCGGTCCTCACCGACGAGGGGTACGAGATGCTCCGCCGATCCGCGCCGGGTCATGTCCGCGCCGTACGCCAGGCGATGTTCGACCGGCTCACAGCGGAGCAGGTGCGCTCGTTCGGCGAGATCATGCAGGTCATCGCCACCGGCCTGGAGCCGGAGGGTACGGACGCCGACCTGCCCTGGCTCCGCTGAGCCGCCCTCGCCCACCGACACGGGTCTGCCCCGGTTCCGCCGAGCGGAACCGGGGCAGACCCGTGTTCACATCACTTCGCCTCGCGCGTCCCGCGTCAGTGCGCGACGACCGGCACCTTGAACTCGTCCTCGACGCCATCGGCGTCACCGGAGCCCGAGGCCGAGCCGGCCGGGGCGGTCGACGGACGCCCGGCGTTGATGAACGTCACCGCGATCGCGGCGGCCACCACCAGGATGCCGACCGCCCACCAGATGGCGCCGGTGAAACCGTGCACCATCGACTGCAGCTTCAGCAGCTGCGGGTCGGTTGCGCCGAGCGCGGCGTGCGAGGTGGCGTACGCCGTCGCGGCCGAGGCGGCGACGGTGTTCAGCAGCGCGGTACCGATCGCGCCGCCGACCTGCTGCGAGGTGTTGACCATCGCGGACGCGACACCGGAGTCCCGCGGCTCGACCCCGTGCGTGGCCAGCGACATGGCCGGCATGAACGCCGTGCCCATGCCCAGACCCAGCAGGACCTGCGCCGGGAGAATGAGCGCCGGGTACGAGGAGTCGATCTCCAGCTGCGTCAGCAGCAGCATGCCCACGGCGGCGGTCAGGAAGCCCGGCCCCATCAGCTTGCGGGCCGGGACCCGCGTCATCAGCCGTGCGCCGATCTGCGTCGAACCCGTGATCATGCCCGCGATCATCGGCAGGAAGGCGAAGCCCGTCCTGATCGGCGAGTAGCCCTTCACAACCTGCAGGTAGTACGTCAGGAAGAGGAACAGCCCGAACATCGCGATGATGGCCAGACCCAGCGAGAGGTAGACACCACCACGGTTGCGGTCCATCACCACGCGGAGCGGCAGCAGCGGCGACGTGACCTTGGCCTCGGTCAGGACGAACGACAGGAGCAGCACACCGGAGGCGATGAACATGCCGATGGTCAGCGGGTCCGACCAGCCGGAGGACTCGGCACGGGTGAATCCGTACACCAGCGAGACCAGCCCCAGCGCGGAGAGGACCACGCCCGGGATGTCGAGCGACGAGCGGTTGCGGCTGCCGGCCGGCTCACGGATCACGAAGTACGCGCCCGCGGCGGCGATGACGGCGAACGGAATGTTGACGAGGAAGGTCCAGCGCCAGTTCAGCGTCTGGGTGAGGAAACCGCCGAGGATCAGGCCGACGGCGCCACCGCCACCGGCGATCGCCCCGTAGATACCGAATGCCTTGGCACGCTCCTTGGCGTCGGTGAACATCACGGCGAGCAGCGAGAGTGCGGCCGGGGCGAGCAGGGCGCCGAAGACACCCTGGAGCGCACGCGAGCCGAACAGCATGCCCTGGTTCTGCGCGGCGCCACCCAGCGCGGAGGCCAGCGCGAAGCCGATCAGACCGACGACGAAGGTGCGCTTACGGCCCCAGAGGTCGGCGATCCGGCCGCCGAAGAGCAGCAGTCCGCCGAAGGCGAGGGCGTAGGCCGTGATGACCCATTGCTTGTTGGCGTCGGTGATGCCGAGGGCCGTCTGGGCGTGCGGCAGCGCGATGTTCACGATCGTGGCATCGAGCACGACCATCAGCTGCGCGAGCGCGATGAAGGCCAGCGCTTTCCAGCGACTGGGGTCGGGGAGTCGGATATCAGCTGGTTTTGACATGGGAGTAGCCACCTAAGGACGCGCGTGGACGCGAGGAGTCGTGAACCGTTTTCCGTGACCGTGAGGACGTGCACCAGGTCAGCGGTGAAAGTGAGAGAGGTGAGGGTGGATGTGAGGTGAGTCGGGTGGTGAGGGCATGGCGGACACGCGACCCGGCGCCTGACTCAGGAGCCGGGCACGGGCGTCATGGGCGATGCCGCAGATCCTCCAAGGTCGCCGCCGTCCCGGGCAGTTCGGACCGGGCCGGAGCCTCCAGACCGTCCAGGAACAGCTGGAGATGACGGTGGGCGAACCGGTCGATGCCCAGGCAGGCGATGCCGGGCAGCGGCCGGGTGAGCTGGGAGAGGCCGACCAGTACGTCACCGACGGCGATGTCGGTACGCAGGCGCCCCGCGGACATGGCGCGCGCCACGAGCCCCTCGACGGCCTCTTCGAGGCGGCGACGCTCGGCGAGCAGTTCGGGATGGTCCTTGTCGAAGCCGCCGGACAGCATCGGACAGAGCGCGCCGATGCGTTCGTCGGCCGCCGCGTGCACGAAGCGGCTGAGCGCGACGAAGGGGTCGGCCTCCTCGGCCGCCGCGTCCTCCGCGCGGTCGGTGATGCGGGAGGTGACCGAGAGAACGACCTCATGGGTCAGCGCTGCCCGGTCGGGGAAGTTCCGGTAGAGCGTGGCGTTGCCGACGCCCGCACGGCGGGCCACCTCGTCGAGCGGCACATCGGGCCCGAACTCGACGAACATCTCGCGCGCGGCCGCGACGATCCGCTCCCGGTTGCGCAGCGCGTCGGCCCGCGGGCGGGGCGTACGGCGCGGCACGGTTCCGGCGGCGGCAGGGGCGGCGGTGTTCACGAGACAGTCCTTCTCTTCCTCTTCCGGGTCTTCCTGGTCGTGCAGGTCTTGCGGCGACCCCGGCGCGTACAACTTCGTACAACCGGGGACCTCCTCCCCGTTTGGCAGGGGACACCAGGTTCAAACGGGGAATCCATCCCCGGTTATTTCCCGCACCACTGTGACCTGAGTCACATCACGTGAACGGGAAATTCCACCGAACGGCGCACCCAACGCGCGACGCCGTGCCGCCCGCCAGAGGGTGATCAGGAGAGCGCAGTCAGGGTCGGCCGACTGCCGCGGACCCCGAAGGCGCCTCTATGCAGCAGCCCCGCCGGCGGATACGCAACCAGCGCCACCCGGTCGCACGGGCTGGGGCAACAGCTCTGGTCATAGGGGCACTGGCCTCGGCCAGCAGTACGCTCTCCCTGCCCAGCCACGCCACCGGGGGGCCGGTGGCCGAGGCCGAGGCGGCAGGGCTCGGACCGTGCCGGATATCCGCGACGATGGGCGTGCAGATGTCGGAGGGCATGCCGACACCCACGGGGTACGCCCATTCCACGGGCGAGGTCCGCGCACTGAACCTGATGATCGACTTCCCGGACGCGCCGGGAACGGAGCCGGCGATGGACCGGCTCGCCGAATTCTTCCCGCAGACCACCCGCTGGTTCCGGACCAGCTCGTACGGCCGGCTCACCTACCGGCCCGACGCCCCCGTCAAGAGCTGGCTTCGGATGCCTCTGCCGTTCTCGGCGTACGGGATAGGGCGCGGCTCACCGTACGAGCCGGGCTACCGGCACCTGGTCCAGGACATCGTGGCCATCGCCGACCCGAAGGTGGACTTCAGCGCGTACGACCTGGTCAACATCCTGGTCACACCGAACGCCGGTCCCTCCGCCCTGGACACCGTCCTGTCCGTGACCTTCTCCGGCAACGACGACGCACCGCTCGCGGACGGTGTTCCGCTCTCCAACACGTCCTTCATCTACAGCCGCCAGGACGACGGCTCGGGCTCGTACACACAGACCGGCTACCGCGTCCTGCCGCACGAGAACGGCCATGTCTTCGGCCTGCCCGACCTCTACACCATGGAGGGCGGCGGTTCGGTCGGGCACTGGGACATCATGTCCGAGGACTGGGGGGCCAACAACGACTTCCTCGGCTGGCACAAGTGGAAGCTCGGCTGGCTCGACAAGAGGCAGGTCAGCTGCGCGTCCAAGCCCGGCACCACCGACCACCTCCTCACGCCCCTGTCCACCCGGGGCGGCCCGAAGCTGGCCTTCGTGCCGCTGACCGGGGAGTCCGGTTACGCGGTGGAGGTACGGACCCAGGCGGGCAACGACGAGGCAGTCTGCCGGCCCGGCGTCCTGATCTACAAGGTCAGCTCCGACGTCGACACGGGGCAGGGTCCGATATCCGTCGAGGACAGCACCGAGGGCAGCGGCGGCTGCACGCGGATGCCCAATGTGCATGCCGAGCTCTCCGACGCCCCGTTCCAGCCCGGCCAGAGCTTCACCGACCGAACCAACGGAATACACATATCCGTCGTCGACAAGGACTCCAAGGGGAACTACCGGGTCCGCATCACTCGCCCCTGATTCACGGTCCCTCCGATCACACCCCCTCCTCGCTGCGCCTGAGGGTGCGGACCGCCTCGTCGACCGCCCCGCGCAGCTCACGCTTGAGGATCTTCCCGGTCGGATTCCGGGGCAGTTCCTCGTCCCGCACGAGGACATGGGCCGGGACCTTGAACGCGGCCAGGCTCCGCCCGACGTGCGCCCGCAGCTCGTCGGCCGTAACGGTGGCACCGGGCCGCAGCCGGACGACCGCGGCAACCTCCTCGCCCAGGACCGGATGCGCCACCCCCAGCACCGCCGCGTCCTCGACGTCCGGGTGGTCGTGGAGCACGGCCTCGACCTCCACGCAGTACACGTTCTCGCCGCCACGGATCACCATGTCCTTGATCCGGTCGACGACGCTGACCCGCCCGTCGCGCACGAGCGCGAGATCGCCGGTCCGGAACCAGCCGTCCATGAACGCCTCGGCCGTCGCCGCCTCGTTTCGCCAGTAGCCACGGACCAGCGACTGGCCGCGCAGCCGGAGCTCGCCGATCTCACCCTCGGGCAGCGCCTCGCCCGCCGGACCGGTGATCCGCACCTCTGTGACGGGTGTCGGCCGGCCGACACTGCCCGGATGGAGCCGGTAGTCGGCGCCGAAGTTGGCCAGGACACCGCCGCTGGTCTCGGTCAGGCCGTAGCCGTTTCGCGGTTCGATCCGCTCGCCGTAGCGGGCGGTGAGCTGTGCGACCAGATCGGGCGGGACGGCGGCGCCACCGGTGTTCAGCATCTGGAGGCTCTCCAGCCGGTCGTCCGCCCGCTCGGCGGCGGCGAGCAGCTGGAGGGCGGTGGCCGGGACGCCGGCATAGTGCGTGACACCGTGTTCCCGGATCAGCCGGAGGGCCTCCTCGGCGTTCCACTTCCGCATGAGCACGAGCGCGCCACCCGCCGCCATCGCCGCGTAGAAACCGGTGAACGCGGCGACATGGAAGAACGGAAAGGTCATCAGGGTGACCGGGGCGGGCCCCTGTCCCGGGATGATCCCGCGGCCCAGCGCGGAAGCGGCCGCGTAGAACCGCGGGTTGAGTGCGGCCCCCACCTGGGCGAGCTGCGTGGCGACAGCACCCTTGGCCCGCCCGGTGGTGCCCGAGGTGTACATGATCGTCGCGTCGTCCTCGGGCCGGATCTCGGCCTCGGGCGGTGCAGCGAGCGGGTCGGGCGCGGGCAGGTCCTCGTACCGCTCGACCCCCTCCGGCAGCGCGCCGTCCCGGTGGTGGAAGACGACGACACGCGCCCCGGCCCTGTCCGCCCAGGCGGCAACCCGCGGCATCCGCTCCCCGTCCACCAGCAGCACCCGAGGCTCGCAGTCGTCGAGCGCGTACGCGAACTCGTCCTCCGTCCACCAGGCGTTGAGCGGTACGGCGACCACACCGGCCAGCTGCGCGGCCCAGAAGGCGATCTGCCACTCGGGGTGATTGCACATCGCGACAACGGCCCGGTCACCGGGGCGGAGCCCGTACGCCTCGGCCATCCGGCACGCCAACGCGGATGCGGCGGCGAAGAACTCCCCGTACGAGTAGCTGCGCTCGGCGCCGATCAGGAACGGCCGGCCCCCAAAAGCCCAGGTGGTCTCGACGAACTCACGGAGGGTCCTGGGCCCGCTCGCGTAGACGAGCGAGCCCGCCTGCTCGCCGTCCTGCGCCCGCACGACAGCGAACGGCGCGCCGGGCCCGGTGAGCGCGGCCTCGATTCGGGCGGCGGCGGACGCTGCGGCAGTGGGGGACGAATCGGCGGAGGACGGCGAAGCGGCGGCAGGGGTCGGGTCGGTGTGCGGCACGAACGACCTTTCCAAGCGCCTGCTCAGGACTCCGCGACGCTATGCCCGCCCCCATCCCCCGTCAAGGCACCGCCCCACGCTCCCCCTCCGCCTTCCCCCTCCGCACGTCTCCCTCTACACCTTGCCGGTCCCGGGCAACAGCTTCATCTCGTCGACCACCGCCCGCTCGGTGATGGCGGTACACGCGGTGACCGTGGCCGCCTTGATGCCCTCGGCATCGCGTATCCGGACGGTGCGCTGGAGCGGCACGGACTGCGACGGAACACCGGACTGCTACCCATCCGGCGGCTCGGCGCGCCGCTCGGCATGCTGCTGGATCTCGCTCACCAAGTGCTCCTCAAGCTTGGTCAGGCGGCCGCGGGACGGCTCCGGATCGCCGGGGACCGGCAGAAGCCGCGCCAACTCCACGTGGTCGAGCGGCTCTTGCCGCCGCCAGGGGGTGCGATTCATCGGGCCCTCGTCTCGTTCGACCGGACCGCAGCAACGCGGTCACTCTGTTACTTGTCCGCTCCTCGTATGCGGTTCCGATTTTTTTCGCCCGCGCCGCAACTCGCCCTCGGTGAGATTGCGCAACCGGGCCCTGGCCCGCGACAGCCGCGACCGGACCGTACCGACGGGCACCCCCAGCGCCTCGGCCGCCTCCACGTATCCGAGTCCTGACCACACGCACAGCGCGAACACCTCACGCTCGGACCGCCGCAGCTACTCCAACGCGGCCTTGGCCGCAGCCAGTTCCTCGGAGTCCGCTATCCGCCCGACCAGATCGTCGGCGAAATCGGGCAGCGCATCACGCACCGGCACCCGGGCCAGCGCCCGCTCGTGACGCCGGGCCGCCCTCCCCGTATTGCGCAACACATTGACAGCGATCCCCATCAGCCAGGGCCGCGGACTGTCACCTTCGTCCCGCAGCTTCTCCCGCAGCCGCCACGCCTCCAGAAAGGTCAGCGATACGACGTCCTCGGCCGCAGCCCAGTCCCCGGTACTGCGCACGGCATGCCGGTAGACGAGCTGGGCGTAGTCACTGAAGAGCTCCCTGAAGGCTTCCGGATCCCCCGCACGAATGCGGGCATGCATGGAGTAGTTCACTTCCTGTCTTGTCCGCCCGAACATCGCCGTTCCAGTGGCCTGCATCACACTCGCGGATGCTCATCCACGCCCCGGACCTCAGGACGGAGCCGCCCCCGAGCAGGATCCAGGAACGTCGACCGCCTGCCTCCCTCGCCCCTCCCGTGCATCCGCTACCCTGTCCTGGACTGCACTCAGCGGCAGCACCCTCGCCTTCGTAGCTCAGGGGATAGAGCACCGCTCTCCTAAAGCGGGTGTCGCAGGTTCGAATCCTGCCGGGGGCACAACGCATTACCACTCTGACCTGGGGTTTCTCCCCCAGGGAGGGGCTCTACTCGGCCTCGGACTTCTCGTCCGGGGCCGTTTGCGTGAGCGGACGAGGAGTTCGGCCGTTCCTCGTCGCGAAGATGTATCCGCCCTCGGACCACGCGACGCCCGAGGCCGCGAACGTCTCCCGTTGCCGCAACCGGTGCCGGCGCAGCGGCGCGATACACAGAGCTGGCATCGGGGCGACCCGGCGCCAGGCAGAGCCGAGCGGTCGAGGACGGACGGGATGGGAGCCGGGGTGAGTAGTGGGTTGAGGGTACGGAGCGGCAAACTGAAAGGCGGCGACCGCCTAGGGGTAACCCGGCTACACTCGTTGGGACGGTGTTGCGTTTCGCTGGCCTCTCGGAGTAATCCGATGTCGGGGCGATGCAAAGGCGGAATCGCAGGCCGCAGTTGGGAACCTTGGATCCGAGAAGTTGCGTCTAGTCTCTTCACACCTGCTTGCCTGTTCATTCTGGCTGTATGGATCGAAGGGGAGGTGGTCCCCGTGATCGCTATCGTGATTGCTCATCTGTTCGTGGCGCTCGCTGCGGCCCTCGCTCTTCATCTCCGAGTTGCGGTCCAGACGCAACACCGTCGCCTCGTCAAGGCCACCTGTGTCGGCTGACATCAACGCCTGACACCAACAGGCCCGGACAGCGGCGGTCGGTGCCGACTCCCAGCGGACAAGCGGCCGAAGAATACGGCCGGTTCACCAATGCCGAGGACGGCACCTGATCGACCTGATAAGGATGAGGCCACAGGTTCAAATCCTGCGCTCCTCGCCACTGTGCGCCTGATATGCGCTCGCATCTGGTGGAGGACGCAAGCGCCTGTAAGGATCAAGCTGTGAATGAGCCTTCGATTCCCGCGAGATTGAACAGGGCCCTCGACTGGGCAGGGCTGCCCCTGTCCGCCCTCCTTCTTGCGATCGGCATCAGGGACTACCGCGGTGGAGGGTCCGTGGGCTGGCCAATCGGCGGAGCGGTGCTTGTTCTGGTCAGCCTCTGGGTGATCTACCGCGGGATGTCTCATCGGAGCGACAAGGCCACCGAGTCACCGTAGGAGTACAGCAGCGCTGTACCGCAACCCCGGCAACCGCCCCGTCCGGTAGCGTCCCTCCGGGGCCGAGAACCGACCGCAATGACCACCGCTGACTGATCTGGCTGGAGCTACGGATCCGAAGGCCGCGGCTCGGGGGACTGGCTCCTGGGCCGCCCGAGGCCGCTCGGTAGCGGCCGACAACGACCAATGACGACCACTCAGGCGGTCGTGGCCAGCGCTCCGAGCTGCAAGAACGCAGGTCACCGAGATCCCCGCCAAGACCCAGGGCAAGAAGAAGTAGGGCGCCCCGCCCCGGTCTCACGAGAACCTGGGATCCGCGGTTCGCCATGGACCCGGCGCTCTCGAAGTGCTTCGACCTCTCAGCGCAACTATCGGCGCGTTCAGAGAGTCGTACCCGCCGTGACCGAAGCCCGTACACAGCACAGCGTGAGGTTGTCGCCCGCCGTCTCCACGGCAGCAGGCGTCGGGAGTCTGGCCCTCGCCGCCGTGGCGAGCTGGAGCAGCCTCTTGCTGGTCGTACAGGGGCGGGTGGTGCCCGGCTGGGGGGTGAGTGCAGCTCTCCTTGTCATGGCGCTCGTTCTCCGATGGGCCCCGACGTCGGAGGCCGTGAAGGCGAGCAGCTGACATCCGCGGCTGACATCAACGACGCCGGACAGCAGTAACCCTGGGTATGCCCGAGCGACATCGGTGCCCCGGCCGAGCCCGCGGAGCCATCCGCACAACGTTCCGCCGCGTCGCCGAGGCCCTGAACCCCAGCGGCTCGCAGCGGGGGCCTTCCGGCTCGGTGTGGATCGCCACATCTGCACCGGCGACCAGAAGGGCCCTCGTGCCGCACCGCTGACCGAAATCCGGGGCGCCGTCCCCTGTGCGGCGCCCCGGCCGGGTGGCCCTACGGCAGCCGCTTCTCGTAGGTCTTGTCCTCGTCGGAGTCGTAGACCAGCTTGCTGTCGGCGTCATAACCCTTGATGCGCGGGGCCACGGTGACCTGCTGGTTCAGGACACCAGAGACGACGAACCAGCCGTGGTCCAGGGCGGCCTGGCTGGTGGCGCCGCCGTAGGAAACGGTCACCCGGGCCACTGACGGCTCGACGGTGCCGATGGCACCCCACCGGAACGGCAGCTTCCAGTTGCCGCGGTCGAGGACCGACTGCTGGTAGAGCTTGCCGCCGTTGATGTCGGCCATCACGGGGCCGGCGCCCGGCACATCGTCGGAGCCTACGCCCGCGTTGAGGCCGTTTGCCTCGCCGTCCTTCACCTTGCAGATCAGCCGGGTCTGCTTCGGTTGCTCCTTCACCGCGACGACGTACATGCCGTCGCCGGGCGCGTTGGAGTCGCCGGCGCTGTTCATCGCCAGGATGATCCGGTACTCCTCGGCCGCGCCCAAGTCCGTGCGGAAGCCGGACGGGCCGCGTGTGTGCGACTGGTCGTATGCGAGACACTTCTTCAGCCCGTCGGCGGCCTGCCCGAAGGTGATCCCGTCGAGGAGCTGGTCCTCCGTGGCCGGCCGCGCGGGCCTCGCCGGCGACGCGGACGGTGTCGGCGTCGCTGACGTCCGCGGTGTGGCACGGACCGGCGGTGTCGATGCCACCGCATTCCCGCCTGTATCCCCGTCGGCCAGCGCGTACGCCCCCACCGGCATCGCCGCCAGCGTCACCAGGGCCGCCCCGGTCGCCGCCACCCGGCGTCGCCGCTCGACCGTGCCCCGGCGGCGGATCGCCGGATACGGCACCGGCGCGGGCCGGATCGTGTTCGCGTCCTCGGCGAGCAGCTCGCGCAGCTGCTCCTCGAAGTCCCCGCTGGTTCCCGTCCCCTGCTGCTTCTGTTCCTCGTTCACTTGCTGCCTTCCTGCCCGGACGACACTCGGCTGCGGACAGGTTCGTCCACGACCTGCGCGAGCCCCGGATACGTACGCAACTTCGCCAGCGCCTTGGACGCCTGGCTCTTGACCGTGCCGCGCGAGCAGCCGAGCACCTCGGCGACCTCGGCCTCGGACAGGTCCTCCCAGTAGCGCATGACGATCACCGCCCGCTGCTTTGGCGGCAGTCCGGCCAGCGCCGCGAGCAGGGCACTGCGCTCGTCGGCCCACGAGGCGGTCTCGTCGCGCCCGGCCACCTCCGGCGGCGCCGCGGTCAGAGCCTCCGTAACCCGCCGCTTGCGGAACCGGTCGCTGTTGCAGTTGACCAGTATCCGACGGACGTACGCATCCGGTCTGTCGCTGCGCGAGACGCGCCGCCATGAGCGGTACGCCTTGGCCAGCGCCGTCTGAGTCAGGTCTTCGGCGTAGTGCACGTCGCCCGTGAGCAGATACGCGGTCCGTACGAGATGGGACCACCGCGCTCTGACGAATTCTTGGAACTCGGCCTCTTGTTTGGCCTGCATCAAGCACCCTCCCTCGCCCTCCAGACCACAGTTTCGGCGGATTCGGTTGCCCGGGATCCGGTGCCTCGTCGGTCAGGTGAGTGGGGCCACTGACAACCATCGGCCGGGACCGAAATGTCGAGCATCTCCCGGACCGGACACAAGGCCCTCAGCCGGTGAGTGACAACCTTCTTCGCGGGTTCAAGGCACCCGGCTGGGCTCCGCTCCGCCGGGCGCGCTTCCCGGCTCTGGCTGCGCCCGCGCTCCTGCCTTCGGCCCGCTCGGCGCTGCCGCCGCCGACGCGCGCCCACGTGGATAGGCCCGGCCGCGCTCCATGTCGCGGGGATCCTCCCCGACCCGCGTACAGCCTGGGGCTCGTAGTACCTGCTCGGCGACGGCATGGGCCGTACCCATGTCACCGCCGGGCGCGAGCGCTACTACGGCGCCGAGGGCAAGCTGAACATGGAGCGGCTGCCGAGCTATGGCGCGGTGGCGACGTCCGCCGTCGAGAAGGGCAGCGACCAGCCGGCGCTGGTCACCGACTCCGCCAGCGCGGCCACCGCGTGGTCCTCCGGTGTGAAGACGTACAACGCGGCCATCGTTTCCGAAGGGCACGGACCTGTCCCGATGGCAGACAGACGACCTCGCAGCCGTTGCACTCGCCCTCAACAGCCGCCACCGCAAAACCCTCGGATGGAAGACACCCGCTGAAGCCCTCAACGAACACCTACTCTTGACTCAAGAAGCCGGTGTTGCGACAACCGATTGAGTCCGGGCTGACAGCCGTGATCCGCATGATGCACGAGCTGCCCGGGGGGCGACCTCGCGGCTGGCCAACGCGTACTCCAGCGATGTCAGGACCGGGTCGGCGTCCGCGTGGGCGGATGTCTCCCAGGCCACGACCCGGCGGGAGAAGGCGTCCCGGATCGCCGACAGCCACAGCGGTCCCTCCAGGGTTGGGACCATGGTGAGGTCGGTCACCCACAATCGGTTCGGCCCGTCGGCGGTGAAGTCACGTTGCACGAGGTCCGGGGCGAGGTCGGCGTCCGGGTCGCGGCGGGTGAAGCCCTTGCCCGCCCGGCGTGGACTGATGCCGGCGAGACCGGCCTCGCGCATGAGCCGCTCGACCCGTTTGCGGCCGATGCGGACACCTTCGCGTTTGAGGACGGCGTGCACGCGGGGCGAGCCGTAGATCCCGCCGGACTCGTCGTGGACCTGCCGGATCTTCCCGGTCAGCTCGGCGTCCTGGCGGTGCCGTTCGCACGGCTCTTTCTCCGCTTGCCGCCAGCGGTAGTAGGTGGAGGAGGGGATGTGGAGTTCCCGGAGTACGGGCTCGACCCCCAGGTGCGGGTGCTCGTCGATGAGCGCGGTCACCTGGGTCGGGTCGGGTCGGGTCGGGTCGAGCTGTGCGAAAAAAGCCGAGGCCGTCCGCAGGACCTCGTTCGCCCGGCGTAGTTCCCGCACCTCGCGCCGTAGCTGGGCGAGCTCGTCCTTCTCCTCGGTGGTGAGCAGGTCGTCCCGCTCGCCGGCGTCGGCTTCGGCCTGGCGGATCCAGTTGCGCAGGGCCTCGTGATGCACGCCGAGTTCCTCGGCCATGCGGCGGATGACGGGCTTCGGCTCAGCATCGCGATACATCCGCACCGCACGCTCACGCAACTCCAGCGGGTACTTCCTCGGGGCAGGCATCGTCTGGGCTCCTCTCATGAGACCCATCTGACCTGCTGTCACCTCTCCCCGCATCTCGGGGGAACCTCAAAGAAGCCCCTGCTCATCGAACAGGGACTCCCTTTGCCACAACGCACTGAGCTAGTCGGCAATGAGCTGCCATGACGTCGCGAGGAACCCCCACAGGCCTCCCAGCGCCATCCAAGCGCCGATGTGCCGCTGAAAACCGAAGGAGGCAAGGCGGCCTTGCTGACCTCCGCGCCAGTGTTCGTGCAGCCGTTCTGGCACGCCCCGGAAGTTCACCAACACGGCCAGCCCCACAACAGCGATGACCGCGCTAAGTGGCAACACGACCCAAGGCGGGGCAGGGTCACGACTTGCCCCAGCGAGTTTGAACAAGTGCTGCTCCACCCCAGGCTGCATGACCCGATCATCGCAGCTGCGTGCCCCTTGCGTGCCCGATCGGTCGGTAGCGAGGGGGGAAGCAGCGGCGAACTACAGGGAACTGGCAACTCCCTCGCAGGTCGGAGTCCTCGTAGGTCAGCGATCCAGCGCACCTTCGGTGCGCGCCGGGGGCGTGGTAAATCCCGTGGCGCGCGCCGGGGGTGCTTCTGTCTGCCCTGACGTGGGCT
>NZ_JBFAJH010000037.1:0-81491 GCF_040655115.1 Streptomyces atratus | reverse complement strand
CGGCCAGTAGGAGCTCATCGTCTCCCACAGCTTGCGCCCATACAGCGACAGGCCACTCGCCTGCTCGTGGTCGAGCCACCACCGGAACAGCTCGTCGCTCGGCGGTCCGCTCCAGCCGATGTCGTCGCCGGCCGCGGCGATGTAGCCGTCCAGGGTCAGGTTCATGCCGTAGATCAGTTTCCGCATGGCTCAGCCTTCCGTTCGTGGGTGTCCGGCGTATAGACCAGCGCGGCGCGGGAAACTCATCGGTGCGCGATCTGGGCTCGCCGGTAGCCCTCGTGCTCGGGGCTCAGCGTGGTGTACTCGGCCGACTCGGACAAGCCGCCTGATCTCGACCTCGCCCTCGCGAGGAAATGCCACGGATTTGAGACTGATCATGGGTGACAAGGCCGTGAGACAGCCAAGAACGCCCCAGGTCACGCAAGATCGACATGTCACGAGCGGCGAGACCCTACACAGCCGATCTGACGGCTGAGCCTCGATCTGGCGGGTCTGAGCAGCTCAGATGGCGGGCAGGGTGGCGGCCCCGTCTCGGTACTGTGCGGGCTTCACGTGAAGCCACGCCAGAGTGGGCCCTTCAGCCTGCCGGGTGCGGAGCGTGGGACCGGCGGACGGGGTGGCCGTCGGGGCCTTGGGTGAGCCAGGAGCCGTCGCCCAGGGGATCAAGTTCGTACGGGCTGGTCACCTCGACGGTGATCTCACCGCAGATCGTGCCCGTGCGCACGTCGACCAGGTGGTAGCGGAACCACTCCTCCTCGTCCTCGCTCTCACCGCCGAGGGTGACCACGGCCGTGTCCGGGGTCAGGTAGCCGCCGCTCCATTCCACGAACGTCTCCTCCGGGTCGTACCCGAAGGCTTCGACGGGGAGAGTGAAGAGAACGTCGCCGCTGGGGTGGTGGTGGAAGGCGACGTCCGCCTGCCCGTGGTCGACGGTCATGAACTGCTCCCCGCCTGGCGCCAGGTCGATCAGGCAGCGGTCCCACCACGAGTACGTCACGAACTCTGGTTCGCCGTCGGCCCCGACCGTGCCCCGAAGAATGACGGAGCCGTCCTGGCCCTCACCGATGTCCAGGTAGATGCTGCCGTCCACGGGGTGCACGTGGTGGCCAGCGCCGTGCCCGACCGTCTCCAATTCCCGTCGGCCTAGGACCGCGCCGCTGTCGGCGTCGTGCACGACCCACTGGTCTCCGCCCCTGCGTTCCGCCATCGCGTCTGGCCGGTAGACCCACACAGTCCGGCCGTCCAGAGACAGCGCACAGCCGGGCCGGTGGCCAAGGCGTACATCGGAGTGCGGCTCGAAGTCCGACGCCCACACCAGGGCACCGGCGCGCGTGAGGCAGACCGCCCCGTTCAGCGTCGTGTACACGACTCGCTCCAGATCGGGCCGAACTACCGACGCCACGACCTCGTCTCCAGCCTGCGGCCGGAACACCGCGGCGGGCTCCAGCGTCCCGAAAGCACCGGATTCGATCACGTAGGCATGGATCTGCCCGTCGCGGTGGCGCGTGATGACCTTCGGACGGGGCGCAGGAATCATCCGCTGAGGCTAACGCCCAGCTCAGGCCGACGGAGAGCCGGGGCGGTGCACGCCGAGCGAGACGTACACAGCCCAACTGCAACGCTCTGACCGGCAAAATCTGCCTGCTCAGCCCCGCCAAGTCAGATGCTCAGTCCGCCAGATCGGCTGCTCCGTCTCACCGGTCGTGACTGAGCGTCTGGGTTGGCCCTTTAGCGCCTTCGGGGAAGCCGTACGGGAGGCGGTGCGAGCGGGCTGTTCTGGGGGCATGAAGGTTGCGGTCCGTACTCCAAAGATTGAATCCCGGCCGGTGTGGTCGCACAGCTGCGCCCTGGATGACCTCATCGCGCCGTACGCCATCGATCCGGCCGTGGCGGAGAGGCTGGACACAAAGCTCGGCTGGGCCCGGCGGTGGACGGCGAGGTGGAGGGCCGCACAAGCGGATGTGATCTGTCCGGTCCAGGAGCTGGCCAGCGTCCCGGCCATCGCATCGGTGCCGGTTCGCGGGTTCACCTGGCGGGCAGGGCAGTGGCACCGTCCCGGATTGCAGTACCTGCTGGCCACGGGGCGGATGGGAACGTCCTCAGCGGTTCGGCGAGCTGGCGGAGGCCACCTCGCTGCCGGCGGTGGCCCGCACACATGCGGTTCACCTGCTCTGGCACCGCCGCCTGGCGATGGACCTGACTCAGCCGTTGGACGATGCCACGTGGATCTACCCGGTGGGGAGGGCCTGATGGACGGCGGGCGGCAGCGGCCTCGGAGCGAGGATCTTGAAGAGCACGACCTGACGCGGGCCTGGATCCGGATGGCGCATCTGCTGGAGGTGGAGACGGGCTACCGCAGTGGCAGCCGGTCCTGGGCCCGGCCTGGTGAGCTCAGTACGACGAGAACGGGTTAATGGGCCTGGCGGACGGGAGGTGGACGCCGCCCCTGCGTGGCCGCCGTGCGATCGGCGACGAAGTCGCCGAGGCAATCCGGGCCGTTCATGCCGAGTCGCTGCATCGCTCGAAGGTGAGCATGAAGACAAAGGAACGGATGATCCACCGGTACGTGCGGGAGAAGTTCAAGGGCAAGAAGGTGGTGGTGCCGCACTACACCACGCTGGTGAAGGTGTGGAAGGAATGGTTCGGCACCGAGGGGGCACGGCAGCGTTACATCCGCTCCGCTGCGGCGGTGGAGACGGGGAGGGCGAAGGTGGTGATCGTCCGGCCGGGGCAGGTGGTCGCACTGGACACCACGCCGCTGCCGGTGAAGGTGCTCGACGATGTCTTCGGCACCCCGATCTCCGTCCATCTCACCTTGGCCCTGGACACCTAATTCACATTCGCTCGGCGCGTTCCGTCTCACACCGGTGTCGGACTCGTCGGTGGAGGTGGCGATGCTGCTGCGTGATGTGCTGCTGCCACTGCCGATGCGCCCGGACTGGGGCGCGGAGCTGGAGTGGCCCTACCCCGGGTCCCGGCCGCGGTGGTGGCCGAGTTCGCCGGGCACCGAGTGCGGGTCTGCCGTTCTTCGCTCCGGAGACGGGGGCCACGAGCTTCCATGACGTCGGCGATGACCTCGACGCCTGGACCGACTCGCTCAGCGTCCATCTGGAACTGCTCCAAGATCTCAGACCCTCCGAGATAGGCCTCTACTGGGGCGGCATCGCCCTGCCCCCAGCCCCCGCGTACGAGGGCGGCCCGCGTGTTCTCGGAGCCGACGTTCCCGAGGGCCCGGCCGCAGACGGGTGGCGTTTCCCAGCCGGCGGCTGTCGCGTGTCCATGGCTCACGGATTCATGATCGGGCCCGGAGGTGAGTTCGGGATCGACGCCGATCACTGGACGCCTCTGCACGCTGGTACGGAGGGATGGGTGGAAGCCCTGGCGCTGGCCCACCACGCGAGCTACTGGGCCAAGACCATCACGAAGATCAAGGGCGACGCCGTCGAGCAGGTGGACCTCGACGGATTTGAGCCGATACCCGAAGTCCAGGGACTGACCGACACCTGGTGGCGAGGCAAGGACTCGCTCATCGCCATCTACCGCGGAGAAGCCGTCGGCTTCTCCGCCCCCCACTGCCGGGAGGCCCATATCTACGGCGGACTCGACGCATGGGGCCTCGGCGGCCACTGACCTCCGGAGACCAAGCTTTCCGGGCACGGCTATCCGCTGAGCGCCGTAGTTGGCCCCTGAGCGTTTCAGTTGGCCCAGATGAGCGCCTTAGGTGCCAGCAGGTGCGACTTTTCGAGATAGGTGACACCTGATCTTGGTGGTTGACACCACCCTGAGAAACGCCGAAGCCGTAACGGGTTTCTGCCGTGCCCGTTCCCACGGCCCGCACAGCGCTAGCATCGGGCCCCGTGATCGTATGGCTCAACGGCACCCACGGCGCCGGCAAGACAACGACCAGTGCACTCGTGCAGCCACTGATCCCGGATTCACGGGTGTTCGACGCCGAGAAGGTCGGCGAGACACTCATGGACATCACGCCGGGGCTGCCCGGGACGGACAACTTCCAGCACTGGCCGCCGCGGCGGCCGCTCGTCGTCGAGACCGCCCGCCGCGTACTCGACTACACCGGCGGCACTCTGGTGATGCCCATGACTGTCCTGGTCGAGCAGTACTGGCGCGAGATCAGCACGGGCCTCGCCCAACATGCCATTCCGGTAAAGCACTTCGTCCTCCACGCTGACCAAGACACCCTCCGCAGGCGCATCGAGGGGGACACTCTTCTTGGCCCCTCCCCATTCCGCCTCAAATACCTCGAGCCCTACGCCGAGGCGGCCCGCACCTGGCTACGCAGCGAGGCCGATGTCGTCGACACCACGCACCTCACGCCCGCCCAGGCCGCCCTACAGATCGCAGAGGCCGTCAAGAGTTGAGGTCCACCCACCACGCGAAAACAGGCGCCGGTGGCAACAAAGAACGACCTTCCGGTGTCAAGCAGTGCGAATAGACTCAACCAGGGGCCCAGCTCAGCCCAACACCGCGGTGTCATCTATCCCGAAAAGTCGCAGCAGGGTCTCTGTACGTGGCTCTGCCGCGACTGAATGACCTGCTCGACAGCTACCGGCACCACGAGGCGGCCGACGTGCTCGGCCGGATCGGCCCGCCCGCCGAGACAGCGCTGCCGCGCCTCCGGAAGATGCTGACCGCCAGCTACGAGTGGACCCGAGTCCACGCCGCGGCAGCACTGTGGGACATCGGCGGCGAGGCCGAGGCCCCCCTCGTCGTACAGACACTGCTGGCCGCCTGGGACGAGAACGATGCGACCTCGAACCACGTCCTGGCCTGCCTGAACCGCATGGGCCCGGTCGCCGCACCGGCCCTCCCCCGCATCCGAGCGGAACTCGCATTCCCCCGCCGCAGCGGCCGCTTCAGGAGCATCGAGAACGATCAAGAACTGCAGGACACCTGCCGCGCCATCGTGGCTCGCCTCGCCTGACCCGCACACCACGCCAGCAGACGAGCCCTTGGCGGTAGACAGTCACGCTGAGCATGGAGTTGGTCGGGGCCAACTACGGTGCTCAGTCAAACCACTTGTGACTTAGCGCTGCCCGACCTAGCCCGCCCGGGCGGCGGCAAGGTGGGCGTCCACGGCGACGACACCGTCGACGCCCTGGCAGAGGCCCACGACCACCGGGACGAGACGCGGTTCCGGGACGTGACCCCGCAGGGTGACGACCCCGTCTCGGACCTCGACCGCGACGGTGCCCTCGTCCAGGCCGAGGATGCACCCCAGGACGTCCTGCTCCACCTCGCCGCGGATCTCGACGTCGGAGCGGATGAAGGCGTCGAGCAGGTCGCTGCGGCTGATGATGCCGGTGAGGTGCCCGTCGTCGCCGACCACCGGCAGCTGCTTGACGTGCCGCCTGCGGAGTTCCCGCGCGGCCCGGGGGATCGTCCAGTCGGCGCGGGCGGTGAAGGCGGGGCTGCTCATGAGCGCGCCCGCGGTTCGGGCCCGGGCCTTGCCCCAGGCGCCCTCGTCGTTCCCGTCCTGCCCCTGCGGATCGGGCATGCCGGTCTCGTGCCGCAGCACGTCGGACGCGGACACGACGCCGACGAGGGCGCCGTCGTCGTCGACGACCGGGGCCGCGACGATGTCGTTCACATCCAGCAGGCCGACGACCTCCTGGAACGGTGTGTTGGGGCGGAGGGTGACGACCTCCTCGGTCATCACGTCACCGACCGTGCGGCGGTGCAGCATGGCGTCGGCCTCCTCCGTTTTGCGACGGGGCGGGCGCGGTCGGACCGCCCGGGCGGACGACGCGCGGCGCGTCGGCCTCCGCGGCCCTGCCAGCTCGTCAACGCGTCTTCCCTACCATGACAGCACCCCGCCGCTCCGGCGACCAGTGACGCTTGACCTGGCGAGGAGGGCCAGCGGCCCCACGGCCAGGAGTGCCGCCGAGTGCGCGGTAGGTGCTGGCACCTCGACGCCATGTCCGCGTCGTCTGGAGTTGAGCGTTGTAGTTGGCCGAGCGGGCCAAATTGGGCGCTCAGTCACACCGGTCGTAGCCCGCCCAGGACGCGCAGCAAGCCGCGGCGCCGGGCGACGCTCCGCTCGGCGGCTTCGCTCAGGTTGTGCCACACATCCCAATGGTCCGCCACCTGCACCGCCCGGGGCACTCCTGCGGGCACGCCTGCGCGAAGAACGGTACGCAGTCACGGCATACGACCTCGGTCCCCGGCCTTTTGGCCGGCCATGCGGCCAAGGTCGAAGCCTCCCGGTCGGGCAGCAGGTGCGCCGGCCGACGTGGTTCGCTGTCCACCACGGTCCCGTAGTTACGGCCCTTGCGCGTCGCCTACTCATCGACGCCGACCACCCTCGGGGCCGGAAGTTGCGGGTCGGGCGATGCCTCGACCATCCGCGGCACTGTGACGCGGACTGAATCACCCGGAACACCGACCCGGCAGGCACGGCCCGCGCCCTGGCCGACGCCGAGCCCGATCTCATCGCACTGGAGGAGCTGCTACCCCCGGCGCTGCTGGTCTACGAGAAGACCCTCGCCTCGGACTACCCGCACCACACGGTCCAGGGCACTGTCGGACTCTGGTCGAAGCATCCGCTGACCGACACCCGTCTGTTGGACATCAAACCCCAGGGGATCGTGGAGGCCTGGAGTCGCGGGCTGCGGACCGTGGTCCACACGCCGCACGGCGAGATCGCGGCGTACGTCGCGCACCTGCCATCGGTCCGCGTCCGGGCGAGCGGCCTCGCGTCCTCCTGGCGCGACGAGAGCGCCGGTCTGCTGGGCAAGGCCGTCGCCGCCGAGAAGCTGACAACGGTGATCCTGCTGGGGGACCTCAACAGCACGGTCGACGACCGTGGGCTGACCTCGCTGGCCTCCCGGATGAACGTAGCGGAACGCGGTTTCGCCTTCAGCTTCCCCGCCGCCTTCCCGCTGGCCCGGATCGACCAGGTCATGGCCCGCTCGGCGACCGCCGCCGACATCCACACCTTGCCCGCCACCGGCAGCGACCACCTGCCGGTCGCCGCCCGGATCACACTGGGCTGAGGAAAGGGTCCCGGTGACAGCGAACCTGCGTAGGTGACAGCCGGCGTGCTTCGGCACAGGTGGTGCGACCGAGCGTGGCAGTCGGCCAGTGTGGCGAACCGAAGCGGGCATGTGACCCAGCGCTCCAGCTGCCGACTCAGCACTCGGTCCGGGTGCGGCCGGAGCTTCGGTCGGCGGCCAGGGCAGCATGGTGGGGGCCGACGCCGGATGCAGCTGCCGCCCTCGCTCCGTAAGCTCGATATCGGGAATGCCCGGCGACGGGCAGGAAGGTCCTTTCCCCATTCACCGACCACACAATCAGTGATCTGATCCCGATGGACAGCACCGGCCGGACTTCCCGCCCGCCGGCTACGCGCAGCAAATCCGCTCGGCGATCGCCGCGGCCACCGACAACGGCAGCCGGGCTTGCCGCCCGGCGTCGCATCGGGTGCCGGATCAGCTGCTCAGCGACACATCGCCACCGATGACTCTGACGTGGAGCCCTTCATGACCACACCGCGGGACCTCTCGATCGCCGTCATGGACATGGCGCAGGGTCGCCCTGTGGAGCAGGGCGACCTGTCGCTCGCGCTCGCGGGAGCCGAGATGATCGACCTCCTCGGTGCCGAGGCCATCAGACTGGACGGCGATCGGATCGTGCCGGGCCTCCGGCCCCCCATGGCCGATCGCCTGCTGGACGAGGCTGCGGCGGTGCTGATCCGAGAAGCGCCGTACGAATCGGTCGGCGACTGGCTCTGGCGCAGAGGTCGCGGCCTCTCCGCGGCCTATCTGGCCGCGCTCGAGGCGGAAGGGCAGCTCACTCGGCAGCGCCGCCGCGGGATGCCCTTCCGGAGCGGCCATCCGGTGCTGGCCGATTCGCCCGCCCGCCGCGAGGCGGCGAACCGCTGGACATCGGATGAGCCCGTCCTCGCCACCCTTGGGGCGGCCATCGGGATCCGCGACGAGTGGACCGGAGACGTCTCGAGCGTGGCCGACGACGCGGTGGTGACCGTGCTGGCCTCCGTCAATGACGCGTTGATGGAGCTGGAGGCCGTACGCCAACGGCGAGCCATCGAGGACGCGGCCTTCGACAACATCTGGCGAGGCGAATGACGACGCCACGCGCGGGGGCGACGGCCCGCCGCCATCCCGCCATGGTGCATGAGGCGCCCGCACGCCGGTGCGGTCACGGAAGCAACCGTATGGCGGGCATCCGGTAGGACGCGGCCCCCCGACGCCGACTGGGGCACTCAGCCACAGCGGCGCAACTGGGAACCGATGGGCGGCGATTCCGATCCCGAGTCGGCGCGAAGGCCGTCGCCGCCCTCGTACCGCCCGAACACCCTCGTTCGCACAGGTTCGCACGGCCGCATCGGCGGTGGCCGCGGTTTCGAGGGCGAGGCGGGCCGGGCCGGTGACAGCCAGGTCGTCGTGGGGTGTGCCGGAACGCACCGATCCAGGTCATGGACAACCGCTCGCTGCCTCCCTGGACCGCGGTGCCTCTTCGTCGGCGCCGCCACGGGGGTTACCGGTCTGCGGGCCGGCAGGGCTTACCCTCCTGCTGGGCTCCCCGCACCGGTTACCGGCACCGGCCTCGTCCGTCCCACCTCACAGATGCGAGCACGAGTACATGTCCATACCTTCCGCACGTTCCGCGATAGCGACGTGGGTGACCCGTCTCTATTTCTCCCGGCTTCGGAAGAAGGGCCGCGGCCTCGACCTCTCCATTCTCTCGAAGCTGCCCGACGCCGCGCTGCTGCCGCTGCGCCGTGACGGCCTCGACCCCGTCGCGGAGATCGGCGCGCTGCGCGACCGGGAACCGGTCAGCCGACTGCCCATACCTGGCATGACGGTCTGGCTGGTCTCCGGTTACGACGAAGCCAAGCAGGTCCTCGGCGACGCACGCGCCTTCAGCAACGACTTCGCCAACCTCGTCAACCACACGGGTGTCACCGAGAACCATCAGCCAGGCGGCCTGGGCTTCTGCGACCCGCCCGACCACACACGCCTGCGTCGGCTGCTCACCCCCGAGTTCACGATGCGCCGCCTCAGCCGTCTGACGCCCCGTATCCACGCGATCGCCGAGGAATGCCTGGCCGAACTGGCAAAGGCCGCGGACACCGACGGGCGGGTCGACTTCGTCGAGCACTTCGCGCTGCCGGTCCCGGCCCTGGTCATCTGCGAGCTCCTCGGCGTTCCCTACGAGGAACGGGACGCCTTCCAGCAGTTCTCGGTCGCCCGCTTCGATGTTCTCGGCGGCGTCGGCGCGTCCTTCGGCGCGATCTCCCAGTCCAGGGAGTACCTGCACGGCCTGGTCGAACAGCAGCGCCGCAACCCCGGCGACGGTCTGCTCGGCATGCTCATCCGCGAACACGGCGACAGCGTCACCGACGAGGAACTCACCGGCCTGGCCGACGGCGTCCTCACCGGCGGTCTGGAAACGACCGCGAGCATGCTCGCCCTCGGCACACTGGTCATGCTCCAGGACCGCAAGCACTTCGCGGCCATGCGCAACGCAGACGACCCGGCCGCGGTCGCCGCCCCCTTCGTCGACGAACTCCTGCGCCACCTCACGGTCGTCCAGACGGCCTTCCCGCGCTTCGCCCGCGAGGACATGGAGGTCGGCGGCGTACGCATATCCGCCGGCGACATCGTCATCGTCTCCCTCAGCGCCGCCGACCGCGACCCGCGCCTCGGCCCCGCGATGGACACCTTCGACCCGACCCGCCCACCCGCCTCGTCCCACCTGGCGTTCGGACACGGCATCCACCGCTGCATCGGCGCCGAACTCGGCAAGATGGAACTCCGCGCGGCCTTCCCCAAATTGGTAGCCCGTTTTCCGGACTTGCGCCTTGCGGTGCGGCCGGAGGAGCTGGAGTTCCGTAAGTTGTCGGTCGTGTACGGGGTGGACTCACTGCCGGTGCATCTGAACTGAGCAGCGCCCGGCCTCGCGAGCAGGTCTCCGGGGAAGCCGTCGCTCACGCGCTGCGGGCGCGGGCGGCGAGCACCGGCAGCCAGGATCACGGGCGCACCAACCATGTGGGGCACATCACTGCTTGCCACCCGTTTTCGGCAATCGTCTCCGGGCCGCCGGGCGAGCGTGAAGCCACCGGTCCGTACGCCGGAAGGCGCGCGCCGACCGGCGTCGTCGCGCAGCCGCCCCGTGGAGCGTCAGCCCCGCCCCACGGGCGCGGCGCTCGCAGAAACGACGCTGTCGGTGGTCCTCACCGGGGTGAGGGCCACCGACAGCGTCGTCGAGTCAGAACTCCGGGAGAAGCAGGTCAGGAGCGCGGTCGCTGGGGCTGACCGGCCCGCTCCGCGTTCTTCTCCTTGATGCGCACCGCTTCCTTCCGGACCTCGGCCTGGGTGGCGCGCTCCTTCTGCAGCCACTCGGGGAGATCCTTCTTCAGCGCGTCGATCTGCTCCGTGGTGAGGGCGTCCGTGACCCCGCCACGTGCGAGACCCGCGATGGAGACGCCCAGCTTCGCCGCGACCACCGGGCGGGGGTGCGGTCCGTTGCGCCGCAGCTCCTGCAGCCACTCGGGCGGATCGGCCTGCAGCGCGTTCAGCTCGCTGCGCGAGACGACACCCTCCTGGAACTCGGCGGGGGTGGCCTCGAGGTACACACCCAGCTTCTTCGCCGCGGTTGCGGGCTTCATCGTCTGGGTGGTCTGGTGGGACGTCATGGTGTCAAGAGTAGCGAGCGTGTGCGATACCTCCGACCACGACCGGTAACCTGGCGGAGTGACAGGCTCCGACGCACCCCCCTCGTTCCGGCTCGCGTACGTCCCAGGCGTGACGCCGACCAAGTGGGTACGTATCTGGAACGAGCGGCTGCCCGACATCCCACTGACTCTCGTCGCGGTGGCCGCCGCCGAAGCATCCGACCTGTTGCGGAGCGGTGACGCCGACGCGGGTTTCGTGCGGTTGCCGATCGACCGGACGGACCTCAGCGCGATCCCCCTCTACACCGAGACGACGGTGGTCGTGGTCCCGAAGGACCACATCGTGGCGACGGTCGACGAGGTGTCCGAAGCGGATCTGGCCGACGACGTCGTGCTGCACCCCCTCGACGACACCCTCGACTGGGAGCGTCCGCCGGGCCGGCCCGCGATCGAGCGTCCCGCCACGACGGCGGACGCCATCGAACTGGTGGCGGCGGGAGTGGGCCTCCTCGTCGTCCCGCAGTCACTCGCACGCCTGCACCACCGCAAGGACCTCACGTACCGGCCGCTCACGGACGCCCCCGAGTCGCGCGTCGCGCTGTCGTGGCCGGAGGAGAAAACCACCGACCTGGTGGAGGACTTCATCGGGATCGTCCGCGGGCGGACCGTCAACAGTTCACGGGGGCGCAACCCCACCCCGGCGCAGCCGAAGCAGCGCAAGCGCCCTGACACAGGCTGCGCGCAGCGAAAGTCCACGGCCGGGAAGTCGACCGGCAAGAGCCCACGGAGCGGCTCCGGCGGCCCCAAGACCGGCAGGCGGGGCAAGCCCCGTCGTCGCTCCTAGACCCTGTCGTCGGAAAGCCGTCGTCGCCGGGGGCGGCCGGAAACCGGCAGGATCCGGGAACGGGCGTCCTGGCCCGCGGGCGGACAGCCCGTGCGGCGGCAGCGACGACAGCAGGCGGATGAACGGTCCGTGGGCCGCCCTGCCCGCGGCGGCCGCCCGAGGGGCGGGAAGCCTGCGATACGCGGGTGAGCCCCTGGTGACCGACGCGGAGTGGACCCGGATCCGACGGGGCCTGACGTTCGGTCGGACCTTCCCCGTCACGGACCTCGGCGTGCCCCGCCCCGGTGCGATCGGGTTCTCCGTGGACATCGGCCTGCCTGTCGGGGGGTGCGAGCTGCTGCCGGTTTGCTGCACCGAAGTGGGCTGTGGTGAGCGGGAGTGAGTCCTGTCGGCGGGTTCGTGGGGTGGGAACGGGGGTTCCGGGGCCGAATCGGCGGCTGATGCTCGTTGGGCTGGATGGCAGGTGCCCGGCCTGGTGGGAGGGGGGTGGCGCGGTGGGTGGTTTGCGGGAGTTGGCCGGTTCCTTCGTGGTGCCTGGCCTTGCGGGGTGGCGGTCGGACGTAGCGAGAGGTGCCGGTCACCGTGCGTGGTATCCGTCCGGCACGTACCCCGGATCGACGCAACGGCGCACCGCACATACGTTTCTGACGCATGATCAGTCAGTCCTGCCGATCACCCGCACGGAGCCCCTTCTCGTACTCACGTTCGAGTACCCGCTGGGCCATCCGACGCTCCAACCACCCCGTCCGGTGGTGGCCGACCGCTGTGATGTCAGGATGGATCCATGACGACCAAGGTTTTTTTCGACATCACCATCAATGACGAGCCCGCCGGGCGGATCGTGTTCAACCTGTTCGACGACGTGGTTCCGAAGACGGCGGAGAACTTCCGCGCGCTGGCGACCGGCGAGAAGGGCTTCGGCTACAAGGGCTCGTCCTTCCACCGGGTCATCCCGGACTTCATGCTGCAGGGCGGCGACTTCACCAGCGGTGACGGCCGCGGCGGCAAGAGCATCTACGGCGAGAAGTTCGCCGACGAGAACTTCAAGCTCACGCACAACAAGCCCGGACTGCTGTCGATGGCGAACGCGGGCCCCAACTCCAACGGCTCCCAGTTCTTCATCACGACGATCGTGACGTCGTGGCTGGACGGCAAGCACGTCGTCTTCGGCGAGGTCGACGGCCAGGAGAGCATGGACCTGGTCAAGAAGATCGAGAGCTACGGCTCGCAGAGCGGCAAGACCCGGGCGAAGGTCACCATCGCCGACTCCGGCGTCCTCTGACCGTACGGGGGACCCTCTGGCGCCCGGCCCCTCGCTGATCGGTCAGCGTGGGCCGGGCGCCTGCTCCCGGCCCACGCCCACCCGACGAGACCGTTCGGGTCTGCGGCGACGCCCGCGCCGACTGCGGCGATAATCACCCGATGGATCCTTCCGACCGGAGCCCGGTACGCGCCGAGCGGCTGGTTGTCGTGTCCATGGCGACAGCCATGCACTCCCGGACCGGCGTCCGTCCGGTCGTGGCGGACCCATGCCCGGGAGGGCAGGTCGGCGCAGCCATGCGACCTGGCCCGACGGCCACCGGTCCGTACTGAAGCGGCGACCGCACACAGCTCGCAGAGCTCCGGACCGGCCCGCTCGCCGTCGTCGACGCACTCCGCTCCGCAGGTTTCCCGGCCCCCGCGACTGCCGGCCGTCCAGGTCGGCCATGCCGTGGTCACGGCCCAGGAGCCGCTGCCGGGCACGGCGGTGGGACGGCTCGACCATGGCGGACTCGACCAGGCGTTCACTCTCCACGCGACTCTCACCGGCCGGCCGGCCGACCGGCCGCGCCGGGCGAGGTCGGCCGATGACTGGATCCGGCCGAGCAGCGGGCCGACCGGCCCGCCCGCAGGACCGAGCGTCGCCACCCTCTTCCTTGTACTGTCAACCGATGGTTGACACATGATGACTGTCAACCTACGGTTGACGCATGGCGAATCCAGTGCGCATGACGAATCCGGTACGGCTCGACGAACTGATCGAAGCCATCAAGAAAGTTCACTCCGACGCTCTCGAACAGCTCTCGGGCGCGGTCATCGCCGCCGATCACCTCGGCGACGTGGCCGACCACCTGATCGGCCACTTCGTCGATCAGGCGCGCCGCTCGGGAGCCTCCTGGACGGAGATCGGGAAGAGCATGGGCGTCACCCGGCAGGCGGCCCAGAAGCGCTTTGTCGCCAAGGATCCCGGCGAACCGTCGGATCTCGACCCCAGCCAGGGGTTCAGCCGGTTCACCGAGCGGGCGCGGAACGTCGTGATGGCGGCGCAGAACGAGGCACGCGCCGCGCGCAACGACGAGGTGCGTCCGGAGCATCTGGCACTGGGACTGCTCAGTGAGCCGGACGGGCTCGCCGCGGCGTTCATCAAGGCGCAGGGCATCTCGCTGGACGCCGTCCGGCAAGCCGCGACCGAGGCGCTGCCGCCCGCGGCCGAGGCGCTCCCGGACCTCATTCCGTACGACGCGGGGGCCCGCAAGGCACTGGAGCTCACGTTCCGGGAGGCCCTGCGGATGGGGCACAACTACGTCGGAACGGAGCACATCCTGCTCGCCCTGCTGGAGCACGAGGACGGCGAGGGCGTGCTGACCCGGCTCGGCATCGACAAGGCCGCCGCGGAGACCGGCATCGCGGAGGCTGTCACGCTCGTCGCCGCCGCACACAAGGGTGAATGACCGGCCGCGTCGACTGGAGCCGGACGGTTCCGTGCGGCTGTAAGCGCATCTTGCACCTCCCTGCTCCCCCTCCGCGGCGTGAACCGCCGCCCTAGAGTGGAAGGGAGCAGGGAGGTACCTCATGCGGAAGGTCGCCGACTGCCGGGAATACCCCAGCGAGACGAAATGCACGCTCGCCCTCGCCGGTGAGCCGGAGGAAGTGGTCCGCGCCACCACCGAGCTGGCCGTTTCGGTGCACGGTCATGCGGACGGACTGGAGCTGCGGGAGCAGATCAGGTCCGGGCTTCAGGACGAGCCCACGCAGCTCGCGTGAGCCGCGACGTGGCCTGGTTCGCATCACCCGGACGCACGGCGCACGCCTTCTCGCGGCCGTGTGTCGCGGTTCCCGGGTCCGGAACCCATCCCTGTGACAGTTGCCCCGGTCTGGAGATCACCGCGCGGAAATCCGGGCGATCGCTATTCTGTCGTCCCCCTGCCACCGGGGGTCTCTTTTTCGATTCGGGTCGGGCTCGCGGAGCCCGGTCTGAACCGAAAGAAAAGGAGGGGCCATCAGGGGACAGGGTCGGCAGCTAACGTACCGACTGGTCGGACTGGCGGAAATGTGCCGCACTCCCTCGGGGTGGGGCGCTCATCGGTTCAGCGGGCGCCCGCTTCGAGGCGCAGGCTCCAACGGCCCCGCAGACCGATGAGCGTGATCGTGGAGAGCGGACGGACGTCGACGTTCCAGTACGTCGAGGGCGGGGCCCCAGCGCGTAGACGAGGGCGGCCCGGACGACGGACGGCTCGGCGACGGCGACGATCGAGCCGTCGCAGGCCGGCCGGGTGTCCAGCCAGCCCCCTATCCGCGCGATGAAGGCGAGCAGCGGTTCGCCGCCGTGCGGTGCGGAGCGCGGGTCGGCGAGCCAGGCGTCCACCGCGGCCGGTTCGCGGGCCGCCACATCGGAGAGGGTCCAGCCGCGCCAGCGACCCATGTCGCAGTCGCGCAGGGCGGGCTGGGCCATCGGGGCGAAGCCGAGCGCCTCGCCAGTGGCGCGGCTGCGGGCGGTCGGCGAGCAGTAGCGGAGTTCGGCGGCGCCCAGGGGCACCAGCGTCTGTGCGGCGAGCTGCACTTCGTGCCAGCCGGCCTGGTCGAGCGGCCGGTCGTCGTCGAAGCGTTCGGCGAGCAGGGAGGAGCTGCGCGCCGCGGCGACGAGCGAGACTCGGACACTCATGGCCGAGATCGTGGATCCGAACGCCGTCGAGGTCAAGAGGGCGGCTGCCGGACGGCTCCGGGACGGTCGAGACGGAGGTACATCCACTTCTCGGGGTCCTTGAGCGTCTGGAACCCGACCTTCGCGTAGACGCCGTGGGCGTCGTCGGTGGCGAGGGTGAGCCTGCGGATGCCGGTCGGGGCGAGGTGCTCGCGCACGGTGGCGGCGAGCCGGGTGCCGAGCCCGTGGCCGCGGGCCGACCGGTCGACGTACACATCGCACAGCCAGGCGAAGGTGACATGGTCGGTCACCACCCGGGCGTAGCCGACCTGTTCCCCTGACGTGGTGTCGTACGCGCCGAAGTTGAGTGATCCGGTGATGGCCCGGTCCTGCTTCTCGCGGGTGCGGCCGAGCGCCCAGTAGGCGTCGGTGGAGAGCCAGTGGTGGATCCGGGCCGGATCCAGCCGGGCCGGGTCGGACGAGATCTCGTAACGCTCCTGGGGGATGTCAGTCATGCCCGGAGGATAGGTCGCGGCGGCCTGGGGTGGCGAAGAGTTTGTCGCAGGCGGTGCGCAGCCGTCGTACGCCCTCCGCGATCTCGCCCGCCCCGGCGACCGCGGCGAAGCTCAACCGCACCTGGGCGGAAGGGGGTTCGGCACAGAAGTACGGACGGCCCGGCGCGACCGCGACGCCCGCGCGCAGGGCGGCCGAGACCAACGCCGCCTCGTCGGGGCCGGCTTCGGCATCCGGCAGCCGCAGCCAGAGGCTGCCGCCGCCCGCGGGGATGTGCGAGAGGGACAGGCCGGGCAGTTCGAGCCGCAGGGCGGTCGTCATGACGGTCCGCCGGTTCTTCAACTCCGTTGGAACCGAACGCAGATGGTGACCCCAGGCCGGGGAGCCGACCAGTTCGAGCGCGGCTTCCTGGAGCGGGCGCGGGACGAAGAAGCTGTCGACGATCTGGATGGCCCGCAGTCGTTCCAGCACCGGGCCGCGGGCGGCCAGCGCACCCACCCGCAGGCTCGGCGAGGTGATCTTGGTGAGGGAGCAGACATGGACGACGACGCCGTCGGGGTCGTCGGCGGCGAGCGGCGCGGGCAGCGGGCCCGCGTCGTCGTGGACGAGGCGGCGGGCGAAGTCGTCCTCGACGACGAACGCCCCCGCCTCGCGGGCGATCCGGACGACCTCACGCCGGCGGTCCGGTGCGAGGACCGCGCCGGTCGGGTTCTGGAAGAGCGGCTGGCAGACGAAGACGCGGGCGCCGGTGGCACGGAAGGCGGCGGCGAGCAGTTCGGGGCGGACCCCGTCGGCGTCGATCGGGACCGGGACCGGACGCAGTCCGGTGGCACGGGCGGCCGCCAGCATGCCCGGGTAGGTGGGCGATTCGACGAGGACGGGGGCGCCGGGCGGGGCGAGGGCGCGCAGAGCGGCGGCCAGGGCGCTCTGACCGCCCGCGGTGATGAGTACGTCGGCGGCGGTGAGCGAGGGGCCGATCTCGCGGGCGAACCAGGCACGGAGCTCGGTGAGCCCGTCGGTGGGCGGACGGCCCCAGGCTCCAGGGCGGCGGCCGGCCCGGGCGAGGGCGGCGGCGAGCGCCCGTTCGGGCTGGAGCGAGGGGTGGAGATAGCCGCCGTTCAGCTCGATGACGCCGGGCGGCGGTGCGGCGAGCGTGACCAGGACGCCGGAGGCGTCGACGGTGCGGGGCACTACCTCGGGTCCGCCGTCACCGCTGAGGGAGACCTCCTGCCAGGAAGTGTCGCCGGACGGAGGCACGTCGGTACGGGGCTCCGCCCGGAAGGCGCCGGAACCCGGGCGGGTGACGACGAGCCCTTCGGCGGCGAGCTGTGCGATCGCCCGGGAGACGGTCACCGGACTGACCCGGTATCGCTCCACGAGTGCCCGGCTCGACGGCAGCTTTCCACCAGGTGAGTAGCGGTTCAATTCACCCCGAAGGGAACGAGCCAGCTCAGCGACGCTGCTACGCTCTTGCATGACAGCACAGGATAGCGCTACCCCTCAGGTATCGATAGCGGTTACCTCCCCTCCGACAACCGTTGCCCCGTTGGCGGGCCGGAGCGGCACACTGCTCGCCGGGCTCGGCGTCGTCGCCTTCTCGCTGACCTTCCCGTCCACGGTCTGGGGGCTGGAGAGCTTCGGCCCCTGGTCGCTGGTGACCCTGCGCAGCCTGCTCGCCGCCCTGATCGCGGGCACCGTGCTGCTTTCGGGACGGGTCCCGGTGCCCGACAGCCGCCACTGGGGCGGGCTCGCGGTCGTCGCGGGCGGTGTGGTGGTGGGGTTCCCGCTACTGACCACCCTGGCCCTGCAGACCTCCACCTCCTCGCACGCAGCCGTCGTGGTGGGGCTGCTGCCGCTGACCACGGCGGTCCTCTCGACACTGCGGACCGGGTCGCGTCCGCCCCGCACCTTCTGGATCGCGGCACTGGCCGGCGCGGCCGTGGTGATCGTGTTCACCGTGCAGCAGAGCGGCGGCGCGCTCTCCTCCGGTGACCTCTGCCTGTTCGGCGCGCTGCTGGTGTGCGCGGCGGGGTACACCGAGGGCGGCAGGCTGGCCGGGGTCATGCCGGGCTGGCAGGTGATCGGCTGGGCACTGATTCTCGCGGCGCCGCTGATGGTGGCGGGCGCGGCGATCGCGCTTTCCTTCGAGCCGGTGCGGCCGACCGCGCACGGAGTCATCGGCCTGGTCTGGGTGGCGGCGGGATCCACCTTCGTCGGCCTGTACGTCTGGTACCGCGGCATGGCGGAGATCGGGGTCCCGAGGGCGAGCCAGCTTCAGCTCGCACAGCCTCTGCTGACGCTGGCGTGGTCGTTCCTGCTGCTCGGCGAGAAGGTCTCGGCGGCCGCACCGGTGGCGGCGGTGGCCGTGCTCGTCTGCATCGCGGCCACCCAGCGGGCGGGGGCACGGCGCCACGAGGCCGACCCGCACGCGCCACGGCGGCGTCAACCGCGCCCCGCTCCCGCCCGATCCGAAAATCGCCACTGATCCGCCCGGTGCGCGGGCGGATCCGGTCATAGACTTGTCGACATGGACCGTCACCCGTGAGGAGGTCACTCCCTATGGAGGCACACGCGGGCGACCGGCTGCTGACGCACGGCAGGACCGTGGGGCAGCACGACCGGGTCGCAGAGATCGTCGAAGTGCTCGGGGCCGGGGGCGCTCCCCCGTACCGCGTCCGCTCCGAGGACGGACACGAACACCTGGTTTCGCCAGGACCCGACACCATCGTCCAGCACGCCGTGGTCCGGCACCGGGACCCGGAGACCCCGTAGGTTTCCCCGGGCCACACGCTCCGGCCAGCCACCCCTCGGTGCGCCCCCTCCGCCCCAGGCCCCTCAGGTCAGCGGGGAGGGCGCACTCTGTTGCGGTAGTGGTCCGCCACGACGCGCGCCATCATGCCGGCCCGGTCGGTGACCACGTCCTTGCCCGAGAAATAGACATGCCCGCGGACCTGGTCGTAGCCGGCGGCGAGGTCGATGTGGCGGGAGAGTTCGGCCGGGTCCTGCCAGGCGGCGGGCTGGGCGGGGTCACCGGCCTTGTAGAGCGCCTCGCCGACGAAGAGGTCGACGCCCGTGCCCCGTACCACCGCGTCCCACCAGGGCAGCAGCTTGGCGTAATCGGCGGCGGCGAAGCCGATGTTCCAGTAGATCTGCGGACAGATGTAGTCGATCCAGCCCTTCTTGACCCAACCGCGCGTGTCGGCGTGCAGATCGTCGTAGGTCTGCACCCCTGCCCTGGTGTCCGAGCCGAGCGGGTCGGTCCCCGCGTTGCGCCAGACACCGAACGGACTGATCCCGAACTGGACGCGCTTCTTGACCGCCTTGATCCGTGCGGACATCTCGCGGACCAGCTTGTCGGTGTTGTCGCGGCGCCAGGCGGCCTTGTCCGGGAAGCCCGCGCCGTACTTCGCGTACGTGGCGTCGTCGGCGAAGACCTGCCCGGCGACCGGGTACGGGTAGAAGTAGTCGTCCCAGTGGACGGCGTCGATGTCGTAGCGGCGGACCGCGTCGAGCATGGCGTCCTGGACGAAGCGGCGCACCTCGGGCAGCCCGGGGTTGTAGTAGAGCTTCCCGCCGTACGGGAGGACCCAGTCGGGGTGCAGCCGCGCCGGGTGGCCGGGGACCAGCCGGGACGGGTCCGTGTGATTGGCGACCCGGTACGGGTTGAACCACGCGTGCAGTTCCAGCCCGCGGCGGTGCGCCTCGTGGACGGCGGTGCCCAGCGGATCCCAGCCGGGGTCCTTGCCCTGGACGCCGGTGAGGTACTGGGCCCATGGCTCGTAGGGGGACGGCCACAGGGCGTCGGCAGTCGGCCGGACCTGCAGGAGGACGGCGTTCAGCCGCCGGTCGACGGCCTCGTCGAGGTACGCGATCAGCTCGGCCCGCTGCGCCGCCGCCGTGAGCCCTGGCGCCGAGGGCCAGTCGATGTTGGCGACGGTGGCGACCCACATGCCGCGCATCTCGCGGCGGGCGACGCGCGGGAGGCTCGCACCCGGCCCGGGCGACGCACCCGCCCCGGATGGAAGAACCGGCGCTTCCCGCGGCGCGGCGACGGCCCCGGTCGCCCCCGCGACCGAGGCCGTCATTCCCGCGACCACTCCGGCCGCACCCGCCACAAAGCCTCTTCGGGCCATTTGCCGCATTTCGTTGCCACCTGCCGTCTCTGTGTCCTCGCCCGTCACCCCAGCATCGGGGGTATCGCAGAGCATGCCCGCCCCGGCCCGTCATGACCCGCAGGTCGCGGAGTAACGTCGGGGGGTCGAGGCGGGGACCGGAATCAGACGGGAGCCCGCCGAACGGAGATCAGCGAAAGGCACGAGGTGACGGACTCTATGGCCGACATTGCACGCGTCGGAGTGGTGGGCTGTGGCCAGATGGGCGCAGGCATCGCGGAAGTGTGCGCCCGCAGCGGACTCGACGTCATGGTGGCCGAGACCACCGGCGAGGCGCTGGAGATCGGTCGCACCCGGCTCCACAACTCCCTCTCGAAGGCCGCCGAACGCGGCAAGATCACCGAGGAGGAGCGCGACGAGACACTCGGCCGCCTCAGCTTCACCACCGACCTCGGCGAGTTCGCCGACCGCGATCTCGTGATCGAGGCCGTCGTGGAGAACGAGCAGGTCAAGACCGAGATCTTCCAGGTGCTCGACCAGGTGGTGACCCGGAAGGACGCGATTCTCGCCTCCAACACCTCCTCCATCCCGCTGGTGAAGCTGGCTGTCGCGACTTCCCGCCCGGACCAGGTCATCGGCATCCACTTCTTCAACCCGGCCCCGGTGCAGAAGCTCGTGGAGCTGGTCCCCGCGCTGACCACGTCCGACGAGACGGTCCGGCGCTCCGAGGCGCTGGTGCAGGACGTGCTGGGCAAGCACCCGATCCGCGCCCAGGACCGCTCCGGCTTCGTCGTCAACGCCCTGCTGATCCCGTATCTCCTCTCCGCGATCCGGATGTTCGAGTCGGGTATCGCCAGCCGCGAGGACATCGACAACGGCATGGAACTCGGCTGCGCCCATCCGATGGGCCCGCTGAAGCTCTCCGACCTCATCGGCCTGGACACCGTGGCCTCGGTCGCCGACTCGATGTACGCCGAGTTCAAGGAACCGCTGTACGCCGCTCCCCCGCTCCTCCAGCGCATGGTCGACGCGGGCCGGCTCGGCCGCAAGACGGGCTCGGGCTTCTACCCGTACTCCTGACCTGCTGGTCGCCGTACCGCCGGCAGGGCCGACCGGGAAAGTTCCGGCCGGCCCCGCTCGCGTGAGCTGTGTGCCTCACCCGAGCCGTAAGTGATGGAGCATCAGCAGTCCGGCCACCATGTTGGCGGCCGGGATCTCGCCCCGGGCGATCATGTCGGGCACCAACTTGAGCGGTATCCACTCGCGGCGCGACGACTCGAAGTCGTCCTGCGGGTGGCCGGTCCAGGTCGCCTCCTCGGCCCAGTAGAGGTGGTGCCGGGCGTCGGTGAGGCCGTTCGACGGCTCCACGGTCATCAGCGGCCGCAACGGGCCCGGGCGCCAGCCGGTCTCCTCCTCCATCTCCCGGGCCGCCGCGGCCTCGATGTCCTCCCCCTCCTCGACCACACCGGCGGCGAGCTCCCAGCCCCAGCTGTCGGTGATGAACCGGTGCCGCCACAGCAGCAGCACCTCGTTTGCCTCGTTGACGACGGTCGCCGCGGCAACGGGGCGCAGCCGGACGAGGTAGTGGTCGAGGTGACGGCCGTCGGGAAGAACGACATCCGCCAGATTGACCCGGAACCAGCGGTTCTCATACACAGTTCTTTCGTTCAGATTCGTCCACTGCACAGTTCTGCCACCTTCCGACACGTTGGTGGCAACATGGCAGCAGGAGCAGCGCTGGAGGGGAACATTCCCGGCGTACGCGCAGTACGTTCACAGCGGTACGCGCAACGCCCCGTCGATCAGCTCGGCCGCCCGCTCCGCGTCGGCGCAGCCGCTCCCGACCAGATCCCCGCGCACCGCCCGCAGCCGGTCCCGCAGCCGCTGCGACTCCATCCCCCGGGCCCGTTCCGCCATCTCGGCCGCCGTGCCCGCCGCCCGGTCCGCCTCCCCCTGCCGCAGCTCGATATGCGTCAGCATGGCCAGCCGGTGCACCCGGCCCCGGTCGTGCGCGGGGGTACTGACCGCCGCCGCGGCGTGCTCCCGTGCCCCCGGCAGATCGCCGAGGCTGAGCAGGGCCTCCGCCACCTGCACATTGACCAGGCCCGGTTCGACGTACCCCGTCTCGTCGGGTTCATGGCCGGGACGGATGCGCTCGGCCTCGGACTCGGCTCGCCGGATGCACTGCAGGGCGCTGTGGCCGTCGCCGAGGTGCGCGTAGGCCTTCGCCTGCATCGCGTACAGATCGGCCGCCAGCGCGGGCGTGATGTGCCGTCCCGCCGCCCGCAGCGCCGCCTCCGCGAAGGCGACGGACTGCCGGTAGTCGGCCAGGAACAGCGACTGGTTGACCAGCAGGGCGATCACATACCCGCCGAGCCCCCGGTCCCCGCTCGCCTTGGCCAGCCGCAGCGCCTGGTGGAAGTAGCGCTGGGCGAGACCGTGCGCGTCGGAGTCGTACGCGCAGATGCCCGCGACGGCCACCAGCCCGCCGGTCGCCCTGTGCAGCCGACGGCCGGTCGCGTCGCTGTAGCCGCCGCGCAGCAGCGGGGCGGTCTCGGCGTTGAGGAAGCCGACGATGCGGGATCGCGTCGCGATGCCGCCGGCCCTGCGGTACATCAGTTCGTAGTGGGCGCGGGCGGCGCGCAGCATCGCTATGTCGGCCATGCCGACGCGTGTCGGACCGGTACGGGAGGCATCGGCGTCCTCGGGCGGGTTCTCCCACTCCCAGACAGGCATCACCGCCGTCGTTCCGGTGACGGCGGCCGCGGCGAGGACGTGGGGGCGCTGCTGTTCGTCCGCGCGCCACAGCGCGGTGGCCCGCTCGACGAAGCCGGTGAGCGTCGAGACCGGCACGACCGTGCCTCCCCCGCTGCGGGTCGCCATGCCGATGTCGTCGAGGGACACCGCTCGGCGCAGCCGGTCGCCGAGCACTTCGCAGATCAGGTCGGGCGCCTGTCCGCGCGGCCGCTGGCCCTTCAACCAGCGGGCCACGGCCGTGTGTTCGTACCGCAGGGACAGTCCGCGGGCACGCCCGGCCTGGTTGATGTGCGCGGCAAGACCTGCCCGGGAGACGCCCGCCTCGTCGATGAGGGCTTCGAGCAGGATGTTGGGCTCCATCGCCCCTCCTAAGGCCTGTCGCCCCAGTGGAGCACGTTTCGCACGGGGTGTGAACGGAATGCCCGAACCGTCCCGTCGCGCACTCTGTTGCGCCGGGGTGCGGATCGGTTGAATCAGTCGCCTCGCAAGAGGCGGCCGGGTCGTCTGCTCCCCCTCGTACAGTTGACGACCCGCACCCGCGTCGTTCGCTCTGCCGACCTGCCCGACACTCCGTGGCAGCGCGGACGACGCCGGATCGCACGACCCACTGCCCACTGATCGGAGGGTGGCTGCGGGGTCGGACCGGACCCGGGTTCCCCCGGGCCGGACCGGGGCCCGCGTGCGGTCCCCCCGCCGTCCGGCGAGCGCAGAAGGAGGGGGCGTATCCGGTAGCCGGATACGCCCCCTCCTCACCTTCTGCGGCCGGTTCGGCCTCGATGGCCGGTCGCGGTCGGCACGCTACGCGCCGCGCAGCACCGCGCCCGTCCGGTCCGCGGCCAGCGCGACCGCCGCGTCGCGGGCGGCCGAGGCCTCGTCGACGGTCAGGGTGCGGTCCGGCGCGCGGAACCGCAGCGCGTACGCCAGGGACTTCTTGCCCTCGCCGATCTGCTCACCGGTGAACACGTCGAACAGCCTCAGCGATTCGAGGAGTTCACCCGCGCCTTCCCGCAGCGCCTGCTCCACCTCGGCGGCGGGCACGTCCTGCGCGACGATCAGCGCGACGTCCTGGGTCGCCACCGGGAAGGTGGAGATCCGCGGGGCCTGGAGCGCACCGTCCACGGCCTGTTCCAGGAGTTCGATCTCGACCTCCATGGCGCAGGTCCGCTCCGGCAGGTGGAGCTCCTTGATGACCCGCGGGTGCAGCTCACCGGCGTGCCCGACGAGGGTCTCCTCGCCGTTCAGCGTGACGAAGAGCGCGGCGCAGCGGCCGGGGTGCCACGGCGCGTGCTGGTCACCCCGTACGGTCAGCTCGACTCCGGCCTCACGGGCGATCGTACGAGCGGCCTCGATGGAGTCCGCCCAGTCGGCCGGGCGGCCCTTGCCCCACCAGCCAGCCTGCTCGCGGGCGCCCGCGAGAACGACCGCGGCGCGGCGCGGCTGACGCGGCAGCGCTGCGTTCAGCCCGGCGATCTGCTCGTCGCCGGGACGATGATCGACGGGGAGCCGTACGGCCGCGGTCTCCTCGCCGGTAGGCCGGAAGACCAGCCCCGTCTCGAAGAGCGCCAGGTCGTGGCTGCCGCGGCCGTCGTTGCGCCGCAGTGCGCCGAGGAGGCCCGGCAGCAGCGTGGTGCGCAGCGCCGGCTCCTCGTCGGAGAGCGGGTTGACGAGCTTGACCGTACGGCGGCGGGCATCGTCGGCGTCGAACCCGAGCTGGTCCAGCACCGCGTCACCGATGAACGGGTAGTTCAGTGCCTCGACATAGCCGGCTCCGGCGAGCGCCCGGCCGACCTTGCGGTGCAGCCGCTGGCGGTCGGTGAGTCCGCGCCCGGACGGCGGCGTCGGCAGCGTCGACGGGAGGTTCTCGTACCCCTCCAGCCGGATGACCTCTTCGGCGAGGTCGTTCGGCTCGCTCAGGTCGGGCCGCCAGGACGGCACGGTGACCAGGAGCTCGTCCTGCCCGTAGACGTCGCAGCCGACCTGCTGGAGGCGGCGTACGACGGTCTCACGGCCGTAGGCGACACCGGCCACGCGATCGGGGTGGTCCGCGGGCATCACGACGGTCCGGGGCGCTGACTGAGCCGCGACCTCGGTGACACCGGCCTCGGCGGTGCCGCCCGCGAGCAGCACCAGCAGGTCGACGGTGCGCTGCGCGGCAGCGGCCGCGGCCTGCGGGTCGGCGCCGCGCTCGAAGCGCTTGGACGCCTCGGAGGACAGCTTGTGGCGGCGCGCGGTCCGAGCGATCGAGATCGCGTCGAAGTGCGCGGCCTCGATGACGACCTCGGTGGTGGTGTTCTCACCGTTCCGGGTGTCGGCGATCTCGGTGTTGGCGCCGCCCATCACACCCGCGAGACCGATCGGTCCGCGGTTGTCCGTGATGACCAGGTCCTCGGCGTCCAGGACGCGGACCGCGCCGTCGAGCGTGGTGAGCTTCTCGCCCTGCTGGGCACGGCGCACCCCGATCGGTCCGTCGATACGGGTCCGGTCGTAGGCGTGCAGCGGCTGGCCGAGCTCCAGCATCACGTAGTTCGTGATGTCCACAGCGAGCGAGATCGGGCGCATCCCGGCCTTCTGCAGCCGGCGCTGCAGCCAGATCGGGGAACGCGCCTCGGGCTCCAGGCCGACGACGGTGCGCGCGGTGAACCGGTCGCAGCCGATCGGGTCGGCCACCTTCACCGGGTAGCCGAACGCGTTCGGTGCGGGCACGTCGAGGAGCGCCGGGTCGCGCAGCGGCAGCCCGTACGCGATGGCGGTCTCGCGGGCGACACCGCGCATGGAGAGGCAGTAGCCGCGGTCGGGCGTGACGGCGATGTCGAGGACCTCGTCGACGAGCTGCAGCAGCTCGATCGCGTCGGTGCCGACCTCGTGCTCCGGCGGCAGCACGATGATGCCGTGCGTGCCGTCGTCGCCCATGCCGAGCTCGTCGGTGGAGCAGATCATGCCGTGCGAGGTCCGGCCGTACGTCTTGCGCGAGGCGATCGCGAAGCCGCCGGGCAGGACGGCGCCCGGGAGGACCACGACGACCTTGTCGCCGACAGCGAAGTTACGGGCTCCGCAGACGATCTCCTGCGGCTCACCGGTGCCGTTGGCGGAGCCGACGTCGACGGTGCAGAACCGGATGGGCTTCTTGAAGCCCTCCAGCTCCTCGATGGTCAGTACCTGTCCGACGACCAGCGGGCCCTTGAGGCCGGCGCCGATGTGCTCGACGGTCTCGACCTCCAGACCGACGGCGACGAGTTTGGCCTGTACGTCACGGCCGGTCTCCGTCGCCGGCAGGTCGACGTACTCCCGCAGCCAGGAAAGCGGGACGCGCATCAGATCTCCATCCCGAACGGCCGGGTGAACCGGACGTCACCCTCGACCATGTCTCGCATGTCTTCGACGTTGTGGCGGAACATCAGCATCCGTTCGATGCCGAACCCGAAGGCGAATCCGCTGTACTTCCGGGGGTCGACGCCGCAGGCGATGAGTACCTTGGGGTTGACCATGCCGCAGCCGCCGAGCTCGATCCAGCCCTCGCTGCCGCAGGTGCGGCAGGGGCGGTCCGGGTTGCCGACGGACGCGCCGCGGCAGACGTAGCAGACCATGTCCATCTCGGCGGACGGCTCGGTGAACGGGAAGAAGTTCGGCCGCAGCCGGGTCTTCATGTCCGGGCCGAAGAGCGCCTGGACCATGTGGTCGAGGGTGCCCTTGAGGTCCGCCATGGTGAGGCCCTCGTCGACGGCGAGCAGCTCGATCTGGTGGAAGACCGGGGTGTGCGTCGCGTCGAGCTCGTCGGTGCGGTAGACCCGCCCGGGGCAGACGACGTAGACGGGCGGCTCGCGGTCGAGCAGGGTGCGGGCCTGGACCGGCGAGGTGTGCGTACGCAGCACGATGCCGGACTCGTCACCCGTGGTCGGCTTCCCGTCGGGAGTGGTGCCCTGGACGAAGAAGGTGTCCTGCATCTGCCGGGCCGGGTGGTCGGGCACGAAGTTCAGGGCGTCGAAGTTGAACCACTCCGCCTCGACCTCGGGGCCCTCCGCGACCTCGTAGCCCATGGCCACGAAGACGTCCGCGACGCGCTCCATGATGGTCGTCAGGGGGTGGCGGGCGCCGGCCGGGGTGCGGTCGTACGGCAGCGTGACGTCCACCGCCTCCTCGACCAGCACACGGGCGTCCCGCTCGGCCTCCAGCTCCGCCTGACGGGCGGCGAGGGACTTGCTCACGGCGCCGCGGGCCTGGCCCACGCGCTTGCCCGCCTCGGCCTTGGCCTGCGGCGGCAGTGCGCCGATCTCCCGGTTGGCGAGGGACAGGGGCGAGGTGCCACCGGTGTGCGCGGTCTTCGCCTGGGCGAGCGCGTCGAGGTCGCCCGCGGCGGCGAAGGCGGCGAACGCCTCGTCCCGCATGCGCTCGATCTCTTCCGGTTTCAGTGCCTCGACCTCGACTGGGTCGTACGACTTGTTCGGTGCCGACATCTCTTCCCGTGCTTCCGATTGGCTGGTACTGCTCTTACCGGGGGATGCCCCCGGACCCCCGTGGCCCCGCTCGACGACTGGAGGACGCAAAGGTGCCAAAGGTCGAGTCTAAAGGCCACGAGGGGTGGAGGAAGCCCGCGGGCTGCTCAGGTCCTCCCGTCGCCCGCCGCCGCCCTGCCGGATTGCTTCGCAGACTCTCCTATTTCAGAAAGGCCGGAGCCCCCACGGGCAGAATAAATCGGAATTCTGCGCCGCCGCCGGGGCCGCGGCCGACCGTGATCGTGCCGCCGTGCGCCTCGACGATGCCCTTGACGATGTAGAGGCCCAGCCCCGTGCCGCCGCGCTTGCTTCCCCGCCAGAAACGGGTGAAGACACGGCCCATCGACTCCTCGGGGATGCCGGGGCCCTCGTCGCTCACGGTGACGGCTGTTCCCTTCTCGTCGCTCTTCGCGGGTGCGGGTGCGAGCTCAATGGTGACGGTTCCCTCGCCGTGGCGCACCGCGTTTTCCAGCAGGTTGCCGAGAACCTGGTCGACCTTGTCCGGGTCGGCCCACACCGCGGGCAGCGGCTGCCGGGTGCGGACGAGGAAGCGGTCGGGTGCCTGGCCGTTCGCGGTGAGGGCCTGGACATGGCGTTCCACGGCGGCGGAGAGGTCGACCGGCTGGCGGCGCAGCTCCAGGCGGCCGGAGTCGATCCGGGAGATGTCGAGCAGCTCGGCGATGAGCCGGGTGACGCGGTTGGCGTCGGCGTCGACGGTCTCCAGCATCAGGCGCTTCTGGTCGTCGGTGAACCGTTCCCACTTGGCCAGCAGCGTCGCGGTGAAGCCCTTGACGGAGGTCAGCGGGGAGCGCAGTTCGTGGGCGACGATCGCGATCAGTTCGGCGTGGCTGCGCTCGTTGCGGCGGCGTGCCTCGGTGCCGCGCAGGCTGATCACCAGCCGGCGTACCGGACCGGTCGGGTACTCGCGTACGTACCGGGCGGCGACCAGGACCTCGCGGCCGCCGGGGAGCAGCAGGTTCCGCTCGGGCTGGCCGACCCGGATCGCGAGGCCGCCGTACGGGTCGGTCAGGGCCCACCAGCGACGGCCCTTGAGGTCCTCCAACGGCAGTACGTGCTCCAGCGGGCGGCCGAGAGCGGCGGTCCTGGGTACGGCGGTGATCCGCGCGGCCGCCGAGTTGAAGCAGATGACCCGGCCCGCTCTGTCGGCGATGACGAGTCCGTCGGGGAGATCGTCCGGGTCGACACCGGATGTGACGGTGTCGTCCGCGGGGCCGGCGACCTCGCCGTCGGCCGGGGTGCTCTCGCCGTCAGGACCCCGGTCGGCGCGCACGTCGGCCGCATGTGTCTCGCGCGGCCTGCTCATGCCGACAGACATATTCCCGTACCCCACCTCTCGAACCGGTGCAGTGGGCCCCCGAGTTCGTCACACTACTAGTCGTCGGTGACGGAGCGACACCCTGTGGGGGCGCACTGCTGCGGTGCGCCGGCCGGCGGGGTACGGGGCCGGTCAGCCGGCGGTACGGCGGGGGCGCTGGGCGCGCGCGGAGGCGTACAGGCAGACGGCCGCCGCGGTGGCGAGGTTGAGGCTCTCCGCCCTGCCGTGGATCGGCACCCGGACGACGGCGTCGGCCAGCGCCCGGGTCTCCTCGGGCAGCCCCCACGCCTCGTTGCCGAAGACCCAGGCGGTGGGCCCGCCCATGGTGCCCGCGTCGAGCTCGTCGTCGAGGTCGTCGTCCCCCGCGCCGTCGGCGGCGAGGATCCGTACGCCCGCGTCCCGCAGCCCCTGGACGGCCTGCTCGACCGGTACGCCCACGACGACCGGCAGGTGGAAGAGCGAGCCGACCGACGCACGCACGGACTTGGGGTTGTACAGGTCGACGGAGGCGTCGGTGAGGACGACGGCGTCGGCGCCCGCGGCGTCGGCGCAGCGCAGCACCGTACCGGCGTTCCCGGGGTCGCGTACGTGTGCGAGGACGGCGACCAGGGTGGGCTTCGCGGCGAGAACGGACTCGAACGGCGAGTCGAGGAACCGGCAGACGCCGATGAGTCCCTGCGGGGTGACGGTCTGCGACACATCGGCGAGTGTGTCGCCGTCCGCGAGGTGCACCCGGGCGCCGGCCGCGTGGGCGGCTTCGATGATGTCGGGGTACCGCTCGGCCGCCTCGACGGTGGCGAAGAGCTCCAGCAGGGTCGGCTCGCCGTCACTGCCGCGGTGTTCGGCGGCCTCGCGCACGGCCTGCGGCCCCTCAGCGATGAACCGTCGCTCCTTGCCCCGGAAATTGCGCCGGGCGAGGCGCCGGGCGGCGGCGACGCGCGGCGATCGCGGGGAGATCAGTTCGGGGGTGGCCATGGTCGGCGGCGGGCCTCTCTGCGTGCGGAGGTACGGAACAAGGGGTGCAACGCACCGGACCCGCAGACGGCGAGCGCCTGCGGGTCCGGCTCAAAAGCCAAGAAGTGTGCCCTGGATCAGGCGGCCTTCGGGGCGTTGACGTCACTCGGGAGGGCCTTCTGGGCAACCTCGACGAGAGCGGCGAACGCGTTGGCGTCGTTGACCGCGAGCTCGGCCAGGATCTTGCGGTCCACCTCGATGTTGGCGGCCTTCAGACCCTGGATGAGGCGGTTGTACGTCATGCCGTTCTGGCGGGCAGCGGCATTGATGCGCTGGATCCACAGCTGACGGAAGTCGCCCTTGCGCTTCTTACGGTCGTTGTAGTTGTAGACCAGGGAGTGGGTGACCTGCTCCTTGGCCTTGCGGTACAGGCGCGAGCGCTGACCGCGGTAACCGCTGGCGGCCTCGAGGATTGCCCGGCGCTTCTTGTGGGCGTTGACTGCCCGCTTGACGCGTGCCACTTGTTAACTCCTTGTAGCGGGGCTGGTGTTCACGGTATCGACTCACCCAGCCCGGAAACGAATTGGTCCCGGTGTGATCGAGGTCGCGCCCCCGGGATTCACCGGGGGCCGAACCTCACTTGCCGAGAAGCTTCTTGATCTTCTTGGCGTCGGCCGGAGCCACGACGACCGTGCCGGTCAGCGAGCGGGTCTTCTTGGACGACTTGTGCTCGAGCAGGTGGCGCTTGCCGGCCTTCTCACGGAGCACCTTGCCGGAGCCGGTGATCTTGAAACGCTTGCTGGCACCGCTGTGCGTCTTGTTCTTCGGCATCGCGCCGTTCTCTCCTCGTCAGTGGCGCCCCTCGCGGTGCAGGCACCGGACAACAGGGGCGTCAGATCTTGGTGGGGATTCCGGGGTGACCCGGGGCCGCCTGGATGGCGCCCCCTGAGGTCACGCCTCGGAAGGTGTCTCGGCCGAAACCTCGGGCTGCGCTTCGGCCGGAGCCTCGGCAGCCTCTTCCGCAGCAGCCTCGGCGTCGGGGGTGTAACCCTGGCGCTCCGCCTTGCGGGCGGCCTGGGCCTCACGGGCCTCGGCCATGGCTTCGGTCTTCTTCTTGTGCGGGCCCAGAACCATGATCATGTTCCGGCCGTCCTGCTTCGGGTTCGACTCGATGAAGCCGAGTTCCTCGACGTCCGAAGCGAGACGCTGGAGCAGACGGAAGCCCAGCTCAGGGCGGGACTGCTCACGACCACGGAACATGATCGTGATCTTGACCTTGTCGCCCTGCTTGAGGAACCGGACGACGTGACCCTTCTTGGTGTCATAGTCGTGCGGGTCGATCTTCGGCCGGAGCTTCATCTCCTTGATGACCGTGTGCGCCTGGTTCTTGCGCGCCTCACGGGCCTTCATGGCCGACTCGTACTTGAACTTCCCGTAGTCCATGAGCTTGCACACGGGCGGACGGGCGGTCGCCGCCACCTCGACCAGGTCGAGGTCGTACTCCTGTGCGAGTTCCAGGGCCTTGGCAAGCGGAACAATCCCGACCTGCTCGCCGCTGGGACCGACAAGTCGCACCTCGGGAACGCGAATCCGGTCGTTGATGCGGGGCTCGGCGCTGATGGATCCTCCTCGGTAGCACCACGCGGCCGCCTGGCGGACAGCCACGTAACGTCTGTTTTCCTGAGACCAACCGCACCAGTGCATGAAAAATGCCCCGGACGGGACACAGGCGGGGCTCCTGGAAAACCGGAACACCGCCGCGGTCAACCGCGGGGCGCATCGGGCGGCTCCATCGTCCGTACGGAACGATGGGCGCCACCTGACCGGTGACCTGCCGTCCCGGAGGATGGTCAGGTGGGAGATCGGAGCCTCCACTTGTGGGCCGGGCGCATAGGTGCCCAGCCGGTCGTAACACCAGGCTAGCAGCTCACCGGGGCGTGCGCTAACCAGCTGCCGCAGACCACTCCCGCAGGCGGGACCGTGCCGACGTGCGCCTATCGTATGGCGCATGAGTGACGCGACCCCCAGCAGTGAAACCCCCGGCTTCGACGACTTGACCCGCGACATCGCAGAGGTCCCCGCGGTCGAGGTGATCGTGACGGTCGCCGTCAACCTGATGAGCGCGGCCGCCGTGAAGCTCGGCCTCACCGAGGACGGCGACGAGCACAAGGACCTCGACGAGGCCCGGAAGCTGGTCCACGCGCTGGCCGGCCTGCTGGACGCGAGCACCACGGAGATCAGCTCCTTCCACGCGGCGCCGCTGCGGGACGGACTGAAGTCGCTGCAGCTGGCGTTCCGCGAGGCCTCGCTGGTGCCGGACGAGCCGGGCCAGGGCCCCGGAGAGAAGTACACCGGCCCCGTCTTCGGCTGAGTCGCCTCCCCCTCCCCCTCCCCCTCCGTACGACCGTGAGCCCCTGCCCGTCCGGGCAGGGGCTCACTGCGTTCCCACGTCACGCTCTGTCGAGTCAGCCGGTGAACCAGCGCCGCGACCACCCCGTCGGGGCGGCTGCTCCCGCGCGTGGGGCCGGCGGGGTGATCAGCGTGCGAACAGGGGTTCACCGGGCGTGACCGTGTCGGCCGGAAGCACGGCGAGGTCCAGGCCCCGCACCAGGCGTGCCCGCAGAACCTCGTCGGCGGCCAGCGACTCCGCAACCCGGCGGGCCGTCTCGGCGGGGCCCGCTTCGGGCGCCAGGACCAGGGCGAGGGTGCCGCCCGACCGTCCCGGGACGAGGTGGGCGCGGAGCACGGCGGGCTCGGCGGCGACCGCGTCCCGTACCGCTGAGGTGACCGCCGGGTCGTCCAGCGGGTCGGCGCTGGTACGGCCCTCGGCGAGGGCGAGCAGCGCGGAGCCGGTCAGTTCGTACGCCACGGGACCGGCGAGGTCGAGCACGACCGTGTCCGCCTTCTCGTGCGCGGCCGCCTGCAGCGCCTGGTGCAGGGGCACGGCGACGGGTCGGGCCTGCGGATCCCAGCGGGCCAGCGAGGCGGTCGAGGTGAAAGCGGGCAGCGCGCGGCGGTCACCGGCCTGGAGGGTGGGGACGGCCATGTCGCTGGTCTTCTCCCGGCGCAGCCCGCCCACCCGTCGCCCACCACCACCCTTGCCGGCCGCTTCGCGACTGGTCTCCTCGACCTCCTCCACTTCACCGAGGACGGCGACGACGGGGACCAGGAGCCTGGCTCCCTTGAGCGCTTCGAGGACCGGGCCGACGGCCGTCCGGTCCTCGGCCCAGGCGGCGAGCGCCGCGGCCAGTGCGGGATCGGCCGTGCCGTCGTCGTCGGAGTAACCGGGGTTCGGAATGTTCTTCTGCGCCACAGGGCGAGCGTAGTCGGTGCGGTTTCTCACGCCGTCCTCAGGTGCGCCACGGCCCTCTGCCGGATCCTCTTCCCAGCGTCCGCTCCATGCCTCTACCGATGCCGAGAATACGTACGTCCGCGCTGTCCGCCGCCATCACGGCCGTGGTCCTGCCGGCCGGTTCGGCCGCGGGAGACATATATCCGATGGGCCGGCCCTCGGATGCGGCGCCCCGCCCCGTCGCCTCCGTATCGTCGGCAGCCCCGGTGGTGACGAGCAGGGAGCCCCAAGTGGACCTCGACGCGAAGCTGGCAGCGACGGTGGCGCCGCTGACCGGTGACTCCACGATGTCGGTCGCGGTGCTGGACACCGGCAGCGGGGCCGGTGCGGTGTACGGGAAGCGGATGTACGCCACTGCGAGCATCGTCAAGGTCGACATCCTCGCGGCACTGCTGCTGCGGGCCCAGGACGACGGGCGGGAGCTCACCGGCTACGAGCGCAGCCGGGCCGTCACCATGATCGAGAACAGCGACAACGACGCCGCAACCTCGCTGATGCAGGCGATCGGCGGGGCGGCCGGACTCGACGCCGCCAACCAGCGGTTCGGGCTGACGAGCACGACCGCCGCCGACGCCTGGGGGCTGACACAGACGACGTCGGCGGATCAGCTGAAGCTGCTCAGGACGGTGTTCGGTACGCATTCGAAGCTGAGCGAGGACTCCCGTACGTATCTGCAGGGGCTGATGCGCGGGGTGGCGGCCGACCAGCACTGGGGGGTGTCGGCGGCGGGCAGCGACTGGGCGCTGAAGAACGGCTGGATGCCGCGGAGCGCCACCGGGCTGTGGGACATCAACAGCATCGGGCAGGTGACGGCCCACGGGCACACGTATCTGGTGGCGGTGCTCTCCGCCGGGCAGCAGACGAAGGAGACGGGCATCGAGCGGGTGGAGTCGGTCGCGAAAGCCGCGGTGCGGGTGCTCGACGGGGCGCGGTGAGCGTGCCCGCGGCCCGGCCTCAGCGGCGCGCGGAGGGTTTCCTGCCGCGCCACAGCAGCACGGCCAGTGCCAGCAGTACGGCTCCGAGGCCGCCCGCGACCGGGGCGAGCCAGCCGGCGAGGGCTTCGTCCTCGTGCCGCGGGGTGGGGCCCGGGCCGAAGTACCGCTTGCTGTAGCCGGTCTTCGCGGAGGCGGCGGACGCGGCCGAATCGGTTTTCGGACCGGCCGGACGGAGCGTGCCGCCCGCCTTGATCGCGGCGGCCGGGTCGACGATGCCGTAGCCCCGGGAGTCGTCGCGGCCGCCCTCGGGTGAGTCGCGCGCGGTGTCCATGAGGAGATTTTTGACCTGGGCGGGCGACAGCCCCGGGTGCGCGGCCCGGACCAGCGCGACCGCGCCGGAGACGAACGCGGAGGCGGCCGAGGTCCCCCACTCGATGTAGTAGTGACGGTCGGGGGACGGGACGACGATGTCGACACCGGGGGCACTGACCGTGGCGTACCAACGGCGGGTGGAGAACGAGGCATGCGTGCCGTACCGGTCGACGGCGGCGACCGCTATCACGCCGGGGTAGGCGGCAGGATACGAGATGTGGTCGCCCTTCTCGCCCCCGTTGCCCGCCGACGCGACGACGACGGCGCCCTTCTTCAGCGCGTACTGGATGGCGGCGTCCTCACCGCCGTCGGGGTGCGCGGACTCGCTGTCGTCGCCGAGGGAGAGGTTGATGACATCGGCGCCGTGGTCGGCGGCCCAGCGGATGCCGTCGGCCAGGGCCGTCCCGCGGGACTCACGGGCCTCGGCGCGGGACGGGTCGGAGGCTTCGAGGATCACCCGGACCGGAAGGATCTTCGCTTCGGGGGCGATGCCGAGCACCCCGTCACCGCGGCCGACACCGTGGCCGCGGCCCGCGATGATGCCGGCCATCGCGGTGCCGTGCCGGGCCCAGGAACGGTCGCCGTGCCGGGCTCCGAAGCCGATCATGTCCTTGCCGGGCAGCACCTGGCCCGCGAGGTCGGGAAGGCTGTCGTCGACACCGGTGTCGACGACGGCGACAGTGATCCCCTTGCCCTTGGTGGTCTGCCAGGCACGGTCGGTGTGGAGCGCCTGGAGGCCCCACTGCTGGGGCCTGATCGTGTCCGCCCGGGCGGGGACGGCCGGCAGCAGCGCGAACGCGGTGGCGGCGCAGACCGCGCCGAGTGCGCGGCGGTGGCGGCGTCGGCTGCTCATTGCGGATTCTCCGAGAGATCGGTGACGGTCCGGCGCAGCCCACGCTCGATCCGGTCGGCGATGCCCTTGGCCTCATGACCAAGACCTGCCTGCGCGGCGGCCGTCGTGGAGTCCGCGGCCATCGCCCTGGCAACAGGCTGCGGGTCGGTGACCGTACGCCCGTCGGCGAAGCCGGAGACGGCGAACACGACGACCGGTACCTCGGTCAGCACATGGACGGTCCAGGTGGCGCGCTGCCCGTCGCCGAACCCGGCGGCAGGGGTGCCCTTGACGGAGTACGTACGGGGCATGAGGTCGGTGCGGGTGTCGAGGTGCTGGTCGGTGAAGCGGGTGCTCAACGCCCTCATCCCGTCCGTTGCACCCTCGGTGAAGACCATGCCGACCGTGGTGACGCTGCTGGACGTGGCGTCGGTGTACGTGGCTCGCAGCAGCCGTTCGCAGCCGACCGGGCGGAGCGTCGTGAGGAGCAGGGGGTCGAGCGCGGTCGTGCAGCCGCTGTCCGGGGCGACTCCGATCCGGGTCCAGACCCGGTCCGCACCGCCGGGACCCGCGCCTTCCCCCTTGAGGGTGCGCGGGAAGAGGGTGTCCACGGGGACGTCCCGCCAGGCGGTGCGGCCGGTGACGTACGGGTCACGGACCCCGGGATAGGCCGAGGACTCGCTGGTGAGATAGGCCCCGGTGACCGCGCCGCCGATCAGCCCGAGCCCGAGCACGACACAGGCCGCGGCGGCCGCGGACCTGGCCGGGTGACGGGTACGGACGGGGCGCAGCCGGGTGGTGGTCTCGGCGGGCGTCTCGGGACCGGGGTACGGGCGGTGGCCGTGGCGGTACGGGGCATAGCCGCCCGGGTGCGGCGGGGGCGGTATCGCGCCGGGCCGCAGGGTGAGATCCACGGCACCGACCGGCCGACGGCGGGTCGCGGCGGGCGGCGTCTCGGGGCGTGACGGAGGAGATGCGGGGGCAGGGCCGGGGGCGTGGACGGCCATCGGGCTCACGGGACGGAGCCGGGTGGTCGTCTCCACGGGCTGCTGCTCCGGGACCGGGCTCGGCCCGGGATCCGGGCTCTGGGGCCGGCTCCCGCTCTGGCTCTGGCTCTGCAGTGGGACGTGACGCGGCGCCGGATCGGGGCTCGGGCTCGCCTGGGCCGGGGACGCGGCGGGCACGACCGGGGCCACGGGTTCCGCCGTGTGCCCCGGTTCGTCCGGGGATCCGGCCGGGCGGGGCGGCGTCAGCGGGCGGGGCGGCACGGGAGCGCGCTGCGCCTCGGTACTCATCCGCCCCCCTGGTCCACATTCCGTACCGCTCGCGGATCACCGTCACACGCAGGCCCGTTGGCCGCCGCGTGCCGGTCACTCTACGGGCTGGGAGGGGCCGGGTGGGAGCGGGGCGCCGCAGCCCCGTGGGATCTGCCCGGATCATCCCCCTACCCACCGGTAGCGGTGTCTGGCAAGCTGCGGCCATGACCGCGCGTGCCGCTGACAGGACCCGCTACGACCGGGCTACCGCCCACCTCGACGCCCCGATCGCCGTCGTCGATCTGGACGCCTTCGACGCGAACGCCGACGATCTCGTCCGCCGGGCGGCGGGGAAGCCGATCCGGGTCGCGAGCAAGTCGGTGCGCTGCCGGACCCTGCTGGAGCGGGTGCTCGCACGGCCGGGCTTCGCCGGGATCATGTCGTTCACGCTGACCGAGTCGCTGTGGCTGGCCCGGGCCGGGTTCGACGACGTCCTGCTGGCGTACCCGTCGGCCGACCGGTCCGCCTTCGCCGAGCTGGCCGCCGGCCCGAAGCTCGCCGCCGCGGTGACGGTGATGGTGGACGACCACGCACAGCTGGAACTGATCGACGCGGCGCGGGCCGGCGGCCGGGAGGAGATCCGGGTCTGTCTGGAACTGGACACCTCTCTGCAGCTGCTCGGCGGCCGGATCAGGATCGGCGCGCGGCGTTCGCCGTTGCGCTCCCCCGCCCAGCTGGCGGAGCTGGCGCGTTCGGTGGCGCGCAGGCCCGGTTTCCGGCTGGTCGGTCTGATGGCGTACGAGGGGCACGTCGCCGGGGTCGGGGACGCGGTCGCCGGCCGGCCGTTGCGGTCCCGGGCGATCCGGCTGATGCAGGCGACGGCACGCAAGGAGCTGGCGGCCCGGCGGGCGGAGGTGGTCCGGGCGGTGCGCACGGTGGCGCCGGACCTGGAGTTCGTGAACGGCGGCGGTACGGGCAGCGTGCAGCACACGGCGGCGGAGTCCGCGGTGACCGAGATCGCGGCCGGGTCGGGGCTCTACGTGCCGCGGTTGTTCGACAACTACACGTCGTTCACGGCCCGCCCGGCGGCGCTGTTCGCTCAGCCCGTGGTGCGGCGGCCCGGCGTGGGTGTGGTGACGGTGCTCGGCGGCGGCTACCCGGCATCGGGGGCCGCGGGTGCGGACCGGCTGCCCGTCCCGTATCTGCCGGAGGGACTGCGCTACGACCCGCAGGAGGGTCCGGGCGAGGTGCAGACGCCGCTGCTCGGCGCCCCGGCCGACGATCTGCTGATCGGCGACAAGGTGTGGTTCCGGCACGCGAAGGCCGGTGAGCTGTGCGAGCGTTTCGACGAGCTGCAGCTGATCGAGGGCGACCGGGTGACGGCGACCGTGCCGACCTACCGGGGCGAGGGCCGCACCTTCCTCTGACGAGGCCGGCGTCAAGGGGCGACGGAGCTGCCGACGACGCCGCTCGTCTCGCTGTCGTCGATCGGCCGGATGGCCCGGGTGAGGGTGTCCACGAGAGCGAGCGGGTCCCGGCGGGACCGGCGTCGAAGGCGTAGCGCACGACGACGGGCAACTCGCTGCCGGCGGTCGAGGGGCGATGGTCCTGCGCTTCCGCCGCCGTTGACCTGACCGGGACCGGCGGACCGAGCGGGCTGCACGGGACCGAATTCCTGCGTTGTGGTCGGCCGCGGGCGGGTGTGGGCGGTCCATGCCGTACCGTCCCACCACCGCTCGCTGCCCGGAGCGGCCGTGTCCGGAGACCAGCCGGGCGGTGTCGCGTTACTCATTGCTCCACTCCAGGTTCCGGACCCACCCCCGGACCCGGGGCACTCCAGTACGTCAGGGGCGGGACGAGCGCGGAAGCCGGCTCACCGGGCCGGTCACAGTGCCGGAAGCCGCCGCGCGGTAGGCCGCACGCCCGCGGCGGCCGAAACCCCAGCGGGAGGGCGCCGACTCCTTGACGTGCTGCGGCAGTTGCTCGCGGGCGACTGTCTCGGGGGCGAGAAGCTCGTCGAACCTCCGCCACCCCTCCCACTTGCGGATATCCACGTCCACCTGTGGCTTGAGGGGGGCGAATCTGCCGAGTTCGAAGTCCTCGCCGCCCAGGTCGAACCAGCGCTCGCCGAAGACCTCCGTGCCCAGTCCGCCGGCCTTGGCCGTCAGGCGGACGAGCATCCTCACGGACTCGGCGCCCTGCAGATCGGTGCCCTGTATCCGGGTGATCGGAAGGCTCGGCACGGCCGCCTCCACGGGGATCCACACCGTGAAGGGCGATCCGCGGTCCATGACGAACCAGGTCCGCTCCTGTGCGACATTGCCTTGCTGGTCCAGCACCCGCAACGGCTGCTTGTAGAAGACCGGAGTGCCGTCGTGCGGCGACTTGCGCAGGTACCAGAGATAGACGCGGGCGGTGAGATCGATGACGGAGAGGTTCTCCATACGGTTGTAGAACCGCACGGCGATGATCCGTTCGTCGCGGCCCACGTGCGCCTCCGCGAACTCACGGGCGTCGGCCTGGTGCGCGTAACTGAGACTCACCTTCCGCCGCCAGACGAAGGGCCTCACGGAGAACATCTTGATGAAGACGACACCGACCAGAGTCGCGGGCACAATGGCTCCGATGACCGACGCGATGGTGGAGAGCGCCTCGTGGGCCGTGTTGTCCTCCTGGGGACTGATGCTGTCGGTTCCCACGCACGCCCGAAGCGACTGGAGGGTGAGATCCAGGAGGTGCCCCGAGTCTCCCAGCCGCTCGGCCTGACTGCGCGGGGAGTGCAGGGTCAGGGTCAGGCCCACCGCCATCGCGGCCGACAACAGCACAAGCCCGCCGATCACCAGACCGAACAGCCCCAGCACCGTGCGTTCGGCGATCCACCAGCGCAGCGACGTACGAAAGCGCGGGTGACCCCGCCCGCTGATCACGGCACGCGTCAGCATCATCAAAAGCCCCCCCGTATAAGCTACTTGGGCAGAGAATCAATGATTCTAGCCATGCCCTCGCACCCGGCCCCGCGGTGCACTTCCCCTTGTCACTCACTTCGACCCTCCGCTGTGGCAAGCTCACCATGTCGACCGTGTCGCCCATAAGGAGAAGCAGGGTGCTGAATCGTTCGCTCCAAGCGCTCGGCCTTGCCACCGTGCCCGCCAAGGCCCCCCTCACGTACCCCGGGCTGCCGATCACGGAGCCGTCCCTTCTCCACGAGGGGTGTCTGCTGCAACTCGAGGCCGGCCGCGGCCCCGTCGACGACTGGAACGTCCTCACGGAAGGGGGGCCGGTCCCTCTCGACGTACACCTGGCCGCAGAGGGGCTCGCACTGCTCGGCGACCGGCACCCTGCCGTGTCGGTCGGCTCCAACGCCTCCCCCGCACAGCTGAACGACAAGCTGGTGAGCCGGGGCCTGTCGGGGACCGTCCCGATGGTGCCGGTCAGCACACGGGGCATCGCGATCGGCATGTGTGCCCACATCTACCCCGCCGGATACGTGGCGACCGCGCCCTTCGCCGACAAGGGTGCGGAGTTGACACTGGCCGTGACCTGGCTGGACGACGACCAGCTCAAGGCCGTCGACGAAACCGAGATCCCGTACTACGAGCGGGTGGTGCTGCCCCGGGACGAGTTCCCCATGCGCCTCCCCAACGGAGCGTTGCTGGACAAGGTGCACCTGTACACCAGCGCCATGGGTGTCCTGGCCGGGCCCGACGGAGCACCCCGGCCCGCGCAGCCGGATCAGGCGGCCCTGCTCGCGGAACTGCTCGCGGCCTCTCCACGCCTGCGGGCGCTGCTCGGCCCGGACCCGCTCGCCTGGGTGGAGCATGCCACCGGGGACCCGGAGTTGAGGGACGAGGGCACCCGTATCTTCCGCGAGGAAGGCTGGGTCATCATGCTGGACGACTTCGCCCCGTACGCCGTCAGCGCGTGACCCGGCGGGTCCAGTGACGTGATACGCGGCCTCGGTGGGACCCGCCGGATTCCGCTTCCCGGATCTGCGGACCGTGCTGGGCCGGGCGGGTCCTGCCCGGCCGGCCGGGCAGGCCGGCCATCCACCGTCGGGGCTCGGCCACCGTGCCGCCGCGAGGGCGCTCTCCTCGCTCGTGAAACGGTCCCTGCAGGTGAGCCAACCGTTCCTGGGCAGTGTCCACGCTCGCCAAAACCATGTGTTTACCCAGCAGTTGTGAACCCTACGAATGGCTCGCTCATCCCGGCCAACAATGCGGGGAGGAATGAACCCGGAGGCCGCGCTCCGTCCTCAGTCGCCGGACGGGTTCGACCGCGTCAGGGAGAGCAGGTCGCGAGCCGGGCCCGTGGGCCGGTGCCCCGAAGGCCAGACCGCCCTCAGCTGGCGTCGGAGCCGTACCCCCGCCACCGGGATCTTCACCAGCCGCCGCGAGGACAGCTCCTCCCCCAGCGCCAGTTCGCTCAGGACGCACGGTCCCGCACCGCTCTCCGCCGCGCCCTTCACCGCTGTCGTCGAGGAGAGTTCGAGCAGTGGCTGCGCCAGCCCGCCGTGCACGGCCAGTGCCGCGTCCAGGACCTGTCGGGTGCCGGAGCCGCGCTCGCGCAGGATCAGTGGGGTCGCGGCCAGTTCCTGCGGGGTCAGCGGTGTGCGGCGGCGGGCCCACGCATGGGACGGGGCGACCACGACAACGAGGCGGTCGTGCGCGATGACCGTGCCGTCGAGGCCCTCCGGTATGGACAGCCCCTCCACGAATCCGAGGTCGGCCTCGCCGACGAGCAGCCGCCCCGCGACCGCCGCCGAGTTGCCCGCGAGCAGCGAGACCGCGGTGTCCGGCCGTTCGGCGCGCAGTGCGATCAGCCAGCCGGGCAGCAGATATTCGGCGATGGTCATGGAGGCGGCGACCCGCAGCCGGGAGTCGCGCCGGTCGCGCAGCGCCTGCGCACCCGCGTCGAAGGCCTCGGCGGCCTCGACGATCCGGCGTGCCCAGTCGGTGACGAGCGCGCCCGCGTCGGTGAGCCGGGAGCCGCGCGGCGACCGGTCGAGGAGGGCGACGCCCAGCAGGCGTTCCATCGACCGGATACGGCTGCTGGCGGCGGGCTGGGTGATGCCGACGTCCAGCGCCGCGCGTCCCAGGCTGCCGTGCCGGGCGACGGCGAGCAGCAGCTCCAGCGCTCCGAGGTCGGGGACCCGGTGGGACAGGAGGGCAGGTGTGGGTGCGTCGCTGGGCATAAAGCCAGCTTATGACCTCATAGGGACAATCTCCCTGGTGGGGGACGGCCCCCGGTACAAAAATCGTGGCATGGCCATCATTCCGCAGACCCGCGCGCAGACGAGCGCCCCGTACTCCGCCGCTGTGCGGCTTCCTTCTCTGCGCCACATCGGCCCCAACTGGTACGCGACGGTCATGGGCACGGCCATCGTGGCCGGCGCGGGCGCGGCGCTCCCCGTGCACGTGCCCGGGCTGCGGGCGGCCTGCACGGTGGTGTGGGCGCTGGCGGCAGTGGTTCTCACCGCGGTCCTCGCCGCCCGCGCCGGACACTGGTTCGCCCACCGCGACCAGGCCCGAGCCCATCTCCTCGACCCGGCCGTCGCCCCCTTCTACGGCTGCCTCTCGATGGCGCTGCTGGCCGTCGGCGGCTCCACGATGACGGTCGGCCGGGACGTCATCGGGCATCGGGCCGCCCTCGCCGCGGACGTGGTCCTGTACACCTCGGGCACGCTGATCGGCCTGGCCGCCGCGGTCGCGATCCCGTATCTGATGGTCGTACGCCACCGCCCGGAGCCCGGGACCGCGTCGCCGGTCTGGCTGCTGCCGGTGGTGGCGCCGATGGTGTCCGCGGCGCTCGGCCCCCTGCTGGTGCCGGAGCTGCCCGCGGGTCAGTGGCGGGAGGCGATGCTGCTCGCCTGTTATGCGATGTTCGGGCTCAGCCTGCTGGCGACGCTGGTGATGCTGCCGCTGATCTTCTCGCGGCTGGTCCACCGGGGGCCGCTGCCGCTCGCCCTGACTCCCACGCTGTTCCTGGTCCTCGGTCCGCTGGGGCAGTCCACGACGGCGGTCAATCAGCTCGCCGATGTGGCGCCGGGCGCGATCCAGGCACCGTACGCCGGGGCGCTGGGGGCGTTCGCCGTGCTGTACGGGGTGCCGGTGATGGGGTTCGCGCTGCTGTGGCTGGCGCTGGCCGCGTCGATGGTGGTACGCGCGGTACGGGCGGGCATGACGTTCAGCATGACCTGGTGGGGCTTCACCTTCCCGGTCGGTACGTGCGTCACGGGCGCGGCGGGACTGGCCCGGCACACTGGTCTGACGGCGTTCAGCTGGCTGGCCGTCGCACTGTACGTACTGCTGGTGACGGCCTGGGCGACGGCCGGGCTGCGCACGCTGCGTGGGCTGTTCAGCGGAGCGCTGCTCGCAGCGCCGCAGGCGCCCCGGCCTGTGGCGGCCCGGACCACGTGAGATACCGCCGCGTGTGACGTACCCTCGGAGCCCGCCCGGCGGCATGGTCGGCGTGCGGGACGCCGTCGGGGCCGGCGAGGCAGGCGAACAGGCACCGGTTCGGGCACCGGGTGTCAGCGTCTCGGGTCGTTCGTGGCGTCGACGTGTTCCGCGACCGCGACGAGCAGCAGCCGCGTCCCCGGCACCGTGGCCCGCCAACGGTGCCGTACCCCACCTGACAGGAACAGCGTGTCGCCGCGCTCCAGCCGGTAGGCCTGCCCCTCCGCCTCCACCTCCGCGGCACCGTCCACCACGTACATCACCTCGTCGTTGCGGTGCTGGAACTCCCGGCCGAGGTCGATCTCGCCGGTGAACTCCAGCGCGCTGAGCTGATGCCGCCCGCGCACCACTCGGCGCACCCCGTCCCCCGCGCCCGCCCGGACCACCTCAACGGCGCGCGCCGAGTCGGCAGCGGCGCACAGCCGTGCCGTGGTGGTCTCCAGGGCGTCGGCCACCCGGTCCAGCGACCGGGCGCTGGGCCGGGCCCGCTCGTTCTCGATCTGGCTGAGGAACGGCACGGACAGGCCGCTGCGGCTCGCGACCGCGGCCAGTGTGAGCCCCAGGGATCTGCGCCGCCGGCGGACCGCGGCGCCCACGCGGAGTGATTCCTTGTCGTCCATGTCGAGCTCCCTCCCGACTCGTCATCCTTCCGGCTGCCAGCACCTTACGCACACGGTTGGGCAAGGACGGCCGGTAAATGAATGCCGGAACAGCCGGAAGGGGTGGCACCGCCGGTCGGCAGTGCCACCCCTTCACGTGCTTCAGACCCTACTGGGGAGCCATCTTGTCCGCGATGCCCGGATTCCTGTCCATCCAGGCCTTCACGGCTTCTTCCTCGTGTCCCGTGCCGCGCCTCTGGATCTCGTTCTCCAGGCCGGCCAGCTGCTGCTCGCTGAGCTTGAAGTCCTTGAACCACTTGGTGAGCTGCGGGTAGTTCTTCGGGAAGTCCTTGCTCGCGATCGTGCGGATGGTGTCGCCGTTGCCGAAGGCCTTCTTGGGGTCCGTCAGCTTCGTGAGCTTGTACTCGTTGTACGCCCAGTGCGGCGTCCAGAGCAGAACCGCGATCGGCTCCTTCTTGGCGTACGCGCGCTTCAGCTCGGCGAGCATCGAGGGCGTCGAGCTGTCGACGACCTTGTACTCCTTGTCGAGGCCGTAGGCGGGCAGCACGTTGTTCTTCAGGTTGGCCATGGTGGCGGTGCCGGGCTCGATGCCGATGATGCGGTTCTTGAACTCGCCACCGCGGCCCTTGAGGTCCTTGTACGACTCGACGCCCTTGACGTAGGAGGGGACGGCGATCTCCAGCGAGGTCGGGCCGTACCACGATCCGAGGTCGGTGAGCCGGGAGCCGTAGGTGTTCCAGTAGTTCTTCTGGGTGTACGGCAGCCAGCCGTCGAACTGCACGTCGAGCTGGCCGCGGGACATCGCGGCGTACATCGGACCGACCTCGAACTGCTTCAGGTTGATCTTGTAGCCGCGGTCCTCCAGGACAGCCTTCCACAGGTAGGTGGCGGCGATGTCCTCCTCCCACGGGAACCAGGCCATCTCGACGGTGCGGTCGCGCTCGTCCTTGCCGCTCGAGCCCTTCGCCGCCTTGGCGACCGGGGTCCACTTGTCGGCGACGCCCGGGTTCTCCTTCAGCCAGGCGCGGACGGCGTCCTGCTCCTTGCCCTTGCCGGTCGTCTGGATCTTCGCCTCAAGACTGGTGAGCTGGTCCTCGGTCATCTTGAAGTTCTTGAGCCAGCTGCCGACGTGCGGGTTGTCGTCGGAGAAGCCCTTGCGGGTCAGGGTGTGGATGCCGTCGCCCTTGCCCCAGAGGTTCTTGGGGTCCTTGAGCTTGGTGAGGTCGTACTGGTTGTACGCCCAGTGCGGCGACCAGAGCGGGACGACGATCGGTTCCTTCTTGGCGTACGCGCGCTTCAGCTCGGCCAGCATCGAGGGCGTGGAGCCGTCGACGACCTTGTACTCCTTGTCGAGGCCGTACCCCGGAAGGATCTTGTCCTTGAGCAGCCCGGTCTCACCGGCGCTCGGCTCGATGCCGACGACGCGGCCCTTGAAGTCGGACGCCCTGCCCTTGAGGTCGTCGAGCGAGTCGACGCCCTTCACGTACGAGGGGACGGCCAGCTCCAGGGAGGTGGGGCCGTACCAGGAACCCATGTCGTCCAGGCGGTCCTGGTACTTCTTCCAGTACGTGGCATGGGTGACCGGGAGCCAGGAGTCGGTCTCGAAGTCGATCTGGCCGTTCGCCATACCCGTGTAGAGCGCGCCGGCCTCGTACTGCTTGACGTCGACCTCGAAGCCGCGCCGCTCGAGCAGCTCCTTCCAGAGGAAGGTGGAGGCGATCCCTTCGTCCCACGGGATGTATCCCATGCTGATCTTCTTGCCCTTGCCGACGTTCGAAGCGTCGGTGGCGGCACCGGTGTCCTGCTTCGACGATCCGAAGATGCCCATGCCACCGGCGACGAGTGCGAGGACGACGACGCCGACGACCGCGACGGCGGGCTGCGGACGGTGGTTCCAGATCTTCAGTCCGCCGGCCACCGACTGGGCCTTGGCGAGGGCGCGGCGGGCCAGCGGGGAGACCTCGCGGCCCAGCGCACCGGTCATCCGGTCCAGATACATCGCCAGGATGACGATGGAGACGCCCGCCTCGAAGCCGAGGCCGACATCGACGTTGCCGATGGCGCGGTAGACGGAGCCGCCGAGGCCGCCGCCGCCGACCATTCCGGCGATGACCACCATGGACAGGCCGAGCATGATGACCTGGTTGATGCCCGCCATGATCGTGGGCAGGGCGAGCGGCAGCTGCACCCGCAGCAGGGTGTTGCGCGAGGTGGTGCCGAAGGCCTCGGCCGCCTCGACGAGTTCGCCGTCGACCTGGCGGATACCGAGCTCGGTCATCCGGACGCCCGGAGGCAGCGCGAAGATGATGGTGGCGATGATGCCGGGCACGACGCCGACGCCGAAGAAGATGACGCCGGGGATCAGATAGACCATGGCGGGCATGGTCTGCATGAAGTCGAGGACCGGCCGGGTCACCGCGGACACCGTCTTGGAGCGCGCCGCCCAGATGCCGAGCGGAACGGCCAGGACCAGCGTGACGATGGTCGCGACGAGCACCAGCGTGAGGGTGTCCATCGCTTCGTCCCACAGCTCGACCGAGTCGATGAGCGCGAAGCCCACGAAGGCGAGTACACCGGCGAGCAGACCGCGCAGCCACCAGGCGATGACGGCGACGATGCCCGCGAAGAGCAGCGGGGCGGGGGCGGAGAGGACGGCGGCTATGCCGTCGAACATGCCGCTGACGACGGTACTGATCGCGTCGAACAGCCAGGCCAGGTGGGTCTGCAGCCAGTCGACCGCACGGTCCACCCATGCGCCGAGCGGGAGCCTAAACATCGGCGGCCACCTTCTTCGCAGTGGTCGTGACGTCCTGCGGGAGCTCGGTGGGGGTCATCGGCTCGCCGAGGACGGCGAGCAGCCGGGACCGGGGTACGACCCCGACGAGCCTGCCCTTGGCATCGGTCACGGCGACCGCCACACCACTGCGCGAGCACGGAGTGAACAGCTCGATGATCGGCGTGGACTCGGAGACCGTGGCCGGCGCCGCCCCGAGGACGTCGTCGGGCGTACGGAGTTCCTTGCCGTCGTCGCCCGTGGTGCCCATGACGGTGTGTGGCTCGGCCATGATGGCGCCCGCCGTCAGCACCCGGGAGCGGTCGACGTCCTGGGTGAAGGAGGCGACGTAGTCGTTGGCGGGGGTGACGAGGATGTCCTCGGCGGTGCCCAGCTGGACGATCTTCCCGTCCCGCATCACGGCGATCCGGTCGCCGAGGCGCATGGCCTCGTTGAGGTCGTGGGTGATGAAGACGATGGTCTTCTTCAGCCGCTTCTGCAGTTCGAGCAGCTGGTCCTGCATGTCGCGGCGGATCAGCGGGTCCAGCGCGCTGAACGACTCGTCCATGAGCAGCAGGTCGGCGTCGGTGGCGAGGGCGCGGGCCAGGCCGACGCGCTGCTGCATGCCGCCGGACAGCTCGTCGGGCCAGGACTTCTCCCAGCCGGCGAGTCCGGTCATCTCCAGCGCCTCGGCGGCGCGCTTCTCGCGCTCGGCGCGCGGCACACCCTGCACTTCGAGGCCGTACGCGGCGTTCTCCAGGACGCTCCGGTGCGGGAACAGAGCGAAGTGCTGGAAGACCATGCTGATCTTCGAGGAGCGGACGGCGCGGAGTTCGCGGGGGCTCAGGGCGGTCAGGTCCTGGCCGTCGAACAGCACGCGTCCGGCTGTGGGGTCCAGCAGCCCGTTGAGCATCCGCAGCAACGTGGACTTGCCGGATCCGGACAGACCCATCACGACGAAGATCTGGCCCGGTTCCACGGTGAACGAGGCGTCGATCACCGCTGCGGTCGTTCCGTCGGCGCGCAACTCGTCGCGGTCCGTGCCGCTCTCGAGCTTCTGCACGGCTTGATCGGGTCGTCTGCCGAACACCTTGTACAAGTGGTCGGCTTGCAGCCTTGACACATACACCTCACGCGTTGAACCGAAAACGGTCTGCCACCCCCTCCGGCAGACCGTGGAGCGGCGCGGATTCGGTCCGCTTGGCACGCGCTGCAGTCGAAATGGCGACGTGGTCCGCTCCGATGGAGCGCCTGCCCGTACTTACACGAGCCAAACGGAACAGTGACCCAGCTCACTTCCGGGTCGGTGTCAGTGAGGTGCGGCATCATCGGGGTGTGACGCGACGCCTGATGCTTCTTGACACCGCTTCCCTCTACTACCGGGCCTACTTCGGGGTCCCCGATTCGGTGCGCGCACCGGACGGCACACCGGTGAACGCCGTGCGCGGACTGCTCGACTTCATCGGGCGGCTCGTCCAGGACCACCGGCCGGACGAGCTGGTGGCCTGCATGGACGCGGACTGGCGCCCGCACTGGCGGGTGGAGCTGATCCCGTCGTACAAGGCACACCGCGTCGCCGTGGAGACCGCCGAGGGACTCCCCGACGAGGAGGAGACCCCCGACACGCTGGCCCCGCAGGTCCCGATCATCGAGGACGTGCTCGACGCGCTCGGCATCGCCCGGGTCGGTGTCGCGGGGTACGAGGCGGACGACGTGATCGGTACGCTCACCGGCCTCGCCACGGGCCCGGTGGACATCGTCACCGGCGACCGGGACCTCTACCAGCTCGTCGACGACGCCCGCGGGGTGCGGGTGCTCTACCCGCTGAAGGGTGTCGGGTCGCTCCAGCTCACGGACGAGGCGTGGCTGCGCGAGAAGTACGGGGTGGACGGCTCCGGCTATGTCGATCTGGCGCTGCTGCGCGGCGACCCGAGCGACGGGCTGCCGGGGGTCCCCGGCATCGGCGAGAAGACAGCGGCGAAACTGCTGGACACCTTCGGCGACCTGGCCGGGATCATGGCCGCGGTGGACGATCCGGCGTCCAGGCTGACACCTTCGCAGCGCAAGCGGCTCGACGAGGCACGGGACTACGTGGCCGTCGCCCCGACCGTGGTCCGGGTCGCCGGTGACGTCCCGCTGCCCGCGTTCGATCCGGCGCTGCCCACCGAGCCGCGCGACCCCGCCGCCCTCGAAGCGCTGGCCGAGCAGTGGGGACTGGGCGGCGCCCTGCAGCGACTGCTCTCCGCCCTCCGGGCATGAGGTGCTAACTTAGGCAAGCCTAAGTATTTGGAGCAGGGAGAACCTCGTGGCAGAACGACCGGCGCGGCAGGCGCCCACGGCGCAGGGGGCCCAGGTCCTGCGCACCGAGCGGATCACCCCGCACATGGTGCGCGTGGTACTCGGTGGGGACGGCCTGGCCGGTTTCGCGCTGTCCGGGTTCACCGACCACTACGTCAAGCTGTGCTTCGCACCCGAGGGCGCGGACTATGCGCACCCGTTCGACATGGCCCGCATCCGCGAGGAGTACCCGCGCGAGCTGTGGCCCACCACCCGCACCTACACGGTCCGCTCCTGGGACCCGGTCACCCGGGAGCTGGCGATCGACTTCGTGGTGCACGGCGACGAGGGCCTGGCCGGCCCGTGGGCGCTTCGGGCGGCTCCGGGCGATCAGGTGACATTCCTGGGCCCCGGCGGCGGGTACGGGCCGGACGCGTCCGCGGACTGGCACCTCCTGGCCGGCGACGAGAGCGCCCTGCCGGCGATCGCGGCGGCGCTGGAGCAAATGCCCACGGGCGCGGTGGCGCACGCGTACATCGAGGTGGCGGACGCGTCCGAGGAGCAGAAGATCGAGACGGCCGACGGGGTGGAGCTCACCTGGCTGCACCGCGGCGAGCGCCCGGTCGGCGAGGCCGTGACCGCGGCGGTGAAGTCGCTGGACTTCCCCGCGGGCGAGGTCCAGGCGTTCGTGCACGGCGAGGCGGGGTTCGTGAAGGAGATCCGTCGGCACCTGCGTCTCGACCGGAGGATCCCGCTGTCGCAGCTGTCGATCTCCGGCTACTGGCGCCGCGGCCAGAACGACGACGCCTGGCGCTCGGTGAAGCGGCAGTGGAACGAGCAGGTGGAGCGCGAGCAGGAGCGCGCGGCGTAGGCCACCGCACCCGGGCGCCTCTTGTGGGTAGGTACGCCCCGGTCACCGTCCAGGACGGACGGCGACCGGGGCGCATGCGTGTCACGGGCTCCCGGACGGTGACCGGGGTGTGCGTATGTCCCGGGCTCCCGGTCAGCCGGCGCCGCGCGGCTCCCTCGGCCTGCCGTCGCCGTACGCCCTTGCCGACGCGTCCACGTGTGCGAGCCGGCGCAGTGCGCTGAACATCGCCTCGCCCAACACCGTGCCGATGACCACACTCTCCACCAGGTCCTCGCGCGCCGCCCGCCGCCCCACATAGTCGAGGTCGGCCCGGGCGACCGGTTCTGCGGCGGCCGCGTAGTCGTCGAGCAGCTCGACGAACCCCCCGTGCCCCGCCCGCCGCAGCGCGACCAGCACCCCGGCCAGCGCCTCGCCGGCCGGGCTGTGCGCCTCGGCCCGCCAGCCACGCCGGACCAGCAGTTCGGCCACCTCCTCGCGGGCGTCATCCAGTTCGGGCCCGGGTTCGCCGCCCTCCAGCGCCGTGATCCGCTTCGCCGCCACGCCCAGCACGTTGTGCACCGGCTGCGCGGGGTCGTCGATCGTGTGCAGGACATCCCCGATCGCGGCGAGCGAGAGGCCGCCGACGTCCAGCAGGGCGCGGATCAACTTCAGCCTGCGCTCGTGCCCGGAGTCGTACGACGCCTGATTCGGGCTGGTCAACTGCCCTGCGGGCAGCAGCCCTTCACGTACATAGAACTTGATCGTCGGTACCGAAACCCCGGACCTGCGACTCAACTCGCCGATGCGCACCGCGCGTCACTCCTTCCGCCCTTGCCAACTCCGCATCCCATCATAGATAGTTCCACTATCGGATAGCGGAGAGTGCCACTATCCATATTGGTCTTTCACCGTCACTGGGGGTACATCCATGTCGTCATGGCGTTCCTGGCACCGTCCCTTAGTCCTCTTCGCCGCGGCAATGGCCGTCATGGCCGTCGTCTCCGGGGTGGGACTGCTGGTCGACGACCGGGTCCTCCTGGGTTCGGCAATCTGGTTCAAGCCCTTCAAATTCGCGGTCTCGTTCGTGGTGTACGCCCTGGCGCTCGCCTGGATGCTGACGCTGCTCACCCGTGGCCGGCGTACCGGCTGGGTGGCCGGGACCGTGGTCGCCCTCTCCAGCCTGGTCGAGATGGCGATCATCACCGGGCAGGTGATCCGGGGCAGGCGCAGTCACTTCAACCACGCCACCCCTTTCGACGAGCGGCTGTTCACCGTGATGGGCGCCACCGTCGTCATCCTCTGGACCGGAACCCTGGTCATCGCGATCCTGCTGCTGCGTGCCCGTATCCCGGACCGCGCCGCCGCCCTGGCGATCCGCTCGGGTGTGCTCATAGCTCTGGTGGGAGCCGGATTCGGCTTCCTGATGACGCAGCCGACGCCCGGGCAGCGAGCCGCAGGCAACCTCGACACCGCCGATGTGGTCGGCGCGCACTCCGTCGGTGTACCGGACGGCGGCCCCTCGATGCCGCTCACCGGCTGGTCGACGACCGGCGGCGATCTGCGTATCCCGCACTTCGTCGGAATGCATGCGCTCCAGCTGCTCCCGCTCTTCCTGTTCGCGCTGGCCGCGCTGTCCCCGCGCCTTCCCCGACTGGGTGATCCGCGGGTCCGGCTGCGTCTGGTGCGCGTCGCCTCCGGGGCGTACGCGGCGGTCGTCGCCCTCGTCACCTGGCAGGCGCTGCGCGGGCAGTCACTGATTCATCCGGACGGCGCGACGCTCACCGCCGCGGCACTCGTCCTGGCCGCCACCGCCGCCGGAACATATGCGGCCCTGCGGCCGATTTCCGTAGTCCGCACAGCGGATTCCGTCGAGAAGGAGCTCATGGCATGACCGGCGCACTCTTCGAGGTCTCCTTCTGGCTGGCCGCGCCCTTCTGGCTGCTCATGGTCCTGGCGCCGCGCTGGCGGCCCACCGCGCGCCTCGCGGCGTCCCCTCTGACCGTTCTGCCGGTGCTGGCCGTGTATCTGCTGATGGCCGTGCCGGTCTTCCCCGAACTGTGGACTGCCGTCCGCAGCCCCGACATCGACACGTTCCGCGACCTGACCGTGCTGGCGAACGGTGCGGGGGCGATCTGGGCCCAGGTGATCGCCTGGGATCTGCTGCTGGGCCAGTGGATGTTCCTGGAGGGGCGGCGGCTGGGCATCCCCGCCCTGGTGATGAGTCCCCTGCTGGTACTGACCATTCTGCTGTCGCCGTTCGGCCTGCTGGTCTTTCTGGTGCTGCGCGCGGTCCGGAAACCGAAGAGCCGGCCCGGGGAGACCTTCCCGGACCGGTTCCACGACACGGCGCTCTCCTGACCCAGCGGCCGCACGCGCCGTCAGACGGACTTCTGGTACGAGCGGAAGGTGCGGGTCGACAGCCAGACCGCCACCACCGCGAGGGCGAGCAGCGCTCCCCCGCGGCTGAGCACCAGCCCCCAGTCGGGCTCGGCGGTCAGTGCCGAACGGCCCGCCACCATCGCCCAGTTGACCGGGTTGAAGTCGGCGGTCTGCCGCATCCAGGACGGCATCTGGCTCGGCGCCATGAACGAGGACGAGAGAAAGGTCAGCGGCAGCAGCAGGAACGTGTTGATACCGATGATCGACTCGCGCTGGCGGACCAGCATCCCCAGCGCGTTGGAGAGCGCACTGAAGACCGTACCGAGCAGGATCGAGGCGACGAGCAGGATCAGCAGCCCGCCCGCACCACCCGGGTACGTCGCACCGGCGGCCCAGCCGAGCAGCACGATGATGACCGACTGGACGGCGGTACTGATGCCGTTCTGCACGACGTTGGCGTTCATCAGCGCGTTCCGGCTGACCGGGGTGGTCAGGAAGCGGTTGAGCGTTCCCCGCTCGATCTCCTCCAGGGTGCCCATTCCGGCCCACATGCTCGACCCGAGGGCGCTCATCACGACAATGCCGGGGATCAGGTAGTCCAGATAGGACGTGGTGCCGAAGCCGCCGAGCTCGACGACCTTCTTGAAGAGGTTGCCGAACAGGAACAGCCAGATCACCGGCTGGACCAGGGAGATCGCCAGGAAGACCGGCTGCCTGATGATCGCCATGAGTTGACGCTGGGTCATGTACCAGGTCTGGGCGATGACGTGACTGCTCATCGGGTACCTCCTGCGGCGACCGTGGCGGGGATCTGCTGGGCGTCCACGGCCTCGGCCTCGGAGAAGCGGCGTCCGGCGTAGCGCAGATAGACGTCGTCGAGAGAGGGGCGGGCGACGGTGGCGGCGGCGACCGTCGCACCGGCCCGGTCCAGGGCGCCGAGCAGCACGGGGACGGCGGCGGCTCCGTCCTCGGCGCGGACGCTGACCCGGCGGCCCTTGGCCAGCACCTCGTACACCCCGGGCAGTCCGGTGAGCGCGGCGGTGACCGCCGCACGGTCCGCGTCGGTGCGCAGCTCCATGTGGACGGCGTCGCCGCGGAGTTCGCCCTTGAGTTCGTCGGGGGTGCCCTCGACGACGATCCGGCCGCGGTCGACGATCGCGATGCGTTCGGCGAGCCGGTCGGCCTCCTCCAGGTAGTGCGTGGTGAGCACGATGGTCAGGCCCTCGTCGCCGGCCAGCCGGGCGATCTCGTCCCACATGGCCGTACGGGCCTCGGGGTCGAGTCCGGTGGTGGGCTCGTCCAGGAACAGCACCTCGGGGCGGTGGACCAGGCCGAGCGCCACGTCCAGGCGCCGCTGCATTCCGCCGGAGTACCCCTTGACCTGCCGCTTCCCCGCGTCGGCGAGGTCGAAGCGGTCCAGCAGTTCATCGGCGCGACGCTGGACCGCGGCGCCCCGCATCCCGTACAGCCTGCCCTGCAGCAACAGGTTCTCCCGGCCGGTGGCGACCGGGTCGGCGCCGGACTTCTGAGCGACGACGCCGATCGCGCGGCGGACCCGGTCGGGGTGGCGCAGCACGTCGTGTCCGGCGACGCTCGCGGCGCCGGAGTCGGGGCGGGCGAGGGTGGTGAGGATCTTGACGGTGGTGGACTTCCCGGCGCCGTTGGGACCGAGGAGTCCGAAGACCGTGCCGGCACCGACGGTGAGATCCATGCCGTTCAGTGCGGTGACATCGCCGGGATAGGTCTTGATCAGTTGTCGCGCCTCTACTGCGGGCGCACGGGTGCTCATCACGGAGCTCTCTCCTGTGGTCAGCGGGTGTCCGGGCATGCCGAACCGATCCGCGTGAAGAGAGCCGGGCTATCCTGGGTGTGCCGCACCTCGATCGCCTGGCTCGCCTTCACGGCATGGCCGGTCCGGGGTTCGAGACCCTGGCGGGCGCTGCTCCAACAGCCCCTGCCGGGGTCTTTCTCTTTCTTCGATACCGCTTGGCGCTACGCCTTCCGCTCGGGATCGAGGACGATCTCCTGTTCGTCGAGGTCCTGCCAGTCCCGCGGAACCTCGCCGGTCTCGTGGAAGGACTTCCACTCCTCGATGCCACTGATCGTGGCGTCGAGAAGTTCGGTACGGAATTTCTTGATCCACTCCAGCTGGGCATCGATCATGTGGAGCTGGTATTCGGTCTCCACCACGAAGACCCGGGGCAGCTTCTCCGCCAGCCGGCCGAGGATGCCCCGCGTCGCCGCGGACTGGACCGCCAGCGCCGCCTCCCGGGTTTCCAGCAACTCCGCGACATCCTCCGGAGGCAGCACCGGCAGCAGCGAGAGCGCGGTCTCGAAGACCGGGTACTCGGCGGCCGGAACCGCGAGCAGATCGGAGAGCCAGTCGACCATCTCGGCGCGCCCCGCCTCGGTGATGTCGTAGAGCGTGCGCTCGGGGCGGTTGCCCTGGCGCTGCACGCCGGCCACCTCGACGTACCCGTGCTTCTCCAGGTTCTGGACCACGGTGTACAACGAGCCGAAATTGATCTTGACGCTGTGTTCCTTGCCGCGCCGGCGAAGCGTCTGGGCGATCTCGTACGGATGCATGGACCGCTCGGCGAGCAGCACCATCACCGTGAGCGCCAGTGGATTGCTGAGCTTGCGCCGCTTGGCCACCGCCCCCACCGCCCTTCACTTCGTCAGATCATTACTTCATCATCGAATACTCGTGTACAAACATATCGCGAGCACCCTTACGCGTCAACCACGATGTATCGCGAGTTCGCGGCGGCGTGGAAGGATTTCACGCACTGACCAATCCGCGCTGCCGTCGGCTCCGAATCACCTCATGAAACCGGCGCGCATCCTGGGAGGAAGCCCGCGTGAAACAAGCCCTGCACATCAGCGAAGCACCATCGGGTGGGCCCGATCTCCAGGAACCCCTGGGTCTTGTCGCCCGCGGCGGCCAGGCTGCGTTCGCCACGGTGTACGACGCGGTCTGCGGCCCGGTCCTCGGCCTCGTACGGGGTGCTGCGCGATCCCGCACAGTCGGAGAAGGCGGCGCAGGACGCGCTGGTCGAGGTGTGGCGGACCGCCCCCGCTTCCAGGCTTCCCGCGGCAGCGCCGTGAACTGGGTGATGACACCGGGCGGTGGACCGGGTGCGCTCCGTCGAAGCGACGACGGCCCGGTCGACGGCGCGTCGGGCATAGGAATCACCGTCGAGCCGGCCGGCGGCTCCGTGCAGCCGACGTCCGCTCCCCTGACACTGCTGACCTTCCCGACCGTATGAGGGGCTCCCTGCCATGACCGTCTCGGTGGCGCTGTTCACCTCCGATCTGCGGATGCACGACAACCCCGTTCTGCACGCCGCGGTGCGCGACGCGGATGCCGTCGTTCCCCTCTTCGTCCAGGACGACGGCATCCGCCGGACCGGTTTCGACGCGCCGAACCGGCGGGCGTTCCTCGCCGACTGCCTCGTCGATCTCGACGCGGGGCTGCGCCGCCGCGGCGGCCGGCTGGTCGTCCGCAGCGCCGACGTGGTGGCCGGGGCGTGCGCCGTGGTCGCGGAGACGGGGGCGGAGAGTCTGCACATCGCGGCCGGGGTGAGCGGCTACGCGAGGGAACGCGAGGAGCGTCTGCGTACGGCTCTCGGGGCTGCCGGCTGCGCCCTGCACGTCCATGACGCGGTGGTCACCGCGCTCGCTCCGGGCCTGGTCGTCCCGGCGGGCCGTGACCATTTCGCGGTGTTCACCCCGTACTTCCGCCGTTGGGAGGCGGCGGGGGTACGGGGCACCCTGACCGGGCCGCGGACGGTACGGGTTCCCGACACGGCGACGTCCGCACCGCTGCCGACGCGAGCGGAGGTGACGGGCCTGTCCCCGGGACTTGCCGAGGGCGGCGAGACGGCAGGGCGCAGACTGCTGACCTCCTGGCTGCACGGCCCGATGGCCGACTACGGGACCGGCCACGACGACCTCGCCGGGGACGCGACATCCAGGCTGTCGCCGTTTCTGCACTTCGGCTGTCTCTCCGCGGCCGAAGTGGTGCACCTGGCACGCGAGAAGGGCGGACCGGGCGCCGACGCGTTCGTACGGCAGCTCGCCTGGCGGGACTTCCACCACCAGGTTCTCGCCGCCCGGCCGGACGCCGCCTGGGCCGACTACCGTCCGCGCGGCGACCGGTGGCGGTCCGACCCCGACGAGATCGAGGCGTGGCGTGCCGGGCTCACCGGCTATCCGCTGGTCGACGCGGCGATGCGACAGCTGGCGCACGAGGGCTGGATGCACAACCGGGGCCGCATGCTGGTCGCGAGTTTCCTCACCAAGACGCTGTACGTGGACTGGCGCGTCGGCGCCCGGCACTTCCTGGATCTCCTGGTCGACGGGGACCTGGCGAACAATCAGCTCAACTGGCAGTGGGTGGCGGGCACCGGTACGGACACCCGCCCCAACCGCGTGCTCAATCCGCTGATCCAGGGCAAGCGGTTCGATCCACGGGGCGCGTACGTACGGCGCTGGGTGCCGGAACTGGCGGGCCTGGACGGCGCTGCGGTGCACGAGCCGTGGAATCTCACCGGCCCGGACCGGGCCCGGGTCGGCTATCCGGACCCGGTGGTGGATCTGGCCGAGGCCCGCGCCCGCTTCGAACGGGCGCGCGGCCTCGGCTGACAGCGCCACTTCCAGGTCAACGGTCGTGCGGCGGGCAACGGTTCACTGAAGCGGGCCGCCACCTCCGCCGTGTACTTCGCACGGACCGGCGGCCCGGAGCCGTCGGCGCGGGCCGCGACGATGGCCGCGGCCCGCCGGATCGCGGCACTGACGCATGGCGACGGCGCCGCACGGGAAGGCACCGCCGTCCTCCCGAGCTGATCCGGGTGCGCGCTGAACGGCGACGACCCGCTCGCAGCCGTGCCGGGCGCCCTGGCCGACGTACACGACGACCAGCGCGAACGCTGGGCGGCCGTCCTCGCACCCGGCTGACATCCCGGTCCGGCGACGGAGTTCAACGGGGCGGTGCGGCCGTGCCCTGGGGACGGCGGTCTGGGCGCTGCGTACGACACGGACCTTCGAAGCCTCGCTGACAGCGGCGATCGACGTCGGCGGGGACACCGACACGGTCGCGGCGGTGACCGGCGCCCTGGCCGGGGCGGTGTACGGCATGGGCGCGATCCCGCCACGCTGGACGGAGCCCCTGCACGTCCCGCTGCCGGGGTGCGAAAACCGGATCCTGCGAACGCCCGAGCTGGCGGTTCCGGCCCGGCGCCTGGGAGCCCAGGAATCCTAGGATCCAGAGGGTCCGACATATACACATAAGGCCGAGATAAGCGCAGAATGGTGGAGCAGGCGCCTACAGCACACCCCGCTCACACCATGGTCGGGCCTGCAGGATCGAAGGAGACGACTCTCATGTCCAACGTCTCACCACACACCCGCGCTGACATCACCAGTCACCCGGATGCCTCCGAAATGCGGGAGCGCTATGCCCGCATGCTCGGTGGTCGCGATGTGGCGCTCGTGGACGGACCGGTGTTCCTCGTCGGCCTCTACTGCGCCGTCTCGCCCTGGGTACTTCACTTCACGGCAAGCCAGCCCACGCTTGTGCAGCACAACCTGATCATGGGCATCGCGATCGCGGTACTGGGACTCGGGTTCACGGCGATGCCGGACCGGATGTACGGCCTGAGCTGGGCCATCTGTGCCATGGGCATCTGGATGATCGTCTCGCCGTGGGTCGTCGGCCGCAGCCCCGACATGGGCGTCGTCCTCAACAACGTCATCATCGGCGGTCTGGCCGTACTGCTGGGGCTGGCCTGCGCCGGCGCGGCGGCGAGGAGCAATCGGACCTAGGGCGTGTCCGCCCAGCGGTCCCTGAACGACGAAGGAGCGTGAGCTTTCGGCCGGTCCGCACCGAGCGGACCGGCCGAGGCACGTCTGGGGGTCCACAGGCACCACATCCAGCAGGGCGCGGGCTGTGCGCGCTCCGCGCCCAACATCCGCAGCGCCGCATCCGCCGTCGCCTCCGCGAACGCGGCCACCGGCTGTTCCGGTCCGGACCGGCGCACCAGGATCACGCCTTCGATCAGTCCGAAGACCAGGTCGGTCCTGAGGACGGCGCCCTGGAGTTCACCGGATCCGCCGGGCCGGGCGCCGCGGTGACGCTCCGCGCCGAGCAGGACCTGACCGTGCTCATCGCCAACGTCCCGCACCCGCTTGAACCGCGCCCCGACTACACCTGCACCCCGCTGGAGGTGCAGGCCTGGCGCGCCCGCCCGACGACTCCCGGCGATCCGGCCCGGGACGCCACCTCGGAGGGCAACCGGGCCTTCCTGGGGTTCAGCCAAGGTGGGGCCAAAAGCCACGACGAGGCGACCGGTGAGCTCTGAGCCTGTGGAGGCCGTCGACAATCTGCTCTCCGAGACCTCGGTCAGGCTGGGGAAGTCCGGCGGCATCGCCTACCACCACATCGTCGATACCTACATCGCGCTGTTCACGCACTTCATCCCGTGCGCATAAGGCCCACGGCCTGCTCTTCCTCGCGCTCACCGACGACAAGGGCCGGCTGCTGCGGCTGTCCGCGGCCCGCCCGGGACGCTCCTCGGAGATCACCACCGCCCGCTACAACCACCTCGTCGAACGTGGACTGCGTTGCCTCGTTCGGCCGACAGCGGTCGCTGGTGGTCATCAGTCGCGATGTCATGACAGTGCGACCCGCGCTCAGAGCAGATGTGCGGCCTGCTGGTCGAGGATGTCACGCTGAGGGCGTCGATCAGACGATCACGGCATACGTGCGGCTCCGCAGCGGCCAGACCCACAGCCTGACCCTGTTCCGCCTCTGGGCAAGGCAGAGTCCTGGCCTCGATCAGCGGCTCGGCGTCCGTGCCGCCAGCGAACGTCACCGCCTGTGCGGGCCGGTAGCGCCGCCGCCACGGATCGCCGCCGACCTGGCGCGGTGACGGACGCTCCGTTCCGGTTCCCGACCCTCCTCAGGAAATCGAGCCTCCATCAGACCCGGATTGCGACACGGAGCGGCACCGCCGCAGGTGGGACAGGGTGAGACAATATGCTGCAGGAGCGACGGAATTGAACGGAGTGGGCGATGGCGCGTCCCTGGCTGAACGTGCTGGCGCAGGTGGTGCCCGTTCCGCTCGGGTTACTGCTCAGCGGTGCTCTGGTCTGGGGTGCCACCTACGCCGACTGGAGTGGGACCAGCAGCAACAGCGGCAACACGTGGGAGTCCGGCTCGCTCGGGCTGGCCAACGACAGCAAGGTGCCCATGTTCCGCATCGACAACATGCGACCTGGCGACACAGGCTCCAACTGCATCAGAATCGAGCCGCACGCCGACTTCCCCACCGCGCTCAAGCTGTACAGCAACTCACCGAACTGGCCCAACAACTTCCAATCCTTCATCAACCTCAAAATCGAGGTAGGCAGCGGCGGCACCTTCGGCGACTGCAACGGCTTCACTCCGCACAAGACTGCGTTCGACGGCACTCTGGACCAGTTCATCGCCCTGTACACCGACTTCCGCACCGGCGTGGGTCCCTGGACCCTGCCCGGCAAGCCACCCAACTCGCTGAGCTTCCGCTTCGCGTGGAAGTTCAGCCGGAGCGCACCCAACAGCTCCCAAAGCGTGACCATTAACGAGGTGACCTTCACCTGGGAAGCGCGGGAACACAAGTGACTCTCCCGAGTGACCTAGCGGCCAGCGCGCTCCGCCAACCCACGGCCCAGGGGACCCCGCACCCGATCCGCGCGGTCACCGCGGTCATCTCACGTACCGTGCTCGGCTCGATGGTTGGGCTGCTGGTGTGGGCGCAATTGCCCGTGGTGGCGCTGGGCTGGACAGCGGGCGTGGTGCAGTCCGGCTCCATGCGTCCCGCCCTCATGCCGGGCGACGTCGTTCTCTACCAGCCACCACCGCGCGACCGCACACCGGCGGTGGGCCAAATCGTGCTGGCCCAGGACCCCACCCGACCCAGCCGTCTGCTCACCCATCGGGTCCACCAGGTACTTCCCAACAACAACCTGATCACCAAAGGTGACGCCAACTCCACACCGGACTCCACTCCGATACGGCCCACGGCACTCCAAGGCGTAGCACGATTGCGCGTGCCCTGGATCGGGCTGCCAGTCCAGCTCTGGCGCGCCGAGCAACCCGTTCCCGAGGCGATCGTGCTGCTCGGACTTGCCATTCTGCTCGCGCTTGCCGCTCTGCCACTGCACAGCCGCAACCAGCACAAGTAGCCCTGAAGGCCGTCAAGGAGACCGGGGCGGGCGGCATCCACCCCGGCTACGGCTTCCCCTCCGAGGACGCGGGCATCGTCTCCGTCGGGCCGGCCGCCGGGCAGCTGGAGGTGTTCGGCGCGAAGCACACCGCACGTGCGGCCGCCGAGGCGGCGGGCGTCACAGTCGTGGGCGCCCATCCGACGGGCCGGCACCTCCACCCCCAACTCCTTTCCCTGGGCCCGGCCTGATCCGTACGACCACCACCGCCCCCGTCTACCGACTGCACGCCCTGCGAACCGACCCGCCCAAGTCCGGCCTGGAGGGAGTCGGCGAGGGCGGCGGCAGGATCGAGGCAGAGGTGTGGGAGGGGAGCTGCCGCCCGAAGGTCTCGGCACGCTGACCACTTCGTTGCCCCACCCCGTGACGGTGGGCCGCATCGACCTCGCCGACGGTTCGCAGTCGCCAAGCGGGACACCGCGCGCACGGACACTGCGTAACGGGGCGCACCGCCCCGGATCGGGGGTGCGCCGCCCACGGACCGGAGGTGCACCGTCCCCGGATCCTCGGTCCTCGCACCCGGACGGGCCGCGATCCGGCCCGTCCGGCGCCCCGGACCGGGATCCGGGGGCGGAGCCCCGTCACCCCACCGAGCTGTAAGCCACAACTCCCCGCAGCACCGCATCCGTCGCCTTGCGGGCATTGCGCGCCACGGACCCGGCGCCCGCACCCGGCGGCGCCGCGGCCGCGATCTGCCCCAGCACATCGATGACCTGCTTGCACCACCGTACGAAGTCCCCCGCGGGCATCTCCGCCTCGCGCAGCACCTCGTCCAGTGTCCGCCCCGACGCCCACATGTAGACGGCCCAGGCGAATCCGAGATCGGGTTCCCGCTGCCCGACACCCTCCGCCTGGTTGATCTTGAAGTCCTCCTCCAGGGCATCGAGCCGTCCCCAGATGCGGACCATCTCGGCCATCGCCGATTTCGCCGGCCCGGACGGCAGCTTCGGCGCCACGGCGTCGTCCGCCTGCCGCGCCTCGTACACCAGCGCGGACACGCACGCGGCGAGCTCGGCCGGGTTCAGCCCTTCCCAGACCCCTGCCCGCAGGCACTCGCTGGCCAGCAGGTCCAGTTCGCCGTAGAGCCGGGCCAATCGCCGCCCGTGCTCGGTGACTTCGTTGCCCCGCAGATAGTCGAGCTCGGTGAGGAGCGCCACGATCCGGTCGAAGGTGCGGGCGATCGTGTTCGTCCGCCCCTCGATCCGCCGCTCCAACTGCTTCGTGTCCCGCTGCAGTCGGTGGTACCGCTCCGCCCACCGCGCGTGGTCCTCACGCTCGTTGCACCCATGGCACGGATGGGCCCGCAACTCGGCCCGGTAGCGGGCGATCTGCTGGTCGTCCGCAGCCTCGGCCCGCCCCCTGCGGTGCCGCTCCGGCACAATGTGCCCTGCCTTGGTCCGCAGGGCCGACGCCAGATCGCGCCTCGACTGCGGCGACCGCGGGTTGAACGACTTCGGCACCCGCATCCGCTCCACCGCCTCGACCGGCACGGGGAAGTCTATGGAGGCGAGCCGCTTGACCTGCCGCTCGGCGGTGAGCACCAACGGCCGCGGCCCGTCGTTGTATTCGAGCCCGCGATGCGCGTTGGCCCGCCCGGCGGACAGCCCCGGGTCCAGCACCAGGGCCAGCCCGGCGAACTTCCCGGTCGGGACGTGGATGACGTCGCCCGGCTTCAACTTCTCCAACGAGGCCGCGGCGGCGGCCCGCCGCTGCGACGCGCCGTGCTTGGCCAGCTCCGTCTCCCGGTCCTTGAGGTCACGGCGCAGCCGTGCGTACTCCTCGAAGTCACCGAGGTGGCAGGTCATGCCCTCGCGGTAGCCTTCGAGACCCTCCTCGTTCTTCTGCACCTGCCGGGAGATCCCGACGACCGAGCGGTCGGCCTGGAACTGGGCGAACGAGGTCTCCAGCAGCTCACGCGACCGGTGCCGCCCGAACTGCTGCACCAGGTTCACAGCCATGTTGTACGAGGGCCGGAAGCTGGACCGCAGCGGGTACGTACGCGTACCCGCGAGTCCGGCCAGCGCTCCCGGGTCCATGCCGCGCTGCCACAGCACCACCGCATGGCCCTCGATGTCGATCCCCCGCCGCCCGGCACGCCCGGTCAACTGGGTGTACTCGCCCGGGGTGATGTCGGCGTGCTGCTCGCCGTTCCACTTGACGAGTTTCTCCAACACCACCGATCGCGCGGGCATGTTGATGCCGAGCGCGAGGGTCTCCGTTGCGAAGACCGCCTTGACGAGCCCGCGTACGAACAGCTCCTCGACGACCTCTTTGAAGGTCGGCAGCATGCCGGCGTGGTGCGCGGCGATGCCTCGCTCCAGACCTTCGAGCCACTCGTAGTAGCCGAGGACATGGAGATCCTCGGGAGGGATGGATTCCGTCCGCTCCTCGACGATCTCCCGCACCAGGCGGCGCTTGTTCTCGTCGTTGAGCCGCAGTCCGGCCTGCAGACACTGCTGCACGGCGGCCTCGCAGCCGGCCCGACTGAAGATGAACGTGATAGCGGGCAGCAGCCCCTCGGCGTCCAGCCGGTCGATGACCTCGGGCCTGGACGGGGTCCAGATCTTGCTGCGCTGGCGCCGCTCGCGCTCGCGGTCGGCCTCCCGCACCATCTTTCCGCGGCGGCGCTCGCGCGGGTTGTATCCGCGCTGGTTCTCCATGCGGGCGAGCCGGGCGAGGTCGGGGCTGACCTCGCGGCGGCCGACGCCGCGGCCACCGTGGTCGGTCTCCTCCTCGAAGAGGTCGTACATCCGGCGGCCGGCCAGAACGTGCTGCCAGAGCGGCACGGGCCGGTTCTCGGAGACGATGACCTCGGTGTCACCGCGGACGGTGTCCAGCCAGTCGCCGAACTCCTCGGCATTGGACACGGTCGCCGACAGTGACACCAGGGTCACCGAATCCGGCAGATGAATGATCACTTCCTCCCACACCGCGCCACGGAAGCGGTCGGAGAGGTAGTGCACCTCGTCCATCACCACGTAGCCGAGGCCGCGGAGCGCCTGGGAGCCGGCGTACAGCATGTTCCGCAGCACTTCGGTGGTCATGACGACCACCGGCGCGTCCCCGTTGACACTGTTGTCGCCGGTCAGCAGGCCGACCTTGTCCGCTCCGTAGCGCTTGACCAGATCGGTGAACTTCTGGTTGGACAGGGCCTTGATCGGTGTGGTGTAGAAGCACTTGCGGCCCTGGCGCAGCGCGAGATGCACGGCGAACTCGCCGACGATCGTCTTGCCCGACCCGGTCGGGGCCGCGACCAGCACCCCCTTACCCGCCTCCAGGGCCTTGCATGCCTCGATCTGGAACGGGTCCAGACCGAACTCGTACAACTCGCGGAAGGGCGCGAGTGCCGTGGCCTGCTCGGCGGCGCGGATCCGGAAAGCCTGGTATCGCTCAGCTGGTGAGAGGTCCTCTGTCATCTTGGTTACGAGCCTACCCGTCACCTCCGACAGTCAGCGCGATCTTTAATTCAACGTGCAAGAACCCTGGCGGCACCCGGCACACAGGTCGCGGTGAGCGGCAGGGCGCCGAGCGGTTCACCGTCCGCATACGCGGTGACACCGGCCGCGACCAGCTCGATCGACGAGACCCGGTGCACGGTGACCTCGGGATGACCGAGGTGCGTTCCCTTGTAGACGCGGGGGAACACCTTGAGCAGGGTGGTACGGCTGCAGTCCCCGACGACGGTCACGTCGAAGAGCCCGTCGTCCATGACGGCGTCCGCACAGATCCGCATCCCACCGCCGTACGTGGACCCGTTGCCCACGGCGATGAGCGTCGCCTCGATCTCCTGGACGGGTCCGCCGTCGAGCCTGATGCGGAACGGGATCGGCCTGAACGCGGCGAGTTCGGCGAGGATCGCGAGGTCGTACTTGAACCGCCCGCCGACCCAGCGCATCCGGTTGCCCCGGTCGTTGACCCGGGAGTCGAAGCCGGAAGCGAGCACCGAACCGAACCACCGCTCCCCGACCCTGCCGAGGTCGATCTCGCGGACGCTGCCGCTCTTGAGGGCCTCGGCTGCGAGCCTTCCCGCTGCGGCCGGGTCCCGTATCGGCAGGCCGAGGGCGCGGGCGAAGTCGTTGCCGGTGCCGACGGCGACGACACCGAGCGGTGTCATGGTCCCGGCGACGGCCTGGAGGGCGAGGGACATCATGCCGTCCCCGCCCACGGCTATCAGCGCACCGGTCCCGCCCGCGACGGCCTCACGGGCCCGACGCAGTGCGTCGTCGGCGTCCTCGCCCAGCACCGTGCGTACGGAGAATCCGGCGGCCCGCAACGCGGAAGCGGCCGGCTGCGCGGCGTGCGCGCCCCGGCCGCGTCCTGCGGTGGGATTGACGAAAAGGGTGATCTCGCTGGTCACCCGGGGGACCTTACAAGGTCAGGTGATGTCGTCGTAACCGTTCACCCGGTCACGGTCCGGCCCTGCTTGCGCGGGCAGCGACCCGGACGTCGGCACCGATTCGATCTCACCGATGTCCTCGGGGGTCAGGTCCAGCTCCGACGCCTCGTCATCGGCGGGTCCCTCCGCCGCACGCAGTGCCTTACGGCGGTCGTTGAGGAGCGAGAGTGCCGTGGCACAGAAGTACAGGACCCAGATCGGCCCGGCGAGGGCCAGCATGGTGAGCGGGTCCGTACTGGGCGTGGCCAGGGCGGCGAAGACCGTGATTCCCATGATCATCCCGCGCCACCAGCCGAGCATCCGCTTGCCGGTGATGACCCCGCCGAGGTTCAGCATGACGAGCAGCAGAGGCAGCTCGAAGGAGAGTCCGAAGACCACCACCATGCGTGTGATCAGGTCCAGCAGGTCATCGAGCGGCAGCTGGTTGTCCAGGCCGGCCGGCGAGAAGTCCAGCAGGACCTTGGCCATCGTGGGCAGCGTCTTGTATGCGAAGAAGCCACCGGCGAGGAAGAGCGGGAAGCCCGCGCCGACGAAGGCGAGCGAGTACTTCTTCTCGTGCTTGTGCAGACCGGGGGCGATGAACGCCCACAGCTGGTAGAGCCAGATCGGCGACGAGAGGACGACGCCCGCCATGAGGGAGACCTTGAGCGCAAGGGTGAACGGCGTCAGCAGACCGTTCAGGACGATGCGCGCACAGGTGCCGTCCTCCTTCTTCGCGAGTTCGGCGAAGCTCGACTCGCAACCGACCGCCTTCAGCACCGGGTCGGTGAAGAACTCGATGATCCCCTTGTAGAAGAACGCGGCGACGATCGTGACCAGGACGATCGCCAGCAGAGCCTTCGCCAGCCGGTTACGCAGCTCACGCAGGTGCTCCACCAGGGGCATGCGGCCCTCTGGGTCCGTCTCCTGCTTGCGGGCAGACTTGAGCAACCCACGTCCTCATCTCGTGCAGCAGGCCGTCAGCATCACGGCGCCTGCGTCGGCCCGGTTGTCAGCGGTTGGTCGAGTCGGTCGGCTCGGCAACCGGACGCGAGCTCGTCACGTCGCCGGGGGCGGCCTTGATGGTGCGCGGAGCGGACTGGTCCTGGGCAGCGCCGTTCGGCGGGTCCGCGGGGGTGGCCGTGGCGGCGCCCTCGGACTTCATCGCCTTGGCCTCGCTCTTGAGGATGCGGGCCGACTTGCCGAGCGAGCGAGCCATGTCAGGAAGCTTCTTCGCGCCGAACAGCAGAACAATGACGACGAGGATCAGGATGATCTCGGGAGCGCCGAGCCTTCCGAACATATGCGTGTACCTTCTCACCGAGGCAGCAGGGGTGGGGCTGATCGAACGTCGGACAGACGTCCGGTCTTCGTACTGTCAGCGATCGTATCCCGCAGGAGTAAACGCAGGGCAATACCCACGCATCCTTGCGATTACGGCCCACGCCTCGCTCTCAGGGCCGTCACCAGCAGCGTACCCTCCGAACCTGAGAAACAGGAGGCTCCGCCCGCCCCGATCGGCCGGTCCGGCGCGCCGCCCCTCGCCCGCGTCAGCGCAACGCTTCGCCGGTGGCGGCGAGATCGGTTGCGGCCCGTTCGAGGTCCTCCGCAGCCCGGTTGATGCGCCGAGTGGTATGGGTCACCTGCCGCCCCAGTCGCTGGGCCTCGACGAACACCTTGATGGCCAGCACGCCGAGGACGGCGATCCCGAGGAATCCCAGGGCGATGGCGAGCATGGGCCAGAACATGCGCAGAGCCTCGATGTTGTCTAGGTGTGCAGGAGCCGGGTGCCGGTGTGTCAGGAGTTCTGGAGGCCGGCGTGGAGGCGCAGCGTCCGCACGCCCCCGCCCGTGAGGAGTTCCACCATCCGCTCCCCGGCGGGCTTGCGGACGGCGGCGCCGCACTCGGGGCAGGTGAACGAGTAGAACGTGGTACGACGACTGGAGCCGATGGCGAGGCGCAGGGCACCCGCCGCGAGTTCGAAGCGCCCGCGGCAGTCCGTGCAGGCGGCCTTGAACCGTACGGACTCCGGTACCACCACAGTCGAGATACCCGACATCACAGACATATTTCTCATATCCCCTCAGGTGTCCGCTCAGGCAGGGCCGTCGTAGGCGGCGAGCGCCGCCTGCGCCGCCTGCTGTGCGCTCTGTGCCAGCTCCCGCGGGGCGACGATGCGCCCTTCCCCACCGAGTCGCAGCGCAAGCCTGCGCAGCGACGCCGGATCGGGCGTACGCAAGGTGATCCGCAGTCCGCCGTCGGCCAGTTCCTCCGCGTTGTCGTGCGGGTAGTACTCGGCGACCCACCGGCCACCGGGCCCGACCTCGATCACCACCTCGGGGTCCTCGGCCGCCGGCTGCACCAGCCCCTCGGACAGGTCCCGCAGTTCCAGCTCCGGCGGTGCGGACGGCTCGTCCAGCAGCCGGATCTCGGCGACCCGGTCGAGCCGGAACGTGCGCCGGTCCTCGGAGGACCTGCACCAGGCCTCCATGTACGTATGCCCCACGGCGAACAGCCGGATCGGGTCCACCTCGCGCTCGGTGAGCTCGTCGCGCGCGGGTGAGTAGTACCGCAGCCAGAGCCGGCGCCGCTCCGAGATCGCCCGGTCGACATCGGCGAAGACGCCACCCTCGGACTCGAAGGTGACCGAGAGCCGGGAGCTCGCCGCCCCGACCTCACCGGCCGCCGTCTCCAGCTTGGCGGTGGCCCGCAGCAGTGCCTGCCGGTCGCTCTCCCGCAGCCCCGGCAGCGTGGCCACGGCGCGCGCCGCGACCAGCAGGGCCGTCGCCTCGTCCGCCGCGAGCCGCAGCGGCTCCGCCACGTCGTCCGGGTTGTGCCACCAGATCCGGTCGCCGTCGGTGTCGATGTCCAGCAGATCGCCGCCGCGGAAGCTCGTCCCGCACATGGGCAGGACGTCGAGGTCCGAGATCAGCTCGTCCTCGGTGATCCCGAATGCCCGGGCCACGTCCTGAACATGGGCGCCGGGGCGCTCCCGCAGATACGTCACGAGGGACAGCATCCGGCGCGTCTGGTCGATCGCGTTCGTCGCCATGAATACGGTCCCTCCTCAGTCCTTGGCCACGGCGCGCAGCCGGTCCATCACATCGGCCCGCAGATCCGCGGGTTCCTGCACGACGACGTCCGGGCCGAACTCGACGAGCCAGGCGTCGAGACCGTGCCCGTACGGAATCTCCAACTCTTCCCAGCCGTCGCCGAGTTCCCGTACCGATATCGCCCGCGAGCGCAGCGGGTAACCGGAGCCGGACCGCAGCCGGATCAGCGCGGTCCGGGTCGCCGTCTCCCCGGCCCAGCTCTCGACGGTCTCCCGGACGGTCACCACGTCGGGCACCTCGGCGGTGAACGCCCCGGCCCGCGAGCGGACCCGGCCGGTGATCCGGGAGAGGCGGAACACCCGTTCGGCACGACGGTCCCGGTCCCAGCCGGCCAGATACCAGTGACCGCGCCAGCACTCGAGCGTCCAGGGCTCCACCTGGCGCTGCTCCGGGCGGGCGGCGTTGCCCTTGCGGTAGTCGAAAGTGACCGGACGGCGGTCCCGGCACGCCAGCATCAACGGCTCGAACGCTGCCTCATGGACCGGGATACGGGGCTCGAGGGCGCTGTGCACCTCGTACGCGTCCTCGGCCTCCGGCATCCCGGCGGCCCGGAGCTTCTGCAGCGCGCCACTGGCCGCGCCCGCGAGCCGGGCCTGCTGCCACACCTTCGCGGCCAGACCGAGCGCCGCGGCCTCCTCGGCGTCCAGCGTGATCGGCGGCAGCCGGTTGCTGTCCCGGCGGGCCAGATAGCCGGTGTCGCCGTCCAGGTTCTCCACGGTCTCGATGACCAGACCGAGCTCGCGCAGATCATCCTTGTCCCGCTCGAACATCCGGTTGAAGGCTTCGTCGGCGCCCGCTTCCAGATAGGCCTCGATGGAACCTCGCAGCTCGCGCTTGCTGAGCGGGCGCCGGGTCCCCAGCAGGCACAGCGCCAGGTTCATCAGCCGCTCGGCCTTGGCAATCGCCATCGGCGCCCTTTCTCTACGTGCTCTACGACCCTCGACCGTACCGCTCCGGAGTGTCCGGACAAAAGCGAGGAGGGTGCTGAGGATCCTGGCGCCGCGAACCCGGCCACGGCCTTCGGCGCCCTCCTGAGGCCCGCGCTCCGACGGAACGAGGGCCCGTGCAGTCCAGCACGGGCCCTCGTGATGTGTCCGGGGAACGGATCAGACGGCGATCAGGTCGCAGACGAAGATCAGCGTCTCGCCGGGGGCGATACGGCCGCCGGCGCCGCGGTCACCGTACGCGAGGTGCGCGGGGATGGTCAGCTGGCGACGGCCGCCGACCTTCATGCCCTGCACACCCTGGTCCCAGCCGGAGATGACCTGGCCGACACCGAGCTGGAACTGCAGCGGGGTGCCGTGGTTCCACGAGGCGTCGAACTCCTCGCCGGTGGAGAAGGCCACGCCCACGTAGTGGACCTTGACCATGTCGCCGGCCTTGGCGACCGCCCCGTCACCCTCCCAGATGTCCTTGATCTCCAGGTCGGCCGGCGGCTCGCCGCCCGGGAAGTCGATCTCGGGCTTCTCGATGCTCACTGAACTGCTCCTCCACATGATGAACTGGGCAACCGGGACAGTCTTACATCTTTGCCAGCAGGTCCACGGCGAAGACCAGCGTGGAATTGGCGGGGATGGACTGCTGTGCCTTGTCGCCGAAGGCCTGGTCCGGCGGGATGACCAGCAGGACGCGGCTGCCGATCTTCTTGCCGATCAGCCCGTTCTTCAGACCCTTGAGGGTGACCTGGGCCAGCGGGAAGGTCTGGGTCTTGCCTGTGGCGTACGTGCTGTCGAACGTCTTTCCGTCCTTCCACAGCAGACCCACATAGTTCACGACGACGCTGTCGGTCTCCTTGATGACCTCACCCTTGGACTCCAGGATGTCATTGGAGACCAGCTTCGTCGGCGGGTCGGTCTTCTGCGGGATCTTGACCGTCGGAGCCTTGCCATCGGTGTTGGTGCCCACCTTCGGCAGGTCGACGTTGTCCTGCGCGACCGGGGTGCCCTTGGCGGACACCGGGATCGTCGTCGCCTTCAGGATGTCCACGACGAAGACGAGGGTGGCGTTCGGCTTGATGTCGCCCTGGCCCTGCGCACCGTAACCGAGGTCCGGCGGAATGACGAGCTGGACGCGGCTGCCGACCTTCTTCCCGAGGAGCCCCTGGTCCCAGCCCTTGATGACCATGCCGGCACCGAGGGTCAGATCGAACGGCTGCTTACGGTCGAAACTGTTGTCGAACGGCTTCGTGGAGTCCCACGCCTGCCCCAGGTAGTTGACCTGGATCGCGTCGCCGTTCTTCAGCGTCGCGCCCTTTCCCTCACTGACGACACGCGTCTTCAGATCCTTGGGAGGATCGCCTTCTCCCTTGGAGAGGGTGGGCTTCTCGCCGAACTTCGCACCCGCGGTGATCGCGGGGAATGCGTTGTTCGAGGCGGAGGCTGAAGCGGAGGCGGATCCCTTGCCGTTGCCGCCGCACGCCGCTGTCAACAGCAGCAGGGGGACAACGAGAAGGCCGGCAAGTCGGCGCACTGGTTCCTCAGATCTCAGACGGCACAGTTGATTGGGTCCCCGACACTCTAGGGCGTGCACAGGGCCCCGTACGAGGAACGTACGGGGCCCGAGTCGCACAAGAGCCGAGGCGCGTCCTGCGCCCGGTCACATACCCGCGATCAGCTTCTCCACTCGATCGTCCACGGAACGGAACGGGTCCTTGCACAACACCGTGCGCTGCGCCTGGTCGTTGAGCTTGAGGTGGACCCAGTCGACGGTGAAGTCCCGACGCTGTTCCTGGGCCCTTCGGATGAAATCACCGCGCAACCGCGCCCGGGTGGTCTGCGGGGGCACCGACTTGCCCTCGAAGATCTTCAGGTCGTTGCAGATACGGGCGGCCTGCCCCTTCCGCTCCAGCAGGTAGTACAGCCCGCGCCGACGGTGGATGTCGTGGTAGGCGAGGTCTATCTGGGCGACCCGCGGATGCGACATGGTCATGTTGTGCTTGGCCCGGTACCGCTCGATGAGCTTGTACTTCATCACCCAGTCGATCTCGGTCCCGATCCGGTCGAGGTCCTCGGCCTCGATGGCGTCGAGCGCGCGGCCCCACAGCTCCAGGACCTGTTCGACCGTGCCGGTGCGGATGCCGCGGCGGTCGACGAAGTCCACGGCCTTCTCGTAGTACTCCCGCTGCACCTCGATGGCGGACGCCTCGCGGCCGCTGGCGAGGCGTACCTTCCGCTGGCCCGTGATGTCGTGGCTGACCTCACGGATCGCCCGGATCGGATTCTCCAGCGTCAGATCGCGCATCACCGTACCTGCTTCGATCATGCGGAGCACCAGGTCCGTCGCGCCGACCTTGAGCAGCATCGTCGTCTCGGACATGTTGGAGTCACCGACGATGACATGGAGGCGGCGGTACCGCTCCGCGTCCGCGTGCGGTTCGTCGCGGGTGTTGATGATCGGACGGGAGCGCGTCGTCGCGGAGCTGACGCCCTCCCAGATGTGCTCGGCACGCTGGCTGACGCAGTAGACCGCGCCGCGCGGGGTCTGCAGCACTTTCCCCGCACCGCAGAGCAGCTGCCTCGTGACGAGGAAAGGAATGAGGATGTCCGCGAGCCGGGAGAATTCTCCGTGCCGCGCCACGAGGTAGTTCTCGTGGCACCCGTAGGAGTTTCCCGCCGAATCGGTGTTGTTCTTGAAGAGATAGACGTCGCCCGCGATTCCCTCCTCGTGCAGGCGGCGTTCGGCGTCGACGAGCAGGCCCTCGAGAATGCGCTCGCCGGCCTTGTCGTGGGTGACCAGCTCGGTCAGATTGTCGCATTCGGGGGTTGCATATTCCGGATGCGATCCCACGTCGAGGTAGAGGCGGGCGCCGTTCCGCAGAAAGACATTGCTGCTGCGGCCCCATGACACGACACGGCGGAAGAGGTAGCGCGCCACTTCGTCAGGAGACAGTCGGCGCTGTCCCCTGAACGTGCACGTGACGCCGTACTCGTTCTCCAGCCCGAAAATGCGGCGGTCCATGACTGAACATTACGCCTGATGGCCCGAGCTGAAACCGGGTTGGACAGCACCGTTTCGATCATTTTCGGATCCCTGCGTGGAAACATCCGTACGCCAGGGAACCGCGAGGACCCTTCCCGTCGCCAGCAGTACCATCAGCGCGGCCACTCCACCGGCCCCCGCGACGGCGAAGCTCCACGCCGTCCCACCCAGCTCGACGGCCGGGCCCGCCACGGCCGTTCCGGCCGCCGCGCCCACGCCGAACGTCGTCACGAGCCAGGAGAACGCCTCCGTCACCGTGCCCGTCGGAGCATGCCGGTCCACCACGATGAACGAACACGCGATCGCCGGCGCCAGGAACACCCCCGCGAGCGCGGCCAGGGCGGTCATCGCCACCACATCCGGTGTCAGCATCAGCGGCAGATAGCCGAGGGCCAGCAGCGCGACGATGACCCGCAGCCGGCGCTCCGGCGCCCCGGCCCACTGGCGTGCCCCGTACACCGCGCCGCCGATCAGCGCGCCGAGACCGAGCGCGGCCATCAGCCAGCCGTAGACCGCCTCGCGACCGTGGTCGTCGGCGTACGCGACGCCCGCCACCGTGATCGAGCCCAGCGCGAGCCCGACGAAGAAGAACGAACCGAGAAGCGCCAGCAGCCCCGGCGAGCGCAGCGCGCCCAGCCAGTGCGCCTCACGGGGCGCCGAACGCCAGGTGCGGGAAGGCTTCGACACCACCACGGAGAGCGCCCCCAGCACTCCTATCGTGTTGATGACGAGCAGCGCGGCGGCGGGCGACCGGAGCGAGACCAGCACCGTCACCAGCAGCGGGCCCACGGTGAACATGACCTCCTGGGCCACGGCGTCCATGGCGTACGCCCGGTGCACCCGGTCCTCGCTCCCCAGGATCGTCGGCCACAGTGCCCGCAGACCGCCCTCCAGCGGCGGCGTGAACACCCCTGCCACGATCACGGCCCCGTACGCCAGCGGAAGCGATCCGAGGCCCACCAGGGCCAGCAGGGACATGCCCAGCCCGGAGACGACGGAGGCGGGGAGTTGGACGCGCGGCTGGCCGTACAGGTCCACCGCCCGGCCCAGCAGGGGCTGGCCGACCGCCGTGGCGAGGCCGTACACCGCCGCGAGCGCTCCCGCGAGGGTGTAGCTGCCTCCCTCGGCCCGGGTGAACAGGACGATCGCGATGTGGGCGGTGCCGCTCGGCAGCCGCCCCACCAGCGTGCCGATCAGCAGCCGTGCGGCATGCCGCGCCCGGAGGATGTCCAGATATCCCGCGGCCATGTCCCGCCCCTCTCCCCCGGGCGCCTTCAGGACACCAGGGGTTTTACGTATAACTTCGAGCTTCATACGTACCATGTGGCCAGTCCTCAGGTCCACCTCACCGCACGCACCAGCACCGCACCCGCCCAGCCCGGAGGTCCCGTGACCAGCGCATCCCAGCCCGCCCCGGCCCGGCCCACCAGCCGCGACGTCGCACGGGCCGCAGGCGTCTCCCAGGCCACCGTCTCCCTCGTCCTCGGCGGCAAATGGCGCGGCAGGGTCTCCGAGGCGACCGCCGAGCGCGTCCGCACCGTCACCCAGGACCTCGGCTACCGGCCCAACCTCGCCGCACGCAGCCTCCGCCTGGGCCGCACCAGGACCGCGCTGCTGGTCGTCCCGGCGCTCACCAACGAGTTCTTCGCGCGTGTCTACACCGGCGCCGCCGCCGTAGCCGCCGAACACGACTTCGGGGTCGTCCTCTACCCCTCCCCCGACGGCACGGGTCCGGCCAAGGACCCCTTCGCCTCCGCCCGCGCCGCCCTTGACGGGGTCATCGCCTCGTCCATGGCCGCCGACGCCCTCGACGCCCTGCGCGGCGCCGGCCTGCCTCTGGTCATGCTGGACAGCGACCCCGCGGACACCGGCGTCGCGGCCCGGGTCAACCTCGACATCGCCGACGGCATGCGGCAGGTGACGGACCATCTGCTCGCCCTCGGCCACCGCCGCTTCCTGCACCTGGCGTCGGCCGTCGGCTCCTGGACCTTCGCCGTTCGCGCCGGGGCCGTCCGCGACACCCTGCGGGCCGTACCCGGCGCCTCCGTACGGACCGTCCCGGCAGCGCTCGACGTACGGTCCGGCCGGGAAGCCACGGAACACGCCCTGGCCGCCCCCGGCCCCCGGCCGACCGCGATCATCTGCGACGACGACATCCTGGCCGCGGGCGCCTGCAAGGCCGCCCGGCGGCTCGGCCTGCGAGTCCCCGACGACCTCTCCGTCACAGGCTTCGACGACCTGGCTCTGGCGACCGCCGTCGAACCCGAACTCACCACCGTCCAGCTCCCCGCCGAGCAGGTCGGCGAGCGCGGCATGACCGCCCTGCTCGCCGTGCTCGACGGCTGCCCGGCCGAACCCGGCAGCCTGCCGGTGCACCTGGTCGTCCGCGGCTCCTCCGGGCCCCCACCCGCCCGTTCATGACGATGCCCCGGCCCACCGCGAACGGTGGACCGGGCACAGGAACATCCGGCAGGACTACTCCTCGGACGACTCCGGGGACGCCGACGGCTCCGCGGACCCGCCGGACCCCGACGCCTTCGTGACATCGGTGGGAGCCTCGCCCCCCTCGCCGTCCTCCAGGTCCGACGGGGCGTCCGTCGGCGTGGCCCCGCCGTCGGCCTCCAGCAGCCGCGCCAGCTGCCGCCCGACGATCCGCTTGAACTTCCGCTGCTGAGGGCGCGTACGGTCCAGGACCGCCACCTCCAGCCGCTCCGCGGGAATCTCCCGCTCACTTCCGTTGGGATCACGGGACAGTGCCTGCACGGCCAGCTTGAGCGCCTCCGCCAGCGTCATTCCGTCTCGGTGGCGCTGATCCAGGAACGTGCTGATCTGCTCCGCGTTCCCGCCCACCGCAACCGAGCCGTGCTCGTCCACGATCGAGCCGTCGTGCGGCAGCCGGTAGATCTGATCACCCTCGGGCTCGGTGCCCACTTCGGCGACCACCAACTCCACCTCGTACGGCTTCTCCGCCGCACTGGAGAAAATGGTGCCCAGGGTCTGCGCATAGACGTTGGCCAGCCCGCGGGCCGTCACATCGTCGCGGTCATAGGTATATCCACGGAGATCGGCGTAACGGACACCGCCGATGCGCAGATTCTCGTACTCGTTGTACTTACCGGCGGCGGCGAAACCGATCCGGTCATAGATCTCGCTGAACTTGTGCAGCGCACGGGACGGGTTCTCGCCGACGAACACAATGCCGTCGGCGTACTGCAGCACAACCAGGCTGCGACCACGGGCAATGCCCTTCCGGGCGTATTCCGCCCGGTCGGCCATGGCCTGCTGAGGTGAGACATAGAACGGCGTCGACACCGGCTATCCGTCCCTTTCTGTCAGTGACGAGTGCATCGAAGAAGCCCCGGGATCCGGATCAGAGCAGCGCGGCGCGCGGGCCGTCGGGCTGTTCCATCCGGCGCTCCAGGATCGACCGCGCGATGTCGGAGGATTCCGCATCGGCGAGCCTCCGGAAGCCCTCGTCGGTGATGACGGTGACGATCGGATAGATCCGCCGGGCCACATCGGGACCGCCGGTGGCCGAGTCGTCGTCCGCGGCGTCGTACAGCGCCTGCACGACCAGGGTGAGCGCCTCCGGCTCCGTCAGGTCCTCGCGGTAGAGCTTCTTCATCGACCCGCGGGCGAAGATCGACCCGGAGCCGGTGGACGCGTAGCCCTGCTCCTCGGAGCGGCCACCGGTGACGTCGTACGAGAAGATCCGGCCCTTCTCGCGGTCGACGTCGAAGCCGGCGAAGAGCGGAACCACGGCGAGGCCCTGCATGGCCATGGCCAGATTGCTGCGGATCATCGTGGAGAGCCGGTTCGCCTTGCCCTCCAGGGAGAGCTGGGCCCCCTCGACCTTCTCGAAGTGCTCCAGTTCCAGCTGGAAGAGCTTGACCATCTCCACGGCGAGCCCGGCCGTACCGGCGATGCCCACCGCCGAGTACTCGTCGGCCGGGAAGACCTTCTCGATGTCGCGCTGCGCGATCATGTTGCCCATGGTCGCCCGCCGGTCGCCGGCGAGCACCACGCCACCGGGGAACGTCGCGGCCACGATGGTGGTCCCGTGCGGCGCCTCGATCGCCCCCTGCAGCGGCGGCAGCTGCCGGTTGCCCGGGAGCATCTCGGGAGAATGGTCGGACAGGAAGTCCATGAACGAAGAGGATCCCGGCGTCAGGAAGGCAGCTGGTAGACGCCCGGTGCTACGAGTGTTGGCTTCCACGCGTTTCCCTCCAGGTAAGCGATGGCCCTGCGCAAGGTGTCAGGATCATCTCCCAACTTGCCGATGGCCGAATTGCAGTTGAAGCACAGTACGCCCCGGACCCTACCCGTCTCGTGACAGTGATCAACATGCATGGCGGGGGCAGCCGGACAGATCGTGCAGATGCCCATCTGCGACGAGATCATCTCGTCGCGCTCGGCTTCGGTCATGCCGTACTGACGTTGCAAGTGACCCGCGCGCCCCTCGATGGCCCGGCATGTCTTGCAGCGTGTGGACAGTCCGTCGGAGGCAGTTCGGTTGCGGTCCCATGCGCCGTGTGGCTTGATCCCTCCGCAGCGTCGGCAGTATCTGTGGCCCTCCGGCGCCACAACCCTGGGGCGTACGCCCTTCCCCTTCGCCCGTTGCCGCTGCTGGTGATACTCGGCCCAGCACTCCCGGCAGTACGCCTGCAGCCCATCACGGGATGCCTGGTTGTTGGCGAAGGCATCCCGTGAAAGCGTCTGCTGGCGTCGCGAGCACTTCTTCGAGCGGATCACATCGGACATTTCAGCGCTTACTCGCCACCCTTTTGAACAAACGATCGAACGAAGTCCTCGGCGTTAGCCTCGAGGACATCATCGATCTCGTCGAGGACGTCGTCGACGTCGTCGCTCAGTTTCTCCTGCCGCTCCTTGAGGTCCTCCGACGCCTGCGCGTCCTGCGTCTGCTCCTCGACCTCCTCGGTGGAGCGCGTCGCCTTCTGCTGTCCGCCGCCGGTGTCCTTGGTCGCCATATAGCTCACCCCGCTCGGTTCGAAGCACTTGATCAGACCCTACCTACGGGATCCGACATTGGCCCGGTAGTTGTCTCAACGTCCGGGGGTCATCTCGATGATTCCCAGATCACGGCCTTTTCAGCCGCCCGAGAGCACCCGGACCAGCTCTTCGGCCGTGCGACAGCGGTCCAGGAGCTCCTTGACGTGGTTACGGGTCCCCCGGAGCGGTTCCATGGTGGGGACCCGCTGCAGCGAGTCATGGCCCGGCAAGTCGAAGATGACCGAGTCCCAGGAGGCCGCGGCGACGTCGTCCGCGTACTGCTCCAGACAGCGACCGCGGAAGTACGCCCTGGTGTCCTCAGGAGGCTTCGTACGGGCCTCCTCGACCTCGCGCTCGTCCAACAGGCGTTTCATCTTCCCACGGGCAGCGAGACGGTTGTAGAGGCCCTTCTCGGGCCTTACGTCGGCGTACTGGAGATCCACCAGGTGCAGCCGGGCCGCATCCCAGTCCAGGCCGTCGCGGCGGCGGTAGCCCTCCATGAGCTCCCGCTTGGCGATCCAGTCGAGCTCGCCCGACAGGCTCATCGGATCGTTCTCCAGCCGGTTGAGGGTGTCCTCCCAGCGGATCAGGATGTCCTTGGTCTGCTCGTCGGCGTCCGCGCCGTACCGCTCCTCGACGTATTTGCGGCCCAGCTCGAAGTACTCCATCTGGAGCTGCACCGCGGTGAGTGTCCGGCCGCTGCGGAGCGTGATCGGATGCTGCAGGGTCGGGTCGTGGGAGACCTGGTGCAGGGTGCGCACCGGCTGGTCGACGGCCAGGTCGACGTTGATGAAGCCGTCCTCGATCATGGACAGGACGAGCGCCGTCGTACCGAGCTTGAGATAGGTGGAGATCTCCGACAGATTCGCATCGCCGATGATCACGTGGAGGCGGCGGTACTTCTCGGCGTCGGAGTGGGGTTCGTCGCGGGTGTTGATGATGGGGCGCTTGAGGGTCGTCTCGAGTCCGACCTCGACCTCGAAGTAGTCCGCCCGCTGGCTGATCTGGAAGCCGTGCTCGTGGCCGTCCTGGCCGATTCCCACGCGGCCCGCGCCGGTGACGACCTGGCGGGAGACGAAGAACGGGGTCAGGTGGCGCACGATGTCGGAGAAGGGGGTCTCCCGCTTCATCAGGTAGTTCTCGTGCGTGCCGTACGAGGCGCCCTTGTTGTCGGTGTTGTTCTTGTAGAGATGGATCGGCTGGGCGCCGGGGAGCTGGGCCGCGCGCTCGGCGGCCTCGGCCATGACGCGTTCGCCGGCCTTGTCCCAGAGGACGGCGTCCCGTGGATTGGTGATCTCCGGTGAGCTGTACTCGGGGTGTGCGTGGTCGACGTAGAGCCGGGCACCGTTGGTGAGAATGACATTGGCGAGGCCGATGTCCTCGTCGGTGAGCTGGCTGGAGTCGGCGGTTTCGCGGGCGAGGTCGAAGCCTCGCGCGTCGCGCAGCGGATTCTCCTCCTCGAAGTCCCAGCGGGCGCGTCGCGCCCGGTGCATCGCCGCCGCGTAGGCGTTGACGATCTGGGACGAGGTGAGCATGGCATTGGCGTTGGGGTGTCCGGGCACGGAGATGCCGTACTCCGTCTCGATGCCCATTACTCGCCGTACGGTCATGCGGCCCTCCTTGCCCGGCGGCGTTCCCTTCCGGGATCGGCGCTCAAGTACCGCTGCTTGTCCGGTGCGTGTGCGGTGCCCGTCCCCGCACTGCGCGACTGGGCGGTACGGAAGAGCCTAGAGCGCCTCTGCGCTGGTGGGGAGATCAATTACGTCTTTGCTCCGGTGTCGCGGGAGCTGTCCGGAAAGCAACCGGCTGCGGATGCCCGGCCGGGCATCCGCAGCCGGTCCGCGTTCTACAGGTACTGCCCGGTGTTTGCCACCGTGTCGATGGAGCGACCGGTGTCTGCGCCCTGTTTTCCGGTGACAAGGGTGCGGATGAAGACGATCCGCTCGCCCTTCTTGCCGGAGATCCTGGCCCAGTCGTCGGGATTGGTGGTGTTGGGAAGGTCCTCGTTCTCCTTGAACTCGTCCACGCACGCCTGGAGGAGATGGGAGACGCGGAGGCCCTTCTGGCCCTGGTCGAGGAAGGCCTTGATGGCCATCTTCTTGGCCCGGTCGACGATGTTCTGGATCATCGCTCCGGAGTTGAAGTCCTTGAAGTACAGGACTTCCTTGTCGCCGTTGGCGTACGTGACTTCGAGGAAGCGGTTCTCCTCGGACTCGGTGTACATCCGCTCGACGACGGATTGGATCATGGCGTGAGCTGCGGCTTCCTTGGAACCGGTGTGCTCGGCGAGATCATCCGCGTGCAGCGGCAGAGATGGCGTGAGGTACTTCCCGAAGATGTCCTTCGCCGCCTCCGCGTCCGGACGCTCGATCTTGATCTTCACGTCGAGACGGCCGGGCCGCAGGATCGCGGGGTCGATCATGTCCTCGCGGTTGGAGGCACCGATCACGATGACGTTCTCCAGGCCCTCCACCCCGTCGATCTCGGCGAGCAGCTGGGGGACGATGGTGTTCTCCACGTCCGAGCTGACGCCGGATCCGCGGGTGCGGAAGAGGGATTCCATCTCGTCGAAGAAGACGATGACGGGGGTGCCCTCGCCGGCCTTTTCGCGGGCCCGCTGGAAGACGAGACGGATGTGCCGCTCCGTCTCACCGACATATTTGTTGAGGAGCTCCGGACCCTTGATGTTGAGGAAGTAGCTCTTTCCGGCGGGCTGTCCGGTGACTTCCGCGACCTTCTTGGCCAGGGAGTTGGCGACGGCCTTGGCGATGAGTGTCTTGCCGCAGCCCGGCGGACCGTAGAGCAGGATGCCCTTCGGCGGCCGCAGTTCGTGCTCCTTGAAGAGGTCGGGGTGGAGGTAGGGCAGCTCGACCGCGTCCCGGATCAGCTCGATCTGGTCACCCAGGCCGCCGATCTTGTCGTAGTCGATGTCCGGAACCTCTTCGAGGACGAGCTCCTCGACCTCGCTCTTCGGGACCACTTCGTAGACGTAACCGGACCGGGGTTCGAGCAGGAGCGCGTCGCCGGGCCGGATGTTGATGTCGAGGAGCGGTTCGGCGAGCCGTACCACTCGTTCCTCGTCGGTGTGCCCGATGACCAGGGCGCGCTCGCCGTCCTCAAGGATCTCCTTGAGGGTGACGATGTCCCCGGCCCGCTCGAATTCCATGGCCTCGACCACGTTGAGCGCTTCGTTGAGCATGACTTCCTGGCCGCGCCGGAGGTCGTCGAGCTCGACACCGGGGCTGACGTTCACCCGGAGCTTGCGGCCCCCGGTGAAGATGTCGCAGGTGCCGTCCTCGTTGCCCTGCAGGAAGACTCCGAAGCCGGCCGGGGGCTGCGCGAGCCGGTCGACTTCCTCCTTGAGGGCCACGATCTGGTCGCGGGCCTCGCGCAGCGTGTTGGCGAGCCGCTCGTTCTGCGCGGACACGCCTGCGAGGTTCGTCTGCAACTCGACGATCCGCTCTTCGAGAATCCTCGTATGGCGCGGAGAGTCGGCGAGCTTACGTCGCAGGACGGCGATTTCCTGCTCAAGATAGGCGACCTGGCCGGCTGGGTCTTCGGACCCCCGCCCGGGCCGGATGCCGCGGTTGATGTCGTCGTCGTGGGCTGCCACGGTCCTCACCTCCTCCAAGGGGAGCTGGACGCTTCCTGACCCTACCTGGGTGGGTGATGATTGAAACCCCTAGATCACAAAGACTGCGGGGTGTGTCCGATCTTCACCCTTGCGCTCTCCCTCACGCCAGGGGAATACCCACCGTTCACCATCGGAATGCGGCCGGTTGTATCGTCGAACCGGTCAACACCCGTCAGGGCTGGCTTTTTTTGGTTCGAATACGCAGGGAACGGCAGGAGAAATGACCGTGCAGCAGGACGCTCCCACCGGCAGCGACACGCAGGACCTGGAGGTCTGGATCGACCAGGACCTCTGCACGGGAGACGGGATCTGCGTGCAGTACGCGCCGGAGGTCTTCGAGCTGGACATCGACGGTCTGGCGTACGTGAAGAGCGACGACGACGAGCTGCTGCAGGACAAGGGGGCGACGACGCCCGTCCCGCTGCCGCTGCTTCAGGACGTGGTCGATTCGGCCAAGGAGTGCCCGGGCGACTGCATTCATGTACGTCGCGTTTCGGACAGGGTCGAGCTCTACGGCCCCGACGCCTGATACGGCGGCCCCGGCCTGCCGGATACGGGAAGTGACCGGTCAGACGCTGTTCGCGCCGCTCTGCGCGGCGCGGACGAAGGAGCCGTTCCGCCACTGCCAGGTCACCTTTTCCTGCTGGTCGGGACAGCAGCGCGGGGTTTCGGGCGAGGAGTAGCCGAGGAGCGTGGCGGAGATGATTCCGTCACGCACGGTGAAGTCACCGATGCTCATCTTCTGCACGGGGTCCACCAGGGTCGCAACGACCCGGGGTGCGGCCCCGCTTCCCTGTGTGAGGACGTAGACGCCGCTCGGCGGGGTGCCGGAGCCGGCCGCGCAGTGGACCACGGCGACGGTCTCCGGCCGGTCGTCGCCGTCGAGGTCACCGGGGACCTGCTTGGCGACGGTGCTCCCCACCGTCCCGCAGTCCAGCGGGAAGCTCGCCCGGGCCGGATCGGGGGCGGCCGCGGGTGCGGTGCCGTGCTGCGTCGTCGTGCGGTGAGGGTTCGAGGCCGAGGCGGTGGCGGCATCCGGCTGGAGCATGCCTGCCGCCGCGACGACGGCGGCCATGGCGGTCGCGGTCACGAGCCACTGCATCGGCCCGGTGTCGGTGTGCGCGAGGTCCGGGAGTTCGGAGGTCTGCACGCGGGATGTCTCCTGTGGTTCCTGTGGTGCGGCGATGCCGGGAAGCCAGGGCGTCAGCCGTGGCGTGGGGGTGGCCAGCATCGTGTCACACCTCACAGGGCAGTGGAACGGTGGGGTCGGTACGGATTCCGTGCACAACCCGCACCGGCAGCCTCCGCAGGGGCAACGAAAGGGCGCCGCCGCCGAGTTCCCGGGTCGGTCCGGGATCTGCAGATGTGCTGTTCCCCCTACTGGTCGGCGACTCCTGCTCAGTAGCGCAGCGTTGCCGCGATCCGCCCGTGTTCCGCCAGCGAGTCGTCGT